>NZ_JAHKQY010000010.1:0-239093 GCF_019345455.1 Janthinobacterium sp. NKUCC06_STL
CAGCAAGGCTGCGCTAGGCAGTTACCAAGTCGCGCTGGCGATTGCGCAAAAGCTGGCGGCGGCCGATCCCGGCAACAGCGGGTTGCAGCACGACCTGGCGGTCTGCTACAAGAAAATGGGCGACATGCAAAGTGCGCAGGGCGACAGCAAGGCTGCGCTAGGCAGTTACCAAGTCGCGCTGGCGATTGCGCAAAAGCTGGCGGCGGCCGATCCCGGCAACAGCGGGTTGCAGCACGACCTGGCGGTCTGCTACAACAAAATGGGCGACATGCAAAGTGCGCAGGGCGACAGCAAGGCCGCCCTGGGCAATTACCAAGCCGCGCTGGCTATCCGGCAAAAGCTGGGATTGTAAGCCCATACCGCCAATTTTACTGTCTCCTTTTTGGACCTGTCGGGCTACAAGTGATTGGCGACAGATCGGCAGGCGCTCCTTGGGAGCTGACTCCCCAAGGGCAGAAACCGGAAGATCAATGACGGGGCAATTTCAGCCTTTGCGGACGAGGGAAAATAGCGGCGGTCTCGCGGCGGGAAAACTGTATAAATCGTTTAGAGGAAATTATGGTAGACAGAGAGTTACGACCACTATTCATCGAAATAAGGATCGCGGCGCTTGCCGGTAATTGTAAACTCGCAGCCGAGCTAGCGGCGCGCGGTGAGCTGATCATGGTCGGCACTGACACTGAGGTTGAGGCGGCTTGGGCTGATGTTGAAACGTTGTGTGCCAACGGATCGAGCCCATCCCATAAACATTAACGAGGCTAAGGAAATCTTGGCAATGATTGACCTGAACAAACTTAGCCGCCAGGCGCTGTCGGCGGCACATCAGATTGGGGCCAGGTTGGATCTTCTACTGACCACGTCCGCTACAGCGAGCCATTGCCGAAACGGCGCGGGCGCCGCAAGAACTGCCACTGTGGCTGCGGCAAGCGAGTCACGCATGCAGGAATGGCGAATGGTTTGTGCCTGGCACAAGGCTGTGAAATGTCCATGGCCCGCTGGGTCCGCACTGGATCAGTGTGTCCTGCCGGCACGGAACAGAAAAGCCTTGGCACAAACAAGATTTGATCGAGGAAAATCCCGGCGCCCAGGGTGTCCAGGATCGACTACAGAATTACGATGAAACAGCGGGGATAAAACGTGGGTATTGTTAGACAGATATGGGGAGCTTCGCGTGAAGACGTTATTAGTGTGGTCAGTACGGACGCGCGGGCGCGTCGCCCTGATGAATCTAAGCGAGCTCACCCGGAAAAAATTCGGGCAGATAAAATTCGGCGCTTAGATGAACGGGGTCCTGTCCATATGAGCGATGCTGGCTGGAGCCGTGTTCAAGAATTATTACATGCGGCGCAGGAACGCCCTGCTAGGAAGAAAAATCTGAAGAAGTCCTGAGCATTTAACTCGTAGAGGAAAACAGCGTCCAACGGCGCCCGTAGCTGACCGGCCGTTAGCATTGGAGATTCTGATGAAGCAACGTATGCGTAAAGCACTGCTGCAACACCGGCGCATTACGGCGCCGCCCTCGTTACATGGAGTTCCTGCGTTTCTGCTTGAGCCTGCACGGCCTTATGACATGACTTCGCCGGCTACGCGAAAGATCGGCTTTCTTCCTGTCATTGGCGAGCACCCGAGCAACCCCGATTTTGCGCTGCGGAGGCTGACCCAGCAGGCGGGTGTGAAGCTCCACAGGTTCGACCTGTAACCGCCACGGAAAACGCGCCCAGGGGCGCCCGTATGCTGGCCGGCCGCTGGCGCCAAAGGAATGACCATGACCTATAAGATTACGAAGGCCGTACTCCAAAAAGTAAATTCCGCTGCGTGCAGCGATCCACTTTTCAAAACTTTGGACGAGCATCAGGCACGTATGGCTAGTGATCCAGCAATACGCCGGCGTCGTGCAGAATCATGGAAAGCAATGATTCGTGGCATGGCGCCTGAGTGGGTGATCGGGTTGGTATTTAATTCGGTACTTTGGGCCTCTTCCGCTGGATTAGTATCACCAGAATTCTCGTTCGCAGGATGGGTAATTAGCTGCCTGATCGTTGCTGCAGCTTTCCGCCCATAACATCAAGGAAATCTGCATATGAAGTCTACCAGCGCTCCAATTGATCCGGCAACCATCCGTGAGGCGGATAAGGTCAAGCTGATCGCACTCTACGGTCGGGTGTGCCCGAGCGACGTACTTGCCAACGACGATCCGCGCCGTGACTGCATCGCTGCCGAGATGCTGGATATCGGCTTGGCTGATTCGCCCGATTCGGCGTTGCAAGTTATCGCCTGGTGGGACCCTTTGGTCGAGAACTTGAAGCCGATAGTTGCCAGCGTCCGTCGGTCCTTCCGGAATCTGAAACTGGAAGGCCAATACGGCGCTTGCGCGTGAGAGGAAAACGCCCAGCAGCACCCCACGGCCCGCATTGACGGGCCTTGTGCAGTGAGAAGGCCTGCAAGGTGCTTGGCCAGCAAGACGGACATAACATGAATCTCCCGCAAAACATGCAAGGTATTCTGAGCACGCCCGTTACCGAACAGGGCGTGCGGGAGTTCTTCGCTGGCCTGGTTGCGATCAACGACACGCTGATCTACAGTGCGCCAGCGCAAGTGGCCCTCGCAATCACGCCGAGTCTTGCGGGGTTGCTTGAGCAGTTCTGCGGCACCGATCCTCGATACAAACGGGTCATGGCCGATGTCTGGATCATTGATTACCAGGCAATCAAGGCCAACTTTCGATAACTCACGGAAAAGATCGCTATGAATGTCACTGAAGAAATGCTCGCTGCGGCGATGAAGAAGTTGGTTGAAACCGGTGTGCTGCCTAAGCATGTTGACGAAGCCACTTACTTAAAAAACTACGCAGGAGTGAAACTGGCGCTGCAATCCGCGCTCGACGTCGCTGGTCTGTAATCGAGGAAACCGCACCCTGATGGCGCCCACGTGCTGGCCTGTAGCTGGCACGAGGGCGGCTGACCGCCTCGCAGATAGCCTCGGCATCGGCCATATCGTTCTTGTTGGTCTTGGCGTAGGGCTTCACGAACTGCGGCGCCATCAAGCGCACGGTATGGCCCAGTGCCTGCAACTTGCGGGCCCAATGATGAGCACTGCCACACGCTTCCATCCCGATCAGGCAGGGTAACAGGCTCGTGAAGAACGCCATCATCTGGTCACGCTTGAGCTGCTTCTTCAGGACTGCTTTGCCTTGCGCATCCACGCCGTGGATTTGAAAAATCACCTTTGCCAAGTCGATGCCAATCGTAGTAATGTTCATGATGACGCCTCCCTCGATTCAAGTGGTTGTTTGATACTGCCACTTTGGCACACTTGATGCCGTTACGGCTGGGGGCGTCCATCCCATTGCTTACCGAAGTGATGTATCCGGCGCTGCAGCTTCGACCGACGCGGATGCGATGACCGCGCGCCGGCCACCCGACGTTTCCCAACGCCGCTTTGCGTCCCTGCGCTGCGTTCCGTGAGGCGTTGGTAGCGCGGCATTCTTACATGTTAATCTGGACGTGGAAGCCATGCCCACCATGCCCACCATACCCACCATGTCGCAGCGATATCCATGGCGCAACCTCATATACAAGGACGCACAAAATGCCAAACCCCAACAATCCAGATGACGCGCATCTCGCCACATTGCTAAGAACGCTGTTCAATACCAGCCCGTTTCATATGCTCATTACAGAGGGATTGCGGAACATTAACGGCAATCCAAACGGACATACCTGGGCCTGTACGCGCGACGGGAACAATTTATCGCTAGACGCGAGCGGGAGAATGCTCCGCGAAGGCAAGGAACTGATCGAAGCCGTAGTCGGACGGGTCATGTCGCAAAACGTGATACGGGAATTGGATGTGGACATCAGTGGCCAGGGCTTCTGTATCACCTTGATGGGACCTCCATCCACCGAGAATTGGGCGTGGACTGTGGCACGGCGCGAGTCTGTTCCCGAAGCAAGCCTACGGCCCATTGCCGTAAGTATTGACTTAGACAACGGCGATATACTGCAACCACTTAGGCTGGACATGGGACGGGCTGAGCCGGATGTGGAGGGAACATTCCGGCGTGGCTATCACCAGGCCGTCGCCGCGGTTGCCGAAGCGATGCGAAACGGCAACATTGGACCCGAGGAACTTGATGCGTGGGTTAATGGCAGCGGGTGGCGCTGGAGGAAAGAAACGACGCTTACACGTAAGCTGCTTCCGCCGACGATCGGCGGGTGAGGCACGGTTAATCGATAGGGGAGCGGTATGTGGACGTGGGGCGCGCCAGCGAGCGCGCGTTCCGGCAGCGCCGCATTCTCTTGGGCCAGCTGGTCGCGTTCGGCGCCGACGCCGACAAGCTTCCCCGCCAGCAGTTCCGCCTGGCCCTGCTGCGCCGCCAGCGCCATGCGCGCCTCGATTGCGTCCTGGCCAGCCCGTTCAAGCTTTGCCGCGACCGCTTCAGCGCTTACGTCGGCCTTGGCCAACCGGTGCGTTAGCTGCGCCCGCTTGGCCAGCACCGTGGCGAGTTCTTCCGGCGCCGCGCGCTCGTCGTCGACGCGTGCCGCAAGCTCGTGGCGCAGCTGGCCCAGCTGCTGCTGGGCGCTGGCCAAGTCGTCCTCTTGGACGCGCCCTGCAGCCGGGCCAGCGCTTCCGTCGTCTGCGCCAGATCGGCCGACAGCGACAACATGCCGCCATGGGCCTGGCACTGGCGCAGCTGCTCCTGCGCCGTTTCCAACGCCGCCAGGTGCTCGTCCCGCGCCAGCTCGATCTGGTGCTGCGCGTCGGGCCTCCACGCGCGAGTAGACGCCCTTGACGGCCTCCAGCAGATCCACCGGCAGGCCGGCCCCAGCGGCGGCCAGGATCGCACGGTGCTGGCCGCCGCCACGGCCGATAACACGCGCCGGGCCTACCGCTTCGCCGTGAACCACTACCTGGCGTGTGGCGGCGTGCTGTCGGCCGACGAAGCGGAAATCATCCGCTACCAGCTCGCCTACGCCGCGACGCTCAACCCGCGCACCCTGGCCCTGCGCCTGACCGGGTTTTCGCAGTGGGACGCCCATCAGGCATTCCCCGATCCTGCGTCGACGCCGACGGTGCACAAGACCCTGACCGGGATCGCGCGCACGCACGGCAGCCCGAAGAAGAAGGCCAAGGCGCTGTTGCAGATAGGGATCTTCGGGGGATTGCGCCGCAACGAGCTGGTCGTCATCGTGGTCGAGCACCTCAGCTGGACGCCGGAGGGCATCGAGATCATGCTGCCGCGATCGAGGACCGACCAGCTGGGCGAAGGGATCGTCAACGCGTCCCGTACAGCGACGGCCCTTGCTGCCCGGCGACGGCGCTGCGGGCCTGGCTCGACGCCGCCGGGCCTGTGTTACGGTCGATCAGCAAGTGGGGCGTGGTGGCGAACGCTGTCATGGGCGTGGGCAGCGTGAAATCGCCCCGGAGGACTGCGCGACGCTGACCCAGCTAGATTATGTGTTGGACTTGTCGAGTCACGGCCTGCGACGTGGCATGGCCACCAGCGCGCACCGTGCCGGCGCCGACTTCCACGACAGCAAGAAACAAGGTGGCTGGCGCCACGACGGCACGGTGCAGGGCTATATCAAGGAGGCCAGCCGATTCGAGGCGAACGCGGCTGGCAGTCTGCTGCGCACGCGGGTCAAACCGGGCTGATTCGGCCTTAGCGCCGGATAATCTCCGTTTTCCCCGATCGCCCCAATTTGGACGGCATCGCCTGCAGCCAGTGTGACTACATTCATTGATTTTTTTTTACTTATTACATGTTGTTCGTTATCGTTTCAATGATAATGAGTTGCCATTAAAAGTGTTTGGTCGTTGATACCGGCTTGATCAAATAGGGGAAAGAACATTGGCGGCATGCCCCGTCTCTGCAGACTGTTACCAGTCAGTAACTCGGCGACCGCACCGGCCACTCCATGTCCAACGTTCCAAATGTATTTCCCTCCCCGGAACGCATTCCGAATCTGCGGCTTGTCGCTTACTGCGGCGGCATAGCGCTGACCATCGGCGATCAAATTCTTACATAAGTGTTCCCATTCGCTGCCGATTACTTGTTCAGTTACCAAGTAAATCAATGGAAAAGCAAGTGCGAACCGAATATCAGATACTGCGTACCCTACCTCCAGCCAATGATGCGTGGGAAGTCGGTCAATGGCATAGGCGAATTGTATTAATTTTGTGTCACTCTGCGGTTTTTTTGATACATAGTCCACGATGGTTTCGAAAAAGCTGGTTTGCGTTAGGACGTTGTGTTGTACATTCGTGCCGTTCATGGCATCCCCCCCCCCCCAGTTGCTGCAAACAGTTGTAAACAGGTGATGCTATCGAGGCGCCAGCGGGTTCTCTATCGCCACAAGGACTATTGATGACACCGGCGTCGTAATGTTCATTTTTATGCAGAATGCTGCTCAATCACAAGGTGCTGAAATATTTGGTGGTTAGGGATTTTGTGATGTATTATTAAAGATTTAATATAATTTAGTAATGGTTAAAATGCTAGTATGAAAGAATATACGGGGAGAAACATCGTGATGGACGTGCGATATCCTGGATGATGGGGAAGACCATGTACCGGGGTATCAATATGCCGGATGTGGAAAATGACAATAAATGGAGGGTGGCTGGCAGAAACCAATGGATTGGGAATGTGCATTTATCGCCCGCTGCTAGTGACGATGAGTAATAGGGACTGTCCAGATCAACGCTGAAACCATCCAGCGTGTTGCTTTATGAAGTGATGAAAATCACTGGTTTATGGGGATTCATCGCTAAGTTGTGGGTGCTTGCGATTCCTGCGCCGCCCCATTGATCGCATCGATATTATGGCGTTTACCGATTGGCAACGCCGGCTGCATGCCAGAGCTACATTACCGGACGGGGACCATGATGATCCCGTATGGCGCCGATATGTCCAGCACAGCTACTTCGAAATCGGATCTCCGTCGGAAACGCTTCGCGACGGACGAACCCTAGACGGGTTGCTGGAAGTTGCCAAGTCGTTGACCCTTTCCGCCGGCAGGTTTTCGTGTTTCTCAGCAGGCGGGTGCCGCAGAGCCGGCGCCTTTCTGGCCACACCGATGCAGTCGGTATTGTGCCATCGTTCGTCACGCTGGTTGAAGTCCTCAATCCACTGGGTCAGTCTGCAGCGCATTACACGCGTGAAGAAGGCGGGAAAGAGGGCGACGATGAACATCACCGGATACGACGCCGGCAAGGATAAACTGTCTTTATCCCAAGCCAATTGATAGTAGGGTCTACGCAAATTCAAGTGGTGCCGGCCATGGTATGCGTGGTTGAGTGTCACGCATGCCTGTATCCAGCAACCATCCTCCCATGCAAATCCAAAGTCCCTCAGTTCTGGCGTCTCTCTCTCCGATAAGCCCCAATGCTGGAGGTACGTGATTGCCTGAATGGTGAATGCGGTTCCCACAACTTGGAACAGGTAAATACCAAGCCCGGTGGTGCCCGCGAACAAAAAGAATCCTGTGGCGATTAGCAAAGGTATAGGCGCTTTGCGCAACAGCCGATTTGAATGCCAGGAAAGGTTCATTCGCTTGAGCCGACTAACCTCGAATTGCCAGGCTGTCGTCAGCGAATCCCGGTAGCGCCTCATAGCAAAGCAGTAGATGGAGGTCCCAGGTATGGCCGCGTCGCCACCATAATAATGGCCGGTGCGCGCGTGGTGGCTCAGGTGTTCTTCGGCAAAATAGAAGTAGCCGATCGATGCATCCAGCAGGCCTCCCAGCTTTCTGTCAACACTGCTCGCCGCATGGATCAGTTCGTGCGCAATGGCAGTGTTCAATGAGCACACTATCCATAGAGACAAATTAAATCCAATGTATGCGGGGATTGTCATTGACCGGGTGGCGAGTGTCCAGACCACCCAGGGCACCACCAGCGCCCAAGTCAGGCAATACAGGCGAGGAACACTGTTGAGGTACAGGACCAGCCAACGTGATGGGGACTGAATAGCTGGCGACATGTCGTTGCCGATGAAGTGCCGCAACAGGGGCAGCGCCGCGAAAAAGAACAGCACGGACAGCCAGGGGAAGTCCAAGTATGTGCCGAGAACCAGCAATGCCTGAGGCAGCAAGGATAGGATATATCCCGCATTTTTAAGCGGTACCCCGCGCATCGTCATTGCCTGCTCCTCCTTCACACGGGGCAATCAACTGCTTCCACAATACACCAGGGTGAAACGCAGCATATTAGCCCAGCAACCCAAGAGTTTCTGCTTTGCTGACCGCTTGGTCAATCTTGTCAACATTGAGCTTTTCCTTAATCGAATTGAGCCGCTTGTACGCGGCCGACAATTTAATATCAAAGAGCGCAGCTATCTCAATGGCAACTCTTCCATTCTTGGATAGTTGTAAAGTTTCTATTTCTTCTTCCTCAAGGCTATACCTTCGCATCGCCTGTTGTTTAAGCCGGTTGTTCCACCATAGAAGAAGTTCCGTGCCCAGAGCGCCAAACTGCACACGCTGCTGCATGAGCAGAGGCTCGCCGATTTCGGTCGGTAATTCCGATCCGATGTACAGCAGTCCCATCCGCTTACTTGCCTCCATGCTTGTGTGGGTTGGCACCACCAAGCCACTGCGAAATCCATGCTGGGCGCAGATCTGAAGCAATTCCGCTTGACCCGGTGTCTGTACCTTGATTTTTGAACCTAGGAGCGGCGCGCTGCTGGTACGTGCATACTCGAAAAACGGATCATTCATCATCCACTTGCGCTTGCTGTATAGGGCGCAAAGTTCAGGGCTACAGCCGATAAAATATCGAAAGCTTTCGCTCGTCATGTCCTGAACTGATGGTAAAAACATGCTGTACACAAACCACTGCGCTCCAAGCATTTCGACCACTTTCTTGACCAACTCATTCGCTTCATTTTCTGTCGCACAGTCGGCAAGCTGAGAGATCACGTCCATTGAGGACGTTGAAACATGCGGAATTTTCATTTGTTTCCTCCAAGGCGACAGGCATGTTACGGACCCACTTATTGGAACTAACAACGGATTGCCACTGGCGAGTAACATAAAAAACAGCTTCGACTTCTTACTTGTTCGACATGATAATATCTGGGCTGATTATCATCCCTCTAATCATCTTGATCTTGCACGGTGCTATCGAATATTAACTTTCGACATTTTCCACACTGAATAGATAATAATTGTGCCACCGTTGGCGATTCCTGCCACGTAAAGGATGTTTCTCCAAAACACATCTGACAGTCTTTTGTCAGTAGAGCGAACTGCTTCCCGCAATTCTCGCATTGACATTCATGTTGCACATCTGTATCCAATAATTCCAGGTCATCATCATATTGATGTTCGCAGTAGGGGCATGAAAATCCGAGGGATAAATTCATAATGTGTAGATTCTATTTTGGCACAGTTCATTGAATGAATTTTATGGTTTCTTTCATGGTGTTTGGCCACGTCGCTAAAAACGCAGACAAGGATTTACCTCCATTAATCTTCTATAAAGTGAAGTATTATGGTTCGACGGCAATACAGGTAAGTCCACACTTCGATTTTAGCTCCATATGACCGGCTTGCTTTGACGAGCATCTAATGCCGTGAAACTCAATGGCCTGCGTTTGCGGTATCTCTTTTCCTAATGGTTACGCATTGCCTGGTTTTTGCAGCAGAGTGCCCAAGCGCCAAGTTCGGCCGCAGAAAGGTCGTACAACGCTTGCTTTAGCACTTTCAGCAACCTGCATTGCGCAACTAATTGGTCAGTTTGCATCTTCAGGCATTCCACCCTGCTGCCTTTTGGGCATAGTTTAGTTGCTCATAGTCAATCATCAAGTTGGTTGGCAATTTGTGCCATAGACTTGGGTATCAAGCAGGTTGGCTTGTTGGCTTAAATCATCAATTTTCGCTCACTGGAAGCGTGCGCGCTTCATGTTGGTTCTCTTGATCGGCTTGTCCATACGTCCGGACTTACCAAGCTGATATGCCCGCGTCATGATCGTGTGAATTGTTCGCTCCAGCGCGAAACTTACTTGCTCCGGTCCAATTTTTACGTAATTTTCAATCAGGAATTTTTCATCGGAAGTAGTCCATGGTGTTTTTTGCCTGCCATGGTAATCAGCGTGAAATTTCATACGACCGTATGTATCATAGTTCACCGGGACTTGTTCATCTTTGGATGTCATAGGTTTTTTAACGGAAAGATATCATCAGATATTGCTCCGAAAAAACATGGTCCTTCAGACCTGGGAGAACCGACGTCGACCGCAGAGCGGTCGCAGCCTCTGTCACGGGTTATGCAGAAAGCGTCGTTTTCCATGCATAACCGTTACCGTCGGCACGCTGCAATTGACGGCAACGCCTGTGCGCGATGCCTTGCACCGTCACCGTGCCGGCCTTCTGAATTCCAGGCGCCGAGCCACTGAATATAATATGCATCGCATAGGATCGTTGCTGCTGCATCAACTAAATTTCCGCTAAGTTATTAAACCGTCTCCAAGAAGAATATTATAGAATTTTTATCAGCGAAGCTTCTTTATAATATTTTCATTGTTTTGTCTAATAATTTTACCGGTTGGATGAATGGAGGTCTTTGAATTATTTGTTCCGTATGAATCAACAAGTTCCCACAGTACTTTGATGGGGTGATAGCCGAGATTGCAAGGCGAAACTATAGCCACAATAATTGACCACACTATTATTGTCATAATTAGCGTGAACGGTGGTACAAAAAATAATTGGGCAATTGTTAGATATCCAGTTATTAGAGCGAAGGCGGCATTAGTTACTCCAAAAGCGCCGATAGCTGCAACTGCAGTCATAATAGTAACTACTAGTTTGCCAAATGTAGAGGGTTTTTCTTCTTTAACATTGCTTCTCCAAAAGAAAACTATGACCATGCTCATCAAAAATGTCCAAATATAAACGCATGCGAGAGCAAAAAAATAATATATGAAAGAAAGAGCTAAAAACATTGAATTGCATTCGTTGAATAGTTCCACTATCGTATCAAAGAAGAATTTTCCCAAGCCATAGCCAATAGCGGCTACGCTTAATGTGGCAGGAACTGAGTATGGTATTTTTTTCATGGCCGTAATTTTCAGTAAATTGTTGCATATTTTAACAGCGACATAACTTATATTTTTACCAATCTATAAATTTTTATCGATGTGCCAATACTAGTACTATGTTATCGCAATTAAATTTGTGATATTGCATTTTATTATCATTGAAATTGTGCCATCACTTGCAATTATTATAAATTCCAAGAATTGTTATGTATTTTTTTTGCATCATTATTTCTTTGTTGAATGATAAACGAAATTATTTAATGTTACGTCTTCTTTTAGTGATGAATTGTTGATATTCCGTAGTTTTCTATTCAAATATGTTCTGGTGCAGGTAGTTCTATGGGTTCGGTCGCGCCGACTAGTTTGCTAATATCACTGCTAACGGTGTCGATTTCGTTACCCGATTTATTGGTCATGATTTTTATGTCGGTTGACTGAACAGTTTCAACAATATCAACGTCGGCAACTTTATTCTCCGACGCAAAATCACTAGATGATGAATGGTCGGTTTGGTCTCCAGGGTTTTTTTTCCCAGTGGCAGTTGTTTCGGAATTGACAATAGCGGCGCTTTTCTTCTGCAGGCTGCTCTTGAGCGTACGGACGACGCTGGCAACGGCACGGACTGACTTTTTAAAAAAGGTTTTCTTGATGTTGAGCTGGCTTTCTGAAATTAATTCATCGATCGCCATCGTTTCAAGCATAGGCATCAGTTGGTCGATCTTGCCTGTCAACTCCAACAGTCGACGTCCAATTTTACCCAGCACACGTGCCTCAAGTGTAAGGGGGACGATCGTATAGGTTGCCAGTGAGTCGATATTGTGTTTGCGAAGTTCCTGCTCGACCCTGACCATTTCCTTGTCAACGATATTGATTTTTTCCTGGACAAGATCAAAAACCTGTTTTTCGACCAGCTCGATATCGGCGTCAGGTAAGGACAGGCGCGCAATTTTGGAAATGTAGTGCATGTGGAGCTGTGTGATATCAAAATAGCGGAGGAAAAGACGCTTTCCTTCTGGGCTCGAAAGGCTCATTTTGACGATACGACCGGCTGACTCGACTGGAGAAAGTGACGCCGGTGCCTGACGTTCCAGCAGTTTTTGATTCATCTCGCCGTGATCCTGACGGATTACGCTGACGTTGCCGTTTGACGGATTCATCATATGTTGCTCCGAAAAACCCGGTCCTTCAGGGCCGGGAGGACAGGAGCCGACCGCTGAGCGGTCGCAGCCTCTGTCACGGGTTGTGGAAAAAGCGTCGGTTGCCACGCATAGTCGTAACCGTCAGCACGCTGCAGCAGCCGGCAACACCGGTGCGCGAAACCTTGCATAGTCCCGGCACCGGCCAGGCCCGAATGAATGTTGAAATTGTTCGTCATGCGGATGGAGACGCGGCCTTTGTGCACACCCCGGCGCCTGCCGGATGGTACCGTCGACATCACCATGTGGCCGGTGCGGAATCCTAAAGCCGTCTTCTTCAGCGTCAGGTAGGCGCGCGGGAAGCCGAACCGGCCGAGCCGGGTCTTGCAGCGCGAACCCCGCCCGGTGCAGGTGGCGCGCAGGGTTGACACATGCGTGCCGCGCATGTCGCGCACCACGCCCATGCCCACGCAGGCAGCGTCCAGCGCATGCGTCTTGACCAGGCCGAGCCGGCTGCGGTTCCACTTCGTACGCCCGCCGGTCCCTGTCTGCACTGGAAGACCGGTCTTTTCCAGTGCAGACAGCAGTACCCAGCGCGTGGCATTGTCGGCGGCCGCATCGCGTAGCGGCATCGTCGCAAACTGCAGTAGGCGTGCCAGCCTGGCCGAAGCGTTCGCCAGGAACACCTGGATATCTTGCGCGGCTTTTTGCCTGTTGCACGGTCCGCACACCAGTGTCAGATTGCTCACGCGGTTCGAACTGCCGGTGGCACTCACATGCATGTGTTCTATCTGCAGCAGGACATCGGTCGCGTCGCAATAAGCGCAGGTGCGATGAAATTTCTCGAGCAGGTATTCGCGTACTTCGTAGCCCACCAGCGTCTCCTGCTGATACCAGACGCCGCTGATGTCGGGATTCTGCAGCAGTTGAGTGTCGAAGCTCACCAGTTCCTGGGCCAGGTGCGTGACCGGCGCCAGGCGGCGCAGTCGGGCGACCCACGCCGGGGGCGAATCGAGGGGAAGCCGCAAGGACGGCGGCAGCCAGCCCTTCGGTTTGCTGCCGTTGTTGAACCGCAGTGCACGGTAGCGAAGATTACCGCGGCGCCCGCCCCGCAAGGCCGCGCGGGAGTGCAGGGCATCACGGATGGCGGCACCGCGGTGCGCCAGCGCGAGAAGGAACCGGATGTGCATGACCTGTTCGGCCACGCCGTCAGCGTCGACGGTGTCCTCGATAGTGCAGAGCGCCAAGCCGGTGGTCTTGCTGCCGGGGGCGAGTGACAACCGCAGGGGCTGTAAGACGCTGGTTTCGAGAAGACAGTCGACAAGCCGGATGCAGAACGGAAACAACCCATGCACCCGTGTACGCCCGGCCGTGAGCAGTGCGCGCGCGCGCTTCGGGCTGCACGGCATGAGCGGTCGTTTGTTTCTATCCAAAACGAAGACTGGCATGCCAGTTCCCTCCTTTCTGCCCCTTCCTTACTAGGTGTCACTGAAACCCGTGGCCGGTGCGCTTACGCGCCTTGTGACGGAAACAGCGGATTTACTGCCTCGCTCTCCTTGAGAATGTTGCAAGCCGGCGTAGGTCTTGTACCTACTTGCAACATAGTGCCGGTGGGCTTTCTCTCTCTTGCACTGTCTCGGGTGAACCTGAGCTATCGAGGCTTTCGTCTTTCAAGCTCTGCCCTTTAGGGCGGTTAGTTAACGTTCAGCCTCCCAACGCTCGTTTGCAACTGCGTAGCTCCATGTTGAACCATTTTTCTCTATGTTGTTGACCAATAAACTCGCGTTTTTACGCTTTATTTGGATTTACATTGTGATTTGATGAACCAGGGTAATTTTCTTCTGTTGATGGTGGTGTAGGGCATCTCTCAAACCACCGAAAACTGCTTGGAAAATAATTTCGTAAAGAATATCGCTGAAAAAAAATGTGCGGAGCAGAGTCAATCTGCACAACGTTGACAGGGGGCAGTCCTTGCCGCCTCTTTCTGTCGTCCAGTGATTTGCCTGGCCAGCTGCGAGACCTCGGTTGACTTGGTCGCAGCGCGCGCGATCATCGAAGTGCGAGGTAACTCGCGCATCCAAAAAAAGGAGCAGACATGAACCATAGTGATATAGCGGTGCGGGATGCCCAGCCCGTTCCGGTGACCGTGCTTGGGCATCGGCAAAAACGCATCCCGACTGGCGGCAAAATCCATGCAGGCATTCAGATACTGACACCGGTTGCGGCGAAGGATCCTGAAATCGTGGAGATTTACCAGCAGGGAGTGAGCCAGAATCTCTCATTTCAGAGAATTTCTCAGCTGATCCTTGATCAGTTTCCGCAGATCAAAAGGCCCTTGGTACCTAAGAATGTTCCTTGGTTTACCGTCCGTCCGGAAGATTTCCCCAATCGTGAAATTGCCGGGCAGATCATGGATTTGTACGGTGAGGACCGCGGCGAAGGGAGGCGCCTGTACAAATTCCCGGTGATATTTCCCACTGATACGTGGCAAGTCATCATGCCACATGAGCTGGTGACCTGGAGCGCTAGCGAGAAACGGTACTGGAGCGAGTACTCCGACGATGGTCGAACACGGCATTGCATGATGTTCGCGCCGGCAAAGGTAGAGGCGGGTAGCAAGCGTATCATCCGCACTTTCGGCGGACGAGCAAAGCAACTGCGTCCTGAAAACAACGGCATTTGCGATCCTGAATGCTGCCCGCAATTCCAGGCCCGGCAATGCAATCTGTCTGGGCGTTTTGTGTTCTATATCCCTGGAATCAAATCAATCGATGCATTTGAGTTGGCGACCAACAGCTTTTATGCGATGAGCCGTGCCATCGAACGGTTTGAGGCATTGTCCTTTATGCGCGGCGGGAAAATCGGCGGGTACCTTGACTCAAATCGATCAACCTTCTACATCACAAAGATGTTGCGCGACGTATCACGTATCGGCGATGACGGGCGGCCCGTGAAGACATCCAACTGGATCATTGAGCTTCAGGCGCCCATCGACGTCGCCATGCTGCTCACGAATCAGGACGATTGGGAAACGCTGCAGCTGGCGGACCAATCGGAAAAAGTGCTCAATGGCATGAGTCATGGGGATTATGAACATGACGCCGTTGTCTACGCTGAATGCGGGGCGGCGTCCGGCTCTGTCAATGGTATAGAGGAGGATGGCGAGGTTGCCAGCGCGGTGAACCAGAACGCGAAGAACGAGGAGGGGAGCGACATACCGGCCGACTTGAGGACAATATGGTCGTTGGTAAGCGACGTCGGGATCGCGCAGCGCGATTTCGAGAGCTATGCGGCCAAGGTGTGGGGTAGTGGTTGGCACATCAACCCGCGTGGGCGCGCCCGCGTACTCGATGAATTGACGCGCTATGCGAACCATCCTGAGGGGTTGAAAGACAAGGTCGAGTCTGTCATTGGATCGGTATAGCTCGTCCTTTCGCAGGAGCACGATTATCTAAATTCTATCGTGCTCGCTGAACGACACACGCGCTTAGTATTGGATCGAATGGTTTTCTGACCTTCATGCAAGGAAACACTGTGCGCGATTTGCGTATAGGCAGATGTTGGTATGGCCGTTAAGCGCAATGCTCGTTCCATAGCTCGCTTTCAATGCCTGATACCGTTGGAAACCTCTGCTGCATTTGCAGTGCGAACCGTATTTTGTTGATGGGATGTTGCCACCATTGCGCGAACTTGATTCGTGCAAGCGTCGTGAAAACATGGAGATACCGGCGATGCTACACCGCCCTTTCAAACAGGAGATATCCTATGAGCATCCTTATTGCGCACGCCTCGGATTTGCATTACGCCTCGAATACCCTTGAAGAAGTGGATCGCTGTTTTTCATTCGCAGTTAACTCGGCAATCGAACGCAAAGCGGCTGCGATGATCATTACAGGTGATGCAACAGATCACGCCCTGGAGGCCCACTGTCCCGCCTATGACGCTCTGGCGGCCAATATTCGGCGTATGGCCGATCACTGCCCGGTACTACTGTTACAAGGTACATATTCCCATGAGCCACCCGGCACGCTCGACGTGTTCCGCTACCTCGGCGGGCGTTACCCCATACACGTCGCGGACCGCATCGAACAAGTGGCGCTGACGACCGACGGCGAATGGGTTGCGTCATACAACACGCGGTTTGATGTCCTACCGGATAACACAATGTTGTTGTGTACGTGTGTGCCCACGGTGAACAAGGCGGTGGTCGCATCGAGTGTCGGCGCCGAGAACGCCAGCGGGGCCGTCGGTGAAGAGTTGTCCAAGCTGCTGGCCGGATTCGGACCGATCAACCGGCGTGCGCGCGCTGCTGGTATTCCTACCGTTGGGTTGTCGCATGGAACCGTTTACGGCTGTCTCACCGAGCATGGCGTGCCAATGGCTGGATTTGATCATGAGTTTACGACCGGGGTTTTGTTTTCTGCCGACGCCAGTGCCTTCATGCTGGGCCATATTCACAAGCACCAAACCTGGTCACGCAGTGACCACGTGATCGCCTATCCGGGATCAATCGGGTGTCTGCACTATGGCGAACAGGGGGAGAAAGGTTTCTTGATGTGGGAGGTCGGTGCCGACGGTGCCCAATTCACACTTGTTCCGACCCCTGCCCGGCGGACGGAGGATGTTGAGTTTCCTGGATTGCCTGACATGGCTGTTTTACGCGCAATGGTCGAAAGCCAATCGATGGAAGGCCGTTGGATCAGAGTACGGTGGCAATGTCCTGAAGAAGACCGTCATCAGGTTTGTCGTGCTGAAATCGCGAGTTTATTCGCTGGCGCCGCAGGCTTGAAGATGGAAGGACGGACCATTCCGGTGTTACGGACCCGTGCCAGTGGAATCGCGCGCGCACCGACCTTGGAGGCGCAGGTGGCAGTGTGGGCACAGACAGTGGAAGCTGCGGTTGGACCCCTGATCGATACACTGCATCAGCTTCAAAACAACAGTGCGGAGAGCATCGTCGTCAATATCCTGGATGCAGCGGCAGACCATGCACGGCCCACAGCAAGCGGGGATGGGAACCGGGAGATCGCGGCGTAACGAACAGCACTGTCCTTCGCCGTGTTGCGCGGCCAAATTACCGCTCGCGCTGGCTTTCGAATAGGCTCCATTATGGGCCACCTTGAAGGAGGAATAGATGAAACCATTGGAACTGACATTGATAGGCTTTCGTGGAATCCGAGACGGAATCGGACGAGACGAAATCACCATCAATTTTGAAGCGTTTGGAGATGCTCAACTCATTGCCTTGGTCGGCGCGAATGGACGTGGCAAAACCACCGTACTCGACAATATGCACCCTTATCTGGTCATGCCGTCACATGTAAAAGGTAACAGCTATGGCGGCTTCACCTACTATGACCACGTCGTCTTACCTGAAAGCCAGAAGATATTTACTTGGATGCAAGGTGCCGCGCGCTATCGTTCGCATGTTGTGATCAGGAAAAATGGCAGGCGCCGGACGGAGGCCTACCTGCACATCTGGCGTGACGGCAGATGGGAGCCATTGACCGGCGATGATGGCCTTCAATCCGACGGAAAAACGAGCACCCACAATCATTGCCTTGAGTCAAATGCGAGTAGCCCGGAGACTTTTTTCACCACAGCATTTTCGGCCCAGGGAAGACGCCACCTGTCGGCCTACGACAACGCTGAAATCAAAACATTGTTAGGCGATCTGCTCCGACTGGACCACATTCGCGCCCTGGGAGCGCAAGCCAACGATATCGTGCGTCAATCTAGATCCGGGCTGTTGTCCATACGGCAAGAACGTACAGGAGTGCAGACAGAGCTCAGCACCGTACTGAGCGAAATGGCACGTCTGGCGGACAGTCAATTGAACATTGAACAGGTTCAATTCGAGCGACAGCAGCACCATTTGGCAGCGGACGAGGCGAAAGCTAGTCTTGCCACCGTGTGCGCGCAGCGTGATGCAATGCAGGAACAGGAAGCGAGACGGACACAGCTATTGCAAGAACGCGCCGACATTATTTCACGCGGTCGTCGTATTGTCACTGAACTGGACAAACAGAAGGTCCGTGAGCAAGAGCGGCTCACAGCGCTTGACAGTCGGGTCGCGCAAGCCTGCACCGCCACCGAAAAGAACAGACAACGACTGGTCGATGAACAGGAAAGGCTGAAACGCATCGTCTATAGTGGGCGCTTCGTAGGCCGAGCAACGCGCCGACAGTCTATCTTACAATTGATCGGGCAACGCCGAGGTGATGCGGTAGCAGAGTTAAGGCGCCATGTTACACAGCTCAATGAACTGCATTCGAGCATCGCCGCCTGCCGCCAAAAAATCGCGTTGGTCGAGCGTGCCGCCGGCGAAGCTGTTTTTCGCGCCGAGGACTTGAGGCGCCGCTTTGGACTGACTGCCGAGGTGCCGTGTGCGGGGACGGAGCTGCAAGAGCGCTGTAAGCTGCTTGGTGATGCACACACTGCGAAACCATTGGTGCCCTCAGCGCATCTGGAGGTGGTACGGCTGGAAAACGAACGCAGATCGATCATGGCCGACATCACGGAGCTGGTCTCCCAGGCAACGGCCTTGAGCGATACACCGGACAAGCTTAAAAATGCAGAATCCAAACTTGGCGTCGTGCGTGCCAAGCTAGCGTGGGAATCGCAGTTGGCTGCCCGGGCCGGAGAGCTTGCCAATGCCCAGGAAAGCCTGGTATTAGTTGTCGAACAACTAGATCAGTTGATAAAGGCGCAGAGCCTCGGCCGGCAGAGCGCGCATGAAGAGCGCTCGGCCGCCACCGCATCGATCACGGCAACGGCACATCGCCGCGACGAGGAGGCCAGGTCGCATCGTTTATTGTTAGATCGGGTGCAAGGTCTTCTCGACGCGATGCCACCTCCGTTCGATCCGCAGCGTGTCGTGGCTGCCGAACAGGAGGTCTTGCGCTGTCACATAGAAGTGAATCGCATTGAACAGCGCTATTTGGCGGCTGTGCGCTGCGAACAGCAACTCGGCGACGCGCGTCTTAGGCAGGCCGCCTTGGCAAAAAAAATCATTTTGCTTGATTGCCGCATTGGCCGAATCGAAACCGCGATCGGATCATGGGCACTGCTCGCAAAATGCCTGAGCAATGACGGGCTTATTGCACTTGCCATTGACGATGCAGGTCCAGAATTATCGACGCTGACCAATGATCTTCTACTTACTTGTCATGGTGCGAGATTTACCGTCGCGATCAAGACCCAAGTGGAGAAAAATGCAAAAGGCGAGCTGGGGGAAGGGTTCGACATAGTGGTGCATGATGGCCTCAATGATGGTCACAAAAGCGTGACGTTGATGAGCGGCGGAGAGAAAATATGGATTAACGAATGCCTCACGCGGGCGATGGCCCTCTACCTGGCGCAACGGACGGCTGCTTTTTCCGGGCATGGCGGCAGCGATACATTATTCTCCGACGAAGCCGACGGCGCATTTGACCAGGACCACAAACGCGTGTTTATGGCCATGAAGCGAGAAGTACTTCGCCTGGGGGGGTACCATCGAGAGTTCTTCATTTCTCATACACCGGAGTTGGTCACTATGGCCGATGCCGTGCTGGATCTTGATCAATTCGCTGCTGAGGGGCATGTACCTCGCCAACTGTGCCGTGATTTGGACGACAGCAGGAAGGAATATTGCCAACCGAATGCTTCGACATGATGCGGCCGGCGCCAGGACAATGTTGGTTGACGCCATAGTAATGTTAAAAAAACGCCGACTGGTGAGTCGGCGTTTTTGTGAAATGTGAACCGTTGCTATGACGCGCCCACATTACGTTGCTTATTAGCGTGTCGAACATAGTTCCAAGTAATTGTCACCGCAGCCAACGCAGCAACAATGTCGCAGAAAATAATAATGTTGGCAAATGACATCATATTCCTCCAGTTCTCTCTGTGACGGAAGTGTAGTCCATTTCAACATAGCCGCAAGGCTAATTGGTTTCGTTTTCCTCGCCATTATTGGCGGGCTTTTCCGGAACCGTACTGGGTGCAGGAGCTTTTTTGGTCTCCGTGTCTTCGATGCCGACGATAATGGTCGAGCATACGCGGCACACGACGAACAGGCCCAGGGCGACCAACGCGGTTGTGCGAGGACTGGCGCTAAAGGAGCCAAGTACAGCGCTGGCGAACGACCCCGTTTCCAGGTGTTTCAGTGCCTGCAGCGCGGACCGCTGCGCTTTCTTGTTAAATGTGAATCGCATTTTCAATGCCTCCATTGAAAAAAATGTGTCCCGCCTGACCGGGATACATATCTTCCCTGTCGGGAAGCTGTCCAGGTCAGGCTGGATGCCGGCAAGACGCCGGATTGAATAGGAAAGATTGTCAGTGCGCGGCATAGAACATCGAGCCAGGTACTGGTCTGTGCCGACCCGAGATTCAGTCTTGGGCACTATTGAAATAAGCCGACTGGATCAGTTGATCGATCCCAGCTGAAAATCACCAGTTCGCTACGTTCAACGATATGGTGTGCGCCACCGACGTGGTACTTGATCGGGACGGCATCGATGTCAAATTGCTTAAAGATACGGCGCATGTCTGGATGATCATTGAGGCTGATTATTGCCCGTCCCTGGAGGTTGCCTACCAGGTTGGCCATCTTTTCGTATTGCTCTATACCGAACTCAACGCCGTAGCCCGTGACTTCCCAATACGGGGGATCGAGGTAAAAAAATGTTGTAGGCCGGTCATACTTGGACATCAGTGGATACCAATCCAAGTTCTCGATGTACGCGCCGGAAAGCCTGAGATGGGCTGCGGATAGGGTCTCCTCTATCCGCAGCAAATTGACGGGTGGAGTCGTGGCCGATGTGCCCCAAGTCTGCCCACTGACCTTTGCACCATAGGCGTATTGCTGCAGATAAAAAAAACGAACAGCGCGCTGAATATCCGTGAGTGTTTCTGGTTGCGCTTGTTTGAACCACTCGAACATTTGGCGGCTGGCCAACGAATACTTCATGCACCGCACAAATTCTTCAAGATGATTTTGGACGACGCGATATAACCTCACCAGTTCGCCGTGCGTATCATTGAGGATTTCGACTTCGGCAGGGGGACGCAACATATAGATCGCTGCTCCTCCAGCGAATACTTCCACATACGTCTTATGAGGTGGAAATTTGGGAATCAGGTAATTGGCCAATCGTCTCTTGCCACCCATCCAGGGAATGATTGGTATTGCCATGACATACTCCCTTCGAAAAACGCCACCTTCCCTTACAATTTACTTGGTACCTGTTAGTGCGTTGGTCCCCCGACCGGATCGGAGGAGAGGACCAACGCTGTCCTGCAGGGTTGATATTGAGACAAATAACACCCTTATTAGGCCGCTGCTGGATAAGGAGTAATGACCATGGGAGCGAAGAGCAAATCAACGGCTGCTTCCATCTCGGTAGCGGTCACTCCCCTGATAGTGACGACGTCCCCATTCGGCCGGCGAATAGCAAGGCCGCATACGCCAGGTTCATCCAGATTGCCGGCCTGAATGACCGTTCCTTGAATAGTGCCAAACCGTGCTTTTGCGGCGAGACGGTCGATTGTCTCCGGCACATCGGAATCGTAGTGGTAACCTGATCCCTCAGGTCGTTCGGCCGCATCTGGCGCGTCCTGGTTCTGAGAATGGCTGGACATTGCACGGCTTAACAGCTTTTGTGCCCAACGACTGATAAATTGTTCCAATGCGGCAAACGAATAGTGATAAGGAAGATGCACGAATTGTTCGACCAATGCCGCGAGTGCAACAGGATCGATCCGTGGAGCGACGACAGGTTCTGCCGGACCGCAGCTATCGCTGTGTTCTGGGGCGACATCGGACGCGAATAACAACGCCGTCACCAGCCGGGTAGCACATTCCTGGCCCTTGGCTCGCTCGGCCAATCTGATGGAGTTGCCCCAGGAGTGAATGAGGTCCACCAGACAGGATTGCGTCATGGACTTGTTTTCCACGAGCAACTTCACCAGTGTCCGGATGCGCGGCATTTCGACAGGATTGGCATCTATCGGGAAAAGATAGGCCGTTTGGTCTGGTAAGTCATTTTTCATCATATTCTCCTTGCAGTTGATTCCAGTGACTGCCTGATTCCAACGCTACGCATTCGCGCATACGTTGTGCAAGATCGCGTCCGTACATCCAGGCTGCAAGTAACACGGGTTCGTCTTGCAATATCATTGGTGGCAGCAGCCGGCCGCGCACCGTATCGACCATTCCATTGGCAAGGGCATGGGCGGACGCAGCACTCATGGCGTCGCGCGCGGTGCGTTCGTCAAACCATATAAAAGTCTTGGCCAGGTTAAAACGGGCCCATATGAAAAAGTTACGCATGGTGTTCTCCTTGGGGTAATGACAAGAATTAGGGCGCGCCCGTGCGGCTGATCCGTAACTGGACGTGTACTGATGGCGGCAATGGCGCCTTTACCTGTGTACAAAACCGCTAGAGCAGACCTTTGTCCGCAAATGAATAGAAGTTGCCCGCACCGACAATGACGTGGTCGAGGACTTTAATGTCGACCGTGGCCATTGCATTGTTCAGCAAAAAGGTCACCAGCACATCCTCTTTACTCGGCTGGATCTCGCCGGACGGGTGATTATGGGCAAATAGAATGAAGCAAGCGTTATGGCGTAAGGCGGATTTGACCACTTCGCGAGGATAGACTTTGACCCTCGTCAAGGTGCCTGTCGCAACGTCCTCCGTGCAGATCAGGCGCATTTCCACGTCCAGAAACAGGGCAATAAAAATTTCACGCTCAACTCTGCAATAGCGGATGGCTAACCATTCACGCACTGCTGCTGACGACGAAAGGGTCCAGGAGCGTTTCAATGGTTCGGCCAGATCCCGAAGCAGAATTTCCCGCGCAACATCCAATTTGCGCTGCAATTGTTTATCGAATGCGGGTGTTCCCGATGACGTTGGCGCTTCGCTGACGCTCTGAGCAGCGGCGTTGATGCGCGCCCCGGGGACAGAGATAAGTTCACGGGCAAGGTCATCCCGCGACATGAGAGTTATATCGGTCATGACGTTCTCCTAAGATAGATTTGAAAAAAGGGAAAACGGTACCCTGGTCGGGAACGGTTCTCCCGGCAGGGGCATGCTCAATACGTGCAGATGACGCGGTGCAGTGACGCGCTGAAACAGGGTTACGGAAGGCGAGACTACTCACCGGCATGATCTATAGACGAAGGTCGACGGTATCGAGCGAACAGACTCAATGCGCCAAGAAAGACAGCAGAACACGGTAGTGTTCGGCGTTTTGAACAGTAAGGTAGATTTGAGTCGCACCGAAGGGCACGAGACGGTGGCAGGTAACGACTGCGACGCCTGAAAATCAGGTTCTCCATGAGGAGATCGGTCCGGGGACCAGCAACAGCTCCATTATTGTCAATGATGTCGCACAGTACAAGGGGCCTCAAGCGATACCAAGGAGAGTGCTTCAAAAAACGCGTTGTTTTGGTAGATCGGAGGATTCCCTCCTTTTCACTGATGAATCCGGTGCCGCCAACTGTGCCTGACAGGTGACTAGACAAGGCATCGGCCACATTTATCATTGAATAACGAACACAAACATTGAGGAGACCGCCATGCATTTCTTCCAAGAACTCTATCAACTCAGCAATGAAGTCACGTTATCGCTGATCATTACCTCCGATCAGGTACAGGGCACGATGACCATCTGCGTTTTTCCCAAGCCACGGCAGACGCTGAATGAACCTGCGCTGTTGAAAGACCTGACGCTGACCGGCACACCTGATGAGTTTGAAGCCGATTTCATCACGGCGCTCACGGGCTATCGCACCCAGCGCGACAGCCTGCGCTTGCAGGCCGAAACCACGCATAAAGTGTTGGAGCGCGCGCAGGCGGCTTCAGCGAAGACCGCGAATCAAGGCGGCAAACCGCCACCCAAAGCGTCGGTCAATAGTGCCAGTACAGGCCAAAGCGAGCAGGGGTCTGCTCCCAAAGACACTCACGTGAACAATCCGCCTATTGATTCACCGGATTTATCGTGGCGTAAGGGTGCCCAACCGCAGCTTTTTGAGGAATAGGGGGAAATAATGAGTATCGTCACGAAAGAGCTTCAACGCAGGTACTGGTACAACGGCATTTCGCTCCCCGCGCCGGACGGTATGAGTCCCGAACAGGTGCGCGACTTGCACAGCGTACTGTATCCGGAGCTGACCACAGCGGAAATTTCAGTCGGGGAAGGTGTCGTCGACGGCGTGTTGGATATTACCTTCAGAAAAGCAGTGGGAACGAAAGGCGGCGGGTTGGCCGACTTTCGGCAATACGTTCAACGGGTCAGCACAAGCACGGCATCGGAACCAGTATCCACCAGCGCACTGCAAACACCGGAAGCGGCGGTCTGTGCGTCGGCGCTGATCGACTTCATTACGGGCTGCTCATCGGATGCGGCCGGAAACGGGCGCAAGTGCCGCACGGTCGCACCGTCTGAGTTACTTGGCCCTATAGCATGAATACGAGCTTGTCTTTGCCGCGCCTTCATGGCGCGGTACCGGCCCGCTTGCTGCCTGTTGCCGGACGTGCTGAGCGCTGTGCCATTGCCGCGTTTCTGGCCAAAGCAGGCATGATCGATGCATATTCCGTACCTCCGGACTGGATAGCGGGGAATGACGACGAGATAGACATCGCACTGCAGGCATTGGAGAACTGGTTTCGGCGCGAAGCACCCCATCTTGGTTGCCTGGACCCACATTTCATTGTCGAATCCATGTATGAAATTGACCCCGAAGCAACACCAAGCAACAAGATAGAAGCGCCCGTGATAGGGCTGAGTATTAAATGGGGTGAGCGTAACGTGTCGCGGTGGACAGTGGGCGCGGGCTTTGAAGCTTTGGAACAAGCGGTTCCGAGATTGGGCGCAACAGTACTGGACGTAATTGACAAGCAAGGCGGGCTGGTCTATCCACTCTTCACTCCTGCGGTCGCCCTGGAGCAAGCTTCCCTGCTTTTCTGGTATGGAGAGGAAGATGAATCTTTGCTGCTCGAGGATTTGGCCGGGCAGTGTAGCGAGAGCGAGATAGAAGCGATGCGTGATGACATTGTGACCAAAGAGGACATAGACGCTGCGTTTCCTGCGTGGGCGACAAATCTGACCCGGGCACGACTGAGCGAACGAGCATTGTCGACTGTGGCGACAAGGCATACAGATCGCTTCGTCAGAACTGCCGCCAGTCTCGCACTGCGCTTGTTGCGGTTGCGTCCCGTCAGCAATTTTATGCCCAAGTGCGAGGGCGAGGGCGTGTACATCGGTTTTGGCGCTGTGCTGTGCTGGCGCGACAATGACATTGCGATGCGCCTGTCTGACGCGATGGCACGGCGCGCATGGGAGGGAGACGAGGAAACCTACGACCACATCGGCGAGATCGAATTGCATATTGGCGACATCAAGGGCATGCGCGATTGGATGCGCGCCATGCGCCGGCAATTGCGGATGATTGCCTTGCTCGACGCGTTGATCGAGCACCTCGCGGCGCGATAATAACCTATGAAAGGAGGCCCTTATGGACCGGCACCATTTTTCCATCAGCCTGCATCATCATGGGCGAGCCAGATTATCAGAAGCGATCCTGATCTATCGGGGTGCTGGTGTTGGCTCTTGCCAGTCGTATGCAACTATCCACGCCATTGACCATTCGGGAACGGCACCGGTAATCCTGCCGGGGCACGCCGCGACCACGACAGCCTTGCTTGGTCTGTCCCGCGCCTTGTCCGATTCGGTTCGCCATAGCGGCTTTATTCCCAATACCGTGCTGTACGCCGATGGAGACAGCTTGGTGTGGTGGGTACCACCTGGCCTTCGTCATATTGCGTTTCGCTGCACCCAGTGGCAGCCCAACGAACGAGCCGGAACATTGCCGCATCCGGGGCTAGTTTTTCTTTGTGACAAACAACGTTGGATGGTGTGGGCCGTCAAGGGGCGGTGCAGGCCAACGCCTGAAACCATCCTCTGGCGCGCGCCTTACTTTAACGTGTACGTCGATGGCAATATCTGTCGGGGCAATATCACGTTACCAAACACCAATTCCTTTGACAATATTGCGCAATGGAATGATGCATTTTTTCGTACTTATTTTACTCACTCAAATACGTCTGGCAATTTACTGGATTACGCAGGCGGGGCGTATGCATTCTGGCGTGACATGCTTGACCGTCCAGTACCTCGCTTTCCGAATAGCGTGCTGGTACGGCTTGGCATGCGGTTGAAGGACATAATTCATTCTAAGGAGAAAAATCATGCTTGATCCCCGAGATATTGCCTTGCAGGCGGCGTGCCCAGTGGTCGCCGCACCTCGATTTGGTCAACTCGCAACAATGGATGCGGGGCAGCGCATCGTGCTGGCGGCGAATGGTGTATTTGTTGAAGTTAAACTCAGTTGGCTTAGCTGCCTCGTGCGAGTTGGCTCCACGCATCGAAAACTGGCATTGCCATATGGAGATGTGCAAGAACGAGTTGAATTTGCGTTTGGCATGATTCCCCGACGTTTGGTGACCGCATTCGTTGAGGAGGGGCGGCGCCGCTTGCCGAACGAACTTGCGGGTGGATTGATCTATTCCTCGAAAAGCGGCTTGCTGCGGTTGAGACTGTTTGAAGAGCAATATGTGGATCAATGCCGTGTCGACTACCGAATGCCCGCATTAGCAAGCGATGAAGTGCTGGCCGTCGATTTGCATACTCATGGGGGTGCCCCGGCATATTTTTCTTCCGATGACGATCACGACGACAAGGGATTTAAAGTGGCTGGCGTGTTTGGCAATCTTGATGCGGTGAACCCAAGCGCCCGTTTTCGATTGGTGATTGGCGGCTTTTTTGTTCCCTTGCCGAATCCGTGGGAGCGCGATACGGCCTGTTTGCAGGAGCCATGCGTGGCGGGAAAATAGAAGCGTCATATAACGAGGGGGAGAACAATATGGAGGCATTGCATCACAGGCTTGATCCAACACTGTTGAACAAGCGTGTCCAGATACATATTGCCGGCATGGGAGGCAACGGCGCACAAATGGCTGCATGTCTTGCCCGGCTGGATCGTGTCATGTTGGGCCTGGGGCATCCCTTTGGTTTATCGGTGGTGGCTATCGATCCTGCGAAGGTGAGCGCCGCCAATGTCGGGCGGCAGTTGTTCAGTGAGGCCGATATTGGCCTGCACAAAGCAGTGGTCAGCATCAACCGCCTGAATCAGTTTTGGGGACTCGACTGGATGGCCTATCCCTGTACGATCCATGAGTATTGGCAATCCCATGGTGGAAGCTATGGCGCGCAGCGTGATATCCTGATCAGCTGCGTCGATACACGTGCCGCGCGCCGCGACATCCACACATACCTGTTTGCGCGAAAACGTTATGCATACTGGCTTGACCTGGGCAACCGTGAGTCGGATGCACAGGTCATATTGGGGGAGCCAGTACCACATCGGTCCCCTGACAGTGAGCGGGGACCGCGTCTGCCGTGTGTGACGGAGTTATTTCCTGAACTACTCGATCCCATGATCGCCGATGACAATAAACCATCCTGCTCAGTGCGCATGTCGGTTGCCACGCAGGGTTTGTTTACCAACGATATCGTCGTTCGCTTCGCGTCGCAGTTACTATTTGAGCTGTTCTCCCAAGGGTCAATCGAACACCACGGTGTGATGTGCAATCTTGCCAGTAAGCGCACCGCGCCCATCGCTATCGATAGGGAAACTTGGCGCCGGTTCGGTTATCAGTAGGGTCGGCGAAAGGGTTGTCGTGTGAGGTGGCGTTGTTTTCCGGCATTTGACGTCCTTCCTGTTTGGAGGGAAAAACACTCGGACGGTGCATAAACGAACACCATTTTTATCGCTTCGGCGGCGTGGGCGATGCGCCTTTCCTTCATCGAAAGGCCTGATTGGACCGACTTTTCACAGGCGAGAAAGCGGTACGCACGTTCAAAACATTAATCGCGCTGACTACATTGGCGTCTTATTGTTCAACCGCATTTGGTGCATAGGGATTTTACCTGAGCCTTTCGGTTGTCAGCCGATAGGTGGACGTGGTGCGGCCACTTCTTGCTCGTCTATGTGGCAGCATAACCAACCTTGTGCCGTCGATCACCTGCGGCGCGACTGTCTAAGGGGGACGTTGCGCATATCGACCAGCACGTTTCGGTAGAGCCAGGACCGCAGCTAGCCCGACTTGGGCAAAAAAAACGTCCGTTGGCCTGGTCGCGACTGATTTGGCTCGGTTCTGGACAGCGGACGCATGTCGCCAATACCTTCGTAATTGAAGGGAGGGAATACGGCGGCACCGACAGGAATAATGCATGCGTGCCTTCTCCAAGTCCTTGACGGCTTGTTGCCCCTTGGGTCGCAGCGTGCGTCTCGCAGCCAGGGGGCGGGACCGCGACGCGAGTCCGAAAGCGTTTTACGCAAGTCGGCCATGCCGATGGACTGGTTGCCGGCCACCTGGTTCACTTTTTGTGTCGTCAGCGTTCGGTGATAGAAGCGGCATAGCCCCTACCTGATCAAAACCTGCTGATGGGGAAACCAGCGAAAAATGCCGTGATCCGAAGGCATGAGCTTGAATTGCGGAGCGACCGTGTCTATGCTAAACGGTGCAGTATTGTGCCGCCGTCAGGTTGCACAATGCTAACCACTATAAATTGCAGAATAGCGGAGGATCGGGGTTTTTATGTTGAGACTTGGGAATACTATTCGACTAACGTCGAGGGATATCGAACGCTTGACACGCCTCACTCTGATTAAGCCAGTGGGGGTGAAAAGCATCGATGACCTCGACGTCTATATCGAACAATGCAAAAAACATTACTGGGGCACATCACCTGACTCCAAGATATATCATCAACTCATCGATGATACCGTTGCTGCAATTCGCCAGGTTGGTTAAGCCGATGCACCTCATTCGGGATCGCTAATTGCTAGCCGACTTGGCACTGGTCGATTTGCTGCTGTTCGACTTAGCGACATTTTTGGTCTCGGCTGGCTCGGCAAACCCTCCTTTTTGACGCAACTCGTGCAGACGCCGTTCTGCTGGTTCTGCTACCCGGTCGGGTGTGCATGCCACCAAAACATTGCCCACGAATCGCACAGTGCGCATCGCAATTTGAATTATTGCAACCCACGGTGCAATGAATAGCGCACGCATACAAATGCGTACCGCTGCCGCAATTCGCTCCTCTCGCAGCTGTCGCTGTTTGTTCAAGCGAATCGAACGTTTCGCTTGCATGTACAGGCCGAGATGCTCGGATCGAACATCGCCATTGCTGTCGAGGAGCCGGATGACTTCGGCCGCCACGATGGGATCACCGATGTTCCTGTAAAAACTGATCCAGGCCCGTTGCTCCCATTGATCCAACGCCGTTGGCTTTCTTTTGCCAGGGCGTTGTTGAGCCTTGCTGACGTAACGGCGGACGGCGTCATGCTGGTCGTTACTCGGTACCTGCCATGTGCCGCGGTTGTGTTCCTCTACATCGAGGTCACGTTGATCCGGATTGCGATGATAATTTTTTGTGGACATGTTGTTCCCCTTAAAAAAAATGGGAACGACAGGTCCCGGTGGGAACCTCCACGTTCCCGCTAAAATATGCCTAACGCAGTACTAGGACTGCGAGACACTGCGACGCTGGTAGATCACCAGGCGCGCAATACGTTGAAAAGCTTGCAGCATTTATCGAGGACCGTTTGCAGCGTTGACGGAGGACATTTTTCCAGGTCAACGCTAATGGCAACTGGTCGGGTAACCAGCAAGTAGCATGGTGTAGGTCGCTGGCCACCTGGTTTCTTGTGACCATTTCCGCCGACAAGCCAGCAATTGGACGAGTCAGAAAAAGCGCGATGTAATGTGGTCATGATGCCTCTCCAAAAAAAATGGGGACACCTATGCCCGTTGTCGGGGTACGGATGTTCCCCGAATGAGCAAAAACGCGCCTTGATGAAATGCAGCGCGCAAACAAAAGAAGGCCCGAAACTCGAAAGCTGGGCCTTGTATGGCAACGGCATACCACCGTTGCTATCGTTTGCTAGAAGGCAAAACGAAATGCGTGCGATGACAAGCACCGTACGTGCGATACGACGTTGAAAAACACGTCATCGACCGAAGCCGATATCTATGATGGCGGGTAACGACCGCAACGCTTGCAAAAAGTCATTCTTTGCAAGATCTCATGCAGCCAGCGATTGGCGAACACAAGAGCAATGTGAGAGCGATTCCCACAAAAAGCACCGTCATTTTAGTCCCCTATACTAAAATTTCAAGTCGTGGTCGCCTACTTGCGGATTGACGTCGACAGAGGCCGGTGCTTTTAGTAGGTTCGAGCTGAACGAAGGTATGGCGTTGTGAGGAATCACGAACATCGTTCATTTCGATGACCCGGGCTGGACCCGTCGTGCAACTGGAGATTCTGCACAAGCTAACGCATCGCATCGTTGCCTTCCCAGAAGGACCGCATTCTCGCGTAACCATGCGATGTCTGAGCATTCTGGGTATCTGCGCGCGGTATTTCAACAAATTACCCTGCCGCCAGGACGGTTACTGCCGTCCATGGGCTTCGCATCAACACGACCATGGCGTGGATAGAGCGGCTGCGCCGCCTGGCGCCAGTCGCGCACCTGGCCCAGGAACGGGAGCGCTTCGACACGCAACTGCTGCTGAATTCTGACATCAGCGGCGTTGACTATCAGCAGGTGACGCTGGCCGGCTACGAAGCCAGCGCCGGGCCGGGCCGAGCTGCTCCTGCAGCTGTTCGGCTGCCGCCCGCGCGCTGGCCATCACCACGTCGACGGCGCGCACCAGCTGCTGCCCGGTGCCTAACCGGCGTCACCTTGTTCCTGCTGCTGATCATCGGCCTGGACTCAACGTAAGTATAGGGAAAGCCGGCACTCTGCTGCTTAATGTCTGCCGACGCGGTAGCAAACTTCCTTTCATAACTACCCACCTACCAACCCAGCAGCTTTCCCCTCAATTTCGGCGTGGTTGCACCTACCTAATACGGCATTTTCGACTAATCTGAACAGGTTCTCATAGGAGAAAGACCGCATTTAAATGATGATCCCAATTGCATCTTTGGTGACAGTAATCTCATCTTCTATGACAGTTTACGCCCCGCCCTGAAGGACCGGGTTAAGAGCGCTCCTGGTCAACAGGCCGCGCAAGACATCCGGATGTTCCTAGCGATCGCCCCGACCATGACCCGGCTCGATCAGTTTGGTTTTCCACGCGCTTAACTCACACGATAAAAGGCGGTGTTTGGCTTTCGCACCGGCGACATGGCGCAGGCGACGGTGCAGGTCGGAAAACGACAGGGTCTGCACCAGGTATGCGCAGCCGTGTGCATGACCGTCAGCTTCAACATCCAGCGGACTTTTGGCCAAGCCACAGTGGGGCCTATGTCTCTCCCTTGAAGTAAATGTTTTATGGCATAGGCTTGTGATGATTGCATTGCACTATCAGCGAAATCGCCTACCTGTTATCGGATAGCCAATGATGCGAGTATCAACTTGTGGGGAGACGTTTTGTAGGGGCGAGACAGTGTATGTGCAATGGTGATCGAACTTTACATCTAGATGTAGTATGCGAACTAATTGAATCGATTGCTGAGTATACGTGAGGCATTATATATTTTTATATTTACATAAGGCAAAAGGAGAAATATATGAGCAGCAAAAATTTGAACGTTACTGTGAATAGCATAATAATTTCCAAAATGACAAAAATTATTATGTTCGGAATATTGGAATTGTCTATTTTAGCGCCAATTGGATATATACTCATGAAATTACTCGATTATGTCGCGTTTTTTGATGGGCTACCAAAATTTTATTATCTTGGAGCATGCTTGGCATCCATTTTATTTTTGACAATATCTGCTGTTGCTTTCCTGTTATTTTGGAAATGTTTAAATTCTGAAATAGTAGCGCAAAGCTTGGCAATGTTGGATATAAAAGAAAAACTTGAATTAAAAAACTTCTTGGAAAATCGGGTTGTCGAAATGGTTACTGTTGAAACGCTAATTGAATTTAAGGAATGGCAGCATGAACAGGAAATTGAAAGAGCCACGAAAAAAATTGTTGAGCACCAGAAATCTAGCCTGGAATAGGAAACGATTTCTTCCGCATAGCAAAACCTGATTATGTCCTAAAGCCAGGACCAGTTCCGCTGTGACCCGTCCAACGTGATACGAGGAATTATCATAGGGAAGCGAATCCAGTTACAAAAACGACTTTTGGTGACCCACTTCCTGGCCGTTTACGGCACGGAGAAACAGTGTGAGGTGACGCTGCTGAGAGAGCGCTGGCCGCAGGACATCCAGTATCCTGCATGCGGCAGCGACGCCTTCCAGTACACGTTTAAGCGGCGCAATCTGCGCTACTGACAATGCCTGGCGTGGCAGCATCAGACCAGCCTGTTGGCCGGCCCCATGATGGAGCGTAGCCAGCTGCCGCTGACGAAGTGGTATCTGGAGATTTACCTGATCCTTCAAATTAGCTAAATATGCGCAGCGCTACCTGGTCGACTTGCAGTACCGCTTTAACCGGCGCTCGGTTTTGGCGACGATGGTGCCCCGGCTGGCCGTTACCGTGACACGGACATGTCAGTGTCCAAGGCGAAAAATGAAGGTGAAGGACTGCTTGACCCGGCCAGCCTTGCCACCGGGCTTGAATCGGGCGCGATGACGCCGTTCCCCCTTGGACAGAATGGCGTCGTAGCGGGTACGCAAAGCCGGGCATGTCGGCGTCGCTGAGTGCGATGTTTTTGCGCCGTGCCGCTTCGCACAATTCGTTGGCGCGCAGCAGCAGTTCGCTCATCCTGGCGGGCCAGAGCTCGCCGATGAGTTCTTGGATGTAGAGTAATTCGCGCTGCGAATGGGCGTTGCACAGGGAATGCATGCCGGCCAGTTACCAGTACGGCGCCCCGCAATCATGGATCAGTACGCCAAGCAGTTTCGACAGAATGGCTTGCGCGGCGATCGCCTCCATGCCGCGCTTGGCATGCATGCCATTCCTGGTGTGGCTGTCGTTGGCGGCCACATGCAGCCAGTGCAATTTCCTCTCGACGCGCAGTCCGGTTTGTCGGCGTGCACCGACGGCGCGGCGCGTAGGCTGTCGGCTATGGTGCCAGCGGTTGGCTGCAGGGCCACGCTCGCCTCGTCGACTGAGGTCAGGAGCGTGGCCGGCGAGATGGCGATGCTGAACAGGTCATTGATCAGTTGCGTGGCGCGCGCGAACGACAGTAATTGTTCTTGCGTCATGCGCACTCGCAACGCCCACACATTGGGGCCGTAGTGCACCGCCTGCGTGACAGCCTCCACGAATGCGCTGCGGTGGCGTTGGCCGCATGTGCAGCGCAGCGCCAGGACCGGGTGTTCGACGACGTCGACGGCCATTTTTTTGGTTTATGCCGACTTGTGACTGCTGATAGTAGTGAGATCATTGGAAGCATATTGCTGGCGTGCGTGCCAGCGCAAGACGATTCCAAGCCGCACATCGGCGGGAAGAGGTAGAGCCAGGCCAGCGCTTCGGGCCGCACATAGGAGAAGAGTATGGATATGGAAATTTACGAGTTTGAGATTGCAAAAAATGCAGAAGGTGGGATTCTTGCAACTGCTGGCGTCAAGGGTGCGGATACTTCCTATCGAATCGCTGGCCCCAAAGCTTGGGGTGGTTCATCAACAATCGCAAAGATCAACATCTCTCAGCGGGATTTGGTCGAGTTTATCTTGTGCTATGCGCCATGCGCTTATGCTGAAATTGTTGCGTATAGCGCCGCCGCCCTCTCCGGCGCCACAGTGCAGGCGCAACATTCCGACGATATAGCAGTGGATCGCTGCGCCGCCGCCATGAAAGACAAGCTGGCATCATCCCGCGCAAAAGGCCGTGGTGGCTGGGATGATCCGGCACAGTGCAGCATCGCATCGCTGTCGGCGTTGCTGCGCGTCCATGTAGACAAGGGTGACCCTCTGGACGTGGCAAACATTGCCATGATGATCCAGCAACGCGGCGGCAGTATTTCTGCGCCAGTGCAGCCATTGGCTGTTCCGGATGAATGGCGGAAGGTTGTAGCCGATCTGGTGCGCGTGCTGCATAGCATCGAGCAGGGAAGCGAAGAACATTGGAAGCTTATCGCCGGCGTGTGTGCCAAAGCAAGTGCTCTTGTCGCTGATTCGGTAGCGCAAAACGATTCCATGGTGCGCAGCGGAGGGTTGGGGTAGGGACTGGCCCGCACGTCGGGCCGCACATAGGAGAAGAGAATGAAGATTCAGGAAAATTATATCGAAGCACTGCGCCGCTTTCGTGAGTGCTGCGAAGACCCGGATTCAGGTGGCCACGATGTGCCAAAGGATGAAATTCGCCAGCTTGTGGAAATCGGCTTGCTGCGCTCGATTGGCTTTGGCCGCCACATTACGACTGCATTTGCTGATTGGCTGCTGCCTGATTCGTATGCTGAGCCTCGTCAGCTTCCATCCGCCGCCGCGTCCCAAGTGGTAGCAGATGAGCGCGCAGCCCGGATTGAATCAGCACTTGCGCGCCTGCTGGCGAGCGACCCGACAACAGCCGCATGCAGTGAAGATGATCTATTCGCTGCCGTCAATGATGAAAGCGCACCGCCTTTTGTAAGGGAGCAAGCTGCGGCCATGTTGGTGGCCCGCGCCGCCCTTGCAGCCACCCCGATGCAGGCGCAAGATCCGGTTGCATGCGGCTGCAATGGCGTCGGCGGCTGCGTAACCTCGGTTGAATTACCCGCCGGGAAATTCTGCAAGGCATCCTGCTTTTCAGCTGCCGAGCAAATGGCTTTCCGCGCCCCGGTGCAGCCCGTGGCCGTGCCGGATGGCTGGCCTACCGATGAAATGGTCATACGTGGTGCAGAGCAATTGCAAGACTGCTTGCGCGGGGCTGGCGTTGTGCATGACTTCGATGCCGACTTGAAAGGCACAGAAATCCAGCAGGACATTGCCGAATCAATATTCAGGAGCATGTTGGAACTCGCCGCCCCAGCAGCGCAGGGCGATTCCACTGATGGTGCCTACGAATTCGCCGCGAAAGTCATCGAATTGTTTGACGATGCCACCATGCGGGCGGATCACATGTTGGACGCGGGTGAATGCGCGAGTGTTATCCGGGCATTGAAAAGCACCGAAATCGCCGCTATCGCTGCCAAGGCGGCATCATGAGCGCCCACGAGGGATTAAAAATCGACACGGCCGCCTGGACCACGAGCTGCGCCGCAAAGCCATGACGTTGATGCTGCTGTGGGTGGAACACCGCGCTACTGTTCCCCTAGGCCGACTACTATCGATGAAGAGGGGTAAGAAAGTCGTTTAGAGAAACAAGGGGAGTGCACAATCAGGATCAACATTTAATGATAATTTTCCATACGAGAACGTAGAATGACCGATCATCGCGATGAGAATGCCGTCCCAACCGTGCAAATTACAGAAGAATTTCTATGCTCCGGCGCCAGCCCGCGAAATGGCTTCACTCATGAGCAGCTTGGGCTGCTCGGCGTCGCCTTGCCTCTATCGAAGGGATGGAGACGCAGGATTATCGGCCAGACGATCGACGTCGAGCGTGCGCATAAATTCGTCGAACTAGGGCAAGCGGGGCATGACACCACTACCAAGCTTGTCGAGCCGACGATACCACGTGCGGGAGCGCGCACTTTCTGGCTCTACGTGCTTGAACTAGCCAATGACAATTTCTACGTCGGAATAGCTCGCAATGTCGAGGCGCGATTCAAAAAGCACGAATCCGGGGTAGCCGCGCAATGGACCACGCGGCATAAGCCGTTGCGCGTGCAGCGCTGCACCGACACGGGCTTGACATCCGAAAGTGACGCCGCATGCATAGAAAGTGCATTGACGATTCAGATGATGGAGCAATACGGCCGCGATCGCGTCCGGGGTGGGCAGTATTGCGATCTTGATCAGGCAGCTGTAGATAAGGCGCTGCATTCGCAGAAACAATGGGGGAGGGTAGCACGAGCCGCCCTGAATCGCTGCGCCTATGAGGTGAAGGACAGTTGGCAAGTGGCACTCGACAACATACTCGTGCTGGCCGTGCAGTACTACCAATCGTCGACCTCCGATTCGCGCACTGAATTGTTTTCGGCCTTGTATGGACTGACGCGTTACCGATTCTGGCAGAGCGATTTTGACGCGGGACTGGACGGTGCATTCTGGGACGAGAAAGGCATTTTGCCAGTATTACTCAGCTTCCACGGCAACCGACCGTTAGCGTCCAAATGCCAAGACCCCTTCTGCGTGCTGGCGGGGGCGATGACGCGTGAACGACGCAACGGCCCGCCGTTCCATCACTTATTTTTGTTGGGCTGGACGGCGTTCGTACCGTCGGCCACAGCCTTGCAGGCCGAAAAGGTCGAAACTTGGCTACGAGGGCTGCCAGCAGAACGCGACCGCCGTTATGATGAGTTCACTGCTATTCTGTTTCCTCAGATGCGGTACCTGCTGCGAGCTTGACCATCGCTCCAAATGCAATAACATCAGGCATGCGGAGGGCAGTTTCTGAGGACGCCGGTGTTCGATAGCAATCATAGTGACGTGATCGTTAAATGTCCCGCGCGAGATCGACATTGGATAATAGCCACATAGATCTGAGCAAGTTCGGGGGGCGTAAAAGGAAATTGGCTTCGCGTTTGTCGAAAACAACGTTGTCGTTGCGATTGATCACTTCCGCGAATTTGTCGCATGGAAAACCAACGAATCGCAAGCCTCCTCCGCGCTCGTCAAGCTGACGAACGCATCGCGGTCCGAACTACCTGTTGGAAATCACTCATGGCTCCCGTCCTTTGTCGGCGGCCGGCCGACATACCGGCGTCACCAAGGCGGGAGAAATCTCCTTGATTGAAGCAGCTACCTTCGCAGGGTCAATATTGCGTTTTACCGGATGGCTTAGCCCATTACCCGTCACCTTCTCATACTCCTGGCGCAGTTCATAGTACCGGACCAGGGATGACCGCAGCTCAACTTGTTGCTGGGCGATGATCTTTTGAGCTTTGGCGACTTGGTTGCGGGCTACCTTCAAACTCAACTGTAGTGCTTCGACATCACCAACACGGGCAAGCAGACGAACCAACAACGCTGTTTCTCGGTCGGCATTGTGAGTATGTTTCCACTTGGAATAATCCCGGCGCCAACCAAGCTCTTTTTGAGGCTTTTCAAGGACGTGTCCGCATCTAAGCTGTAATGCGCCTCGCGGCGAAACTTCGATCAACCCCCAGCCTGTTGGCAATTCCGTAATCTGGATCAGGCCAGCTGGCGCAAGATAATATCGAAACATCCCCATGCCGACGACAGCACCGCTCCTGTGCGGCTTTTTTGCGTCGGCGAGAAAGTCGGAGCGTGTGGCTTTTGCTTCAACAACCACACTGTATAGCTCGCCACCGACACTACGGAATCCGATCGCGTCAGTAATCTCTCCGTTGTAGGATCCGGTGCATTCGCTTGCCGCGATATTGCAGCCTGGGCCAACTTGGCTTGCAGGCCGTCGTAGCCATTTGACACCCAAGCTACAGAGATCTGCGTGGTTCATTTTTTGTTTTTTCCACAATCACTGACCGGATAGGTCCGCGGAGCCTTGATGCAGACAACGCCGGGAATGATTTTTAAGTTTCCATCAAGAAACTCTACAAAACAAATTATGATCATCGCGCTTCATTGTCCGGCTGACATCCGGGGCGGGTAACATACTCCAGGGAAATTCTTACCCATTTTTGGTGTAACTGATTGATGCTGGCCTTGACTCAAATCGGAGCACTTGGTTGACGCGCCAGTCCTGATCGATTTCAGCCACCGCACGATCAACGTCGGCGATTAAATCTGGCAATGGATGGTCTGCCAATTCGGCAGCAAGCCGAACGGCCTTCGCTAAACCGTATCCATACTTTTGCACTAGCAAAGCGGCCAGTTCCGGGGTTTCGGCACCTCGTGCCACATCGCGCTTGCGGCTAGCTGCATAGGCGTCAAGATCAGCACGCGCTGTATCACAAAATCGGTTGATATCGAACATAGCAATTTCCTTTTCGCCAGCGGCCGGCCAGCAGACGGGCACCATCTGGTGCGGGTTTTTATGAGGTAATTACGGGTTTGCTTGGGCACTTACTGCCTGTGCTTCAAGCTTCTCCCTCTTGCTGACGTCCACATTCTGCATTTTTCTGCCGCTGCAATCAGCAATAGAGCGATGCCGCCCAGGTAAGCTATAAGAATAGCAAACATCAAAAAAATGATAGTTAAAATGTAAAGTGGAAACGGAGAGTGAGGTATGACTATTTCTAGCCATTCATAAACGGGAACGACTGTTACTCTTGCGGATAGAACCAACACAATCATCTGAGCAAGTACTCCTGCTTCCTGCCACCCCCACCAAGTGCTGGGGCAGGGATCAGAGTCGCGCCAAAAGCAATAGCTGCTGATGGCGAGAAATATGAATGTCCAAATAATTTCCAACATGGTTTTTCCTTTCGCCAGTTGAAGAAGACGGTGGGGATTGGAGTGGATGTTTTCTTTGTTAGAAAATCAATGGCATCAACTTCACGATAGTTATGCGCCATTCCTATGTCAAGGCGATTGAGAGCATTTCGATTTGAGTTAGATCGGTTGCGGCGAAGCTCGCCCTTCTGGGCGGGGTCAAGAGCGCTGACGGCGCAACCGTAGTTTGACTTTTGCGGGCTGTCTGCGTCGACTTGAAGCGTTGCCTGCGGAAAGCATCACCGTTAGCTTACTATCGCCAGCGGCTTCATGGCCGCCAACAAAATAGCCAAATAGCGTCGCATTTTACTTAGCATGTCCTGTGCCCTACTACATAACCGGCTGATATGCGATAGATGGCGGCGGCGCGCTCTCCCCCTCTGTCGGTACCGGCAAACAGGTAGTTGCCGCAGCCAATGGCTACGCCGCGCAGGACCAGTTCGACGGCTGAGTTGTCAATTTTGATGGCGCCGACGCAACAGTAACGCAGCAGCACTGGCCACAGGTTGAGGGAGAACTTAATCGCCGCTGCAGTGACCGATTTTCGTGATAGCTGGTCAAACGCGGTGCCCAACCACCACTCGAGATTGACGAGCAGCGGTCGATAGCATTTCTGCCCAACAGCCTTGCGTTCGTCGGGCGGTTTTGCCACGGATCTCGGCCTCGATGACATGGAGTTCGGCAGTGCGCCGCAGCGCCCCAATCGCCGGTGGCGCGCGCCGTACCGTATGCAGATCGTAAAACTTGCGACGCGGGTGCGCCCAACAGGCCGCTTCTTCGATTGCGCCGCCTTTTTTGAGGGCATTGAAGCCGGCATACGCATCGGCATGCAGCACGCCCTTGAACGGGGAAATATGTGTCTACGGATGGAGCCTGTACATGCAACTGAACTGTGAGCCTCATATGGCCTTTGGCGACGTCGTAACTATCATCTGTCGTATGGCGTGCCCGAATCATATGTTTTCCTTGCCGGCGCCGGCCGGTATGGGGCGCCCAGGAGGCAGGATGTTCCGATATCTAATGAAGGTCTTTAGCTGGATGGCTTGCCATCTCTTCGGCTTTCACAAGAAATGGTGCCTGGACGCGTGCGATCCTTTTGGCAAGTGCCGGTTCGATCTCTGGTCAGCCAGCCTTGGCAGCCGTTCGTGGTTCGTATTTTCTATTTTCGATCGAACGCCCAAAGGCTAAAACCAATGAAATAGGTTGCTCCTACTGTAGCCACCAGAAGAAGGTAAAGGTTGGTTCCTAAAAGCACTCGTGCGTTATCGAAAATCAAGATTGGAATGGATAAGACCAGTGCAACTACCATCACTACGGTGCTGCGAGTTAACGTAATCATAAATTGACCTCCTGATCGGCTACCGGCCGGTGCGGAGCACCAAGTTGGCGCCGGTTTGTCCCCTACTCATACCGCTTGGTGGAGTGGTTATAATTGCCCTACTTGACCTTGGTCGTGTACCGCTTGGTTTTTGGATTACTGAACGGTTCGCCTTTACACGCAGACCACCCACAGCTGCACCGCTCCCAGCAGTCGCAGTCGCCAGCTGGCGCACCACACACGGTACACTTCATGTTGGCCTTACTGAACAATGCGTCGATCACTGCCACGTTCGGTTTTCCTTGTTAGACGAGCCGAGTCTGTAAGTGGTTCCAATGAGTCTTTCCCAGCCAGGCATTTGGTGCACTGCGTCTGCGCTTGATCTTTGCTTGATCCTTCCGACGCATGTATAGGCAAGAGTGCGTCTCACTCTCATAGCTACAACTGAAGATTTCATCAAATGCCGACACCATCTTTTCCTATGATGCGAGGTTGCGTCGGTTCGGCGCTGAGTAGCTACTTGCTCTTCGGCGGATTGTTTCCGCGACCGTCGCCCGAAGGTTTGCCGGGTTTCTTGCTCGGTGCGTTGCGCGGCACCGGGGTCTTGGTTATTGGTCTGGGCGCTTTGTTCTTCGTTACCATGGCTGTCTCCATCGCATGCTGGCTACCGGCCAGCGCTCGGGCGCCACCAGGCGCGAATTTCCTTGGTGGTCAGCGTGAGTTCCACGATTCGTCAAACACGGTGCATGGCGTCATCACTCGCTCGTGCTTCGCACCGCACAAGTGATTCATGAACAAGGGCACTTGCACTGAGCTTATCCAGCACCTGCTGGTAGTCCGGATGCAGTTCCGGCCAGCCTTCGCCGGGCCGCAGCAGGGACGCATTCAAGCGTCCCATAGCGACAGCGAGCCGCACGCCGGGGTGCCTATGTCCTACTGTCGCCAGCCAGCCCCCGCAAGCCAGGTCAGCGCCAGCCTTTGACTGGTGGTAGGCAAACATACTGGCCCCGAGATCTGGTCCCATGCCGCGTTTATCCGGGCATGTGTCGTTGCGGCGCTAGATTGCGCGTCCATGTGAAACACTAAAAGTACACACTGTTTCATTTTCCGTCGAGGCGATACGCCTCGACGGAAATCGCCTCGATCGCTGTTTTCAGTTCGCGGCTGTGGCCGGGTAAATACGACGGCCAAGGCACGAAAGGAGCTGAGGACATGACGCCAAGCGTAAGCGAGACAGGGCAGCGGTAGTCGGCTCCGGTGCTTGTCAGGCGCACGAGGACCATCTGCTCGCACTGGATGTCTTTCGCGCCGAGCGCGTAGGCGTCGGCCTTACCGGCGTTGTTCGGATCGCTGAAGAACGTCATGTGGTCGACGGCCGCACCGGTCATGTATACCCCCAGCAACACGAACGTCAGGCTCAGGCCGGAGCTCCACCCTGATTTGGTTTTATCGCCGCCACTGCGGTACATCAAGTAGAACTTCCATCCGAAGGCGGCCATGCTGAGGAGACCGAAGACAAGCACGGCCGTCGGCACCCAGTTCCGCGCATCCCCAGGCACGCCCCGACTGTTAAGCGGGGAAAGGTAGGCCGCGTCCAGGAAGGCCAGCATAAAGGCGAAGAGGGCGAGCATATGAAGGAAGGGCTGGCGGCCGCTCGTGAGCGATCGGTACAACGCGATCAAGTGGGCCCATCCCAGTAACGTAAAGGCGAATAGAAATGGCATCGTTGATTGATTGATTAATTGATTGACTTATGTGTCGAATCGCAGCCGGCCGTTGCGGCCGCCACGCCCTTGTCATTATTTGGACCGTTTCTCTTTGCGCAGGCGCTGCAATGCCGATTTGAAACCCATCATCGTTAAGTCGAAACCTTGGGCATTCAGGGTCAGTAACACTTTTTCCCTGGTGACGCCGGATTTCAGCGTGGCCTCCACGGCCGGGAGGATTTCACGCAGGCGCGCGGTATTCGACTTACCTTCATTCGTTCTGCTCAATTCGGTTAATGCGTCCACGATGTTTTGCGGTTGAGTATGGTCCATCCATTTCTCCTACTGATAGTTGCTGTCTGATTCGTTGCCGGCGCAGCCAAAGCTATCTCCTCCGGATATCACGATGCGGCCGCCGTCATCGCTTGCGCGGCATCCTGAGTCGCCGGGCGTGAAGTCGGTCTGCTGCACTGGCGCTGCGGCGACGACAAGACCGACCGCAGCTAGACTTAGTCCGCCGGCACCATTTTGGTCCGACTGGATAGGTGCTCGTGAAACCCAGTCGATTCCATGCTGTCCAGTCCGGTCCGGCCGCTTCTGGATGAGGAATGCCCCGCACTTGGCGTCAGCATGACCTTCGTCGCTACCTTTATCTGCCTCGCCACCGGGAGGCCACACAACTCGCGTGCCGATGCCGTCGATGGCCTTCTTCTCCACGTCGTTTTGGATGTGCTTGAAGTTCTTCAGCATCTCATCGTCCAGTATCACACCATTGTGGGTATGCTCCAGCAGATTCAGCAGTTGGTCTTTCGCTACATCGAGGGACTCGATGCGGCTTAGACGAAGACGCTTCACGGCATCGTCCACTGGACTCGTGCCGACCCAGTACATGCGGTAGTGTTCCACGATGTCGAGGGCGTTGAGCACTTCGCGCACTTGGCGGCGAGCCTTGCGCGACATAGCGCGTCGGTTGTGCAAGCGGAACGCCATGTGCGCGACGCCAGCAGCAGCTGCGATGCCACCGGCCCCGAGCGCCAAGCCGCTCCAGTGGTTGCCCACCCACTCAACCAGCTGCGAAAACAGGCCGGGGGCATTGGCCTCGTTTTGGGCAGGGCGATCAATAAATATTCTCACAATTTGCAACCCAAATCCTATTACCATCACCATGAGTAGCTCGACAAATATTTTTTCAATATCCCTGTCGTTGGCCAGGGCGCGATAAACCAAGATGGCCAGGTATAGAAAGCCGACAATGCCGAGAACGGTGCTCATAACGTCCAGCAGCGGCCATAACGCCGAATTGAACCCGTTTAAAGCGGATGCCGCTAGCGGCTCGGCGACCACAGGATCAGCCACTAGCAGGAGTAGTGACAGGCATGCTGGGCTACGCATGTTTGTCTCTGCTAATCTGCCCGGGGGAAGCCGATTCCACCGTCAGCAACCCCAACTCGGCGGCCTTGGCGGCGACGGTGTCGCGCCGTCGAAGATCTGCAAGATGCAGATCAGGATTGACGGCCGCGCGCGCACTCGCCATGTCGCTTAGGGCGGCGGCCGTCGCCTCCTGACGGTCGACCTTGCGATCAAGCGCCTCGAAATCGACGCCTGGGTTCTGGCCGACGTTGCCGATGGTGCGCGCCGCATTGGTTTTGGCCTTGGCAACCTTGCTGCGCGCCTCAAGCAGGGTGGCGGCCGTTTCGCGCTGCTGCTTCTGCATGCGCAGCTCGGCAAGCTGCTGGTTCAGCACGGCGAGCGACGGTGCCAAGTCGTTGGCGTTTTTCTCGTACGCCTGCGCGCGCTCCTCCGCCAACACCTGATTGTTGATCGCGCCTAGCGCCTCCTCGCGGCGTCCTTCGTTGGCTGCCGTCCGGCGACTTCGCCCCACTTGGCGGCGTCCTTCAAGGCTGTTTGATGGTCCTTCCTCATCAGGCGCAATTCGGCATCGACAGCAGCAATGCTGTCCTCCGCCTTGCCGATTTGCTTCTCCAGTTCGCGCACGCCCTGACGAGCCGTCCGTCCGACGTTACTGTTGTTATCGACAGCATCATGCAGCGTGCCGGTCAGTTGTATCCAGATTTTTTTCAGCAGTCCAAACATGTCGATTCCCCTTCAGTAACTATCAGCCTGATTAAGTAAAAATTGGATCCACTACGCATCCACTACGCATCCATACTGATCCACAAAAATGCAAAGTCAATCGATCGTCCTGCAATATCGATGATCTTTGCGATGGATCAAGTCTCACTTTCGTGTGAGAAATTTAAGGATGCGAGGCCGCGATGGGAAGAATGGAGAATCAGAGTGGCGCTGGCGTCGTAGCTGCGGGGCAATCACGCCAACGCAACCGCTGAAAATGCGCACCAGGGCTGGCCTGCGCCTGCAGAGCCGCGACATATCCGACCTGGCTCCGGTGGCGATCGCCGTCGACCAGATCGACGAGTGAAATCTTTTTCTCGCTGTCCAGCACCTTGCCCAACCTTATCAATATCCCATGGTAGTCATGAGGGCACTGGGGGTACTACTGGGAGCTTCATCAGCAGTAGCTAGTAGTTTGATTGCACATCCCGCTTACCAGTTTCAAGGCGCAGCGCAGATTCGTTCAGGCTACCCCATAGCGCCCGCCAGACGCACGCCAAGGTGACGATGTCCCACTGTTTCCATTCAGGCCGCGTCGTGTGCGACCGGTGGAGCTGCTGGGCATTTTCCTTAAACCACAAGCACAGTTTCATCTACGTCCGACATCCATCGGTCAGTTCTTTGGTCATTACGCAATCCGAGGTAAGCGGCATTCGATTGGCTTGGAAGTCATTTTGACAGAGACGCCTTTAGCGGATTCTGATAATTCCGCTGGTTTGGGCATAAAGCCCCGATTGCGTTTTCGCTAGCAAAACTATCACGCTTACATATTTACAAATCACGTTGAAAGCCATGTTTGTCAATATATATTGTAAATACGCGCTGGGCCGCAACGCAGTGTTACCTCAGCGAAGGTGGCAACCGGATTCGGGGTTCATTAATGCGACGGAGGGCCCACTAGGTCCGTCGCCATCCATAACCTACCTGGAGTTCAACATGAATGAAAAAAATTTAAAGCAGCCGCGGTCGTTTCACGATGTTGCACTGAGCTGCGCCATCAATGTAGTTCTATGCGGCGTGCTCGCCGGCCTGGTGATGTCCGCAGCCGTTGCTATCTTCACCGCCCTGTGGTTCGGCGTTCCCATCGCCGCCGAACACCTCTACCGGTTCGTCACTGGCGGCGGCGTCGCGCCGTGGCGCAACGTTCTGCTGACCTTTGCCTTAGCGGCGCTGTATTCTTGGTGCGTCTGCGTGACGAGCAAATTTCCCGACGAGGCCACCATCGTCGTGACTATGTGGAGCGTGTATGTGATTGCCATGGTGGTGCACGGCGTTTGCGTGTACGGCTTTCTGACCACTTTGCAGTATGCCTACGAGTCCGTCTATACCAAGAACGTGATGCCACTCGTGATGGAGCCCTACGAATATGTGGCACTGATTTGCTGCGCCATCCTGTCGGTTCTAGTGTTGATAGTCGCAATGTTGAATGCCGTATTTGAGATGGAAGCGACTGATCAACGTTTGGCCTGAGCCACAACTGCTAAAGATGTCACCTGATCAGGCAGTCAGCGCGATGAAATATGCATTCAGTCAAACAGGGGCGAACATGACGTCAATTCAAAGCAGCTTCGATTTCATCGTGCCGGGACCGGCGACGGTCCCACCGGAGGTGGCAGTGCTGATCGAACGCGGCGCCCTGTTCGTTGTAAATCACAGCGGCGGCAAGGATAGCCAGGCGATGTATCTGCAGCTACGCGAGATCGTGCCGGCCGACCAACTGGTGCTCGTGCATGCCGACCTAGTCCGGGCCGAGTGGGCCGGCGCTGTGGCGCACATCCAGGCGACTACCAGCGGGCGGCGTTGCACATTTGCCGCGCGCGGCGCGACTTGCTTGAAATGGTTGCGGAGCGCGGCATGTTCCCATCGCCCGAGCAACGCCAGTGCACCAGTGACCTCAAGCGCGGGCCGATAACGAAGGTGATCCGGCACCTGACCTACGCCCGCAAGGCGGCAGGCCATCCGGCTTGGCACCTTGTGGTCAACTGCGTGGGCCTGCGCGCCGAGGAGTCGGCAAAGCGCAAGAAGATGGTCCCGTTCAAGTTTGACAGGGGGAACATCAAGGCGGGGCGCGAGTGGCACGAATGGCTCGCGGTCCATGCCATGGACGAGGCGACGGTGTACGCGACGATTGCAGCGGCCGGGCAGCAGCCGCACATCGTCTACCTCATGGGGATGAAGCGCTATTCGTGCGTGTTCTGCATCTACGCGGACGATGCCAGCTTGAAGCGCGCCGCCGAGCTGGTGCACGATTATCCTGAGCTGGTCAACGATCCGGACGTGTACCACAACTATGTGGGCCTAGAGCGCTCGACCGGACAGGTCATGATGATGTCGAATAAGACATACGGCCGCCGCGACCTGGATCAAATTACGGGGATCTCACCAGGAACATGAGCGAGAACGTCGCGATTCTCGACGCCGGCCAGGTGGAGGAGCTGCGCCCCTTGCTCGAAGGGCGTCAGGTGGTGGTGTCGTTCGTGCCAGCGTGGACTCGACGGCGATGCTAGGTGTTGATGCTATAAGCTGAACCGAAAGCTGGGCGTGCGAGCCGCGCTCGCCGTAGCGCTACATAATATAATGGAAGGCAGAGTGTATCGCCAAATTCAAGACGCATGAGCACTGGAACTGGACTGCGGCGCTGGAGCCGCCCGGTGTAGTGCCCAGCCGTTCACGCTTAGCCTCAAGAGCGTCTACAAGAAATGAGGGATTATCCCATTGTGCAATTTAACTTACGCCAGAAAACATATGCGCAGAGACCAACCAAGCAAACGAATTTTGAACCAGAATGCCCACGGACAAGCGGAAATGGCGCGACTGAATCGAGAATGGGCAGCGCAGAACCGCCTGAGTATCTTGCCCAAGTGCGACCCTATCGTGCGATCAATTTTGGACGACGGGGTCGGCAACTTTCTCGGGCACGGGGCGTTTTCACTCGTCTATGCCATCGATAACGAACGCGTACTGAAACTTACACGCGACTTGACGACCTTGAAAATCATGCAGAAGTTGAGTACTCGGTCCCATTATTTTCCGCGCGTTGATTTGTTGCTCGAACAGCAGGCCAGCGATGCTGAAGATACTGTTTATCACGCGGCGGTTGTTGAGCGCCTTCAGGAAGGCTGCCCCGAATGGGTCGTTTCGGTCGTTGATGGATATCGGGGCTCATTTCGCGCCGATAGTCCAGGTCTTGTACACGCACGTCTGCTGGACGTCAGTTATAGAATTGCATCAGGTGATATTGTTGTCCCTCCAGAAGACGTCGATCAGTTTTCAGCCGCGATGCGCATCCTCGCCGAAGAGTGCTTCGCTTGGCGCTGCCTTGCCGATCTAAGGACCGAATTAAATTTCATGATGCGAGTCAATGGTCAGGTCGTCGTCGCAGATCCGGCTCACCCTTACGGCCAAATGTGAGGTTAACCGGCCCTTACTTCAACAGAGACCGAATTCGTGCAAATTCGGGATCGTGATCAGCCCTACACCTCCGTAACCGGAACACTGTCGCGATCGTATCGACGTTAAGCGCGATGAAAAAGGATGGCGCTATCGCATTGCGCAGGCCTTGACTGTCAGTCATCTCCGCGTTGAGTGGTGCAGTCTTCGGTTATGCCCCATGCGTACCAATTGCAGACGGTGCTGGGCAGACGCTTTCTGTGCTCTTGGAGTTGAACTTGGCATCGGCCTCCAGATCGTCGCGGCCCTGCCGCTGATGCCTTTGATGGTCATCTCGCTGCACCGGACGCGCGCATGGCTGCGGCGGGGGAATCATCCTGGCGTATACCCCGCGCTCGCCTAACACGCTGCCGCAGTGGCCAGCATACCTGCACCAGGGTTGGCAGCCATGCGGCAACCTGGCCGACGCCTTCACGCGGCGGCACTGCACCCCTGCGCGACAGCGCTTGCGCCGCCCTGGGCGCTAACTTCGGACCGCCAGGTACTCTTTTCTTGCCGCTCGCGCTGTACCAGAGCGCGGCCGTATGTCGCATCGCCGTGAGCAATGTCTAAGGACCGACCGGATGCTGCGTCGACGCGACCGGCCTGCGCATCGCCCGGGCGGCTGCCTGACGCGCCCATCGTGCCGCTGGGGCGCGCGTTGGCCAATTGTCAGGTGCTGGTGTTCGACGAGCGGTCCACCCGGTGGCGGCAGGCGTGAGCGGCACCGGCCTGGGGGGCCGCTATGGTAACGACCCGCGGCAGAACGTGCAGTGCTTCGTCATGCTGCCTTCCGGTGGGCGCGCCTACCGCAGCGGCGACCAGGGAAGCTGCCAGGCCGATACCACTTTAGAAATACTTGGGCAGTGCCAACGACCAGGTAAAAATCCTCGGTCTCCAGATTGAACTCGGCGTAATCGTAAGCCGGTTGCGCTCGCCCGGCCGTGGCCGCGGGAAGCTTACTGGCTCCGGTGCCGTTGGCAATTACCATGAACTGGGGGCCTACCCGGTGACGGGCCCGGCTCTCACCCGCTCCTAGCGGATCGACTTCTTCGGCCGGGGCCTGCCCGCCTACATGGCGCAGGCGGATTTCGTTTCCCTACCGGCAGTGCCGCTGAATTCTTCCGGCAAGGTAGGGAGGCCCGCCCTACCCACTCCGGTATCGGCGCCCGCGCTGGCTTCAGGCATAAGGCACCAGGCGGCTTCCGGCGCGGCCTAGGAAACCTTGTGCACGGTATGGGAAGGCACGCTGCGCATCGCCCACCCCGGAATTCACGAGTGCTGCCGGAGCGGCGTCGCCATCGTCGCGCGCCTTATCACCGACTGTGTTTCATTAAGCATATTGCTCAATTTCTTAGAACTTTTGCTGAACGCCGCCGCGGACCTTCCTCCGCGCTCGTGTTCCTATCCCGACTGGGTGGCTGGCCAGTTGCGCTACGCGGCAGAGATCCGGCTCCGGAACGAGCCTGCTAGCACCAGGTCCGGGCTGGGCCGGCTGCGCTACGTCATCTTCGGCGACGACCGGCTGGCACCGGCCGCGCTGCTGGACTGGGCCGCGCGCAACCGTTCGACCAGGTCAACTTGTGCGGCATCTCGGAAACCACCGTGCGCGTGACCTTTTACCGGCTCGAAGTGGTCGACTTTGCCGGCAGCGCCAGCCCGATCGGGCGGCCGTTGCTCGGCACTAGCGTAAATGTGCTGAAACGTCACCTACCTGCAACGGCTGTAGGCGCCAGACGAACTGGCGGCCCGTCGTTTCGTGTTCCGGGTATTCTGCTATTGACACCCTCCCTATCTTTAAGGGCGGGGAAGGTGCCAAATGAAGTCGTTCAGGTTCAATCGCACCACGTTCCGCCGCATAAGTGACAGCCGGTTTTTGAGGCCGCTGCGGCTAGATTGGTCACTCCTTCGGTTACATCAGCACCGCATGAGTAGCAGAATCCGCTACTTGGAAAGAAGCAGAAGGAGCTGGCTTTACCAATAATCTCCGATGCCCGTTTCTCTGCATTGGCTCGTTGTGCCGTAGTGGGACGATTCTCGGCGAATAAAGCGTGCACAAGCGCTCCCAGTCGACAGAACGCTGTCATTTGCTCACTCTCTTGCACCTGCTCGCCAAAGTAGAGCGAACCACGGCAAGGGTGGAGATCCCCAGCTTCCAGGCAAAGCTGGCCGACTTGGGGCTGGTCGTCGTCGATGCGCAGTAACAGGGGAGCGCCACCGACAGGGTGCTCATCGGGAGCCCAGCTGTTGTAGCTTTGTGGGGTGTCGTACTCGACGCACGCGATAATCTGGTCCAATGAACTTTCATTCAGTACAATTTCGCCGCTGGCGCCGCGTACCCTTCGGCTCTCGATGGTCATTAAATTATTGGCGTAGGTGATTGAAAAAAACTGCATGGGATCAAGGCTGGCGTCGACGCTGCAGTAAGCGCGGCGATAATGCCATCCCAACGTCTCACCGCTGCCATACCTATGCTGTTGCTCGATGAACAGCTCCGTCAGCGGCGTATGCAACGGCACGCCCTCGCGCGCGGCTGCTTGAGCGACATGGCGGGCACGCTCGACCAACTCATAAAAACATGGGCGACCGACTACGCGGTAAAGGCTGACCTCGCAGGCTAGGTCAAGTATCTGATGGCGTGCGCTGCGCTCAGGAGTCAAATTATTCGGCATCTTCCTGCGCCTTGGATGAGAATTCAATGCCCCTATCGCCCAGCGCATCGCGCTTGCTCGATGATGTCCTTCGCACAGTCAATCCGCACATCGCTGTTGTTGTCTGACCTATCTGTCATTTCCAGTGCGTCGTCAAGATTGTTGGAGATCACTGCAAGTAGTTTATCGCATGACAGCCCCGGTGTCGCGTCGCCCGGGAAGAAGTAGCGATCCCGGTTCCGCAGTGCTGTGAATGCATCGGCGACTGCTGTGCATATGGCGCGATACGCAATTCACATGTAGCAGCCGTCGGTAGCGAAGAGTCTAGTCGGGGCCGGCCAGCTGTCTGCTTGAAGTTCGCGCAGATGGACCGGTGTTCCCGCGCAGGCGCGCGCTACCTTGCTACGCCAATTTCGCGCCGTAAACTAGGTCTGCCTATCCGTTAATCTTTCTGCGCACCTTATCGAAGTCGATTAATGAAACACAATTTGATGTTTTCCTCTGACAATTGTGGGTTTAACTATTAGCGTTGGCGAACGCCGGTGGCATTTTATCGGCGCGCGTCAATGTGGTCGTCGCGAGGTGGAATGGGCGGGCATCTTTCTGTAACGCGGACGTTTCAACTCAAGAGGTATTCACATGGCTCATCGATCACCATCCATGCCGTGCGTATCGGCGGCAAAGGAAACAGACGGTAATTCCTCTGCATTCGAGCAAGGTGGCGGGCCGCAGGGGGGCAACCGCTCACGCGATGAGCGGATCGAGGCTGTGTTTGGAGCGGATGGGCCGTTCGGCCGGGCTGGCTACCGGACACGCTGCTCCCAAACCGATATGGCCAAGTCGGTGGCGGTGGCGATTGGGAGTAAATCGGCCCTGATGGCTGAAGCAGGCACCGGCACGGGTAAAACTTTTGCCTACCTGGTGCCGGCGCTGTTGTGGGGCGGAAAAACCATCATTTCGACGGGAACAAAAACGCTGCAGGATCAGCTCTTTTCTCGTGATATCCCGACGGTGCGCCGTTTGCTCCAGTCCTCTGGTTCGGTCACGCTACTCAAGGGCCGTGCCAATTACGTTTGTCACTACCACCTTGATCGTGCCCTTTCCAAGGGAACCATGACAAGCCGGGAAGACCTTGCCCATCTGCGCGAGATCGCCCATTTCATCAAGAACACGGCAACCGGTGATAAGTCCGAGCTGCCCAACATTGCTGAGAATGCGCCCATTTGGAGCGTGGTGACGTCTACACGGGAAAACTGCCGGGGCGCCGAATGCGCGTATGCGCAGGAGTGCTTCCTGTTGAAGGCACGCAAGGAGGCGCAAAAGGCTGATCTTGTCGTGGTCAACCATCATCTTTTCTTTGCCGACTTGGCGCTAAAAGAGACTGGTACGGCGGAATTGTTGCCCTCGGCCGACACCGTCATTTTTGACGAAGCGCACCAGCTACCGGAAACGGCCACGCTGTTTTTTGGTGACATGATCTCGACGTCACACATCCTGGAATGGGGGCGTGACGTGCTCGCTGAAGGATTGGCGCACATACGCGAGGCGGCCTGGACAAAAATGATTAGCTCATTGGATACTGCCGTGCGCAACCTGCGCCTGGCGCTCCCGCGTGAACCTGTGCGACTTTCTCTCTCTCAACTGCGCAATACGCCTGAATTTGCGGTGGCGCTACACAATGTACGGGAACGACTCGATAACACGAATGCCGTGTTGGAAATGCACACCGAGCGCACCGAATCGCTGAAACATAGTCACAAGCGGGGTTTGGAGCTTGCCAAGCAGTTGGCTGGATGGGGGAGTGACACACCTGGGCCGCAGAGCGAGAAAGCGATCTTCTGGGTCGAAACGTTCGCGACCACGCTGCAATTACATCGTACGCCACTATCGATCGCGCCAAAATTCAACAAGCAGCGCAGCGGTAAAGCACGCGCCTGGATTTTCACGTCGGCTACATTGGCCGTGAAGAACAATTTTGAGCACTTTGCGACGCAGATGGGGCTACACGGTGATGCGGCACAAACGTGGCCAAGTCCGTTCGATTACACCAATCAAGGCTTGCTTTTTGTTCCTCACGGACTACCAGCGGCCAATTGCGCCGAGTATACCGATGCGGTGGTCGATTGTGCGCTGCCGATTATTGAGGCGGCCGGCGGACGCACGTTCTTGTTGTGCACCACCTTGCGTGCCATGCGGCGTGCAGCCGAGCAATTAGCGACAGCATTTCGAAAACGTGGGCTGGCATTTCCGCTATTTGTTCAGGGTGAACACGGGCGCACCGAATTGCTCGACCGGTTCCGCGCCGCTGGCAACGGCGTGCTCATTGGTAGCCAGAGTTTCTGGGAAGGTGTTGACGTGCGCGGCGACGCATTGTCGTTGGTGATTATTGATAAGCTTCCCTTCGCTCCACCAGATGACCCGGTGTTGGCCGCACGCATCGAAGTGATGGAGCGGCAGGGTAAAAATAGTTTTGTTCATCATTCGCTTCCCGAAGCGATCATCAACCTGAAACAGGGAGCCGGACGGCTTATTCGCGATGAAGAGGACAGAGGCGTACTGATGATTTGCGATGAGCGGATCGTTACCAAGCCGTATGGCAAGCGAATCTGGCAAAGCCTGCCGCCGTTTAAGCGGACTCGCGACGCTGCGGAGGTGAAGCATTTCTTTCAGATGCTGGCTGGGAGGCGCCGTGGCGCTGGTTCGACACCCAAATGTCACGACTGATCGGTTGCGCTCTTTATATCGGTCTTCACGAGGTGACGAGTACGGATGGCGCAGCCGTCCAGTTTGGTGCGTCTAGTGCGGCGTCTGCAGCTGTTCGATCTACTGCCTGATAACGTTATTGACGTTATCGATGGCGCAGCGCACCGTCGAGCGTTGACGCGAGAGCCTCCCTACCACCCGCCTGTGGAAGGCGATGTGCACGCGCTTCATGCCGCCGCTCGATATGGCGCTGCCGCCGAGCGTGTTGCTGTCGCGCTTTGCCGGCTGCGGCGACGAGGCGATGCGGCACCTGCTGATGTTCCTGGCGCCGTTGACAGGCTCCATGCCGATCACGTCACGGCAGGGCCGTTGAGCGCACGCAGAAGACGCCGATAGTCTCCCGTTGGCTCCCCGTGTAGGCTTTCTGAGCATGTGGCCCCGTCGGCGCCTGCTATTCAAGGAGACCTGTTTGAGTTCGATGCCCGCCACTCCCGAGCGCGATCACTGGACGCATTTGCGCTTCTGGATCGTCGGTCCACTGCTGGCGGCGCCGCCATAGCAGGGCCAGTTGTACGGTGCCCTGCGCGAACTGGCGGCCAAGACCTGGCGCCACCCGATCTCCGGCGCCGTCGTCCACTTCGCCACCGCAACCATCGAGAGCTGGTTCTACGCCGCGCGCGACGCCGGCGACCCCGTCAACCGGCGGCTTGATAGTCGGCGTGGCGACCGGAGAAACCTCTCCAGCCTGGCGTCGGCGGTCATCGCCACGTTGCGCACCCAGTACGACGCACACCCCGGCTGGAATCTGCAACTGCACTTCGACAATATGAAGATCGCCCTGGGCTGCAGCGCGCTACCGTTCTACCCGTCGCTGTGGCGCTACCTGCGCGCGCACGGGATTCCGTACCAGGCCTTGCTGACGCGCACCAGCACCAGCCCCGGCGCGCTGGCGGCGTGCGAACGGCTCGAACAGCTGGAGGTTCACAGCTAAGTGGTCAAGCATGTCAACGTGCTGGGGCACCTGGACTTCCATCAAGGCGCGCGCAAGGTGCTCACATCCGGCGTCGATTGGTCCAAGTCGATGCTGTTGGGCGTGATTGAGGACTGTTCGCATCAGGTATGCCATCTGCAGTGGTATCTCGACGAATCGGCCGCCTGCATGATATACGGCCTGTGCCAGGCCTTCACGAAGCGCGGTCTACCGCACGTCCTGATGACCGACAAAGGCGCCGCCATGCTTGCTGCCGAGAGCACTATAGGCCTGGCATCGCTGGGCGTGCTGCACCAGATGACGCTGCGCCCTATCAGAACGCCAAACAGGAGTGGTTCTTGAGGCGCGTCGAGGACTGGCTGATGGCGATGCTGGCGGTGGAGGAGGCGCTCACGGTCGATTTGCTCAAACTGGCCACGCAGGCCTGGGCCGAACAGGAATACCACCGACGAGTACACACGGAGTTGCACGCCACGCCGCTGCAGGGCTATTTGGAGGGAGCCAACGTCCGCTGCGACTGTCCGTCGACGGCGGCGCTGTGCGCCGCCTTCCGCGTCGAGGTGGTGTGGCGCCAGCGGCACGCCGACGGCACCTTCAGCCTGGATGGAGCGCGCGTCGAGATCGCGTGGCGCCACCTGCATATGTCCAACGTCCATGTGCTCTATGCGCGCTGGGATCTGCGCCGCGTCGATTTGGTTGACGCATAGGATGACAGCGTGCTGTGCGCCGTGCAGCCGCTCGACTATCGACTAGGCAGTTAACGCGTGCGGTTGCGGCGCTGGCTCGTTCCAATCGCCAGCGCCACTGCTTATACGCAGGCCGAGCCAATCAGCATGGCGCCGCTGATACGCGAACTACTGGCCAACTACGCTGCCACCGGCTTGCAGCCAGCCTACTGTCAACGATGGGGAAAACCGTGACCCAAAACTTGCTGGCCCTATACGTGCTCAAATTTCCCCCCTTCACGCCCGACCTGGCCACCGAGGCCATTTACGTGCCACCCCAAATCGATGACTTCTGCTGGCGCATCGAACAGGTGCATGTGCGCGATGGCGGCTTCGCCATGATTCATGGCGACCCGGGTAGCCGCAAGAGCATCGTGCTACGCGTGTTGGCCGAGCGCCTGGCGCGCCTGCCGGACGTCACCGTGCAGCCCACCCGCAAAGCAATCTAGCCGACTTCTGCCGAGAACTGGGCGACATGTCCGGCGTGCCGCTGCGCCCGCACAAACGCTGGGGCGGGCTCAAGGCGCTGCGCGAACGGCGGCAGGCGCTTCTCGAATCGACGCGGCGCCGCCCCTGCCGAAGTGACTCAGATAGGGTTGTTTTGTGCGCCAAGAAATCCCCGTCCTTTAGGACAACAGTCAAAAGCGAATGTGGAGGAGTTGAAAGGATTGCACTCGCTTTTAGACTGATCTTCCTACCTACTTTTTATTGGAGGCGAACATGTCAAACAATGCTTTTTCTCTGGCTGGGCTTCATGGATTGCACGAACCCATTCACGCTCCCACCATGATCTCCCTGGGTTCGGAGGCAGGTCTGCCCGAGCGGCTCTTGTTGGCAGCTGCTAACGACCGCCATGCGTTGGCGGCTTTAGCAGCGTACGCCGTCTCGTGCGAAACTGAAGCGCCATTGCGCGCTAGCGCTATTCGCGGCGCGGTCATCGCGCGCACACGCCACAACAACCAGATGGTGACCGTTCCAGATACCGTCGTCGGCGGCCAGCTTGTACCTTCGTTTCGCGTTGGCAAATACTTATCTGGATTTGGCGCTTTCGGTACCATCCGAATTGACCCTTGGAGCGTACCGTGGACATCGATTTCCTATCTCAAGGCGAAAAGCGTTTGTGCCGAATCCGGCATGGCACTTCTGACAGAGCGGCAGGCACTGGCAATCGCTTACAACATCCTGAAGCAACCTGTTAACTGGACCGGTGGTGCCGTAGGGCACGGGCGGTTGTACCAGGGGCTGCATAAGGGCCTGTGTGACGCCCCCCAACCTGCTAACCATAGTTCTTCCTGCCTGTCCGAGCGACGGTGGCACGTCTTATCCAACGGTGAGACCATTTTCGACGTGTCCGGCAATGCCTATTCGTGGATCTTCGACGACGTGCAAGGCGATGCGAACGGCGTCGTTGCTGGTCCGTTTTCGCCGAACTCTCCAACAGTGGAGCGCAGCGAGGAATGGCCATATGAAATCGGTGCGGGCGACGGGCCGTCGGCTGGTGACGATTTCAGGGGCGAAGCCTTGGTTCGGGGCGGCCATTGGTTTTCGGGCGACGTTGCGGGCATCTTTCATTTGCGCACGCACCAGGTGGAGCGAGGCGAACCAGAAATCGGCTTTCGCGTCACTGCCCCTATTTGAATGGGGTATTCGGATCGCCGCTTGCGGCTTTATAGCGGCGATCCTTTCGTGAGATGCCTTCGGCTATGGCTGCGAGGTGTCATCCCCATATTTCTAGTGAAGACGTGGGCATCTTTCATTTACACACGCGTCCCGCGAGGTGGTTGGTAGAAGAACTCGGATTTCCCGTTATGCCCCCAATGAAATGGGCCTTTTGATCTCCGCTGGTGGCCTAATAGACTCGTTCTTTTCCTGATCGGGTCCCCGCTTGATCGAGTTGTTTTCGGCGTATATAGACCAGGTGATTAAAGGAGCTGCCAATATTTCCGAGCGTTTCTGACACCTTGCGACGATATGTGGATTGCGTCGCGTCGGTACACTGCGACAGGGCAATTAGGGATCGATACGTCTAAGTTTTCATGAAGCAAATCCAATGCGTGTTGGATTTTTTCCCGGATATATGTCCAAACAGCGGCTTCTTCTCAGTGAGTTTGAGCACCTCACTTGTTTTGATCTGCACCTCCGCCCACTTAAAAATTAGAATTCCTTCGTATGCCAGCACGCGGAAGCACTCTGAAAATCCTTGTTGCAGATCCATTCGCCAGTCGTCTCCCAGAATTCCATACTTCTTGCCTAACCAGCTATGCTTTCCGGCACGCCGAAGGTGTGGAGGGTCAAAAACAACTAGTTTGAAGCAGCCGTCATCAAAGGGCATATCCCGAAAGTCCATTGCCACGTCCGGAGTAATGCTCAAGGCGCGCCCGTCGCACAAGGTGTGTTCCTCGCTTCGGATGTCACCAAATAAAACGCCCTGGTGGCGTTGGTCAAACCACATCATTCGACTTCCGCAACATGGGTCAAGGATTGTTTTGTCTGTTTGCACGCTTCACCTCCCGATACGCCGCTCATGAACCATCCTCATTTCCAGAGTTGACCCAGCTGGCGATGCAACAGCAGTTGCAACAAACGTTCTCCACTGATCAGGGTCAACCGACTTTTTCCGAGGTGTTGGTAGAGCGCGGCGCCGCTGCGCCCTGAATGGACGAACAAACCGGCGGGATATCGTCGCATTGCCACTAAATCTGCAAATTCCCGCACATGGTCGGCCGACACATGCTGGCAGTATCGTTTGACCTGGACCGCGCACCACCCATGCCTGGGATGCCACGCCTTGCCATCGACGCCGCCGTCGCCGGTGTAACGTAGATTGCGCCAGACGAACAGGCCACAATCCTCAAGCGCCGTCATCACCACTTCCTCGAATACCAGAGGATCGACCTGACGCAGAAACGCGAAACATCTGGGGTTCACATAGGGGCCTTCCCATGAGCGCAATTGTTTAAGCACCTTGCGGGAGCGGGTAATGTTTTTGCGATGGCGCGGCCGGTGGCGCAAACGCCAGGCATTAATCCAGCGCGAGGAAAGGCGACAAAGTAAGGACAGCAGCGGCATTTACATCTCCTTGATTGAATGAGCACGCGTGACTGACTGGCGCCGTCATCGGGTTCCAACGCGCACGCCGGCATCAGTGCGCTGCGTCACAATCGGCTTCCTGCCGGGGTTTGTGTTGCACGGCTGAACCGAGGTATGCATTGCTGATTTGCGGGCGGTTGTGGCCCATCTGCAGTGCGACCTGGTGATAGATGATTCGCATTGCTTCCGCATCCAGGCAGGCGTGCCCCGCTCGTACCGGCGCTTGGCAATTGGCAATGTCGAAAAAGAGATCGCCGGCGAACTCATGGCGAAGTCCATGAGGCGTAACGCCGAGCTGCGTCTTGGTTAAACCGACCTTGCGCACCACGTTAGAGAACAGATCAAGTGACTGCTTGAGCGTCAGATCAGGATGTCCGACATGCGAGTGCTTGAATCGGGCAAGGCGATAGGCTTCTGTCAGCGCCCGGCGCTGTGCATCGTTTCGTACTGCCGCGAAGCGCAAACGGCCACCTTTAGTGCCGCGCTTGATCCTCAGGAAACTGACGTAGTGATCGATTCCGCTGGCAGGATAACCGACCGGCAATGCGTAAGCCGGTACCTCCGATGCGTGTGGACAAAACATCACTGCTTCCTTGCGCCGCAGTCCGAAGGCGAGAAGCAGGCGCAGCTGTGCGCCTACTCTTTCGTCGATGGCGGCTACCGCATCGATCACCCGCTCGATTTCGACACCATTGCCAGTCCAGCTTTTGTCACGTTGCGCCGAATAGTGCCGCGTCACCAGGGTCAGGTCATCTGTGTAGTGCTCAGCGCCCAGTACCAGGCCGGGTTTGCCGATCCATAGGCCGAACACCCGTAAGAAGCTCAGTTGCTGTTGAATGTAAGCGGCGCTGAACGGGCGGCGTACAGTGGAGGCAGCGGTTTGCCCGGATTGCGTGCCGCTCCGGGCGGTCCAGTGGTTCATGAGTGCACGAATGTGCTTGCCACTCAGATTTGCAGGTGTCGGCTTATAACCTAGTGCGCGTAGCGTATTAAAGGCGCGTTCGAGTCCAAGCTTGCGCGCCTCCATGGTGCTATGCGATACCACCTTGTTTCGCAACGCATGCTTGCCGTTGTACTCCAGTAAAATTCTGTCCAACTGAGTCTTCCAGTTGTTGTTGTTCGACATCGCTTTTCTCCATGGCGAAGGCGGACGAACCCTTATCGTGCGGAATTGTGCAGGATTGGGTGCCAGTACGTGGCGCGCACTCACTTGCGTGGCTACATCGCTGTACCGATTTTGTCGTATGGTCGCCTCGAATTTGTTTGTCGACGCGTTGCTGTCAGGCTGCCGTCGAATGTTTGGCCAGGGTTCATACACGACGCATCGCGGCCAACTAGCGTGCGGCATGCGGGCAAAATTGTTCAGGCAATGCGCATGCCCAGGCGCATTGCTGTCTTGGATAGGGTCTATCGCGCGAGCGAATGGTGTCGTAAAAATGCGCATGCCGAAGACGGGTGGATTTCACCTGCCCGACTACCCCCGCCTCAAGGGCGGGCAGTGCCACGCGTTTTGCGTAGCAAAGGCTGCCTGGTTGACTGCCAGGCCCAACTTTTGAATGTCAAGAAGGCCATTTCCCACGCCGATATCCCAGGTCCTACCACCGGACCTTCTGGCGCTACGTGCTTACCGATATGCTCGAAGCCTCACGGGCAACGGCGGCATCTCGTCATCGATGGATGGTCGCACGACGGAAAATGTTATAGAGAAATGAGAAAGTGCTGAGATGTCGGTCATGCCGACACGCCCCAGATCATGTCTGTGGGCTATCCTCGTGCATCGCATTCAGCTGGCGATCACGTACCTGACGGCTCACGGCAGTTCAGGATTGATTGGGTACGGACATCGATCTCAAGGATCGGATAAAGAGAACGGTGGGCCATGGTTCCATGGTCCCTTCACGACGGACTGGTGATCCAGTCGACAATGGCAGGTCACGACTGCGACGGCGGTTACGCTCACGGGCGCTGCATTGAGACCGCGATGGTCATGGAAGCAGGTCCAGACAGCATGGCCAGAATAGGCATAATTGAAATCGAAGTCAAGGGTGTTTTTTTTTGCCGCGAAAAATTGTAATTGAACCCTGATTTATATTGTAAAACCATATTACTGTATTTGTTCACTTGACAAATGAAAAAAGGATCGTACCTCTGATTGTAAAAGGTATTGATGCGAATGAATCAAAGTCGTGCTGGCGCGCGTTCACAACATTTCAGCCGCGTTTGCATCGCATTTGCAGAACAGCTTGGGTGCTTTATCGCATAAGTACGCACATGTAAAAACCATTCGGATCGTACTGCAGACGCGATGGAGCCGCGACAAATTGAAAAGACGCATAAAAACCGCAATCTATTGGTCGGACGTGACGGATAAAAAGCAGTAAAGTAAAGCAAATAACCCGCCGGAGTTGATGATGGATCCAGTTGTACGCGCAGTGGATGTGGGACGCGGAAGTACTAAATTTGTGGCCCAAGTGAAAGAAGATGGTACGCCTCTATGCGAAATGTTTCCGTCACAGGCTCATCCATCCGAGACGCCGCGGGAGCACGATGCGTGGGGCGCGAAAAGAAAGACTGTTGTCGTCCCCATCGATGGTTTGTATTATGAGGTCGGACCTGACGCTCATTTAGCCGCCGATGTTTTCACAGCAAATATGTTGCAAAACGACCACTACTGTAATACGCCTGAATATATGGCATTGCTATTGGGTGCCGTTCAATATATGCAGGTTGATCATATTGATCTGTTAGTTGTTGGGCTGCCAGTCGCCACGTTTAAACAGCGCCGCTGGGTCGCGATGCTCGAGCAGAAAGTGCAAGGGGAACATCAATTGAACAAGGGCAAGTGCGTTACGATTGCACGCGTCAAAGCAGTTGCGCAACCATCTGGAGCCTTGATGTATTACGGAGTCGCTCATAATAAGGTCGCCGAATTGCGCAAAGAACGCAGCCTGATCGTTGATCCGGGGCGGAGAACTTTTGATTGGATCGTTACTCACGGCATGCAGCAGGTGGAGAAGCGCAGCCATTCTGTTGACCGGGGAATGTTCGATGTGTTGCAATCCATTGCCGACGGCATTAGCCGGATTACGTCGTCTCAATACCGGGATTACGATGTCATTGACCGTGCACTGCGCTACGGGAAAAAACCGGTGATCTTTCAGGCCGACTATGACATCAGCCAGCACCTTCCGATGGCCAACAAAATTCCGGAGCAGGCAGTCGCCGAAATGATGCGGTATGTGGGAGACGCCGCAGACATCAAAAATATCATCTTAGTTGGCGGGGCCGCCTTTTTTTATAAAAAAGCGCTGAAATCCGCCTTCGCACGGCACACGATCCACGAGCTTAAAGACCCGATCTTAGCTAATGTGAAGGGCTTTCAGTACGCGGGTGCGGCATTTGTTAAATCACCAGGTGGCGCGACAACGGCGGCGCGCGTAAGTGTGGATCCCGGTCAAATGGAAACTGCGGAGGACGCATGAAGGATGAAATACGGATGAGCTTCATACTGATGCGAGAGGATAATGCATTGTTGTTCGACGATCTGCACAGATTTCCAAAAGGAACGAGGAGAATTAATCGTCTCAGAATTCTCGCCTATGCAGGTCTTGCGACGATGAGCGAGTCCCGGCTGCCCGCAGCGTTGAGTGACAATCTTTCGCCTGTACAGAGAATACTGGATCAGGATGATAACTCGTTGAATGAAGCTTCAGTTGAATTATTTGGGAATCCACTCAAATGTTAAAACGGTAACAGTGTGCATTACTCATGAGGATGTCTAATCGCATTAGGTTGGTAAATCGCCTTGCCGCTCAGGCACGGTGCGGTGGCTCTATCCACACTTTTCATCATGGACGTGATCAATCATCAGAAATATAGAAATGACAATAGTTCGATAGATTCAACACCTGGTGCTGCTATGCTTAGAGGCGGTCCTTCGTGCCAACGAATTTTGGATCTGTCCGGATGGTTGTCGGTGAAATGTGTTAATTTAGCTGTCGTTAAAACATTACTGAGAGGTTTCTATGAATCTGGAAAAATTAACTGTTGCAGAGTTACTCGCCGTTCAAGATGATGTTAAAAAACAACTAAAAATTCGAGAACAAAAAGACTTAGATGAAGCGAGAGCGAAAATTTTACAAATCGCGCAGAGCGTTGGAAAATCGGTGAAGGAACTGGTAGGGGATGGTATCCGAGCCAAGACTCATAAAGTAGCGGTTAAATATCGACATCCGGACAATGCCTCACAAGAATGGAGTGGTCGGGGTCGTCAACCAAAATGGGTCAAAGAGTGGATTGATTCAGGTAGGACACTCGATCAAGTAAAAATTTGATCATTAGCAATTTCGTGCGCTAATTCCGTTTCAAGACGCTGGCGGGCAGGCCATGCCCGTGCAGCGCGTGCCATTGTACGGCCTGCACGAAATACTGCTTATATGTATCGCCGCTGATCCGCATTTCCCACCCACCCGAGGTTGCCCAGTAAGAGGAGCTCGGCGTTCCGTTGAGGTCTGTGACGGGCTCGCGTCCAATGACACCGTTTGTAGTGAGTGGCACGAGCATTTTTAATGCGGCCAACAATTGCCCTTCCACCTTCCACCTTCCACCTTCCGCCTCGCGCTGGGTGGGCGCGAGTTGAACACGCGTGCCGTCGAGATCGAACACCTCAAGCTGCAGATCGCCAAATTGCGGCGCATGCAATTCGGCCGCAAGTCAGAAAAGCTGGACCAGCAGATCGAGCAACTGGAACTGCAACTGGAGGACCTGCAGGCCGACGATGGCGAGGTGGCGCGCAAGATGCCGGCAGCAGACCAGGCGCCGCGCAAGAAGTCGGTGCACCGGCCCTTGCCCGAGCATCTGCCGCGCGACGAGAAAGTTTTTCGCGCCGCCAAGCGAGGCTTGCCCCGCCTGCGGCGGCGGCCTGCGTCAGCTGGGCGAGGACGTGACCGAGCAACTGGAGTTCGTGCCGGCCAGCTTCCGCGTGATCCGCTATGTGCGTCCCAAACTGGCTTGTTCCTGCTGCGACATGATCGTGCAGGCGCCAGCGCCGAGCCGTCCGATCGAGCGCGGCATCGCCGGCCCCGGCCTGCTGGCGCACATCCTGGTGGCAAAGTTCGCCGATCATCTGCCGCTGTACCGCCAGGCCGTTATTTACGCCCGCGAAGGTGTCGACCTCGATCGCGCGCTGCTGGCGAGCTGGGTCGGCGCCGCCAGCGCGTTGCTGCGCCCGTTGGTCGACGCCGTTCGCCGCCACGTATTGGCGGCCTCGAAGCTGCATGCCGACGACACGCCGATCCCGGTGCTGGCGCCCGGCAATGGCAAAACCAAGACGGCGCGCTTGTGGACCTATGTGCGCGATGACCGGCCAGCCGGCGACTCGACGCCACCGGCCGTTTGGTTTGCCTACACGCCCGACCGCAAGGGCATCCATCCGCAAACCCACTTGGCCAAGTTTGAGGGAGTGCTGCAAGCGGACGCCTATGCGGGTTTCAACGCCTTGTTCGACGACGGCACGATCCGCGAAGCGGCCTGCTGGGCGCACGCTCGGCGCAAATTTCACGACCTGCACGCAGCGCGCGCAACGCCGCTGACCACCGAGGCGCTGCGCCGGATCGCCGAGCTCTATCTGATCGAGAGCGAGATCCGGGGCAAACCACCCGACGAACGAAGGCAAGTTCGACAAACCCTCTCGCGCCCACTGCTCGACGACCTGGAGCGCTGGCTGCGCAGCATGCTCGATACTTTATCGCGCAAGTCCGACACGGCGGCAGCAATCCTGTACGCGCTCAAGCTGTGGCCCGCGCTGCTGCGCTATTGCGACGACGGCGCCATCGAGATTGATAACTCTGCGGCCGAACGCGCCTTGCGTGGCGTGGCCATCGGCCGCCGCAATTACTTGTTCGCCGGCGCCGACAGCGGCGGCGAGCGCGCCGCCGCGATCTACTCGTTGATCAGAACGGCCAAGCTCAATGGCGTCGATCCTGAAGCCTGGTTGCGTCACGTGCTGACGCATATCGCCGATCATCCCGTCAATCGGGTTGATGATTTCTTGCGCTGGAACTGCAACCTGCCAGCAGCCCTTTGAGATCACGTCGCTTCCCAGCGGTGTGACGCCATCATCGATCAAAACGCCCCTGCACTCAATAAGGCGCTGAGCGGACGCTTACGCTGATCTGGACATCAAAAGCATGAATTCTGGTTGAACCGCTTGCCAACCGATCGCACCAAGCCGGTAGAAGGTTCGATATTAAACACCACGTAGCGGCGCTGCGGGCAGACCAGTTCCAGCGACTTCTTGCTGCATTCGAGCATGTCGGTCTTGCGCGTGCCTTGCGGAGTAGATACCGAGACGTCCCGGTTGATGTACGGACTGCACTCGAAGCCCTGTTCCGTGGCGACCTTTCTGGCCGCGTCCATGGTCAGGCCGACCGCGTGCAGCTGGTCCACTTCGGCCGCCAGCGTGGCGTCGGAAACGCGGGTGAGGGCGCAGCCGGCCAGTAAGGCGCAGGCCAGCAGTGGCAACATCAAACGTAACATCGTCTTTTTTCCTGGCTTTGTAGTCGAGCTACGCAGTGTACTGGAAGAACCCTCGCACTGTACGCCGCCGTACCGTGCGCCAACACGCCGTTGCCGTCCCAGCACACCATCTTCAAGCGTGTGCGGCGGCGGTTGCTGAAGACGTAGGCGGTACCGTCTGCACATGCCGCGACAGGCCGTCGATGCCGGTGCGCATGTCCACCGGCTGCGTCGCCAGCCAGATCGAAGCGGCCTGCAACTGCATCATAAGCTGCGCAGCAATTCGGCCAGCCAACTGGCGGACGTGCCCGGCGGCAGCGTCATACTCCAGCCACCCGGGCCCGACAGCACCAGTGCCGGCGCCATGGCCGGTGCCGGCTTGACGCTCACCGGCAGCAGCGGCACCATGTTCTGTTTGCTCAGGCACCGCACCCAGTAGCCCATCTGCCGTACCGGATAGCCCTCCCGCAGCGCAAAGGCGCGCTGCGATAGTCCGCTATCTCGCCATTGACCGACGCGTTCTTGCCATAATGCCTTTCGGGTGAGGTTCTCCACCGCGATCTCCTGAATGAAAACCGCAGTATGGCTATTTGACCTTGCCAGTTACAGGTGAAGCGGCTGACCGCTTACGACCAATTGGCGCGCCAACCTTGCCAGAAAACCGAATTGATCAGCGCTTCCTTAGTAGTGCAAGCGACGCTAAGTAAAATACGACGCAATTTGGCTACTTTGTTTCGACCATGACCTAGATCGTGATAGTAAAATGAAAAAGCCTCGAACGGAGGCTAGTCCGATCGAGGCTTCTGGTTAGTGCATCAGTAGCGATAGCACAGCAATGAGATTCGCAGGTGGTACGTCAATGTTGAACTCAAAGCTATGAAGTTTAAGTGATATTTTCAACAATTTTATTGTTCCTTCCTGAGAGCAATGCTTCCATCAAGATGGTAAGCAAGAGGCGCTTTTGATACTTGGCTGTATCATTAGCGCTTTTTTTACGGTCGGATGGGAAACGTTCGCGTCGACCCAGCGTGCGTGGCCGAACACATTTACTTTGTCGTAATACTGCTGATGAGCCCCACTTCGTTGCTTTTGCCTAGCTTCGTGCCTACATGATGCTGAATGCGCTCAGTAACGACCCGCCGCGTGAAATCATCACCAAGCCTTGGTTGCGGTGAGGGTTGCGCGAGCGCGATGCTATCGTTTTCCATGCCTAAGCCTTTTACGTTTTGTTGGAATTGCGTCTCGCGCTGCGCCAGCGTGACGTGTTCGTGGCGCCAAGCGGGCGATCCGCCGATTCGCGTGCAGGCCTGCTCAGTCGCGATGATTGGAAATTTACCCCCCGATCATTTGCCGCACGCTTGGCTTGTCGGAGGTATTAGGGCCGACAACGACTGCCCCGACTGACAAACATTAGGGGCGCACTTTACACGCCGTAGCCGCCAGGTTGCGGGACAATCCGAAGGCAAAGATTGACACCACGGGACCGGACCCACTGATTCGTGGTGATGTGCCGGCGCAAGTGCCAGGGCAGATTCCAACGGCCTGAAACACGCCGCTTCCCAGCGGTGTGATGCCATCATCGATCAAATCGCTACAGCACTCAAGACGGCGCTGAGCGGACGCTTACCTTGTGCCAGCGATGTGTTGTCCCCAGCTGGCGCAAGGTTCTGTGCCCGCCCGCTGGCGGCCGACGGCCAACGTATCCTGCTGCGCCGTCGATGGCGCCCGGTATGGCATTATTGCGACGGCCAGGCCGACGGCGTATTGGTAGACCCAGCCTTGGCCCTGCCAGTAGTAAGCGACAGGCTGCAGACCAGCCGAAGGTTTGAGGCGCCCGACCTTGGGCTGGGTCTTGGTCAGGAGTAGGATCGTCGTCATATGTTCTCGAAGGCAAAGCCGCTTGTGTAAGGATTGCCAAATCGTCGCATCAATTACGAAAAGTCACTTCACTGGCAATGCTCACTCAAAGTCCGCATGTATGTGGTCGGAGGGTTTTCTTTAAGTGGTTGCTATTTCATAAGAGCTCCCAATTTTAGGTGCAAAGTCGATGGTTACGCAGACACCTTTTCTAATACGGTGGTCAAAGCGGAAGTTGGTCAGGTCAGCCATTTCACTTGCCAATACAGTATCAATTTCTTCCGCAGTTGCTTGCCCGTCGACGCTGAAATATACGCGCGTGAACTCAATGCCTTCAGTCGTTTCATCCTCAACGGTTCGATCAATCGTTATCATTGTCATTTTCTTTGTCCTCATAAAACATTTCTTGTTTTGCCTATTCAACTTTAGGAGTGATGGCTAACGGTGGCCATCCTGGCGATTTGGCGTGGGTTGCTGAAACGCGTTTGCACGATGGTTCAGATTGCCTCAGTGTTTTGCCGAACGGCCGTTCATGCACAGCACGCAGTGGATGTTAACGAAACAACCGCCACACTAATTCCCAGCGGGCAATCTTGGCATTCAAAATCAGGTGTTCAGGCGTTCCACCTCGACCGTCCGTTTCCAGCAAACTACGCTGGCAGCATGCATCTTCAAGAGCTTCTTCGACGACCGACAACAGCTTTGCTTGCGGATCGATGTTCATCGCCACTCGTATACGCCCAAGCGCGAAGATTGTATTCATTTTGGCTAGAACCTTCTGGTTCTTCGTTGGTTTACTGTTCGTCATTTTCGTTGAGGGTGGCGCATTTGCCAGATCCTGTTGCTCTCACGGATTTAAAATGAAGTTGCCCAGGTCGTTGTTATACAGGTCCAGCGTGACCAACTGCCCGCGTCTGCCGGCAAAGTTGATTGTCGGCGTGATTATTTTTTGTACGGTAAGGCAACGCCGCTAATGATGCTGCGATCCGTCCGTAAGGAGCAGCCCATGGGTCATGCCAAGTCCAGCAAGCATCCTTGACATAGAACAGACTATGTCGTGCTGCTTATCGACGCATCCAATTTGGCCACGATGTCACCGATTTCCAGAACCGGATCCTCCTGTATCGAAGCCAGGGAAAGAACCGCTGTTCGAGCATTGGGCATCAGATGGTCGAAGTAGTACAACGCAAAACCGAGTTGTTGCGCCTCGTGGCATATCCTTCTGCGCATGGCTCGGCTGAGACGCTGGCTACCGACTAACTCTGCGAGCGTACTTTCGGTAATTTGGCACCTGAGACTCCCCGATCGGCCTATGGCCTCTGCGATGAGCGCAGCGACCTGCCATGCGTCGCGTCGGGCAGATGTATGGGAATCCGTGTTGGTGTTTTTCTTGCACATCCCACTACCTCAGTTGGAATCGCTGCCGTGTGACGATATCGTCGAGAGCTGATGTGACCGAGGTTGAGAAGAGGGAGCCCATCTGCGCGAAACCTCCTGCGTGCGGTCCGAAGTTGAACGTCCTCATATCCTTTTGTGCACCGACGAAGTCATCCACGGTGCCGATGGCGTCGATCAGGCCAATTTCCTTTGCCTCGAGTCCGCTCCAGATTTCCCCACTGCCGTAGTTGACGTCCTGTCGCAGGAGGCGGCCGCGTCGTTCTTCGAGTTCCCGCAAAAAGGTTCGCCCTACCCGGTCCACCAAGTCCTGCGCCTTGGCTTGCGCGTCATGGCTTGGCGGCGTAAACGGATTTAAGAATGCCTTCAGATGACCGGATGCAAACACCTGCTGCGAAATTTCCAGCCTGTCCATCGCGCGCGACAGTTGCCATGGTGCGATAATCGCGCCGATCGAGCCGACCAGGCTATATTTGCCGGCGATGATCCTGTCTGCATGCAGCGCAATCAAGTAAGCGGCCGATGCGCCGACGTTACTGATTATCGCCACTACCGGCTTAGGATGCTTTTTCTTGAAAGCCCGGATCGCGTTCCCAATTCGCTCAGCTTCGACCGGAGCGCCGCCGGGACTGTCAATCGCCAGCACGACCTGGGTAACGTTGCCAGACTCAAAGGCTTGCTCCAGGACCGGCACGATCTTGTCCGCAGACGCGGGTGATGTTGCTGATATCTCGCCGTCGATGTGCACCAATCCGATCACGGCGCCAAAAGGTCCTAGCTTGAAACCGGACATCTGGACCAGGTAATACAAGCCGAAGATTAACGGAAGTAGGACGAGTAGAGACTTCACCGCCAAGTTGAGCCGATGACCGAATTTTCGGTCCCGCTCAAGCGCTAGACGTTCCTCCCTGAACCCGGCGCGCTGTTCGCGCATCTCCGCTAAAAGTTGCAGGGCGAGGTTGGTTGGTTGCAGCTCAGGCTGGTTCCTGTTGTCGTCGTCTTCCATGGCACCATTTACCCCTCAAATAGATGTGAGAAATTGGCTGCAATTGTCGCCCCATCGTAACGTGAGAATCACCCAAGTGATCCGTACGCCGCATTTATTCGATCCCTCATACAGCTAAATCTTGTGGCGATGTTGCTCGGGTTTTGTGGCTCTTCAACGCCGGTTTCCACCGTGTCCAGCGGAAAGCATCACTGTTAGCTTACTATCGCTTGCGGCGTCATGGTCGCCAACAAAGTAGCAAAAATGCTTCGTATTTTACTTAGCATGCCCTGTGCGGATCTACAGACAAGTCCATCCCAGCAAGCTAGATACAACTATTCTGCCTCGCTTCAGATCACATGGATGGCGTAAGCGAGGTTTGGCGCGCCCTAATTGAACTGCTTGCTGGGTACATTGGCGGCGACAGGCAAGCGGTGTTCGCGGTAGGTCGCGTGCATGAATTGATGCTTCCTGACAGCTTTATGGCCGGCCTCGTGCATAGCTTGTAGTGCTCGATGTGGAAGCTACGCTGGTAATGGCCTTGACTAGTCGGCAGCTTCGGTAACAATGATGGCTTGCCATACGAGGCGACAATCGCGATTAAGCGGATGCAAGTTGGCGCGCCGAAGTAGTCGGCATTGGGAAGTACAACCTGCGACGGGGGAGGCGTTCCGTAGTATGGCTGAAACGACCGGAATTTCTTGGACCGACGCAACGTTCAACCCGTGGATCGGTTGCGCCAAGGTGTCGCCAGGCTGCGACCATTGCTACGCCGAGGTTAGCACCCCGTCGCGGACGATGAAGATCGTATGGGGACCGCAGGAGCAGCGCAGACGCACTAGCGCTGGCAACTGGAACCTGCCGTTGCGCTGGGACTCCGCGCACGCGCACTTCTTCGCGCAGCATGGCCGCCGGCGCCGCGTGTTTTGTGCGTCCTTGGCCGACGTGTTTGACAACCGCGCTGATTCGCGGTGGCGGGACGAATTGTGGGCGCTGGTGCGCGCCACGCCGAACCTGGATTGGTTAATACTAACCAAGCGCATCGGCAACGTCGCCGGCATGCTGCCTGCCGATTGGGGCGACGGCTATCCGAACATTTGGCTCGGGATCAGCGTCGTAAACCAGGACGAGGTCGACCGCGACATTCCGAAGTTGCTGGCGAGGCCGGCGCGCGTGCGCTGGCTTAGCATGGAACCGCTCCTAGGGGCCGTGAGCTTTCAGGGTGTGCTCGCCAATCCGAACAACATGGGCGACGGAACCAATGCGCTTGAGTTGATTGATTGGGTCGTTGTCGGGGGTGAGTCCGGTTCCGGCGCGCGACTGTTACCTTCTGGCGCGGTGGAACGCCTTCGTGATCAGTGCGGAGCGGCTGGGGTACCATTTTTTTTCAAACAATGGGGTGGTATGACAAATGACAAGGGCGGCTGCATCCTGGCCGGCATGGAATTTAAAGCATGGCCGGTCACCTCGTAGTGCACCTGTACCGCCTTGGAATTTTAGGCGTACTAGCCGATAACATCGAAGATGGAGGATCGCCGTGAATAATCTGATCAGTATCATTGAGTTGAACCAAGACTTGCCCAACAAAGGGTTTTACTGGCTATGCTTTGAAACAAGGCAGGTAGTTTATGCCGCCGAGAGAGCTGATCATGATTGGTTCAGAAATGTCGTGTCTGGTGCGATCTTTGGTGCCTTTAGTGAAGCACATTTTGGGCGCCGGTTGACCATATGCATGGATGACCCGTCGGACGTCATTCCATACACTATATGGACGTACGAAAATGTACAGAGACAATTTGAAAAGGTGGCTGGCCACCGCATGCGGTCTATGATGCCATTCGTATTTGAGGCCGCTCTGAATGAGTCAAAATGTATTGTTCGGCAGGTTTTTTTACTTTCTTGGAAGCGGCACTCGCGCTGGATCAAACTCAATTTTGGATTACGCCGGAACCGTGGTTGATTGGCGCGCATTTTGATCCACCAGGCCGCCTGTTGCGGCCTTCCTTTGGGAGGTATCATCGTGCGATTATTCCTCAAAATCTCAATTTTCTTATGTTTGGCTTTTTGGCTACTTATAGAAGACGCAAATGCTGGTGAGAAAGTATCAGTTCGTGCTTTTACATCAGGAATGCAAGGAACTTCGTTCACGATTCCCCCCGGGGCGCTCGACGGTTCGGAACTGCTGGTCGGATACCAGAACACGCTGCCAGGCGCATTCCGTCCAGAGGCGGTTGCTGCCGGCGCCGTGGCAGTGTCAAAAACGCTTGTGTTGCGGGTGGCCAGCAGCGAGCTTCCCGAATTCTTCGAACCCATCACCATTTCCATGCCGTATGACCGCGCCGTCGCGGGTGAGCTACCGCCGATTGTTCTGCGCTGGGACGCACTCGCACGTCGCTACAGGGCAGTGTCAGTTATTGGCATTGATCGAGAGGAGGGCGTTGTGACTTTTCGCACATCAAATATTGCCAATTTCACTGCAGTGATCGTGCCTTTGGTTCCAAAAAAGTGAATTTACAAGCGGCCTGCATCAGCAGGGGCCGTCTTTTTCGCGCCCGCGAAATTTGCAATGCTATACTGTATAAAAACACAGTATAAATTTGCCTATGTCCATTCTTCAATATTTGCGGCCCGTCAGCGCCACCCAGGTTGAATTCATCCCTGCAGCGCGCACGGCGCCGCCGGCAGTGCGGCCGCTGTTTTGCCACAAAATACCGGCAGGCTTTCCGTCGCCGGCAGCCGACTACACGGAAAAAGGGCTGGATCTGAATGCCTTCCTGGTGCAGCACAAGGAAGCGACGTTCTTTTTCCGTGTCGTGGGCGAGTGCCTGACAGGCATCGGCATCATGGACGGCGACTACGTGGTTGTCGATCGATCGGTGACGGCCGCACATGGCCATATCATCCTGGCCGTGATCGATGGCGAATACACGCTCAAGCGGCTGCATCACCAGCATGGCGTGATCGAGCTGCATCCAGAAAATCCCGCCTTTGCCCCGATCCGTCTTGTGGACGGCAATGAGCTGGAAGTGTGGGGCGTCGTCACTGGCGTGGTACGGAAATTGAGGGTGTAGCATGGCCGATCCTCGTGCACAGCTGTTCGCTCTGGTCGACGCTAATAATTTTTATGCCAGCTGCGAAAAGTCATTTCAACCTCGCCTGCGTGATCGCCCAGTGGTGGTGCTGTCCAACAATGATGGCTGCGTGGTGGCCAGGTCGAAGGAAGTCAAGGCGCTCGGTATTGTTAAAATGGGCCAGCCTTGGTTCCAGATGCAGGACCTGGCGCGCAAGCACGGCATAGTGGGCTTGTCTTCGAACTACACCTTGTACGGTGACATGAGCAACAGGATCATGACGATCCTGCGCACCTACAGCCCTCACGTTGAGGTTTACAGTGTTGACGAGGCGTTTGTTTCACTGAACGGCATGGGCGGCCTGTGGGAGTCGCCTACGGCCATGGGCCAGCACATGCGCGCCAAGATTTTGAAATGGGTAAATTTACCCGTGTGTGTGGGAGTGGGCGCCTCGAAAACCCAGGCCAAGCTGGCCAATCACATCGCCAAGGAATTCCCGCTGTTCGACAGCGTATGCGACCTGTCGTCGATGTCGGCCGCCCGCATGCGCTGGCTGTTCGTGCGCATCGACGTGGGGGACGTGTGGGGCGTCGGCCGGCGCATCGGTGACAAGTTGCGCGCCCTGGGCATCAACACGGTGCAGGACCTGAAAGAGGCGGAGCCGCGCGACATGCGCGCCAGATTTGGTATCTTGGTGGAACGTACGGTTCTGGAACTGCGCGGGCTGTCGTGCCTGGATCTGGAAGAGGTGGCGCCGCCGCGCAAGGAAATTGTCAGTTCCAAATCGTTCGGCTCGATGGTGCATACGTATGACGAGCTGGCCGAGGCCGTGACGGCGTACGTCACGCGTGCGGCAGAAAAGCTGCGCGGACAGGGTTCGGTATGCGGCGCCGTAAACGTCTTTGTTCAGACTAATAGGTTTCGTACGGATGACCTCCAATACGGCAACAGCCTGACCGTGCCCATCATCGTGCCGACCGACGATACCCGTGTGCTGGCCGGCGCCGCGCTGCATGGGCTGGAGCGCATCTATCTGGAAGGCTTCCGCTACAAAAAAGCCGGCGTGCAGCTGATGGACATTTCGCCCAGGGGAACCCTGCAGGGCGTGCTGTTCGATGAAGCGCGGCCGCGTGAAAGCGGCGTCAAGGTGATGGCGACGCTCGATGCGCTGAACCAGCGGTTTGGGCGTGATTCGGTGACACTGGCATCGGCCGGCCTGGCGCCGCGCTGGGCCATGCGGTCCGAAAATAAAACGCCACGCTACACGACAAGATGGGATGAATTGCCTACGGCGCTCGCCAACTAGGATTGAATTCGCGAGTTCCTAAGCAAACACCGGCCAGGTAACTTCCCTGTAAAAATCATAGCTCCCGAACCTCTATTTGATCTGATACACCGGAACTTTCAGTTCGCGACCCTTCGCTAATACTCGCACGCGATCCGAGTGAGATGCATTCCTTCCGATGATGAGCGAGCCAATTTTTAAGCCATCACACATCGGCGTCATTTTCCCCTTTGCCTCCAAGTGCACCAGGCGCCATTCTTTTTCGTAGGCCCAGTCCACGTGCTTTGTCGCTAGCAAACGCGGAAGAACCATGTGAGGCGAGAACAGAGTCTCACTCAGACAAATGCTGGGCAACTCCGATGAATACGTTACTGGTATTTGAAAAAAAGAGCCCGTAAGAGATAAAGATAACGGGCGAACTAGGTATTCCACACAGAAACCCTTATGACTATCGCCGTAGTGAGACCACATCAACGGCATATCCCATTCTGGCGCGAAGCACGCAACGCCGAAACGACGCAGCCGGTCGCTCACACTGGACGTGACGTGGTGAGAAGGTAAATTGCCATCTGCCCACTCACGTACTGCATCCAGTAGTTTGTCGTCGTAGAACCAATGGTTTGCAATATCCGGGCTAGTGTCGAGGAGAATCTTGAAGGCTTTGCGGATGTTGTCGACATTATCGAAAGGCCCTCTCCCGGTCTCATCCGAAATCTCGATCCGAAGATCGAACGGATCATTGAAGCCCGCTGGGTCGCCCATAAAAATATGTTCGTGACTCAGTGTATCGAGGTGTTTCAGCGACTGGAAGTTGTACCTCTGTACGTGAGTACGGAGTAACTCGTCATACTTCGCCTTTGCCTCAACCTCTGCGCCTTCCGGCCGCTTCATGATGTCCATCGTTTTACCGTAAAAGATCGATGGCCAACTCTACAGGAATTAGGCCCCCTTTACACGGATTTGCGTAGGGCGATTAATGGTTGTGCCGTGTCGATGCCGGCGACGGCTCGGCTGAGCATATTCGCACGCTTGCGCGCGCGCAACGTAACGAGTTCCCTCGCCAACCGTGCCTGTTCGTTCTTGACCCTCTTTAGCTCGGCGTGCATCGCCTCGACGTTGCCCACCCTGGACAGCATCGAGGCCAGCAACAGCCATTCGCGGCTGATGGCCCGCTCATGTCGTCGAGCTGGCTGATCTGCGCGCTTGACTGTCACATGGCCAGAAAGGACGCGCAAAACGCCTTTGGGTGACACCTCTACCAGCCCCCATCGCGGAGCCAGTTCCTGCAACGAAATAATGCCTTCTGGCGCCATGTAGTAGCGGTAATGGCCCATGCCCTTCGCACCATCTTGCCGATGGGCTTTGGCCCGGTCTGCCAGGTAGTCGCTGCGGCTCACCTTTACCTCCACCACCACGGTGCCTTCATCCTCCGCCGCCGTTCTGAATCCGATGGCATCTGGAATCTCGCCGTTCCAGCCACCCTTGGCTTCCGAAAAGGCCACTTGGCACGCCGGGCCGCTTCGACCAGGTGCGCGCTGGAGCCGGTTCACGGCCAGGCTGCAAAGGTCTGGATGGGTGAAAGGCATGCTGGTCATTTCACACCTACGATTCGCCGAATATTTCAGATGCTACCTGCTCCAGTAACCAGCCCTTGATTTGCGCGGCCGTCAGCTCATCGGGTGGCACCAGTAGCTTTGCTGCTACGGCCGGTCGAGCCGCTTCGATTTCGGCGCTTTCAGCGGCCTCTTGCACTACCAGATCGTCCTCGGTCAGCCTGCGCCCCAGCGCCACGCGCTTGAAGTCGAAAAGTGGACTGCACTTCGCGCAGAACACAAGGGCCACTTTCGCAGAGACTGTGCTGACGGTCGCGCCAGCTTTCCAGATTTCGTCCTTCACTTCCACGGTCGTGGTACGCGATCCGGGACCGACCTCACACCCGCAACGCGTGCAGTGGGTGTACGGCTTGTGCAATTCATGAATGTTCATAACTGTCCTTGACATCTGCGGTCGGCCAGCAAGTGGGCGCCCGGGGCGCGTGTTTTTGAGGGGGGCGCCAAGTATTGCCGGCATAGTTACTGCATCCCCAATTTCGAGAACGTGCACCGATTTTCTCTCAACAAGCAAGGCTGATCAACATCAGAACGAACGATGGTATGAACTTCAAATTGCTCGGGCAAACTAATATTGCCTTTCCGTACACGTCGTGAGAGATTGGATTGATATGACACAATATGCTTGGACTCGTGCAAGACAGCCGGTGAACGCAGCTGACTACGCCATTGTCGACTGGGAAGCGTTGAAGCTATGCGCGCAACTGGGCGACTTCATACTGCCATGTTGCGAGGCGCCGGCTGTGCTCAAGACGGGCATCAGGGAAGTGCCGTTCTTCGCTCATCTCACGGATGAATGCGCCATGGCGCCAGGAACGAAATGGCACAAGGCCGGCAAAACGGCAGTATTGGCCGCATTGGGTGGTTTGGGCATCTTGGGGCGCCACAAGGCACTAGGACAAACGGCGACCGGCGAGAAGTGGTAAACCGATGTGCTGTGTTCGCACAACGGCAGCACCATTGCCATAGTGTCGGTGTTGTCCAGCACGATCGTGGCGACACCATTGGACGCGGCGGTAATGTCCGACAAGTCCCCAATGCCCGGCACCGATAGCTTGGCCAACGTCGCCCGGATCGAGGCGAAAAGATTCTCGGTCTCCTCCAGCGGCAGGCGGCTGATGCGGTCGATGCTCTTTGCAATGACGACTTCGCTGGGCCGCAAATCAGCGATCATCCGCAGCAGCACGGGCCGGTCAGCCCGTGCGCCTGAAGCCTTTTCCTGGTAGACACCGTCAATTGTAGAAACCAGCATCCGTGGTGGCGTCCTCGATGGCGGCCTGCCGCTTCAAGTCTTGCTCGGCAGTACTTACACGTTGGTAGATGCGTGTGACCTTCATGTAATGTCCAGTCAATATTATTCTAAAATCTGTAGCCCAGGGCGAGATTGACCAGAACCGGATCTACCTTCACGTCGACCGTTTGGCCGGTTGAGAGGCGGGCTGTGGTCTTAACTCGCATGGGCACAATAGAGCCGTCGATAAACCAATGCGCGTTGAGGCTGTACATCGCGCCGATCTGCGCCACCGCTCCCCAGGCATTATCTATCGCGGCGCTCGTCGTACCGCCCGGATTTGTGAGCATGCTCAGTATCGGGGTGGTGTTCACGCTGGTAAATTTGACATACGTGCCGCCAACGCCAATATACGGACGAAACACGGTATGAGGGCGGCCGAACCTGTATTGGAGCATCAGGATTGGCGACCACACCTTGGCGTCGGCAATCTTTCCCGCTTGCTCGATGGTACCGCGTCCTCCGATATCCAGCTTGGGCGGCACGCCAAACGCCAGTTCGGCCGACACACTATCGCTGAACACGTAGGAAAGGCTGGCGAAAGGTGCGCCGCCGTCGCCCACGTCGACCTTACCGCCCGGTACGCCTGTGATGGTGCCGCTTTTCACCTGCGGAAAGAACTGGTTGTAACCGCCCTTCACGCTCCAAGTACCATCAGTCTGCGCGAGGACGTTGCCGCAAGCTAATACCAGTATTGCAATAGCCGCTGCTTTAGACCGTGCCATGATGAATCCTTTGTCAGAAATAATTAAGAATCATTGCTAACTATAAAACTAAACTATCGCAACGCTAAATAATTGACAAATATCAATAAATGGCGGATAAAACAATCTGCGACTTACGAGTAGATGAATCGCTAGCCAGGTGCAGCCACTAAGGTTATCCGAATTTTATGTAATCTCGGGTGTACTCTTTCGTGTCTCCCTGCCACTGATATATACCATTACCATCGTAAACAAATACAGCGTCACAAGTACCGATATATTCTATTCTTCCGTAGGTCGTCCAAAAAAAATTTCCAAAATTCCATACGTTTAATGATTTTTTCCTTGCAGTGATCTGACGACCTTCCCCTTGCTCATCACCGTGAGTCGTAAACGTTTCTATTTCTTTATATTTAGGCATCGATAAAAACAAGTAATGGAAGCACTTTCGATAACGCCGAAATCTGCCAATAAATTAAGAATAAAACAATATTATGTTAGAGCTGAAACCTTGCCTCAATGGAGTCACATGTTTAATCTCCCCAATCCAAGTTTTGTGCACAGATAACGGCTGCTGCAATCTCGTCCGGCATCATCTCCTCCGCTGCACCTGGAACCACAGGATGCCCCAACTCGACTCCCCCTCCTTTCAGATAGACGCTCGCACCCCAGACGCCAGACTGCGGATCGAAGCCGATGTAGGCCCTTTCAGCGTCGCAGTCTGTCCGCTTGCAACGGGTGAGCACGAGAACCTTTGAGTTCGCCGTCTTATAAAGGCGCAAGGTACTCTTTTGCAGGTCAACGATTGAAAACCAAGGCGGCAGCTCCGCGGCCCGGCGCACGATCTCGGCCGTCAATCGTGGGTCGGAACGTATATTGGCCACCACCAGCGAACTGGACAGGGGACACGAGCCGGTGGCATCCAATGGCCTGGCAAAGCCGTTCAGCGCGCATAGCGAAAAAGGCAAGGCGACCAGTAAGCGAGTCCTCGATATCCAGTTGATCCAGTGCATCATGCTCTCCATTCAATGCGCTACTGCGCCCAATTGATCGATCACCTCCACCAGTTCTTCGGGTGCCAAGGTGCCGACTATCCGACGTCCATCGGACAAGACAATGGTCGGCGTGCTTGCAATCTTGAGCCGAGCGGCAAGCTGAATTACTTTGTCAAGCATCCCGTCCGGCGTTAATGGCATCGCTAAGCATCCCACGCCATCTTGTCACTGAGAAGAAGCTGCACGCTGATGCACATCAGCATATCAAGCACAAATTCACGCGCAGTTTGCTGCAGGGATATCAATAATTTGTTGGCGTTTGCTGTCAAGACCCGCCTGGTTATAGATGCGTTTAACGAATAAATCCAGCTTCTTCTCCTGCCATTTTTTCATCGCCTGAATCGGTGTTGCATTATTCAGGGCGCACTGGGAAATGTTGTGGTTATAGATTTTCAGGTAGTTGCGCAGCGTCGATTCCAGTACAGCCCTGGAGCCGAAACGGGTCTGGCTGACAATCTAGCTGATGCGGCCATTGAAGCGCTCGACCATGTCATTGGTTTGCGGATGGCGTGGTGGAATGAGGCGGTGTTCGATCGCCAGTTGTGTGCACAGTACATCAAAGACATGCTTGCCGCTGGGGATATGGTCACCGCTCACGGGGTCTTTTTTCTTGCTGGTAAAGCGGTCGGTGAACTGGCTGCCGTTGTCAGTGAATAGTTTGACGATAGTGAGCGGACAGGCCATTTTGACCTTGTTGAAAAAGTCGGAGCTGCAGCTGTCGGATTGGTCGGCATAGATGCCCATGAAGATCCGGCGCGTGGCGCGGTCGATGGCGACGAACAGATAACGGCGTTCGGCTTCATCGGACATGTGCGGCAAGTCCCTGATATTCATGTGTAAAAAACCGAGCTCCCCTCTAAGATCGCCTGTGGCCCAGCCACATGTTGGCTGCAATCGATAACGGCGCCATGCAGAACAGGTTGAACAACGGTGCCATTAGCAGGCCCAATGCAGCAGTGGAGCTTTGCGGGGCCACGAACACCGACCAGAAGGTGTACGCGTCCAGCAGCAGCATCAGTAAGGCACCGGCTAACAGACCGCCGCAATTCTTGCTGCGTTGTAGCGCAAGTGCCAGCAATAGGTAGGGCGCCAGCGACCAGGCGCACAGCGCCGCCCGAAAGACGATGCCGCCACTGTTGGCCAGAAATAGTGCGGTGATCAGGTGCAGGCAAGTGCCGACCGTCAGCAGTAGCCAACTTGCCTGTCGTGGGGATTTAAGCGGCGATATTCCGGTTTTCATAAATCTGCGGTGCGGTCGACTCCAGTAGATCGTATATGTCTTTTGAACCCAGTGCCAGATGCGATGCGATCGTCCCCTCGGCGGACACCAGTACAGCGCTCGGAGTCACCAGCGCGTCGTAGCGCTCGGATACCTTGCGGTCCTCTTGCAGCAGCGTGGTGTAGGAGCCAGCGGTATGTGGACGGTGCAGCTGTCCGGCATCGACGCGCAGGATGACGGCGATGCTGATCAAGCCCTGGTATTGCCGATGCCAACTCTCAATGCGCGGCGCCAGTTCGGCACAAGGGCCGCAGGCGATGTCGGAAAATACCAGCAGCACCGGCAGGCCGACAGACCTGAGCTGCGCAAGCGCCTTCAATTCGCCAGTGCCCATTTCCGGTAGCCCGAAGTCCGGCGCCATGCTGCCGACTGCCAGTCCGCGCGGCCGCATGTCGAGCACATGCAGTGGCTGAATGTTGGCGGCGTCGAGTCGCAGCTCCAGCGTATCCATGCGCAAGATCAGGCGCCCGTTCTGGCGCAGCGTATGCAGTAGCAGCCACCATTGCACCGCCATCACGACGATGCATATCGACAGTGCCGGTGCCGTGACTAACATCTCGGCCAGATGCGGCCAGCCGGTCCGGCGTAAATCAGCGCGCCCGCCATCGACAGCAGTACCCCGTTCCTGAGCAGCGTAGCGGGGCCGATCGGCGTGGCGTCCTGCTGACCGAAGCAGTTGCAACTGGGCCGCTGGCCTTGCTGCAGCTTGTACACCAGCACGGCGCTGTAGAGCGCCAGCAGTGCGGCGCCGGCGATGGCGCCCCACCACGTGGACATCGCCAGCGTCAGCATGAAGGCGATCGCCAGTTCGCACGTCGGCATCAGCCACGCCAGCTGCGGCTGCAACACAGCGGGAATGCCAAATTCCGCCAGCGTTTGAGCGTACGCTTGCCGGTGCAGTAGCTTGCCGGCAGCGGCCATCTGCAAGACGCCGCCTAACAGCAGGCGCGTGGAATGGCCCCTGAATCCTGTTTCACCGTAATATAAACTTAAATGATGGTCCCCTAAAATCAAGACCTTACCGCTTCGGTGGCCACACTTTAGCTGATGCAGATTCTTGCGATGATCATTTTTGGGTCGTACACGCGAGGTTAGCGGCGTTCTCCTTTTTTTTACAAAATTCTTGGAGAACTTCTGCATGTTCGCGTGTAAATTCAGCGCTTTGTAAAGCGGAACTCAGCTCGTCATCTTTGTAAGAAACGCCACGACGAATCTCCAAGCGACGCAAAGCTTCGTCGGTAATCGGAGACAGTTTCGCAATCACAGCACGTTTCGGTAAAGGAACTACCTCGTTCGCTTTTGAGTGAACCTGTGATGCAGACAGAATCAGAATTAATGCGTAAAAATACTTTTTCATGGTTAGTCCTCCTTAAGAAAGATAGTTTGTCGTCGGCCTCGTCAGGGCACGACGGCGGGCACGTCGGTAACTTCAACTTCACTTATCAGATTGTCTATTCCATCATCGACACGGTAATATGTCACGGATCTGTTCCGTAATCGAAAAACGCATTATCGCGGCCTGGCGAAGAGCACTGCACAGCTCTTTTCGTTGTTCGCCTTTGCCAATCTGGTGCTGGCCGGTAGGCGCTTTACGAGCACTGAATCCCGCAGTCCGTCTTAATGACAAAATGACGTGAGCATCGTGTCGAATCGAACGAAAAAGCGGGCTTGAGTGGCTCGCCGGTCGGCTATTTGGTGTGCCAAACTCGCTACGAAAGCGGATGGAGTGGTGGAATGAGGCGATGTCGATCGCCAGTTGTGTGTACAGTACACCAAAGACATGCTTGCCGATGGGGATATGGTCACCGCTAACGGGATCTTTTTCTTGCTGGTAAAGCGGGCGGTGAACTGGCTGTTGTTGTCAGTGAATAGTTTGACGATAGTGACCGGACAGGCAATTTTGACCTTGTTGAATAAGTCGGAGCTGCAGCTATCGGATTAGTCGGCATAGATGTCCATGAAGACCCGGCGCGTGGCGTGGTCGATGGCGACGAACAGATAGCGGCGTTCTCCTTTTTTACACAAAATTCTTGGAGAACTACTGCTTGTTCGCGTGTAAATTCAGCGCTTTGTAAAACAGAACGCAGCTCGTCCTCTTTATAAGAAACGCCACGACGCTTCTCCAAGCGACGCAAAGTTTCGTAGGTAATCGGAGGCAATTTCGCAATCACTTCACGTTTCGTTTTCGTTATCGGGACTTCCTCGTTCGCTTTTGAGTGAACCTGTGAAATAGACAGAATAAGAATTATTGCATAAAAATACTTTTTCATGGATAGTCCTCCTTGAGAAAAATGTTTTGTCGTCGGCCTCGTCAGGGCACGACGGCGGGCACGTCGGTAACTTCAATGATCAGATTGTCTGTTCCATCATCAACTCGGTAATAGGTCACGGTCTTCAGGAACGGCTCGACCATATATTTCATCATCCAGCGCCACGGAGTAACGACGGTCGGTTGGGTTTGAGTTTTCGACAGGTACAGTTTGTATGCCATGATTTCGCTTTCCTTTTACTATTACTCAGTTGCCGACCAAGATGGTGGCGCCGGCCGGGACGATGAATCCCGTTTGAAAAACTGCGTACGGACTGAGTTTCCTAAAGGTCCTCGCGAGCCACAAAATAGCACCTGGGCTGCATCGGCACGTGCAGTCCGTTGCATGATCAAACTAGTTTACTATTGCGAGCCAGGTTCTAGTCGCGAACAAAGTAGCCGAATTGCGTCGTATTTTGCTTAGCAGTGGCCGTACTCTTCCGGTCCAAGACATGACGCCTATGGTTGCCGCTGCGCACTAGGCTAGCGGCAATTACCGCCCCAACCCAACGCGACCATCTCCCACGTAATTGCATTGCCGCAATTCTTGGGCTCCTCATCGGGGTGATTCGGCTGCGCGCTGCGGATCGGCGCGCCTTCACTGATCATGGCCTCCGTCAGTTTTGCTTTTTCCATTTCGGCTAATGCCGCGGTGGCTTCTTTAAGCTTTGAGATCGGGCACCGCATTACAAAGGCATGCGGATATTCTTGCGTGCTCGCAGATTCGCGTGTGACATTGGAAACACTACATAACTGAGCAGTAACTACTCGAAAATACTGTTCATCGAAAGCGATGCCATCCTCGGAATGGAGCAGCAAGAGCTGGCCGTTCTTGCATTCCTTTGTCACAAAACGCAGCGCTAGCCGGGCGTAGATTGCGTTCTCGTCGCGCGTGCGCGCCTCGACGAAGGTCCGTTGGGACAATCGATAGGTAGTCATCGTCGACAAATCGCAGACTGTGTCGTCGGTGGGCTTTTTTGCGAGTGCAACCGCTTGTACCGATGAAATTGTAAATGCCATAATAAAACTAAATGCTACATGCAGTAATTTCATAATGGAAAGCTCCCATAGTAAATTGAACAGTGTATATTCTGCCTAGTTAATTCTTTCTTGATAATTTTGTGGTTTTTGCTAATATGGATATGAACCTATATTTTTGGAATTGTTATGAAAACATTAATGCAAATTGCTTCGTGCGTACTCATCGGTGGTATTTTTGGTGGGTGTTTTGGATTCGATGGTTCAGTATTGGGTACGGCAATTTATGTCGCTTTTGGAATTGTATTCATGCTAGTTCTATATGCATTTTCTTATATTATGGTTTGTATAAGTAAAAGTATTTCGACTGGATGCATATTAATTTCGCCTCGGACGTACTTAGCCATGTATGACGACTTCTTTTATGGAAAGAATCCGTTCAAAAACCAGGCGTACAGGATAGATGAGAACGGGGAGCCAAATCTAGATCCTCTCTGGTTACTCCGAGATGAAAAGTGAATTTATTTTTTCAAGATGTCTTTTATTTTTTCAACTGCTTTATTATTTAATTCTTTAAGACCTTCCGCAACAATATCTGGATCCTCGGTTACTTGTCTATTTGCGTTGCCGAATAGTGACTTTGTCGTCGTGATGTTGCCAGACGGCGTCTCGACAATTCCACTGTCTTTTCTAAATTTTTGTCGTGCCTTATTTTTTTCTGCGTCGGCTTTTTCGTTTATTTTTTCTAGGTCTGACTGAACTTGCGTAGGCGTTTTTTTAATTCTAGCTTGCTCTGCTGTCATCCAATCTTGCCCTTCTACCGGTAGAGTCGGGCCATCTTGGTGTTTAGTGCTGTTTGCAGAATTATTTGGCGTTGTCGCATGTGTTCGTGATTTGTTAGCTTGATGCTGCTTATCGATGTCTGGATACAGTGATGGATTGTCCTTCATTTCTCGATATGCCGCTCTTACTGATTCAAATGAGTCTGGAAGATTGCTGTTTGTGGTTGGCAATATGGGTGTGTTTGCAATGCTTCCGAGTTGAGAATCGATAATTGTTTTGGCAGCTGCACTGTTCTGGTTGTGTAATAAAAGTGATTCAAACAGTTGAATATTTCGTGGATCCTTTGCAATATCCAGATTAAATGATTCCCCGCGCGAATGCGCTGCCGATATACTTGTAGCATAGTCCACTTGTTCGCGTAACGTTGCATCTGCACGCTCCGAGGTCGCCACCGTTTCGGTGATTCTGGCTGCATTTTCGGTGGCGGTCCTTTGATCCGCAGTAACAGAGTTCAATAAACTGGTATTCTTGGCAAGCGACTCTGCCCATTCCTTGAACTTAGATACATCTTCATTATTCAAGTGACTCTTGATCTCCGATTCCTTTTTGTCTATTGCAGCCGAGTACTGTTTGCCGCCATGTCCTGATAGCGCAATTTTTGCACCAGGAACGATGCCAAAACCTGGTATGCCGAAACTCAGATCGACTCCAGCACCAAAAGCTACGTTTGCGACCTGTTGCTCGCTGGCTCCAACGGCTTTCGCAATGGTTTCGGTACGTTGCTTTAGCTCTTGCGTACGCGCGCCAAATCCTTCAATACTGTTTCTTGTGACACCTTTAGACCGATTCTTTGCCGCGCCAGTTCCATCGACATGGAGAAGAGCATTCGAGAAGGCGGCCGCTTTGTCCCTTGTTGCTGCGACAGCATTTGACTCCGCTGCCGACACTTGTTGGTTGGCAGCGGCGACATGGTTTTCCGTCACCTTGCCCTCCACTGTTCTGGAAACCGGTCCTTCATTGGCCAGTGCCTTGGCAGCGGTGAGGCCGGACAACGCATTGGTCGAATAGGTGTTTCCTGAAAGATCGTTTTGCCGACCACTGAAGAACGGTGACGAGCGGACAGGCGCCAAGGTCATCTGGTCCATGGCGACATTCCCCATGGATACGTTGCCAGTTGCCGCCGAATTGGTTGCACTGGTCACATTACTTTGCAACAGGCGCATGCCGTCGACGAGTGCGGTGCCAAAGTTCTCCATGCGCTTGAGGGCAGCCCAGGCAATGAATGGAATGCTGATGGTCATATAGCCGACGACTGCTTCGCCTGAAATGGCGCTGGAAAAAATGGTCGATGAAGTGGCCAGCGACAGGGCGTTGACGCCGTTGCCTACGCTGGCCGCGGCGGCCAAGTCACGCATTGCATACATGGTCGCCATATAGTTCAGGATGGCATAGAGCGGTGGCCACAGCTGGATCCAGATGAGCACAGACGCATAGTTCTTGAAGCCGGCCACGGTATCTTTGCCGTTGGTCAACAGTAGGATGAGGATTAACAGCGGGAATATCGCGTACGCTACCGCTTCGACCACGTTGCGGATTACCGGCAGCGATTGCTCGGCCACCTTGCCGTTGTTAATCCACGCGGCATTCGTTTGGGCCACCGCCTGCGCGCGGCCAACGGCCAGCAGCATGGTAGCCGGATCGTTGATTTTTTGCCCCGCCATCAGACTGGTATCGTTCACAGCATTGATGAGCGCGTTTTGCCGAATAATATTGGCTGCGGTGGCCGAGGCGTCTGCGATTTTTGCTTTCAGGTAGGCTTGCTGTATCTGGTCCGCGATCAGGGCTGAGGCTACCGTCCCTGGAAGCGTCGGATTCATGCGGAATGCCAGTGTGCCTTGGATGCGCTGAACTTCGGCCGGCATTTTCGCCGATAGCTTTGTATATGCCTGAGGACAGGTGAGCACTTCCGCGGTGCCGGCCGCATTCGTGACACTGCTAAACCGGGCGGGATTCGGGTCGTTCATCAGGTCCCACACGTTGCCCGAGGTTGCAAACGCATCCGGCGACAGGTAGCCAGAGGCCAGATCGTACATCGTGCAATTGTGGATGAAATTGATGAGGTCTGTTCGGAAATACGGACTTTGGAACACCACTTTGGAAGCCTCACGCACCATCCGGCTCCCAAACATCAGTCCGTTTTGCTGGTATGTGAGCTTGTCGGGCATGCCGGCCGACCCCGGGATCACCTGCATGGCCGTTTCTTCGAGTTCCGTCAGGCTGTTGCCAACCGTACTGGTCAGCGAGGCGAGCACCGCCAGGCCGAACGGGACGTTGTCGACGAAAACTTCGGCCGAACCACCTGTCTTGTCGACGATGCCGACGGTGACCTTCGGCACCAGGAGCACCGACAATACCAGGACGACCGAGGCGAGCCACTTCCAGCCAACCATCTTTTCCGGGGCGAAGGCATAACCCACCAAGGCGGCCACGAAGCCGCACACTGCGACGATGCCAAGCGCATTTCGGTAGGTGTTCGCCCCGACCATGGCGGCCACGGCATTCATCAGCCCGTACAAACTGTCCGAGTTTTGGTAAGCGAAAATTTCCCACATGACTATTTACCTCCACCGCCTTTTTATCACCGCAGATAGGCGGCCTGGCGCCCGAGCAGATCGAGTACCTGCTGCGGCATATTGGCGCGCAGTTGCCGTTCCAGCTGTTCAAGGTGGTTGGACACCACCGTGATGGAGCCTACTTTATGGTAGACGAGGGCTTTTTCGCGGGACAGCTGGGCCAGCATGTCTTTGGCGCGCAGGCGGATTTCTTGGGCTCTCGCCTGTTGTTTCATGTCTAAGGTAAAATCTTTGTCCAAGGCATTCATGCCAAGCCTGAGGTTCTTTTCCAGAAAAATGTAGGCGTAGTCGGCTGCAATCACGTCGCGATAGGTGCCGATCAGCTGCTCGTTGGTGGCCGCAGACGGGAACGATGCGCCGATCGACAGCATGCGGTAAACGGGCTCGGTGGTCTGGTTCACGAAACCGACCTCCGGCGACATGTTGGGTATCGGTGTGCGGGACTGAATTTTTTCTGCGATCGAGCGCATCAGCTTTTCTACCTTCACCGTGAAAGGGGTATGGACGTATGCCGAATCGATGGTGACCTGGTCGCAGGTTGTATAGTTATTGCACCGCAACACTGTTTGGTTGACATTGCCGCCCCCAGCATCCGACTGGCCGTAGAGCAGCTGGGAGATTGACGTGAAGGTCGGCGCGATGGGATTAGGATCTCGTCCTTCCGAATAATAGATAACGGTCCCGACCATGCTCATGACCATTTCCCGCTCCTTGTCGTCCAGGTAGTTACCGGCGAGCTTGAGCGATTCCCAGGTGAGGTTGCCGACGAACGGCGCCTTGTTTTTGACCAGAGGATCGGGAGATTTACGCGCCGTATCGAGAATTGAACCCTTGTCGGATTTGCAGCGGACGGCTGCGGCGGCATAGTCCGATTCGAGGCCCAGCGAGACGGCGATGTCCTCGCAGGCCTTGCTGGAGCTAAATCCGGTGGCCTCGGCGGCAGTCGACACGAGGGATTTGGCGGTATTGCAGGAATTGATTTGGGCATTCGTCATCATGGACTCTAGGTTTTTGGTCCACTTGGTGATACCGCCGAGTAGCGGTGACACCGATTCTAGCGCGAGTTGAAACGCAACGCCTGGTAGTGCGGCCGTGATGTTTTTGAGCATGTTCTTGAATTCGGCCGCCGAAATGAAGGAGAACGAGCCGCCGAAAATATCGATGCCGCCGCATCCAGCTTTGGCCGTCGGATAATCGATGGCCATGAGTTGGTAGGTCTTGTTTGGCGCGCGCAGCATCATGCCGCCGCCGCTGAAGGTGTTGTAGACCTGGCCGCGGAAGGCGCCCGGCGCCGTGTAGTTGCCTATAGCGCCGAGGTCATTGAACATTTTGTTGACCTCGCTATTCAGATCGCCGGCGAAGATCGGATGGGCGTATAGCGCGCTGGTGGACAGGGAGAGTGCGATGATCAGTTTGCGTATTGGCATGACGCATACTCCTTAACGAGATGAGAAATTCTTTGCAAACGGCGCTTCAACGGTCTCCGTGGCGCGCGGCCGCAGGGCGTCGATCCGTTCAACCAGCTGTCTTTCCGACAGCACACCGATACCGACCGGCATGATCTTGCCGCTGATGGGCTGGGCCAGGAACAGCGCCGGCACTTGCTTGACGTTGAGCGTGGCGGCGGAGCCGTTGTCGATGCGCGCATCAGCGAAACCTGGAACCTTGCCGCCGTCCAGGCTGACCGGCAGCACCTGGATGCGGTATTTCGTGGAAAACGCCCGCAATACCGGCCCGAAGGCATGGCAGTACGGGCAATCGCCGCGGAAGAAGAACATCAGGATGTGGTCGGTCCCGATGTTGGCGAGGGCGGATGACCGCTCCTGCATCTGCACCTGTTCAAATACTTCCAGCGCCTGGGCATTCACGGGTCGGCCTTGCGTGGTAGGGTCCAGGTCCGGATTGGCCCATGCCACTTTCTGCGACACGTCGGCGAACTGCGAAGCATTTCTGACGACCTTCGATTCGAGCTCCATATAGCGGCGCACATTGGTGACAGTCGGATTCATGACGGCGACCGCCTTGAGCTGTTCTAGCTGCACCTGCAGCTCATGCAGCGCCTTCACTTCAGGCGGTGGCTGTGGCGTGGTGGGCTTGGGCTTTGGTGGCGCGACTGGCGGAGGCGGTACCACTTCCTTCTGCGGTTCGTGCATTGCCGGGTCGTCATAGAAATGCCAGCCGCGGCGCACATCGGCCTGCGTGCCAGAAGCGTGGCCTATTGCAGGGACACTGGCGGGAACTTGAGCCTGCGCCGCACCGCATGCGAGCAGCATCGCCAGACAGTAGTGGCGCAATCCGTTCATAGTTTTGGCTCCAGGCGAAGAGTTGCGGGCGGCTGACCATTGCGGCAGTAATTGATACCGATATCGATCGTTTGCTTTTGTGGTGCCTGCCCCTCAGCGAGCCTGATGCCTTCCTGCCAAAAGCGGACGTTGAGCCGGCGGCAGCCGTCCTGGGCGTAGCGGGCCAGTGTCGTGACATCCATGAAGAGTGCGGAGGTTGCAGAGAAGCGCTGGCTGATCGCGTCCGCCAGCTCCCCAGTCAAAATGCCGAAGGCGCGGCCATCATGCGCGTCGATTGCGGCCAGCATGAGTACTTTCGGATCGTTCACCGCCACGCGTGGTGTGGCTTCCGAGGCCGCACTGGTTGCGGCGCAGAGCATGGCGGCGCAGAGGGCAAGCGAAATCCTGCGCGTAGTGGTTCGATTCAGCATTTCCCTCTCCCCATATAACAGGTTGGCGCGCGCTGGGCGGCAGCGTCCTTGAGCGCCGCCGCGTTGGGCAGCGTCGGTACGATCGAGGCATAGAACTCGGTCAGATCCAGTTTGGCGAAGTCGATGCTTTGCAGCTGGGCAACGCTAAAGCCGGAACAGGCAGGATTCTTCGGAGCTCCCCACCCTATGCCGAGTTGCGCGCGCCCCTGTTCGTTGATCATCCTGGCCAGGCGCGAGTTAAAACAGCATTTGGATGTCGTGTGCTCGATGCACGACACGCATTTGCCAAATACCCGGATGCAGGAGCTGCACCAGGTGCCGATGGTGTGGCACAGCTGGGCGCCCTCCTTCATGGCCAGCTTGCCCTCGCCGGCGTTGCAGGACATCATCGATACGGCGATGTACATCACCGCCGTGATTGCCAGCGTCCAAGGCGTGAAGGCAATCGCCAGGTGTTCCGTGGTGGCCAGTGTGATGGAACCTGCCGGCAGCGCCGTGCCATTGACTGCGACGGTCACGCCGAAACTGGTGAAACTGCCGCTAAAGCCTCCGCTGGTCAGGAGCGCCTTGGCGCCTTGCGTGACAAATTCGCGGTTGCCGCTGTTCATCAGGATGTCAAACACCAGTCGTGAACCGATGCCGAACAGGGACTGGTTGGTGAAGTGCGCGCCTGCTCCGTCTGTATAGCAGCAGTTCTTCAGCAAGCGGTTGCGGCAGGTATTGCCCTCGCCATTGAACAAGGTCATGGTCTTCGGATCGAGATAGACGCCGGCCTCGCGCACTGCCTCCATGTAGGTCATGACCTGTGCAAAATCGACGTCATTCGAATAACTCGTATTGAAGCATTGCGTGCCCAGGCAGAACGTTTTCGGCGCGCAGATCGTGCCAGCAGGGCAGCCGGTGGTGTACGCCGCCAGCGTTGTCTCGGCACTCAAAGGATCGCGGGCGATGGCTTGCGCGGCGGCGATATTCGGATCGGTGGCCAGCACGGGTGGGCGCGGTGTGTTGGCCGAGTTCAGGGCACCCACTTGCGCAGCGCAAGCCGGGTCGTTGGGTGTCAGGGCGCAGGCCGCCAGATGAGCATTGGCATCGCTTTTGAGGTTACTCTTGCCGTGGTAGACGGTTTCCGGTGACGTCAGCGTAAAGCCGGGTACGTGCGCAGTTGCGCTCTGGGTGGTGACGCTGGCCCGGGCGGCCTGGTTGGCAGCCGTGGCGCCGGCCAGATCCTGGTTGACTTGCGCCAGGACAATGGCAGGCTGCATGCTGCTCAAGCAGCAGGCGGTCATCAGGGCGATCAGGCGGCGCATGGCTATTTCCCCATCTTGTCCAGAAAGCGGCCGGCGCTGTCGGCAAAGCGCGGTGCGCGTTGCTGGATGGTTTTGAGCGCGTATTCAAGCGAGACGTCGCCGGCGACGCGGACATAGGCATCGGGTGCGAAGCAACTCCCTGCCCCGCAGGCCTGGGCGGGTGCACCGGCACGCAGCAAAACGAAGGTCGGTGCCTGGCGTACGGCAAAACGGTCAAATGCCTGCGGATCGATTTGCCATGCCACCTTGCGCTCGCCCATGATCTTTTGGGCATGCGCCACGGTTTTGACCAGTGATCCGTCGTCCAGGCCCCGTAGTAACAGGGTCGCCTGTAGCTGCGCGGCTTGCATGGCCAGCTTTTTCAGCGCGGCTTCCGGCATAGCGAAGGTGATAAAGACCATTAGCCGGTCGCCATTCAACGCGGAGAGCGCGATTGGATTGGACGCCGCTTCGTAGCCTTTGGCAATGGCGCCCAGATCGACGGGTGGCGTTGGCCGAGGCCGGGGCAAGGCGTCGATCCGCATCCGTGACGTAGAGGATGGTTGCCCTGGCGGCGGGTCTTGCGGCATGGGATTGGCCCTTACCGCGCGGGCGATATCTGCGTCAGTGATCACGGGTTGTAGCTTCTTGGCGCGTTCAATATCTGCGTCGGAAATGTGCGGCATCGCTTGTGCCGCCACTGCCTGGGCCAGGAACAGTGCACCCAGCCCTGCCATGGCACGCAGCGCAGCAGGCTTGGCGCCAGCAGGGGGCACTTGGATCGGATTAGTAGCCAACACAGCAGTTCCTTTTTCGAAATAACATAAATGCAAAATCTTCGCCCTTGACCGGGTATTCCTTGCCCGCTCCCCAGGCGATGGTAGTGCGTCCAAAAGGCTGGCAGCATTTGCCCAGTTCCTTGTCGGTGGCCGGGATGGGATATGTCAGCTGGGATTTGTAGGCCGTCTTGTCCATTTCCGGCAGGAAGTACGGACCGCACAGCCCTTTTTGGCCATGCATGCCCCACGTCAGCAGCTCACGGTGCATCTTGGCGGTGAGGCGCTGCATCATCAATTCGGCGGTGCGCACCCCGCCTACGTGGTAGGCCGCGTGGCCATCGAGCGGGAAAAGACCGCCCTGGCAGCCGGCACACCAGAACAATTCGCGGCGGCCAAATCCCGCCGTGGCGGCAACGCAGTCGGCAGCGCAGGCGGCGATGGCGCCCGGATTGGCAAACAGAACCGTTTCCGGATTGATGATAAGTGTCAGCTCGTCGTCGTCCCAAAGAGGGTCGACCTCGGTCATGTACGCGATATCGAAGGAGCCGGCCTCCAGGCAGGGGAAATCGGCGACCGCCTTGAGCCAGTACATGACCGGATTCACGTAGAAGTGCGCCTGGTAGAAGGCGTCTTGGGCGCCGCCAGCGTCTGTGACCCGGGCGGCTTCCGGCGCGGCAATGCCCGGATTGAGGTCGACGCCACCCAGCGACACCAGGCAGAATGGTTTGCGCACCACTTCCACGTGGCGCACGGGCTCCCAAAAGCCGATGGATAGGCCGATCACCGGATTGACTTTGCAAGTGCAGATCGGACTGGATGGATTGGCGGTGTCTTCCTGGCCACCCAGGTTGCCCAAGGTGACGCTGCCCAAGGAGATCGGGAGGATGCATGACCAGCAGATATCAGTGATCGGATTCGGAAAGGCTCCTGTACAGGTGCCGACCGGCGCCGCCTGGGCATGGCCTGCCCCGATGAGGAGCAGGATCAAAGCGATGGTGTGTTTTAGTAGGCTCATCTGGCCACCACCATTTCGTCGATGCGGAGGCGCATGCCTTCCTGGTAGACCAAGGCCGGGACATGCTGGATGCCAAAGCGCTGCACCAGCCTGCCCTGCTGATCGTAGTAGATCCGCGTTTTCCACTGTTTCATCAGCTCCAAATAGTTGCCGCCGACGAGTACCGGCTTGATCCGGGCGCCATCGCGTTGGAGGAGGCTGCGCGCCATCCGTGCCTGTGCAGGATCGCGCGCGTCGAAAAACATCAGCTTTCTCGACATGGGCGTGATCGCGAGCGGGTTGGTGCGGGTGCCTGCGGGGAACAGGACGTGACCCTGAGCGTCGAGGATGTTCTTGTCGAGCACATAGGTGGGGTCAAAGTAATGGGTCCGCGGTTCCTTTGCTGGTGCCAATCCTGCGACCGGGGCCGGGTTGGCCGCAGCCGCCCGTCCTTTTGCGACTGCCTGTTCCTGCAACTTGTGAAGCTGACCGCTCTTTTCCAGCGCGCGCAGGCGCTGGGCGATCATGTCGAGCAGGTTTTGCTCGGCAATCGGATAGGTCGGACCGATCGCGGCCAGCTCCTCGGCCTTTGCCAGTGCTCCCAGGAGGCCACTGGCCAGCAACCCGACGGAGAAGATACGCATGGTCAGCTCACCGCATGGCAGACAGCGGAAGCGCAATGTTGCTAACGCAGGCTCAAGCAATGCCATCATTTCCCCCTCGCTTCAAAAGATCGGAATCACGACGCCCAGGACCGCATCGGCGTGGACCAAGCCATTGATGCTGTAGCGTGAATCGAAGCTGTCCGGGCTGGTGCCTTGTACATAGAAATACGATGGCGGAATCACCATTTCGGCGATGGGATCGAGCCGGAGATGTTTGACGGTGGTATGCGTCTTGGCAATACCGACCTCCTGGCCATTGACGAAAACGTGGCGATCCCGGACGGTCACTTTGTCGCCGGCCACGCCGCGCACGATCTTGAAGAACGGCTGGTGGTACAGGCCGGGGAAGATGCGGTACGCCGACCCTTCGAATGAATAGACCACATAATCCCCGCGACGGATGCCGTCCGCCCGGTAGTCAACCACTGCGACCGTGTAGGGCAAGCTGGGGGTCACGTTAAACAGAATAGGCAAGCGCGGTGTGGCATCGATAAAAAGACGTACATAGGCGAGTGTCCAGATCACGACCAGCGCCAAGTACAGATACCAGCGTCTGCGCACATGCTGAAAGAAATCGCGGGTCACAGTTTCACCTTTTTTCTGAGCAATGGAGTGAGATCGATCAGCGTTGTGCGGCTGCCGATCACCGCCGTTTTGTCGACCACCAAGCATTGGCACTCATCTGGCAATTGCGCCAATGCAGTAGCAAAGCTGGTGACGAACCGTTCAGCGTCAGATATCGCCTGCCGCCGTTCTATGTCGGTATGGCTGCTCGTCATCGCTTTGATGTACTGTTCCTGCTTTGCATTGAATACGTTCGCCGCGTCGACGACCCCGATGACCAGCATCGGCCGCAGCACCAGCCGGTCATATGCCGCAATGCCGATCGCCACGAAGCAGGCCGATACGAGGATATTGATCAGCATGATCCTCATTGGAGTCCCCTGTCTGCCAGTACCCGGGCGATGGCCTCGTCGATGGAGTAGCCTTGGGCACGCAAGGCATCAATCGGTTTGTTATCGGCGAGTTTGTTCGAGAACAGCAGCTGCGTGGCTGGATCAATGACCAGGCGTACGACGCCTTCGCCGATCGGCGACGAGACGTACATTTCCGCAAAGGCACCTGCCTCGGTGCGTAGCGATTTGAGCAACCGCTTTTTGGACGCATCCATGACGATGCGCTTGTTGCTTTCCAAGATCTCAATCGATTCCGGTTTTTGCCGCAGCAGGAAAACCCAGTCGGAGCAGTTGAACGCGGCCGTCATTTGCACCGAACCGTAATAGTCATCGGCACCCTGCGTCGCGGTGCCTAGCGCGCCACCGTATTTGCGCGCGCGGCGGGCAGCTTCTTCTACGACGGCCGCTTTTACCGGGTCGTCCGCACCGATCTCTCCAAGCTGTTGCTTGAGTTCATCGATAATCAGGAGCTTCTTGCGATCGCGGTTCAGGTACATCTCGCCGGTGATCTGGTACATCAGCAGGATATTGACGACGGCATGCAGATCTGGCTTGCGTTTGAGTTCTTCGTTTTCAATTACGACGAAGTCATTCGAAAAGTCGACGTTATTCTTGCCTTCAAAGAATCGTTCGTACTGCCCGCCCTTCGAGTATGGATTGAGCATAATGGCAAGATCGCGGATGCGCTCATCACCATTGATTTCGAGTTCGGCAATATTGCCGGTCTTGAATTCGTCGCGCAAAGCGGTGATCGTCAGATCATTGCCGTATGATTTCCATAGCTTCAGCAGGACCGTTGAAATCGCCTTGTATTGCACTTCTTGCAATTGCTGACTCATGGAACACATTTTCGCCAGAGCGGGCAACAGCATATCGATGTCTTCGTGAATATCATTCACCGCTGTAAACGGGTTCAATATGATTTTCGAGCGGGCGCTGAATTCGACATGCGTGCCATTGGCTTTTTTACACAGCTTCTCGAATGAGCGCCCGAGATCAAGCAGGCGCACTTGCGCACCGCCGGATCGGTATGACCAGGCTATCTCGTTGAGGGTGACGGACTTGCCGGAACCTGGAGCGCCGACGACGGCAAAATTGTAGTTGCCCAGGTCGTTGTCATACAGGTCCAGCGTAACGAGCTGGCCGCGGCGGCCGGCGAAGATGAGCGTTGGCGTGTCGGTTCCTCGCCATTCCGCCAGCAGGGGCGCGAGATGGATTGCGTTTGCCGTGGATTTGCGCGTCACCCGCTTCATCTTCTTCATATCATTGTGGAATGCGGGCGTCAGGGTCATGGGCAAGCTTGCCAGCAGCGCCTGGCGGTGCATGTACACATCGGCATTGAGTTCAAAGCCGCTGGCACGCCATATGGCCTTGGCCGCTTCTGCCGCCGCCGTCGACTCGGCGGGCGGGCTGAAAATTGCCAGCTGGTGATACATCGAGACGAGGTTGCCGCCGACATCCATGGCGTTGGCGACTGCATTCCAGTCTTCCTGCTTCTTCTGCACGTCCGGCATGATGGCGGCCATCTTGCTGCCGGCGTTCTGTGTCGCGCGGATATGGTTCGCTGTAATCAATGTCCGCGTCGTGTTCGTATCGAGGATGTGCACGCCCATGGTGAGCAGGAACGGCGCACGGTACTGCAGTGCCGGTTGCATGACGTGGCCGATGAGCGCGCCCATCTGCCAAAGGGGGAAACGTTCAGGAAATGATTTAATGGAGAAGAAGCGTGCTTCCACGTGCTGCGGCTTGCCTGGCTTCGAAAAGCGGATGCCTTCGTTGGTCGGCTCCTGGACGGTATCGAAGTCCACAATCTGATCCCGAAGCTCCCTGCCCTCGTCGTAGTTAATCCATGGGGTGAGACCATCGGTGAGCCGGTGCGGATTGGTGAACAGTGCGCACCAGTTGATTAAATCGGCCGCATCGCATACTTTGCTGGGTAAAGAAGCGGCGTCAAGGGTACTTGCCATCGAGTCACGCAAACCGATGGCCGCTTCGCGCTTGCCGATATCATCGGCGCGTCCATCCATCGTGACGCTCATCATCAACCGAAAGTCGCGCAGTGTAAAATGAAATCCCTTAGTCAGGGATTTCTGGCTCCCGTCCAGCAGATGCTGCACGCGCTGGCGTGCTAGCTGACGGTACAGGTTGCTGTTCCGGGCCGGCCGGCCCCACTGCTGCGAGTTTTCATATTGATCCTCGTCTTCCATGCGCATGTTGGCATATTGGATCAGCGGGGCGCGGATATCCGGCGAGCCAAACAGGTGAAATTGCACACCCGTGTTGGCGGGACAGTTGGTATACAAGCTTTGCAGCACTTCCACCATGCGCTCATCGGCGCCGGCCTGGGGCATGAGTTCCAACATGAAACCAAGCCGGTTATGGCGATTGATGAACAGCTGCTCGGTGTCGACATAGGGACCGTACGGTAGCCAGCTGGCAAACTGATCCTTGGAAAATTCCTCGCCTCGGCTTAATCCGAACAGATCCCAGATGCCAGCGCTGAACCCTTCGCCATCTTTTTCTGGCGTGAAGAACTTGAGCATATTTGTCCTCGCTGAATTCAACACCGCTATTGGTTTGTTGCCTGCGCTTGAGACGGCGCGCCTTCTGGAACCTTCGTGACGGCCCCGATTGGAGGATCGGCCAGCGCTCCCGCTAGCGGCGAAGTTGGCTGTGCTTCGGCGCTGGAGTTGGCCTGTCCGGAGGGAGACGCAGTACCCGGAGATGACGCCTGCTGAGGTGCGGGCGGTTTCAAGGGAGCAAAGGCATCACGGATCTGCCGCTGCGCATGGGCGATCTGCCAGCGGCCTGGGTCTGTCTGCAGGTAGACAAAGGACTGATCGTGGAGATCATGGTCGCTGTCCTCCCACGGTTTGATCCAGAGCCGCATGACGCGCGGCGGCGAGCGCAGCGCGGCGGGCTCGAATGCAGGCTGTCCCTGCATGAAGCTGCCGCTGGAGGCAGCTTTAGCCATGGTGTACATGCTGCGCGGGGCCGCACGCGGCGTTTTTTTTGCGGGAGACCCTGTAGCCGCCGCGCCGCTGCCCGATGGAAACGAGTTGTAGTAATTGCCGGAGACGGAGTTGCACTGTACGCCTTCCGGTGCCTTGCAGGCATATTCGGATTTGCCGCCCAGGCCTGTCATGTCGCCGCACCCGGCCAGGATCGTCAGGCAAACCGCTACGGCGGACAGGTTTTTGACGCGCAATGAAATGGATGACATCAGTTGCATGATTACTCCTTTGGATTCTTGCTGGCATGGTGGCTGGACGCGGCCTGCGCTAGATGGGCCTCGATCTCGCTGGCACTGATAAAACCGGTTTCCCGCGCGCCATCAGCAAAGAAGAGGGTCGGCGTGCCCTGTACGCCCAATTTGCTGGCCAGGGCCAGGTTGCGGTCGAGCGGATGGGCGCATTGGGCTGGTGCGCCCTGCCCGTCCAACGTACCGCTGACGGCGCTGCGCCAGGCAGCGAGGCGGTCGGTTGCGCACCAGATGCGCAGAGGTAAAGCCTGGTCCTGGAAAGGCACCATGAAGTTGTAGATGCGCAGGTTGAGGATCTTCGCCAGTTCCGGTTCGAGTTGGCGGCAATAGAGGCAATGTGGGTCGGTGAACAGATAGATGACGCGTTCGCCCTTGCCCTGCGTGGAGGTGATTGCATCGGCCAGCGGGAGCTGGAGCACATCGATCGGCGCGGCCGTCTGCGCTGAAGGGCTGGCGGCGCCGGCGCGCTTTTGCAGTTTCGGCGCGGTCAGGTCGCGCATGGCTCGCAGATCGACCAGCCGGCCAAAGATCATGTAATCCGGGCGCGTATCGGCGACGAACCCCACATTGTCCCCCATCCACACCTCGAAGACATGGGGAATCGGCGTCGCCGTCACTGTATCAAAAGCAGTGCCGGGATAGGCCTGCTTTAGCGTAGCGAGTAGTTTCAGCTCGGTCGTACTGGCCTGGGCGCCTAGTGCGGCCGCGCAGGCGAGAGCGACGAGGTTCAATTTAGTCAGCGTCTTCATTGCCATTCCTCGCATACCGATCAACCGTGCTATAGCGCTCTCCAATGCCCGCACCAGCGAAGGGCATTGGTTGGGCGGGGATGCGTACTCCTTTCGTTAGCACTACATCGACTTTTCTACCCGCCTGGACTTCGATAACCGGGAAGGTTTGCTCTGCGAGCCGAATATAGTAGTTGGCCAGGTTGTTGAGCGCGTTCCCCATGCCATTGCCAAAACCGCGGCGGAATTGGTCGCCAGTACCGCCGGTGGTCGAAGACAACGTGCCAAACGGGGAACTCGTGAATGTCGTATTTCCTTGAGAAAAGCCTTGGCCTATACCGCTTACAATGGCGGTGCGCAGTCCATTTGCGAGCAATTGTCCTTGCTTAGAGACGAGCGTCCCGCGGACGCCCAACACACCTGTTTCGTCAAAAACATTTCCTTCGATCTTGACTTCTATGACTGATTGGTCCGCACGTACACAGGAAAGAACGTCTGTACGCATATAGGCACGTTGGGAGCTAATGTCCCCATGCCCGGAAACGATCACAAAGCATTCTTTGACATCGGCGCGATACTTGTTAGGTAGAATGGCGTCAGCGGATAGCATGATTAGTGCCGGCAATGGATTACTCTGCGCTTGACCACCGGTGGGTGCATCCATCCCTCCCAACAATGTTCCAGAAAGTATTCCTACTGGGATAAAATTATCTAGCGTCGTGTTATTGTCGTTCGCCGAGGGCACGGACTCTTTTCCGGCTCCGCTCTGCGCCCCGCCGTTTGCATCACTGTTTAAGGACACTCGGATCATCGGCGCTGGCGGCTCTGGCACTTCGCTTGGATGCACGGTCTCTCTATTGCCATTTGTATTACTTGTAGACGGTGTCGGTGCCCCAGGTGGCGTGCCGGGTGGATATTGCGATGGAGTGATATCCGGTGGTTGGGGTATAGGCGATGCGGGGGGCGCTGGTGGCGCGGGCGGCGGGACCTGTTCCCCTGGCGCGGCCGTCTTTGCTTCCAGATCCGCCAGGCGCTTGAGCAAGGCGGATTCAACGGCCTTACGGTCGTTGTTGATTCTTTCCTGAGCCTCTTTGTCGCTGTCATACTGGGCCAGCTTCTTGCCGGCGTTGCCGACCCATTGATCTTCAGGCGAGATCTGGCCAGGCACCATCATGTTTGGACTATCCACGTTGACGGTGGTGCGCTTGTCGGTCGACTTGGGGAGCTGCTTAGCCGGGCTACCGGACTCGGAATAGGCCAGTACCGCCCACAGGACGCCAATGCATGCCGTCACGATGCTGGCGGCCGCCAGGTACTGCTGCTGCCTGGGCGTCAGCCGACCCGTGAATGATTTCAATGTTTGCATGATGCGCATGGTTGTTCACTCCCCAGCCCTGATGACGTAGACTCGCGTGCTTTCATTCGGGCGCAAGTTGAGGTTCTCGATGGCGACGGCCAGGACATCGCCATCGTCGCGGTCAAATTCCTGTTCCGCGAGCACCAGTGGGACGCCACTGATATTTTTTAATGCATAGGTCTCGCCGATAAAGCCACGCCCATCGAATTCGCGGATGAGTTTCATCTCAGACTCAGCCCATAGCAGTCGCACTTCGTTGCGCTCTTCCATCCTGACATCATCAGGCACCTGTTCGGTGGCCATGAACACCAGCATCGATTTCAGGGAGCGGATAAACGCGGCGGACCTGGCCGGCGCCGGGCCGGTGGCATTGGCCGCCTTGCTCTGGCGTTTGGCCGACTTGTCTGAGATAACGATAGTGTCAGCAGGGACATCCGCGCGGTTCAGCCGTAAGGTATAGGTGGCCGTGGCGGAAGAAATAAACAGGTTGATTGGCTTGGCCGCAGTGCCCACCGGCTGAATATAGATTTCGCCTTTGGCCAGGTCGCACGCGAGCGTAACCTGGCCAGCAGGATTGATCGCGGCAGCGGTACCAGTCGGTACCGGGATGCTGGCATCGGGAGATTTTGGTGCGCAGTTGCTGCTCGAATGGATATTGCCGACGACGTCGATAATCTTTTCGCCCTCAATGCGGATGCGCGTGGGCTCATGCGCGGCGATGACCGCCTCGACGGTGGCGCCGTCCCTGACCTCTCTGGTCTGTACGGCCCAAGCGGGGAGATCAACGAGCCCCACCAGCAGCCACGCCAGTGGCAGTATCCGGTTTTCCATCTTTCAACTCCTTAAAATCTTTCAAATGCACGCGCGCGCCGCGGAAGACGAAGTCCGCACGGTAGGTCTTGAGGTTGTCAGAGGTATTGGCCCCGTTCACCTGGGTTTTGAGGTAGCCGGTCATCGTGACCGATTGCGTTTCTTCGTCAGGTACCAGTTGCTGCATCTGGAAGTACGTGCTCGCATTGAGCTTCTTCAGCCTTGCCGCCTCCAGATCCTGGCGTGTCTTGATGCTGCCGGCGTTCTCTGGCAGGCACCAGCTAAGCAGCATGTCCTTCTTCCATTCGATTGACTTCGGCGTGACGTCCAACATCAGGTAGGCGATATAGCCGGACATCTGCACCAAGTAGTCGTTGCTGGCTTTGCCGTCCTCGATCCAGAATGTTTTGTTGATAGCCGGCGGCACGATCACGGTGCGTTCCGTGCCGGCGATGCGGACAATGATGGTCAACGCCAGCATCAGGCAGACGGAAAGGATGCCAATGGCCAGGCGCTGGTCGAACACGCGGCGCCGCAGTGCGCCCAGGTCATCCTGATAGGTTTCCAGTTTCACGTTGCTCTCCTTGGCGCTACCCGACCATCTTGCGGATATGCGAGGGCGGGGTTGAGCGCATGGACGTCAGCGGACTGACAGGCAGGTACCAGTATGCCCAGTGCAGGACAAAGGCCGGATGCTTGTCCGCTTTTTTGCGGCTCAGCCAGCGTGCCACGGCGACGCCGGCGGACACCGCGAGGAAAAAACCGAGTTTGCTGCTGGCCAAATAGCCGATAAAAATGGAAAGAAGAACGGGAAAAGCGACGTCAAAATCCCATAGACCAATTTTCCATTGATCATCCAACCGCCTTGGAATGTAGGTATCGGCTTGCATCCCGTTCTCCTTTCGGCGCTATGCCCTATATTTTCAGGCCTGGTTCAGATCGTGGCGCCCATAATGGCGCCGCCAATGATGAGCCCGACCGCGCCGAATATGGCCATGCCAATGTAGAACAGTACCGGGCCGAAGTTTCGCAGGGCGGTCAGTGAAATTAAGGCGACAACGAAACCGATGAATCCCACCAGCGCCTTGACCCCAGGCGCCAGCGCTGCCAGTTGCGTCAGCGCCGACGTCAGTGGGCCGGTGATGCCGGTGAAGGCGACGAGGTCGATTGCCGTGGCCGGAAACGCGGCGAGCAAGCCCAGCATGATCATTGACAGGAGCGCCAGTACCTTGGCTGCGGTGGAAATTCGATGGCCGAGTGGCCGCTTACTGTAGTTTTTGAAAGGAAGAACCGTGACGTATGGCAAGGTGTTCATTTGAATTCCGATCGTTAAAAGTGAAGACGATATGTTTGGTTACGGCTTGGTCAGGCATAGCGACGAAGGGGGAGGGCCGCGGACGCAGCATTGCCACGCATTACGCTGGTGGCGGCCAGGTAGACGGCGCAGCCGACGCGTCGTCCTTGACGAGATCATGCGCACAAGGAACGCCACTGTATTCATTGCAGTGCCTGCATTGGTTCATTAGAAGTGAGGCTGAGATCAACCCGCCGGTTGTTTTGGCGCCCTGCTGTGCTTGCGTTGTCGGCTGCGTAGCAGCAGGCGCCACCGCTTTCCACCGCGTACTGGATTGCTGGAACATGAATATGATGGCGCAGGTAGTTTTCCACCCTGGCTGCGCGTTGTCGTGCGATGGAATGGTTCAAGACCAGTGTGCCGACGTTGTCAGTTCTGCCAGCAATGTGTATCCGTGCGCCAGGTTGTACTAGCGTGAGAAATTGTTTGAGTTCGTGTTGAGCTGCAGTATTCAGACGGGAGGATCCCGGTTCAAAGTACACGGTCAGGCGAGTAACTACCGGAGATTCGGCCCCGGTTACTGAACCCTTCTCCGTTGAAGCGCCAACACTGTGCAACGCGAGAATGTCTGGCTCCATCGTGCCTTCAACAGTTGCGGCGGGATGTGCATCCTGTCTCGCCAACGTCTTTGGGGTCAGCGTGGGGCACGCCGGCTCAATGCATAGGCCGTAGATCGCATTGGCGCCGTAGTGGAGTTGCGCGATTCTGGGCACGTGTGGGCTAGGCGAAACAGCCCGAGGGGCCGGAACGGCCGGTGCCGCCTTGTGCTGCAGGCTTCCGCAGGAAACCTGCAGCAGGCAGATCACAGCCCATAGTGAGGTGGCCAGCTTAGCGGGAGCAAGTGAGAATCTCATAGCAAGCTCACTGCAACAAGCGTGACCGGTGGTGAAACTTGCTGGCTACCAGACTTTGCGCTTCCCTTGACTGTGCGAGGTTGAGTGGGCCGGCGTGTGGCCGATGAGTTGGTGTTTGTGAGAAAGCCATACACGCGCCAGGCATACCGCTTCCGTGCTTCTTGACAGGCCGCTGGCGCGAGTTTGACGCACGAGGCGTTGTAGGCGCCCACTGCTTCCCAGGTAACATCGAAACGCTGGAATTTTTCCCGCAATATTCTGGCGCCAGCGTGGATGTTCTTACAGGGGTTGTACAAATCCGCTTCGCTCAGGCCGAGATTTTTTAACACAGTTCTGTTCGTATTAATCCCCATGTAGCCGATGTCCAAGGTATGTGTTACATGGAAATGCGTGTGATTGACGGCACGTGGATTCAGGGACGATTCAGCTTCGGCCATACTGAACAGCAATGCTGGGGAGACGCCATGCCGACGGCCCGCATCTTCCCAGCAGGCATGTGCACCAAATGGAATAAGTGTGCAAGCGAGTACGGCACAATGGATGAGCGATTGCATGACTGTAAAAAACCACCTGAGATAGGGTTCAACGGCCTGTTGCACAGCAAACAGGCGGCCTTGGTGTCGTTCAGGTAAGCCTGCGCATTGCGCGAGGCAGGGTAATTTCCAGGTAGATGCAAACGGAGATTGTTACTTTTGAGGAAGACTCTCCAAACCAGTTGAGCGCGCCGCAGTATTCTTGCGAGCGTGCCCGAAGATCTCACTTTTAGAGACCCCTTTTTTCAGCACAATGGCAATGCAGGCCGTCGTGAAATGATCCAGCGAGAAATGGGGATGTGGCTGACAGTTCAAGGGCGATCGCTGTAACGCCAACAAAAGGCTGTATTGGGGTTTCCAAATTTCCTGCTGGCGGCGAGGCGTCCGTTGATCTCGCAAGAGTAGCTCGGTATGCAGGTAGGAAAAGATCAAACTCTCTGGATTGTCCTGCGTGAAGGCGAGCGAAATATATGCGCTGATCAAGTCAGTCAAGCTGAACTTGGGACAATAGTTATCTGTATCCGAGTAGAGCGCTTTCACGCACTGAAACTCCTCGTAATACACGCGTGTCAAGACAGTTTGCGTAGACTTAGGGTCGTCGATTTGTGTCCGCCTGACTTCAGTGCAAGGCGTATTTGGACCCAACGACGAAGGTAGAGGCGGAGTTGACATGTTCTCGGGGAGCGAATAGTAATCCATGACGAGAATCGTAAGCGTGTCGAGATGATTTGTGTCGCCGACAAAATGCAGTTTTTCGCACGTTGTTCATTTAGCTGGTATCTACCCCAGAAACACGTTCATCCCGATACCGTTGTCGTCCTAGTACTGTACCGCAGCGGCGGAAGCCTACCCGTTCGCATAATTGGCGATGCCAAGATTAATGAAAATGCAAATGAGGAGGAGCATGATAGGCAGGCTGACAGGGTGCATGCTCCAAGGAATGACCAGAGATAGTACTAGGGTGCATATTGTCATGATGATAAGGCAGGCACAAAGACTGACTATTTCAGGGCTGTGCCGAAGGAACTCGTGCTTCTTGACAGATCGCCTGATGATGCCGTCGATTGTGCACGCGCCGAGGAGTATCCCAAACGGCGGTAGCCATTCGACCACCGTCGCCAGCCGGTAGGCTCCGAGGGCAAATAGTCCGTTGAGCGAACGGATATAGGCGTTGTCGAACATGCGGGTGCCGACCTTCGCCACTTCCTGAGTCATGGCTGTGGCAGGTGACGCAGGCGGGTTGTCATGGATGATGAGGGGTGTGCGCGTAGGCTTGTTCTCGATGATTGTAAAGGCACGCTCCAGGATCCGCGCGGCGGCGCTATCCTCCCAGTACTGGCTGCATGTGGCGTGTTCCACGCGGATCTGCTGCAGGAATTGCGCAGGGGTATAGGCTGCAGGTAGATAGAGCACCAGGAGCAGGAGCAGGCACAATGACACCACGGTGACGATGCGAATGATCATCCGGCCCCCTGTACATCCTCAGGACCAGGATCGAGCAGCGTGCAGCGACCCTTGATCAGGCGACCTCCGGATACCGAAGCAAAATACTGCAGATTGGGGAGTTTTCCCAGCATCGAGAGGGGAATCGCATCATCCAGTTCTTCCGTCACTTGCTGTGATGTGACGGAAGTAAAATCGGAGAGATGCCCGTCTGAGGCCGTGTTGCGTCCCAATTTCATGCTATGGATGCCGGTTTTTCCAAACGTTTCAACGATAAATTCCTGCGTAGGCTGATCTTTGGAGCGGAAGGCGATAAGGTTATTCAAGTTTCCCAGTGCCATCCTGGCCGCGTCCTGGCTACCGAGGCGGTTCACGAGGTCGGAAATGGTTTGCATCGCCACGATGGAATAGATGCCGCCTTCCGCACCCTTGTTGAGAATCTCAATGAGGGGCTGGTTGATCACGTTGGACACTTCATCGGCGGCGAGGGTGATGCGGCGATAGCCGCCCAGGTTGTAGCGCATGCCTGACCGCGCTGCCAGGTCGGCCAGTGCCAGGGCGCCGATCGCGCTAGCGACAGACGGGTCAGGTAACGAGTCCAGGCACATCAGCAGGACATGCCCGCCCCGTTCGATCTTTTCGAAATTCATGATCGGACGCTCGTCGTCGGGATCAAATGGATTGGGTGACAATGACTTGCCCAGTTCGCCAGAGGTCAGCATGGACAGGATCGGCAGCAGATTGGCGGTAATTTTTTGGTAGTGTTCCCGGTTGTGACGGAATACTCCAACCTGGGAATCGATCACCTTGTCATGCTGCGCTTCCGGCAAGATCTGCTCATAGTAAGCGACGAACGCGAGCAGATCGTCGCTGGCAGACGGACACGTTTTCTTGATCAGCCCACGGCTGGATTTTTCCAGCAGGTGTGCCATGTCTGGTTTGGAGCGCCAACCCGCTCCAAACAATTTCTGGTAGTGCCGTCGTAAACACTCCTCCAGGATCGGCTCAATTCCGCCCTCGATGTATCGCATCAATTTCATTAGATTGGGCCGCCGTTCCAGGCTGACCATACCCTGGCAAACGACGTTGACGGCACTCCATGCAAAGGCGGTAAATGCACCGGCCGTATCGGGAGGCAGGATCGATTCCAGGCGCGAGGCGATCTCGGTCGGTTTTTGCCAGTTAAACGTGAAGTCGATCCTGGCACTTTTTTCCGGAAAGGCCGGATGAAACCAGAGAAACGTGTCTGGATCGCGGTAGTCTCGGCAAGCCCGCATCACAATGCGTTTGAGGCGCGTGGAATTCTTCGGATCGAGGATGATCACCACGTCACCGCGTTTGATGGCCTGGGTGAGAAAGTTGCCCAGCATGACCCCCTTCCCTGCTTGCGTGGTGCCGACAATAACCGTGCCGCCTTCGAAATTTTGCAGCGGCCGGTACAGGGGCTGTTCGACAGGGCTGACGCCGTGCAGTATCGGCAGTCCTATTTCAGCATCGGGCTGTGGCTGGATGACATAGCTGCGTCCGATCGCAAAGCCTAGCGCTTTCTGCACTAGCGGTGAAATCAGATAGTCCTTGTAGTCGATCTTCGCCAGTTCGTAGAGCCGTTGAGAGTGCACCGGGGTCCATTCAAAGCCAAATCCCAGGAAAAGCTGATCATCTTTCTGAATATAATTTGCTAAGGTTTTCGTCGTGATCATTTCCATCGCCCGCCCTGACAAAGCGGCGCGTACCTTGACGATATGCAGGCCTTGCCGCATGCGGATAGCTGACATGCTCAACGAGAGGGCGGCCGAACAGAGCCCCAGTTTCAGCGGCATGCCATCGGGTGTCATATAGATGAAGGCTACCGCTGCGACCGCCCAGGCCGAGCCTGCAAGCAGCTCCGAGGGCTGGCGCCAAGGCATCTCGTATTTGCGTAGCAGCATACGGGTCACTCCTCATTTTCCGCGTCCTTGAAATCCTCGGGATGGAGTCCGTTGACGAATACCGGTTTGAGCACAACGCCGGGAACGGTCTTGCCGCGAAATGGCCAATCGGTGGCCGTGCGCGTGTTGCCCTGCCGCACCAACATGCCAAGTTCTGTCATGCTGCGGATGGCAATCTGCATATCAATCTGGCGTCGCGATAGTTCGCTGAGTGGAATAAAGATCCCCGTAGAGGTTGTAGAGCAGGCCATCTGCGCTGCCGGCAAATTCAGGGTGTGGATGATGTCAGCAAGTGGCTTGACGATCGCGGGGTGCAGACGCATGGGGACCGCGAACGAAAACACTTCCATCTCCTGCACCTGCATGCTTTCGCCATCGGCATGCTCCGCCGCCGGTACCTCCGGGCCTGGTGGCATGTCGTCTATGCCGTCCAGATTGATTCCGCTACCGCTGCCAGGCGCTATTCCGGAGAACAGATCCTCCGCAGTAGGTGCCATGCTGGCGGCGGGATTTTTGCTCGATGTCGTTGGCGCCGCTGCTGGTAGTGCGACTGGGGTGTTGTCAGCGGCGAGCCGTAAATGGTGGACCGATGCACTTGCTTTCGAACCATGAGATGGAGGCGGCTTCGGGCGCAGTTGCGTGGGTGCCGCAGAACCTGTCCCCGTTGCGGGTGGACGTGGTGGGCGGGCGGCTTTGCTTGCCACGGTCAATGGCATCGATAGTGGCAAAGGTGGTGGCACCATGCCCTGGAAGAGTATTCCGGGACTGTCGAACTTGATCGCCTCCAGTGCGCTGGCCACGTTGGGGGGCTTGATCAGCCAGGTCAGCTGTACGTCATCCTGGGGCTGCGCAATACCGTTGGCCAACAAGATGTCCAATACCTCCCCAGGAGATTGTGGTAGCCCTGGCAGCAATTGTTCTTCAAGTACCTTGAGGATGTCGGTGACCGCGTTGGGCCAGATGATAAACAGACCGTCAGGACCCAGCCAGACCCGCGATTTCTCGCCGTTTGGGGCCCATCCGGGATGGGCATCGACCAGATCCTTCATGGTGTCGACGAAATAACGGCCCAGATGGAGAGCGGGCTTCAAGGAGCCCTGCACCCTCGCACTTTCCTGCAGATCCTTGTCGATGACAAAGGCGGCCGCCCGGCGCACCAGGTCATCGAGCAAATTATGCTGCTGCCGTGTCACGCTGCCACTGATCGAGGCGAGCATATGCGGCACCACCACGTTGTTGCCCTCAGCCAGATACGTCATCGTCTCCGGGGTAATAATCATCGGCAGCGCAAACAGTCCGACGGAGCGTGTTTCCTGCGCGCCGGCTTCCCACCGCACGACTAGGCGTTTTGCTTTGCATCGCGCGACCCATTGTGCCAAGGGCATGAGAAAGGGCTGCCATTGGACGCCATGCTCATCGCTGACCCGGATATGACTCAGTGTCCGGTGCAGTTCAGTACACAGGCCAGCGATAAACGTGGCCTGGCGCCATCGTGGCTCAAGATGGCGGCGGGCCGTAATGGTCGCGCGTCCTTCAAAGATCTGGTCATCTGTGGCCTGGAGCGCAAAAAACGCCGTCCTTAATCCCAGGTCGACCATTCCCCCGCAGGCACTGAAGTGCTGATCGGGTGTCGCTGGCAAGTCGAGTACATATTCGACGAATTTCTGAATTGGCGGAATGAGTTCTTTCTGGAATGTTTCTTGATCACTGCCATACGACAATTTAATGCGTTGAATAAAGGCATGCTGGCTCTTCATAATCACATCTGCGGGACGCATGGTAATACCATCGTGCTTGAGCGGAGGGTCTGGATTCGTCTGGTTAAGATGGGACATCAGTATTGGCGTCGATACCGTTTCTGCGCTGCGGTACGTAGCATGCCGCATGATCGAATTGAGCCAGGCAAGGAGGCGCATGATCAATGAATCCTCGAGTTTGTGGGCAGTAGAACATGGAGTCATCTTGTTTTGAAACTAGGCGTGTTCAGTCCCTGAAAAGTCGTGCACATTAGCAATGTCCGGTTGGCGTCCCCAGGCTCAAGTATGGATCTGGTTGCGGAAAATTCCGGCGAATACGCTTATCTTTCGGATATGCTTTTACTAGATGACAGAAAACACAAGGACTATTGCAGCCAGTCACACTTTCTCGATGAACAATATATTGACAGGTGCAGTATCGGCATGTCTTCAGGACGAGCGACACCGAAGTCTGCGTCCAGATTCCCTTTAAGTGGCAGGCGAGTAAAAATGCGCGGTCAAGAGATACATATGGATCACGCCGGCATCGTTCCGAGTACAATTTAAAACTATCGATTAACGCATTTCCTGCTGTGTAACTTGCTCCAAAGTCATGCAGTTCGCATATGCGCATAAATATTGCCGCAAACATGCATGCGTCGGCTTTTGCTATATTGCTCGCCTGTTCAAACCAGCTAATGACAGACGCAAGGCCACGGCCACGATGATCGTTTGACTGGTCGTACAAAAGGCGACGCAACACGGGAATACCCAATCCGGTCACACATGAAGCGGTGCCTATCGTTGCGCCTAGTTGCGCGCAGGTATTGGCAAGAATAAACGCGTTGATATGGCGATTCACCTGTATATGCCCCATGATGCACCGCCATTATGAGGAAAAAGTGATACCGGACTCCATCCTGGTCCCAGGTGGCATGGAGGAAGGAACACTTTTACGCACAGCAGAAAGGATGCTGGCCAGGCCGGCTGGTGCATCCAGTAACTGAAGAAGGTTATCTCGGGGAAGGAACAGGCTTTCACCGGTCATGTTGGTTGCAAATGCCTGAATATCCGTGTAACTCATCTTGAGCAGTCGAGTGCACTGCTCCTTTGTAAGCCGGAAGCTATATGCCGTGGCAGCAGGGTTGGTTTTTAGATTGGAATGGATGAGTGTTAATAACTGAAAGTTCATCCATTGAACACTATTATAGACGTGGTCGGTATCCATGGTTGTCCTCAATTTGTCGTCATGAAACTAAAGCACGGTAATAACTGGGGGGTGGTTGCCGATGGGAAAATAAGCAATCTCTTCCATTAATTTAGTCGCAGATATGGATTGCTGGCCCATTCGATTTTTTAGACTACACCACAGAAACAGGAAGTCAATAGCAAATGCTCATTTTGGTAGAAGAATCAGAATGATGAACGCGTCACTTGATTATAATTTTCTGCATGCTAGCTCTGAAAGGAGGAAACGTTTTTATTGATATGTAGAAATAGCAAATGCTGTAAACATCTTACAAATAAATTGATTCTGCGTATTTTTACTCTGAGGAGCAGCACCAAAATGAGTAAGCTTAAAAAAATTGTACCGTTGTCAAAAGAGACAGCAAGCACAATCGGGATTGATCTTGTGCCTGGTTTCCGCAACAGGTTAAATGTTGAGCTCGCAAAATTAAATATCACCGGTACGCAACGTCCTAGTTTCTTGAGCGAAATTACCGGTCGTGCATTGCAAACAGTCAGTCGTTGGGTTGATTCGGACACGCCTGGTCTTCCAGACTTAAGATCGCTGGCGGTCCTATGCATTCAGTTCGGTGTCGATGCGAATTGGTTGCTCGGCCTGACCAGACATCGCACCGCTTTTTTGTTCAACGACCTGGCCGATAGTGTTGCCGCTCATTTTGCTAACGAGGATCAGAAGCGCCCTGACTGGATTAGTGCATTGATTGCACAAACGGCGTCCGACTTACACGAATGGCAAGTACATGTGATGTGGGGAGATGATATGGTTCCCTTGATAAACCCGGGCGCTGCGGTTTTTTTTGACATGATCGATACCCGTGGCGACGCCAACGGCATCTACGTCCTAGAATATCTAGGTCAAATGGTGATCCGGCACGTTGAAGTGCGACCTGAGGACGGTCTATTGTTGCGATGTGAGAATACGCGGTATGCCTCTATCAACATCCAGCGTCCATCAATGTGCTTAAGGATCGTCGGGAAGGTCAAATTGGCGTTTAATCCCGTGCGGTTTTGATCGGTCGCGCAGCAATCCTCGCCCTTCAGGGCGGTGGCAAAAGCCCGCGGACGGCGCAGCCGTCCGGTTTGGTGTGTCTATTGCTGCGTCTGAAGCTGCTCGATGTTGGCCAGCGCCGACATACTGGCAACGCTGACTGGTAATCGTCGTTAGGCCATGTGGGCTGCCACTGGAAGAGCGCCTGGGAAGGGGCTGTTGTGTGAGGCGGCCGTCGGCGAAGAGCCACTGCAGTTGGCAGCACAGTCCGAAGCGGAGAACCAAGTCTCCGATTATCAGCACCTGGATCTGACGTAAGGATGCCATCAGTTGGCCTTGCTGCGTGTTTCGGTGCGCCGGCACCTATTGCGACGCGGCCGACGTCCCGCTGCAGATAGAAAACATGCATGCGAGCGACGGCGGCGGCTCCAACTGCGTGAGCAAACTGACACTGTGACACTGTGACACTGGCGTGCGGACCGTGCAACCATAACAACGCTGCGCAGGTTAACCAGGTGTTCCTGGCGAACGTCCCGGCCAGGCTGGCGCGCCTCCTGCAGCAGTGGACAACGCCGCTGCGTGATGCGGCCGCCATCAATGCCACGTACTGGGTGCAGCTCGTGGTGCTGAAAAAGACCGGTCTTCCTGAATAGACGGGGACCGGCGCTCTCAAGAATTGGAACCGCTGTCGGCTGGGCCTGGCCGAGTCGCATGCGTTGGATGATGCCTACATGGGGCATGGTGCGCGTCGTGCGCCACACCCCCTTCGCTTCACCTGCACCGTGCGGGGTTCGCGCCGCAAGACCCGGCTCGACCGATGCGGCTGCTCGCGCGCCTACCCCATACGACAAAAGACGGTGTTTGGTGTTTCGCACCGGCGACATGATGCTTGCGACGGTGCCGTTCGGAAGGCGCTGGGGCATGCACAAAGGCCGCGTCGCCGAGCGCATGTCGGGCAATTTCAACCTTCAGTCGTGCCTCGCCGGCGCGGAGCCTTTGCAAGGCATCGCGCACCAACCTTGCCGGCTACTGAAGCGTGCCGACGGTTACGGATATGCATGGCAAACGACTCTTTCTCAACAACCTTCGACAAAGTGAGCCTTTCATCACCACACTTCGAGCCGTCGTCGGCCCCCTGTGAGCCGAGGCGCTGGGGCGCTGCGCGCACCTTTGCTTGGCGAAAAAAAACAGCCCGAACACTAGGTGCTGGGCTGCTTTGAATCGGATAGATGTGAAACGATAGCGTAAGAATAACGTCATAGAGCGCATCAGGCTCTTTATGCGGCCGTCGCGATCGCCTTCCATTCGGGAGGATCAAAATCGAGCATGTGTCCACCGAATTCTTCAAACGCCGTGGCTCGATCATAGTCCGAAATATCCTGCGAGTAACCTGTCATCGCGTTGAGTAATCCATAGCCAGACAGGTCCCCTCCTGAAACAAGATGGCGCAATACGCCGCCACGCTCATCATCATTCAAGGTAAATCGGTTCGCTAACACCTCGACCGATTTGACAGGATCACCGATCAATTTGATGCCCATGGTCTTCTGCATTTTTGCAGAGATCAATTGGAACGTCGCTTGCGACACAGCTGTTTCGACCATATCACGTACCTTCAGGAACAGAGCGTGATCGTCGGCCTTCAACGTGTCGTCCTGAAATACGACGACATTTTCGTCATCGCTGATCAGCTTTCGGCCCAAATGTGTTTTGCGCATTGACCGGTCTGCAGCAATCATGCCATTCCTGCAAACGAGACGGTAGATCAGCGGTTCGACACGAAGTTTTCCGTGGCCAATTTCCGAGTTACTCACCACCACACCTGCCTGGATGATGTCCCCTGGTGCGACTTCGCAACATATTTTGTCGGTAACGACCTTCAGGAACATTCTTGAATCGGTCAGTTCAACCGATTCAAAGCGCGCGCCAGGCAGGCGATCCAGGATCGGCAGGATGAAGTTGGCCAGGTCCCAGTTATCAATGCGGCGATATCGGTCGGTCAGAAATGCGCGCGCCCTGCCATCGAGTGTACGCACCAGGCGGTTCACGTTTGGATTCGCGTGTAGCCAGGTGTTCACGTTCTGGTCGAGCAGCATTGGCTTTTCTAAACGCATACGTTCAAAGTAGCCATATGGGATCGCGTGTTTATCGGAAATCTGACGCAACGCGAAATCATTGACGGGGTATTCGCGCGCGATATCAGTTTCGTCGATCAATAAAGTACAGTGACCGGTTCCACTGGTAGATAGCCGCATCTTCATGGATGGCACTATCATGTCTTTCTTGTTGGACAGTTGACGTGCAAGTTCAGCTGCCAAATTTTTCAGGGTGCGACCTTCTTTCATGATGATCTCCAAAAAAAAGCGGAGATGCACCCAAGCGGGGACATCCCCGCAGGGTTTAAAAAAAACAATGAACGACCAAGCGCACAGAGTGCGGTCTAACTGCCGACCGGCTTTACCGGCGGCGCATACCTAGAGACGTCATACGCAGGTCTCCAGTACGATTAAGTCGGCGTGATCAAGCTGCCTTTCCAGAACAGTTCAATTTCGCCGAAAATACATTGGTCCAATCGGAACCGCCTACCTTGGGAATGAATACTTCCACCTCTACGGGAGAGGCTCGGCGGGCCTTTCTCAAACGGCGCGCCAAGATATATGCGGAGGCTTGGCCATCAAAGCATCTATCTGCATCGTTGTCTGCGTAAATTCGCAGCTTGGTCACAGTATCAGGGATCCATATCTGTTCCAGGTTGCCTGCTGTCAGCGCTGGCCAGACAGGGGGGCCAGTGCGTTTCAGGACGGCAATACCGTTCTCGATGCCTTCCGACACCGATAATTCGGTGGTTGGTTCACCCATGCGTACGGCCGAACCAAACCAAGCATCTCCCAAGAGTTTTTTCGGTTCGTCGACCGGAGCCTTCAAACCATTTTGCAAATAGGTGCGATGCAGCGCGACGATGCCCCCATCCTTTCCCTGGAGACAGGCAACCATTGCAGGGAAATCGGCAACATGCACGTATCTGCCGCCCGGGTTTTCTTTCACAAAATAGGGCAGCGCCGGGTGAAATCGAAGCGTTTCCGGATATTTTTCCAAAGCAATGCCACGATTGTCCAAGTAGCGGTCTACCTCGTCACCAGGGCGGATCAGTATGGTTTCTTTCCATACTTTGTTCCTGCTACGCTGTGCATCATGGACGCTACGTCGAGGCAGAATCGGTGCGGGATTTTCCGGCAATATATTGAGCACTGACTCAACTTTGCGCAAAGTTTCACCGGCACTCAATCTAAACCAGTTCTGCAGCAGTTTAAATCCACCGCCGGCACCGCAGTGTCGGCAAAAATAGTTTCCTTCACCAAATTTGTCTGTGTACTGAAAGCGATCTTCGCCACCACAACCGGCAATTGGACAAGGCCCGTTTCGGTGTTGAAGAAGCCTCTCATCGACACCACATTGCGCTAGGATTTCCGTCCACCTGCCATGAGCCAGGGGTAACATTTTGCGCATTCTTTCGTCAAATTCCACTTTGTTCATCATCATCTCCATGGATCAACACTTTTATTTAGCGAAGTGTGACCAGCGGGGCCAGCACCCCGCATGTGGATGAAAATGGTCTATCGAGTTTAGCCAAACGTATACAGTGTCCCGTTTCGCAGGGCCTTGCCGATAGCCGTTTCTTCGATCTGTGGATCGGTGAAGTACTGGGCCTCATTAGCGGCGTTCGGACCAATTTTTCGAACGTCGAAGCCGCTTCCCTGGGAATGGATCGAAAAAACGACGACCTGGCGTTTGCCGACAAAGAAGTTCCGTCCTGGCTGGCCAGACATCAATTCCTGTTCCTTAACCAGATAGGACAGATCCTCCATCGCTGTGACGCGAATCAAGCGACTTCTTTTATAGGTGGACTTATTAACTGAATTATTCACAATTGCCTCCCTTGTAAAATTGAAAAGTGAAATTCGGTACAATCTTCGTTATTTCGTTGGACCAATCAGCTCGACGAATAATGCACACGGTACGGTCAGGAAAATAGGTCGTCCTGTACCGAGGACTTCTTTATCTGCTGGTTGATCCACTGTGGATTTTTTTCAAGCTGCCGGGCGACCCAGTCGGGATGATGAATAATCTCTGACTGTATCCAGGCCGGATACGCATGTATGGCGTCGCGAAACCACCTGCCTAAATTGCCTGCGATCCACTCCCTGACCTCTTCCGGAGAGAGTTTTCCGAAATAGGCGGTTGGTGAAAGCGGACTTTCACCGATCACTTCAAGGCAACTGGCAAATGAAAAGGGCATCCGATCGTGTGTTGGATCGGTAAATATCCATCGTAGAAGCTCAAATTTTTCTTCCAGTGGAGTATGGGGATCACGCAGCCCGTCGATTTTCTTCAACAGTAACCAGTGAAGGTCCACCACGGCCTGTTCGTCCCACAGGACATCGGGCTGTACATCAATCCCCCTAATAAATGCCTGATCCGTATCACCAAGATTTGCATCATCGCCATTGTTTGTCGCAAACATGTCTTGTTGTGTTTGACATGCACTGAGTGCGACCCTTCGCATAGAATTGGCACATTCAGTATCCATGATTGCCTCTCTTTGAAGTGGGGCAACCAACCCATGGGTTGTCTGTCCCAATGGGTAAAAATACGCCGGACCTGCCGGCGAATACATGGCTGGCTTAGAACATGCGGTTTGAACCGCGATGACGGGCTGCCAGCTACCGTCTTAAAAACCTTTTGACGCGACGCGTCGGATGCGAGACGACGCGACGAAAGGTCTCAAGATGAGTTGGTCTATGTAAGGAAGTTGACGGCGTGACTTGCCCGCCAAAGAAAGGGATGCGCAATTAAGGCGCAATGCATGGTGGCTTGCCGATGCTTGCAGGGCCAGCTGCTGCTGAACTACAGTCATCAATGTAAAACACGTTTCTGACGAAGTCAAATGCGGTATGACGAAATTTGCATCGGGCGGGTGTAGCATGTTGCTGGTGGAAAAATGCAGCAGGTAGATTAGGTCTACCTGCTAAACACAACTATCAACAGCCATCTAATTGGCGTCAGAACGGTGCGTCGAGATAATTTTCGTCGTTCTTGCGATAATTTTCTATTCATCTTGAAGGAAATTACTTGCCGCCAAGGCTTACAGCGATGGGAAAACGGTCATCGATGTCGTCGGCAGATGATTCGTCGTAACGATCCGGGTAAGGATCATTCCAATCATGTTCAAAACATCCACATGGACATGTATTCTCATCAAGACCATGCATACAACTTCCGTCATTTATCAATTCACGTACCATATCATTAATCTCTGCCGGTGATAAATAACCAAAATGACGTGCTTTTTCAACTGCAATGGCCTTAATTTCCGGCGGTAATCCCCGTAAATTGTCGTCAATTTCCTGGGAGAAAATTTGTATGAATGTCTCATATGATGAGCCACATATCTTGGTGCTAGTTTCGAAGATAGCGCGAATATCGGCGTCAATATTTAGAAATTTCATAATAACCTCCATCAAAATGATTTTTCAACATGAAAATGCAACGCGCAGCAAAACACAATTAATAATTGGCAGACGAGTGCTGCAGTGCTCTAATCGGAATATATGGAATACGTCCACCGATGATGTCGGCTTCTGTGTCGGGATAGTTTCCCTTGAGTTCCTTGCGTGACAAAATTGGAACAGACGGGAAAACGAATGTGCTCGGTATTAAACGAGTACTTTTAGATTAGTGATTTGTGTGCTTCAAGGAGGCCCCTCGGTGCACGAGGAGCGAACACAATCTTATCGGGTTCGATCAAGATAGGAAAATGAGAAGAAATACGGGGGAAGGAGGATCAACCAATTAATCATCGGTACGATCTAATCGAAATATATTCCGATTAATAATTTGGCGGGTAACGACCGCTACGCTCATTGCTTGCTTTGCAATAAGATCTCAACTTGTCCCATCGATAGGGATAGCTAAGAGCATGCGGGACTGAGTCGCGCAATAAATACCGTATAAGTTTTACACTACCCAGGAAAGAATGCAAGATTTTTGTGGAGTTTTTAAATTGCCAGCAATCATGCGCGCCGCGGCAACTACACCGGCAGGAAGGATGGAGCGCGAAACGCGAAGTCCCTCATAGCGCAGTTTGCCCCGAGTGTGGGGGCAACCTACGCACTCTGCGCCTCATCCCCAGCATCTGTCACTCTGCCTGGGTGGCAAGAGCATCGGCCTGGCGCAGTCCCGTATCGAGTCCGGCTTCGACGCCGTCAGGTTGTCCAGGCATGCATAGACCAGCAGTTTGTACTGGAACTTAGGCACTGCGTTTCAACAACCATACATGGCGGCCCGGATGGCTACCGCCGTCCCAGCGGCATCGTATCGACATGACCACTGCGTGGATCTCCCGGCTGTGCCGCTTCGCGCCGGCCCTGAAAGCCCGGCATTCTAGTAGCTACATCTGATGAAGAAGGAACGTAACTAATCGGGCCGTCATATTTTCTCGTAGCGCCGTCATAGTCCGCATCCTTCAGGAAAGCAACGGATGTCAACCTTTCCTGATACTAGCTACTAACTCATCATTTTTGCGACATCGCAATACCATTCTTGTTGTGCCCGCTACAGTCATTGCTACTGCAATGCAAAGGCAATGGAAGATCCATGAACTTCTTTGACGGCGACACCATCGCACTGGCGGCCCTGTCCAACGGCATGCAAGGTGATCGCCTGCTGCGCCTGCACTTCCCGGAGGGTGATGCACCTGCCAGCACCCTGCTGGCCAACAGCCTCGATGCCAGCGAAAGCCTGTCGCGCGACTATTCTTACGTGGTGGAAGTCCTGTCCGACGATGCTTGCATCGCGCTCGACAAAGTGATGGGCAAGATGGTGACCGTCGAACTGGTGCGCGAAGACGGCTCCTTGCGCTACTTCAACGGCTATGTGTTCGAGTTCCGCTTTCTGCGCACGGACGGCGGCTTCGCGTTTTATGAAATGGTACTGGAACCGTGGCTGTCGCACTTGCACTTGCGGCAAAACAATGTCGCCTTCCACGGTTTGACGGTGGCGGCGCTGACGGACAAGGTCTTCGATGCCTACCTGATGCGCGACTACAAGCTGGCCGCCAGCGGCCTGGATCCCGCCATCACCTACACGTGCCAGCACAACGAGAGCGACCACAACCTGCTGCACCGCCACTGGGAGCAATTGGGCTGGCACTATCGCTACGAACATCGCTTTGATGGCCATACGCTGTGGCTGTCCGACGACAGCACGACCGGCCAGCCCATCGACGGGGAGCTGAGCGAAATGCCTTTCCAGCACCAGGCCGGCTCGCAGGAAGACGATGGCGTGCACCACTGGAGCACGGTGCGGCGCATGGCATCCGGCAAGATGACACTGGCCAGCTTCAATTTCAAGAACCCCCGCAGCGCGCGCGCCGGCCGCGATTCTTTGAATAAGCAAGGCGCCGTGCCCCAATTGGAGGTGTATGAAAACACGGGCAGCTACGGTTTTAAAAACATCGACGATGGCGAACACCTGGCGCAGCGCCGCATGGAAGAGGTTGACGCGCAAGGCCAGCTGTTCAAAGCGCAAGGCAACGACCGAACGGCCCAGCCGGGACGCTGGTTCACCCTGGGTGGTCATTTCGACGGCGCCCCAGCCATCCCGCGCAAGCCCGTCGCCGAATACCTGATCCTGTCGGTGCGCCACCAGGCCAGCAACAACTACCAGCACGGCCGCAATGCCACCTCGCATTACAACAACACTTTTACCTGCATTGAGCGCGCCATCCCCTGGCGCCCGGGCCGCAACTTTCATAGCCACGAACCGAAGATCTATGGCGTGCAGACGGCCACCGTCGTCGGGCCGCCCGGCGAGGAAATCCATACGGACGGTTACGGGCGCGTCAAAGTGCAATTCCACTGGGACCGCCTGGGCACCTTCGACGACAAGAGTTCGCCGTGGATACGCGTGCTATCGACCTGGGCCGGCCCGAATTTCGGCCACATTAGCCTGCCCAGAATCGGCATGGAAGTGGCCGTGCAATTTCTCGATGGCAACGTCTCCATGCCCCTCATCATCGGCTGCGTCTATAACGCCCGCAACATGCCACCGTGGGACTTACCGGCCAACAAGACCCAGAGCGGCATGCTGAGCCGCTCCTCGAAGAAAGGTTCCAGCGCGCACGCCAACGCCTTGCGTTTCGAGGACCGCAAGGATGCGGAAGAGCTGTGGCTGCATGCGGAAAAAGACCAGCGCATCGAAGTCGAGCACGACGAATCGCACTGGGTCGGCAACGACCGACGCAAAACCATCGACCATGATGAAACCGTGCACGTCAAGCATGACCGCACAGAAACGGTGGACCACGATGAAACGATCACCGTGCATCACAACCGCACGGAGAGCGTGGATAACGACGAGCACATCGACATCGGGCACAACCGCACTGAGGTCGTCGGAAAAAATGAGTCGGTCCGCATCATTGGCTTTCGGGCTGAGAAAGTGGACCGCGCCAAAACCGAGACTGTTACTTTGGCCAAGGCCCTGAGTATTGGCGGCGCCTACGCGATCACCGTGGGGGCTGTCATGCATACCGTCGTGGTGGGTGCCAAGTATTTGCGCGCATTGCGCAACATCCTGACAATCGCCGAAAAAATGGAGATCACCGCTGGCACCGAATTTGAAGTCACTGTCGGTCAATCTCACTTTCACATGAGCAGTGATGGAAAGATCACCCTGACCGGTGCCGATATCACGATTGGCGCCACCGGGCCGGTGCAGATCAATGGCAACGACGTGGATGTCAACTGATTAGCCATGAACATCCTCAATCACACGCCCTTCCCGGCCCAGGTGTTTGAGTCCATTGATCACCATGGTCAGATGTTTTGGGTAGCGACATTGCGCCAGACACTCAGCTTCGCTTCGGGGCAGCCAGTATTTTCTGAACTGCAAGTGCCACTATGCGAACGGAACTCACCCTTTTCGGACATTGCACCTGGCAGCGTGCGTCAAGAGTCTGACTACTGCCCCGTCAAACCGCGCTGTGACGTTCTGGTCAATGCCACAGCGCATGCGCCAGGTAATGCGGAACTGCCCAGTTTCCAAGTGAGACTGCGCGTCACAAGACCTGGCATCCCCTTGCCTTTGCCTGAACGTCCACGTGGACTCAGTCCACATATGTCACCACAGCCGGCAGTGCTGACTGCCTGGAAAAACGAGCTGGCTCGGCTCAGTACACTGACCACGCCACGTGAAATACTGGTCAACAAAGTGCTGAGCATCACTGGCCGGCGGTATTTCGTCAAAAAGTCGCAGCTGGTGCGTGTTCTGCAAGCGATTATCTTCGTTGCCACACTAAGCCTGATTCGTCTCAATCCTTGGCGGTTGACACGTGCGGCGCCGTTTCGCATTCTTCCCCTGCGCTATGAATATGCCTTTGGCGGTGAATGTCGGGTTGAGGCGGATACGCCATTGGTGCGGCAGGTCCCTTTGCGCTACTGCCTTACTGCGGCGCAGATGGCATCCCACCCCGCCAACATGACGGGCCGAGTGCCAGTTGCGCATTCGATTTACGAGCGTAATCCGTTCGGTGTTGGCTACGCTGAAAAATGGTATCTGCGCGCCATGGGCCTCAAGCAGGTGCCAGCGCCGCAAATCGAGGCCGCTGGCCGGCAGATGACAGTCGCACAGTTTTGGCAAAGCCATCGAAGCGGAAATTTCAGTCAGGAGGAACAGAGAGGGGTAACCGATCCGATCGGCCTGGGCGTACGGAGCAACACCCATCCTGCCAGGCGCATCCTCGCTGGTACGATCGACGAGGCGTTTATCGCTGGCACTGCTGCGCTGCCGGCTGATTTTGATGAAGCGTACTGGAACTGCGCACCGCAAGAGCAACAAATACCGTATCTGCGTGGTGACGAGCGATTTGAGCTGACCAACCTCTGTCCTGCCAATACAGCCGGCGCCTTCAAAGATAAGCGCGGGAACACGGTTCTGCATTTGATGCTGCCTCAGCAAGCGATATTCCTCTTGCTGCGCCAACTTGACGGTTCGCTCGCCACCCTGCCGCTGCAAGTCGATACCGTAATTATCGAGCCAGACAGTGGCGTCATCACACTGGTCTGGCGCTCGCGCTGGACAAAGACGTCGGCAGTTGCTATTCGCACTTGCGAATTTCGTGCGCGTCCAGGTGCCTGGCCTGGTGACTCCGGCGCTGCGGCGTCCGGTCAGCGTGCTGCGCAACGATCAAGACCCGAGAAGCGGGCTGTCGCATGAGCGCGCAGGAACCTGGGGCGATGGATTCTGCGCCATCACTACCTCCTGGCATCTGGAGCTCGGATGAGCATGAGAGCATGCTAGCGCAAGCGTTCCAAGCGATCGACGTCCAAGAATCATCTGCGGCACAGCGGGCGAGCGTGGCGCGCCCCGCCATGCCCGGCGGCACCAACCGCATCGGCGCGCGCCGTGATGCCGGTTTTAAAGCAATCAGTACGGCGCCCTCGATCAATAAAACGCCGATTGGTCCATCCATGGTGCCGCTGCCATATCCAACGGTTCAGGATCTGTCCAATAGCGTGGGTGTTGCGCGATCCGTACGCTTCAACGGCGAGCCTGCGTATGTGCTGCACAGAAGTACCCAGCCCAAAGGCACTGGCGACGAACCAGGTACCGGGAAAGGGGTGCGCTCAGGGACGGTCACTGGCGAGGTCAAACCCGTGGTGGGAAGCAGCACGGTGCGCGTCGAAGGAAAGTATGTCGTCCGCGATGGTGACGCTTGCACGATGAATGGCGGGAACAATCCGGGCATTTACGTGACATCGCCGGCACCAGGCTGCGCGGTGAGTAACGGCACATTCATCGGCGACCCTGATCCGCCTGTGCGTGCTGAAACGCCAGCGGAAGAACATTGGTTTTCGACTTGGTGGAAAAACACCAAAAACGAAATGGGGGCGGCCGTCGATCATCCATGGGAGGCTGTCAAGGGCGGTGTAAAGGGTCTCGCAAATATCCCTTCCGCGTTGGGCGAGATGCTTTTGAAAGGGGCAGCGCTGCAGAGCGCTGGAGAGATGGAGCAAGCCTCTGCCATGCACAGTTTGTTTGGCCAGACGCAAGCGGCGGAACAGATGCGTGATAGTGCCGCCCAAGTGCGCGATGGCGTCGATGCCATTCATTTGCCGATGTTCGAGATGAGCAATGCCGCACAGGCGGGAGGCGACAAGATATTGACCGCCGCATCACTCGTCGCCGGCGGGGCAGGCCTTGTAAAGAGTGGTGTCAAGGGATTGGCCGGCTTGAGCAAAGGCACTGTGGCGGTTGAGGTGGAGGCAGCCAAAATAATGACAACAGGCGCCAAAGCTGCTCAAACCGATCAGGCCATAGCAAAAGTCGCTACGGTTGCGGATAATGTTGCTACACCGCCGATTGCTGCACCGGCGGGTAACGGCGTAAAGGTTTTACGTAAACTGAAGTCGTTGCGGAAAAAGTATCTTGGTGCTACACCCGGAAAAAGCTCTAGCACCGGAGAGAAGGTAATAGCACGTTTGCGGGCTGAAGATAAAGTACGAACTGATCCTGCGACAGGGAAGGTCGAATTCCTCGCTGGTGACAATAAGTGGTACGAGTTGAAATTTGCTGATATGGCCCATAAGGAAGACGCGGTTGTCTGGTGGAATCGTCTAGGACGTCAGTATGGAGAGAGGTCACCTGAGGTACGAACATGGATGCTAGAGCCAGATAATTACGTACTAGAGCATTTCTCAATCAACAGGTCCGCAGGCGCTAAATTAAAAATAGGTTATTTGCCACCAATAAAGTAAAAGGAAAATATCATGAGTGCACTTTCTAAGGAAAAAATGGTTGAATGGCAAAATTTAGGTTTGCAAGTACGTGCCGAAATTTCTGCAGGCAACCCCGAACATGCACAGGCACTGTTGGAGAAATGCTGGCTATTGTTTCCTGTTCCACGTTCAGAATGCAGTGATAGCGTTTCATTTGTACGCGGCGCTATACGCGCGATGGCATTTTCTGGGAGGCCTGCATTGGCGCTAAGGTGGATCAGCGAACTCAAAAATGTGCCAGTATCGGATATTGATCCTGGCCCTGACTTTCTTCAGGGAGTAACCTATTATGAGCTTGGCGACATGGATCAGGCATTCGAATATTTCAAGCGGACCTATACAATGTCGAAGGGAAGATCTTTTCTGGATGAAGATCCAAAATATTTAGGTTTTTACAAAATGCGTATCGCAAAAGAAAAATTGCAGGGAAATTCATAATAAAGTCGCAACGGTTTTGGATAATGTTGCTACACCGTCAGTCGCGGTACCTGCCGGTGACGGTTTAAAAAATCCTTAAAAAATTAATTCTCCTCCGTAGGAAATATCTAGGGAGTCGCTGATTAATTCGACCTTTCGCCAAAAAAGCATACGTAAATATTTTATTATTATGGTGGTGAATTTTCATAAACTAAATTAATCAGCAGTTCCCAGAGCGCATACGTACCGATGGTGATTTAATCACTGATCGATTGACTGGTAAGACCATGTTTAGAGCAAGTGGCGGAAAATGGTACGACATAAGATCTGCGGATCTGGAACACAAGGAATGTGTGTGACTTGGTGGAATCTTACTGGCCGTCAATATGGTGCAAGCGTGCGGGTGGTCCGGGTATGGATGCTGGAATCAAAAAATTATGTACTTGAACACCGGTCAATTAGCCGTTCTCTTGGCGCAAGACTCAGAGAACGCTATCTCCCTCCACTGAAATAGGAAGCTCATGCAATCACTATTTGATCAAATGAATGGCATTGCTGATATGGTACATGCAGCAATCAAACCAGGAGACGTCGGTGCAGCTCAGGCAGAATTTGAGCGGGTATGGAATCGCATCCCGGAACCCAAGAACAAGTGTGAAGCCATCAATGTCTTTGCTCAAGCGGCCGTGCGGGTGCTTGCTACATCTGGCCATCCCACGTATGCGTTGCCTTGGATCGATCGATGCAAGCTGATGCGGGCGTCGGAAATCGATGCGGAGCCCGATTTTTTAATCGGGGTAACGTATTATGAACTGAATGATAAGGATCTGGCTTGTGAACATTTCAAGCGCGCTTTTACCATGTCGGAGGGAAGAGCTTTTTCAGACGAAGACCCGAAATATCTGAATTTTTTGAAAACGTATTCGAGAGGTGAATGATCAATGGAATTACCTACCAACGTCAGCAGGCAAGTCGATTTTCTTTCAGAAGAAGGCAACGACTTGGCCGATCAGGGTGCGTTTTCGCAAGCTGCAGCAAAATGGGGGCAAGCACTCGACCTGTTACCAGCACCGGCAGTGGACTGGGAAGCATATACGTGGCTGAAAGCATCGATCGGCGACGCACACTATCAGCTGTGCGATTTTAGCTCAGCAAGAGATGCGCTATTTGATGCCCTGAATGGTCCGGATGGGCAGGAGAACCCCTTTGTCCACTATCGTCTTGGCCAGACCGAACTAGCGTTAAACAACGAAAAAGCTGGTATCGATGAACTCTTGAAGGCGTACATGCTCGATGGCGATAAAATTTTCTTAGAGGAGGAAGACGGACCTGTTTTTCTTCAAAAGTTGCGTGATGTTGGGCTGGTTGAATAGCTCTGCGCCGGTGTTGTCGTCGGCCACGCCCACGGCATGGCCGCCGTAGTCAATGAACAGTCGCTCGCCCGCCGGGTTTGCCACGTCGACATCGTTTTTTGCTGACGCCATCGCGGCGGTAGTGCTCGCAGAACTTGTTGAACTGATAGACGTCCGGTGACTCGGTTTTATACTCCTTCCACAGCAGTTCCAGCGTCATGCCCTTGCGGCGCAGTTCGTTGTGCACGGTCTGCTAGGCCGACGCCAGAATGCAAGTGCAGCTTTCCGTAGCCTGACTTGACCAAATAATAGAGGTAATGTAGGGTGACATCGTCACCTGTGTCACCCTCTTATTCAAAAAATTTGCTATCCGCGAACAGTATATTGGGAACATGCTAAGAATGTTCCCAATATCAAACGCGCTGCGACAGCCGACCTAAGACAACCACAGCCGGCGCCAAGTTTCCTCCGAGCTGAGGGCATGACCATATCTTCTGCGACCCGGTGGCGTGCTACGGCGCGGATCGCCTAAGATGAATATTTACCTTCCCTGCAGCTCAGCTTCACAGTCCGCCTGACGAGGAAGCGGCGGTTGCCTCAGCTGATTTACGCTGTCTCGAATTCCGGCCGCGGCAAATCCCATCAGCCAGGCATCGCGCAGCTCTACCCTGCTATCAAAAAAGTAGGGTACTTGGTTGTTGCCCCGCGCGTAGTCGTCATATCCTATCTCCTCAGCGCGATACAACATCAAACTCATGAGTTCGTGGCGGCGCTGTGGGGCGTACCACATGCCCAGCGCACGGCAGTATTCGTTGTATATCAATCTAATTGTGATTTGGAGAACCTCATCCATTTTTAATCTCCTCAATGCAAGTGCCCGACACCGTCTTGCAGCGCACCTCCGTGCGTGTAGCAAAGCTCTTTTGCTGAACATAGGTGGCCGGTAGCTAAGTTACAGAAACAAATACACGTTCTATTTGTTCGAATAAACTGCGCGCCATCACGCGTGAATACGCGTGTACCAGGAAGCAGCGCTTCCAGCTGTTCGATGAGCGGATGCATTTCACCGCCCGAATTGGTGGTGTTTGGACCCCGCTCCACCACGGGGGCAAAATGATGTTTCATAGCTTTCTCCCTGATTGTGAATGTGAAAAGTCGTTGGTAATCGGAGCGAGCGCTTCATTGAAAACCGCCACTGTCACTGTGCTGGCGACATGCGCAGTGGTGCAATAGACCGTCGCGAATGGGGCTGGCCTGGAGGAGGCCATTGAGTGGCCGCTACTCCGGCGAGAAAGTGATCGACAACGCCGTCAGTGGGATAAACCATGCTGCGTGTTTGTACCCCTGTCCGTGCGACGTAAACCTGTGCGGTCCGCTTTAGGAATTAGCTGCTAATAAGCCGACGGCAGCCAAGCACCTCGCCTGTGTCGCCGGCAATGTCGTACACTGCTGTCAAGGATGCCTTGCCAAATCTCTCCAGCGGTTTCCTACCGCCCGACGTACAATTTCGTGGCAATCCAGTTTGCCAGGACGGAAAACCTGATTACAACTCTTCGTTGTCGGATAATGTGTAGCCGCAGACCGGGCAATAGATAGTGCAATGCTGTGTGATTGCGCAGGATTCGGCACTTTCCCAAATCCGATACCGAGCTCGTTCATTAGAACACTCAGGGCAATCTGCCTCAAAGAGGTCGTCGTCCAGGTCCATTCCCTCTGGTTCGACACCTCTGCCAAATACCACTGTTCTCATGCTAGCCTCCTTGTTAAATATTGATGTTGTGGGGTAACCGATCACAACCGGCCTTTAGAGCGTGGCGGGTACCAAGTAATCAACACCGGGCAGAAGGCCATTGAGAATTAGCTTGGAACGCGTGAGCCCGGATAACGGCATCGGCGCGTTCGAGTGATAAGGAACGCACAGCAGCAACGTAAAGTATTGCTCCAGTCGAGAATGAGGCCTCATTGCCGTAGCGATGATCGGGCATTCTGATAAATCCCTAACAACTGTTGGGGAAAAACCTTCGCCTAAAGGAATTTGGCTGGTTGGCCAGTGATTATGCTGAAATAAATATCGATGGGACATGACTGTTCTCCAAACAAGGAGTGACCGACGCCCCGAGCGGGAACGTGGGTACCCCGCAAAAGAATGAAGTAGAGGAAATGCTGCTGGCCAAAACAAGACATGCGACATGAGGTCCAGTATTCGTTTGAACAGGAGCCTTACATAGTTAGTACCGGTTACACTGAACCTACATCGTGCAAACGATCATTTGATTGCGCGAGTTAGCCTGGGCATTCTCCGGACAATAAAGGTTGCATGAGCAACGTATCGACACAACCGTTCGATAATATGGATGGCGGGTAACGACCGCAACGCCTGCAGCATTGAGGCGGCAGGATTCTGCCAATTACCCGCTATGAGTACGACAGAAGCAATATGAGCTCGATGCTCACAGAATGCATAATCATTTTTGCACCTGATACGTATCGTTTCAAGTAGGTCAAGTGGTAAGTTCGACGAAAAGCGCCTGATGTGAACCATGACGCCGTCCAAGGACGTTAATCTGTACTCGCCCACCGCAGGCCTCGTTTGCGGGCCGCCCCAAAATGCTCAACAAGGTGCGCCATCTGCGCTCTTAATCCCGGCCTGAAGCCCGAAGTTTGGCGCGCAACCGATCAAGTATCCGATTGACCCAAGTCTAGATGTTGCTGGATGGTCCTGGCTGATGGCCGCGGTGTAGCGCGCCGCCCATCTAGACGGTCCGGCAACTTCGGCATGGGCTGGTCGGAGTTCCAGACCCAAGCACTCGTAACACCCCGGAGTGCCAATGCCTTCTCTTCTTTCTCTTTTTCACTCCAAAAAGTACTGACCGCATGCAAGGGAACTGGCGTGGCACCAGCATCAATCAACAGTGCTGTTGCGAAGCGCGCGCAGTGCTGGCTGTCGTATGCCAACGGTTTAATAAAATGGCGTCGGGCATTGATCAGCTCATGCACCAGTTGCGCCTCGTGTGCGTCCTCGACCGGGATCCAATGTACAGTGGTAGTCATCATACTTGCGGTGTGGATGAGGTAAGCGGTTTCGCTCTTCGGATAGATCAGGGCGCACATAACGAGGCGGAAGTTTGCCGCTGGATCAGCTTCCTTCAGCAGAAAGCTTGCATGAAAGGCACGTTCAATTTTTTTCCATGATTTCTCATCAATGAATAGCGGCATGTCCGCCATGTGCTTGATGAACACCTTTTTCCCGTTTGCCGCCTCTGCAACGCCTTTGAACTCACCGAGAATAATGGCCATGCTAGTGGAGCCGTCGTCACCATGACTGTGCAGGGAATTAAGTTTATTTCGCCGCCTCTCCGCGATCGCAGACTTGCGTTGTTCGTTGAATACCTCTGGCACGTAGAGATGTTGCGAAAGTGGGGCGCCCTTGATCATGGTGCTATCCGCGACCTCCATCAGGTATTTATGTACCACTCCCTGGTTGCGCTTTCCTTCCATGGCCGGCGACCATCGATTAAAGCCAGCCCGGTCGAAGAGATAATGCATGACGGCGCGAAGCGACATCTTTTTTTTCAGCGCCTTCACTTCCATCGGTTTCGTTGCCACTCCTCGCGTGCCGTTCGTCCGGTTACCCTTTTTGAGAGAAAAGTTAACGAAAATTTCCGTTAACTCTTCGCCGTTGTCGACCAGTGCTTCACCAATCAATTCGCCCAGTCCTGAATCATCGTACTCCGGTTCATATGATTTGCAGGACGGATGGTGCTTACCGCCTGTTCCAGGCATGCGCTTGAGCACCCAGCGGTCCAATCTGACGATGTACATGTCGACGCCACCAGGTACGCAAAGGCATCGAGGGCGCTCAGAGCTACCATGCAGTTCAGCCAAAGCATGCTGCATCTCTGGATCGGTCTCTGCCATGCGACGCCCGCGGACCAGATAGATGGGGATATCCACAGGTGTACCTATCAAGCATGATGCTCATGGTTCATTTGATCCAGCACGTTTCTGCCGAATTTTGTGCGACCCGGATCCATCGTCAACAAGCGTTTGACGGTTCCCAATTCGCTTACTCCCAGCAGCGCTCCGATCTCCGCGTGGTCAATCCCACGAGTGTCGAGTTTTAGGGCTATCGTGCGACGTGCACTCATCGCTGTGATGCCAATGAACGGTGCAAAGCTGAAGATGCGTTTGTAAGCGAGCAGGATATCGTTACAACGATATTGTTTTCCGGAATTGGTATTTTTTTCCAAGATCCGCATGCTTTCGCCGTCGCGGCGAAGGAACAACTTCGAGGATGGTATCAGTCCGCGGAAATGTTTGGCATCACTTGTACCGTGGCGTACCAATAGCCGTTCGGCAAGGTACTGATCGATGGCCATATTCACCGCTTCATTGCAGAAATAGACTGGCCGTTCCTTGCCATTGATGGCGACGTCTGATCGAATGGTTGATTGCACACGCACCGAACCGTCTGACGCAAGATAGTCCCGCACTTCTAATCTGGCGATCTCTAGGGGCTTCGCGGCCGTCGAAAACAAGATCATCAGTAACGCCTCGTCACGCTTTGGATTGCGGCTGTTCAGGCGGATTTTTTTGGCAAGCGTATCGACTTGCTCATCTGGCACAGCGCATTTCTTCATGCGTGAGTGATCAGCTCGATCTGGTGCGTAATGCTCAAGTGCCTCGATATATGCGAGGCGATGTTGGCGTAGCATTATCGTCGTCGGAATTGCATGATCCGGCACGCCGACGACACCGACGATGGATTGAATATCCCGGGCGATGACTCTGACTCGACGTTGGACCGCCGTCTGTTTCAATGAATGGGTGCGGCCAATCTGTTTATACGTCTGACCAAGCATCACACGTTTGATCATGTCAATAGATGCAGCAACATAGTCGGCGTCCATGTTGGCCTCCGCATAATAATGTTAAATACATCATGCCCTATTTTTTGGACATTCAAGTAGCAACATCTTTGCGTTTTTAGCGTTCTTTTGGGCTAGCACCGCTATTCTTGACTGACCGATGTGCGGTAGTGGTGCTGACCATGTTGGCGTTCTACGCTGCCTTCGCGCATTGAGTTCGCCCACTACCGCTCATATTTATGGTGGCACCGCATGGCTTGGATGGACAAGAGTTTTTTCTTGGTAATTTAAGATCCACAACATTCCAAGTGCACGACTTGGACCATGGCACGTCCAGGGGCACACCATGCATTGACTGTCTTCGCTACAGTCGTTATTGCGCCGATGATGGTTATGCAGGCCTTACTGGCACAACAATGACGCCAAGGGTGTAGCTTCAGTCAAAAATATGGCCGCAGGCCCCAGCGGGCGCGCTAATCACTAGTTCAGGTCTATGCAAGCACCTGCTCGGCTTTGGAATTCAGATACAATTTCACACGTTAGTGCAATTAACTGAGGTTAACATATGACAAACAGATCACCGCGCTTTCGCGCGGCTAACACCGTCTACAATAAGGACCTCCTATGGACCACGGATCCCAAAACGGCCTTTCACTATTGGCTTATGAAAGACGCGTACGAGGAAGGCCATAACTTCAGCGCCAAGACCATTTCGGTTTACACTTCGATGTGGGCAATCTTCATTTCCCACCTACGGACGATCCGCGGGAAGTGCGTCGTGCTGGCCGATGAAGAAGATATCCTGCACTTCCTGGATCAGGCCCATGTATGCAAGCGAATCGAAGCACGCCGGCGCTATGCGCTGCTGCTACGGCGCGCGTATGCTGCCCTGCAGCAAGCTACCCCGAATTTCGTCAATCCGACCGAGGTGACCTTTCGCCCGGCAACCCCGCCTGCCGACGAAAAGCCGATGCCCTTTCTGCTCCCAGCTGAACGGGCGCGCGTGTTTGACCTGCTGTGCGATACCAGCAACCCGCTGGACCAGGAGAGCCTGGTGCGCATTCGCGCCAAGGCGATGTGTGCGTTGATGCTGGGTGCCGGGTTTAAGCCTGGGCAAGCCAACATAGCCTCAGTTAATTGTGTGGGGCATGGACGCGAGCGGTTTATCGTTGCGCCGCAATGCGGCACCATGACGTCGCACCGGGCCCTGGTACATCCGGCCGCCTGGCCGGCGATTGACCGGTGGTTGGCGTTGAGCGATAGCAAAGGTTTGATGTTTCCCGGCGCACCCTCGGACAAGGAGCATCCGGTCGATTATGCCCGTGCGTTCGTCGGTGCGAAAAAGCTGCTGGCTGACCTGGGGACAATGGCTGGCGGCGAAAGGGTTAGCCCGCAAACTTTACGCAACTCCTATGGCGCCAGCCTGCTTGAGGATGGACTGGGCCTGGAAGCGGTGCGGGAATACATGGGCTACTCTAGGCTGGAGTTTGCCCGGCGCTTCTCACATGCCCACGCGGCATGGTGCCACCGTTCCGGACTGCAGCAAAGCACAGTAAAATCGACATCCAGCAACAATCTGGACAATGCTCCACCACTCTATTCTGAAAGCTGCCACGATGACTCCGATTAATCCAACGGCAGAACAACGTATCGCCGACCTGGAAAGTGCCCTTGGGAAAGCGGTCGACTATTTGCGCTCATTGCCATTGAATCCTTCGAACCACTACGCCGCGGCGGCTGCCGACCAGGTGCTGCGGCAACCTGCCCTCCCGGTACAAATGCTGTCGGGAACGATATTGGCATCGGCCGGCGTGCCACTGCTGCGCGCCACACTGCAAGGCAATCAGCTCGCCCTGCAAACAGCCGATCCAGGCACGGTGCCGGCCGCGTTCCGGGAACAGCATGCAGCGCAGCTGCGCGCGGCACTCATTCGCGGCCTCACCATCGACCTGTCGGGAGTCTAAAGTCCAAGGTGCGATCTGGCACTGGGCTACTTTGCATATGTAGGTCGAACAAGACACCGAAAGTGGAGCAGCAGCAGATCCTGTGCGCGCCGCTAGCGGGGCGCTAGGCTGAACTGCTCAACGAAGGCCGCCAGTGCCTCAATGGTCGGCTCACCCCATAGCTCCTGGGCGTACCAGTTGGTAAACAGCGAACGGGCCAGGACGTTCTCAACGCCGCGGTCCAGATTGACAGCCGTGTTCGTATTCTGATCCTTGAAGCGCTCGAAAATGGCGCTGCGGTCGGCGTTTTCGAGTTCGTTGTACAGGTCATACGCGTCCTGCGCGCGCGCCGCGAGGAATTTTTCCAACACCGTTGTGCCGCTGTCTTTCTTGACGACGTTATTTTTTGCCGCGCTGCTTTTGAGCTGAAGGTTTTTCGCCGCATCAGCTCCCTGCTTCATCGTCCAGCGGAAATAGGCAGCTGGGGAATCCAGTGGGGCACTACTCTTATGATCGATCCGAGCCTGAACGAAGGCCACGGCGCTGCGGATCTTGTCATCGCCATGTTGCGCCATCACATCAGCTGCATCGACCTGAGTCAGGCCGAATCTCATGATGCTGCTCATCAGTTCCAGATCGATGACGGGCGGCGCCGCAAAACCAAGCTGCGGCTGCTTGGTATGCTCGACGCGAAACTGCAGGCGCTCAACGCGCCGCCCCACACGGTGTTCGATCAGCTCGACCTGGATATCCGTGAGTGCATTGATCTCCGCCATCGCGGGACGAATAACATCACGCTTGAAATATTTGTATTGCGGCGGTGGCGCATCCACGGAAACAGGATTACCGGTCAGTGCACCATACCAATGTTCATACGTCTCGATCAACGTGACCTTGGATGGATTAGTAGCATACCGGCGGCAAATTTCATACAGCGCCAGAGACGATCCTGAACGCAGCAAGCCCTGGTAGAAAATGCTGAACCGCGTATAGGTTCCCGGGGCCATGACCAGCTCATGCACTTCCGGCGGAAACGCAAATCCAAACCAGACCTGCCCAGAATGCTTTTTCAAACCCATCGGATTGACCAGCGTGACCGAAGCAACTAGGCGCTCGGACGTCCACTGTCGGTCATTTTCCATCAGCAGCTTGATGTTTTGCATCTCTTCGAGCTGGGCCTTCAGGAACTCGGTGTCTTTGCTATCGTAGGCAGCATCACGCGCCAAATCGGCCAAGCGAATCCAGAAGTATTTTTTTGACGCCGGCGTATCGATCGGCGAATTGACGCCCGTGACCTTCAGCTGCTGGGCGTGATACATCATGACGTTGAACACCTTACGGGTGAGCAAAGACATCTTGCCTTCCCGCACGCGCAGACCGATCGCATCATTCGTCTTGCGAAATTCCATCGATGGTGATGTCAGTTCGCCATTCTTGGCTGCTTTGGGTTTTCTCGTTGCCACGCCGATCCTCTTTCATCGAGAAAGCATGGCTCCACATGCCCATACTCGCCTTTACATGGTGCGAACTATAACGCGAATTGACTCACCTTTGCATGCTCGCACAGGTAATTTCACCAAAAAAAGTGATTTTTTTTTGAAAAATATTTCACCTTAAAACTGGACCACAAACTGCGGACATGCACCGTTGACTAACAAGCTCCCTGTGCAAGCTCACCTGATATCACAGCCACATAAACAGGCATCTGACACCAGAGCCGCATGGCTGGCTGTGTCCAGAACTATTGCATCGACACGCCCACCGAACCAGCAAGCTACCCAGATCTACGCAATTTCGTAGATCACGTCCTTCAGGCTCCCTGTGCAATCTCACCTATCGACGCTGTAGACGCCTCGCAGTGCCCTCAACCACATACCACTCGACCAAGTTGACCTATTTCGCGTAAAAACGGCACCTGAAGACCATAGCACGCCAACACACCGCCACAAATACCCAGCACTACCAAAAGCACTCCCCGTGGAAGCTCCTGCAAGAGACATCTCCAGGCGATACCAAGGCCTCTATCTAACGGCAATGAAATCTACTCCCTGTAAAACCTCCCCAAAAAATTGACAGCCCACTGCTGTAACAACACAAGGCCACCGCTGGCCAGTAGTACCCGGCAAATGAACAGCCTAAACTCATACAGCAATTCACCCGCCTCTACACGAAGCAGCGCCTGATGGGAAAAAGTTATCCACATCTCCCCTTAAACACTGTCCCTGTGAAAGCTCACCTCGATAGCCTTCAGTCACCGTATCCCCTCCCCTTGGTACCCGTACAGTCTCACCATAAAAATATTCACTCCCTGACACGACTCACCGAACTCCCTGTACAGCCTCACCCCTGTCCCCGGCCAAGCTCACCGAATCCCCCGGAAAGCCGCATGAATACTCGGTCTACGGGAGCTTAATTTGTATTTAAGGTTTTAAAAGGGTTCTTTATCAAAAAACCTCTCAAGCAAAAAAATATCCAAATGAAGGTTTAACGCAGAATCCAGTGCCCAAAAATATAAAAAATTTTAGTAAAAAACCAATATTTTTCACTTGCGAAAGGATAATTACATCATTTCATGAAGAAAACCAGTCATGTAATCCAAGAAAACATACTAACTTTACAAGTATATCGTGAGCAATATAACGTCTTCAAAGCAAAATTACCTGATGACAACATCATGATACTGAACAGTTTTCAGCTTATCGAAAGAAGCCATACGCCAGTTTACTATTCAGAAAATGTTTCTTTAACAAATGATAGATCAAAAGCAATCGCCTCGATCATTGTTCCTGTAGAAGCTCACCATAGGAAAATAGCAGAAAAAAATGACCTTCAGGTTAGCAAATAGGCATCGGTATCTACAGAGATGCGCACGTTTCATGTATTTATTAAGCAATTGATTAACATATAAAAAAAGAGACGCAACATATAAACGCAGTCCCTGTAAAAGCTCCTGTTTAGTTACTTTAGATTTCCGATGCAGAATATATTCATGCGTAAGGTTCGTATCCTCATCAACTCCCTAACGCATGCGACACACTGAAGGTGAGGGATTACAGGGAGTATGCATAAATATTTTTTCCAGATATTTCCTATAGGTTGCAATAATGCTACTTGTATACTAGCTAGATACTCATATCATCATGTTTCGAACAAATTTTATGCACGAAAACCAATTCAACAGTGACTCACACGCGTACTTTCTCGTCAAATCCAAGCATGTTAATTGACGTGATTAGATGTCCCTGTAAAAGCTCACTCATTAGCGACGTCAACTCTCAATGCTCCCTGTAAAAGCTCCCCTGTGTATAGGGGGATCAAGAGGCCACTCGTTGACTGATTGAAATACCAACGCATCCGCTGTCGCGGGGTCCCTGTTAAAGCTCACCTATGACACACCTTCATCCTCTCCATGTGGTTGATTAAAATTAAATCAATAAAATTACATCCTATGGACACCGATAGCCCCTTCATACGCCCGGATCTGTAAATTTTTCCTTATGCGACCCCGAAAGTCGCATCCAGGCTTTTGAAAGAGACTATTCCTTTTAACTTGTCGATAGACTTTATTTTCGTCAATCTCCCTTTATTTGGAAAAGTTCGATTGAAAAGTACATTGAAACCCGCTATCATCATTGAAATAATCATCACGACGGGATCCCCATGCGCGCATTTGAAGGTGTAAAGCAGAAACTAGCGATGGAATTGAGCGGCTTCACTGGTACGCCAAAAACGTTTCGCACACGGTATCGTGAACAGGCAGACAACAAGCACAAGCTGTACAGTGCCGCTGAAATCCGTGCTATCCGCTTCGGACTGCTGAATATCCCTCCAGATACCAAACGCCCGTTGACACTGCCACCAGTAATCGACACGCGTATGGCTAAAGGCGGCGTCGGCAAGACCACCATTTGCGGCAACGTCGCCAGCTGCATCGCCTTGTCTGGCTACCGCGTGCTGCTAATTGACGGCGACCCGCAGTCCTCGTTGACAAGTCTGTATGGCATCAATTGGCTCGACGAAGAAATTACGCATATTGGCGAGCTGATGAAACGCACCTCACAGGGGCAGCGCGCACATCCCGAGAAAGCAATCCGTTCGATCTACTCCGATGGCATGCTCGATCTGATCCCAAGCGACATCACCATGGTCGACGAATCCTGGCTGATGGGAGCCATGAACCGGGAGCAGGCCTTTACGCGCCTGTTGGAAGCCGAGATCGAGTTTTTCAGCCAGTACGACGTCATCATCATTGACTCCGCGCCAGGCACTTCGGTACTGGCAACGACATTCATGGTGGCCTGCAAAACGCTGCTGACGGTGGTGACAGCCGAGGGACAGGCCATTGCGGCACTCGACGTGCTGGCATCCAACGTGCAGGAGATCAATGCCGCTTTTGGACGACAAGGGATCCATCTGGACGTCCATATCGTGGTGAACCAGTTCAATACGTCGAAAACACCGCACCAGTATCAGCTCTCGAAACTGCTGCCGAAATTTCCTGGGAAGATCAACGACACCATCATCCGTGATTTTGTCGGTTTCCTGCGTGAATCGGATCCGGACAACATCAGCAGCAATGGCCCGGTACTGGAAAAAGAACCCAACAGCGGGGGCGCACGCGACATCATCGACTTAACCAAGTCACTTATCAAACTATACGGCCTGCGCTTGGCTGGCACGACATTACCAGGGCAGGAAAAATTATGAGCAGAAAACCATTGAAAGTATCCGGCCTGATCCAGTCAGGCCGTCTGGTGCCACAACCCGGTATCACCGCATCGACCGCATTTGATACACCAGCGGATGCCTCAGCGGAGGAGATTGGCCAGGACCTAACTTCCAACGCCCAGCCTGCCAGCACCCCAGCGGCGGTAACGCCGGTCAATGCACTCGGCATGGAAAAACTGATTGATTTGGATTTGCTTGATGACAGCCCATTTCAAACCCGGTTGAAGTATGACCCGGAACGTATCGATGAAATTTCACAGTCGTTCCTGAGCGCCGGACAAAGCACGCCGATTACGGCACGCCAGATGCCTAACGGCCGCTACGAAATCATCAAAGGCCAGACGCGCAAAAAGGCTGCCATCAACATCGGCTGGAAGCAGGCACGCGTCCTGGTTGTCTCGAGAACGGATCGGGAAGCCGAGCTGGACGTCATGGTCGACAACACCGGCGCGCCTCCGACCGAGTATGAAGAAGCACTGATGTTCCGCAAAGCGATGAGCAAGAAATATGCGACCACACAAAAGGCAGTCGCTGCGATGTTCCTGTGTTCTCAGGCCAAGGTCTCCAATGGCCTGGCGATGCTCAACCTGCCTGCCGAAGTACTCAGCCTCCTGGATGAAGAACCCGGATTATTTGGCGCGCATGCGGCAAAAATAATCAATTCGCTGTGGGAGACCTATCCTACCCACCACCACGTCATTTTGAAGGCCATTCAGCGTCTCAAGGAAGGCGCTGACCAGGGATCGATACAAGTGTGGGTCACACAGCAAATCAACGCCGCCAGCCGCCCTCCCCGGGCGCAGAAGCACTTGATTCCTTCTTCCTCAGGTGCACCGCGGTATTTGACGCAGGCGAAGGACCGCGACATCATTGTGCGTATTTCAGACCGATCGATCGATGCGTCGATGGTGCATCAAAAGATTGACGAAATGCTAAGAAAAATGGCTGATGAAGTAACGGAATAATTTAATAAATGCAATTAAATCAATGGCTTACAGTGTATTACTGAGTAATAACTTGATCTGTTATACGTCAAAGGCCTGGGATTCCCCAGGCTTTTTTATTGGAAGTTGATTGCTCATATCAGGATACTCTGGTGGAATATAACGCAGAGAGATCATACTTGACACGTTGTCGATATCCACCCGTCTCAAGAGAACGGCGATAAATCTAATGTTGTTGGCGTAACTGAAGCCAAACATCCAAACGACCACTCGATCACACATATCTTATCCAACCATGACAACCATTGCTTAAAAATGGCTCGTTGCTGCGCTATGCCAGTACCAGTTTCTCTCGATTCAACATCTACAGATTATGCAGCAGAAGCATGGCCAGTTTCAGCCGCATTGGGGAGCGCTGTGGATTGTGACGCAACAACAGCGCATCCAGGATCATCTGCGGGCTCTTTTTGTCTAGGTAAGAAAACTAGCCATGACGCGAATGGTGAGGTTGAACAGGGACCACTCCCCGAGAATGGCTTTATCTAGCGTCTCGCTCCATACCGTACAACATGCCAGGTGCATTTCCATCTCAACACTCTTATTCTAGAAGCATGGGTTTTCATTCAAGGTGAGATGTAGCAGGGAGTCAATTTCATGTCATCGCTATGCATTCCTAATGTAGATTAACTGGTAGACATCATTTTCATGATCAAACATCACTTCTTATCCTTCCTGAAACCGTTGCATGTTAGCCGCCAATGGCTTTCCAGGTGTATTGAGCATTACATGAAGCTGTAGAGGTGCTGTTACGCAGATAACTAGTAAGAACCTGATCTATTTATTCATTAAAGGTGAGCTTTATCAGGGACTATCGAAAGTGGTCCCTGATAAAGCTCCCCCAATACCCGCGTGGGTATCTTGACAGGAAAATCACTTTGGATACGTGGCGGCGATAGTTGGCTGGTATCGTCTTTTGCCAGTTGTTCACGCTGCAGCATTGATTGGCATACAAAAAACGGTTTCTTGAATATTTAGGCCATCGCCGGCATATAGGTTTCTGGGTTGCCAGGGGGCCGCCACAATCTCATCCACCGCCGGTTGAGCAACAGTTTTCGCTAATATACTGGCCGCAAATACTGCAACAATCAGTGCTTAACGCCCCAAAACGGAATGTACATTCAGGACATCGATATGGTATTTCAGACAGGTCTGTCAGTGTTTGACTACCCTACTGTCTGCTATCTGGATCTAATAGATGCGGCGATACGACGGGAGTCGTTCTGACAGTGTGCTGACAACTTGGCGTTAGACTGGGAAGATTCTTTGTCTTTCACCTGGCTAGACGTCAACGGCATCGTGGCTAGTATGGCTTGCGCAGTCTGCTGTCATCTATCCGCTATCAGGTCTTCGCACTCTCTTGTGGTTCTAGCCCACGCGGCACGACAGAAGGCACTCAGGCCACACTGCCACAAGTGACTTGGTGCCACGCTAACCAGATGTTCTTCAACCCTGTTGTGCAAGCTGTTCTGTTGTTTGTTCGAAGGCGTGTCTGCAGACGTACTCTCAGCTCAAGGCATTGCTTTTTTAAAGGGAGCTTCTACGGGGAGCTAAACTCTTGAGGCCAGAAATCGCCATGTCCTTGCATTCACGCTCCGCGATCATGTTTACTTGCTAGGTAGTCCTGCACTTTCGCCATGAGATAGGATAGAGGTATAGAAGTGCATATCACAATTGCCGAAGACTACGATGTTATTTGTTCTTAACTACCCCACCCAGAAGAGCGTAGCTTGAAAGGCGAATAGCCCGAGAATTCAGGTACTGCCTTGCAAGTGTGTGCAAGACCGTGGCCGGGATGCTTCATCCAGTGCCGGCCGATACCAACTTGCAACATTATCGAGGAGAGCGAGGAAGTGAATCTGCTGCCTCAGCCGGAAGGCACGTAAGTGCAAACTGTTACGAATTTTCATGGTGAAGCCACAAAGGACTCAACGTGGTTGTAGTGGTTATGGATAAGCGGTAGCAGCCCTTGATGCCGTGTACACCGAAGCGAGAAGAGAGCCTCATTGCCCGCTGCAGTACGCGGGTCCATAGCTGTTTCCGTTCTATATCCGGTTCGTCGAGCGTCTTCGAGAAACAGGCGTCTTGCAGACCCTGCCGCTGTCACTCGACTTCGGTAGCAAAACCACCGGCCTGGCGCTATGCAGTATCGAAGACACTGTCGACGCCAGCGGCGTGGCCGAACCGTGTATTTCCTGTTCGAGCTGGTACAGCAGTGTTACTGCCATCCGTGGTGCCCTGCTCGGCCCGTGCAGCCGCGCGGCGCTGGCGCCGGAACAATCTTCGCTATCGCACACAGCAGTTCAACAACCGCAGCTGACCGACGGACTGGCAGCAGCCATCCATCGATACGACCATTGCATGCGTTGCCCGGCTACGCCGCCTCGCAACGGTCGCGCACCTGGCCCAGGAATTGGTATGCTTCGACATGCAACTGCTGCAGAATACGGACATCAGCGGCGTCGGCTATTAGCAGGGTATGCTTGCCGACTACGAAGTGCACGAGTACCTGCATGGAAAATTTGGGCACACCTCTGCCTATTGAGATACCACCGTCGTCCCGCTGCAGATAGAACACATTCATGCACGCCGCCGGCGCCTCGAACCATGTGAGCAACCTGACACTAGCGTGCAGACTCTGGTCCAGTAACAAGGCTGCGCAGAACATCCGGGACATCTTGGCGAATACCCCGGCGAGGCTGACACGCATCCTGCACCAGGTGAGAATGCCGCTGCGCAATGCGGCCGCCGTTATGCCACGCGCGTGCTGCTGGCGACACCTAAAAGACCGCTCTTTCGATTCAGACGGGAACCGGCGGGCGCACGAAGTGGAACCGCAGCCGGCTCGGCCTGGTCAAGACGTATGCGCTGGACGCTGCCTGTGTGGGCACGGCACCCACTTGCCAATCCTGCGCGTCACCTGAACCGTGCCGTGTTCGCTCTGCAAGACCCTGCGCCACCGGTTCGGCTTCCAGCACGCTTGACTGAGGCGGAACAAGAGCGTATCTGGTTTTCGCACTGGCGACATGGTGATGGCGATGGTGCGGTCCGGCAAGGGCCAGGGTGTGCACAAAGGCCGCATCCCCATCCGTATGACGGGCAATTTCAACATTCAGTCGGGCCTTGCTGGTGCCGCGACTTTGTAAGGCATCGGGCACGACATTGCCGACTGCTGAAGCGTACCGACGGTGACGGTTCTGTGTGGCAAACGATACTTTCCCCACAACCGGTGACAGAGGCTGCGATCACTCAACGGTCCGTTCCTTCAATATTACTCAGTAATACTGCCTAACACATTGATTTTATTGAAGTTCCCGAAGAAATTGCGTAGTAGGTCATCAGAACAGTGATCGCTGCCGGATAGCGGCCACTGTTAAGAAGCCAGCCTCTCCTGACCTACAGCATCGGGACAGCGGTAGGTGAAATCGAGTTATCCGATCACAAATGTCGCGGTGTAGGTATGGACCTTTTATACAATCAATCTCTGGTAATGCAAGGTACCCCGCGATGTGACTTTGATCTGTTGCACGCAAAACCTCGCCTTTCAGGGCAGGTTAAGAATATTGGCTGCGAAGATATCTGGATTGGCATGGCTAGTTCCTGGTCTGCGGTTGCTCGATGTGCTGACGGATAACGGCGGCAAAGTGTGAAGGCGGCTATAGTGAGCCATCCGATTGTATCTTACGGATCGGAAGACGAGGACGTCATTCCTTTGCGTCGATTGCGGTTACCCAAATTAATTGAGCGCGATCAATGTTTTTTAAAGTGAGGACAGCGCTTGTTAGCTTGGGGGGAGATGGCGCAATCAGCTCACTCGCGAGGCGGGTCCCAGTGACGCACCCCGGAAATCATTGTGCAGCGCTGTAGGAATTCCTGTTCTTTAGGGGGGATATCAACGTTCAAAGGCACTCTGCCTTGTAACATACAACCAGGAGGCATGCTTCCTCAATAAGACGCGGACGGGCATTCCATACTGCCACGCGGGGTAGTCCCGTGACCCATGGCCTACCTCCACTTGTAATCTCTGGTCTGGTTTATCGCTACTCCGTTTCAATAAAATCTTTATTAAATCAAAGAGTTAGCCGGTATTACTGAGTAATATCAGGGATGGCTGTATTTCAGCGTGTCAATGTGCCATTGAGACGGTGGATGATTTTGCTTGTCTTGAAAATCTACCTCAGGAACGTCAACCGGCAACAAGGAAAAGCCATTTATCTGGATTGGCCGGCGGCGTCTTGAGGGGGGCTTGGAAGGCGAGCTGGTGCCAATCAAATATCATTTCTAGAAAAGAGTGACGTGGTTGGGGCTGTAGTCAAACAGGCTAAACAGCCGGGTTATACGGCTGGAGCATTCGACGTTGGCTCATCCTTCTCACACGCCAATCCTTCCAGGTGAAAAACAATGCACGACAAGCAGAAACAAACCACGCTCGTCCAACTGTAGCATAACGCTAGCAGTGCTTGGCATAGACATGAGATGCTCAGAAGTGCTATCAATGCAGCCTAACCTCATCGCCGAGTATGTAGTTGACTACTGCGCTGACAGAAACCCGGCAACTGGTGTCGTCTGCTGATCATGTAGGGTTGTGGTAAATGATTGCGACCGGGCTTTGACCAGGAGCGATGTGCATGCACCACCGCAAGCCAAGCCTTAGAGGGTGTAGACAAAATCAACAAGGAAGTTAAGTCATGCTATCTCGATGTGGGAAGAGCATTCCATGGCAACGACACATCCACAAGACGGCTCTGAACCGTCAAGCAGTGCTGGCGGCAGACCGCCAGCGTTCAAACCTGAGCATATCGCAGTTTTGCACGATATCGTCATAGAACGCGCCCCGGCCCGCTTGCAGGAAATCGCCGACGAACTGCATCACCGCTGCGCTCTACGCGTGTGCGCAGCAACGATTCGTCGTGCCCTACGCGTGTTAGGCGTCGTACGGCGCAAGCAACTACGCGGTACGGACGCCGTGCGAGCCGAGGGAGTCAAGCGATATGGCTACACGGCGGCCCACAGGCGGGAGGCCATCTGTCCGTACAGCACGAACCAGACAGATGCCGAATGGGAGCTGGTTGCTGATTTGTTCGAGGGTATACCTGGACAGCGAGGCACGCCCGTGCATTACAACCGCCGCGATCTTGTCAACGCGTGCTTGCTCTTACGTGCTGCGCACAGGTTGTGCCTGGCGGCTGTTACCCGAAAGTCGTTTCCCCCTAGCAGGCAGTCTACAAGGCGTTTTCGCGCTGGGTGGACGCCGGTGTATTCGAACAGATGCAAGTCCGGCTGCGCGAACAATGGCGGGTACGTATGGGACGCGCAAGTACGCCAAGCGCGGTGGTCATTCATGCACAGTCCACCCGAATCTCGCCGCAAGGTGGCGCAAGCGGATTTGATGCAGGCAAGAAGGTCAAGGGCCGCAAGCGTCATCTCGTCGTCGATACGATGGGGCTGGTCATCGCAGTGTCGGTGTCGGTCACCGCCGCGAGCGTGCAAGACCGGGATGCGGCGGCAGCCGTGGTGACGCAAGCGTGCAGCATGAGCCCTCACCAGGACAAGCTCTATACCGACCGCGCCTATGGCGGGAAATGTGCACTTGCCATCGAGCAGGCGCACCATATTCGCGTTGCAGTGGTTCGTCATCCAGGCAATGGCACGACCGGAACGCTGTACGATGCCGAGACTACCCCTGAATTCTCAGCCTTGGAAAAGCTCGCCGATTGGCAATGGCAACTACCTCGGGATCGGGGCGCAGGGCGTCGATGGATATTGGATCGACTGCATTTTCGGTATCTGCAGGGACGCGAATTGGATGCTTCCGGTGTACATATTGGGACCTAGCTCGGTCCTCCAAATGAATCGGATAGGTGTTTCAAGTGATAGTGGCACAGGGGACCTGTTGAAATATTCAAACATGGAACGCTTGACGTCGCCGCGCGCTTGCAGCCCATCATTATTGGCGGCTGGTGACGCCAGAACGACCGAAGCGCGTGGCGGCCGCAATCTCAAAAACGGTTGCGACGTCGACCAGCCGGCCGGTGCCGTTGCCGCGCAGTCAGCGGCTGACGATCATTCCGCCGCGCCCGATGAAGGCCTGGCCGCTGGCCAGCCTCTCGGGCGGGGCCCGCCCAAGGCTCATGCGCAACATTTATCCACGGCCCTGGCAAACTGGCCGGTGGGCGAGGGCGCGCCACTAGCAGCAGGCGCGCGCGGCACCTCGATGCGACGCGAGTATCCACCGGCGGGGCAGCGTACCGCTGGAACACTCTGGTGTCGCCAGCATGCCCACGGCGGGCGCAATCACAAGAACGGTTCGCCGTCACCAGCTGGCCGCTGCCGTGGTGGCGCCGGCAGTGGCCACGTGCTGTGGCTGGCGATCGACCGTGCGCGTGCGGTAACGGCCTGGCCGCTTGCCATTCTCCCGGACTGGGTTCGCTCAAGGTGCATACGCCCCACGTCACTGGTCAGCTAGCTGGTAAGTGATGGAGCGCACCTAGTGCGCCCTTCCAGCAGCGCTTGCATTCGCATTAGGTTCGCCGTCTGTCGATCGGCATGCTGTACCAGCGGTGCCAAGAGCCTTTCAGTGAATTTCAATTTTGGAGAATAAATTCCTGTGTTTTGAGATTCCACAATGCTTGAGGGACATAGTGTGCCTAAAAGTGCCCCATGGGGGCGGGAACAAATTTAGTCACAATATTGTAGGCGAATAATAAAGTCTGACACTAACGGGCTATACGAATCAATGACTTATGAGAACCATCTCTCGATAGGTGAATAATACAGTTTGACACTTCCTTCAGAAATCAGTGATTTCCTTCCTTCATACCGCGTCTGAAAACAATAGAGTTTGCCACTAAATCACCAGCAAACCCGCATTGTGCCGTGGCGCGAACCGGAAACCGCACCAACATGGTGCGGTTTGGTGTCAAACTCTATTGTTTAGTGTCAAACTTTATTGTTTGACCACATCAACCCGATACCTTTACATCAGTTTTTCGGCCGCATAGTATTTGAAGTCGATGGCTTTGATTCGTTTACTTAATCGCTGCTAAGTAAACTAGATGATATTTACAGGTAGCTTTATACCGGTTAAACTACCTGTCACGCGGCGCCCTGGCGCCCACCCTGAGTCCGCCCAGTACCGGCGGCGCCCGCCGCCGGTACCGCCACTGGCCCCACACCTCGACGCGGGAGCGCATGATGTTGTCCGATGTTCCTTTGCAGTTCTTGCCGCTGGCGCACGTTGGCTGTGCTACGCCGCAGGCTGGCGTGCAGGCCAGCGGCGGGCCGTTGCACTACCGCGTCTGGCATGGGGGCAGGCCATGAGCCGCCCGCCCTTCAGCCTGGCCGATGACGAGGCGCGCGCCTTGCTGGCCTTGCTGCCTGCCATCGTGACGCGCCACGCCAATGACCTGCGCAACCACCGTCCGTTCGTGCGCGATTTCGTCGAGGCAGTGCACAGCGCCACTGGCCGCACCTATGGTCCGGATGTGTACCGGCGCCTGCTGGCGGCCTATGCGCCGGAGCGCCGACCGTCGACCACCACCTTGGCTGCCGAAAAGACCGCCCTGGAACAGCGCCTGGCTCTGGTTCCCCCCGATGCCGCAGTCACTGGCCAGGCAGGGGAGGGCGGTGCATCGCTGGTCGAGCTGTTGCGCCAGGTAGTGAAGGAGGCGCTGGCCGGCAGCGGGCGTGACCAGGATGGCACCGAGGCGCTGCTGCAGCAGCACCGTGCGCATGCCGATTACCTGCGCGAGCGGCTGGAGCGTACCGAAGCGGAGCTGGCCATCGCGCGCGAAACGGCCGCCCGCCTGGCAGCGCAGTTACAAGTGGTGCAGAGCCAGGCTGCCTTGTACCAGGAGCAGCTCGCGCTGGCTCAGGCTGCGGCCGCCAAGCAGGCGCAGGCGAACGAACAGCTGCCCCAGGCACTGCAGGACATGCGCCAGTTTGCTCTGCGGGCGATGGATGAGGTGCGCGGCGAGACGCGCGCGGTCAAGGAGAACAATGCCTATCTGGTGCAGCAACTGAAGGATCAGGAGGCGACGCTGGAGACGTTCCGTCAGATCGCCTACCGGCATGGCGCGCCGATTCCCGGCCAGCGGAATGGCGGGCCCGTCCGATGAGCGATTTGACCAGCTATGGATCGCAGGACGCGCTGGCGAGTACGGCGCCGCCTGCGCACCTGTTCGGCGCGGTCAGCGACGACTGGGTAGCAGCGGAGATCTGGCTAGGCGAAGTGGCCGATAACAGCCGCAACAGTTCCCGCGAGACGCTGGCGACGTACCGTTTTCACCTGGCCAAGCTGCGCTGGTACTGCGAGCAGATCGCCCATCTGCCGCCGTCGCGCTGGACGATTCCCGACGTCAAGGCCTTTCGGAACTTTTTAAGCGCGCTGCCGGCGCGGGCCATCTCGGCGCGAGGTGCGCGCGCCGGCGACACGGGCTACACACCGTTCCGCATGCAGCCGTCGCCGAGCAGCCAGGCCGACATCATGCGTTTTGCGCGCGCGATGTTCACGGCTTTCCATGGTACCGGCTACCTGCGCGTTAACCCCATGATACTGACCCGGACACCGAAGCCGCGCCGGCCGGACACCAGCCGGTCGATTGCCCCCGACATCTATGAACGGGTACTGGGCGTGATGGAGCGCCAGCGGGACGAGGGGCAGGTGGCGTATCAGCGGCACCTGCGCGACCGTTTTGTCCTGGTCTTCCTGCGCGAAACGGGGCTGCGCGCGTCGGAACTGGTGGGCGCCAGCATGGGGGCCGTGTATGCGCTGAGCGATCCGGAAGCCGGTAAAACCTACTGGGTGGTGCGCGTCGACGAGGAGGATGCCAAAGGTGGCAATGAGCGTTCGATCCCACTCACGCGCGTGGCGATGGATGCGCTGATCGCCTACCGGATGGGTTTTGGGCTGCCGGCGTTGCCCGCTCCGAATGAAGTGCAGCCCATGGTGCTGTCGCCGCGTACCCGGCCGCTGTCAATCAACGCGCGCCCCGTCAAGGGCGCGGCCGACCGGCGCTTCTTTGGCGCCTGGGGCAGCGTCACGACGCGGCAGGGGCTCTACAAGATCGTCAAGGGCCGGATCACGAATGCGGCGCAGGTGCTGAAGCGCGACGGCATGCATGACGCCGCCGCCGAGCTGCTGAAGGCGTCGCCGCACTGGCTGCGGCACACCTTCGCCAAGGCAACCTTGTTGCATGGGCATAGTGTGGTGGACGTCGCCGCAGCCTTGGGCCACGCCAGCGTCGACACCACCATGATCTACACGGAGCAGGGCGCGTTGGATCAAATCAGGGCGTGGGAGCGGCGCCGGCCGGGAGTATTGGCCGAGGTTGACGCAGTGCCCATACCGGCGGGCGCCGGCTAGTCTTCGAGCCTGCGACGGCGGAAGTATGTCTGCTAGACGGCAGGGATTGCCTGTGCGTCGCTGGTCACTAGATGGCGCGGTGTACTGTCCATTGTTTCGCCAACTGACGGATAGGGCATATGATTTTCTTTGCGGGTACTTCGGATGTGGCTACTTCTTCCACTGCTTGTAGCACAACGGGAATAGGTGTCTCATCCAGCAATGCCACCAGGTGAGGCTGGTATTCTTCTGGCGCCAGGTCGGAACGCAGCATCCATGCAAGTTGGTCTGGAGTGACAACGAGGCGATAGCTGGTACTGATACGGCGTGCGGCGACGCTTAGGGCGCTTGTCAGGCTGGGCGAATGACTTACCTCCATCTCGATGCCGAGTATCTCCATCACTGCTACAAGCCTGGTAAGTCCAAGGTCATTCAAAGTACCATTTTCCAGCTGGCTGATGGTCGCGCGCGACAGTCCGTACAACCTGGCTAGCTGGGATTGCGGCAGGCCTGCATGGATACGCTACTTACGAATTTCTTCACCGATTTGGGCTAAGCTCATCATCAACTCCGCCATTCTTTGTCGCGCGTTAATCTAGATCGTTCTACGATAAAAGCATGGTGGACGGTGTGGTTTCCTGTTCGCAATGTTCCAGGCTCCGCTATCCCTCGATTGGTTTTGGTCCCTGGACTTGTCAGGCCGCGATCTTGCCACGCAATTCTGCCGTGGTCTCGATTGCCTGGCGCTCACTGGAGCGCGAGGCTGCGAGGTTTTCCCTGAGCGAACCGATTGTGCGTTCTGCCTGTTCCAATCGTGCGTTGCCCGCCTCGATGGCCACGCGTGTCGACGTCAGCTCGGCGACTTGGCGGCGCTCCCGCTCCTGGCTGGTGGTTAACTGACCTTCCAGTGAATCGATGCGCAGCTTGTTCTCGGTCACGCGCTCGGTTAAATGCTCTCGCTGGGCGGTGCTGACAGCGGCCGTTTGTTCGGCAGCGGTTCGTGCACGTCGCTCCGACTCTGACTCTGCCTTTGCAGATGCCAAGTCAGCTTCCAGGCGTGGCATAGCCTCCAGCCGCATTTCCAGCTTGGCCAGTTCGGTGTGAACGCGCTCGGCGCCGGCGCGTTGCGTCAGGGCTTCTTCGCGCGCGCTTGCCAGGTCGCGTTCCAATTGGTCGATACGGCCCTGGAGGGCAGCGTTGCTGTCCATGAGCTGACCGATATTGTCCTCGTGCTCCTCAAGCTGCTCCGCTAATTGCTTGTTCTCCCTTGCAAGGTCCGCAGCCGTTTCTTCGCTGTTTGCCAGCTGCGATTGCACCTCCGCTGTCGCGCGCGCCACCTCCTGACCAAAATGCTCCTGCAGTACGCGCATCAGGACTGGGGAGAGGGTGATGCCCGTCGCCTGTTGCGGCTGGCCGCTTTCCCAGTTCTTGAGCATGGGATGTACAGTCCCTGGGCTTCCGCTGCCGTGTTCGGCGATGATCAACCGAACTGTGGGTTTTGTTCCTGTGGATTTGAGGCGGTTTGCTATAGAGTTGACGTGATCTTGCGTGATGGTGGCGAGGCGAGGCATTTGTGTCCTGAATTTGTATCGTTACGTATCATTTGTTTCGTAACATATGATACGTTATGAATTCCTTTCGCGCAATTGTGAAGAGGTGGTGTGCAGGGGACGACGCTTCAAAAAGGCGCTTGTTTCAAGGAATCGAGTCGATACGACAGCGTGTCTATGCATGTTGTATCGTCCCTGGGGAGAGCAGGGGAAACGGAAAAATCGTACGCTAAGGACTTTTCGAGTTCTTCAGCTACGCTGTCGGCTTGCTGCGGGCCAGCAGTCGCGCCACGGTGGATGGATGGACATTAAACAAGCGTGCCGAATCGGCAGCCGTTTTCTGGCCGGAATCGACCAAGTGGATTATTTCTTTTTGTTGCGTTGGCGTGAGCTTGGGACGGCGGCCACCAATGCGGCCTTCTGCACGGGCGGCCAATAAGCCGCTACGGGTGCGTTCGTGCAGCCTGGCACGCTCGAATTCGGCGAACGATCCCACGATCTGCATCATCATGCGCCCGGCCGGAGATGTGGTGTCGACCGCTTCAGTCAGGCTGATGAAGCCGGCGCCCGTCTTTTCCACCGCCTCCATGAGGGTCAACACGTCCTTGAGCGAGCGTGACAGGCGGTCGAGCTTCCAGACAACCAGCACATCGCCTTTGCGCAACTGATCGAGTAGGCGATTTAATTCGGGACGGTCCCAGCGGCCCGCCGATGCTTTTTCCTCGAATATCTGCTCGCATCCCGCAGAGCTCAACGCTGCGATTTGTGCAGCGTTGTCTTGGTCCTGAGTGGATACGCTGGCATAGCCGATTCGCATGCTCTGGCTTTCGTTACTCACTGTCAATCTGGGCCGGATCCGGCCGATTTTCCAGCCGCGCCCTCGACAGCGCCACCGCCTCATGCAACTTTTGCTCCAGCAGTTGCCGGGACGGCAAGCCGGTCAGGTACTCTGCGACGTGAATGCCGCTTTGGTTTAGTTCCAGCAGTTCTATCTGTTCACGGTTCTTGCCTGTGCAGAGAATAATGCCCAGTGGCAGCGCTTCGCCCGGCTCTTGTTCATGTTTTGCCAGCCAGCGCAGGTAGAGCTCCATCTGGCCCTTATCGGCCGCCTTGAATTCGCCGAGCTTGAGTTCGATAGCAACCAGGCGCCGCAAGCGGCGGTTGTAGAACAGCAGGTCAATGTAAAAATCGTTGTTGTCGATTTGCAGCCGTTTTTGGCGGGCGACAAAGCTGAAGCCGGCCCCCAGTTCCAACAGGAAATGTTCCAATTCGCGCAGGATGGCGTCTTCGAGATCTTTTTCAAGGTAGCGATCGCGCAGTCCTAGGAAGTCCAGCACGTAGGGATCCTTCAGCACGAGATTCGGGCCGAGCACCCCCTGATCGCGCAAGGTTGCCAGTTCACTCGTCAGCAATTCGTCGGGCTTGCGCGAGAGCGCCGTGCGCTCGAACAGCATGGAGTCGAGCCGGCCCTGCAAGGTGCGCGTGCTCCAGCCCTCGTCGCGACACATCTCCAGGTAGAACTCCCGCTTGAGGGGATCGTCGATGTAGATCAGGCTGCGCAAATGGGTCCAGCTCAATTGTCTACTCAGCGCGTAGACAATCTCCTCGGCCTCGAACACCTCGCTAAAACGCAGCATGTGGCGCAGATTTTTGGCGCCGAAGCCGCGTCCGTACTCGGCTTCTAATTGTCGCGCCAGCGAAGCGACGATCTGCTCGCCATAGCCGGCCCGTTCCCCTTGCAGCACCTCGGCGCGAATGCGCCGGCCAATGCGCCAGTACAGCATGGTCAAGGCGGAATTGACCGTGGCGGCCAGCCCGGTCCGTGCTTCGCCGATCAGGATTCGGATGTCGCCGGCCAAGCCGGTTGTCAATGCTGCAACTTGCTCGTCTTGCGGTTCCACCAGCTTGCTCCTCGATACGGCTCGTTTAGTACAAACCTAGCCAATGACGATCATTATGCAATACATTTGTGCACCATGTAAACGCCATAGAAACCGTGTGATGCGCAATCATCTATCGTCGAGGGGAGCGCTTATCCTGCCGTTCCATTCTGGCCCCATCGAGCTAGACAACTTTATGGCTTTATCCTAAGGGGAAGACAATCCGATCTCCTTGCTCTCCCATACATGGAGCTATTCAGGTGGCTGTGGGCAGTGCAGGCGACTCGGCATGGTGCATGCTGGTCATCAGTAGGCACGGTGTGCTTTTTTGGGGATGGGCATGCATCTCGGATGGGAATTGACACAGCAGATCTTGGAAATCGGCCTTGGCACCAAAGATGGGGCAGTCCAATGGAGGGAAAGTTGCCACTGTACTGACAACGGTATTGGAGAAAGTGGGTACTTACTGGTTTCCCACATGAGTAGCCGCAAGTCCTGTCCGTCCGATTGCACTTGCGCATATTGCCGGCGCGCGGAGTGCCGCAGGTTCTGCGCGCCTTTATAAATTAACTGTGTTAATGTACAGTGGTTTCGATTTTGAATGTTCAGCTAGAAAGGATGCGTTCTCTATGCGTTCACTTGTATGCCATCCGGTGCCGATGAGGGCGCGTGTGTTATTTATTCGTTCCAAAGGTGTACTGTTCGCATCGGAAGGCAGTCCCGAGATGACCCGACGCTACGTCTGGGCGCCCATCCTTGAAGATCTGCTCGTGCCTTATCCCGATGTGTGTGTCGTTTTTCTGCGCTCAGAGGAGGAAGCCCTAGAACCCGAGACGCTCAAGGGCAACTTAGGACGGCTCGGACAGCGTGTGATTGATGTCCTGACGTCAGATGATCGTTCCATCGCCGAAACGGTGCGTGGTTGGCGGGAGCATCATCCCGAGGTGATGCAAATGTGTCTGCTGACCTCCACCGGTGCCGCAGTTGCGGATATGGCGGGCATCGTATGTGATGCTGCGCCGGGCGTCAGCGCGATCGAGGTGAAGTCCCGGTTGCAAGGTTGGCTGGAGCCGGAGAAAATGGTGGCTTGACGTGCGCTGCGGGGAAACTGGCGGCCATCCGGGTGGATGTCCCCTTGCTACTCTACTCCAAGCAGCAGCGGACTGCATTTGGGCAAGCCGCGAAGGAGGAAACTGCGGGACGTATCGTTGTCGTCAGACTGTGCCACCGGCTACGGCTGCGATGGCGACGTCCACGAGGGCGTCTGCGACGGTGTCCGCGAAGGCGGCGCCGTCGAAGGTGGTGATACCCATGGCTAAGCAGGCCAGCGCACTCCGCGCAACGACACCGTGCTGGCCGCGGTCTCCTACAGGCTCGGCAACGACATCGTGAATCTGACGTTGATCGGCACGGACGCGGTCAACGCCACCGGCAACGCGCTCGATGGCGCGCAAGGCGCCGACACCATGGCCGGCGGGGCCGGCGACGACATCTATTTCGTCGACCATGCGGCCGATGTCGTGCTGGAAAAAACCGACGAAGGCATGGACGCCGTGTATTCCACGGTCAACTACACCTTGGACGAGCATGTCGAGAACTTGGATCTCGCGGCGGGCGCGGCCAGCGGCGTGGGCAATGCGCTCGACAACCGGCTGACGGGAAACAGCGGCGCGAACCTGCTGTCGGGCGGCGCCGACGATGACACGCTCAAGGGCGGCGCCGGCAACGACATCATCCACACGGGTAGGGGTGCCGACATCATCGCGTTCAACCGCGGCGGGGGGCGGGACACGATTCTTGCGAGCGCGGGCAAGGGCAACACCGTGTCGATGGCCAATGGGATCGTCTACACCGACTTGCTGTTCACGAAGAGCGGCAACGATCTGGTGCTGGAAACCGGCGCCAAGGAACAGCTGACCTTCAAGGATTGGTACGCCGACGCCGACCACCACAGCGTCGCGAACCTGCAAATCGTCGTCAAAGGAGGCGCCGACTACGACGGGGCGTCGGCCAATCGCTTGAACAACCGGAAGGTCGCGCAGTTCGACTTCGATGGCCTGGCTGCGGCGTTCGACAGGTCCCGCATCGCCAACCCGGCGTTGACAAGCTGGGGGCTGTCGTCGTCCCTGCTGGAGTTCTACCTTGGCAGCAGCGACACGGCGGCCATCGGCGGCGATCTGACTTACCAATACGCAAGGAATGGCAACCTTTCCGCCGTGTCGCTGGCGCCGGCGCAAGCTTTGTTGATCAGTCCGCAGTTCGGCTTGGCAAACCAAAACCTGCAGGCGGCCAGCGTCTTGCAGGATAATTCGCCGCGCCTGCAGTAGGGCCAGCGCCGCGCTCCTGGCGCGCCGCCAGCACGCTCACCAGGCTGACCTCGAATGTGCCGCCGGCCGGCAGGGCGCCCACGTCCAGGACGTTGGCGCCCTGCCGGCCGTTCGACAACACGGTTTTTTGCCGTTGGCGGCGACTTGGGCCATCGCCACACGCGGCTCGGCATCGGCGTTCCAGTTCAACGCCAGGCAGCACTGGTACAGCACATCGATGCGTGGGGGCAAGGCGTAGGTGCGGTGGCTGCCCGTCGCCTCCTCGTGCATGCGGCTGCCCGACGCCGCGGCGGGATGCATTTTCAAGGCGCCGCCGCCGATGCTGCTCGAGATGTTCAGGTAGCTGTAGCGACCTGCATTCAAAAATGGGCCGACCTGCATTCAGCGGCTGCTTTCGATTGAAGGTCGCTACACCTATGATCTTTAGTAAGGGGGGCGTCGTGATTAGTTGAGTAATCACGACTAGATTGCGGAAAAGGGCGCTCGGCACCTTTTAGTACCGTAATAGGACAGGTAGCAGCCCGCTCCGGTAGAAGTCTCATAGTATAGAGAACTCAACGCCTAACCCACACTATAGACAGAGAAGGGCGCCATTAGAGTCTGCCATTACAGCAATACCAGCCGCAAGGCATTCCCATCGTCTTACCGCAGTGTCTTTAAGCCCCACTATTGGATGAACAGCCAGTGATCGTACCTGCCGGGTACATCGCTTTCATTGGCTTGCTTCCACTTCGCTTTACTTCCCTCCCATTGACCAATCTTTTGACCTCTGTGCGCAGATTTAGCCGCTGGGAATAAATCCCGGTGCTAGACGAGACAGACAACTGTTCTTGCCGCCAGTTCCACGCTTGACATAGGTGGCAGTGGATTGCATCAACGCGTCATTGCCATGAGTTCTTGCATTTCCGCTGGAAAACCCACCAGAGGAATACGAGTCGTTTGGTCGGCATGATGTGTTGAGCTTGCACGTACATCTCGTCGTGACAGTACGTTTGAGGGGCACGCCGCTTGCGTAATCGCACTGGTAGTCGTGTGCGACGCCGGCCAAGCAATCAATCCGAGTGCGGACGGTGAAGAAATTTAAAACGCATTCGCTGTAGTAAGCGTATGACCCATTTTTCAACCTTAAGGAGAGTACCCTATGTCTCACAAAACGAAACCATCCCCGCTCGCAATTGCCCTGGAAAATGCGCCCGCCCTGCTGAATTGGTACAAGCTTTTCAAGGCTGGGACCGAGCAATTCGTTGCATCTGAATTTGGTGGGCAGCTGCTTATTGCCGCCGCTCTTCATGTCCATCCCATCTACACATGGGACATCTGGCCTATCCTGGGGAAAATCTTTATCGGAGGATAAAGGGTAGTTGTCACTTCCCCGATTTCCATGAACATGGTGAAGTGAAAATAAAATAGGGAGGGGCGAGAAAACGAGGCGTAGTAAACGCTATCCCACTATTCTTCAGGTGTTCGATATAATCGCCCCGCCCTTATTAATTTTGATTAAGGAAGTATATGCATGTGGCCCGAGTGCAATGCCACCCTTTCGGCGGCTTGGGCCTGCAGGAAAGGGGACGATACCCTCTTCGGTGGCACGCTGCATCGCTGCGTAGAGATTGGCGTCGCCTGTGCTGCTCCTGCCGGCATCACGCACAACTGCGACAGTATCGGCGCTGGCCTTGGCGATGCCGCCAAACTGGCTCAAGTATGGCAGTGTCATGTCAACTGGCTGGGTCAAGTTGACCATGGCCGATGCCACGGAGCCATCCAGCTAGTTGCCGCAGTTACCCGAGCCACGTATAAAACTGCGTTGCTAACTTGCTGCATTGGCCAGCTCCTCATCAAAGGGAATAATGCGCAGCTTGAGTGCGCCGTCATGAAAATCTGACTGCTCATTACGCTGAGCCTTCACGCGGATTGGCGACTGTGAAGCCGTGATGTTCGAGAACAGCACGGCATACGGCGAGGAAGGCTGGTACATCCAAATCGTGTTTGGCATCGTTGACGCGCCAGCCACAGATTCTGAAGTCAGCGGGGCCGAGACCGTCGCCGACGTGGTCGACCGTTGGCAGCAGGGCAAAGTCGTGTTTGTAGGTCCGGCCACCCTCAGCAGAGTCGGCGTTATCATAGGTGCCTAATAATGTCCAGTCGAGCGGCTCGCCGCTATAGGCGTCGCATCCACCGCTTGCCCCCACCGCCGCATGAATAGCGATCCGGTAAGCTTCGCCGATCGCAGTGGCATTGCCGCGCTTCCGGTCGCGCTTCACATGGGCCTGCGCCTTGTGTACCAGCCAGCGCTGATAGGCCATTGGTTCGACGATGCCGACAAGGAAGGTGGGAAGGGCGTATTTTCTTGGCACGGTATCTCCATCATGTTTCTTGAGGACATGATACCCGACGCCCCCGCACAAATGTAATGCTGGTGCGGCAACAAGGCCCTTAAGGACTGCGCGACCTTGGTCCATCGCGATTATGCGCCAGATCTGTCCAGCCACAACCTGTGCCGCAGGATGGTCACCAAATTGATAGTTGAGCAGTTCGAGCAGAAAATTTTTTTTGCTTATTCGGATTGAGGCGGGGCGACTCCGTAGTCCTTGTGCACAATGCCGCGCGTCGACTCGGCATTGATCAGGGCTGGTCGTACCCAAACAATCTTGCGCTCGAGTTGGCGTAGGTGCCCACAAACTTTTTTGCAGTATAGATCAGCATCTTCATCCTCTCGCGCGACTGGTGACTGCTCTACGCGGAGAGAAAGCCCTGCATGCGAGCAGGAACAAAGCTGGATAGGCCATTTCGCAGCATTGCACTCGCGCCTTGGCGTTACTAGATAGGCTCTTCAGACCTAAAGGAACCTGTCCTCGACCGCGATCGCAGCTGCTTAATGCGCTCTTGCAGAGCCAAGGCTGTTGGGATATTCAAAGCTGCAAGCGCAGCAGCGATGTCGACAAGCGCCTGTCGCGCATTGACCTTTTGCGACAGTGCATGCGCATCGGTGCTCACTGCCGTCGCCACCAGCTCCACCAATGCCTGCCCCGTACCTTCACGGTACCAGCGATTGGGAGGGTCGCACTCCTTCAGCATGACGGCGAGCCAGAGAAGCCCGTCAAGCCGAAGTGGGGAACCGAATTCCGTCGTCAGAAAGTGGCAGAAACGTGTGATGCATTCTTCGTCGCGGGACAGGTGCGTCGCAGCCCAGCGTTCGTAAAGATCGCTCATGCGCAGAGCCCCGCCCGGTTTGTGTCGAGCCAGGGCATCCTCGTTCCCGAAGCCAAGCAGGTTGCAAATCAAGCGCTCACCGTAGAACCAGAGGCCAGGTTGAGACCAATCGGCTACGAGTCCATATTCTACGGTCGCCCGCCAGACGCGCTCGAATGCCGCCGGGTCCTCAACTTCTCCGAGACGCAAGAAGATGCCGCGAATGAAGTGCTGCAGCGCATAATGTGCGGCCGGACCGTGGGTGAGAACAGGCTCCCAAATCGCGCGCCCATCCCCTGCGGGCGCTGTGATGGAAAGGGCTGCGAGCTTCAATAGAATGTCATAGCCGATGTCCTGGCTTGGCAACTCGTACTCCCCGTCCGTCTTTTGGCGGGCCTTGGCCCGGGTTACATCGTAATCCCATATGCGTAGCACCAAGCGAGTGTCGAGGTCGTGATCGCCAGTGCCACTGCCTTCGACGAGCCAGTTAAACAGGACATCGAGCAAGTGACCATCTAGCAAACCACCCCGTTCACGCTCCGGCTTTCCGCCCCAAATCTGTTCGTCGGCATCATAGAGCCGCATCCGGCGCCGGAAGTCCAAGCGTTCACGACCCGCAGCCACACGCTTGAAGTCGATGTCATCCGGCGTCGCCTGCGGTCCACGCAGCGGAAAGCGCCGCAGCCGCGCAAGCCACGCAGCCCAGACACGCTCCGGGCCGTCGCCATCACCGTGGTGCGGAACGAGCAAGACCAGGCCCGTCCAGAATAACCCGGCGCGGAGCAGCCGCCACCACGCGGTGCCAAGCTGCTTCCGATTGGTATAAGCCACTCCAATCACAACGGTGATGGCCCGCTTGTCGCCACTTGTCATAAGCCGCAAGACGGCGGCCTCCCACTCCTGAACACCATCTCCAGCGGCGAGCCATAAGTGCATGACCGCGTACGAGACGAACTTCAACTCGTCGCGGAGGCTTCCAGCTCGCTGTCCACGAATTTCCTCTCCGGTCGATGCGACCGCCGCCAGACTCGCGCGCACGACTTCAAACGCGTGCCGCTGCGCTTCAGGATTCTGGATGAGCCAAGCTCCCCCCAAGGCGACCAGCGTGCTAGCTGTAGCGACACGGCAATTCGATATCACTTCCTCATCTTCATTCCGTACGCCGGCATCACACTCCTGAAGCAGAATGAAGAGGTAAGCAGCCTCTTCGTCAGTGAGCGGTTGCCCTCCGTGAAGCCGCTGCGCACATCGGTCCGGCACAAGAATGTATGCGAGGGTGGGCTCCTTTTCTGCCTGCCATGACTGCACCTCTATGCGCAGGTCGCTAGGACAGACGAAGCGCTTGACTTGCGCGCCAGTCGTCGGGTCGGTGACGTTATGATAGTTCGCCTGATCAAGCGTGGCAAAGAACAGCTTGAACTCCAGCGCCTCTTTTGGGTCTTCAGGCAGCGTCCAGCTTGGGAGCAGCGTTTGAAGGCGCCGCGCAATGACTGCATCGGCCTGTAAGAGCTCAACAACGACATCAAGGAGTTTTTTCTTGCGATGGGGGGCCAAGGTCCAATCACGCGCGAGGTCGTAAATTGCCTGACTACCTTGGGGCCGGTCCCATCCAATAATGTTGTAGCCAACCTTTTCAACTCGCTTGCTGTCCCAATAGAACAAATTCGGGGATGTAATCAAGGCCGAGAGGGATCCCACTAGCAACGACGGCCGATATTTGGCGACGTTGACGAGCACGCTGACAAGCGCAGCAGAGTTCCCCTCACGAAATATCCTCTCGATATCAGGGCCGATGTCTTCACCGGCATCGAGCTGCAGCGTAAGCCATCGTTCCAACGCATCGAGAGCGCAAAACAAGCTTCCTTTGCGCCCTGTGGCATTGGACTGCGGCCAGCCGAATACTTGCCACCAGCCTGGAAAGGACTTCTCCGACCCGTCCGCAAATTGCAGTGTCACACCGGGAGCCTCACCGGCTCGCCCGTTCATGACCTCGGCAGTCCAGCGCTCCGTACAGAAGTTAACCAACGCAATAAGCGCAGTAAGCGCCGCGTTCGGTGCCAGCTGGAAGAAGGGAAAGAAACGGCTCTTCCAGAAGGCCGTCGGGTATGCGTCCTGGAGATATTCTAGGCCGAGGTCTATTTCGAACCGATTGGCACCGGACTCTCGTTCCGGCTGGTCTTCAATGATGAGCGCGAGCATGACTTCGGCAGCCAACTCAGGCTGTGCCAGCATCAGAGACTGGATGCCATACTCCTTGATGCAGGCAGTCCGGAAATCCATATCGATCTTATGCCTTGCCCCTAGCGGCCAGGGCGGCAGTCGAGTGCGGAACGACCCAACGGAATGCAGCATCTGCTTCCGTTCCTCGTGCCGCAACTTGTACTTGGCATCGGTCTTCAGACGCTCGGCGTGTACTGTCGCCTTCTGTAGCTGAACCTCGGTAATGCGCCGTTTAACATCAGGGTCCATCTCTCGGCGCCCCGCAAGTTCGAGCGCCCAATTCCCGACTTCGGTCGGCAGGTCGGCTGCGCCGGCCAGTGCTGCCGTGTACAGCAACGGCTCAAACGGAGCATAAATCACGCCGTGGCCTTTCTCAACCTGTACATTCCGAGCCATGTCGAGCGCCAATTGCGCCATCTCCCGGCGGTAAGGCATCCGGGCACCGCTGCTCAGCGTCTGTGGCGTCTTCGTCAGCCAGGTATGGATAACCTTCGCGAGGGCAGAGGAAACCAGCTCAGCTAGTCGCTTCCGCTGCGCGATGAGGAAGCATAGAACAGATGGCCACCGGCCATAAACAATTGAGCGGTACTGCGCCTCCATATACAGACCGAGCGCGCTATGATCTATAGCGCCACCGCTCGGCACCGTTGCGACGTGGTGGAAACGCATAAGCAGCCGCGTAAAGTTCTTCGCTCCATTGCCGAGTAAGAGATCAACGCGCTCGGTCAGGAAGCGTTCAGCGTCAGGATCCAAACAAAGCGCGTCAAGGAGGATATTACCCGCCAACTGGTTGTTCGCAGCTTCCGTTGCCTCGAAGGCGAGATCCCAGGCTGTGCCAGTTTCAGCTGGCTCTCGCAGCAGAAACTGACCCAGCATCCGGAGCGCGTTCGTCCAAAGCGGATTACCGACCAGGGCTGCCCACTGTGGCGTGTCAATCCGAATCTGCTTCAAGTACTGGAAGCGCGCCCAATCCGCTGCGAGGTCGTGCTCAAACTCTATTCGGCTAGTCCGTTCGTTCAGCCGCAGCGGAAGTTCCTGGGGCCGTTGCGTGAACGTCGCCGCTTCCGCCGGCGCCAGGTCTGTCAGCGCGAAGCTACGTTCAAATGACGCCTCTCGCTTGGCGAGGTTCATCATCAAGACCTGCATGTCGGGACGCTCTTTCGTCCAATGTTTCCAGAGACGGTCGGCGATGGCGGTATGAGATGCCAATCCATTGCCTTTTTTTCCTAGCGCCGCACCTGCTTGGAGCACCCAGGCCAATGTCTTTAGGTTGGCCAGTGCTGCGATGGTGTCGTCATGCCCAGTCAACCACCCCAAGGTAGGCCAAGACCGCAGCACCAGCTTCACAGCATCACTCTTAAGGGCTTCAACTTCAACGAGATGCGCTTTCCTCCCGCTGAGGATGGTCTCTTCGTATTCGCCCCAGCTCTGGGTCTGCGTAACGATCACGACCTTCCAAGCCCAGCTGGATCCTTCAACGTCATTCGGCAGGATGGCTTGAAGCAGCCTGCGAATGACGACAAACTCATTGGCCTCTATACGTTCCGCAGAATCGATGACCAGTATGTTCTGCGGCTTGACCGTAGCGTGCAGCACAAGCGAAAGTTCATGTTTCAGAGGAATGGTGCTGCGTCGAGCCGCACTGAGCGCCGTCCTCAGTTCGTCCGGACCGAACCATACCTGGTTCCAAGATGCATACTCACCGTCCAAGACCGCTTTGACCAAAGCCGACTTTCCCGAGCCCGACTCGCCAAAGACCACCGTTACAAGGTTATCGGCGAGGGCTGCCTGAAGCGCAGCTTTTTCTTCCGTGCGGGGCACGGCATAGCCTGAAGGCAGCTCTGTCTCAATCCGAGCCTTGTAATCCACGGTGATGTTGGAAAGCGCCTCCCAATCGTACTCAAAGTCAGGGTGATGTCGCAGGCCAAACTGGTTTCGAAACAAAGCCAACAAGCCTGAGACTGTGATGGTCCCACTGCGAAGGCGCCCCTCTTTTGCCACGTTGATGAGTCCCTCCCAAAGGGACCTGGCTTCGTCGTCACTGCCAGATGTAAGCAAACGCTGGCATTGCGCAATGGCCTGGTTCTCGTTCTCGGAATACGCAAGCTGAAAATTGGTCGGTAGCACGTGCAGGCGGCGAATAAGTTCGATGGTCTCCTCGTCGGATGCCTCCCCAGGCTTCTTGACGCTGTCGAAGACGCCCAATTGCTTCTTGTTGCTGCGGATGCGGCTCATCGCAAGCAAAGGATCAGTGCCGCTGCACGCGTTCTTCACCTCGCGCCACGTCGGGTCGAACTCGGGATGAGTTCCGACCGTGACTAGAGCCAGCTCGTCGGTCGCGCGATTAAACGGTCCCTGCAGATCACGCCATTGGTCCCAAGCGCGTTTCACAAAGTCAGCGGGGACACTTGCTGCGGTCACTTGCAAGTTACCCTTTACCGAGATCGCAAGTCGACGCGGCGCTGCAGCAGATTGGCTCGTCAGCAGCAGATCGTCGATGTGCCATCCCAATGTGGACACTTGGGCTTGGATCTGCGTGACCACGGCGTCGATACCTGGTGCTCGCTCACCTGACAATGCCTTCACCAGTTGCCAGGCGCTTATAAGGTCCTCTAAATCGAACCCGGCGCCGCTCGTTGAACGCAGCGTCGCGGTCGCAGGTGCGGATTTCACGCCTTTGCCGCGTGACGATTTCAGCTTCGAGCTGTTCTTAGACGAAGCCATGTGTTTCCGAATACTTGTATTTATTTTTTTTGCCATATCGTTCGGCGAGTGCAGCATCAAGTTTTATCAAAGGTGGCTTTGGGCCGGGCTCGGCTAACTGACGAAGGATAGCATTATTGCTGAGGTGATAATGCCCAAAATTAGTTGTAAAATCTGAAGTGTCATGATCTTCGAAAGCACTGCATGTGCGTCAATTACATTCCGGTTACCCGCCAAGGACTTGACTTCTTCAACACAGTGGCCCCGGCCGACGCTGAATGGCCAGCGGAAACTTGGCAGGACTACCCTGCTCCAATCATCCGGCGCCACGCTGATGGGGGACGCGAGACGCTCGTCGGTACATACGACATGGTTCCGCAGAAAGATATTCCCGCTCACATCAAAAAATACTCGACCATGAATGCCAGGTCGGAGGATATTGGCTCGAAACGCTCATACTCAAAGGCGTGGCGCGAAGGACAGCTTTGTCTGGTACCGATGGTTCGCTTTTTCGAACCAAATTGGGAAACGGGCGTCCATGTACGTTGGGCGATCGGCATGCGCGACCAAGCCCCATTTGCCGTGGCTGGCCTGTGGCGCGCTAAGGAGGACAAGAATAGTGGCACGCTCACGCATTCCTTCACTCAGTTGACCATCAATGCCGACGGCCATCGCGTGATGGATCATTTTCACCGCCCGAACCAGAAAAAGCGCTCCCTCGTCATCGTGCCAGAAGCCGACTACGACGATTGGCTCGACTGTCGCGATCCTGAGCTGGCGCGGGCTTACCTGAATCTTTACCCTTTCGAACTTGTGGCTGCGGAACCGGCACCAAAACTAATGAAAGCGTAATCTTTTTTCCACTAGGGATCATCACCAAAGTGGCAAATAGGAATTTATACAATAACTCGAGCCAGGCTGCCTCAATCGTTGTGCAGCCCGTGTCCATACAACAATTACTCACCTGTAATTTTCAAAACAATCCATGACTCTTGTAATCGCCGGGCACGACATCACACCTGACACCTCTAGGCCAGGCTTCGCCGGCAGCGTGCGCGGCCTGTTCGTAACCGCAGATAGCACTATTACCGACGGTCACCAGACACTGCTAAGCGGCTTCAAAAAGATCTACCGGGTACCGATCACGGTCTACCAGCCAAGCTTCAACGGCTACGATTTCCAGGGCTACTTCACACCACGTCTGGAGAGCAACTGCTTCATCGCTTTCGCGGGCAGCACTCTTACCGCCCAGCACGTGCTCAACGGGATTAACAACCACTTGAGTCTGATGCGCTATGGGTATGAGGGCTCCGGACCAGCCGTCCGTGGGACCTACCAGATCCTGATGGACTGCGAGCGCAACAAGCTACGCGCCGGCGGCAGCCGATGGCCTGAAGACATGTTCCTGGACAAGGACATGGAAGGGCTATTGACGGCGGAAGTCGTGACCCGCGTGGTGCTGCACGCCATCCACGGCGCGCTCGCCACCGCAAAGCAGCACAAGATCGACAAGCGTGGTTGGGATAGCCTGTTAACGGAATACGTGATAGGCACTTACTGCGAGAGGGAGAAGCGTAATAGGCTTTACACCATCATACCAAGCCATCGAATCGTCGAAGGAATAATTGAGGACGTCGATCTTGCGCTGCATGAGGTGCCCCCGGGGGAGCTGGCGGTACTGGGCATGCAGCACTACAAAGCAGGTGCGGTGGAGTCCTTCAACAAGGCGCTAAATGCGCGCAGCGACGTCAAGAAAGCGATGTTCGAGTATCTGAACTGCGCGATTGATGAAGTGCTGACGAACAACACGCGCGAAATCAACCGCCCAGCCATTCTCAGCGCGTTCAGCCGAGGTGACCTGGTCGAACTCGACAGAAGGCGCTGATGGTCCGATTCTCGTGAACTAATCGGGCCAGAATGAACTATGTTTTGCCAGTGGAACACACCGGAATCGGGCTAAAATAGGCCTTTTATGAACTAATCAATATCTCTTTTGAACTATTTATAATTCACTTAACCCTATGATTTTAAATGGTTAAGTCGGAAATTTTTTGAGTATGCGGCTGGTACGCTTTCTAGAAACAGCTAACAAACTCCTTCATTATGCAGATTCCGATAACCTAGTTAGGAAGAAGCATCATGAAGATCTTAGTTACGTTGTTTGAAACGCTCGCTGCAATTAACGATCCAACTACTCAAATGTTTATTACGCTCTTAGTGGTTCTGGGTGTCGTGGGGTTGGCGTTGTACGTGGCAATGCTGGCCATCAAGCGCGGAGGTACACGATGAGCCGGGGCGCGTTCGCCAAGTTGCCCTCGTCTTGGGTGCGGCAACCGAAACACTTCCCCGCAGCCGGCGAAGGCACAGTCCCGTACACCGATGAACTGGGAAACCAGGTCTATGTCGAGGGGGAGGTGGCCATGCTCCAATGGAGTCAGCACAAAGGCGGCGCCACGGCCGCCCTGCTGATCCTGTTCGCGCTCGCGGTCATCTCTAACAAAGCCCAACGCAAGGATGGTTTGCGCAAGGACGAGACGATAGCGGCGACATATCCCGATATCCATGCAATGGTGCCGCTGTCCCGCAAGCTCATCTCGGATGGGTTGGAGCTATTGGTGATGGTTAAGGCCATCACCAAGGTACGCGACGGTCGTCGCAACCTCTTCACACTAAACGGTATCGATCTGAACGGACACTGGTGCGCACTGCCTCAATCGCACCTGCAGGACGGTCAAGCGCAATTGCGGCGTCTGGGGCATTTCGTCGACCAATTGCGCCGGCCCTCCTCCCTGCACGCGCTTAAACTGTACATGCTGATCCTGCACTTCCGCGATCGCCATACAAACTTCGCGTCGATCGGCTACGAGAAAATTCAGAGCTACACCGGATTGCGCCGCAACGATATCAACACCGCGAAGAACCTCCTGATCTCGATGGAGTTGCTGCGGCTTGTGCGCGATGACGAACATGCGAGACGTCCCAGCGATCCGCACCACAAACGCTACGCGGTGTGCGGACTGAACGGTTCATGAACGAGTCTCCGTACTGCCACCTCTTTAAGACGAAAAAACCAGAATAGGAAATTATGAAACACACCGGGCATCTTGAAATATCCGCCATGAACTACGAACAATTCGTGCAACTCGAGGAGGTTACTGGCAACCTTACAATTCGTATTGAGCACGGGACCCAGAGGCAGGTTGATCCCATCGTAGGCAGATTGTCGGTGCTCGCTAGAGTGGGTGGAAACCTTGAATTGAGTAGCAAAGTCGAGTTGCCTCGCCTCGTCAGTGTGACTGGGGACCTTTCGTTATACGATGTTGAGGAACCAACGATGCTGCGCTATGAGGGAGACGAAGGCGAAAACCCCAAGGCTGGTGAACAGTACCTGTTGTCAGCGCTTTCGAGCGTGAATGGCAACCTCAAAATTTTCGCCGATGTCAAGATGCCTGCCCTAACGCTCGTGGGCGGCTATCTACACATTGATAGACGCAAAAAAATCCGAGCCTCATTTGCCAAAGAATCCGGCGCCAAGGCCATCTTGCCTTCTCTGGCCAGCATCACGGGTTCCCTCACCATCGTCGACCAGGCGGAGGTGCATGCCCCCGTGCTCACGGTGGTAGGTAGTGACGTACACTTAACTACCGATGCCTGCCTGCCCGCGTTGGACCGCGTGGGTGGCGACCTGGCTATTCGATACAAGGCCCGGGTACAGGTTCCTGTTCTTACAAACGTCACGGGTAACGTCCAAATCAATGGCAATGCTGCTTTACCGATGCTAACCACTGTGAAAGGGAATTTTAGAACCCAGGGTAACGATGCGGAGCTACCATCGCTTATGAGTGTGGGGGGAAACATCAAAATTGATTACCGTGCCTCATTGCCGCTGCTTGCCAACGTTGGAGGAAACATTTCTGTATCCTACCCCGTCGAGATGCCTGCTCTCGAACGTGTTGGTGGGTACCTCAACGTTGGCAAGTCAGCTACCTTATCGGTGCCGATGCTTACCTGCGCGGCTGGGTCTCCTTACCCTTTCGAAAGGTCGAAGCGACACATGGGACATTTGGAAATTGACGCTGTGAATTCCGAAAAGTTCGGATCGCTTACTGAAGTCATCGGCGATCTTGTCATCAGTACAGCAATTGAACTTCCACTGCTTGTTCGGGTTTCTGGGAATCTTACAATACTGCAAGACGTCAGGATGCCAGTACTGCGAAGCATAGGCGGCAACCTTACCATCCAGCAGGACAGTCGCGTTGATCTGCCTGAATTATTAAGCGTCGGAAGCGATTGCGTTCTCGTGTGGAACAAGAGCTGGAGCGCTTTCAACGACATCATTCCTTGTCTTCCAAAACTCGTAATAGTAGGTGGACGTCTAGATATGGTGATTGGATGTGAGCTGCCAGCACTTTCTGAGGTGGGCGGTGACCTCAATATCCACAGCGGTGAACTACCGATGCTTCGAAGTGTCGGTGGCATGCTCGAAATTCGAGGAGATGCAAGATTATCGATGTTGACAAGCGTAGGAGATGATCTGCATATCCACAGCAATGTCGAATTACCAAGACTAATACGCGTTGTTGGTGGAGTCTATATATCCGGCCGCGTCAAATTGCCGATCCTGATGAGCGTAGGTGATAGCCTCCATGTTTCCGCAAGTAGCTGGCTTCCAATGCTCAGGGAAGTGGGCAAAGATATGAAGATATCAAGCCACGTCCAGCTGCCGCTGCTCACACGCGTCGGGGGGTGTCTCATGATGAATCACGATGTCGAACTCCCCGTTCTTGCGGAGGTCGGAGGCGCCTTGCGGCTCGAAGTTGGTAACACAGGCAAGCTCCCGCTCCTAGCTTTTGTGGGCGGTGGGGTTATGATCATGAGCGATATCGAACTGCCGATGCTGACGGTCTTGTACGGCGAGGTTTTCGTCATGCGTACTGCTACACTGCGTATTCCCAGGCTCAAAGTCGGAAGCGAGGATACCAAGTAATGTGTTGACTGGACCAGACCTTTGTCAGTCACCGTTATAGGTTCCCGTCCAGCGAAGCAATAGTACCCCGTCTGTCGGCGCTGGTCGCCGCCGAGCTTCTCGCCAGTCCCCATTCTGGGCTCAATGGAGGACATCAGGCCAACTTGAACCAACTCCAAGCCGCTGCCAAGATGCCGACAACCGCGATAGCGATTCTAGCCGGGTGATTCTTCAACCACGCACGGGCAATCCACCTCACGGGATGGCGCTCGGCAAAACGCAGTTCACCGCAAAGCTCCTCGAAATTTCGAACTTGTACACGTGCAGTGACTGCCGTTTCCTCTGCGTCCGAGAACGCCGCGCGCAGATAGCGAGGCAGATCGTGCTCGGTGATTGTTTGAACCCAAGTCGTTACTTCCTTGAGGTTGCCTGCAAGGATGGAACGCGATACGCCAGCGGACTTGTCCTTGTCCGTAAAGTCAAATTCCAATCCAAACCCTTCATAGAATCGATTTCGCCGGAGCCGGTTCTGCGGATCGCCAGCATCGCTGGCCAGTAAGGTCACTTCGCGCACTGGGGTGTCCGGCCATTGTTTCGCCCATCCTACAATTTCATTCATCAAATAGGTCCCCAGCCGCCCTCCCCGCAGTCGTGGCGGATCTACGATGACATATCCACCTGTGCTCAGGCACGAGGAGGTGATCGAAATGCCGTCAAAGCCCTTGTCGTAAAAACCCGTGAATTCGCCATCCGGGATATCGGAAGCAGTTTCGGCACCGAGGTCCCAATAGAAAACGCTGATCTTGCCGCGATGGATTTCGTTGGTGAGTGGATCCCGCTTCAGCTCCTCCTTCCTTTCGACAAGTATCCAGTCGACGCGCTCAGCATCTTTGGAGCCCGCCACGCGCTTGATCTCAAGCACGCGGACATCTGGTTTCCTGCGGTTTTGTCCATGGCCCTGGGGCCGAAACGATGAAGTGATCAAGGTTACTCCAAATAGACAGTCAGTTTCAGCAGCAAAGTTGACGCTGGCCGGCCGCCGCAAAGCCTCATCGCAAGCGGCTGCTTGTTGCTTGTATCAGCTTTACCTCTTCAACTTGCTCTTTTCCGCCTCGACGTCCGCCCGCTCCGCACTTCGAGTCCAATCCTCGGAGATTGCTATCAGCATCGCCGATGTTCGGGGGTACTTCAGCGTCGCGTCCGCCCATGCTTTGTAGCGCGTCGCAAGCTTGTACTCCTGCTCTCCGCCCTCGTTGATGCCCTTAATATATGCGCCACGCTTATTGAAGCACTCGATCATAAATCCACGTTCGATTTGCACAGACGCCTCCGCTTCGATCACTTTGCATACTGCTGAAGGAGGCCAGAAGTGTTCGTCGACGTCTTGAGGAGCATAAGCCAGAACGAAACCAATCCGGTTATCCCCAATATCAACGAGATCCTTGGCTGCAGCCAGAACTCTTACAGTCTTCACCCAATCGGATAGCATATTCGCGTCGATCTTCCCGTCAAGCAAACCGGGCACAATCTTGAATTCCGAAAGCAAGTCGTACGATGTATTTGCCCGCGCCTTCGCCTCCTCAGTGAGAATTTGATCGGCGGGCGCGCTTTTGCCCCTGAAAACATGGGACAGCACATCGACGAACATCTCAGGGTCTGATGCCAACAAATCGTAGATGACCAATGGTTCTCGCTCTTGACGCAACAGTGGCAAGTAGGCGTATTCCGCATTGGCGATCTGCCTCTTTTCGACATCAGTGCGCGTTCGCAGTTCCTTCAATGCCAGCCCGATGTAATAGGGAAGCATGTTCCCCATGCGCTCGAATCCCTCGGCCGCCTGGCCAACACCCGAGGCAAGCATGTCCATCAGCAGGCCCGACGGTACGTCTTTACTTCTCCTCTGCATCCAGCCCAGTACTTCAATGTCCCGACCAACGCTTCGGTATTGGTCGATCGCAAACAGAAGATCGTCCACGGATCCTTCGATGGGCAACATGCTCAGGTGATGCCAATATTGTTCCCGCACCTCGCCGCCGAGGACTTCGACATAGGCCCAAGTCTCCCGAGTGCTTGGCCAACCTAGTAGGAGTTTGGCCTTTGCCGTGTTATCCGGGACTTGCGACAGAACACGATCCTGGAAGCGGTTCATCCATTGGTCGCCGAATCTGTTGAAACCATGTGTCGAGACGTAATATGAAAGGCTCGGTGGTGCGTTAGGGTCCAGAGCGCCCTCCATCAACTCGAACATTTGCTCGAGTGAACACGGAATCTGACCCAAGGTTTGGCCGAGAAGTTCCGGCAATTTAACCATCTTCGCGAGCTTCAGAATGCCAGGCACGCCGTCTCGCCCAAGCACGCGCTGGAGGACGTCCTTGCGCAAGTTTTGTGAGTCGTCGAGCGCTTCTGCACCCGGGATGTATTTGCCAACATGCGGCGTCCAGTCATCAAAAGCATGGCGGTCAGACACAAGAGGATCGGTAGGACGATGACGTTCGACCAGATCTTTCATAGCGGCAAGCTCCTCGCCTCTCAACGCCCAGTCAGAACCACCGAAGTATTCATTGCGCGTCGCCTCATCTTTGAGGGCATGCCAAATCGCATTGCCTTCGGCAACACTGTGTGCAACGAGATAGCTGTCGATGTGGGCGAGCACCTTCGCCCGATTTAACGGCTGTAATTTGCCGATCTTGTTGACAAAGGTTCCTAGACGGTCCTCGTCGTCGCCAGCTGCGGCAAGCGCTCGCTCGACGACCGCGGTTTCAAAGTCCCACACCAATCCGTAAGTAATCTCTTCGAGCTTTTCCGGCGCCAGGTCGCGTAGCTTTGGATGCTGGGTAGGAGTGGTCGAGTCCATACTTGAGGGTAGAAGCTTTTTTAGCAGTTGCCACCCGACCTCGGGACATTCCGCCAAGACTGCATCAAGGCATGCGATGCGCTGAGGCTGCAATGCATATGTGTTGGGCGCCCACCCCAATAAAATGTCGCGCAGGCTGTTGATGGGTCGGTTGACGTGATTCGATTCCGGTTCCGGATCCAGTTGTCCAAGCTTGGCCAAGACCACTGCGGCACGGTTTAGATATCGGGGGTCCCAGGCTATAGTCTCCAACGCCCAAAGAAAACGTACATGTGGACTAGACGGGCCGAAAAAGTGCTTTTCCTCTGACTCAAAGATCTGTGCCAACTGCTCCGGGGCGCCCGCGAGCATAGACTCGAGGGCCTGCAAAAAAGGGTTTGGGGCGGCCTCCGCGATCAACGCGGTCTGGTCGCCAAGGCGTACTATCGAATGGTGCAGTCTCCCCCATTCGGGCAACGCATTAATCACATCGTCGACGTACCTCTGCGGCGACTTACCCTTGACGTACAGGTCTGCCACCTCATGCATTGACGCGATGATCAGCAGTGTCAACGCAAGACCATCGCGTAACCATTGACTGTAGTCTGACGACGCAAGTCTAGCCTGATTGAATTTTTGCTCTCGAGACGGCTGTTCGGGCTGTGTGCCGAAGACCTTGATAATGGCATCACGTAGCCGCGACAGGTCGTCATCGGTAAGCTGCCGGCCGTAGAAATAGAAGGCGTCCACCGGAGCGCGTACCTGCCACACCTCAGCCTCTCTGTCGACAGGGCGATCTGGCATGCCGAGCGTGGGCATTAGGATCCCCTCAAGCATGCCATAGGTGGCATAGCCGCCAAGCTCTTTGAGCACATCGCAGTCGGCGGGGACGTCGCTAGACCAACCACCGGCGAGAAGCGCTGGTTTAAGTGCTGTCGCATGCCCCACCCATACGGGATCGGCAACGGGCGCATTTTTGATGAGGCGTTTCAGGATAGTCAGGCTGCGTCCACAGCGATGCGCCAGCTCGTAGCCCTGCCCATGATCAAGCCCCATATCGATGAAGCCGGGCACCATGCCTGAAGCCGTCGGCCGTTTTAGCACGGGGCCGCGTCTGGCCTGTGCGCCCGTTGCAGCGGACAAGGTGGGGCAATTCTTGGAGAGCATTCCTGCTAGTGATTCGGCAGTGCCCGTAGCGATGAAGACCATATTGGATTTCATCGCTAAGAAGCGGGCGGCGGCATCGGTGCGAACGATCAACGTCCTGGACTCCAGCGATTCACGCACGCTAGGCTCCGCACGGCGGATCGCCGCAACCGCGAAAGCTATAACCTCCTCGGACGTCTCGGCGCCAAGCATGAAGGATTCGGGTTGCCCGAGAAGTTTGGCAATCAGCGCGTCGGCCTCCTGCTGTCTATCAGCGATGACAAGTTTCTCACTGAGCTGCGGCTTATACTGTGTACTGAATTCCTCCCAATACTCGTCGGTGCTCAAGGCATCGTGTTTCGGAGCTAACTTAAGGACATCACGAGCGTAACGAGCAGCAATGGCCGGATGATCGTCGAGCCAGTGGACCAACGACGAACCGTCAAGGTATCGGACATCCTTCCACTTTCCTTCGTTACGGCGCTCATCCTCCCATTCGGGGATCTTCTTAGCGGGGGTGTCCCAACATTCCAGGTTGACCAAGACGAGCGTATTCTCCGCCATCTCGGCAGGAGGAGTCTGTCCGGTCCGCTTTTCATAATCTGCGCTGGCCTTCTTAGCACCTTGACCGGTACCAAATTCCCATTTGGATTTACCCTCTGGAACGAAGCCCTTCGCCACTTGCGTCTCTAGGTCGCCATCCCAGCCGCGCACCTGACTGGCCTCGCCATTTGGGAAGCGAAATCGCGACGCATCGTTGATCGTCGCGCGGATCAGGTCTGACACCATGGCGGGCATTTTCTCGCGAGCGTTCAGGAGACTAGCCCAGTTATCCAGGGCCTTTGTGTCTATCCATTGCATGCCATTCTCTCTTCCCTTATGGTATATAGCACCTTCGATGCCAATTGATCGAAGTGTGTTAAGAACTCTGGCCCACCTCGATGCGTCCCCACATATTTGGCTGCGCAATCGTACACCGTCGAGGTTCTCAGCAACAGAGTTGTTTTCATGACTATCGATAAATTACAAGAAACGTCAGTCTTTCTTTTGCAACCTCTCTTACACTAGTTATGCTCATAGCAATAAGAAGACAACCCTTTTCCTTTGCGACTGATGATAAAAACGACGCTACAAAGTGTAACCAGATCATGGAAAAAGCTGTGCATACACTTGTCGACGCGGTTACGAGAACCGGATGATTGTGTTCACGGTGTCAACTTCCAATCGTGCTGTTATCGTTGGGATAAAAGACCATGCAGGCAAAGACAGCAGGTTGTAGGCTACCCCACTCCCCAAAAACAGGCGAATCCAGCGATCACAGCCATACATAACGGCCCGATCGAGCGCAAGTCATAGAATTTTTGATATGCTGTGGTCCCCTGTCGCCAGTAAGGCCCGCATTCAGGCCATCGCCGACCCAACAGAGCCTTCCGAGAGTCAATAATTGAGCAAATCACCCGTGAAACTTACAGACCATAGTGACGGAAATCCGTCGTTGGACGGCTGGCACTACCAATGTGACGTATCAGTATATGCAGCGTTGGATCTGATGGTGGTCAACCGTGTTGCCAAGGTGCTCCAGCTCGAGCCTGCGACACAGGAAGACCTGGAGGCGGAACTTGAAGCGCCCCGGGTTTCGTCATGGGCTGTCGTGGACGGCGAACGCCTCGTCGTCCAGGCAAAGTTGCGTCGATCCGGCCAATGGACGCCCGCCTCGCTGCGCAACTTGGTGGAGCACGGTAAGCAACGCCCGTCCGCGCTGAAGTTGTTGGTGGACACGAAGGTTCGATACGTCTTGTTCACCAGCGCCGACGTGTCGGGCAAGCTCGGTGCGCTACAGGTCGATGCCCTGCTGGAGCGCCCTGGGGACGCCGACCTACCGGCTGACGTGTTCCCGGCCACGCACGTCGAAGCCGCGGCAGGTCGGTTCGCAGTGCTGGCTCAATACAACGAGGCGCGCGTTGTCGAGAAGATCGACGCCTACTTATTTAGTCCCCTTGGGATCCCGAGTGAGCGTCACAAAGCGTGTCGTGAAGAACTCCGCAGGGTCGCAATGGCTGGGATGCGAACAGGCTACGCCTGGCCCAGGGTCGATGTGGAAGCCATTATCAAAAGGCATGGCGGCTCCATTCCGTCGGAGCGCGACAGTAAGTTTGTCCCGCCCACGAACTGGGACGACATCATTGCCCAGATGGACAGGCGAAACGCCATCGTCATCACAGGGCCGTCGGGCACGGGCAAAACGACTGTGGCCAAGGCTTTATACCAGCACTACCGTAACGTCGTGCCAGGAATCAACTATATAGAGCCTGGAGGTCCCGGCGAACTGAAGGCCCGACCAGATGCTGGCCCTACCTTCTTCTATGTGGAGGATCCGTGGGGTAAGTACGAGATCGGCAGCAACACGACGGCATGGACAGCTGAGCTGCAGGGGCGGCTACTGAAGGCTAGTGCCCAGCAGAAGATAGTGGTCACCAGCCGCACTGATATCCTCGCCGCCACTGTCGGGAACCAGAGCGACTTCCTCAAGCAGTGGGAAGTGCGGCTGGAGGCCAAGCACTACGGCGACAAAGAGCTGGGAAAAATGTTCGAAGAACTCGTCCGTCGCCTCGGCTCCACGATCTTGCAGATGGCAGCCATCCGCTCCAAAGAACGCGTTCTGCAAACGTTGCGGACCCCCTTCGAGATCGACCGCTTCGTGGCACTGCTTCAAACCGGTGCTATCCCCGCCGACGAAAATGAAGACGAGTTTGTGTCACGTGTCCTGCACGAAACTCAAACTCATGCCATCGAGAACGAGGTCGAGAGAATGGTGAGGTCTCGCCATTACGAAAAGGCCGCAGTGGTGCTGTGGGGTCTGATGGCTGCCCGAGGTGGCGTGCGCCGCCAAAATTTGGTCGACATCCGCCGAGCCATCAGCAAACTGGATCCCACATTCGGCCCTGAGCTGGAGAAACTCGTGAACGGCTTAGTGGCTGGCGGCAATCTTCGCCAGCCCAACAGCGACGTTACGTATACCCATCCCCGCGTTGAGCAAGGGCTCATCCGAGTAATGCGAGCCAACCCAATAGATACAGAAGTCACCCTGGAACACCTGATGACGGCTCTCGTCCGTATGAGCAATACTGAGAGTGCGGTCGAGACAGCGGTGCGACTGCATGCCCTCATCAGGGATTCCAACGAGTTTGTGTACGACGTACCTCACGAAGTCCAATTGGCCATCGACACTTGGCTGGAAGACGCGCTCAGCAAGGACCATGACGATTACGTTGGCCTGCTGCGCCTGGCGTGCGGAGCTGGCTCCAGCCACTGCATCCCCGCTGAAGTCGCCCGGTGGTTACGCCCTGCGGCCACGGGTAAGAATTTCTTCTCGCGCAGCTGGGAGCTCAGTAATCGCAGCGACGACTGGTATGAGACGGTCCGCAACCATCCGCGCACGCAAGATGTTTGCGTGCGCTTCATTCGACTCGGCCTCACCTTAGACACCCGCAGCTATCCCTTTCAGATAGCCGAATATCTCAATGCCATTGCATCAGGACTAGATGCGGCGTGGGTAGACGCGGCGAAGATGATTGTTCATCGCGGAGAAGACCCCAACGCGATCGCTGTCGGGCTCGGTGCAATGCGCGCCATCGCCAACCGCGAACCGCTGCTGCAGCTCGCGCTTGCAGAGCTCCGCAAGGAGGCGGAGGAGACGTACTCAGATCCCGACCACTGGCCGTACATTGACGGTCACTTCAACGCTGACTGGGAGCCTTACGACGGCCACACCGACTATTATTACGCCGCACGCGAACTGGTCTCTGCCTTCGCGAAGGTGACGCGAAGCGACTCGGGGTGGCAGGCGCTTGCTGCGCATAAGGATGCGCGGGCACTTGCCCATGCGTGGTTTGATGCCATGGAAGCGACCGCGGACACAGATGCGGGCGATGATGAGTTGCGACATCTGCTGGAACTGAGTGCAGGGGAGTACCTCGAACAGAAAATCTGGCGACATTTGACGAGAAGCTGGCGCCCTTCCTTCGTGATCGACCTCCGCGAAAGATTGCGTACTGGTGGCCAAGCAGCGGATCTGCGCGAAGATACAGTACGCTGTGCCTTGGAACACGCGCCGGACTTGTTGATCGAAGTGGCTAAGGGGCTCTTTGATGAAGGTCAGACGGTACGATTACTGGAACTTGCGCACGATGCCAAGATCCAGATCAGGCGCTTTGGCGATACGGACCGGCAACATGTGGCGTACGATGCGTTCGAACTCCGCCTACCAGCGCCCTTCGATGAGCTTGCGGCAGCGATTGCACCCCTCGACGATATCCAGAAAGTGCAACTCACCGACGCATCACTGGATGCGATGATTCCTCTGCTCGGAAAAATGCAGGGGCCTCTTCGTATCCTGCTGATCTGGCTCACTGCAACAAATGGGCGAGCCACGGAAGCTATGCTCGAGGACGCTTTGAGTGCATCCTTGCAGGCCGACGAGGCAGACTTAGCTGTTCGCGCCGCCGCTGAGGCCGGTTGCTGGCGGCTTGTGCGGTCAGCCTTGACCCACCCACGTGCAAGGGCCCGCCAGCGAGCGCTGGATCTCCTCGCGGCGGCTTTTGACCCGGGGATCATGGACGACATTGTTGCCTTGACGAACGATCCCAGCATGTTCGTCCGCCGTTCGTTACTGGATTTATTGGTGAAGCATCCCGAGCGCCATTCCGCTGCCTTGGTGACGTTGTGCGAGGACACGTGGTCTCATCACTCAGTTCCAGACAGCGAAGATCAGGATTTTCCTCTCGCTCAAGTCGCAGCTCGGGCGCTGGCGACGCTGAAGACAGTACCGTCTGATCTGACCCGTGCCATCATCAAAGCGGCTCTGGAGACAGATGACTTGGCCGTCACTGAAGTGCTACTGAATCTCCTGGTCGAGCGCGGTGACGAAAATGCATTGCAAGAAGTGATCAACCTCGTCTTCACATTTAAACCGACTTGGGCCAGTGTTCAGGCGGCCACAGCGATCAGTCGAACTAAGCGCAACATGTCTGCTGACTCCCTGAAAAGGGCAGACTCGGACTGGCTGGATAAGGCGAACTACTACCTGGCAGCCCAGACGGTTGAGGCAATGGGCAGCATCGCAGATAGGGCGCAGATTCTTGATACGGCCCAGGCACTGGCAGTCAGCGATGGTCGGAGGGTGCTCTTGATCCCCCTGGCCATCGGGACTGAACGCCAGTCACCCGACCTCGCAAACGTGGTGCTCAGCAAATTGCCGCCCGATCATCCGGCCATCCAAGTCCTTGACACGTCAAAGCACCCGCTTCCTCATGACGCGTTGGATCAGCTTGGCAATGCCCGCACCGTGGCGGCTGTCCACTGGCTACTCGGTGGCCGCATCGCCGAGCGGCCATCAGTCCTGGTGCAGTAAAAGTAACACCGGTGTTGTAGCCTGTGCATGGCTCGTCGAGAGACTTGCTCCAGTTCTTCGACAAAGGGCGGTGTGATTACCCGTCGGGGTGTCCCAATTCCTTAAATTGACGTTCCGACCACCCGTCAGCGAAAGTTTGCATTTCGTCGTTGCCGAATGACTCGGCAGCCGCTTCAAAGCAGGTGAGAATGGCCGACGCAGCAAAACGCAGTGTTGGCACTAAGTCAGAGACCTGCGGCCTGAAGATGAGCTTCTGGCCGCCACCTTGTACATATTCGATGTGCCGCCTCATGGAATCAACGGTTGCATGCGCGGCGTCACCTGATAGTGGTCGATAGGTCAGGTTGTAAAATCGGCCCAATCCGACCTCATTTGCGACTTGTTCCAAACTTAGTTTTGCAGGCTTTTGCATGTAGGTATCGGTCTCGGATAGCAGCTGCCTTAGGCCCTCCTTCTCGGCCGATGGCAACATATCTTCGAACAAGGGGTTTTCGAGCATGATAGTTGCAAGGGCCTTGTAGTGCTTGTTGTTGTCGGCCGCAAGACGACGTGGCATATCGTGGAGGAATGCAAGTCCAGCGATGGTCACCGCAGTTTCAACAATACTGCGAACGACATTTCTGGCGTCAGCCAACATGCCGCGCTCCAGTAGTAGAAGTGCCGCTTGATACGATTGAAGTGCACGAGCGAGGAAGGCTCCGCTTGCGACCTGTCGAGAACCAGCAACCGAGGTTCTCTGAAGCAGTGACATCGCTGCCTCATTGAGTTCATGTGAGAAAGCGAACTCTTTTGAAAACTCCCGCAGAAGCGAATCGCTCCAGGTCTTGACGTCATCAGAAAGGAAACCCTTTTTAAGCCAGTCCACATTGACCCCAAAATTTGTTCTTCAAACATATAGCGTAACTGGTGTTAGCTGCGGGGCGCAAGACGCGACATTGCCGCGAGCTGTCAAATATGTTGGCGGTTAGGCGAGCAATGTCCGGTTGCGGCCGCTCCTGAAAGCATCGTCGCAAGGGTGCCTTGTGTCTAACTCTATTTTTTTTGTGTTCGACTTTATTATTCATCGACAGCGGCGTGCCACCCCCGCTTTCATTTCATTCGTATAGGGTCGTTTCGATAAAGCATGCCGACCGCCTCCGCCAGACGCTTCTCGCGCGCCCGAACATACACGGCCGTGGTGTCAGCGCTAGCGTGGCCGAGAATTTCTTGCACCACATACAGTTCCACCCCGCCTTCGATCGCCAGCATGCCGAAAGTGTGCCGGAAGGCATGCGGCGTTGCTTCGATCAGGGCAAACATGTCTTCAGGTGACAGTTCGGCTTCGGCCCCCAGGGCCTGCAGGTCGTCGTGCACGCGCCGCAAGGCCCCTGTGACCACATCGTAAAGCGCTCCTGCCGTGTACCCACGGTGCCCTGCCGCTCCTTCACCATGGCGTGCCAGCGCCGCCGGCGTGCCCGGTATGACCAAGGGTGACAAGAGCGGTCGATCATTGCCGGCCTGGTCAAAGTCCGCACCAAGATCAGCCCAGTGCGCGCGCAGGGCGTCAATGGTGCGGGGACTGACAGGCAGCACCCGCCTCTTCCTCCCTTTGCCCAGCACCTTCAGCATCCAGATGCCGGGCACATGACGACTGGGTATAAGTGCGTTGCGGCGGGCTGATACCGTTTCCGCGCGACGCAATCCCGAATCGCCCATCAACAACAGCATCGCAAGGGCGATCCGGTCCCGCACCCCAGCGGCTTGCTGGGCACGCCGCTCGAGCGCCGCGATTAATACTTCCCACGCCTCGGCCGTTAGCGCCTTCTCCACCTGGATCGGGTCGGTCTCGATATCGACGACGGGATCTTTGACCGCCAGCCAGGGATTGCCTCCCAGATAGTGCACGCGCGCCAGATACTCGAACGCGGCGCGCAATATCTGCACCGCCTGCTTTTCCGAGGACTTGGCTGCCTGCATTGCCTGTGGCGGGTATTCCGCGTATTCTTTCCATAACTAACTCTGAATACCGCATTATAAGGCTTAAAATGTAATGGCAAAGACCCCCTACGTTGAAGATTTCGATCTAAAAAAAATGCTGAAAATCGCCGCGGTCAGTGGAGAGTTGCCGGTTCGCAACGTACCTATGCTGCGCACGTTGTACGGCACCGGCATGACGCTGCAAGAGATTGCGCGGTTGCCGATTAGAGCTTACCTGGGCGTGAATGGCAATGTACTGGACGAATCCTATGTCAGCGAAGAAGTCGCATACAACGGCACGAGACGGCCTGTATTTTGGTCAAACAAGGATCTGATCGTCGCATTGGATCAGTACCTAGCTTACCGTATTGAGCACCGTCAAATGGTCACGACGCGGACGGGCGTATACCGAAGTCTAGACCCCGATAGCCCAATTTTCCTGACTGACGAAGGGGAGCCGTACAAGCTCACGAAGCGCAAGACGGCGGCGGGAACCATCAGCTACTCATGCGACTCACTGAGCCAGCTTTTTCGTAAACTGCACATGCAAGCGGGAGTCGAGGGGGCAAGTGCCACCAGCGCTCGTAGAACATTTGCTGTCCGCCTGCATAACAAGGGCTACGACCTCAAGAGCATCAAAGTATTGTTGGGTTTGAAGACGCTGCGCGCCACCAAGAATTTGATCGACGCCGATCCAGTGCGCCTGGGTGCAATTGCAGCGGGGGTGTTTTGATGCCGAAGATACAGATGACACAGCAGGAATTTTTGCGGGACGCTATGCATCGTCTCAATATGACGCGTGATGAATTCGCAGATCGAATCGCCGTCAAGCGCAAGACGCTGGACAACTGGATATTGCCTCCGAGCGACTCGGCGCGGGGCATGCCAGATATGGCGTGGAAGTTCATTCAAGAAATTTTAGATAGAGAAGAAAAAGGTGCTTGACTACCCTCATTGAGGGCATATAATGGTCTACATGGAAGCGTAATTCAGCCCGACGAAATGGGAGGCCAGCATGGCACTAACTGAAAAAGACTTGATTGAACTGCGCGATGAACGTCACGCAGATTATATGCATGAAGCAAGGCGCGAGTCGGCCGAGCGGAATCGTTACCGGGCGCGCATAGAGGCTTTGGAAGCGACTTTGTTGGAAATCTCCACGCCTATCGAAGGTAAACCGATGGGTAATCCATGGGACTTCTACAACGATGTGCGCAAGCTTGCGGCAGGAGCTATCGGCATTCCATACGTGCATCAGGAATTCACTTAACCCGCTGCCTCCCAATAACCCGGAAAAAAAATTATGAAAAAAAAATCTCTCAAAGTCGCTTTTCCGTTCCTGCTGATCGCCATTTTTTCAGCCATCTATTTCGTGTTCGTTCACGAAGAATCGCCGCCTGTATTTGGCGTAATAATCATCGCTGTACTTATCTATTTGACTATAAAAACGGGCTGCAAGGTGATCGACGGTGATGCAAAAATGGGTGGCTGAACGATCCAAAACATAACCGGCCTGATGGCCAAGGAAAAGACATGCAGATAATCAACGCGACCCCACCAGCCGATTATCCGGCCCAAGTCATCGTCGCGCACGATGCGAAATTCGCAGCAAGTCACCCGAATGACGTGTACTGGTTGCGTGTTAAAGGCGACGGCGCTGATGTTCGCGCTCACCAATTGACTGGCGCCATCGGGCCTGGCCACGCGCGTCAAATTGCCCGCACGATGGGTTTTGAGCCGACACACTGGACGCTGCCTGGTGATGCCCGCGCCTATTTGTTCTGATCAAGGAAGCCGCTATGTCGTCTTGTACGCTGACCACTCTCGCTAAGCCTTGCCCATCGTGCCCCTGGCGCGTCAATCGGGACGCGACAGACATACCGAACTTTGATTTAAGTTTGGCGGAAGGCTTGGTGAGCTGCTGTCCGGATACCCGTAACATGGGGCCTGACTTCGGTGCGAGCATGTTCGCCTGCCACCAGTCCAAGGATGGCGCCGAGGTTGCATGTGCGGGATGGATGGCAACCGTGGGTCATCGACATCCTGGCGTGCGCCTGGCGGTCGCTATGGGCCGTTTGGACGCATCTGCCCTGCGCCCTGGAACCGGTTGGCCGGATCTGCATCCAAACTACCAGCAGGTGCTGGAAAAACTCCGGGCAACTGATCCGGCCGACGAACTGATTTGATACCGGAAAAGAGCATGCTGAATGAACTGCAACCCGATCTGCGCGAACTGATTGACCTGGTGCGCGCCGTCGAGAACTACGACACTACGATGGCCGCCGCCGCGCTGGCTGGTGCACCAATCGCGGCCGGTGCCGAAGCTGTAGCCGAGCGCACACGCAAAGGCCAGCGCATCGTACAGCTGCGCGGCAAGTGGAACATCTGACCCAAAGGAAATCCCAACGATGGCAAACGACTTTAAACAGAAACAGGACGCCGCCAGGCGCGAAAAGCTGCTGGCCGAATGCAAGGCTCAGATCGCGCTAGGCGCTGTTGGTCGGCGCCGGGCGGTCGAGGCATACGCGAAGGCGGCGGCAGTCTCCACGGCTCAGGCTGAGGCCGTCCTGGGCCTGCGCTAACCCATCAAGGAAAAGTATATGAATCGTATTTTGTATTTATTGACTGGTGGAGCTGTTGATAAATAAAAAAGTTTGACACGAACTAAAAAAGTTTGACACAACGTAAAAAAGTTTGACACAACTGGCGCAGTCCCTTAACGACCATATTGGTCGCCATCCCAGGCTGAAACATGATGCTCAGCTTCTTGTCAGCATCCCTGATGATGGCATGGCCACAGCAGCAAGAATCCTGGGCCAGTTAGGCGACATTCGTCGGTTTTGCAACGCCAAGGCATTCGCGGCCTTTCTTGGCGTCGCTCCTCGTCAGCGCAATTCAGGCATTTCAGTGAAAGGGCGCACGATCATCAGTCGTACCGGCAACGTCCCCAACGAATTGAAGGTCGATTGTATTTGCGCCACATTCCGGGCAAATACAATCGGACTTCGCAACAGTAGATTCCCGTATGTTTCTACACATACCAAGCCAATCTCGAAACATTAGTTACCTCCTCGTGAACGCCAATATTTAACGAACAAATCTTCCAATCCGTACGCCGCTTTTTCATTTAGCAAAAGATCTGCACTACCTTGCGGGGGGGCAAATGTTTTTGCCTGATAAGTGTGCATGCGCTAATGTCCCAACGTTCTTACTAAGGGAAGCGCTGATCAATTCGGTTTTCTGGAGAGGTTGGCGCGCCCAATGGTCGACCGGTGAGCCGTTCAAGCCCATTTTTCGTTCAAGTTGACGCGATGCTTCGCGTCTTTCTGCAATCAAGACGGAGTACGGGATTCGGTGATCGTAAAACGTCTTCCGGCCAGTACCAGGTTGGCAAAGGCGAACAAGGTAAAGAGCTGTGCAGTGTTCTTGGCCAAGCCGCAATAGCGCGTCTTACAATGACGGAACAGGTTCTTGATGACATGAAACGGATGCTCGACTTTTGCCCGCACGTTGGCCTTCAGATACTCCAATTTTTCCGTCAGGCGACCCGGTTTGCTCTTGGGCAGCGCCTTGCGTTTGGAACGCTTCATGGCCACGTGCCACGTCACCGATTTGCCAATGTTTTCGGGCCGCTTTTCCACGCCCTGGTAGCCAGCGTCGCCGAGCGCGACGGTCTCACCACCGTGCAGCAAAGCATGCGCCTGGGTCACATCGGCGACATTGCCGGCCGTGCCGATGACGGTATGCACCAGGCCAAACGCAGCATCGACGCCGACGTGGGCCTTCATGCCAAAGTGCCAGTTGTTGCCTTTCTTCGACTGGTGCATTTCCGGAGCACGGCTGCCGTCCTTGTTCTTGGTCGACGGTGGCGCGGCGATCAGCGTGGCGTCAACGATGGTGCCTTCGCGCATCATCAAGCCTTTTTCGGCCAAGTGCCCGTTGATCGTGTCGAAGATCTGGCGCGTCAGCCCGTTGGCCTCAAGCAGGTGGCGGAACTTCAGCAAGGTCGTCGCGTTTGGCGCCGATTCGCGGCCCAAGTCGATGCCGACGAAAGCACGAATGGACTGGCTGTCGTAGATCGCGTCTTCGATACCTTCGTCCGACAAACCAAAGCACTGCTGCACCACGTACATGCGCAGCATGCGCGCCATTCCAAACGGTGGCCGACCGGCCCCCTCGACCTTCGGGTAGAACTGCTCCACGGCTTTATACAACTTGCCCCAAGGTGTCACGCTGTCGATCTCGGCCAGGAACCGGTCGCGCCGCGTCAGTTTCTTCTTGGCGGCGTATTCAAGGTTGGAGAAGCTCTTTTACATGGTTGATGCCAGATGGTGGCGATACTGTTATGGTCTCAGGTCGGACCGCTGCAGGAAACGGTGCCAGATGAATAAATCAGTACTTCCATAGGGTAGCACTAATGAATTCAATTTCTGGAAATTTTCCGCTTTAGAAATCAAAAATCCATGCGTGAATTTCAAGCGAAAAACCTAATGAATCAGCAGCTCACTCAGCGTTCCAGGCCCTGTTCGCGACGGGCGGTGCGGTGGCAAGAGAGAATGTCAAGTTCTCCTTGCCGCCAAGCCAGGCATATTCTTTTCCAGGTATCACCGCCACATATAAACACATTCCACGTACGGATAAACAACGCACCATGGAATGGTCGTAATGGTCGACGTAATCGGCCAATGTAAGCGAGAATATGCCTGAGCTTATCCTCGTCGATCTTCAAAAAATCATCATTACTAAAGGGGAGCCGCCAGCGATTCTTCCGTTGCAACGGTACCTATGATGAGTTGAGGCTTTACGTTAGGCCTGGCAAGACGTTTTGCGTAGCCACTGGTCATAGGGTCTTTATAATTTCTCCCTACTACAAGCTTAATTGCCGCCCAATCATCATGATCTTTAATGACACCTGCTACCGCATGATCAGAAATATATTGTACGTAAGTATATGTTTCTTTCGTATTATTTGTATTCCAATTGCCATAGACGCCCGGATCCGCACCACGTCCGATATAGGAACTTTCATCGACAGCATATTCATCTAAACTACCTCCACTGCCATCCGAATAATCAATCTTCATATTCGGGGTATTGCAGGGGCCTTCAGGCACATCACAATACGTCATTGTACCCTGAGGATTGCCAGCCAGAATATAATTGTAGCCTATTATAAAACCATTTACTCGGACTGCATTGGCAGCTGTAGGGAAATTATTCACCGAATGAAAGTAACGGTACAGTGCATCATTCCCTGTGGCCGAAGATGGCAATCCATTAAGCTGATACAAATAATTCATGATACTATAATAATTTGGCTTACGGTGATCATTCACGTCGCCACCATGACGTAATCCAAGCGTATGGCCCAACTCATGCATGATCGTGCTAGCCTGGGTATTTATTCGAAAATTAATATACCTCTGATCTGCAGGAAAGGGACCACTAAGCAGGTCTGTCATTGTTACCTGAAATTTATTTCCAGGAAGTTCGGCAAGGCCAGAGCCAGTTGATGGGCCTGCAGGTTTATTCTTGCTGGCCATTAAAGCATATCGAAAGATCGCTCTGCGACGTACATCGACGGCACTGGAATAGGCATATAAATTTTTACAGCCTGATTCAAGTGCCTTAAGACCATTAACAGCATCAGCAAGTGGTGATGTAAGCTGGGTACAGGTGTCAAGGCGCTGTTCATGCGATACATTACCAGACAAATTATAATTTACTGCATCAAACGTCGGGGAGAACTTATTTCCAGCATCAAAATGCACAGAAATCTTACGCTGATTCGCCTGAAAAGCATCTACAATATTTTTTAGTGCGGCGCTCTGCAAGTCGATGATTGGATTGTTCGGATCCAGCATATAATCGATGTGAATAAATAGATCTCTTTGCCCCGGACGCGCGCCCATACCATACAAGTCCAAGCCTGCAAAAGTTCCACCTTTGACCTTCGCAGAATCGGGAATCCCATCTTTATCACTATCCTTTGCAGTTCCGTCCACGTCGTTTTTGCCGCCAGGGGTGGGAAACCCCACCAAGGTCCAGTCATTGTTTGTACCCGTTGTCCTGAGTTTATTGCTCAGTCGCACTATTGACGCACTGTTATGATCAAGGGGATCGAACGAGAAACTTACTTCATGGGTTATTCGTTCCGGGAACGCTGCTACGTTTTTTAGAATGTCAGCACTGCCATTATTCCAAAAATTGGCCGTCATTGGACTAGTCGTTTCCGTTCCAAATCGAACAAAATCGGCCGTTTTCACATTTCTGGCATCTGTTGCATCAAGTAATTCCACAAAGCCAGCCGCATCGGTCCAATAAGGAACATACTTTCCTGTTGGGTCAACAATATAGGCGTGGCCTGTCTTATTGGCTGTAATATATTTCTGCTCGGCATTGATCAAGTCCGTATAATCTTTTCCTGCTAAAACAAAATACCCGCCTGCAGGAATAATCATGCTCGGCAGGTTAAATGTCACAGGCGCCGGGCTTACATCTATGGAGGACAATGGATTTTGGTACAATTGGGAATAATTAGAAACATTCAGCCCCCCTGATCGCAACTTATAGGAACTTAAATTAATTGGCATGCTCGAGTTATTAAATACCTCAAACCATGCCCCTCCCTTATCGCGCCTATAGTTTGCGGCAACTTCGCTGATTAATAATCCTTCTTTTGCGACAATAGTCGCACCACGGGCAGCTAGTTGCGATTTAATTTGAGCTCTCGGTTTCGCTCCTTTTTCAGTATCGCCTCCGCAGCCGTTTAAAATTCCGGCAATGGCAAATGCCGTACAACTCATGAGAAATGTATTCAGTTTAATCATTTCATTTTCCTTTTTTTTGTTAATATGAAATTAAATTCAAAACTATCGCCTCAACCCAGCGGTATTTCTCCTTTCATTTAAGATACTTTAGTATTGCGCGTGAAATTTCAAGGTCAAAATTTCAATATGCGACGTAGGGGCCTTTCGTACCGGCAGCGTCCATTCCTTCAATCGCAGTGTAGACTGTACGGCCAAAGAAAAATGGAAGTCCCCAGATAAATTCCCTATCGTCTACGCCTATTCCCGCTTGCTTACCAAACACAGTACTGTTTCCCCTAGCCACATCAAAATTAATAGAGCCGCTGCGCCCGTTGGTTCCGGTATTGACCGCACTACGACTCAAGCTGGAACTCGGGCAATAAAATTCCAACATTCTGGCAGCACTATTGCAAAAAGCTATGGCGGGATCAGCGAAAAATAAAGCATTCGTACCTGTATCAAAATATCCTTGCAATACTCGCCCCTGATATACTGTTTCAAGATTTCCCACACTGCTTAAGGTATAGATGTTGGCGCTACCTAAAGAATTATTTGATTGTGTGCCGATGCCAAAAGTCAAAAGGCCGGTAGCACTGGCAACCCCCTTGGCATCAATTTCTGGCAACTGCAACACTATGCCATTGTTATTTTTTTGAAATGATGCGACTGGATTGCTTACCTGCTTGGCTAAGGGCATCGCCGTGGATCTGCAATCTTGGTCCGAGCAGGCGTAATACCGTCCCTCTATATTTTTATCGGCGCAATTCGCTCCACAATCCTGCACGAATGGCGCGACGCCAAGCACGCCATTGGCGTGAAAAGTTTCCACGGTGTTTTGTGCGGGTAGAACACTGGAGCAACCACTAGGTACCGAGGGAAATGTATTATCACCAATGATCTGCATTGGAATATTGCGGGCGACCTCGCCAGCAATACGCACATCTGCCTGTTTCACGGAACCCCAACTGTAGCCATCGGAAAATTGGGTGCACTCTACGACAGGTCTGCCTTCTGTATTAAGCATCGCTGGTAGCAGCATATTTACAGCGAGGGCAGAGGAAATTATTCGCAGACCGATTGAGCCAGTATCAAGCAAGATATGATCGATCGTTTGACATTGCGTGGAACTACCAGGCACGCAAACGGTAATTGAGACGTAGGGCACGTTGATTGTATTAATTGATTTTCCAGAAATCAAGGGCCCGCTGTCGACTACCACTGCAACGGTGTTAGTGGGAGGTTCGATGGGTTTTGTGGATAGCGGCGCAGATGGTGGCGCCGTATTATCGAGGCGATTTTCGTTACCGCAAGCCTGCAACAGCAGGAACAACGCAAATATTAGGAAACGCATTGTTTTCTTCCTCTTAGCGAATATCGTCTGAAGTCACGCCTTGCGGCAGCAGGCCCGGCACATATGCACTTCCAGCGAACGAACGCATATGACCTCCGGAACGGAGTACTAATTGGTCGGACTGAATTGCAACACCACGCTGACCTGATTTCCGCTGGCTAGCGGCAAACGCATATTGATCGGCGTAGCTGCCCAGCAACTGTCGCAGGTCTGGCATGTTTGGTCCTCGCCAGCTGACAGCAAATACAACGTTATCGGCATTGATGTATTCCCGCACTGTGGTGCCTGACTGGTCTATTTTTTCGTTAATCGCATAATTGCGATAGTTGCTCATGCGGCCGCTAACCTTGGACTGCGCACCATTTGCCGCTTTAGCGCTACTGGGCAGCGCAACCACAGGGGCACCGAGTGTCGCAAATGCAGGCGTTGATTGCAAAAACAGTGACACACATGCGGGTCCGAAAGGTATAAAGAATTTCATAGATTCGACTTTTTCTGAATATTGCTTATGGATCGCCGCGATCACTTTGAACGCGGCGTATATTTATTAATCAAAGATATATCTCCGACGAATATTACGCGCCATGTATTGTTGCCGACCTATGGAATCCTTGATTAATTCCGATTTTATTTTTAAAGCCACATGCAAATATAATTTAAATAAACCGAATTTTTAAATTATTGATTAATTAGCGTGTCGAATTGTCGAATTCCAAATAATGTCCGCCAATCGGCACCATTAATTGTCATTTCAGCACTTGTAGATTAGTATGAAGTTGGCATCGAAAAAATAGGACCAGTCCTATTTTTTGATCTCTGGGGGGCTCTGTTGCACAAATCCTACGCAACGTTGCCTGAGTCAACGTTCAGGAAGAGTGTCACGATGAACACACCGTCCAAACCGAAGCGCTACTCGAAAAACCATCCCGGTTCGGGAATGATGTCGTCGGAGCATTTCTGACCTACCCTGGTGGCCGGTGCGAACTTGAGCGCTCGGATGTGGCCAGGCACCAGCATCAGCTTGAGCGTTCCTGTCTGCGCCTGCGCCACCGATGACAAGCCCGACATGGTTAGCGCGACGAGCCACCTGGCACGTCGAAAGCGCCCCCGCCCCGCCACCAGTGGGAACACCTTAGCTGCACTGCCCAAATACCGAGATGGCTGCAAGCTGGCATCCATTCTTCGCTTCCAGACAGTAACCGCCGTACGTATAAATACCATTCACCTATCCTTGATTGAGGTACTGCGTTCTGTCGAAACTGCCGCGGCCATGCACAGCCAAAATGCAATGCATTGGGAGAGGCAAAAAATGAAGCGGTGGCTATTTCGGAAAGAACATCGAAGTTTTATTAATTTGACAATTTGCGGAGGCGCGCAGCAATGGTAAATAGGACTACTCCGAAATCGAGTGCCCGCATGCTGCTGACCCAGACATGGCGACATGTCTGGGTGGTAGGAGAAGAACAGCAGTAGGTGAACGAGCATGGATGCACTTGCCAGTATCTGCAGCCATGCAACTCACTGCCGACGGGAGCAAGTAGACATGAAACTGGGCGTGTGGGCGCCTGCCTTTCGCTATAATTGCGTGCTATTTCTTTTTAAGAGGTATGAACAGTGCGGGGACGACGCTTCAAAACGCAAACCGATATTGATCGTTATATTGCACACGGATACGGGCAAGGGGATGGTGCAAACTACAAGCCCTGGCTGCGCGTACAGGACGTCCCATCGCAAGGCCGGTCACGCAAGGTGCAAGGTGTCAAGACGGGCCGGTTGCACGAATTTCTGTCGGAACTGGAGTTTGCTTATTTTCTGGTTCTCGAATTTTCCGAGCAGGTAGTCGATATTCGAGAGCAGTTTCCACTCTTTCCGACCGAACAGGCCATTGATATTGCTGGGCAGCTTGGCATTCGCTATCCCCGCTTCCACGGCACCCAACTTCACTACGTGATGAGCACTGACTTTATGGTCACGCTGCAGGAGCCCGATGGATCGCACAAACTGGTGGCCCGCACGGTCAAATACGAAGAAGCCTTCCAACCATCCCCCGACCTGAAACACACTGTTGAAAAGCTGGAACTGGAAAAGGCCATTTGGCATGCTCAAGGCGTCGACGACTGGAAGCTGGTAACGGAAAATACTTTAGGAGCGACATTAATCACCAATCTGATCTGGCTCAGGAAAGGTAAGTCGTTGGAGCGTCACCTGCAGAAGCAGGACGTTCAACTTCAATTCCTGGATGCCCTGGAACACTATGTCCGAGGAGAGCGTACATTGTCATCCATGATCCGTGCCGCGGCGACCGCCACCCATGTGCCCTATCCGGATGGTGTCCTGTTGTTTAAATATTTGGTTCTTCAAAAGGCAATCCGGCTTGATATCGCACATCAGGCCCTGACGCTTGGCGGAATTTGTCCGGCGTTGACGATCCACCACAGCGCGATCTCCTTTGTGAGCCAATTAAAGGCGGATTGAGATGATGACTCCCAACATTACCACCCAGGAGGTGTTCGAATCCATCGATCAAGAAGCCTACTTCTCGCTGCCGGCGAGGGTGCTGTGGTTGGATAAGGAGAGCAATCTCGCCACGCTAATCACCATGCAGGTTCCACCTCGGCAGCCGTGGACGATACCCCTGGATGAGCTTTATGGACTATTGCAAGAGCAAAAGATTCGCCGCGTTGACATCAAGGTACCTGCCTTTATGTTGCTGCTGGAGGACGAGCTCAACGCTAAAGCAAAACTCATCCGTCAAACTAGCTGGGAGCGTATCAAGCCTCTTGTGCTAACCAAATATCCAGGTGAAATATTCTTTCCAGGCGCCATGGGACCTTTGTTGTCTGCGCATGCCGCGGTCACAGGTTTGCCGCGTAAGACGTTGTATCGATTGTTGTACCGTTACTGGCTATTTGGCTCCACCGAAAATACGCTGCTGCCCGACTATGTACGTTCCGGTGGCGCTGGCAAGCCGAAGACCTTCGTCAATGGGAAGATCAACGGCCGCCCTCCGAAATTTCAAGGTGTCGTGATGGACACCAAGGCCAAAATTCTGTCCGACCAGGACAAGGCCATGATCAAGATCGGCTACGCCCTTTATAAGGACAATGAGGTCCAATGTATCACCGACGCCTATACGAGGACTCTCAACAAATTTTACCGGACGACACAACCGGTGGCAGGCTATTCGGACGATGAGGTAGTACTCAAGCCCGGGCACGAACTGCCCAAGTTCACGCAATTCGACTACTGGGGCAAGAAAGCATTCGACGAAATTACGGTGCTGCGTGGCCGTAAAGGTGAGCGAAAATGGGCTAAAGATCATCGTGCCCTGGCGGGCCGGGCCAATCAAGGTTTGTTTGGTCCTTGCCACCGCTTTGAAATTGACGCCACCATTGCCGACGTCTATTTGGTCAGCCGCTTTAACCGCAACTGGATCATCGGTCGGCCCGTGGTATATGTTGTGGTCGATGTGTTTTCCAGAATGATTGTCGGCGTGTATGTCGGGCTGGAGGGGCCGAGCTGGAGCGGCGCGCGGCAAGCGCTGTGGAATGCTTTCAGTGACAAAGTGCAATTTTGCCGGCAGTTCGATATCCAGATCAGCGACAACGATTGGCCCTGCCATCATTTGCCGCAAGAAATATGTGGCGATCGCGGCGAGATGCTGGGAACGGCCGCCACAAGCCTGGCAACGGGCTTGGGTATTGACCTGGTGTTTCCTCCACCGTATCGCCCTGACTGGAAAGCGATTGTCGAAAGCCGTTTCCGGATACTCAATCGTTTGACTCAGATACAGTGGGCGCCTGGTGGCGTCGCTGAACGAGTTAAGGAGCGTGGCGAACGGGACTATCGTCTAGATGCGACGCTTGATTTACAGGAGTTCACCAAAATCATCATTGCCAGCACTTTGCACTATAACCGCCATAGTCGGCAGCCCGATTGGCTCAACGCTGACATGATCGCTCAAGGGATTGATTCCACACCCTTGGGTATCTGGAACTGGGGTATCGAGCATGGCTTTGGCACGCCAAATATTCAGGCCAACGAATTGATCTACCTACATCTTTTGCCGAGGGCAAAGGCGAGCGTGCAGTCCGGCGGGATTTATTTCTCAGGCATGTATTACACCTCGGCCGATGACCGCGAAGGTTTGAAATTCGCTCGTGCTCGCGCCAAGGGACGTGAGTCAATCGATGTGTGGCACGATCCGACCAAGCCCGAACACCTTTGGATACGCGGTGACGATCATTCATTTGTCCAATATAACCTGCGCGCATCGGAGGTCCGATATCAAGGCCATCGGTTGGAGGAAATCCAGGACATGCTGGCAATGATCAAGCACGCCTCGCCAAAAGAAAAGTATGTCGAGCTGACCAGTAAGGTCCAACTCGATGATCAGGTGCAAAGTATTATTGCGCAGGCTACCGCAGAAAAAAAGCTGACCCCGGATCATCTGTCGGCAGCACAAAGCGTGGCCGACATCCGCGGTAACCGCGCAATTGAAAAAGCCGCCGAGCGGGCTGACAGCGTGAATCTAGCGCTTGCCCGTCCAAGCATTACTGCACGCCATGTTCCGCCGCCAGTCCCCGCCGTTTCCGAAACCTATGGGCAACGCAGTGGAGAGGTTATTAATCTACTGAGCCGTCTGCGCCGAAAATAATACGCTGTCACCATGAGCAACCAAGCACCGGTCTATGCCACCTACACCCCGTCTCCTGTTTCTGAATATGGCGGCAATCCTTTGATCGAAGCACTGCCGCCGATTCTATCGGAGCAGGAAGCGGCGTGCTTGATAGGCCACTTTCCTGATGGGAGCGAACAAGAGCGCGGCTTGCCCAAGGAAGTCCGGCTCCATTGCATTGATCGGTTGAGAACCGTTGTGCAACCGTTGGAGATTCACCTTGAACTAGAGAGCGCAGTCTCGTCGCTGATCCGCAGCGGCTATGTCAGCCGTAATCCCATGTTAGCGGCTACTTGGCGGCATTTGCATACCTTGTCGACAGATCGACGCGCCATGGCAAATTTCCAGTCCTCGGCCACTACCTTTAGTTTGGTCGGCTTAAGCGGTATTGGCAAGACCACAGCGCTCAATTCGATCTTGCGCTTGTATCCGCAAACGATACTCCATAAGCGCTACAAGGATCGCGAATTCATCCACACACAGATTGTCTGGCTAAAAATTGAATGCCCTTTCGATGGGTCGCTATCTGGCCTGTGCCACGCGTTCTTCCGGGCTGTGGATCAAGCCTTGGGACAGCAGAAATACGCTAAGCGATACAAATCCAAGGGGGGCATCCTTGAAATGATCCAGAGAATGGAGCAAATCGCCAGCACCTATTTTATCGGCGCGATATTTATTGACGAATTGCAGCATCTGAACGCGGCCAAGACCGGCGGCAAAGATAACATGCTTAATTTTTTCGTCAATCTGATCAACACCATCGGGATTCCGGTCGTATTTATCGGCACGAACTCGATGGTCGAGTTGTTCTCCGACGTGCTTCGAAATGCCCGGCGCGCGTGCGGCTTGGGTACTTATGATTTCAAGCAACCCGAGGAAAGTGGTGATGCCTGGACATTGCTTGTCGATACTATATGGGAGTACCAATGGGTCAGCAATCCCGCGGTGCTGACCGACGGGATACGGGCCACTCTATACGACCTCACACAGGGAGTCACCGACTTCTTGGCCAAACTGATGATACTGGGGCAACGTTACGCCATCCAGTCCAATGAGGAGACGTTGACTGAGGCTGTCTTTAAGCACGTCGCCGACACCAAAATGAAACTGCTGAAGCCAGCGCTGGCGGTTCTGCGCAGTCGGGATCCTAAGAAAATGCGCAAATTTGAAGACCTGATGCCGACAGACGATCAGCTCGACGATATGATGATCGATGCTGGCGTACTGTCCACAGAGAGCCGCCTGTCTATACTGCGCAATGCCAAGTCTACCAGGGGCACGCCGACGGCAACCGCGCCAACTATAGAAGAACAGCCGCCTTCGGCGCCATCTCCGCAGCAACTGGCCGGCAACATCCCCCAATCAACGCCGACGATTTCTGCCACCATTGCTGAACAGGCAAATCCACTGGAGACCCTTCGCCTAGCCAATTGGTTGCAAACCGATGCGTTGGAGTTTTCCGACAGCTATTGCAAGAGTGCATAGGACAATGGATGATTGTGGTCGCCTGCAATTTTTCCCCACAAGTTACCCGGATGAATCGCTGTTTAGTTTGGTTGCGCGATACCATCGTCTTTCCGGCCATCATGACGACCGGGACACATTGTATGAACTATTCGGTAAGCATACGCAAATCGTGTCGTCTCACCTTCCGAGTTTGATCGATACCTTCGGCCAGTTTGCTAATCAGGTCATACTTCACTGCCGAATGCATGGAGTGGGCGTTTTGCTCTGTCTGCGTGGCCTTCAGCACGAAGGTGCCGCAAATGGATCTTATAATCGCGATCAAGGCGATATGAAGATATTCATGGATAAATTCAATCAGTACCGTGTCTTCACGCAAGTTGCTGAAATGGGGAGTTTTATCAAGGCTGCCAATGCGCTGGGAATCCCGAGGGCATCAATCTCCGCCGCCATACAGCAGCTTGAATCAAGTATTAGAACGCGCTTATTACATCGCACCACACGGCAAGTACAACTGACCGCAGATGGCATACTGCTGCTGGAGCGCGTTCGTTCGCTTTTGGCTGATGCGGAAGATATTGATCAACTTTTTCATGTGGGACACCATAAGATTTCAGGGCGACTCAATGTGGATGTACCCAGTCGTATTGGGCGCAGACTGATCGCTCCGGCGCTACCCGGGTTTTTGCGTACTTATCCTCGGCTTGAGTTGATTTTGAGTTCCACAGACCGTGCGATTGACATGGTGCAGGAGGGCGTGGACTGTGCCGTGCGCATCGGGGCATTGCAGGACAGCAGTATCGTCGCGCGTCGCCTGGGCCATATTGCACTAATCAACTGCGCCAGTCCCAGCTACATACGTGAACACAGTGTACCGACAAACCCCGATGATTTGACTAAAGGACACTGGACGGTTGGGTATGCTTCAGCGTCTACCGCGAGAGAATCTCCCTGGGAATACCTGGATACGGAGCACAAACGGTCACTATCAATACCCAGCCGGGTGATCGTCAACAACGCGGAAAATTACATCGCCTGTTGTATGGCAGGGGTGGGATTGATCCAGATTCCGCGTTTTGACGTGCAACACCTGCTCGATAGCGGTGAGCTTATTGAAATCATGCCGGATTTCCGGGCGGCGGCCATGCCAGTGTCGCTCGTTTTTTCACACCGCAAGCAGCGATCGCGTAAGTTGAATGCATTTTTCGAATGGTTCGAAGCTTTAATGCGGCCACATCTCGAATCATGAACTATTGCGGGTCAGAGACGACACCCAAGACAAGCGTGACGTCCGAGCCGTCATGACCCCGGCGCAGAATTGATTGATGATGACATCATACCGCTGGGAAGCTGCGTGGTTTCAAGTAGACGTGATCTAGGCGGCACAGTTCCAAGGGGGAAGTGGTATTGGCCTTCCCATTGCCTGGCGCCAGTACTGGCACCGGCGTGTCATCGGCGTGTAGCTTCGAGGTCGCCAGCACGTGGCGTCGGACCTCATTGAGCAGTGGCTGCAGCAGCGCCTACTCCGCTCGCTAGCAGGGTGCAATCAAGGTCGACGTCTTCGCGCGCGTGAATGACCCACTGGCGGTACAACGATAAATGCTCAGGACATTCACGATTGGAGTGTTTTTCTGGATAATCCATCCAACCCGGCGTAGCTGATCTTTCATTTGATGCTGCTTATACTCGAAACTCCAAATACGTTTCCAAGGAGATTGACATGACCGACCATTCCATCAAAGGCAAGACCGTCCTTATCGCCGGCGGTGCAAAGAACCTGGGCGGACTGATCGCCCGCGACCTGGCACAGCAAGGTGCTAAGGCTGTCGCCGTCCACTATAACAGCGCAGCCAGCAAAGCCGAGGCCGAGGCAACCGTGGCAGCGGTCAAGGCGGCAGGAGCGCAGGCCGTCGCAATCCAGGCCAATTTGACGACAGCGAGTGCCGTCGAGAGGCTTTTCATCGACGCCATTGCCGCAGTCGGAAATCTGGATATCGCGATTAACACCGTTGGCAAGGTGCTGAAGAAGCCGATGGCGGAGATTAGTGAAGCCGAGTACGATGAAATGACGGCAGTCAACTCCAAGACCGCCTTCTTCTTTCTCAAGGAGGCCGGCAAAAATCTCAACGATAACGGCAAAATCTGCACCATAGTCACCTCGCTGCTGGGCGCATTCACACCGTTCTACTCCGCTTATGCCGGCACCAAGGCACCGGTGGAACACTACACCCGTGCGGCGTCCAAGGAACTTGGTGCTCGCGGTATCTCGGTGACGGCGGTCGGCCCTGGTCCGATGGATACACCGTTCTTCTACCCGGCCGAAGGCGCTGATGCAGTGGCGTACCACAAGACCGCTGCAGCACTCTCAGGGTTCAGCAAGACCGGCCTGACCGATATCCATGATGTGGTTCCGTTCATCCGCCACTTGGTCAGCGACGGCTGGTGGATCACCGGTCAGACTATTCTAATCAACGGCGGCTACACCACAAAATAAGCCTCAAGGGTCGCCACTGCTGTTACCTTGAGCAACTCGGAGCCTTTTGTTGTCATCGAGGGATCAAGTCAATTTTTCTACTAGCGCTCTCGTTTAGTCTTCTGGCTATCGCATCGAGTTGCTCTTGCGAATTCGTGGAAATATCCAGCCCTGTTGCAAAATACCCTAGCACCAGTACCGGGAGCGCAAACCCTATCCACGATGCTACCCCCCCATCCGCCTTGTGCATAGGCCCAACCTCCTATTGCGGAGCCAATCGCGCCGCCGATAAAGGCTCCGCGCGGGAAAATTGTTGGCGTTTGGCAAACGCCTTCGGCCAGATGCACACAATGCCAACCTTGCAGTACCCGAAAAGGGCGAGCGCGCAATCCACTTTTTTCGCGAGCGAACTCGACGACCGCCTTTAGAATTTCCGCCTCCATCGTCTTCTTGCCGAGCTGGCGCTGCAACTGGTCTAACGCATAGGCTGTGTCTTGTGAATCAGCGGGCTATCTTATACATTTTTAGGTCTATTCCGATTTCTCCTTGCACTGAATGTGTCTACACTTTGCCTAAATTATCCTTTGGAAAATACTATGTCGACCTCCGTAAATGCCAGCAGATCTTGCATACTGGAAGAGGCGTATGTCGTGCGCAACACCGCGATGATAACTACCCGGAATCGGGTGCTGCGTGCGCCGCAGCTAGTCATGGAAAAGACTTTATCGCGACTACCAACTGACGCGGACGCTATCCTCGCGATTACATCAGGTGAGGGCCTGCGTATGGTCTACCGGCCGCAGTACGACTTGAATACCAGGTGCCTGAACGGCGCCGAAGCGCAGCTGCGCTGGCACCATCCAAGCAAAGGCGTTGTGCCTTTATCCGAACTCACCTTGATCGTAAGGCGGCTGAACCTGGATGCACTACTATTCAACTTTGTCATCACCCAGGCCATTGACGTCTTGTGCCGAATGCGCGATTTCGACGCGAACATATCGTTAACCGTATCTACATCAGTCCGCACAATTGGCACGCCAGGCATAGCCAGGCTACTCTCGAATAGGATGTCGAGGGCCGGCTTGCCGCCACGCTTACTGAAAATCGAAGTGCGCGAGAACCTTGTTGCATTCGAAGCGCCACATCTACGCGCTTGCCTTGATACATTCAGGATGAAAGGTTTTTCAATATCGCTGGACGTTATCGATGGCGGGGCGGCAACCCTGAAACTGTTGTCCCATATGCCATTCGAAGAGGTCAAAGTCAACGGTGCGTTGAGCGATGGAAAGAAAACGTTAGCACTATCACCTGCCAACGCTAGCACGGCTTTTTCCCAGGCATCCTTGCGCAACCTGAAGATCCCTGTATGCGGTATCGAAAGTGACCTCATGATTGCACCACTGCGCGACATGGATTTCGGTGCTGGCCAGTGTAATGTATTTGGCTGCCCCTTGGAACGCGCAGACTTTTTGAAAAGCGTTCTCTTCAACTCCACTCCTTAGCTCCGTCTCACCGCTTAGCTAGTTGCCTAATTTTAAACACGTACAGCCATGTCGACATGCACTACAGCTTGCCTCGCGTCGCTGTTGCGTGCCCTCTTCTAAGCCCCTACCCGTGCTATTGGATGCCTGCCGTGTTGAACCAGCGCTGCAGTGACTTCTGCATGTATGTCGAGCAGGCGTGCGGTGGTGTTTTTTCCAGCGTCAATCAGTTTCTGAACCGGCTGCAGGAGCAGTTCGTCAAGCCGCGGGCGCTGGATCGGCGCGATGCGCTTGACTATGAGTGTCCTATTGAGCCGCAGGCCTTGCGTCTGATATGCGACGTTGCCTCGACTGGCAAGGTGCGTATCCAGATGACCAGTTTACTGGACGTTGAACAATTCCCTGCCACATTGTTCAGAGACTTCTACTACTAACGCGGGCACATCGAGGAAGCCATCAATTGACTCAAACACCGACTCCATCTGGAACACGTGACGGGACTGTCACAGCAGGCCCTGATGCAGGTCTGTGTGCGATACGCTGAAGGCGTTGGCCAGCTGCGCCGCCTGCCAGTAACATGCTTTGCCGCCTGACAGACGCATCAACCGCGCCTACGTCAATTCGATACTCAAGCCGCTTTTGCCATCGTTGTTGTTTGAGCTGGCGGCAGCCCACTTGCTCGCCGACGCGCTTGCCCTCATCTCCAAGCGAACGTTTCAACATCGCCCAGGACAATCAAGAGCACGGCAAACCAACGCTTAGAAGCCCCATAAATACATGGCCTACAGGGCTGCTTGAGGGCAGCCTGTCGCTTAACTTGGGTTGCCCCCACAGTAGCGGAAACTGGGGTGATCGTCGACGTCGCGTGCCTCGCCATGTGCTCTCAACGCCGCCGTACTCGAGCTCCTGGTGAGTTGCCATCAAAAGACACTGATTGTAGGAATACGCATTAAACCAGTCTGCTACCTTATTTACGGGGCAAAAATTTTTATGTTGCTTTTGTACACTTTGATGTGCTTTAGGAGCAGTCCTATTTTTACTGTAAAGCACGCCCCGTATATTTGAAGTCGTCCATTGCAAGAATACGGTATTTGCATGGACTCCAGTCACTTAGCGCCGGTGCCATACCAGACGCCGCGGACGAAGCGACTGGATTTGTTATTGACCACCACAACAATGACTTCATATAAACAAGGGATAGTGCGATGTTACTCAACGAGAAAAAAATTGTCATATTGGTGAGACTGGCTTTGGCGACAGCGGCGGGGTTCGGCATGAGCAACCTGGCACTTGCGCAGCAGACTGTTGCAGGCAATCCGCCGATTAGTGCAGATCAGCAGGAAGAAGCAAGCGATACCGGTCCTACAAAGAGGGTATATGTGACCGGCTCGAACGTGCGGCGCATTGATCTGGAAACTGCTTCACCGATACAAATTATCACACGTGAAGAAATGACACGCGGTGGTGCCACCTCGCTCAACGAGGTTCTGCGTACTATTTCCGCCAATGTCGGTGGCGTCGATGAAAACAGAACCAACGGTTTCACGGCCGGCGCCGCTGGCCTGAACCTGCGGGGTATCGGTAGCCAGGCGACGCTGATGCTGATCAATGGCCGTCGTTTGGCAGCCTATGCCCAACCGGACTTCCAGACTACCTTTGTCGACCTGAATTCCATTCCGGTGGGAGCGGTCGAACGGATTGAAATTCTGAAGGACGGCGCCTCGGCAATCTATGGTTCCGAAGCCATGGCTGGTGTGATCAACATCATCTTGCGCAGCAGCTACGAGGGCCTGGAACTGAGCGGCTCACTGGGCCAGTCGAGCCGCAGCGATGGCGAAACGCAGCGCGCCAGCATCAGCTTCGGCAAAGGCAGCCTGGTCAAAGATCACTTCAATGCCTATGCCACGCTGGATGTCCGTTCGCGCAAGCCAATGTTTTCATATAAGCGCGATGCTTACGTGGGCACGAATGATTTACGTGCCTGGGGCTACAAAGACAATCGTACGCTCTACACCTACCCGGGTAATCTTTACTGGGTGGACAAGGCTACTGGCACTTTCACCTCGCGCACGCTCGACAAGCAATGCCCTGAGAATCGCCTTGTACCGGCCTCCCAAGCACTGACTCGCAACTCCTTGGGGCAAGCCTGCGTATTTGATAGTTTGCAAGATACCACCGTCAATTCCGGTGGCAAGACCGACCGTGTGGGACTCACTAGCAGGGTTACCTGGCAAGCAAGTGCCAGCACCACGGTGTTTGGCGAATTGATGTTTAACCGAAATACAGCAACAGTGACTGGCATACCGAATTTTTTGAAAGGCGAACCTGGCGAGCCCACTGGATCATTGCCCATTACGCATCCGCAGTTTCCGAAAGAGCTGATTGGCCCTGACGGAAAATCCCTGGCTGGTGGAGATGGTTCAGTATACGTGCGTGCCTCACTACGGGACTTACCAGGTCTGGGGAAGAAGGCTACGACCGATTTTGGCCGTTACCTGGCAGGCATCAAAGGTGATTACAAAAATTGGGACTGGGAAACCGCCCTCCTTTTCACCGGTAGTCGAGTTCAATACCACGATAGCAACGCTATTCGGACGACACCATTCGTTAATGCCTACGAAAATGGCAGCTTTATCTTCGGCGGTGCTGAAGCCAACCAAGCGTTATCGAACACATTCCTGACCAATTCCAGCAGTGCGTTCAAGTCCACCCTGACGCAAATTGACGCCAAGGTCTCGGGTGAATTGTTTACCTTACCCGCAGGGGCGGTGGGGATGGCCATGGGGGCGGAATACCGTCGCGAAGCGTTGACGACCTCGCCTGACCCACTCTCCATTGCTGGCGAGCTCTATCATTTGGCTAAATCGCCCCCAGGTATTTCGAACAGCCGTCATATCGCCTCGATATACGGCGAGTTCAGCATTCCCCTTTTGAAAAATCTGGAGGCGAGTCTGGCGGCAAGGCACGATCGCTATTCGGACTATGGTAGTTCAACAACGCCGAAGTTGGGGTTGAAATGGTCTGTTACTCCAGCATTTTTGTTGCGTGGTACCTATTCCGAAGGCTTTAGGGCGCCTACACTTGTGGAGAATTCAACCGATGTACGCAATGCCTACTATTCGTTCAAGGATCCTGCGCGCTGCAACGCGAGCTTTACCTTTGGCTGCAACACCCAAAGTAAATATCAAAGCGGCGCGAACAAGGACCTCAAACCAGAGACCGCCAAAAATCTCACCCTGGGATTGGCTTGGGAGCCCAGTTCCTCCTTTCTGACCACGCTCGATGTATGGGAAATTCAACGCGATAACGAAATTTCCACCTTGGACGTAAATAAAGTTCTCGAAAATCCATCCCGTTTTGCCAACAACCCAGCCGTGAAGATTACGCGCGCCGCGCTCAAACCGGCCGACCAGATGGCCGGTGCGACGGCTGGCGAAGTTACCGACATCATGATGCTGCTGACAAATACGTCAGTGACGAAAGTACGCGGTCTGGATTTGAAAATGGTCGGCCGGGCAAATCTGGGTGAGTATGGTACTTTGTATCCGCAGTTGAACATTTCCCATATACGCTCCGTCAAAACTTCTCCGTCTGCAGAAGATCAGCTGATTCAATATGCCGGCACCGCGGGCAATCCCACCGTACAGGGCAATCTCGGTCTGGCGTGGAAAAAGGCGGCCTACAACCTGTCGGCCGATGTGGCGTTTACCGGCAAGATGTCTTCGTTCACCGACCGAACCCAACCATGCGCACTAGCGAGCGAAGGCTATGCCAATTTATGCAAAGGTATTGCTTCGTTCACCGTGTTCAACTTGGGTGGTAGTTATTCCGGTTTCAAGGATACCAAGCTGAGCTTTGCAGTGCAGAATGCCTTCGACCGGAAGCCACCATTTTATCCATATGCTGGCAATAATTATATTGCTTCTATGCATAACCCGATGGGGCGTTACTTCCAGGTGACCGCCGATTACAGCTTCAAGTAAGGCAATATAGGCAGGTGAATCGGCACGCTCCGCGTGGCTTTTCCTTGCTGTACACGGTCTGGCTGGCATGCCAGCCAGACCGTAGCCCCATTCATGATGGAGATACCAATTGAAACACTATTTTGTACCTACGATACTCGCCGTGCTGTTAGCTGGTGGTAACCTGTATGCGGGCGCAGCGCACGCCGACACATCCATTCCCATTGCTGATTTCTTCAAAAAATCAGAATTCAACGGCCGCCCTGTACTATCACCCGATGGTCGTAATCTTGCTGTACTCACGCCGCGTAATGGGCGCTTTGTACTCGCCATTATCAACCTTGAGACACGGATCTCCAGCGTGGTGGCTTCTGATCCTGACTGGGATGTCGCCAACCCGCAATGGGTGAATAATCAACGCCTGGTGTTCAGCATTAGCAAGGGTGGTGATGAGGTCATGGAAAAGCAGACGGGCGGCGGCTTGTTTGCTGTCAACCGCGACGGCAGCGCTTTCCGCATTCTTGTTGCCAGCGTCAAGGATGCTATGAATGCGGGGACCCCCTATAAACCTGTGCAGGTGTTGAAGCGGATAGGCGACGACAGCAATGATTTGATCGTGGCGAATAATGAGCGCGGTCAGACTGACAAACTGCACGCTAGTGACTTGTTTCGTCTGGATACCACCACTGGTCGCAAGACCCTGTTGACCTATGACAATCCCGGTGCAGTCAACAGTTGGCTGCTCGATCACGCGAATGTGATCCGTATGGCGTCGACTTTGACGGTGGAGGATGGCAGCAAGCGCATCAAGCAAACCGTATACTACCGTGAAGAAGAGAAGGCGCCATGGCGATCTATCTACCAGGCCTATCTTGACGAAGGCAAGGCGATGGAGCTGCTGGGCTTCGATTTCGATAACAAGACTTTGTTTGTCGGGGGACGCTTCAACGGCCACGACAAAGTCGGTGTCTATAGCTGGAACTTCTCCAGCAGTAGCGCCGGCGAGTTGATTGCCGAGGATGCGCAAGCCGATATCGACGATGGTTTGATTTTTGACGAGGCTCGCAAGAAAATTGTCGGGGTGAATGTGGATGGCATGAAGCCTGCAAAGCAGTACTTCGATGCTGACTATGCCCGTATGCAGGCATTGCTAAACGCCAGCTTCCCCGGCGAAGAAGTCAATTTTCAGTGGCGTGGCGACCATGCGGTGGTCGGTACCACCAGTGTGAACAATGTAGGCAAACTATATCTGTTTGATACACGTAAAAAAACACTGGAACCCTTGTACAGCGTGAAGCCGATCCTGGAGGGAAAGAAGTTGTCGGAACAGCAGGTAATCTCTTACCGTGCCCGCGATGGATTGAACATACCCGCCTATCTTACTTTACCCGAAGGCCGCGCACCCAAAGGCCTGCCCTTGGTTGCCTATATTCATGGTGGACCGCACTTACGCGACCATTTTGGCTACGATCCCATGACTCAGATGCTTGCCTCGCGTGGCTACGCTGTTTTTCAACCACAATTTCGCATGTCGACAGGCTTTGGCTGGAAACACCATGTCGCAGGTTGGAAACAATGGGGCTTGACCATGCAGGACGATATCACGGATGGCATTGAGGATCTGGTGAAGCGCGGTATCGTCGATCGTAACCGGGTATGTATCATCGGTGCGAGTTATGGTGGTTACGCCACCATGTATGGACTGGTGAAAAACCCGGATCTGTACAAATGCGGCGTCAACTGGGTAGGGGTCACGGACGTCAAGATGCTTTTTACTGTCAATTGGTCCGATATGTCCGGACCTAGTATGGATAACTTGGGAACCAAGATGCATGGCGATCCAAAAACCGACGATGCGTACTTCCTAAAAGCTTCCGCTATCGGCAATGCCGACAAGATCAAGGCGCCCGTGCTGATGGCTTACGGCAGTGAAGACGTGCGCGTCCCCCTGATCCACGGCGAAAAAATGCGCGATCAATTGCGCAAGCAAGGCAATACGGTGGAGTGGATGGTCATGACGGGCGAAGGCCACGGCTGGGCAAAGGAAAGCAACAATATACTGTGGGGTGAAACAGTGTACCGTTTCATTGATCGCTATATTGGTCCTGCTGCTACACGTTAAGGCGCATCAGCGATCCAACCCTTGCCCGTTTTCCCCGTCATAACGTGGCAAACCTTAGGGAAGTGCTGGTCAATTCGCTTTCTTATTGAGGTTGGCGCGCCAAATGGCCGACTGGCGATTCGTTCAAGCCCGTTTTTCGTTCGATTCGACGCGATGTTTCGCGTCATTCTGTGATTAGGACGAACTACGGTATTCGGTAATCGTAAAACGCCTGTCGGCCAGCACTAGATAGGCGAAGGCGAACAGCGTAAACAGTTGCGCAGTATTCTTGGCCAGGCCGCGATAGCCGTTTTACGATGACGGAACAGGTTCTTGATGACATGAAACGGGTGTTCGACTTTCGCCCGCACGTTGGCCTTCAATTGCTCCAGCTTTTCCGTCGGGCGTCCCAGTTTGTTGCAGGGAAGCGCTTTGCGTTTCGAGCGTTGCTTGGCCAAATGCCAGGTCACCGATTTGCCGCTGTTTTCCGGCCTCTTTCCCACCCCTGGTAACCGGCATCGCCGAATCCGGCGGTCTCATTGCCATACAGTATTGCCACGACATTGCTATCGCGGAATGAAGCGCGAACGCTTCAACCGGAAGACCGATGCTACCAGAAACGACGTCAGGAAGGACATCTTCGACTACATCGAGATGTTCTGTAATCGCAAGCGCCGTCATCGATTTAATGACAGGTTTTTGCCAGTAGAGTTTGAGCGAAGGCATTTTGAACGGCTCGCGGGTGTCTAGCAGAACCGTGACGATTCAAAGAACCCCGAAATTCATGTCGAATTTCGGGGTTCTTAGGCAAGCAGATGAAAAATCAAATCAGCCAACCGAGGGTTATTTATTTAATAGCGGCTTCTGACGGAGTAGTATCCTTCGCCACCTTGGCAAAGTCGCCGGCCGTCACGATCGAGACGGCCGATGGCTTCAGGTAGTCGCGCAAGCCCTGGTTCACTTGCGCCAGGGTCAATGCTGCCACTTTCGCTTCCAGGTCCTTGTCGTAAGCCATGGTGCGGTCTTGCGCCAGGTAGCCGGCCAGTTCGCGCGCCAGGCCCGCATCCTGCGTGCGGCCCACTTCCTGCGATTGCAGCCAGCCTTTCTTCGCCTCGGTCAGTTCCTCTTGCGTAAAGCCGTCGGCCAGCACCTTGGCGATTTCCTCGCGCAGGGCCGCTTCCACCTTGACCGTGTTTTGCGGCGCGCTGATGGCATACGCCATCCAGTAGCCGGCCGGCTCGCGCGACGGAATGCTCACTTGCGAGCCGACGCCGTATGACAGGCCTTCCTTCTGGCGGATGCGGTCGGCCAGGCGGCTGCGCAAGGCGCCGCCACCGAGCATGTGATTGGCGATCAGCAAGGCGGGGTAGTTGGCGGCGTCATCCTTCAGCGGTACCGGCTGGATGGCGAACAGCACGCTGTTCGCCTTGTCAGGCGTTTCCAGCGTGACTTTCTCGCCGCTGACAGGCTTGACGGCATCAGCAATGCGCACATACGGCTGCTGCGCCTTCCAGTTGCCGTACAGGCTGGCCACTTGCGCCTTCAGCGCGGCCGGGTCGAAGTCGCCCACGGCAGCGAAAGTCGCGTTCGACGCGCCATAATAGGCGCCATGGAACGCTTGCACATCGGCAACCTTGATGGCTTTCCATTGCGCCAGCTCAAGCGGCAGGGTAGCCACGTGGCGCACGTGGCCTTCTGGCGTGGCGTCGAGCAGGCGGCGGAAGGCGTTCACGGCCAGCGGTTGCGGTTCAGGCAATTCCTGCTCGGCGCGGCCGACGCGCTCGCGCTGCAATTCGAGGAATTCCGTTTCGTTCAAGGCTGGCTTTTGCAGCACTTGCGCCAGCAGGTCCATGGCGGCCGGCAAGTTCTCGCGCTTGCCCGTCAGCATGGTGGTGACGCCCTCGGCGCCACCCGCAATCGCCACTTGCATGCCCAGCTGGTCGAACTTGTCCTTCACTTCCTGGCGCGACAGCTTATCCGTGCCGCGCGACAGCAGATTGGCCGTGTAACTGCCCACTTGCGCCTTGCCGCGCAAGCTTTCTTCGCTGCCGATCTGCAATTGCAGCACCACGCTGACGGTGCTGCCCTTGGTTTTCTTCGGCAGCAAGGCGCCCTTCAAGCCGTTCGGCAAGGTGAACCGCTGGGTGCGCGCTTCGATATTCTCGGGGCTCGGGTCGAATGCCTCGCCCTGCGCCACCACGGCGCGGCCCGTGTAGCCGGCCAGTTGCGGCGCCACGTCGGCGTAGGCCGGCACGACCGTGCGGTCCGGCGCATCGGTGGGGATGAAACGGCCCAGGGTGCGGTTAGAGCTCTTCAGGTATTTCTCGGCCGCTGCCTGCACCTGCGCCGTCGTCAGCTTGTCGAGCTGGTCGCGCTGCAGGAAGAACAAACGCCAGTCGCCGGCCGCCAAGGACTCCGTCAGGGCGATCGTCAGACGCGCCGTGTTCGAGGTGGCCAGTTCGATCTGTTTGTTCAATTGCTGCTTCACGCGCGCCACTTCGGCCTCCGTGATCGGCTGCGACTTCAAGTCTTCCAGCACTTTCAGCATGGCAGCTTGCGCCGCATCCAGGTTGCCATCAACGGGCACCAGCGCGCCGAACAGGTTGTAGCCCGGCTCCAGGTTGCTCACCGAGTTGTATTCGATCTTGCTGGCCAGCTTGGTTTCCACCAGCGCCTTGTGCAATCGGCCAGCCGGGGCGTCCGTCAGCACGTGGCCGAGCACCTCGATGGCGATGGCGTCCGGGTTGCCGGACGGCGCCACGTGGTAGCCGGCGCCGACGAATTGCGTGCCGCCACTGCGGCGCACCGTCACGGCGCGCTCGCCATCTTGCACCGGTTCGGCAGTATAAGTTGGCTCGATCACGCGCGTCGGTTTTGGAATCTTGCCGAACAGCGCATTGATCTGCTGCAAGACCTTGGCTTCATCGAAGCGGCCCGCCACCATCAGCACGGCATTATCCGGCTGGTAGTACTTGTGATAAAAGGCGCGCAAGTGGGGAATGTTCACCTGCTCGATGTCGGAACGGGCGCCGATGGTCGACTTGCCGTAATTGTGCCAATCGTAGGCAATGGCCTGGATGCGTTCGCTGGTCACGCCGATCGGGTCGCTCTCGCCCATCTCGAACTCGTTGCGCACGACGGTCATTTCGCCCTTCTGCGTCTTCGGATTCCACAGGTCGTTCTGGTCGATGGCGGCGTTGACCATGCGGTCCGCTTCCATGGCCAGCATCTGGCGCAGGTTGTCGTCGTTGGCGGGGAAGGTGGCGTAGTAATTGGTGCGGTCGTACCAGGTGGTGCCGTTGAACTGCGCGCCCGTCGAGTTCAAAATCTCGACGGGGGTTTTCGTGCCCTTCTTGACGCCGAAGTTGGCGCTGGGCTTGAACAGCAAGTGCTCGAGCAAGTGGGCCATGCCCGTTTCGCCATAGTTTTCATGGCGCGAACCGACCAGGTAGACGATGTTGGTGGTCAGCGTCGGCTTGCTGGCGTCGGGAAACAGCAGCACGCGCAAGCCATTGGCCAGGCGGTATTCGGTGATGCCTTCGACGGACGTGACTTTGATAACACCTTTCTGTGCAGCGCCCCTGGTTGCGGGGATTGAAGGTACTTGCATCGCAGCAAATACTGTTGGTGGGGCAGCGACGCAGGCAACCAAGGTAAGGGCAATTATTTTCTTCAAAACATTTCCTTTTATATATGGTAATAAATTGCAAGGATTAACTTTAAGGCATCGCCGGAAGCGTCCGATGCATATGGAATAGGTGAATGAGTATAGGAATAGTCTTTTAAGGAGCCAATCAGATTGGTCCCAAAAAAGGACCATCTCAGTATCAAGGAAAAAATGACGGCTTCAGCCTGGAAAAGTGCTGATCAATTCGCATTCTCGAAGAAGCTCATGCATCAAAGACTCAAGCGGCGACTGCAACGCCGGGTCGCTATTGATTACCTTGGTGTATATTTTAAGACTAAGAATAAATACCGTTTTTAGGATTAGTCCTATAGGTGGTGCATGTATTATGTTTTATTATGTTTTATATATCGAAATTTCAGGAGGTAGCCGTGAAAACACGAAAACCAAACTCCTATTTTCAAGGCCAGTGGGAAGGGATGTTTGAGTTTGTCAGACCCCTGAGAGGGCCGCCTTCGAGCGTCGTCGTGACCTGGTTTGCTGGCAAATTCAAACACGGTAGCAAAACTATTCGTTTGAAAAATAGCACGGCTTGCAGCAAGCTTTGCGTGCCTGCGTATGCAAAATTCTTCAACGCACGAGAAGTGATCGGTGAAATATGAGAGGCTGGCGGCCATGCATGACGATGATCATACTGGCACTGTCCTGTCCTGGGAGCAATGCTCAACAAAATTCCGATAAATTCAGTGTCGAGGAACGTGCCTGGATACGCGCCCACCCGGTAATACGGCTTGCTGTCATGCCAAACCACGTGCCGTTTATATTTCAGCAGCGCGACGGTATGTGGCGGGGTGTTGCCCCCGATTATCTCAAGTTGATCAGCCAGCATAGTGGCCTTGTCTTCAAGATAGTGATGGTGTCCAACAGGTCGCAATCGCTGTCCGCACTACAAAGCGGAAAGGTGGATCTGGTACCCCTTGTACTGAATGTCGGTGTGCCGATGCCTGCGCCGGGTCTTGTGTATAGTTCGGCCTATCTTGCCATGCCAGCCTTCTTGGCCACCCGTACCAGCACACTGTCGCTTGGTGATAGCAATTCGCTGGAAGATAAAACGGTCGCACTATCGGTGACGGAGGCTGACCTGTACGGGCCAGTATTGCGACAGGGGCACGACAGCATCCGCATCATAGCCAGTCCCGACATGCGTCAGGCGCTTGTGGTGCTGGCCAAAGGAGGAGCAAATGCCGCCTTGGGGAGCGAGGCGCAGTTGAGCGCAGAGCTGCGACGCGAATTTGGAGGGGATTTGAAATTCTCCATACAGGCACCGGCATTGGCGTTGGCGGCATACATGGCCTTGCGTGACAGCGATCCCTTGCTCGTATCCATATTGAACAAATCGCTGGCGTCGATAACGCTGCCTCAGCAACGAATGGTACGCCAGGACTGGCTTAGTATGCAGGATGAGGAGATGTCGTCAGCCCAACTTGTTAGCGAGCGCTACGGCCGGGAGGCTATGCTGGGCGCCGCCTTGCTGGTGCTGATTGCTGGGCTGGCCTATCAAGCCTATTGTAAACACCAGCGAGCGTTGCGCAGCGAACGTCGCAGTGCCTTGTTCCTGGCTGTCATGAGCCACGAAATCAGGTCTCCGTTGTACGCGGTACAGGCGGCGGTGGAATTGCTACGCCTGACGCGGCTCGATGCGCAACAGCGCCATTTTGGCGATTTGGCACAGAGCGGTGCAAATATGCTGTTGCGCCTGCTCGATGATGTGCTCGAGGTATCCAAACTGGAAGCTGGACAACTCGTGCTTCTGCTGGAACCTGTCGATGTCGTGTTGCTGGCGAACAATGTGGCTGCCTTGCAGCGCTTACGTGCACAGGAGAAAGGGCTCACCGTGAAGGTGATGGTGCTGAAGGCTATTCCGTTGTTGGTGCTGGACGAGATCAGGGTATCGCAGATATTGCACAACCTGCTTTTCAACGCCATTAAATTTACGGAAGTCGGCGGCGTCGAAATTCACCTTGCCGTCTCGGATGGCCTGCTGGAAATTGTCATCGCCGACACGGGCATCGGCATTAGCGCTGAAGTGCAGCCGACCCTGTTTGAATTTTATAGGCAAGTGGCAGGCAGCTATAAACGCTCTGGAGGCACCGGGCTTGGTCTGGTCATTTGTCGTCAATTGGTCGATGTTATGCAAGGCACGATAGCGCTTGACAGCGCGCCGGGCAGAGGAACACGGATTACGATATCGCTGCCTGCGGACCTGGCTTCTCAACATGGGGTGCCGACGGTTGACGCGCTGGCAGACGATACGCGCGCTGTTGTTGTGCCAGAGCAGCGCTTGTGCATCTTGGTGATCGAGGATCAGCCGATCAATCAAGAGGTGCTGCTGGCTCAGATCGCCAGCCTCGATTGTGATATCGAACTCGCCCGTGATGGTGCGAGTGCATTGCTCTGCTTCCAGCGGCGCGAATATGACTTGGTGCTGATGGATTGTGACTTGCCAGATACTAATGGCTTTCGCCTCGCCAGAGCCTGGCGCAGCTTGGAGGCGCAGCAGGAGCAGGTACGCTGTCCAATCATTGCCATATCGGCACTAACGGGCGACGAGCATACGCAGAACTGTTTTGACGCAGGCATGGACGGCACCTTGAGTAAGCCGATTCGCCTGGCCAAGCTGCAGAATGTGATCGAACTCTGGTGCGGTTTGACGCTGGTGCCGGCTGCACTTGCCGACATTGGCGCGCCGCCATTATCCATGCTTCTGGTGCGCGAGGCCATGGCGGCTGATGTCGCCAACCTGCTGCAAAGTATGGCCTTGTGTGAAAGCGAAAATGCCATACGCGCCGCGCACCGGCTGTATGGCGCATCGCTGACGCTGGGGTGGGCGGAAGTCGCACCGGCGGTCGGTGAACTGGAGCAACTACTGCGCCACAATGTCCCTACTGGCGATGAGCGCTGCGTCCTGGCACTTCAAGCGACCCTTCAGGCTTGTAAGAAATATCAGTAATCCAAGAAAGGACATATGCCTCATCTTAGGCTCAGCAATACCCACAAGGCTGCGCTTGCAATCATGATTGCGCTGCTTGCGGAAGTGTTGACAACAGCATTGTCATTAATGGACGCCAGTATTGTGTTGCAAGAATCACAGCAACAACCATTCAGCTTGCCCGAGCAGGTCTGGGGCCAGCCGCTGGTTCAATTCTGCCAGTACTTGGGCCTGAGCTTGGGCGGCTTGTTGCTTGTATTTTTGCCAGCGGCCATGTCGCGTATATACACCTTGATGTGTGGCTTGACATTGCTGATCGTGGCCTGCGTGATGACGGCAGTTGCCAGTTCAGTCTCCGAGGTGGCTTGTTGGCGCTTCCTGGCCGGCGCCGGCGGGAGCATTTATACTTGCGCCTGGATCAGCATAGGCGTCAGCTATCTTCCACGACATTCTGGCATGGTCATCGGCTGTTTTTCTTTCATTAGCTGTATCGCTTGGATCATCACTCCCTTCTTGCCCCTGTCCTTGGCGGACTTCAGAGGCTGGTACCCGTCATCATGGTGGCTGGCCGGTATCGTAGTTCTACTACTCCTGTTTTTATTTTTGTTATTTTTACGCCTGTTTGAGGGGGCAAGCGTGCAAACGCGCGTGCAACTGATCGTTGCTGACGCCCCGGCTGTCGCCTTGTCGGTATGGTCTCCCGCTCCATTGCTGCTAGCCCTGGCCAGCGTGTGTTTGCCCTTTGCTTTATATGGTGTAACTAATGTCTATGGGGAATATTTACGCGAAATACAGAATTTTCCCGGAAAAACCATCAGGCTCATCGTGGGTACTTACGCACTTGTCGGTCTCCTGGCGCCAGTGGGGGGCTGGTTGCTTGATCGTTATGGTTCCTACACGATACTCGTAGTGGCACTCCCGCTGACGGGCGCTGTTGGGGGAGTGTTATTTGTGGGCTGGCAAATGCCGCTGCCGGCGCAGGTGATTTTGAGCTCGTTGGCGACCATGGGAGTGGGCGCCGTGCTGTATATTGGTAGCCTTGCTGCCCTCATCCAGTCGCTAGCGTCGTCCCAGAGCCTGCGCGCGACTGCATTCTTTATGGCGTTTTCTTCGTTCCCTTTATTTTTTGTCCGGACAGTATTCTTTTCTTTGCAGTCCACTTGGGGCTGGCTGGTCGCGGCGCTGCTGTGTATTACTGGAAGTTTGTTTTTGGCCACAGCGCTAGTCTGGCTGGCAAAAAAGAGGCTGCAGAGGGCTTGCCCAGTTGCCGGGGCGTGAAGGTCGCGGCATCGGCCACGAAATGAAGGCCGCTGCCGACAACTTCAACAAGGGTAGGGGCCACGTCGACAAGTCGGGCCTAGCCGCTCATCGCGCGTTTCGGCTACCTGCCTGATCAACACGGATGGCAGGCACTATTCGTGCCTTGCGAGTTGTCCAAGCCAAGGCCAAGTGTCGCGCCACGTCTGCGCCCCATCTGAATCATAGCTCTGCCTTCGTCAGTAGTGTCGCGGTACTCAACCGCACTTGCTTGCGCGTGAATGATCATTTTTGCGGTTCCTATCGCCTATTTTAGGACTGATCTGATTTCAGCCAGGAAAGTGTGTGGCTACACTTTGCTCTGTATGGGCGGTGGCCAATGGTCAAAATATTAATGCCGTCGCCAGGTCCGCGCTGATCCCTGTGTGTTCATACCTTGCATGCGTCAGTAAATTCTCTATTCGAAGGTCGTAGCCATGAAGAAAAAATTAAAGCAGCCATTAGTGCGTGTAACAGGACTTCGCAATCGTCGCCCCCACAATGATGAGATATGTTATCGAAACTCCGACTTGCTCGATACACTTATCGATTTTCTTGGACTGAAAAATTATGCGGCCCTGGCACGCGAGTTGCAGGTATCTCCCCCCATTATCTCAAAAATAAAGAACGGCACTTTGCCGGTCAGCGCGGCCATCTTGATACGTATGCATGAGGTAAGTGGTCTCAGTATTTTAGAACTCAGGGCATGCATGGGTGACGACCGCAAGCGTTTCGGGATTAAGGATTAGTTAACTTCGCTGCCTTCCCCCTGTTTGTCGGCTATTTTCTTTCATATGGGCGGCGTTTTTTTAGTCCTATTCCGATTGGTTGGCCTGGGGGGCATCGATATCATCTGCTCTTTTAAAATTAGGAAACTGCCGTGAAAACCATCATCTCCTCCATGGGCGGCGAGTTCAATGCCTTGCGCGTGATCACGCTGGTGCCCGGTCAAGATATGGATAGCATGCGATGGCTCAATGCCATGCTCGATGCGCTCGGTATCGGCAAGGTGGAAAATTTTCCGTCGTTGGGCCTGGCTACCACGCGTCTGCGCGAAGGCGATGTGGACGTGATCGTGTGCAATGTCGAGCATGGTGGCTTGATGCTGCCCTGCCTGCTCAAGTCGCTGGATGTGGCAAGCCATCTGCCACGTTTCCCGCATATTTTATGGGTAGGTCAGCCCACATTGGCGAACGTCATTCCCACGCAGAAAAAAACGATTTTTGGGAAGGTAACAGGGCCTCGGATCGGCGGTCTGTCCGTGGCGGCGCTGTTGTTGCATGCTCGGCTGGCACGTCAGGAACGCATCAATATCGGGATGGTGCATGGGGGAGGCAAAGTGGCATTTGTCGATGCCTTACGCCAGCTCCTGCTTACTTCTTCGCCATTGAGCGGTGCTGTATCGGTTTTGACGGAGGAAGGTCCAACTGAGGCCGATGTGATTGAGGCCTTGACCACAGGAAAGAATCTGCGTGTGATGTTGCAGCCGCAGTTTGATTTGTGCACGCGGCGCATCGTCGGGGCAGAGGCGCTGTTGCGTTGGCATCACCCAAATTATGGCGAAGTGTCTCCATCTGTACTGATTCCTATGGTCAATCGCCTTGGCTTACATCTACTGTTGTTCAGCTTTATCGAGACGCGCGTTATTGACGTTCTGCTTTTGCTAAAGCAGGAGCAGGTGGAATTGCCCATAGCATTGAATGCCTCCGCCGAGACAGTGTGCACACCAGGACTTCCTGAACGGCTGGCTGAAAAGATGCAACGGGCCGGCCTGTCGCCGCAGTTGTTGAAGATTGAACTGACTGGCGACTCGCCTGTCGACGATGAGCTGTGCCTGTCTGCTTCGCTCAATACTTTGCGTGCAAAAGGGTTTCCGGTTTCGCTCGATGATTTTGGCCAAGGTTCAGCGACCCTGCATTTATTGGCAAAGATGACTTTCGATGAATTGAAGGTAGATGGATCGTTTGTGCACGATATGGAAACGAACGCCTCCTCACGGGCCGTCATTACCGCTATCCTGTCCCTGACGCGGCTGTTGAATATGAAGTTGGTAGTTGAAGGTATTGAAGATGAGTCGAGTATTTCGGCATTGTTCGATCTTGGCTGCAGTACCGGACAAGGCTATGCGCTGGCTCGCCCGATGGAACTCGATGATTTTTTTTTATGTGTCGGAAAAGGGCGAGGAGTGGGGAAGGTGCCAGGTCAACTGCCTGCTAGAATTGCCGATAGATACTTACGCAAAGTATGAAGTGGCAAGAAAGTCGCGACATTGCTCTTTATCTGAATATGGCTGTCTTTTTTTAATCGCTTTGGCGGAGCATTTCTTTGATTGACTGCCACTGTAGGTGTGGCAGTCAATTAATAAGAATAATTTGACTAAAGAAATTTTCCCTGCTTGTTTCCTGGTCGCTATTCATGCCAACGAACCGTTTACGTATTGCCTTGCTTGATGATCATGCTGTGGTGCGCCATGTCCTCGGGAGCCAACTCGCCGCTGAGCGAGATATTGAGGTAGTGGGCTCCTACGGCAGCAGCCGCGAGTTGATGGCAGGACTGCAGTTTCGTCAGGCCGATATCTTGTTACTCGACTATGACCTGGGGCCCGATGAGCTCGATGGAGTCTCGCTGATACGCGCGCTGCGCGTCAAGTTTCCTGACTGTCCTATCCTGGTATTGTCCGCGCATCACGAGCCGGCCACAGTAGCGCTGGCACTGAGGGTAGGAGCGCGGGGCTTTGTTGGCAAGGGCGAGCAGATGGCAGACTTGATCAGTGCTTTGCGCAGAGTGGCTTCTGGCGCCGTCTACCTCAGTGCGGAGATGTCCTATCGGGTGGCGGAGGCGACAACCACCTGTGACATCGATGCGACAGATGGCAGCGCCGATACCTTGGTGGGGGCAGCACTGTCAGCGCGTGAGCGCGAAGTGATCCGCTGCTATCTGGCAGGCATGACAGTGACTGAAATTGCCGAAAAATTCAAGCGCAGCATTAAAACCATCAGCTCGCAAAAAACCGCCGCTTTCCGCAAGCTCGGTGTCACATCAAACAACGAACTGTTCAAAATCAGGCATACCATAGGCGAGGCGTGAGGTGCTGGCAAGCGCGCGCGAGCGCATCTCGCATGCAATAACTTAGTCCACCCCATACTCACTCCCCGGCAGGGTTGATGCGCCACTTCCCGCGCAAGTCGTGCGTGGTGCGGCCGTCTTGCCTGCCAAACGCCACTAGCGACCGCTACGGTTTGCAATGGCTGTGCAGGCTAATCGTTCCCAGTTTCGCATCCCTTCCCCTCTTCATTTCTGCTCCCTCGATGCAGTCAGAGCAAAATCGTCTGTGCTGTGTGTACCCCCGGCGTTAGCGTAGCTGTAGAACTTTCCTATCCCATTAAATGCACTGCCTTCAACCGTGACGGGGGAAAGGCTACCTCGTGCCGCAGTTGTGTAATCCAGAGCCGCCGCTGTATGCCGGCAGCGCTTTGCAGTTCGGATTCGCCTAGGGTGCTTATTTGTCAATGCTGCAGTGTATTTAGGAGCAATCCTATATGGACAAAATCTCGATCTCTGTAAAGTACGATTCTGTACCAAAAGCCGCGTTCTACAACTTAAAAGAACGCATCTACTTTCATTCATTCAGGAGTTGCACAATGATTTCCCAGGCCCGAATTCTCGCCGTTCTGTTGTCCGCCGTCGTAGCCCAATCCGCCTTCGCTTCCGACGGCACCATTAACTTCACCGGCGAACTGCTCGATTCGACTTGTACCGTCAATGTCAACGGTGCAGTCGGTCCTGCTGCCGCGAGCGTGACTTTGCCGAAAGTATCGGCGAAGCAGCTGTCGACGGATAAAGCTACAGCCGGCCAGACAGCTTTTAACATTACGCTGAGTGCATGCGCTGGTACATCCACCAGCGCTGCTGCCTATTTTGAATCAGGCGCCGGTGTTGATCAGGTTACTGGCTACGTGAAAAATACCGGCGCTGCCAAACAGGTTGCGCTGCAACTGGTTGACCTCACCAGCGATACCGTGATCAAGGCCGGTGATATCGGACAAACCACCAGTACCAGCAAGATTAAAAAAAATACCACCGGCACCACTCCCACTACCGTTCTGCCTTACGCCGTGCAATACATTTCCACCGGCGTAGCCACTGCCGGTACCGTAATCGGTGCCGTTACTTATTCGATCACCTATCAGTAATCCAACGGTCAGGCAAGCAAGCCCTCGCCAAATTGGCGGGGTGCGCTTCCTGCACAGATCCTGGAGTCTTCGCATGTCCCGTTACTACCCTGCACAACGCGCACTACTGCTCACTCTGGCATTGCTGTCTTGTTCTTCGTCAATGGCCAGCGTGGTGATCACGGGCACGCGACAGATTTATTTGGAAAAGCAAAAAGAAATCACGGTCAAGCTGACTAATGACGGCACTCAGCCCGCGCTGGTGCAAGCATGGGTCGATGCCGGCGATGTCGCGTCGACGCTCGCCACGGCCAAGACGCCTTTTCTGCTCACGCCGCCCCTGTCTCGCGTTGACCCGGGCAAGGGGCAAAGCCTGAGGCTGATGTTTGTCGGCGCACCGTTGCCGACGACGAAAGAAACGGTATTTTGGCTGAATGTGCTCGAGATTCCACCCAAGTCGCAAGAGGTCGACGTGAATTCCCTGCAGATGGCATTCCGTTCGCGTATCAAGATTTTTTATCGCCCCGAGGGTTTGGTCGGCAATGCCAGCGATGCAATCGGGCTGGTGCAATGGCGGGCCGTACCAGCCAGCAATGGCGACGGCTTTGCCCTGGAGGCATTCAATCCGTCCGCATTTCACGTTTCGATAGCCGGTGTGTCCCTCATTGCTGGAGCCGAGCGCAGCCAGATTGAGGGCAGTATGGTGGCGCCTGGTGAAGCCATGCAATTTGCTTTGCCCGTCCTGAAGGCCTTGCCGGTTGCCGGAGCAGAGGTGGAATTTAGCGCTATTAATGATTATGGTGCGCAAGTAATCACCCGGCGCGCGCTGTCAGCGCCTGCCGTACGGCCCGCGCCTTGAGGCACAATATATGAATGTTTACTTCCATGTGCACTCTCTTCGGCATGCTGGCCGTTATTCTGGCACCAAGCGCTTTACCGCTAAAGTCGTCAAGATGGTGGTGCTGACATCGTGCCTCCTTGCCATGCCAACGGTGTATGCGGATGAAGTCGAGTTCAATGCGGCTTTCTTGCCGGAGGGCTCGCGCGGACTGGATCTGACCGCTTATCAGAAGGGAAATCCGGTACTGCCGGGTACCTACCGCGCCGATATCGCGCTCAATGGCCAGCTGAAAAATCGTCAGGATGTCCGCATCAACGCCAATGATGACGGCAGCCATCCTGTGGTGTGTGTGTCGCGCAAATTTCTCGAACTGCTGGGCGTCAATCTGTCGCGCCTGTCCCGCGAAGCCGTCACCTTGCTCGAGGAAGGGCAGTGCGTAGATGTGAGTAAACTGATCGATAATGCGACTGCCGTGTTCCTGCCTGATAGCCAGCAGGTCGATATCAGCATTCCGCAGGCATCGCTGCGGCGCGATGCACGCGGTTATGTCAGCCCGGAATTATGGGACAGCGGCGTCACTGCGGGCATGCTGGCGTATAACTTTAATGGTTATCACAGCAAGAGTAGCGGTTTTGCTTCGGGTTCCGCGTATCTAGGCCTCAATGGCAGCTTCAACATGGGTGGCTGGCGTTTTCGCCATAATGGCGCGCTGAATTGGCAGACGGGTGGCAGCCATTATCAGGTGCTCGATACCTATGTGCGGCGCGACATTACCGCGTTGAAAAGTCAGTTGACTCTGGGCGATAGCAATACCACCGGCGAAATCTTCGATTCACTATCCTTCCGGGGAGTGCAACTGGCCAGTGACGACCGTATGCTGCCGAACTCCTTGCGCGGCTATGCGCCTGTGGTGCGCGGCGTGGCGCGTACCAACGCCCGCGTAAGCATACGCCAGGCTGGCAATCTATTGCTAGAAACTACGGTGGCGCCTGGTGCCTTCGTTATCGACGATCTGTATGCCACCGGTTATGGTGGCGATTTGAGTGTCACGGTACTGGAAGCGGATGGCAGCGAGCAGCGTTTCTTGGTGCCGTATGCCGCCGTCAGTCAGTTGTTGCGACCTGGCTCGCTGCGCTTCAGTGCGACCGCTGGCATAACGCGCAATACTTATCTGAGCCGGCAGGCGCAATTCCTGCAGGGTGTGATGCAGTATGGTTTGAACAACACCATGACCAGCTATGGCGGTATACAGGCCAGCACGGACTATTTATCGGTGTTGGGTGGCATGGCTTTTTCCACGGCCATCGGCGCCATGTCCGTCGACTTGAGTCACGCGCAGGCAAAACTCTCCGCTGACACGTCCCAAGGACAGAGTGCGCGCTTCTCGTACAACAAGAATATCTTCAGTACTGGCAGTAATTTCTCGATGGCCGCCTACCGTTTCTCCACCAGCGGCTACCTGGATTTTGCCAATGCCATACAAATGCTCGATGCCGAACGAAAAGGCTATGCCTCCAACATGCTGGATCGTCCTCGCAACCGCGTATCACTGACTGCCGACCAGGCCCTGGGCGACTGGGGTAACGTCAGCATCAGCGGTTTTGCACAGAATTACTGGAACCGGCGCGGCCAGGATATGCAATACCAGATCAACTATAACAAGCAGCTGGGGCGCGCGAGTTACGGCATCAGCGCCAACCGCGGCAAGAATGCATACGGTAGCACGGAAAATCGCTTGCAGCTGACCTTGAGCCTGCCGCTTGGAAGCGGAGGCAGCCTGTCTGCTCCGCAGCTATCGGCCCAAGTGTCGCGTAATGCGGATGGCCGCCTCAGCCAGTTGGCATCACTGAGTGGCACCGCCGGCGATGAAAATCAATTTGGCTACGGCGCATCTGTCAGCCGTGATGGCCGCAACACCAGCAGCAGCCTGAATGGCCAGTTCACGGGGGCGCAAGCCTTCGTCGGCGGTTCCCTCGGGCGCGGTCAGGGCTATAGCAGTGCCTCGCTCAACGTGAGCGGTAGCGTTGTTGCCCATCCAGGTGGCGTGACCTTGTCGCCATACCGTGGCGAAACCATGGCCGTGGTGCATGCACCTGGTGCCGCTGGCGCCAAGGTGGCCGGCTATGCGGGACTCAAGCTTGATGCCAACGGCAATGCGGTTGTGCCTTATTTGCGTCCATATGAATTGAATGAGGTAGGGATCGATCCGGTGGGGACATCGATGGATGTCGAACTGCGCGAAACGAGCCAGCAAGTGGCGCCGCGCGATGGCGCCATCGTGTACCTGAAGTATGTCACCAGCACGGGCCGTGCGGTACTGTTCAATGTGCGCCTGTCCGGCGGCGCGGCGCTGCCCTTCGGCGCCGCTGTCAAGGATGAGCAAGGCTTGACGGTAGGCATGGTAGGTCAGGACGGCCAATTGTATGCGCGCCTCCAGGAAAGTAGTCGGCGATTGACTGTTTTTTGGGGTAGCAAAGCACATGAGCGTTGCGGCTTGCTCATCCCGATCGCTGTCATGCAGGGACTTGGCGGAAAATTGCAGCAGGTCGATGCCGTGTGCTCACCAGAAGTCATGATGACCAAGGTGACTGCCGGCGTGCCACTGGCCGGCGCTATCGCCAGGCCGAGTGCTCAAAACGGACCTCCAAGATAAAGCATCATATTAATGCCGTGCTTGCGGCGTGGGCTTGTGTGCACAATGGCAAGCATTATCAATAAAATTACTTAAAATGAAATTTATTAGAAAGGCGATATCATGCAAGTTGGCACCATAGTTCGCTTATGCTTGGCCGCCCTGGCGTTATCTGTCGCAACACAGTCCGCCCAGGCCCAAGATGGCGACGTTTGCATTAGAGGAAATGGTACCAACTTTTACTTTGGCAGCATTGCCTTGCAGATTAATACTCTCACAGTGGCACGAGACGCGCCTGCGGGTACCATACTTTATAAGCAACAGATCAACCAGCCCGGAATGGGCCTGACGTTGCAATGTCCTGTCGTCAGTGGGGTACGGACTGATTATTTCATACTCGTTAGTGCGCCAAGCATCACTGGCTATTCGGCCGGGGTTTATGCGGGAAAAATATATGAGACGGGCGTGCCTGGCATCGGTATCGCGTGGTATGGCGGGGCAGGGGTGGGCGCGTTCGGCCCAGGATATACGCAGACTCCTGCCGTTAGTGGTGGATGTGCCGGGTCGACCGGGGTAGGCGCTCCTCCTTCTGGTAGTTGCTTTGCAAGTGGGTTGAAGTTCCCACCAGACGCGGCGTTGCTGCTGATTAAGACGGGACCAGCAGGCACTGGCACCATTAACGGCGCGGCACTGGGCAGGGCGCAAATGACTACGGGTATTGGTAATAGTAATTTGTACATTGACGCGGAAGTTGCCGTGACTGGCACAATTCAGATTGTGGGCGTGACATGTACTACGCCGAACGTCAGCGTAGCTTTGGGGAAACAGCAGATGTCATCGTTGAAGGGAATAGGGGCGGGGCCAGGATCGTATTCACCAACGGTGAACTTTGCTATTGCATTGACGGGCTGCCCTGGCTTTCCGGGCCGTGCCGCAGTATCTGACCCCTCCCTCGCCGCGTCGAGCGGTGTCGGCGCTTGGACGCCCAATATCCTTGGCCTTCAATTGGATGCATCGACAACGGTCATTGATGCCAGTACCGGCGAGCGTGTGTTGGGGTTAACTGCAGGCTCTGGCACTGCGACAGGCGTGGGGGTGCAGGTACTTAAGGCTGATGGGTCCCCTATGCCCTTGTTTCGAAGTGTGCCCCAGAACGTCGCGCTTGACGCCAATACCAACTCGGTCAACATTTCCCTCGGTGCGCGCTATTTTCAAACGGCGTCCAAGATGACCGGGGGGCGGGCCAATGCGGTGATGACTTACACCCTGAGCTACCAATAGCGTTATCGCCGTAGTTTGAGTAGGGGGCTTGCATCAAGCCACATAGGCCGCTCTTGAAGGCTCGATTGACAGTTGTCTCATGGCATCTGGCGGCCCGGGCGCCCACTGCGTGCAGCTAGCCTCGGCTCACGCCAGGTCAAATGCAAAAAATTGGGAGGAATGGTGGTATACCACCGAAGTACCAGGTACGCTGAATGGATGGCTATTGTTCAAAAAATATCGTTCGCAATGCGATAATTGATGGAGGCGATAACATGCAAGCTTGGGCAATCGTACGTTTATCCTTGGCAGTCCTGGGTTTATCCGCTGCGGCGCAAGCGGCTCAGGCGGCGGTCAACTGCACTGTCGTCAACGGCAGCGCGGGATTCACAGGCAATATGGCCTTGCAGATTAATTCCCTCGTCGTGCCGCGCGACATGCCTGTCGGGACCATCATTTACCGGCAGAATTTCATTCAGGCTGGTGCCGGCGCCCAATATCAGTGCACTGAGCTCATTGCGTCCTCGACGGTCTATTACTGGATCGATGGCGCTGGCGCCAATACCGGCTACAACGATGGTATAAATGTGTACAAGGGAAAAATTTATGAGACCGGCGTGCCCGGCATCGGTGTTGCATGGTTCGCCGGACAGTCAGGCGTGGGGGCGGTCGGCGCGACCCAAAATAGCCTCTTGAATGCCGAGGTTGCCGCCCCCATTCGGAATGACTGTAGCTGGGCTTTCGGAGTTCCTATCGGCAGCTGCCGGACAAGTCAGCTGAAGTTCCCTTCGACGACGGCGCTGGTGTTGATCAAGACGGGGCCAGTGGGTATCGGCACCATCAGCGGCAGTGCTCTGGGCAAGATGAGAATGTTTGTTGATGTTGGAAGTAGTCCAATCATGTTTGTCGGCTTCCTGGGCTTGACTGGCAATATTCAGGTCGTGGGCACAACGTGTAAGACCCCCGACGTCAATGTGCCCTTGGGCAAACAGCAAATGTCTTCGCAGAAAGGGATAGGCTCGGGAAAAGGTTCGTACACGCCGACGGTCAATTTTGTAATCGCCTTGACCGGGTGTCCAGGCTTTCCCGGATATTATGGTAACCCCCTTGCTAATCCCGCTTCGTCGCAAAACGCAGTGATCAGTGCCGGAACGCGGATAGCGAATACCCTCAGTCTTCGATTGGATCCGTCGATACCAGCTATCGATGTCATCAACGGCGTGCTGAGTCTGTCGGCAGATCCAGAGTCGGCGACCGGTGTGGGGGTACAGGTGCTTTCCGCTAATGGTGATCCCATGCCATTATCTCGAAGTGTGCCGCTGAACACCGAGCTTGTGGCCAATACCCAGTCGATTACCATCAGCCTCGGTGCGCGGTATTTGCAAACAGAGACCAGCATGACACCGGGTAAGGCCAATGCGGTGGCGACTTACACGCTGAACTACCAATAGGGCGATTGCTATGCGTTTTCTGAATAACAGCGTCAGCGTGTGATTTGCCACAGCAGATCCTCCGCCTGCCTTCATGACAATAGTCTAGCAATGAAAACGGCGCCTATGGTCGCCCATACCCGCCCGCAGTTCGACAATCCCGAGCGCCGATGCTTCGTGCATGCGTATCAGCATATCGGCATCAATCGTTGAGGCTCCCGTTCTCAATTTGCCAATGGTGAATGGCGGCACGCCTAGCTCCCTCGCCAGACAGGCATCATTGCGCAGGCCCATATAAACGAGCAGCCAATCGAGCAGCGCCGCAGCACCATGATAGTCATGTGCGTTCATCTTGTTGTACTTTGCGTCGACGTCATCGGGACACTGGGTCGTCTGTTCTCTATTTTTCATGATGCAGTTCCCATATTATTCTCAAGTTGATACTTGAGAAAGTCCCCGCGCTCCATCGGGCGCGACAATGCATAACCTTGGCCGATGTGGCAACCCATCTTGCGCAAGGACGTAATCATGGCTTCGTTCTCTATGCCTTCAGCAACCAGTTTTACCTTCAGACGTCGCGCCAGGGTAATGATGGTCGAGACGATGGCATGCGAGTGCGCATTCGTTGTCATGTCGCGGATAAAGGTACCGTCGATTTTGACTTCATCGAAAGGCATTTTGATCAACATATTCAAGGTTGCGAAACCTGCACCAAAATCATCCAGCGACAGTGCAAACCCCTTTGCCCGCAACGAGTTAAGACATGCCGAGAGGGATAGTTCATCGAGCACCGGCAACTCTTCGGTCATTTCTACTTTCAACAACCTTGGCGGCAGGCAGGCATTCCACATCTTGCTGGCTAGAAAATCCTGTATGCCCGGTTCGCAAACGGTATCGACCGAAGCGTTGACCGCTATCGGCACTTCCGCACCCATGTTGCAGAGGCAGCTCAGTACATCGATGACCTGTGTGACGACAAGGTTGAATAGCTGCCTATGGAGGTTAAGCCGGTTCACCATGACAATAAGCAGCGTTGGAGGCACCTCGCCGTACTTCGGATGACTCCAGCGCAGCAACGCTTCGGCGCTGATAATGCGTCTGGTCTGCAGGTCATACTGCGGTTGATAGACGATACGCAATCCCATACCCGAGGTAATTGCATGGATAGCATCTGCATCACCAGGTAAGGCTGATGAGTATGTGGCACCTGCCTGCATGTGCCCGTGTTGCGGATCGATAATCACGGTTGGGTGCCGCAAGGAAGTGGATTCGCCCGCCATGACGGATGGAATGGCATGCACAGAGGCGTTCATGGAGTTTTTCCCGCTAGAGAAGAAGTACACAGTATAAGAATCTCGATCCAGCGGGAAAATCGGAGTACTCCTAAATGTCGAGTCTCATGTGGCCCCCCTACCAACTAATCGCGGTTGGAAGTGGAATTTTCTGAAACCGCCATTGGTTCTCCACGCACAGCCTATGCGTTATTTTTTCGGATAGAAATGTGCCTATGACTGGGCAGTTAAACGCGTTTATGGCCAAACGGTATCGGCACTCCGGTTAGCTGCGCCACTGCGGCCACAGGCTTGTTATGCGGCGCGCTCATCTGGCTGAGCGCATGCTCTTTCTTCTCGTTGGTGTATTTTGTCATCGTCAAATCCATCGTCCTAGGGCAGATTAGAACTCCAATTGCTGGAGGCGACAACTATTTTGACAGAGGGGGGGGATCGTACATTTATATTTTAATTTTCAGACCAATCTTATATTTTTTTCTGAATTACTTCAATAAAATTTTCATTGGTTAAGCGATTTTCCTATTTTGAAATTAAAAACTACGATCTTTGCATATTTCTATTCTATATATTTATTATGGAAGGATGAAATGAGCAGCACTAAGGATGTTTATGTCAATGCAGAGGTAGTATATCCAAAAAAATGGGGCGAGGAGAAGTGGCTGAAAAATATGGGTTTGCAATTGGTGTTGTTGCAGTTATTTCATTATTGATGTTGATGGCATTAATGGTGATTTTTTCTTTTTTTGTTTTATGGTTATTAATTATATTATTGTTTTTTTCGCTGATTTTATGGAAATACTGCGTTGAAGGCGTGTGGTTTGCCTCTCATCTGGCTGGGCTACGACATTTACTGGCACTACCGGAAGCACAGCAAGGCGGCGATACAGTTCCACCAGACCAAGAGGGCGCTTGTTCTGCTTGGCTGGATAGATAGCGTCAGGTCCACACACAACGGTACACCATCCAGGGAACAAGGTGTATTTCTCACATACTGAGACTGGAAACACATGACTTATCGACTTCAAGGAAAAATTTGCATCGTGACCGGTGGCGGCCAAGGCATTGGTGCAGCAGTGGCAGACTGCTTTGCCAGGGAGGGCGCCAGTGTGGTGATTGCTGAGCTGGACGAAGCAATGGGAGCGGCCAAGGCATGCGAACTCGCGGCACAAGGCGTCCCATCATTGTTTGTGCACACCGATGTGGCCCAAGCCGAATCGGTTAGAGTAATGGTGGCAGCGGCATTGGTGCGATTCGGACGCATCGACGTGTTGGTTAACAACGCAGGTATCAACGTTTTCCGGGACCCGCTGAAAACGACAGCGGATGATTGGAAGTTGTGCATGTCAGTCGATCTCGATGGCATGTGGCACTGTTGCCAAGCTGCGTTGCCCGCAATGCTCGAGGGCGGCGGCGGCAGCATTATCAATATGGCTTCTACTCAGTCCTTTTCCATCATCCCGGGATGCTTTCCATACCCTGTCGCGAAGCACGGTGTGATCGGCTTGACCAGGGCACTGGCGCTAGAGTATGCGGCGCGCGGCGTGCGCGTCAATGCGATTGCACCAGGCTACATTGAAACGCGCCGGAACATCGAGTACTGGAATAGGTTTGCCGATCCCGCTGCAGCACGGCAAGCTACTTGTGACGCACTGCCACCGAAGCGCATTGGTCGTCCAGATGAGGTCGGTATGACAGCGGTTTTTCTGGCGTCTGATGAAGCGCCATTTATCAACGCCAGTACCATTGTCATTGATGGCGGCCGATCGATCGCTTACCACGACTGATGGCTACTGCGCTTAGGTAAATTTTTTTGGAGCGGGTCGAGGCTGAGGTTGTGGAAAAGATGATGCTTTTACGCACGCTACTGGTCTCGCCTTCTGCAATGCCAACGAGCGCGTTCAATGGGCGCAAATGACTTGTATGAGAACACTACTGCAGTATTGCTGGCAGTGTCAGTTAGAGACATTGGCCATGGCGCTTCCATGCTGTGGAGTATGACCCTCGCAGGCAGCTTGTTGCTCGGCCTCGCCTCAGCTGGTATCGTCCACGCACAAGCGCCCGTAGCTAACGCTGCTAATACCGACATCCTGTCGTTAAAATAGATCGCTGGCGACAGGCCGATGGCAGAGCGCAAGCGGCACAACGTTGTTATGAACGGCAGTTCATCGTGCGTCAGATCGACCATGATCACAACGAGATATTTTTGCGCGATGGACGCAGCATGAAAAAATTACCGAAACCGGACGACGCTACCGCTTTCATCATGCGCGACCAATTGCTCATCACCCTGCGTTCGGACTGGACGATCAACAATAAAATCTACCCTTGGGGTGCCTTGGTCGCCGCCAACTTCGCGTCGTTCATGCGAGGTAAGTACGACTTGGAGGTGTTGTAGATCCTACTTGGTTGATGGTTACGCTGCCAAATGCATCGCCCCGGGACGCCACCACGGATCCAATAGCTGGCTTTCGCCAGCTGAGTTCGAGCGTAGGTATTTAGAAGCGCTCACGGGTGTCGAGGAAACTCGTGGCGCTTCAAATTACACTTTTTTGCCAGCAATCAAGCGGTAGGCCAGCGCGCCCAGCAAGGCGCCGATAATCGGCGCCAGCCAGAACAGCCACAACTGGCTGGTGGCCCAGTCACCCACGTACAGGGCCACGCCCGTGCTGCGGGCCGGGTTGACGGAGGTATTCGTCACGGGAATGCTGATCAGGTGGATCAGGGTCAGCGCCAGGCCGATCGGCAGCGGGGCAAAACCGGCCGGGGCGCGCTTGTCGGTGGCGCCCAGGATGACGATCAGGAAGAACATCGTCAGCACGATTTCAATCACCAGCGCCGACAGCATCGAATAGCCACCCGGCGAATGGGTGCCGAAGCCGTTTGAGGCAAAGCCCTTACTGACATCGAAACCGGCCTGCCCGCTGGCGATCACGTACAGCACGCCGCCGGCCACGATGGCGCCCAGCACTTGCGCGATGATGTATGGCAACAGTTGATTGGCGGGAAAGCGGCCACCGGCCCACAGGCCGATCGACACGGCAGGATTCAAATGGCAACCCGAGATGTGGCCGATGGCGTAGGCCATGGTCAGCACCGTCAGGCCAAACGCCAGCGCCACGCCGGCAAAGCCGATACCTAGTCCGGGAAAGGCGGCGGCCAGCACGGCGCTGCCGCAACCGCCCAGGACCAGCCAGAACGTGCCGAGAAACTCGGCGCCATATTGTTTCATGATGTATTCCTTCATTTAAAGTGACGAAAAAAAGTGCCCGGGCCGAGCAACTCAACTTAAGGTCATTTCGATTTCCAATAGACGTGACGGCAGGCATCTCCCTCCATTTTGTTGGAAAGAAGCCCGTCCATCGCGGGTTTGCAGCTAGTGTCGATCGACGCCTTCACTGCAACCGGCACGTCAGCGACTTTACTGCGCAGCTTGCGCTCACCTTACAATGTAGTGCGGGTTGATGATGGGTGCCCTGCGATGAACGAACTGGATCTCGCTCACCGTGATGGATGGGGGAATATGCTCGCTGGCGGTCATGGAGTTATCCCGACGTTTAGATGTGGGAAGTATATGGAGGTTTATAAGTGGAACAAATAAGAGTGTTCCTAAAATGCTCACCGGTGTCAGCATGGCGAATAACAAACGCGGACCTTGCCTGCACCGGTCTTCATGCAATGCCCGTAGCGTAGCTTGCTGCTCAACTGCTACCAGGGCTGCTTTCCCTCGGCAGACCAGCGCCTGCGGCGCTCCTGGTTCACCGTCACCACCTCGATTGTTTGCTTGTTCCTAGTCATATTTTTAGTCCTATTCCTATCCGTAACAATAACGCATAGGCTGTGGCTGGTAAATCAGGGGGTTATTTCAGTGGGATTTGGCTGACGGCACTTGCATATCAATGTTGCAGTGCATTTAGGAATAATCCTATATGAATAAAATCCTGGTCTCGCTAAAGTGGAAACTTGCCACAATTGCCGCATTTTCGAACTTTAAGGTGCGCATTTTCCTTCATTCTTCCAGGAGTTGCTCATATGATTTCCCATGCCCGAATTTTCGGCGTTCTGCTGTCCGCTGTGCTAGCCCAATCTGCCTACGCTTCCGATGGCGCAATCAATTTCTCCGGCGCACTGCTCGATTCGACTTGTACCGTCAATGTCAACGGTAGCGTCGGCTCTGCCGCTGCGACCGTGACTTTGCCGAAAGTATCGGCGGTCAAGCTGGGGACGGCTAGCACTACAGCCGGCCAAACCGCTTTTTACATTGCGTTAAGCGCATGCTCTGGTGCAACCCCCCAAGCTTTTGCCTATTTTGAAGCAGGCAGCGGTGTTGACTCGTCCACTGGCAATCTGAAAAATACCGGCACAGCCCAACAGACTCAACTGCAATTGCTTGACATCGCCAACAAAGGTCTCGTGATTAAGGCCGGTGATATCGTACAAACTAGCAAACCACGCTATGTCATAAAAAGTTCCGGTACGACCTATCTGCATTACGCCGTGCAATACGTTTCCACTGGCTTAGCCACTGCCGGTACCGTGCGCGGCAGCGTTACTTACTCGATCAGCTACCTGTAATCCACCGGGCAGGCTAGCAAGCCTACGTCAAATTGGAAAGACGGGCCTCGTGCGCGGATCCGGATGTCCTTGCACGTTTCCTTGCCTGTCAATCTGCGTCCGGTACTTTTCACTTTTCCCCTCCCTCTGGGCACGGCCTTTGCGCTGTTTGAAATGGGAGAGCTCGTTGCCAGTCTTCAGGGTGTCGAAGTGAAGTTTGACTCGATTAAGCAAGGCGGCCGGCATCTTGGCGTCGCCAAACACTTGCCCCCATTCGCTATGCGACAGTTTGCTGGTGATGATCAGGGAGGTCTTCTCGTAAAGCTGGCTGATCAGATGAAACCTTAGCGCGCCACTCAAGGGCGGAAATGGCAAATATCGCAGCTCATCAAGAGCAACGGCGTCCACCAGGCACCATTGTTTGGCGTGATGGCCAACCTTGCGCTGTCCCTTTTACCGGCCGACGAGACCAGGAAATGGCCGACGTTGTGCGGGAATGTAGCCATGAGCTTTACGCATTGGGAAAGCCGGTTCGAGTCAGTTGATCGGCAATAGGCCGCAAAATGGGCCGGCTCGCGGTGCTGGAAAAACAGTTGATCAAGTTGCCTCTGACCGCTGTTGCGCTTGCTGAATGCGTGGAGACGACGGCGCAATTTCAGTGTCGCCGACTGTCTTGGGCCGCGCGGGAAATGTATCTGCAGGGCTTTCCGCCATCGTGGCAGTTGATGCATATGGCCAGATTGAGACCTCCCCTGGCCAAGGAGGTAGAACGGCTATTGAATCGGCTTGTCAATCCATATTGATATCCAAGCGCACGAGGCGCTAGTGCGTCGAGAGCGCCTGTGGTCCTGACGCTTTTCCCGATTAGTGCTGTGGCCTGCGTCTTGTTTTCGCTGGTGTTGGCCTGGACAACTGATGGTGCAGTTTGGGTTAAATAGCCAACTTTTTTCGGCGGGTGCCTTTTGACACGTAGCCGCGGCCAGCAAATTCTCCTAACTTATTTTCGGACGGGCCACGCCAGGTGCGCGTGATGCCTGCTTTCGCCAGTAAGATTTTTGGGTTGATCGTGGTCTTGCTGAGTTTTTCTCCATCCCAGCCACAAAATTGCAATATTTCCTCCACGGCGCGGGTTCCGACAGCAGATCTCAACACGATGTTGCCTACCGTGATTGTCTCCTCGAAACGATCCAGTTCTCCCAAGGCCCACAATATCCGGCGTGCGCTAAAGCACCAAGCGGTTTCCTTGGACAGGTCGATTGTGGCAAACAACTGTGGATAGCGCTCCCGATTGCCTGCTGTGCTGGCTACTGCCTTGGAGAGAGCCGTGAGAATCTTGCTGATCGTCACTCGCTGAGGTTTACCTGTCTGTTCAAACAGCTTACGTGATATCTCTTCAACTTGACGTGCACCTTCACGATCGAGGGCATCGTCGGCCTTTATTTTGGACGCTAACCCATCGGCCTCTCTACTGGCGCCCGAGGTCAGTGTGTTGTTCAGCCAGGTCTTGTCGTGCTCGAATAACCATGCCATCGTACGTACTTGCTTCTTCCAAAGTTTTTCCATGCTGAGCGCCGGATTTTTCTTCAATTCCTTTGTGATTTTATGTCTGAATTCATCTCGCAGCATGTTCTGGCTGGCGTGGGACTGCGTGGCTTTCTTGCGGAGTGAAATATGCCCGGAGTTTTGCATCGCTTGTACTTCGACATGAAAATGAGAGGCAGTGCCAAACAGATGCATTCCCATCAGGAGGTGACGGGTAATCGGCAGATCCAGTGCTGACTGCAAGTAGGATAAGCGCAGCCAGGTGCTGGTTCGGTTCAACGAAAAAGCGGGATCCACCTTGCGGATAAATGGATGTCCCAGATCTTGAATCATTGCTTCCTGAAAACTTTTGAGATCGATTAGGGACTTTCGAACATAGCCGCGTTGTCTGATCTTTTCCCGATAGGTGTTCATGAGAATGTCGGGCGGCACCGACGTTATGTTTTCCTGGAGTAAATTTTGTGCGTAGCTCGCATACGTAACTTCCAATTCCGATACGGCCTGCCCTTGGCCAGTCTTGTTCAAACGCTGCTTACATTGGTAGCAAGACTCCCAAGGAACGGAGAGTAGTCGATTTGCATGTTGAAACGGATATCGGCAATTCGGACAACTGCTAATCAGTGCCTCTTGGTGTTTCCAGCATACAGTCACTCCTGGGATCTGATGTGATCGGTGCCAATACCCTGCGCCATGCAACATCTCATCATCCTTGGCGCAGCTCAGGCATAGTTTCGCCTCTCCGCTCATGCCGACCACGTGCCTGGGCAGGTGGCTGATTCCTGCGCACTCTTCACCCTCATCGCTGAGGGGCGAGGGAGATTTGCTTGATCTCCCTAAAAACGGGCGAAATGCCGGAAGCAAGGTGCTCTGCCTGAGGATGGTGGCTACATTGGTGTCAAGCTCTCCTGGCAGGCGTAATGCCAGTTCCTTAATATGCGGCGGCACTACTGCCCCTAACCCAAAACCCGCTCTACCGAAAAGTTCGATAAATGTGGACTGGTCAGTTCTATTGCCTGACATTAGATGGTAGCGTGAGACCCTCGAAGTGAGGGTTTCGTCAGGGAACGCAGGTGGAAAGAAAAGGAGTTTTGCAGGCATCGAGGGCGGTGTGGTACAGACAGAGGGGGGCTCTTGGATATTGTGTCAAACTTTTTTATTGCAAGATTTCGATGTCGTTTAAAATCCAGTTTGTTTGTGTCAAACTTTTTTCTAAAATCGTTTTTACGAATTTTTCGTAAATCATTGATTTGTATAGGCAAGTTGTGTCAAACTTTTTTATGTGTCGACAACTCAGGTTCTGGAAACGAAAACGAGCCTCTATGACCTGGCGGCGGCAGCGCTGGCAATGCTGGACTATAAGCCGACGAACGATATCGATGTCGTGAAAATTTGGGTGCCGCATCTGTTGCCGGACTATGGGCCGTACTTCTACTACTGGAAAGCCAGCCAAGGTTTTTGCGTCGTAATCGGTAAAGTAGCGCAGGATGCACTGAACTGGTAAGACAAAGGAAAATAATTATGCGCAATTTTTATCTCGCTCTTGTCGCGGTCTTCGCTGCCACCTGCTATTTGACCGGACACATCGTCACGATGTGGGTACTCGCAGCCTACTTGAGTCTGTTGATTGCTGGTCGTTTGACTGGGCAACTTGGGTTTGGTGTACGCGAATCCAAATTTTCGCGGATGTATCAATCCCCTGAGTACGGAGGCTATCAGTCAAAATTCGTGTTGCTGATCGTTCGTGTCTGCTACAAGCTGGTATGTCACTTCGGGCTGTGGAAAAATGACCTGGTGGTCCGTGGAATTGCTGTGGCACGAAAACACTGAATACAGATCGGAAAAAAGCGGTGAAAGTTTTTCCATCCGCCAGATGCGCCGTGCGCTTTACCAATCCTTTCGATTGCGGCGTTCAAAATTAGAAAAAGTTGGAACACACTGGAAAACGGTTGAGCGGTTCACCTCTTCAAAAAAAATAATGACCCGTGCAATGCGCTGTAACGCATATTAGTTAAAGGAAATCGCTATGTCGTCTTGTACGCTGACCACTCTCGCTAAGCCTTGCCCATCGTGCCCCTGGCGCGTCAACCGGGACGCGACAGACATCCCGCACTTTGATTTAAGTTTGGCGGAAGGCCTGGCGAACTGCTGTCCGGATACCCGCAACATGGGACCAGACTTCGGTGCGAGCATGTTCGCCTGCCACCAGTCCAAGGATGGCGCCGAGGTTGCATGTGCGGGCTGGAGGCAACCGTGGGCCATCGACATCCTGGCGTGCGCCTGGCGGTCGCTATGGGCCGTTTGGACGCATCTGCCCTGCGCCCTGGAACCGGTTGGCCGGATCTGCATCCAAACTACCAGCAGGTGCTGGAAAAACTCCGGGCAACTGATCCGGCCGACGAACTGATTTGATACCGGAAAATTCCCATGTCCTATAACGAAGAAATCGAGCTTCATCCTTCCGAAACGCCACTGTTTGTAGCCGCCAGTCTACGCGGCTTCAAACTGCACCGGATGCCTCAAGGCTTCCTGGCAGTGTACAAAATGGACGGTGATACTGTCGTCCCTGTCGCTGCGTGGGTCAAATTTAAAGAGGTAGCAAACCTCTGTGGCGCGACAGGACAAACAACGCTTCGGCAAGCGGCTGAGCGCGATGGGCTTAAGTGGCCCGATTCTCCAGAAGCGTTTCTTGCTGCCGTGATGAAGTGATCGACCAAGGAAAAGATGAAGAATAAAATCTATGGCCGCAAGGTCGGATCGAAGGACGACATGGCGCTGTTGATCGAGGGTGAAGGCGTATCGACTGGTGGCGTCAAGGTTGACCAGGGCCAGTTGGATCAGTTCGCGGTCGTGAATACCCGCCGCGCAGTGCAGGGTATGCGTGAGCGCGGCATTGAGGGCTACGTGGTCTTTGAAGGCGATCCGACGCGGTACGAATTTACCCCGGAAGTAGACTTTGAATATCCGGCCGCAGTTCACTAGGGAAAAGATGAAGATTGATTTAGGAATGGTGCAGCTGGAAGTTGGTGCGGGCGGGGAAACCGAAGTGCAATACAACGTCACGTTGGTAATGGTAAATGCAGCGTTGGCGGAAGCTCGCCGGTTGAAGCTGAGCATCGCTGAATCCGACATGCACAAGCTGCTCCAAGCTGCACTCAAGGCAGAATAGGAGAAGGATGAACAGGTTCCGAAAATGGTGGGGAGATGAAAAGCCCACCTCATTTTATAACTACTTAGGTGAACCTTATCAGCTGGCGCATTGGTCAGCACGTCTGATACGATCCTGTGCAAAGTTCTGCGCTAAAGAATGGAAGTGGTTGGTGGGAAGCGCAATTGCTATCGTCGGGTTGATTGTAAAAGGACACTGGAGCTGAATGATGACTGAAATGGATCCCCAGTTCATCCGTGAGCGTGAAGCCTGGTACAAAGCCGGGGCGGGTGCAGTAGCTGCACAATCAGGCGTTGGAGTGCTGGTGATCAGCGCCGTAATGGGGCTGGTGACGGCGATATGGAAACTTGACGCCTCTGAGGCTGTGGCCACGACCGGCTTGATGTGTCTAGGATGGACAGCGGGTTCGAATGGCATTGTTGTACTGGGGGCACGCAAAAAGGCCCGACGTGGTGGAGTGGAAGTTGATAGATACTAAGGAATACCCAGATGATGCTGATCGCCCATGAGTCGATGGAGCAAGCACGGGAATCGGCAGTAATTCTAGTGAGGCTCGGATCGCCTGCTCGCAAGCTTCTGGCTGAAGCGGTCGAAGCGACTGGTGTAAAGCGCAAGCAGCTCTCTAAAGCCGCGAAGGATCTGGAGACCGCTGGTTTTCTGTTTGTACGCGATAGCGGGAACCTCTGGGAGTCGCAATTTGAATTGATGCCAACGCTTGCTGGTGAAGAGGCGCTTGAAGTACTTGATGAACAATAGGGAATAGTATGTTGATAAGTGTCTATCGTATGGATGAGACCATGCAAACTAAGTTGGTAGGAGAGACGGAAGTCGACGCGTTGCGCTTGACGATTATGGCCGAGTCGAGAGAAGCCGGGGCGCGTAAGCGCGGACGGGTTTGGACTGAAGGTGCGGTTCCCTTCTTCGCCGAAGAGCTGATCGCGGCCGCAAAAGCGAAAAAACCGACGACTGAAATCGAGATGCATGCTGCTAATGCAGCAATGGCAGCATGGTTGTGCGATTCGATTTACAACGGCGTGACAGCGGACATTTTTATCCAATCCGATATTGTGTTCACGCTGCTTTCAAACGGTGCAGTGAAGTACGACCGTCTTCCTGCCACGAAGGTCTAGGAAAACGTCCAACAGCACCTACGTCCGCTCACGACGCGGCCTGGTGCAATGAGAAGACCATTGTGATGCTGGCCAGCGATGAAACCAAGATTGAACGGAAGAGAGCTACATCATGAAGGAAGTCATTTTGCAAATATGGAAGGCGGCAAGCGGTCAATGGGCTGGCCGAATTCTTCGTGGCGATGTTGAGGACGGCCGGGTGGCTGGCTGCACGTCGAAGGACGATGTAGAACATCAGGTGCTTGAAGCCGGGATCGAGTTTGACCGCGTCGAAATGCTTGGCTCGATGCCACCAGTACAGGGATAGGAAACCGACATGTCTAATAAAAAACTCATGGTTATCGTAACGCCAAGGCCACATGCCAATCTCGAACTGCTCAGCCGAATTGATGGACCCCTGTCCGTACCGTGTGGCGTAATCGGACCGAGTTTGGCTCGACAGGTGCTGGCAGGTAATGGCCGTGTCGTTATCCCTGCGTCGCATCTACGCACTGCATTTGATACCCAGGACGGCGTCAATGCACTGCTCGACAATTTTGACTTTGCCGCTGAGCGTACTCAGGCGCCGCTGCTTTTTGAACTCTTGAAACCAGCGCCATAAGATCGATGAAAATACCGGCGTAGCAACGCGCCACCGCTCCGGCCGGCTCGCCGGCTCAACAAGGTAAAGTATTTGTGCGACCTCTAACAAAAATTCGAGAGCAATGGGCTAAGTTATTCACCAAAAAGCGTCGAGGTCTAAGAAAGCCAGTTCGCTGGATTCAACTCTATCGCTGGATCGTTCGGGGACGGCATAGAGTCATCCATGCATTGCTTCTAAGTTGGGTGCAAGTGCTTATTCTGGGATTGGTGGTCTATGGGGCGCTAACAGTCCATGCTCCGGCCGACAGTCGGATACCTTGGATCTTTCCACTTGCGAAATGGGCCGCAGCAATCCATCAGTGCGTGATGTTGCTCGACAGAGGCCAGCGTATTAGCAAATCATGGAAGCTGCACCGAGCGACGACGAACACTGAATAGGAAATCGATAGCGTGACTCCGACCAATAGCATGCACAGCATCTGTGATTTCCCTCGACAGTTCTATCACGGGAGCAGCGAACTGTTTACGCAATTTGAATACCGGCGCTGCGCGTCCAATCCTATCTTTGGGCGCGGCATTTATCTGACGCAGGAACATGAAGTTGCTCGCTGTTACTACAGGCCAGGCGGTGCAATCTATAGGGTTGAAGTCGATGCGGACCCACGCTACACCATCAACCTTGAAACGACGATTGCCGATCAGAGTTATGAGGCCAGGTTACGGATTCAATTTCTGTTACGGGAAGCCGGGAAGCAAATGCCACCGCAGACTACCAAAGCGTGGGATGCGCTCGACTCTGTTCGCGACGTCATGACGTTGAATCAACGCAACTTCCGGTTAGGTGCTATTGGCATCTGGATGATCTATGGTCATATGCCTGCAAATTGCCACTCAGGGATGTGCGATAACGGCGTCCATTACGTTTTGCTACGCGAATCGACAGTGTCATCGCTCGCACCTATAAAAATTTGATCGAAGTCTCAAGGAAAACGATGACCAACCCGCCACTGCCGCCAGTAATTGCACATGCCTTCAAAATGCAGGAGGCTGCTGTTTGCCTTTTACAAAACGGGTACCGACTACCAGCGTTGATGCTGGTCTACACAACCATAGACCAAATGGCGTGGCTATCGATTAGCGGAACTGGTGAAGCAAAAGGCACTGACTTCATTGCGTGGGTAGATAAGTACATGCTTGCCCATCACAACAGCGGGCTGGAGGGGGTTACTGCGGGCGATTTGTGGGGAGCCCGGTGTGGGCTGCTTCACACCGCAACTGCTGAGTCGCGTAGCTTAAAAAATGGCACCGCAGATAGCCGAATAGCCTATACGTACGGCCGTCCTGTCGTGCCAACTCTCCCTGACGGCTGGCACCACGTCGACATTAGCGACCTGGTGACCTCCCTTCTTACAGCCGTAGTGTGGTTTAGGGATGAGATTGACTCAGACGCTGAATTGGCAAAAAGTGCAAACGAAAAACTCGCACTGATGCTGCAAGATCAAACTTTCTAAAGGAAATCGCATCATGACCATCGAGGTAGGTAAAACCTACATTTTCACGAAATCAGGCAACGAGGTTCGCGCCATTGCACCGACAACGCCATATCGTACCCAGGCAATGTGGGAAGTAGAGCGCACGGGCGGCGCCAGCGCAGGTAAGCGCATGCACGTTCCGGCTCGCGCCCTAGTGACGCAACTCAACTAACAAGGAATTGAGCCGAATGGACGATAACGAACTGGTAGGCGAAGATCATCGACGAAGAGCCCTAGCTAAGCTGCATTTGGAGCTGAAGAAAGAAATATTCCGTGCTGAGAGGCTCGCAGCTGCCTGCGGAATATGGGAATTGCTGCGGCTATGCTATCTGCTTCGTCTGTCACGCATGTATGCGATGGATCCGAGCTTGCAGGGAAAGCTCACGAAGGCGCGGCTCGCTGAACTCCATCTAAGCGATGAAGCGGTAAAGTATGCGATTGGGTTAGTGGCGAAGCATGGTTCATGGGCCAGTGTGTCCGTTTTGAGCTATTCGAACGAGCAGTATGACAACGACTTGCTCGAAGAGTTGATGCGGCATGCGCGTCACATCAACGCGAACTTTGAAATGGATAAGCTCCTGCATATTGCGAACCTTAGGGTCGAAGGTGAGCGCGACCAAGATGCCGTTCTTGACATGGATCTCGAAAGGATCGACCCGAAGCGGGCAATCTACCTTTGGTACGGTCTGAGAATCGAATGCTTCACCAGCCGCGGTAAGGAAGGCTTCAAGTCCATTCCAGAGCTTGTCGCCGTAGTGCGGCAGGAAGTTGCGGGGCTAGAGGAGCAGTTTGCGGAGACGTTCGGTCTCTCCCTGGATAGCTACTGCGCGGGCTGGATCCAGCTGAAGTCGATGTTCGAGACCAAGGTTCAAGCTGCTCTTGACCGAATTGATCCCCAAAATACGGGCCACTTCGACGTCGACCAAGTGAATACCTTTGTCGCAATGGCTGGCGCCATGTACTTCTCGGACCGTGAACTCGATTCCTCTCTAAGTGCCAGCTTTGTGAAATACTTGCGTTCTCAGTCTTTCGAGCCAGGAAGCTTGCAAGGTGACGAACTGCGTTTTCACTATCTGACGCGAAGACCCTTTCTGATTGGCCGCGGTTTCGCTGTACTGAGTTCAGACCTGTGTTTCGACAGCATCGTCGACAACCTTCGATTCACCTTGCTTGAGAGCTCAGGATCAAAGCATGCCTACAAGGCAGCGGCCTCCGCCAAGTTCCTTGACCAGGTCGCCGAGAATGCAAAGTCGAATGGTTATGTCGAGGTGGCCAGAGAAGTAGACCTGAAGCAAGGCAAGAGTGAGATTGGGGACATCGACCTGGTGCTGTTCAATGCGTCAACAAACCATACCTTACTGGTGGAAGGCAAAAACCACGCTCTTCCGCTTGCGGTCTACTTTTGCTCCCCGAATGACATCGACGACCACGTGACAACCACCCGGGATTGGGAAAAAAAGGTGAAAAGGCGGATCGCGCACCTCAGGAGTGAAACATCCAGCTACAAGGTGAGTGGCGATTGGGACTACATAGTTGTGAGTCGAATGCCTGAGCCACTTGCTCATTACACCGACTTGCTCGTTCTTTGCATTGATGAATTCAAGCAATGGATCGGACAGACACCCATGGAGTTTCAGTTTGAAGAGTTCTACCGCCGAACGTACAGACCCGATCAGCCCAACATGACCATGGTAGAGATGGAGGGCATCATGGAAAAAGGCTACTCGCTGCTGCGAATAGAAACTTAGCATAACAATGCCCCGACTGTCGCGAAGTAGTAGCCACTATCGGTCGAAGTGCTTTTTGTTTGCGAGTGGAATAAACCATCATCGTCAAAGAGGTCATTGGTGAGCCCTGAAATACTCTTGAACCAACAGCGCGGGAGGTTCGGAAAATACCGCGCTGCCTGGCACACCGTACCGGCCGGCAGCCGGGGATTGAAAGGCCGCCTTGAGAGCGGATAAAGATATGAGTGGATTTCAAAAAGAAGTACTCGCCAAGATGCGTACTCAACAGGAGGTTGATGAAGAGCGGAACCACAACCGCCGTTCGGCTGGCATTACCGCGTTCATTGACGGCACCAATGCGCCAGGCGGAGGCGACTATGGCTATCAGGTGATGCTTGAATGGCTGTTTCAGACCTTTGAGGCCGATCACGGTGCGGGCACGACGGTGTCGACGGTTCTGAAAGCGTTGAAACCCGTTCTCCGTAATCACAGCGATCTGTCGAAGGTGGCCAGCGAGCTCGACAAGATTATTGACGAAATCAAAGCGTCAAACTAAGCCTTCGGAAAGGAAAATCGCCCACATGCACCATCGCCAGCCTTGAGCTGGCTTCAGCATTGAGAGGGTAGGCATAGTGCCGCCCGTTTTAAAGGCCGCCCCGAGCGGGTTAGAAAATGAGCAAACCAAATCAAGATCCTTCCGATGATGCGATCACATTCACACAGGTTCCTGTTAATACGTCTCCTGTTTACATCGAAGAAGGGAACCTTTACGTGAACCCGACGGAGTGGGATCGCTTATGCGGTGAGAAAAGCACAAGTCCGCTGTTGGACGTTCTGCACCAAGTGAGCGGTTTTCTTTCGCGAGACAAGTCAGTCAGGGTGATTAGTGCAAATGGCGGGATCGCGGTAAGCGCGGACCGTCCAAGTGAGTTCCAAAGAATTCTTGACGATGCTAATCACCGCCGTGCGGCATTGGGACTGGCCCCGGCAATCCCGGTTGATTGAACGGAAAACAGCGCTCTGTGAGCACCCGCCGCTAGCCGGCCGCTAGCGATTCAATGAAGGAGTGATATGACTGTATTGCGCAGCTGGGCCATCAAAGGCGATGACGGAAACATTTACACGGTTGAGGAATGGGAAAGCTCAGCCATTCGTGTCAACCGTGGGAAAGTTCCAAGCGGCATAGTTGAATATCTGCTTGAAGATGGAACGGACTTGTTCGACGATACGCCAGGCCATTGGGAAACGTCTACTGGCGTTCTATTGAAACAACCAGATGACCTGTAAGGTAGATCTTCGACCAGGTGGCGCATCATCGTCACCGATTTAATACCACGGGAAATTGTGAGCAAAATAATTTTGGTACTTAATCGCCTTTTCGGCCGACGCCACCGAGGCGAACCTGAACTGCCCGTCAATGGCGGAAGTGAGATCAATTTCTTCATGTCGGGAGCTGGGCGAAAGTCCGCCCTCGGCAAGAAGATAGACGCCATCGGTGCTCGACCAGGAGATACGGTGGCGATCGATGAGCAAGGTGACGCCCGTGTGGCCGGTCGAAAGCCAGAGATCATTGCTGTTATCAATGAGGGAGAGCGGGCAAGGCTGAAACTGCTACGCATGCTGGAGATCGGGGCAACTGAGTTCAAGTGGATGCACAGCGGCGTTGAGCTACCTTGCAATGGCGTAGATCACAGCAAGCTGGACGGGAAGAAATACAAGATTTCAGCCTATCTTAAGTCTGGAAAGCCCCTCCCTGGGGGCAAAAAGGGTTGCCGCTGCACGTGCGCGGCGGTCATCCTTGGCCTTTGACTAAGAATTTGCCGGCGTCCAGGGCGCCCCGCACCGGCCGGCGCCGGCAAGGAAAAGACATGGCTACTAATAGCAACCTCGACGGAAGCAAAGTAAGTTACCGGAAGTCAGGCAGTGATATATATTTTTCTATCAAGGGTGACAATCGGGAATACCTTATTGATCTCGGTAGTGAAGCAAGGGTAGTGACCCTCGGGCCAGATCTCAACGAATTGATTTGGGCGATTGAGCGAGCCTGGCGCAAGGAAATTAGCCGTGGCTGATTTGCATCTCAATCTCAAGGGCATTTACTTCGAACAGATTCGGGACGGGACCAAGTTGTTTGAGGACCGCTCCAAATTTATTTGGTGGAAGCGGTTGGAGGATCGGCAGTTCGACCGGGTGTTCATCAAGTGCGGCTATCCGCGCGGCGGCGACGTGGACAAGATCATCGAGCGGCCGTGGCGCGGCTTTGAGGTTCAAATGATTACGCACCCTCACTTTGGGCCAGATACGATTGAGGTCTGTTCCATACGAGTAGACTGATAGGCAGTCTCATTCGCATGGAAGCAAAGCGTCGCGGCAAGCCGTTGTTTGACCACGATCAAACGACCTTCAACTAAACGGAAAATCCATGATGGAAAAATCGCACTTGTACGCCATCAAGGCTCAGATGATCGAAGCCAAAAAACTTCAAGAACAATCGTTGAAAAAGCTTAACGAAATGAAGTTGAAAAACGGAGCGTCGATGGGGTCAGCACAGATGAAAGAGCTCAACAAGGCGATCAAAGCGGTCGAGAAGTCTCTCAAGCAGTATACCGACATTTGATTGGAGACTCGCGCCAGCTGGAGGCATAGTGCCGGCCGGTAGCCGGCGACCTGAAAGGCCGCCTCGTAGCGGCAAAAACGGTGTAAACGATTTTGGAGAATAACGTGAACTTAATCCGGGTAATTTTGCATCATAGCGGTTTTACGTGTGGAGATAAAATGGACCATCAATGGGAGTCTCATCCAGATGCGGACACAGGATGGGATACTTTGGGATGGCGTTGTTCGATATGCGGGGCAATTGCTACAGCACCTCGTGGGTTCACGCCTCCAGCAAGAAATTGATCGAGGAAAACGCATGAGCGCGAAACTAACTCCTTCGGTCGATTATATGTACTTCGCCGCGCAGTGGCTGGACGTGTACGCAGGCGCAGAAGACGCCGAGGCCGTCGTCGACGTGGTCGACCGTTGGCAGCAGGGCAAAGTCGTGTTTGTAGGTCCGGCCACCTTCAGCAGAGTCATCGTTATCAAAGGTGCCTAATAACGTCCAGTCGAGCGGCTCGCCGCTATTGACGTCGCATCCACCGCTTGCCCCCACCGCCGCGTGAATAGCGATCCGGTAAGCTTCGCCGATCGCAGTGGCATTGACGCGCTTCGCCGCCTTGGTACGGTAGGTTATGATTACAGGTGCGACCCTCCAGACATCAACACCCAACGCGGCACCGGCTAATATGGGCGGCGGCCGAGGCGGTAGGTTTAGCTTACGGTCGCATGGGTAGGTAGGTTTGGCTTACAGTTCCCCCAGAATTGCAGTAGGTTTAGCCTACGGAACGCAGTAGGTATAGCTGACGGTTCATTTTTCTGTGGATTTTCGTGGAGTTATCCACAGGCGACTCGGTAGGTTTAGCTTACAGTAGACGGAAATGCCGGTAGGTTTAGCTTACGGGTAAGAAAAATTGCGGTAGGTATAGCTTACAGTTGGAAAATCGGCCAACGCCTCACCCGGAAATCAGCAATTTTCAGCAGCCATCAAACGCTTAAAATCGAGTGACGATGGTAGGTTTAGCTTACGGTTAAACTACGCAAGTTGTTGATATGCAAGGGTTTGCAGGCAAATATTTTACCCCTAGTCTTTTTAGTCTTCCCTTTAACCTTCTTTAGTCTTAAAAGCTTGGAGCGCGGGGTAGTACATTTAGGCCCCCATCCTTACGGATGGGAGGCAAGAACGCACGCAAGCGGGCTGGACGACCCCCAACAGCCACTACAACAACAGCGCCGCTCTGCGGCGAAAAAAAACACCAAGAAAACCGAAATGCAAGCGACACGGATACGCTCGGTCTAAGCGGCCCAGCCGGTCCGATACCCCCGGCCCGGCCGCCCTGGCCTTACGGCCATCCCCTACGGGGACGCTAAGACCCGGATAAATCACGCTCGGCCCGTCGCAAACCCCGCGCCGGGCCAACCGCTCAACCGGGCTGGTGTGCCAGCCTCGCTGCAAAAGTCGCTTACTGCGGAAACTCAGCAAAAAGAGTCTACAGGGAGAAGGGTGGTTTCACACGCCGATGGTCACACAGCCTGCGTAGAGGGCCGCCAAGGCACTTAAACACGCAGTCGTACTACCTATGTCACCTGGGCAATAACATTGCTCCGTGGATCTCATTTTCCCGACTAATAATCGCCACGGCGTTACGTGACAACTGTGAATGCAGTCACTATGATTCACAACAAGGTAGGCATCGGGCCCTAACTGGTGGTGTGTGAAATAATTAAACACTGGGTGGCGTTTCGTGCCAAAGTGAAGGCATGTTTTCCGATAGATGCAAATAGAAGGCGACTGGGAAAACAAGGATTTTGGAGGCAAGCATGGGGGCATTTGCAACGTTTATTGGCAAAGTATGGGCATGGGTCAGCACGCCCGCCAACTTGGCGGTGCTGTTGGCCTTGGGCGCTGGCATCGGGTTTGCGTGGAATAAATACAGTCCCAGCCCACCAACGGCGCAATCTGCGCCCGTCGCCACACAGACCGCAACCGCTAGCGACGGTGCGACCGCGGCTAACGGGAGTGGGAGCAGCACGGTTGCCATTGGCGCGCAACCGCCTGGCGCCAAGCCGAACCCGGCACCGGCTACCGTTTCAGCGCCCGCTGTGAACCAAACTGCCAGCGCAACTACGGGCGGGGTGGCCGCCAACGGCGCCGGGTCGGCGCTGGTGCATGTGCCGCAACCTCGCGAGATACAAAAATGAGGCTGCAAGGGCAGCGCGCGCTGTTGCTGTACGGCGCGCTAGCCTTAACGGAACCTGTGATTGGCGCCGAAACGCAAAGTGCGCAGGCGAACGGGACGTGCGCGGTGGCGATCAATGCGGACGGGCGTGCGGTGGTGACGGCGAATGTGCATTGCGATATGACGACGGCGGCGACGGTGCAAAAGTTGTTGGGCCAGATAAGGATCACCCAGGCGAAGAACGATAAAGAACAGGATGACGTGACGGCGCGAAACGGTCGGCAGCTTGGGCGGGTGGCGACGGAAATGGAAAGTTTGAAGCGGACGGTGGAAGTGTTGTCGGAGGCAGTGCGGGCGGTTGCATCGACCGGGGCGCGCAGCGATGCGACCGATTTGGAAAAGAACGCCGCCGCCGCCTTGGCCGCTGGCGATGCGGGCAAGGCGATTGTGCTATTGGGGCAGGCGGCGGAGCGGGCGGAAAAGCAGTCGGATGAAGCCGTCAATCAATTAGCAGCTTCACGCAAGTTGGCCGCCAAGCTGTATCGGCAACAGGCGGCGCTGTTGGAAACCAAGGATATTGTGCTGGCCTTGGAGGCATTGGAAAAAATGATCAAGCTGGAGCCTGATGACTTTTATGCGCTGTGGGATGCGGGGGAATGGGCACTGAGGGTGGGGAAAAGCGACCGGGCGATGGGGTATTTCCGCAGGATGATGGCGCAGGCACAGGTAAAGCTTGCGGTCAAGCCGGGGGATGCGGATTGGCTGGACAATTTGGCGGCGGCGCATGAAAGAATGGGCATTCTGCAACAGTTGCAAGGCGACACTGGCGCCGCTTTCAAGAGTTATCAGGCTATGTTGGCGATTGTGCAAAAACTGGCGGCGGTCGATCCCGGTAACAGCAGGTGGCAGCGCGAACTGTCGATCAGCCTCGAAAAAATCGGCGCCACACAAAGTGTATTGGGCGACAGCAAGGCCGCGCTGGGAAGTTACCAAACCGCGCTGACGATTGCGCAAAAGCTGGCAGCGGCCGATCCCGGCAACAGCGAAAGGCAGCGCGATTTGTCGGTCAGCCACAGCAATATCGGCTACATGCAAAGTGAGCAGGGCGACAGCAAGGCTGCGATGGGCAGTTACCAGGCCGCGCTGGCGATTGCGCAAAAGCTGGCGGCGACCGATCCCGGCAACAGCGAGAGGCAGCGCGACCTGTTGGTCAAACACAGCAATATCGGCGGCATGCATATTGTGCAGCGCGACATCAAAGCCGCGCTGGACAGTTACCAAACCGCGCTGACGATTGCGCAAAAGCTGGCAGCGGCCGATCCCGGCAACAGCGGGTGGCAGCGCGACTTGGCGGCCAGCCACAGCAATATGGGCAACTTGCAGAGAGCGCAGGGCGACAGCAAGGCTGCGCTAGGCAGTTACCAGGCCGCGCTGGCGATTGTGCAAAAGCTAGCGGCGGTCGATCCTGGCAACAGCGGGTGGCAGCGCGATTTGTCGATCAGCCACAACAAAATCGGCGACATGCAAAGTGCGGTGGGCGACAGCAAGGCCGCGCTGGACAGTTACCAAACCGCGCTGGCGATTGCGCAAAAGCTGACGGCGGCCGATCCCAGCAACAGCGGGTGGCAGCGCGACCTGTTGGCAATCCACAGCAAAATCGGCGGCATGCAAAGTGCGCTGGGCGACAGCAAGGCTGCGCTAGGCAGTTACCAAGTCGCGCTGGCGATTGCGCAAAAGCTGGCGGCGGCCGATCCCGGCAACAGCGGGTTGCAGCACGACCTGGCGGTCTG
>NZ_JAHKQY010000011.1:0-199894 GCF_019345455.1 Janthinobacterium sp. NKUCC06_STL
CCCCAGCAAGCCGGGCGCGAACTGGCGCGCCGCCGCGCTGGCGGCCGCCTGGGCGATGGCGCGCGGATCGCCCGCACCGCGCGCCTGCGCGGCGCGGTTGACGGTATCGGCGGCCAGGCGCACGAACTGCTTGGCGCCTTCGAATTCGCGGTCCTCGTTTGACGACGCTTCCGCTTCCAGCCCCAGCGCGCCGCCGGCGGCCGAGGCCAGGCCGCTGCCGATCTTGGCGCCCAGCGGGCCGCCGAAATAGCCGCCGATGGCGCCGCCGGCCAGGGGAATGGCCTTCTTCGCCACACCCTTGAGCACGCCGCCGATGGCTTGTCCCACGGGCGACTTGATGATGCCGCCCGCCACCGACGCGGCCTTGCGCAGGAAATTGCCGAGAAACTGCTCCAGTTCGGCTTCATTGCTGACCGACAACAGTTCATTCGCCAGTTCCATCTCCTCGGTCTCGGAAAACATGGCGTTCGCGCCGCCCTCGCCGCTCCACTCGCCCTGGCCAAACTCGAACTGTTCCGCTTCAAAGCCGGACATCTCCTGCCCGTATTCCAGGGTCGTACGATCCAAGTCATGCATGATCAGCTCCTCAAAGTGATTACCTCGGTTGGGACTACCTTGCCGGACAGACTGGCCGTCCGGCTAACAATCGAGCACGACGATGTGCCCGCCCTCGCGGCGCCAGCGGCCAGCGTCCCGCCCCGACATTTGCGCCGCCTGCCTGAGCAAGCCTGGCGCCTCGCTGCGTGCCACTTGCAGCAAGGCCGTTTCCACCCGTGCCCCGGGCGCGCGCGTGCCCATGCCGCCGTCCTGCGCCAGCGCCGTGTTGACGGCATCGATCAGATGCACGACCTGGCGCGCCAGTTCGAATTCCTTGTCTTCCGGGCTGAGTCCTTCCAGTTCCATGCCGAAGATGCGGGCAGCGCGCCGCTTGAGCGCCTGCGGCGAACCGCCATGCAGGGGCAGCAAGGGCGCCACCACCTTGCCCAGCAACTGGCGCAGCGGGCCTTCCAGCGGCGTGCCGCGCACTTGCTGTCCCGCCGCCGTGGCGTCCAGCTGGCGCCTCAGGAAATCATCGAACTGGGCCGGCGCCTGCAATTCCAGCAATTGCGCCGCCAGTGCCAGTTCATCTTCCTGCTGCAAAGGCAGCACGCCCGGCGCTTCAGGCAATTCCATTTCGGGACGATAGGCGAGCAGGCGGCTGGTCATGACAGGCTCCGGTGAAAGATGGGCGGGTAAGCCATGCCTCCCTGTTGCAAGGGCCATGCCAGTCAGGCGCAGGGGAAAAAAGAGACAGGACGGCGAACGGCGTTTCGCCGATAGCGTAAAAACCATGGTTTCCGGCGAAGCGGGTTTCGTTGTCAAGATGAGCTTTTGAACAAGCTTAATTGGCAGGAATGGTTACGTCGCCTATCCGCCACAGTGCTTGTTCTAGACAAAAAATATTTTTCATTTTCAAAAAACAAACTTCGCGCTACATCTTCAAAAACACCTTCATTGCCACGCCAAATGATCGCAAAAATAAACGTGGCCAACACGTAAATAGTTAATTGGAAACAGGATTTTAGTAGGCAGGCCCTACAATTAACGGGCCAGAATTTGATTGCTTGAAAGAAACTAAATGATAGACCCTACTTTGCGCCGTTTATTGGCCATCACCCTACTCAGCCTGCTAGCCGCCTGCGGCGGTGGCGGCGACAGCAAGACCGGCGCCAGCCAGAACCCGGACATCTCGGCCGTGGCACCGGGGACCACCGCCCCCGGCGATCCGGCAGCCCCCGGCACCAAGCCCGGCGAGACCATTCCGCCGCCGCCTCTGACCACGCCACCGGCCGGCCAGACGGCCACGTTCACGCGCCCGGCAGCGTCGCGCTTCCTGGGCCGCGCCACGTTCGGGCCGGACATGGCGGCCATCGATGCCCTGGCCGCCAGCGACAGCGACGCCTGGTTCCGCGCGCAGTTTTCCAAGCCGCAAACCTTGCACCGTAAATATATCGACGCCAAGTATCCCGTCGCGGGCGCGGCGGCCACCCAGGCCGTGCCGAACGACTTTTATGAATCGTTCTGGCAGCAAGCCGTGCGCGGCGACGACCAACTGCGCCAGCGCGTGACCTTTGCCCTGTCGGAAATCTTTGTCGTCTCCACGCAAAACGAGGCCGTGTGGCCGCAAACGCGGGGCGTCGCCAGCTATTACGATATGCTGGGGCAACACGCGTTCGGCAACTTCCGCACCCTGCTGCAGGGCGTGGCCACGCATCCGATGATGGGCCTGTACCTGTCGCACCTGCGCAACCAGAAGGAATCGGCCACGCGCACGCCCGACGAAAATTTCGCCCGCGAAGTGATGCAGTTATTTACCATCGGCCTGTACCAGCTGAATGCCGATGGTTCATTGAAATTGTCCGGCGGCAAACCCATCGACACTTACACGCGCGACGATGTGAGCGGCCTGGCGAAAGTGTTTACGGGCTGGAGCTGGGCCGGGCCGGACCAGGGCGCGAACCGCTTCTTTGGCAGCGTGGCCGATCCGGACCGCGACTGGAAGCCGATGCAGAACTATGCGGCGTACCACTCGACCAGCGAAAAACGCTTTCTGGGCGTCAGCGCGGCGGGCGCCGCCGGCGGCGAAGCGGACATGGCGCTGGCCCTCGACACCCTGTTCAACCATCCGAATGCGGGCCCCTTCTTTGGCCGCCAGCTGATCCAACGCTTAGTCACCAGCAACCCCAGCCCGGCCTATGTGGGCAGGGTCGCGGCCGCCTTCGCCAACAATGGTTCGGGCGTGCGCGGCGACATGCAGGCCGTGATCCGCGCCGTGCTGCTCGATCCCGAAGCGCTGGCGCCAGCCGGCAGCAGCCTGCGCACGGGCAAATTACGTGAACCGCTCGTGCGTCTGGGCAACTGGATGCGCGCATTCCACGCCAGGGATGCCGCCCTGCAGTACCGCATCTATTACCTCAGTGATCCGCTGTCGGGACTGGGCCAGAATCCCATGAACGCGCCCTCCGTCTTCAATTATTTCCGTCCGTCCTACGTGCCGCCCAATTCGGCGTTGGCGACGGCTGGCCTGGTGGCGCCGGAAATGCAGATCACGTCGGAGCCGTCCGTCACCGGCTACCTGAACTTCATGCAGGACGCCATCAGCGGCGGCGTGGCGGAAAACAGCGCCGTTAAGGCCGACTACTCGGCCGAACTGGCGCTGGCCGAGCAGCCGGCCGCCTTGCTGGATCGGGTCAACTTGCTATTAATGTCCGGCAATATGTCATCCCGGCTGCGCACCAAGATCCTGTCGGCCGTCACGAGCATCGCGATTCCCGCTGCCAACGGCAGCAATGCCGCGCAAGTGACGAAGGCGAAATCCAACCGCGTGTACCTGGCCATTTTCCTGGCCATGGCCTCGCCTGAATACCTGGTTCAAAAATAAGGAAGCTGCATGAATACCCCTACTCACTTCTCGCGCCGCCGCTTCCTCGGCTCCATGCTGGGCCTGGCAGGCAGCACGGCCGCGCCCTTCGCCCTCAACCTGGCCGCCATGGGTCAGGCTGCGGCCCAGTCCGCCGACGACTACAAGGCCCTCGTCTGCCTGTTCATGAACGGCGGCAACGATACCTTCAACACGGTGCTGGCCACCGACACGCCTTCATGGAGTGAATATGTGCGCCTGCGCAACACAGGCAGCAACGATTCGATCCACCTGCCCGGCGTCGGCGAAACGGGCGGCGTGCTGCCGATCACGCCCGCCACGGCGCAGGCGGGCCGCAGCTTTGCCCTGCATCCCGCGCTCGCTCCCGTGAAAGACCTGTTCGACGGCGGCCGCGCCGCCATCGTTGCCAATGTCGGCACCCTGATCCAGCCCGTGACCCTGGCGCAATACAAGGCGGGCAATGTGGCGCTGCCGCCGAAACTGTTTTCGCATAACGACCAGCAATCGACGTGGCAATCGGGCTTGCCCGAAGGCGCCAGCATCGGCTGGGGCGGACGCCTGGGCGACCTGCTCGGCGCCGGCAACGCAAATGCGACGTTTACCGCCATCTCGGCCGCGTCAAACGCGCTCTTCCTCAGCGGGCGCCAGGTGCGCCAGTTCCAGGTGGGCCGGGCGGGCGCCGTGCCGATCCGCAATATCGGCGGCGGCTACCTGTTCGACACCACAGAGGGTGAAACCGCCTTGCGCGACATCATCAGCACGGCGGGCGACGACATGATGGAGCAGGAACACGTGGCAACGGTGCAGCGCGCCATTTCCAGCCAGAGCGTGCTGAGCGGCGCCATGCTGGCGGCCGGCGCGGGCGGCGTGCCCAATCCGCCGCCCTATATCAACCCGAACACGGGCGCGTCCAGCGTCAACCAGCTGGCCGTGCAATTGCAGACGGTGGCGCGCATCATTGGCGGGCGCGGCCCCCTGGGAGCGAAACGGCAAGTGTTTTATGTGACCCTGGGCAGCTTCGACACGCATGACCGCCAGAAGGAATTGCATGGCGACCTGATGGCGCGCCTGGCGCACGCGCTCGCGTATTTCGACGCGACCCTGGCGTCCCTGCAGGGTGCCGACGTACGGCGCCAGGTGACGACGTTTACGGCCTCGGACTTCGGCCGCACCTTCAGCAGCAACGGCGACGGCACGGATCACGGCTGGGGCGCGCACCACTTTGTCGTGGGCGGCGCCGTGAAGGGCCGCGACATCTACGGCGCCTTCCCCACCACGGGCCTGGGCCATGAGCTGGACGTCGGTTCCGGCGCCCTGCTGCCGACCACATCCGTCGACCAGTACGGCGCCACCCTGGCCAAGTGGTTCGGCGTGGCCGACAGCCAGCTGGCCGAGGTGTTCCCGAACATCGGCAACTTCAGCCGGCGCGACCTGGGTTTCATGACGACGGCTTAACCATTCACGGCGATGGTCAGGGTGACGACATAGCCATCCGTAGCGTTGCCCGTCACCGTGGCCATCTGCAAACTGTTGCCGTCGCTGAAAACATTGTCGCTGGCATAACTGATCTGCGCCAGGTTGCGCACGCTGGCCGTGTAGCCGCTAGTTGCGTAGGCTTCGTTCAAGGTTGCCATCGGCAAGGTGAACTGCGAGGTCTTGATGCGGTTCGAGGCAGAGGCCGCCTTGGCCAGGCTGGGATAGACCTCAAAGTGCACGTGCGGCATGCGCCCGGCGTAGCAGCCGGGAAAGATGGTCGTAAAGCTGACGTTGCCGGTGCTGTCCGTTTCCTGCACGCCGCGCAAGTAATTTTGCGCCGTCACGCCGCTCGAATACAGCGAATACAGGCCGTCGCGGTCGCAATGCCACAGATAAACGGCGTAGCCAGCCAGGCTGGCGCAGCCGCCGCTGGCGTTAAGCAACTGCAAATGGATGGTCAAGGGCACGCCCGCCGCCACGCCGGTGGCGCCATTGAAACTGGCGCGGATATCGCTGCGTACGACGCCCGTCTGGTTCAGCACATTGATGATGCTGCCGCCATGCGTGTTCGTGCCATCGGCAGGATACGGCCCGCCCGTCTCCTCGGGTATCACCGTGCAGGCGCCCGTGGCCGCTACTGTGACGGTGCCGCTGCTGGCCGCCGTGGCGCCGGCGTCCGAACCGCCGCCACAGCCGATCAAAGGCAAGGTGGCGGCGCCGGCCAGCAGCCAGCGCAGCACTTGCCGCCGCTCAGCCGCCTGTCGCCGCATCATTTCAAGGTCGGATGCCAAACCGTGATCATGTAATTCCATATATATTCCATCAAGTGGGGCAAGCCCGCCAGGGCGGGGTTCAGGCTGGCGCACAGGTACAAAACCTGCGTGGCCCGTCGCGAGAGCGCCTGGATGCGCATGCTGGCTCTCCCTGTGGTCGCGCCGGCCGCTTACTCGGGGCGCTCTAGCCGACGCGGGCCCTGGCGGCCGTCGCTCCGCTGCTGCGCCTGCTGGCGCTGTTCCGGCGTCAGCACGGCCAGCAATTGCTGCTCGAGGCGCGCCTGCTGCAAGCTGATCTGCGCCATGGCTTGCGCCGCCGTGCTGGCCAGCGCACTGGCCTTCGCATCGTCGTAGGCGCTGGACCCGGCCAGCGCACGCAACTGTTCATGGGCCTTGAAGGCGATCTTTTCCTGTTCCCGCAGCAAGGGCGCCTGGGCGTAGGTGGCGGCGAAAATCTTGTCCTGCTGCGCTTCGTTCAGCTCGATGCCATGCAGAAACGGCGGCAAGACTGGCGGCGGCCCAGACTGGGCCAGAGCCAGCAGCGGCATGCTGCAAGCGGACAGCAGCAACAAAGAGACGACGATACTCAGATATTTCATCGGGATTTCCTTTCGTGGCGATCAGCCCTGATTGTCGCCGTCTGGCGTGTAAAGCAACGTCAAGGCGGCGTAAAAGCGCGTAAAGGAAGCGCCGGAAATGTAAGCGAACGTATGTAAAAGCGGGTAAAACCGCCGTGAACAGCCCCCTTTGACTGCTATCATCGGGCGATATTCACCCGAAAAAAGCACAGGCATGAGCAAGGTTTTGTTAATCGATGACGACGTGGAACTGGTCGGCATGTTCCAGGAATACCTGACGCAGGAAGGTTTTGATGCGCGCGCCGTGCATGACGGCGAAAGCGGCGCGGCCGAAGCGCTGACGGGCCTGTATGCCATCGCCATCCTCGACGTCATGATGCCGCGCATGAATGGCCTGGAAACCCTGCGCCGCATCCGTGCCGGCAGCAACCTGCCCATCTTGATGCTGACGGCGCGCGGCGACGATACGGACCGCATCGTGGGCCTGGAGCTGGGTGCCGACGATTACGTCACCAAACCGTGCACGCCGCGCGAGCTGACGGCGCGCATCCGCGCCATCCTGCGCCGTTCGCAAGCCGTGCCGCACGATGCGTCCGGCCTGGTGCCGCTGACCGTGGGGCAACTGACGATGTGGCCCGAACAGCGCCGCGTTGCCTGGGCCGGTGCGCACCTGGAACTGACGAGCACGGAATTCAACCTGCTGGAAGTGCTGGTACGCCATGCGGGCAAACCCGTGAGCAAGAATCAATTGTCGGAACTGGGCCTGGGGCGGCCCATGGCCCGCTTCGACCGCAATATCGACGTGCACTTGAGCAGCCTGCGCCGCAAGCTCGGCAGCCTGGCCGATGGCCGTTCCTGCCTGCAAACCGTGTACCGTCTCGGCTACCAGCTGATCAAGGAGTAAGCGTGGGCCGTCTGTTCTGGAAGTTTTTTCTGTGCATCATGCTGGCACAAGTGACGGCCACCATCGGCATCGGCGGCACCTTCTGGCTGAAAAACCGGGCAGCACAGCAGGAACGGGCTCTCGACATCGATACCAGTCCGCCCGCGCAAATGATCATCGAGGCCGCCAGCGCCACTGTGGAAGCGGGCGGCAGCCAGGCCTTGCGGCAATTCCTCGGCAAGCTCGAACGCATGCGCGTGTTTGCCGTCGATGCCAAAGGACAAGAATTGATGGGCCGCACGGTGCATCCCGCCATGCTGGCCAAGGCGCGCGCCATGCTGGAGCAGGGCCAGGCCCATCCCGTCGTGCGCGAAGCGGCCGGCGGCGACGGCAAGCGCTACCTGCTGTTCCTGCCCTCGTCCGAACGCTTCCGCAATGCCGAGGCGGGCGCCGCGCGCGACACGCTCAACGCCGTCGCCATGAGCGGCCCGCGCGCCATGGGAGCCGGTCCACGGCCGCACGAAGCGGGCGCGCCACCGCCACGCGGCGAATTCGGCCGCGGCATGCCGCCGCGCATGGACACGCCCTACCGCAACTTCATCCCCCTGGCCGCCGCCATCGCCGCCAGTTTGCTGTTCGCCTTTTTGCTGGCCTGGTATTTTGCGCGCCCCATCCGCGACTTGCGGCAGGCGTTCGAGGCCGCCTCGCACGGCAACCTGGCGCCGCGCTTTCACGCCAGCGGCAAGCGCGGCGATGAATTGACGGACCTGGGCCGCGATTTCGACCGCATGACGGGCCGCTTGCGCAGCCTGATGGATAGCCAGACGCGCTTGCTGCATGATGTGTCGCACGAGCTGCGCTCGCCACTGGCGCGCTTGCAGGCCGCCATCGGCCTGGCGCACCAGCAACCGGAAAAGATGGCCGCCTCGATGCAGCGCATCGAACGCGAAAGCGAGCGCATGGATAAACTGATCGGTGAACTGCTGACCCTGTCACGGCTGGAGGCCGGCGCCGCGCAAGCGGGTGCCGGGCACACGCACAGCGAAGACGTCAGCATCGCCGATCTCGTGCACGACATCGTGGACGACGCCCGCTATGAAGCCAGGGCGCGCCTGCTGGGCATAGCCCTGGCGGGCGACGCGGCCATGGCCGACGCCAGCGTCACGGGCCAGCCGGAACTGCTGGCCCGCGCCGTGGAAAACGTCGTGCGCAATGCCATCAAGCACAGCCCCGATGGCGGCACGGTGCACGTGGAGCTGTCGCGCCTGCATGATGACAAGCAGGAATGGCTGCGCATCGCCGTGCTGGACCGTGGCCCCGGCGTGGCCAGCGCCGACCTGGCCCGCATCTTTGAACCGTTCTTCCGCGCCAGCAATACCCAGCACAGCACGGATGGCCACGGCCTGGGCCTGGCCATCGCCCGGCACGTCATCAACGCCCATGGCGGCCGCATCAGTGCCAGCTTGCGCAGCGGTGGCGGACTGTGCGTGGAAATGCTGTTGCCCGTCAAAACGCCAGGCTGACCTGTCGGCGAGCCTGGCGTTTTATCCGTGCGTATCTGCTGTTATGCCTGCGTATCGATGATGCTGCCCAGGGTCGACGAGGTCGATTGCGCTGGACTCGTCGCCGTATCGGCGCTGCTGGCCGGCTGAGCGTCTTGCTGCGCCTGCGCGGCGGCAGCTTGCAACTGGGCAATTTGCGCCTGCAAGGCCTGGATTTGCTGCGCCAGTTGCTGCTGCAGCTTTTGCGACGCCTCCGTCTGCTCGCCCTTCTGCGACTCCGTCAACTGCTTTTGCGCCGCCGTGATCTGCTTTTGCAGCGCCGCGATCTGCGAACCGCTGCCCGCACTGGCGCTACTGGCCGCGCCGACTGCGCCGCCTGAACCGATTGCCGCTACCATACTGCCTCCTCAGTGTTTCAATACCAAGGTTAACGGCAGGCATGGCGCGCGGATGTAGGTCGGCGGGTGTAAAGGCAGGTAAAGACTGCTAAACCGGATGGCGCCCCGCCCTTCGCTGCAATCAGGTCTTCGGCAAGGTCACGCCAACCTGGCCCTGGTATTTGCCGCCGCGATCCTTGTACGACGTTTCGCACACTTCATCGGATTCGAAGAACAGCACTTGCGCCACGCCTTCGTTGGCGTAGATTTTCGCCGGCAACGGTGTCGTGTTGGAAAACTCCAGCGTCACAAAACCCTCCCATTCCGGTTCGAACGGGGTGACGTTGACGATGATGCCGCAACGGGCATAGGTGCTCTTGCCCAGGCAAATCGTCAGCACATTGCGGGGAATGCGGAAATACTCGACCGTACGGGCCAGCGCGAACGAGTTCGGCGGGATGATGCAATAACCCTTGCCCGATACGTCGACGAAATTATTCGCGTCAAAATCCTTGGGGTCGACGATGGTGGTGTTGATATTGGTGAACAACTTGAACTCGTCGGCGCAACGGATGTCATAACCATAGCTGGACGTGCCATAGGACACGATACGGTTGCCGTCGCGTTCCTTGACTTGGCCCGGTTCGAACGGCTCGATCATGCCCGTTGTTTCCGCCATGCGGCGTATCCATTTATCGCTTTTAATCGTCATCGCAGGGGTATCTTTCTAGAATATCGGAATGGCTGGAGCCGCACATCTGGTGCAGGCGCGGCCCGGATGGCAGGATTTTACGCGAAAATCCGCCGCCGTTGGCCCCCATCGCCTGAAAATCCCTGGCGATATTCTATTGCTTCGCCAGCAATGCCGTGATCATCTCGCGCACCACCTGTGCCGTCAGTTCCGGGTTTTCCATGGGAAACAGATGGCCGCCCGGTACCTGGCGGAAAAACTTGCCGACCAGCTTGCGCGTGGCCGTCAAGCCCGCCTGGCGGCATTCCACCGATTCCGTGCCGCCGATAAAGCCGATGGGCACTGGCAAGCCATCCTTGACGAGGCCGCCGATATGGTGCGGCAAGCTGCGGTAGACATCCGTTTCCACTTCGCGCGTAAAGCGCAGCTGCACCCCTTCCGGATGGGGCACCAGGCCGCTGTCGATGTAGTCGCGCAAGACCTGCGGCGCCCAGATGGCGAACATGTCCTTGGCGGCAAAATGCTCATACGCCGCTTGCGCATCGGGCCACAGCTTGCGCCGCCGGGCGGAAAAACGTGACGGCGAGAACCGCTCGCCCAGCGCCGTGTTGCGCGCCAGGCGCACCAGCAAGGCGCGCCAGCCCGCCACCACGGGCGAATCGAGCAAGACCACGCAGCGCACCAGATCGGGCCGCTGCTTGGCCACCATCACGCTGAGCATGCCGCCCAGCGAATGGCCGACGAGAATCACGGGCGCGCTGTAGCGCCGTTCCAGCTCGTCGATATATTCGCGCACCAGCTCGGGCCAACCCGTGCTGACGGGATAATTCGGGTCGTGCGCGTGCATGTCGAGCGCCTGCACGGTGTAGTGCTGGCCCAGCAAGCCAAACAGCTTGCGGTAGGTGCCAGCAGGATAACTGTTGGCGTGGGCAAAGTGCAGTTGCGGGAGGGTCATCGTGGGACGGTGCCGGTGAATGCGATAAACAATTGTAATGGCATGCCGGCAAGACGGATCAGAGGAAGGCCTCTAATTGTCCCTGCGACCGCGTCATGCCGGGCACGAACGAAGCCAGTACCTCGCCCAGCTCGGCGTTTGAATCCACCACGCAAAAAGCGTCGTCAAACGCATGATGACGGTTCATCTGATTGCGCACGACGATGCATTCCAGCCCCGCCGCATTGGCGGCGCGCAAGCCGCGCGGCGAGTCTTCCACGGCCACGCAGTCGGCGGCGGCCAGGCCCAGGCGCTGCAAGCCCAGCTGGTAACCGTCGGGCGCCGGCTTGCTGTCGCCATACATTTCACGCGTCAGCACAAAGTCGAAATGTTGCAACAAGCCCGTGGCCGCATGGCTGATCCGGAAATGCTGTTCATAAGCACTGGTGACCACGCCCATGGCCACGTGCGGGCGCAGCGCCGCCAGTACTTGCTTGACGCCGGGCATGGCCAGCTGCCGCGCCTGGCGCAGGCGTTGCGCAAACAGCACGGTGCGTTCGGCCCGCAGGCGCTCGACCAGCTCAATGTCGTGGCCCTGCCCCAGCAGCACATGCCAGGCGCCGTAATTATTGTCCAGGAACCAGTCAAAAAATTGCTTCGGCGTCAGGTCTATGCCGTAGGGCAAGAGCAAGTCGCGGTTGCTTTCGTAAAACAGCTGCTCGGTGTTGACCAGCACGCCATCGTTGTCCCACAGCACGCCCTGGATGGTTTTCATGGCTTGTTGTCGTTCAAAAACTTACTTGAAGAAGATGTCGTAAGACAATTTCACAATCAGCAGCACCAGCAGCACGAGGAAGAGGATGCGCACGAAGGCGGCGCCGCGGCGCACGGCGATCCAGGTGCCAGTCAGCGCACCAAGGATATTGCACACAGCCATCGGTGCGGCCACGGCATACACCACGTGGCCGGCGGGAATGAAGAAGGCCAGCGCGGCCACGTTGGTGGCGATATTCACCAGCTTCGAGCAGGCCGAGGCGAGGATGAAATCGAAGCCGAAGACGCGGATGAACAGGAAAATCAGGAAACTGCCCGTGCCAGGTCCGAACAGGCCGTCATAAAAGCCGATGGCGCCGCCGATGACGATGGCGAGGATGCGTTCGCGCGGACCGATGGGGCGCGCTTCGCGGGTCGTGCCGAAATCCTTCTTGATGAAGGTGTAGATGGCCATGATGATGATCAGCACCAGCACCATGGGGCGCACCACCTGTTGCGGCACGTAAGACACGGCCGCCGCGCCGATGAAGGACATGACGAAGGCGCTGGCCACGGCCGGCAGCACCAGCAGCCAGGGGATATGCACCTTGCCGACAAACGAGCGGGCGGCAAACGTGGTGCCGCAGGCGGACGCCAGTTTATTCGTGCCCAGCAAGGACGTTGAGGCCATGTTCGGCATCAGGTTGAACAGGGCCGGCAGCTGTATCAACCCGCCCCCGCCCACGGCGGCATCGATCAGGCCGGCAAAGAAGGCAAATAAACACAGCAGCGAGATGGTCAGCATGATAGGCAATAAGGAATGATCGACAGCGGCAGTATAGGCGCCGTGGATTTTTCCGGATGCAACTTCAAATTGCGGAAAACGCAATCAGGCGTAACGCTTGACGGAATGCGCCAGGAGGCCTGACTACTGCTGGCTGGTTATCATTGTGAACACGTTTTCCATCGGCCCCACGTTGCCGGCAAAACTCACAGTGGCCGCATCTATCCAGGTTTTTTGAGACACTTTAGTGTAGTCGAGATCGAAGCCCGCATGCCGTGCCAGTTGCTCGATGAATTGCCGCGTGCTGCGTCCGTTGCCCTCTCTGAACGGATGCAGGGCATTGATTTCGGCATAGTGATAGGCGAGGCGCGTAATGAATATCGGCTTATCGAGCCCGACAAGCAGCTTGTCGCGTGCAATGGCTGGAAAGACCTGCTTGTCTGCATAGTTCTGGATCGCGGCGTGATGCGCGAAAAACGTGGAACCCTTGGAAATATCCACGGTCCGAGTTTTTCCGGCCCAGGCATACAGGTCTTGAAAAAGGTAGGAATGTATTGCTTGCAAGTGTGCTAAATCGAATCGTCCAACAACTGGGCTTTCCTGAAGCTCCATGGAGCGCTCGGCAGTTTTACGAAATTCGAACTGCCTCAATCGTTCCTTGTCACGGATATCCGGCTTGTTACGCAGAATATCCGTACCAGGATAACAATAGGGGTCATTGAAAGTCACGCGGCATGCAGGACTGGTGTTTTTTCCTGGTCATCAGCGCTGACACCAAATTGGACATCGGTCATTGCGCGCACCTGGGCAAGCGTAAGTTCACCTTGAATATAGCGGTCAAGCAACGCCAAGTATTGCTGATCTGGCTCAAAGCCTTCAATTGCCCAACTTGCCAGTGTTTGATTGACGGAACGTTGACGATCTTGCTGGGTAAATTTGGCCATCAATTTCTCCCGTAGAAACGATATATCAAGGCAGATTTTAGCATGCTACGCAATGATTGACTTGGCAGCCATGCGGCACTGCCCGAAGTTACTCATGGGAATAGCCGCTCCCCGCACCCCCACGTGTTCATTCGTGCGCATTGCGAAAAACGCCATGAGGCATCGCACTTGACGAAATGCCTGACACTGCGGTCTACTGGCCTCTTTTGCCAGGAGTCACCGATGTCGATGAAACTGATGTGGGAGATCCGCGCATTCTGCACCGTGGTGGAAAAGCGCAGCTTCATCCACGCGGCACGCATGCTGGGACGCTCGCCGTCGGCCGTCACGCGCGCCATCCAGTTCCTCGAAGACGCCATCGGCGCCGAGCTGATCTTGCGCACGCAAAAGCAGTTCACCCTGACGACGGCCGGCGAAACGTATTACGCGTCGGCCAAACACTTGCTGGAAACGCAGGCCGAGGCGGAAGACCAATTGGCGGAATTGAGCAACTCGCCGCAAGGCTGGGTGCGCCTTTCCGCGCCGGAAATCCTGTCGCTGGGTTTTCTGCCGAAAGTGGTGGCACAGTTTTCGCGCGACTACCCGAACGTGTCAGTGGACATCCATTTCTCGGATAAATCGATCGACCCTATCCAGGAAAAGCTGGACTTTGCCATCCGCGGCGCCTTCCCCCAGTCGAGCGAGCTGATCGGCTACCCTCTGTGGAATTACCGCCGCTACATGTACGCCTCGCCCGCCTATATCGAACGCATGGGCGCGCCCGAGGAACCGGAAGAGCTGGCCGGCCACGACATCATCATGCACTCGGCCCCGCGCATCCTGCGCGACTGGCATTTCGTTTCCAGCGAACGCAACGTGCGCTACCAGGTACAGCCGCGCTTCCGCTTCACTTCCGGTATCGCCACCTTCCAGGCGGCCCTCGAAGGCGCCGGCATCGTGCGCCTGGCCAGCTGGCTGGCCGAGCCCGCCGTGGCCGCCGGCACCCTGCGCCGGGTCTGCACGGCGTACCGGCTGACGTCGTCAAAAGAGCTCGATCCCAGCATCCATGCCGTGTATGGCACCTCGAGGATGGCCAAGGGAGCAAGGTTGTTTCTGGAATATGTGCGGCAGCGGGGGTTGGAGATACCGGATGAAAGGGGAAACTAGTAAAACATAGTTGTCAATCTTATGCAGATAAAAAGTGAAAATATATCCTGCATGTTAAAATTTAAAAGACACCTCTCAAATTCTTCACAAAGAAAAATATTCCGACATGAGCAAGTTAATTCCAACACAAGCGATACACAGGAAATTTGATTTAACCTCTGATGCACCCTCGCCAGAAAGCAAAGCAAATACTGCGAGATGGTTTGCAGAAATGATAATAAAAGATTTTCTTTCTGATAAATTTCCCACGGGTGACAATTTTCAAAATTCATCAATTGGAGAATTAATATTAAAACTAAAGGGAAAGATACACCCTACGGTCATTGATGCCCTTAACCAAATAAAAAAAATTGGTGATCAAGCGTCGCACTACAATTCAAACCAAAAAATCCTTGACATTGATGCAAAAAAATCCATTGATACCGCATTCAGTCTCTTCCCATTATTAATCATAGATCATCTGAAAAAAAATCCATTAAGTGAGCATCCTGATAGAGCTCTCTTGCTAAGTACAACATTGCCATCAATTAGATTGCAGATACTTGATGAAATAATGGAGTTCGATAGTGATAAGGTTACTCAATATCAACTCGAAATTTTGCACAAATGGTGTTTGGCATGTGCAAAAAGCGGAAAGAGAGATAAAGCTAGACGTAAACTCAAAGATCTTTTAAAAAGAAATAAAATATCAATTGAAACGCATTCCTTTGAGGAGAATTCAATTAACGAAATAACAAGAAGAATGGCTAATAATGAACTTCCGATCGCCAAAACGCATGCGGATTTTGTCAGAAACTTCGGAAACGTTATGAACAGATTGAGCCAACATAGCAAAGAAGAAAATGCTGAACTAATTAAACTTCTCAACGGAATGGTAGAAGGAATAGAGCCTAGTGAAATGGGGCATCTGAAAGGTATGCAAATATTTCCAGTCTGAATGCCGCTGAGAATTGACGTCAATCCAGGCATTCCTAGCGGCTATGCCAGTACCGCGGCCGGCTGGCGCGATACCGCGTTACATCAATATTGTCCCCAAACTCCAGCACCACCGCCCCCGTCACATCCGTGCGCAACCGCGCAATGCCCATGTCGCCATAGCGTGCATACACCTGCGCCTTCGGATGTTTATAGCGATTCCTGTGCCCGACCTGAAAAATAGCCAGGGTCGGATGGACCGCGTTCAAAAATGCCGGCGTCGATGACGTCCCACTGCCGTGATGAGGCGCCAGCAGCACGTCGGCGGCCAGTTCGCCGTCCATCGAGCGCGCCAGCAATTGCGCCTCCTGCGCCGCTTCAATGTCGCCGGCCAGCAGGATCGCGTGCTTTCCAGCCGTGATTTTCACGGTGCAACTGCGGGCGTTCGGCTTCAGGGCGATGTCCATGTGGCTCGCCGGCAATGGGTGCAACATGGCGAAGTGCACGCCTTCCCACGTCCAGCTCTGGCCTGCCATGCAGTGCAGATAGGGCTGGTGTAACTCCCGCCGCGCCTCGACGGCCGGGTGGCCACCGAACAGCGACGAGGCCAGCCAGCCCACTTGCACGTTTTCCAGCAGGGACATCGCGCCGCCTGCGTGATCGAGGTCGCTGTGGGAAATGATCACGCCGTCGAGCTTGCCTATGCCGCGTGCGCGCAGGTAAGGCACGATGACCCGGCTGGCCCCATCGGAATCGAGGCTGTAGGCGGGTCCCGTGTCGTACAGCAGGCGGTGTTCATGCGTTTCCACCAGCACGGCCATGCCTTGTCCCACGTCAAAAGCCGTGATCCACATCTGGCCCGGAGGCGGACTCGATGGCAAGGCCGTCAGCAGCGGCAGCCAGCCCAGCATGCCCGCCCAGCGATGCGGCCATCCCCGTGGCGCCAGCAGCCATGCCGTGCCAAGCAATGCCCAGCAAAAACTCCACATTGGCGGCGCGGGCGCCGTCCACACGGCAAAGCGGCGCGCACCCAGCCACTCGAGCAACTGCGCCAGCATCTGCACGATGGCGTGCGCCAGCAGCAGCAATCCATCGGACAGGGGCGTCGGCAGCAGGCTGCCAGCCAGGGACAAGGGCGTGACGACCAGGCTGATGATGGGGATGGCCAGCGCATTGGCCACGGGGCTGACCAGCGACACTTGCGAGAACAGCAGCATCGTCAACGGCACCAGTCCCACCGTCACCACATACTGCGTGTGGGCGCCCAGCGCCACGGCCGCGCGCAGACGACGCCAGCGTCCGGCCTGCAGCGGCATCGGCGCCGTGGTGCGCCCTGCCGTCGCGTACAGCATGGTGGCGACGGCGCCGAACGACAGCCAGAAGCCGGGCCACAACACGGCCCACGGGTCGAGCAGCACGACCACGCCCAGCGCCAGGCACAGGATATGGCCTATGCTGGTGATGCGTCCCAGCCACAAGGCCAGCGCGACCACCAGCAACATATACAAGGTGCGCTGCGCGGGCACGCCGAAGCCGGCCAGCAGCACGTACAAGAACGCGGCCAGCGCGCCGGCCAGGGCCGCCACCTTTTGCGCCGGCAAGCGCAAGGGCAGTTGCCAGTCGGTAAAGAATGAACGGCGCCACAACGCGCCCGCACCCAGCGCGAACAGGCCCGCGATCATCGTAATGTGCAAACCCGAGATGGAAATCAAATGGCTCACGCCCGTGCGGTTGAACACTTGCCAGTCCGACTGGGGTATGGCGCGCTGGTCGCCCACCACCAGCGCCACGATCACGCCCGCATACTGCTTGCCGTCCAAGCTGCGCAAGATGCGCGCGCGCAAGGCCGCGCGGCTGGCCTCCACCACGTTGCCAAAGCCGGGCACGAAGGCGGCCAGGCGCACGTTCGGCGTATCCGCGCGCGGCTGCGGCCTTACATAGCCCGTGGCGCGCACGCCCTGCTCCAGCAGCCACGCTTCGTAGTCAAAACCCATGGGGTTCGCATTGCCGTGCGGACGCTGCAGCCGCACCGTCAGGCGCCAGCGCTCGCCCGGCTGCACGTCGCCGACATCGTTCGTCACTGCATCGCGAAAACCCGCGTACCAGGACAGCGCGATCAAGGGCGGCACCTTCGCCCCAACCGCCTTCTCCACGGCAAAATTGAAACGCACGCCCTGCTCGAAGCGGTACGGCAGACTGACCACAGTGCCCGTGACAACAATATCCTGTCCTTCATCGGCCAGCGCCAGTTGCGGCGCCATGGCGGCCTGGGCCAGCCAGGCCGCCCAGTAAAAACCCAGTCCCACGCCAGCGGCAAGCGCAACAACGCAACGCCAGTGCGCGTGGTGGCGCAGCGCCAGACTAGCAATAAACCCTACGCCAGCGATCACCCACAGCAACGTGCCCGCCTGCGATGGCAAGCTTGCCTGCGTCTGCAACCAGGCAGCGCCAGCGGCAAAGCCGAGTATCAGGGTGCGCATAAGAAGGCAGAATCAAGGCAGAATCAGCTCGCGGCGAAAAGGGCTCAGGTACTGTGAGCGTTTTCTGCGCTTTGCCCTCTGATCTGGCGCAATGGCGTCCTGAATAAGAAAGTTCAGCACGCCATCCGGCACCACCGCTGGTGAAATCTTCTCCATGCTAAGATGGCCATCCGGCGCCAGGCGCCACGACTTGGCGGACCTTGCATGACCCTACTGACAGCGGCCGAAACTTATTTGCAGGACTTTCATCAAAGGCAAGTCGGCGCGACCAGCGCCGCGTTTGCTCATCTGCCGGCCAATTCCCCCGCTGCCAACTGGACCTCGTCCTACCATGTGCTGACCAGCCTGGTACCGGACGTGGCGACGCCATTGACTGTGCTCGACCTGGCCTGCGGCGACGGCCATCTGCTGGGTTTGCTGGCAGCCAGGCGGCAAGCCCGGCTGCAACTGTTCGGCATCGACATGAGTCAGGCTGAACTGGCCGTCGCGCGCGCCGCCCTGCCCCCGTCCGTGCATCTGCTGCCAGGGCGCGGCCAGGCGCTCGACCTGCCATCGGCCAGCGTCGACTATCTCGTTTCGCACATGGCGCTGATGCTCATGGACGACATCGAACAAGTCGTGCGTGAAATCCGCCGCGTGCTGCGCCCCGCTGGCCAGTTCGCCGCCATTGTCGGCAGGACGTTCTTGCTGGGCGAAGTGAACGACGTTTTCATGCGCGTGTTCAAGCCGATCGCCAGTACCGAACTGCCACCGCTGCGCTTTGGCGACCGCCGCACGGGGTCCGAAGCGGGCTGGCGCGAGCTGCTCGATGGCAGTTTCGCAGATGTTGAATTCGACGACATCAACGTACCATGGACGCCCACGCCGGGCGAACTGTGGACGGCCCTGCTGGACACTTACTATATCGACCGCCTGGACGACGGCGCCAGACAGCGCCTGCGCGGCGCGTTCATGGACGCCGTGACGCCGCTGCAAGCCGGTGACGGATTGATCGCCACCGGCTGGGGACTACGGGCCGTACGCGCACGGGCAGCCTGAACTGCCATCGATGCCATGGCTTGCTGGCGTCAGAGGCAACAGGCTACGATAGTTGCTGCCGCGGCGCGCAGTACTCCTTCTGTCAATTGCAGGTTTGCTGGCAAGCGGACCGCTCGGCGTTGCACTCAGCTTGAGCGGTACCGCCAGCAATGCAAGCCCGCCATTCGGCGGCGCAGGCGCTAGCGCAGCTTGCAAAGGCTGGCGTCGCAGTCACCGCCAAACCGAGGCCTGACGCAAAAAGAAATGCAGCGAGCTTTTTATTCATGGAGTTCTCCCAAAGTCGGATGGCTGATAAATCCCTGCGCGCGCCATCCTCTGGCGCAGGGTCACATACACAGGTATGTCGAGTGTCATCGCAAGCTGGCTGTGCGTCAGCGCGAAGTGAAAAGTATTGCGGTCGCCAACGTATCCTGGAGCACCGTCAAATCAAAGCCGTTCATATAAAACGCGGCGCGCCTCATTCGATAGCCAGAATAATGCCGCACATCGCCGTCAATTTCAGCTATTTTGAAAACATGCCAAAAATTCCCTCGTAAAATATGATGCCATCATCAGCTCGCCTTTATTAATTGTCAAGTTAATTCGATTCATTTCGCACCAGCGGATAATTTCTCACGCAATGAAAAATACAGGCGCGATAAGGAAACGATCCCGCCGTGCTTAATTTCAAATCGACAGCGTGGTAAGGCGCGTTCAGTCATGCCAGATGCTGCTGGCACCATGGGAGCGTGGCGATAATTAGCCATTGCCGGATGCGTGCAAGAGAACACCTGCGACCTCGCATCCAGAAAAACAATCTGCACATAATACGAATATCACCACCGTGGATACCAATAGAAACTTACTCTTTGTTATTATCGACGCTACGGTAGTTAAAGTTTCACAATTAAATTTAACAAATCAAACGACCTTAATAAAAATATATTTAAAAATTCAGCCGAATAAAAATGGAACGGGAAAAATACGATGAGAGAGAAGCACCAGATATCGCATTCCGATTCCACGCTCAAGCAAAGTGATTCGCCAGAATGGAAGCGCCGCTCTCAATGCCTGCCAGTTGCTTATCCGGCACAGAGAATCATCGCTTTGAAAATCAGTGCTCTTGTGACAGCCGCACCTCGCACGGGGCAAAATCTTTGCCTTCGCACGGTATAATCGGCCTCGCTTACTTCAACACCCAGGCACGACATGACTTCCTCCGCACTTCCTCACGATACTTCCACCGACATTTCTGACAGCAGCGAAGACAATAACGACGCCACCCTGGTCGCGGAACTGGGGGAACTGGCCGAGCATATCCGCCTGGTGAAAATGGAAGGCCGCGTCTTCGTGCGCTTTTCCGGCGTGGTCAAGGCGGGCCACCTGATGGTGCCGTATGCGCTGGTACCAAGCCAAGGCGTGCTGGCGCGGCCGGCCAAGTGGCGCAAGATGGACCGCGAGACCAAGCTGGCCCTCGTGCGCGAACGGGCCAGCGCGGCCGTCTTCGAAGAGCTGCGCCAGCATGTGATCGATTTCGTCGCCGATATCGCGGGCCTGAGCGAAGACGTGGATACGGACCCGATGGTCTTCCTGCACACCTTGGCCGACATGCAGACGTCGGAGCCGGCGGGCATGGTGTTCGACCGCATCCGCCAGCGCTTCCATCACGCCATCGAGCGCCAGCAGGAAGAACAGCATGCGGCGCGCACGCGCCAGAGCATCAACCTGGCCGAGTATCCGGCCTCGTTCGAGATGGCGCGCCGCCTGCCGCGCCGCTTCATCGCCCTGCTGGGACCGACGAACTCCGGCAAGACGCACCGCGCCATGGAAGCGCTGGTCAAGGCAAAGAGCGGCATCTATCTTGCGCCATTGCGCTTGCTGGCCCTGGAAAACTACGAGCGCCTGCAGGAAGCCGCGCCGCATGGCAAGCCGCTGGCCGTGAGCCTGATCACGGGCGAGGAACGCCGGGTCGTCGACGGCGCCACGCACGTGGCCAGCACGGTGGAAATGCTGGACACGAAAACCGTCGTGGAAGTGGCCGTCATCGATGAAATCCAGATGCTGGCCGACCCGGACCGGGGCGCCGCGTGGACGGCGGCCGTCTGCGGCGCGCCGGCCCACACCGTGTATCTGGTAGGAGCCCCCGAAGCGCGGCGCGCCATCGAGGCGCTGGCCGAACGCCTCGACTGCCCGCTGGAAGTGCATGTACTCAAGCGCATGGCGCCCCTGTCGATGGAGCCGACCGCCGTGCGCAAGGTGCGCAACCTGCGCCGCGGCGACGCCGTCATCGCCTTTTCGCGCCGCGAAGTGCTGATGTGGCGCGACATGATCACGGAAACGGGCCTGTCGGTGGCCACCGTCTACGGCAACCTGTCGCCCGAAGTGCGGCGCGCGCAGGCGCAGCGCTTCCGCGATGGCACGGCCGATATCGTCGTCGGCACGGATGCGCTGGCGATGGGCCTGAACATGCCGATCGCGCGCATCGTCATGACCACCTGCGTCAAATACAATGGCCGCGAAGAGGAAGAGATTTCAGCCGCGCTGGCGCGCCAGATCGCCGGGCGCGCGGGCCGCTACGGCGTGCATGAAGAGGGCCTCGTGGCGGGCTACGACAACGAAACGCATGAAGTGATGCGCGCCCTGCTGAAGGAAAAGCTGCACCCGCTGAATACGAGCGGCTTCGCCGTGGCGCCGTCGCTTGAACACCTGCACCGCATTTCGTCGGTGACGGGCGAACTGTCGCTGTCCAAACTGCTGCGCCGCTTCATTCACAATATCGACGTGCCAGACGGCTTCTTCTTCCCCCGCATCACGGAAGACCAGAAGGAGCGCGCCGTCTGGCTCGACACCCTGCCCCTGTCCGTGGCCGACAAGTTCACCCTGTCGCTGGTGCCGATATCGAGCAAGGTGCCGTCTTTGCAAACGGCGTGGGAACACTGGGCGAAGAATCTGTCGCAGGGAAAAACCAGCACCTTGCGCCAGCACGCGTATGGCGGCGGCACGCAGAATTTGCAGCAGGTGGAAGACACTTGCCGCTACTATTCCGCGTATGCGTGGCTCAGCTACCGCCTGCCCGAATTCTTCCCCGATATCGCCGTGGCGCAAAACCTGTCGCGCGACGCGTCGGAGCGGGTCGACTCCATCCTGCGCGCACACAATGCGGCTTCGCGCGGACGCTCGAAGAAGTTCAAATAGACGTCAACGGATTTCCCAGAACCACACTTCCGCGCAATCCCAGTAGCACTCGGAACCGCACACCTTCACGCCGATGGATGGCAAGAGGATGTCGATATGCCCGCCCGCGCCACCCAGGTAACCGGGAATGCGGAAAAAGGCGACGAGGCCCTTGCGCTGGCCGATGCCGGCGATGGCGGCGTCGCGTGCGAATTTCTCGGGCGGGCCAAACATCGAGGGGCTGGCCAGCATATGCGCCAGCTTGGCCTGTCCCGGTTCGATCAGCGCGCCCTTGAACGGCCCCTTGCGGATCGCCATGCGGCCCTTGACCTTGACGCCGGCCTTGATCAGGGCCAGGCTGACGCGGATGGCGCAGGTATTGGCAAAGCTGTCCTTGCCGATCAAGTCTTCCCAGCCGATTTCGCCGAACAGGGCCGCCTGGTCGACGGCGGCCACGCTCGGATAATTCTCGCGCAGCTTGATGAATGCAGGTTTCACGTCAGCCTCCTGGTGGTGGAGTGGAACAGGGAAAACGCCGCGCCAGAATGGCGACAATCAGGGTGGACGCTTCGCCCAGACGGGCGCGCGCGGGCAACTTTTTCAGTTCGGCGACGATGTGCGCGTCGATTTCCACCGTTTTCAGCCGACCCGTATCGCACCACAGCCGCCCCTGCGCCGCATCGGCCACGCCGGCCAGGTAGCCTTTGGCGTAGCGCTGATCGAGCAGGAAGATAGCATCGGCCATCGCTCCCTTGGCCGGCCCTTCCTGGTAATACGCGATCAACTGGTCGGCGCTCAGGCGCGGCGCCGGAGCATAGGCTGCGCCCTGCCCGTGTGCGTTGGGCAGGCACAGGCTCAATACAATGAAAAGGAAGGGGACATACATGGCCAGCCATGGTCAGTGAGGGAGGTCTGGCTGATTGTAGAAGGATGCGCCAGCCCCGCACTGAGCGAGGTCAAGCGTAGGTCGGGTAGGTCGGGTAGGTCGGGTAGGTCGGGTTAGGCCAAAGGCCGTAACCCGACAACACCAGCCAACAATGATGTCGGATTACGCGCGGCGTTGCCCCGCTAATCCGACCTACACGTACGACACCGGTGAAAGTTACGGTTTGCCCGGCGCCGCATAATGCAGCTTCAGCACCAGCCCATTATGGTCGTCGGCCATATAGATATCGCCATCCTGTCCCTGCTTCACATCGACGGGCGCGCCTCTGCCCTGCTTGCCCTTGCGTTCCCAGTTGCTGATCAAGTCGACGGACTTGCCCAGCGGCGCACCGGCCTTGTCGGGCAGCAGGGCCACCAGGCGGTGACCGTTGCTGCGGTAGCCGTGATAGCCGATGATCAGGCTATTCTTGTACAGCGCCGGGAAACGGCTGGCCGTATAAAAGGTCATGCCCAGCGGCGCGGCATGGCCGGGCAGCAGGCGCTCCGGCGCCGCGTATTGGGCGTCGCACGCCGTCTTCGGATATTCGGGACTGGCGACGTTATCGTCGTAGCAGTACGGCCAGCCGTAGTGCCGGTCGGCCTTGATCAGATTGAGTTCTTCATGCGGCAGGTTTTCGTCGCTTTTCAGTTGCGGCATGGCGGCCTGGATGGCGTCGCGCGAGTTTTCCGCCTGCCACAGCTCGCCCGTCGCAGGGTGAAAAGCCAGCGCCATCGAGTTGCGCAAGCCGCGCGCATGCGTGCGCCAGCTCGTCACCGTGCCGGCCGGCCAGGCCATCGCGTATTCGCGGATGGCGCCCAGCGCTTCCAGGCCTTCCGCCGAAGGGCAAGCCTTGGCCGGGTCCGGCGCCTTGCCATCGTTCTCGCAATGGTCGGTGCTCGAGCCCACGTTCACGTACAGGTCGCCCTTGGGGCTGAAGCGCATGTTCGTCAGCAGGTGCAAACCGAGGCCCGGCAGGCGCGGCGTCTTGGCCTTGCCGCCGATCACGTCAGTGACGGTGCGCGTGGTGTCGCGCAGGTCGAAGCGGAAGATGCGCCCCACCTCGCCCACGTAGACCATGCCGTCCGGTCCCTGCACGATGCCGTTCGGGCGATCGAGCTTGTCGAGCAGGAGCTTGCGCTCGTAACCGCCACCGGCCGCCTTGGGCTGCAACAGCCACAATTTACCCTGCTTCGGCGCCCATCCCGTCATATCCGTGACGAGGATGTCGCCATTCGTCAGCGGCAGTACGCCACGGGGAAATTTCAGGCCGTCGGCCAGCACGGCCACGCAAAAGCCGGCCGGCGTGGCGACGTCGAGGCGAGGCAAGCCGTCGCACTGAGCGCTGGTCGCAGCCATAACGGGAGCGAAGGCACCGGACAGGCAAGCGGCCAGGATGATCTTGTTATTCATTGTGGTCTCATTCCATCAAGGGTAATCGGGGCAGTACGGCGCGCGCATTGGCGCTGGTGGCAACGGCCACGTCGGCCAATGCCAGGCCGCGCAGCTCGGCCAGCACGGCGCCGATGCGCGGCAATTCTTCGGGGCTGTTGCGGCCCGGGTGGATCCAGCTTGGGGAAATGTCGGGCGCGTCCGTCTCCAGCACGATGGACGCCAAAGGCAAATCGGCGGCCATGCGGCGTATCTGCAGCGCGCGGGTAAAGGTCATGGCGCCGCCAAACCCCAGCTTGAAACCGAGGTCGATATAGCCCTGCGCCTGCTGGAAGCTGCCGTTGAACGCATGCGCGATGCCACCGTTCGGGCGGATCTGGCGCGCGTGCTTGAGGACGATGTCCTGCGAGCGGCGCACGTGGGTCAGCACGGGCAGGTCGAAGTCGCGGGCGATCTTCAGCTGCTCGCGCAGGAAGTGTTCCTGCCTGGCGCGCATGGCCGGTTCGCACAGCATGGGGATGAAGAAATCGAGGCCGATCTCGCCGATGGCGACAAAGCGCGGGTCGTTCATCGCCAGCGCCACGGCTTCGCGCAGGGCGATCAAATCGTCCTCGGTGGCGTGCGGCACGTAGATCGGGTGGATACCCAGCGCATAGCAGGCGTTGGGCGCCGCTGCCGCCAGGTCGCGCACGATGCTGAAATTGGCCCGTTCGACGGCGGGAATGACGATCATGTCCACGCCTTGCTGCTGCGCGCGCGCCGCCACCTGCGGCGATTCATCGCCGAATTCATGTGCGTCGAGGTGGCAGTGCGTGTCGATCCACAGCATGGCGGTTCCTTAATATTGGTACGGCTGCAGCCCTTCGTCCGTCAGGCGCAGCACGCGGTCGCAGCGCTTGGCCAGTTCGATATCGTGCGTGACGATGACAAACGCCGTGCCCAGGGTGCGCGACAGTTCCAGCATCAGGTCGAAAATCTGTTCGGCCGTGGCGTGATCGAGGTTGCCCGTCGGTTCATCGGCCAGCACGCAGGCCGGCTGCGTGACGAGGGCGCGGGCCAGGGCCACGCGCTGGCGCTCGCCGCCCGACAATTCACCGGGCGTGTGCGTGACTCTCTTGGCCAGGTTCACGCGCGTGAGGATTTGCTGCGCCAGCTCGGTGGCCGGCGCGCGCTTCATGCGGCGGATCATCAAAGGCATGGCGACGTTGTCCAGCGCGGAAAACTCGGGCAGCAAGTGGTGGAACTGGTAGACGAAGCCCAGCGAAGCGTTGCGCAAGTCGCCGCGCGCCTTTTCGCTGAGGGTGGCGAAGTCCTTGCCCAGCAAGGTCACCTTGCCGCTGGTGGGCGTATCGAGGCCACCCAGCAGGTGCAGCAGGGTCGATTTGCCGGAGCCGGATGCGCCGACGATGGCGACGCGCTCGCCGCGGTGGACGTCGATGTCGATGCCAGCCAGCACCTGCACCTTGTAGCTGCCCTGCGTGAAAGTCTTGCCCAGGCCGCGGCAGGAAAGGACGGCGGAATCGGCGGAAGCGCCGTTGGAGGCAGGTTTGTTCAGATCGGTCATGGTAGTCGTCAGTGGTTTATTCATAGCGCAGGGCTTCCGCAGGTTTCACGCGGGCAGCCCACCAGCTTGGGTACAGGGTCGCCAAAAAGGCGAGGATCACGGCCAGCACGCCGATCTTGGTGACGTCGGGCCAGCGCAGGTCGGACGGCACGGTGCTGATGAAATAGATGTCCTTGGAGAGGAACTGCACGCCCAGCAAATGCTCGATGAAGGGCACGATGACGTCGATATTCATCGCCACCAGCACGCCGCCGCCGACGCCCAAAATCGTGCCCAGGATACCCACCAGCGCGCCCTGGATCATGAAGATCTTCATGATGGAGCGAGGGGAAGCACCCAGGGTGCGCAGGATCGCGATATCGGCCTGCTTGTCCGTCACCGTCATCACCAGGGTCGACACGAGGTTGAAGGCGGCCACCGCGATGATCAGGGTCAGGATGATGAACATCATGCGCTTTTCCGTCTGCACGGCGGCGAACCAGTTGGCGTTCAATTTCGACCAGTCGCGCAGCCACAGGTCGCCCGGCATGGATTTTTTCAGTTCCGCCGCCACTTGCGGCGCCTGGTTCATGTCGGCCAGGCGCAAACGCAGGCCGGACGGACCATCGAGGCGCAGCAAACGCTGGCCGTCTTCGATGTTGATGAAGGCCAAACCGGCGTCGAATTCATTGTGGCCCGCCTGGAAGATGCCGCTGACGGTAAAACTGCGCATGCGCGGCAGTACGCCGGCCGGCGTGACCTGGCCCTGCGCCAGCATCAGGGTGACTTTTTCGCCGAGGTTGACGCGCAGGGCGCGCGCCAGCTCGATGCCCAGTACGATATTGAAGGTACCTGGCTGCAGCGCCTTGAAGCTGCCCATGCGCGTCTGGCCGGCCACGTCGGAGACATTCGGCTCTTCCTCGGGCAGCACGCCGCGCACGATGGCGGGACGCAGCGCATCGTCGCGCAGCAGCATGCCCTGCGTTTCCACGAACGGCGCGGCGCCTTTCACGGCAGGATTCTTGAAGGCCTGCGCCGCTTCGGCGCGCCAGTCCGGCATGCTGCCGCTGTTGTCGAACACTTCCACGTGGGCCAGCACGGACAACATGCGGTCCGTCACTTCCTTCTGGAAGCCGTTCATCACGGACAGCACGACGATCAGCGCCGCCACACCCAGGCCGATGCCGGCCATGGAAATGAGCGAAATAAAAGAGATAAAACTGTTGCGGCCACTGCGCTTGCCGGCCCGCGTGTAGCGCAAGCCGACCAGCCATTCGAAAGGAAGATTTTTTAACATGCTCATTGATTCGTTAATTCCAAGGGGTCTGACCCGCCGGGTCTGACCCCGGCAGTTTGTTGATCAGCCAACTATTCATACCGCAGCGCCTCTGCCGGCTTGACACGCGCGGCGCGCCAGCTCGGGTAGATGGTCGCCACCAGCGCCAGGCCAAAGGCGATCAGGCCGATCTGCGCCACGTCCAGCCAATGCACGTCCGACGGCACGGCGCTGATCTGGTAGATTTCCTTGGAGATGAAGTGCAAGCCGAAGATGCCTTCGATGAAGGGCACGATGACGCCCACGTTCAGCGCCAGCACGACGCCGCCGATGACGCCCAAAGCACTCCCCAGCAAGCCGACCAGCGCGCCCTGGATCATGAAAATCTTCATGATGGAGAACGGCGAGGCGCCCAGGGTGCGCAAAATGGCGATGTCGGCCTGCTTGTCGGTGACCGACATGACCAGGGTCGAGACGAGATTGAACGCGGCGACGGCGATGATCATGCTGAGGATGATGAACATCATGTTCTTCTGGCTTTGCACCAGCGCATACCAGCTGGCACTGGCGCGCGACCAGTCGCGCATCCACAGCTGGCCCGGCATCGACGCCTTGAGTTCGCGCGCCACCTGCGGCGCCTGGTTCATGTCGTGCAGGCGCAGCCGCAGGCCGGACGGGCCGTCGAGCTGCAGCAGCTGCTCCGCGTCCTGCATGTTGACGAAAGCCAGACTGCCATCGAGTTCATTGTGGCCCGCCTCGAAGATGCCAGATACCTTCAGCGCGCGCATGCGCGGCATGACGATGCCAGTGGCCGGATCGCCCGCCCTCGGCTCGCGTTCCAGCATCAGGGTGACGTTCTGCCCCACTTTCACGTCGAGCGCCTTGGCCAGGTCGATGCCCAGCACGATGTTGTACGAGCCTGGCGTCAATTCCTTGAAACTGCCCTGCTTCATCTGGCTCGCCACGCTGGAGACGGTGGCTTCCTGCTGCGGCAGCACGCCGCGCACGATGGACGGGCGCATGGTTTCGTCGTTCAGCAGCATGCCCTGGGTTTCCACGAAGGGCGACACGGCTTTCACTTGCGGGTTGGCGTAGGCGGCGCGCTCCTGCGCCTGCCAGTTCGGCATCGAGCCGCTCGTATCGAACACCTCGACGTGGGCCAGCACCGACATCAAACGGTCCGTGACTTCCTTCTGGAAGCCGTTCATGACGGACAGGACGACGATCAGGGCGGCCACGCCCAGGCCGATGCCGGCCACGGAAATGAGGGAAATGAAGGAAATGAAGCTGTTGCGGCCACTGCGTTTCCCGGCGCGCGTATAGCGCACGCCGACCTGCCACTCGAAAGGAAATTGTTTGATGATGCTCATGCGCTCCCGCGACAACGTGATATGCGAGCGCGCAGTGTGCCACACAAATGGTATTTCATGCGCGAAACACATCACCGTGGCGCCATTTTTCCGCACCCGGCGGCTAGGGAAAAACCGCGGGAACTACTCCTCCAGCGCCACAATCGCCTACAATCTCGGGATGAATCAACTTACCCTCGTCCTGCCCTTCGCCTTGCCCAATGCCGAGCTGGCTGCCGACCTGCTCAAGGTCTTGCAGGCGCCCGCCCTGGCGGCCCTGCTGTCGCGCACCTCCAATTGCAATTTAGAAACTTTTGACAACGCCAACCGGCTGCTGCCGCACGAAGCGTGGCTGGCGCATGCCTTGACCCTGTCGCCCGCGCCCAACGGCGAGGCGGCGCAATCGGCCTTTGCGGCCCAGGCCATGCGCGGCTACGGCCTGGCGCCGGAACCGGGCGCGCGCTACTTCCTGCTGCATCCGGCTCACCTGGCCATCGCCCGCAGCCATATCAGCCTGGAAGACTTGCGCCAGCTCAAGCTGAGCGAGGCCGATGGCCGCACCTTGTTCGACACGGCGCGCCCGTATTTCGACGAAATTGGCCAGCCCTTGTCGTATGGCGACGCGGGTACCTGGTTCATGCGCGCCGATGGCTGGAGCGACTTGCAGTGCGCCACGCCGGACGCCGCCACCACGCAAGACCTGTCCGTCTGGATGCCGGAAGGCGAACATGCGCGCGCCGGGCGCCGCCTGCAAAACGAAGTGCAGATGCTGTGGCATGAACATCCCGTCAATGCGGCGCGCGAAGAGCGGGGCTTGAAAGCCATCAATTCCTTCTGGATCTGGGGCGCCAGCCTGGCCAACGCTGAAGCTGCACGCTGCGCGTCCAGCCTGCATACCAAAGACGTACCGGGCTGGCTGGCCGCGCTGGCGGAACCGGCGCAGCGCGATGCCAGTCCAAACAGTGTGCTGGCAAGCCAACAGGACGCGATTGTCGTGCTGGGTTGCTTGACCGAAGCGGCGCAAGCCCAGGAATGGGGCATGTGGCTGCAGCAGTTGCAGGCGCTGGAAGCGGACTGGTTCGCGCCCCTGCTGGCGGCCATCAAGGATGGCCGCCTTGGCCAGCTGCGCCTGGTGCTGAGCCACCGCGACGCCTGGCTGGACTGCACCACCAGCAAGCATGCGCAGCGCAAATTCTGGCGCGCGATTACCTTGAACAAGTTGAAAGCATCATGACCCGTACCCGCATCGCCACCCGTCCCTGCCCCTACCGCGAATCCGAACTGCTGCGCCAGGGCGGCATCCACCCTGTGCTGGCCCGCCTGTACGCGTCGCGCGGCCTGTCCGACGCGGCAGAACTGTCGAGCGAACTGGCGGCCCTGATGCCGCCGTCCGGCCTGCTGCACATCGGCGCGGCCGGCGTCTTCCTGGCCGACGCCATTGCCGCCAAGAAACGCATGGTCATCGTGGCCGACTACGATTGCGACGGCGCCACCGCTTGCGCCGTGGCCATCCGCGGCTTGCGCGCCATGGGCGCCGACGTCGATTTCATCGTGCCCAACCGTTTTGAGTACGGCTACGGCCTGACGCCGGAAATCGTCGAACTGACGGCCCGCGAAAAGTCTCCCGACATCATCATCACCGTCGACAACGGCATCGCCAGCATCGATGGCGTGGCCGAAGCGAACCGGCGCGGCATCCAGGTAGTCGTCACCGATCACCATTTGCCAGCCGACACCCTGCCCGACGCGGCCGTCATCGTCAACCCGAACCAGCCCGCCTGCGGTTTTCCGTCGAAGCACCTGGCGGGCGTGGGCGTGGTGTTCTACGTCTTGCTGGCCCTGCGCGCGGAAATGCGCCAAAGAGGGATTTACGACCAGAAAACCCAGCCGCCCCTGCAAAACCTGCTCGACCTGGTGGCGCTGGGCACGGTGGCCGACGTGGTGCGCCTCGATACGAACAACCGCATCCTCGTCGCGCAAGGCTTGAAACGCATGCGCAAGGGCAATATGCACGCGGGCGTGGCGGCGCTCTTTCGCGTGGCGGGCCGCGAAGCGCGCAGCGCCACGCCGTTCGACCTGGGCTTTGCCCTGGGACCGCGCCTGAACGCGGCCGGCCGCCTGCAAGACATGTCGCTGGGCATCGAATGCCTGGTCACGGACGACGAAGGCCGCGCCTGGGCGCTGGCCCAGCAACTGAACGACATCAATCTGAAGCGGCGCGAGATCGAGGCGGAAATGCAGGACACGGCCCTGCTGCACCTCGATGACTTCGAGCCGGCCAACAGCAGCACCATCAGCGTGTTTGATGAATCGTGGCACCAGGGCGTGATCGGCATCGTGGCCTCGCGCCTGAAGGAAAAATTCTACCGCCCGACCATCACGTTCGCGCCCGGCGCCGATGGCTGGATCAAGGGTTCCGGACGCTCGATTCCCGGTTTTCACTTGCGCGACGCGCTCGACCTCGTGTCGAAACGGGCGCCTAGCCTGATCGACAAGTTCGGCGGCCACGCCATGGCGGCGGGCTTGACCATCCGCGCCGACGCCTTCGACGCGTTTTCCAAGGCCTTCGAAGCCGTGGGCCAGGCCTGGCTCAGCCAGCAACAGCTGGAACGGGTCGTGGAAACGGACGGCCCGCTGGAAGACGCGTATTACACGACGGCCTTCATCGAGCTGATGGATGGCCAGGTGTGGGGCCAGGGCTTCGCCCCGCCCGTCTTCTGCGATGAATTCCGCGTCGTCAGCCAGCGCATCTTAAAAGAACGCCACTTGAAACTGCTGCTGGAGAAGAACGGCGTGCGCTTCGATGCCATCTGGTTCGGGCATACGGACGCCTTGGGCGAACGCACGCGGGTGGCGTTCCGGCTTGATGCGAATGAATACAATGGCACCACGAAAGTTCAGCTGATGGTGGAGCACGCGGAACCTGTCTGATGGCACCTGAAAGCAACACCATGCTGACCGGTCTGAACCACCTCACCCTGTCCGTGCGCGACCTGGCGCGCAGCGTCGCCTTTTACCGCGACATGCTGGGCCTGCGCCTGCATGCCCGCTGGGACAGGGGCGCGTATCTGTCGGCCGGGGATTTGTGGCTGTGCCTGTCGCTGGACGGGCAAGGCACGGCTGCGCTGGCCAGCCCCGCCTACACGCATTACGCGTTTTCCATTTCCCAGCACGACTTCCCCGCCTTTGCCGCCCGCCTGCGCGCCGCTGGCGTGCCCGAATGGCAGCAAAACCGCAGCGCCGGCGATTCCCTGTATTTTCTCGATCCGGACGGCCACCAGCTGGAAGCCCATACGGGCAGTCTGGCGCAACGGCTGGCCGCCTGCCGCGCAGCGCCGTACCAGGGCATGGTGTTCGAGGATTGAAGCTGTCCACATCGAATATTCAATAAATTCGTTAAATTCGTTATTCCTCAAAAAAACAAGCACCGTGGTTGTGAAAAAACACTGTCATGCATCGATACACCCCTGATAACATTGCTTTTAAGACTTAACAAAGTCGACAAGATTCCACTCAGCAACAGGCAAATAAGCCACATTTCATTGCAAAAATAAAAATATTGATTGAAAATAGTTAACACTTATTTGGCAAATTCACTAAAATTGATGACGCATCAGGAAATTCCCAATGATGCATGATCAGTTTTGAGGGCAAACCCGTCGAAAGGCGGGGACGCAAAGCCACCGGCCTACCGCGCGCAAGCGCCACGGCAGCGGGGCTGCCAATGTGCAGGACCGGGGCCGCCGGCGCGCGGCGCCAGCCTGGATGCATTGTCGAGATGTGGCCCTCGCCCAACTCGGAGAGTTTCGCCATGAAAAAAATCATTCCCCCGCACCACCGTCACGGGCGCCTGCTGCTGGGCGCCACGGCTGCCCTGCTACTGGCCGCGTGCGGCTCCGGCCAGGAGACGCCGGCATCAACGCCGCCTGCCGCCATCGCCACGGCCGCGACACAGTTCACCGTCGAGGTGCCCGTCATTCCGGACGCCGTCGGCGCGCTGGTGGTGCAACCGATGTTCCATGCGGCCCCCGCCCTGCTCGATACGCCTGACGGGCGCGACAGCGCCAACAGCAGCGGCTCGGCGCACTGGCGGCCGCACTTGCAGCGCGTGCCCGGCGCCATGGGGGAAATGACCACGCGCCGCCTGACGGCGCAAAGAATCGCCGTCGCGGAACAGGCGGCGCAGGACATCGCGCCATTGCTCGATGGCGGCGGCGCGAGCGACATCGCCGCGCCGATGGCTGGCAGCAGCGTGGTGGCGACCTATTCTCCCGCGCAAATCCGCGCCGCCTACGATCTGCCCGCCCTGCCGGCGGCCGGCACGGCGCTGACGCCGGCCCAGGCGGCCCAGCTGGGCGCGGGGCAGACGATTTACATCGTCGACGCCATGCACAACCCGAACGCGGCCGCCGAACTGGCCATCTTCAACCAGAAATTCGGTTTGCCCGCCTGCACCACCAAGGCCATCGCCACGAATGCCACCCTGCCCTTGCCGCCCGCCCCGCTCAGCGGCTGTGAATTTTCCGTTGTCTACAACACCCCATCGAGCACCATGACGGCCACCGCGCCCGCCTATAACTCGGGCTGGGCCATGGAAATCGCGCTCGACGTGCAGTGGGCGCATGCCACGGCGCCGCTGGCGCGCATCGTGCTGATCGAGGCGCCCGACGCGTCCATCAACAGCCTGCTGGGCGCCGTGCGCCTGGCCAACCTGATGGGGCCTGGCGTCGTGTCGATGAGCTTTGGCGCCGCCGAAGGCAACTGGACGGCTTCCGTCGACAGCGCCTTCACGGGCAAGAACATGAGCTACCTGGCCGCCACGGGCGACTCGGGCAGCGGCGTGTCCTGGCCTTCCGTATCGTCCAACGTGCTGGCCGTGGGCGGCACCACGCTCAGCTACAGCGGCAGCGGCGTGCGCAGCGAAACGGCCTGGTCCGGCACGGGCGGCGGTATCAGCGCCTACACGGCACTGCCCGCTTACCAGACGGCCAGCGTGCCCGGCCTGACCAACTTGCTGCGGCGCAACGTGGCCGACGTGGCCTTCAATGCCGACCCCGCCACAGGTCAGTACACGGCCGTGATGACACCGGGCAGCAGCACCGCCAGCTGGCTCAGCATCGGCGGCACCAGCCTGTCCACGCCGCAATGGGCCGGCCTGATCGCCATCGCCAACGCCAGCCGCGCGCTGCAGACCAAGACGGTGCTCGGCCTGGCGCACGGCATGCTGTACGGCCAGATCGCCAGCGTGCCCGGCACCTTTGCCAGCAGCTTTGCCGACATCACGCGCGGCAGCAACGGCACCTGCGGCGTGTGCACGGCCAGGGTCGGCTACGACCCGCTGGGCGGCCTGGGCACGCCCAACGTAAAAAGCCTGCTGGCCAGCCTGTCGGGCACGCAGATCGCGCCAACAGCCCCCGTGGTTGCGCCGGCCAGCATCAGCGGCGCGGCCGGCAAGCCGCTGTCCTTCACTGTCTCGGCCAGCGCCGCCAATCCCCTCAGCTACAGCATGCTGGGCGCGCCGGCCGGCATGAGCATCGCCGCCACGGGCGTGGTCAGCTGGGCCAACCCCATCGCCGGCACGTATGCCGTGACCATGGTCGCCAGGGATAGCGTCAGCGGTCTCAGTGGCCAGGGCGTGTACGCCATCGTGATCACCCCCGTCGCGCCGCCCGTCGTTGGCACCGGCGCCATCACGGGCAAGGTAGGCACGGCGTTGTCGTTCAACGTCAGCGTCTCCGCGCCCAATCCCGTCAGCTACACGCTCGCCGGCGCACCGGCCGGCATGAGCATCAGCAGCGCCGGGCTGGTGAGCTGGGCCGCGCCCGTGGCCGGCATCTATGCCGTGACCGTCACGGCCAAGGACAGCAAGACCGGCTTAAGCGGCAAGGGCATTTATACAGTGGCCATCGCCGCCCCGCTGCCCCCCGTGGTGACAGTGTCCAGCGTCAGCGGCAAGCCGGGCGTGGCCCTGTCGTTCACGGCCACGACGGTGGCGCCCAACCCCGTCAGCTACAGCCTGTCGGGCGCGCCGTCCGGCATGAGCATCAACGCCGCCGGCGTCGTCAGCTGGGCCAGTCCCGTGCTGGGCAGCTACAGCGTGACGGTCATCGCCAAAGACAGCAAGACGGGCTTGACGGGCCAGGCCGTGGCAACGGTAAAAATCGCCGCCGCCGGTCCCACGATCAGCGCCGCCGCCATGACGGGCGTGGCCGGCAAGGCCATGAGCGGCAGCATCGTGCTGACGGCGCCGGGCGCGAACGCGCTGTGGATCTCCATCATCGGCGCGCCGCTGGGCATGCAGTTTTCCATGAGCGGCATGACCATCACGGCCCGCTGGCCCCTGCCGGTGGCGGGCAGCTACACGCTGAAGGTCGTGGCGCTGGACAATCATGGCTTGACGGCGCAGCTGAACGTGCCGGTTACGGTCACGGCCAGATAAGCTCGCGCAGCCCGCCCGCCAACGGGGCGCACCGGGACACATGTCCTGGCGCGCCCCGTTTTGCATGCGCGCGGCCGTTGCAAGGAATCCTGAAAAGGAGTATAAATAGTCCTTAAACAGAGTTTTATCGAAGGACATATCATGAATCTCGCTTACGCCTACCCGAAAAGCCGCTTCGAGCCGGCCGTGCTCGTCGACCTGAACGCCAAAGCCGAGCGCGAGCGATTGTCGCAGGCGGCCTTGAAGGGGTTTTTCAAGCTTGCCTCCGCCTGGAAACTGCGCGACGACGATGCGCGCGAATTGCTGGGCGGCCTGTCCAGCAGCGCCTGGTACGAGTGGAAGAAGCACCCGGACCGCGTGCTGGAAGTGGACCGCATCACGCGCATTTCCTACCTGCTGGGCATTTATAAAGCCTTGCACATCCTGTATGGCGACAAGCTGGCCGACGAATGGGTCAGTTTGCCCAACAAGAACCCCATCTTCGGCGGCCGCACGCCCCTGTCGCAGATGCTGGCCGGCGGCTTGCTGGCCATGCAAACGGTGCGCAAGCTGCTCGACGCGCGCCGCGGAGGGCTGTGATCGTGCCTGCCGTCCCGAATGAACACCTGCCGCCGCTGGCCGCCTTGCGCCAGATCGACACGTGCCGCCTGATTCCCTCGCGCTTCGCCGACATGGAAGACTCCGTGCTGGCGCCGCTGGCCGAGGACGACGCGCACCTGCGCGAGCTGTTCGAGCTCGATAACGCGACGAATGCGCGCCTGGTGGCCGAGTACGGCGGCGCGCCAGGAATTGGCGTGGACGAGCTGGTTTTTGGCGTGCCGCACTTTCGCATCATCAACGCCGCCTACACCTATGCCCGGCCGGAAGGGGCGCGTTTCAACGATGGTGAACGGGGCGCCTGGTATTGCGCCTTCGACATGAAAACGGCGCTGGCCGAGATCATTTTCCACAAGACCGTGGAATACCAGGAAATTGACTATTTCGACGACAGCGTCAGCTACCAGTCGCTGCTGGCCGATTTTTCCGCCAGTTTCCACGACTTGCGCGGCCAGGAGCGCTATGCGGCCTGCCTCGATCCGGCCAGCTACATCGCCTCGCAAGACCTGGCCGCCATCCTGCTCGAAGCCGGCTCCATGGGCGTCATCTTCCCCAGCACCCGGCTGGCGGGCGGCACCAACCTGGCCTGCTTCCGCCCCGCCCTCGTGGGCAATGTTCGCAAAGGCGCCGCCTATCGGTTAACATGGCGGGGTACGCCAATACCGCAGGTGGAAGCCGTCCCAGGCAAATAAACCGCGCGCATCGGCACCGACTCACCGCAACCTGATCTCACATGCAAACCAATCCTGAAAAAGACACCGAACTGCGCCTCAAAGTGAACAGCGAAACGGCCCGCCTGGCCTGGAGCGAACTGGAAAAGCACTTCGCCCAGGGCAACGTCGTCTGGGTCGCCAATGAACTGGACCTGGTCGAAGTGGCCGTGCGCATCTCGCACGACGACAAGGCCACGATCACGCAATGGATGGCCGATGGCAAAGTGGCCAAAGTCTCCGACCAGCAGGCGCTGGACTGGCAGGCCGCCGACGCATGCCTGTGGGCTGCCGTCGTCAGCCCGTTCATTCTGGTGCAGCAGGAAAAGCCCACCAGGCACTGATGCTTACAGGCTGCGCTCGAGCATCAGCCGCAGCGCAGCGCTGCTGTCCAGGGTCGTCACGCTGTCGCTGCGGCCCTCCCCATCCACATAGGATTGTCCTTGCACCTGCTGCCAGTGCAGCAGGTTGGCCGCCGACAGGCGCACGCGCGTTTTCGTGTCCGGCTGCCACAGCGCATACGCGTCCAAGGTGCGCCGCACGCCCGCATGGCTGCTGGCGTGCGCATCGAGCCGCGCCAGTCCGCCCGTCTGCACGTGCAGATTGCCGCCCATGCTCAGCATCGGCGAGCGCCGGTAATCGAGCCCCAAGTTGAACGTGGCCGGCACCTGGCTGGCCAGGCGGTTGCCAGGACCCGGTACGGCGGCGACGCGCGACCAGTTGCGCCCCGCATTGGCGCGCACGTCGATATCGGGCGCCTGCGCCCACCAGGTCCGCACGGGAAACTTCACATCCATTTCAATGCCGCGCACCGTGGCCGTGCCATTGTTGAACGGGCTGGCGGTCCAGATGCCATCGTGCTGGAACAGGCGCTGCACGGTGACATCGCTGATGCGCCGCGTGAATGCCGACAAACTGGCCACGCCGCTCTTGCCGAAATAGCTTTCCCAGGCCGCGTCCAGCCCCCACGCCAGTTCCGGGCGCAGGTCGGGATTGCCCTGGAAATCGGGATTATTGGCGCTGTTGCCATTGTTGACGGTGTAGCGGCGCGGCACCAGGTTGCGCGTGGTGGGCGCCTTGTAGGTGCGCGCCAGCGCCAGCCGCAGCTGGTCGCGCTCCTGCTGCGGCGGCTTCCACAGCAGCTGCGCCACGGGACTCCAGACGCTGGCACGCGTGCGCACTTCGCTCAGGGTGCGGCCTTCGGTTGCCGTCTGCAAGCCTTCCCAGCGCACGCCCGCATACATTTGCAGGCGCGGCGTCACGTCCCATTCATCCTGCGCATACAGGGCCAGGCGCCGCACGTCGGCCGTGTAGTCTTCATCGAGCGCATACGGCGCGCCACCGGAAAAATACGTGTCGCGCTGGCGGCGTGACTCGCTGCGGCGTATCAGGCTGCCATCCCATCCCACGCTCAGGGCGTGGCCGCCGCCCAGCCGGCCCAGGTATTTGCCGCTGCTGTTGACGCTGTCGTCGATGGCGTCGGACACCACGCCGCGCAGCAGCAGGGGCGCGCCACCGGCCGCCTCGCCATGGAAGGCGTAATCCGTGTCGCGCCGGTTGTGGTTGACGCCCAGTTTGGCCGTCAGCTTGCCCGCGGCCCCCAGCGAGTGCGACCAGCTCACATCGCTGCGCGCCGAAAACACGCTCGCTTGCGAGGTGGCGCCATTGCGCGGATAGCTCGATGCCTGCCCCAGCAAGGTCGTTTCGCGCGCCACGCCGTCAAACCCCGTGCGATACCAGTCCAGCAGGCTTTGCCAGGTAATGGTGTCGCCCTTGTCCAGGATCCAGTGCAGGCGCGGCGTCAGGCTGGCCTTGTTGACGGACGAGGCATTGCGTGTGCGCGTGTCGCGCAGCGCCAGCGGCATGCCGGCGGCATCGGACATGGTGTCAGTCGTCCTGCCCGCCACATCGTCGGCCGTGCGCTCGAGCGCACCCGTCAGCGCATAGGCGAAACCCGGCAGCTTGTCCGCCACGCGCAGGGATGCGGCAGGCTGCCAGCGGCCGTCCTGCCGGCCCGCGCCCAGCTTCCATTCGCGCTCGGCGCCGCTGGCGCCCTTGCGCAAGACCACGTTGATGCTGCCGGCGACGGCCTGCATGCTGTATTCAGCCGTCGCGCTGCGCAAAATCTCGATGCGCTCGATCATGTCGGGCGCGATCGATTCGATGGAAAAGCCCGGTGGCGCGGGCTCGCCGTTGATCAGCATTTGCGTGTAGCCTGCCCCCAGGCCCCGCATGCGCACCTCGCCACCGACGACGGAGACGCCGGGCTGGCGTTTCAGCGTCGCGGCCAGGCTGCTGTCGCCATATTGGGCCAGGTCGTCGCGGCTGACGACGATCTTCGCGGCCGTATCGTCGCGCCGCTGCTGCACGCCGCTGGCGGCGGAAATTTCAACTTTCTGCAGTGGTGCATCGTCGGCGCAGGCCATGCCTGAGAGCAAGATGAGAACGAGGGGATGATACCTGAGGCTGCTGCGCATGAGAGCTGTTCTACGCCATATGAGGAAGTGCGCAGTGTAGAGGATTTGTCAAGCCGGGACCAGCACAAACGTCACGATACGCCCTGCTTTGCGAGCCCCCGGTAGTCCTCTTCGCTGACCTCAGTCAATCCGGCATGGCCGTCGTAGCGGTAGAACCGATGCTTGTCGCGCGCATGGCGATCATCGAGAAACGCCAACGTGGCCAGGTCTATGCGCTTGGCGCTCAGCGGGCTTCGGCCACAAAACAATTTACGCGTGCCTAGCTGCAGAAAATGAGGATGCGGCACCGAGACTTCTTCCGGCCTGAATTCGACAGCCAATGGCTTGCCATCGGACATCATCAACGTGGAATTGAACGCATAAATGCCAAGTATCCGTGTATTTTCAGGAGCGAGGCTTTTTTTTGCCTGCCCCCGGTAGTAAACGGCACGGCTATCCTTGGCCCAGTCATAACCGCAGCTCACGAAAGTGGCAAGGTCAGCCTTGGAAATGGGCTCAGGACAATGATAGAAAATCCGGTGGCAATAGACTTTTTTACCGTCACTCAGGTAAATCGAATCGAATGCGCTGAAATGCTCCACAGACTCGGCAGAAAACCGTTCGGGCACGGCGCGGTCAACCGCATGATACGGGATCAGATACAAGCCATTGACATCGCCGCACAGATGTTCACCCAATAATTTGAAACTGGCTGCATCCAATCCGGTGATGGGCCGCCCATGAAAGTACACCTGTCGGCCCAGTTCGAAGCCAGATCCGATGACACGCCGCGCCGGGATTTCTTCCTGCTGCGCCGCCTGCGCCTCGTCCTGCGCCTGCAAGCGGTGCCACCAGTAATCCGTCAGTTGCGGATGCGCCTCGAAAAATGGCGCCCACCGCTGCTGCATGACCTTGTCGAGTACCCCGTCGCTGCCCAGCGGCCCGTTTCGGTCGCCCACCAGTGTCGACGAGTAATCGGCGCCTGCATGATGTACCAGCGCCACGACGAAACTGTCCACATCCACATGCAGCGGTTTGTTGCGGTAATAAGCGCGCTGATGATCGCGGTAATAGTCGAATCCCAGGTGTTGGAAACTGGGGCCGTGAGCGCCGCGCACACGCGTCCCTGCTGCGTAGACAAACTGATCATCCACGGCAATATACTCGTGCTGAAACTCACGCGCAGACACCACCCGGCCGGCCTCATCAAATTCCGGTTGCCGGCATTTGAGCAATTGGAATTCGCCCACATAGCGCATGGACTTTCCCGTCAAATAATACGCACGTTGCCCATCCTTGGCGTAACGTTCGTTCAGTACGGTGAAGGTGGCCAGATCGGCATGATCAATGCGGTAAAAATATTCATATGCAATGCTCGATCCCTGCTGTGCCTGCACGATGATCGACTCGCCATCCGTCCCCCATCGCTGCGCAAGCATGCGAAAGCCGTCAGGATGGGCGATGGGCAAAGGTGTGCCATCCTTCTGGTGCAGTCGCTTGTATCCTCTGTAGACCTGCCCGTTGATCACCCGGTAATCCGGGTGATTGGTGTAACGGATACGGTCGTGCGCGCTCGCGGTCACCTTTCCAGACAGAAAGACATTCACGCCATCGCTGAACAGCGCGCAATCGGCGGATACAAAAGCTGGCGCCGGCCCGAGCAAAGCAAGCGCCTGGTGCTTTACATCAACCATGACAGTGACCGAATAATCGCAAAACCAATAGGCGCAGGACTGGTCACGCCAGTAGTGGTAGCCGAGGTCTTCCAGGGTGCCATTGAAACGAAACGGCAAAGCCTGCACCGCATGGTAGCCATATCGCGCAAGGTAATGCGGCAGCAGGTAGTAATCACGCTGACTATCGCGCAACAACCCCGGATGGGTTCGATGTCGCCAGACCACTTGCCGAGCATGCAAAGGCGACGACGGAAAACGCCGGGAACTTGCCTCTTGAGCGATCTCGGAGGGCAGCTTTCCTGCAAGCGCGAGCATGATGTAGACTTCGCGTGCACTATCGTCCCCGAGTAACGCCCCGTCCATAAACGCGAAGTCCCCGTGCCATTCAAGGTCAAGGGACTCCCACTGCGCAGCATCCACCTCTGGCGTCGTCATCGTTGCATTTCAAGATAATAATTCGGCAGCATAACCCTTTTGCAAGAAAAATCGCGCCCTGCAGGCGCAGTGATCCCATTGCCACATCATTGCCGCATTAATGCCGCATTAATGCCCGCCGCCCAGGTAGGCCGCGATCACCTTGGGATCATTTTTCAGGCTTTCCGCCGGCCCATGCACGGAAATGCTGCCGTTTTCCAGCACGTAGCCGTAATCGGCCACGTTCAGGGCGGCGGCGGCGAATTGCTCGACCAGCAGCATGGTCACGCCTTCGGCCTTCAAGCGCGTAATGATGCGGAAGACTTCTTCCACCAAAATCGGCGCCAGGCCCATCGACGGTTCGTCCAGCAGGATCACTTCCGGGTTCAGCATCACGGCGCGGGCCATGGCCAGCATCTGCTGCTCGCCGCCCGAGAGCGTTCCGGCCAGCTGGTCGCGCCGCTCCTTCAGGCGGGGGAACAGCTCCAGGGCCTTGTCCAGATCGCCCTTGATGTCGCCTTTCGGGCGCGCCCGCGTAAAGCGGGGGAAGGCGCCCAGCAGCAGGTTGTCCGTCACCGACATCGAGGCGAACACCCTCCTGCCTTCCGGCGAATGGGCCAGGCCCGCGCGGGCGATGCGGTGGGAATCGAGGCCCGTGACATCCTTGCCGCCCAGGGTGACGCTGCCGGATTTCGGTTTCAACATGCCGGAAATGGCGCGCATGGTGGTGGTCTTGCCGGCGCCGTTCGAGCCGATCAGGGTCACCAGCTTGCCCTTCGGGACGTCGAGCGAAATGCCGTGCAGGACTTCGACTTTGCCGTAGGCGGCGTGCAGATTGCTAATGGTCAGCATGGTCTTCCTCTCAGTGCGCCGCTGGCGCCAGGGTTTCGGCGCTGCCGCCCAGGTAGGCTTCGATCACTTTCGGGTCGCTCTGGACCAGCGCGGGTGCGCCTTCGGCGATCTTCTGGCCGAAGTCCAGCACCGTCACCACGTCCGACAGGGCCATCACCACGTCCATGTGGTGCTCGATCAGGATGATGGTGATGCCATGCTCGCGGATCTTGCGGATGATGGCCATCAGTTCCTTGATGTCGGGCGCCGTCAGGCCGGCGGCCGGCTCGTCGAGCAGCAGCAAACGCGGGTTGAGGCCCAGCGCGCGGCCGATTTCCAGCAGCCGCTGCTTGCCATACGGCAGATTGCGCGCCTCTTCGTTGGCCAGGTCCGCCAGGCCGACGAATTCGAGGATGCTGGCGGCCCGCTCGCGCGCGGCCGCCTCTTCGCGCTTGTAGCGCGGGGTGTGCAGCATCACGTCCAGCACATTCGACTTGAAGGTGTTGTGCAAGCCCACCAGCACGTTTTCCGTCGCCGTCATCTCGCCGAACAGCTGCACGTTCTGGAAGGTGCGCGCCACGCCGCCCAAGGCGATCTCGGATGGCGTGCGGCCGGAAATCACGGCGCCGGCAAATTCCACCTTGCCCGCCGTCGGCTTGTAGATCCCCGTGAGCACGTTCATCATCGTGCTCTTGCCCGAGCCGTTCGGCCCGATCAAGCCGTGCACGGAGCCTTGCGTGACGTTCAAGTCCACCTGATTCAGCGCCTTCAGGCCGCCGAACTGCATCAGGGCCTGCTCCACGCGCAGCAGGGTCGCGCCCTGCTGCCCGCCCTGGGCGTGGTCGAATGGCGCCACGCCGTGCGAAGCGACGGCTTGCACATGGCGCCGGCCCTTGCCGATAAAGCTCATCAGAAAGCCGACGATGCCGTCCTGCAGGTAGTACACGACAAACAAGGTCATCAGGCCGAAGATGGTCAGACGCCAGTCGACCATGTTTTCCAGCTTGTACGAATACGCGGCCAGGCCGATGGTGGCCACCAGGGGCACGAGCACGCCGCGCACGGTGGAGCGTTTCTTCGCCAGCATGAAGGCGGAACCGATCACGCCCAGCACGGCGGCGGCCACGGCGATCTTGCGGAACAATTCGATGTCCGACAAGAGGCTGGGCAGCATGACGACGATCATGGCGCCGATCAGCGCACCGGAACGCGTCTTGCGCCCGCCCATGATGACGGCCAGCAGGAACAAGATCGTCAGCTCGAAGTTGTAGGTATTGGGTGAAATATACTCTTCCGAATACGCGTACAGGCTGCCGGCCAGGCCCGCGAAACCGGCGCTGATGACGAAGGCATAGACTTTATAGCGGTACACGGACACGCCCATGCAGTCCGATGCGATGGGGCTGTCGCGCAAGGCTTCGAACGCGCGGCCCAGGTTCGATTTCAGGATGCGGTGCACCACCACCAGCGAGATCACCAGCAGCGCGGCGACCATGTAGTAGTACTCCACTTCCGTCAGTTTGTGGCCGAACAGCACGGGCTTGTGGATCTTGATGCCCATCGGGCCTTCCGTCAGGAAGCTCATTTCATTGATCAGGATTTGCACGATGGTGCCGAAGGCCAGCGTCACCATGGCCAGGTAGGGGCCCGTCACGCGCAGGGCCGGCAAGGCCAGGATGGCGCCAAACACGGCCGCGCCCAGGATGCTGGCGGGGATGGCCAGCCAGAACGACAGGCCCAGCTTGAACACCAGCACGCCCGTGACGTAGGAGCCGATGCCGAACAGGCCCGCGTGGCCCAGCGACACCTGCCCCGTGTAGCCGACGACGATATCGAGGCCGAACAGCAGGATGGCGTAGATCAGAATGGTCTCGGCCAGGTGGATGTAATACGGGTTCGGAATGACGATGGGGAACAGCGCAAGCGCGGCCAGTCCCGCCGCGCTCAGCGCCAGCATGGTGATTTTCTTGTTCATGTCGTCCTCAGACTTTCTTGATCGCGGCTTTGCCGAACAGGCCGGACGGCTTGATGGCCAGCACCAGCAGTAATAGCAGCAGGCCTGGCACTTCCTTGTAGCCGGTGGAGATGTAGTAGCCGGTGGTCGTTTCCGCGATGCCGAGTATCAGCCCGCCGACGATGGCGCCCACGCCCGACGTCAGGCCGCCGATGATGGCCACGGCAAACGCCTTCAAGCCCAGCGACGCGCCCATGGTCGCCCCCGTCAGTGTCAGCGGCGCCACCAGCACGCCAGCAAAGGCGGCCGTGGCCGACGACAGCGCGTAGGAAAACGTGATGACCATGCCCGTGTTGATGCCCATCAGGCCGGCCGCGTCGCGGTCGTTGGCTGTCGCCACGACGGCCTTGCCGTAGATCGATTTGCGGTTGAACACTTCAACGGCCAGCATGATGGCCAGCGCGCCGACGATGACGGCCACCTGCATCTGCTGCACATTGGCGCCAAACACCTGGAACGGCGCGGCAGACAGGGGCGACGGGAACATCAGGTCGTCCTTGCCCCAGATATTTTCCGCGACGTTCTTGAAAATGATGGCCAGCGCGATGGTCGACATGATCCAGCCGAATTCGGACTTGATCTTGATGGCGGGCCGCACGCCTATCCATTCGACGAACACGCCCTGCAGGGCGCCGAAGACGATGACGATGGGGATCATCAGCAGATAGCTCATGTACGGGCCGCCGTGGATGGTGCCCACCAGGGAAAGGCCCACGAGCGCGCCCAGCATCAGGGATTCGCCCTGGCCGAAATTGAGGGTGCCGGAAGTGGCAAAGGTCAGCTGGTAGCCGAAAGCGATGACGGCATAGATCATGCCCAGCGCGACGCCGCTGAAGACGAGCTGCAGGAAGATTTCCATGGTATTCCCCGGAAGACGAACGATGAAAAAATGGCCAGTCCTGATTCCTCAAGGCTGGCCACTGCGCGGCGACTGTCTGCCAGGCTTATTTCGCGAGGACGACTTTGCCGTCCTTGACCTCACCGAAGACCGTCAGGTCGGCCGTGATCGCCTCATGGTTGGTTTTGCTGAATGGCTTGTTATACGTGGTGACGGCGCCTTCCACCTTCTCGTTCAGGTTTTCCAGCGCGGCGCGCACTTTCGGGCCATCCGTGCCGCCTGCCTGCTTGAAGGCCGCGGCCAGCAGGTAGATGGAATCGTAGCCTTGCGCGGCCGAGACGGCCGATGGCATGCGTCCGCCCGATGGTTTGTAGGCGGCCACGTAGGCATCGATGAAGGCCTTGCGCTTCGGCGTGCTGGCATCCTGGATGAAGGTTTGCGGCATGCGCGTGCCATTGCCGTTCTTGCCCGCGTTGTCGATGAAGTTACCCATGGCCAGGGTCCAGCTGCCGATCAGCGGCACTTTCCAGCCCAGTTTTTCCATGCCATTGGCGATCTGCGCCAGTTCCGGGCCGATGCCGTAGGTCAGCACGACTTCCGCGCCCGCCTGCTTGGCTTTCAGCAGCTGGGCCGTCATGTCGACGTCCTTGATGTTGTATTTTTCCACAACGACGGGCTTGATGCCCTTCTTGTCGAGTGCCTTTTCCAGGTCTTCGCGGCCCAGCTGGCCATAGTTGGTGGAGTCGGCCAGGATCGCCACTTTCTTGAACTTGCGGTTCTCGATCGCTTCATGCACGATCATGCCGGACTGGATGGTGTCATTGGCCGCATTGCGGAAAATGTAGTTTTCCGGCTGGTCGGCGAACTGTTTGGTGACGATGGAACCCGTCGCCACATTGTTCATGACGGGAATTTTCGCTTCCTGGTAGAAGCGCTGCGAAGCGAGGGCCACGCCCGTGTTGATGTAGCCGACGGTGGCGGCGACCTTTTCCTTGTTGATGAGCTCCTGGGCGATCTGCACGCCGCGCTCGTTCTTCGCTTCGTCATCGCGCTCGATCAGCAGCAGGGAACGGCCCAGCACGCCACCCTTGGCATTGATTTCAGCGACGGCCAGCTTGACGCCGTCGCGCATCGACACGCCCATCGGCGCGGAACCGCCCGTAAACGGTCCGGACACGCCGATCTTGATGGGGTCGGCTGCGACCGCCGCCTGCGAGAAACCCAAAACCAAACTTGCCACGAGCAATTTCTGTTTCAAATTCATTGTCATCTCCTCTGATACAACGTTTTTAATGCCACTTATTTTTATAGTCGTACGCTGGATAACCGCCCCATCGATAAATCATTGTAGGTGAGTAAACATGCACCAGCAACAACTACATATGACGCGTCGCAACATAGAAAAAACAACATTTCCGCCGAAATCTTGTCAGTATTTTGTAAGGAAATTATGCAGCAAAACCGAAATGACTTGACCGCCGAGGAGAAAGGCGGGTGCCAATTTCCGCTGAAGCACGCACCACCTCGCCTGCTTGATCTACCGCAAAGCCGAACCCTCGTCGACTGCTAAGGTGAGATGTGCCCCGGCATCCGCATGGGCCTCTCCTGCACCACCACCTGCCCGGAGGCATTATGGCGCTACCACTGACAAGATCGTTCACCGTTTCCCTCGCTGCACTACTGCTCAGTATGCTCAGCGGTTGCGCCAGCTTCAAATCCGTCGACAGCTTTGCGCAGACGGGCCAGCAAATGACCGCCGCCTTCCCACCCATCGCCAACGCCACCGTGGACAGCTGCATGAACAATGAGCTGCGCAGGAACCTGATTTCCACCGATGGCTTCGACCCTGCAGCCGCCGAGCAGCAGGCCAGGCGCGGCTGTGACAAAATCGCCAATTCGAATCAGAAAATACTGCTGCTGAACAGTGTCCTGGCGCGCTACGCGCAAGCCCTGCAAGATCTGAGCGGCAGCAAGGTAGCCGACTACCACGATCAGTTTTCCGGCCTCGGCGACGCTCTGGGCAGCATTCCTGTTCCCGGCAGCGGTACGCCGCTGCTCGACCCAGGGCAGGTAAGCATCGTCATGAAACTAAGCGAACAACTGAGCCGTTTGCTGACGCAGAACATACAGAAATCAGCCATCAATGAACTACTCGCCCAGCAGGAGGCAATCGGCATCATCACCAATGCGCTCAATACCTATGTGCAGGCGGCGTACCGCGACAGGATCGCGATCGAACGGCGCGACAGCGGCGTCCTGCACATGGCCCTGCATGAAACGGCACGTGCCGAGCCGCTGGCAACGAATTACGTCAGGGTCCGGCTGTATCGTGACGAGAAGCAACTGGGCGAACGCGCGAAAATTCCTGATAGCTATGCCAGGGCCGTCAAGGCCTTCCAGGAAAGCCTCGACAGCCTTCGCAAATCGCGCGACGACAGCGCGCAAATGCAACAGCAATTGAAGGATTTTTCCCTGCGCGTCGATGAACTGAAACTCCAGGTGGCCTTCCTTGCACCTGCAACTTGGTAGGAGGACATTATGGCAACGATCAACAAACAGGCTACCTTGAAAGCATTCGAAATTGCCAATAACCTGTCCGAGATTTCCACCTTGCTGCTGGCGTGGAGGATCAAGGGACGCAGGACACTGAGCCCTCAGCAAAAAGAGGAACTGAAGGAACTCGAAGACCACCTCAATGAACTGGTGGCCAGTTTCCAGGCGCACGGCATCGACATGATCGCAGATGGCGCACAAGAGGCCGCCAGGCAGGCCGACCAGGCAATCGATATCGCCAATGCGGCGCTGGAAAAAATAAAAGACGTCAAGCATGCGATTGACGTCGCCGCCGCTGTCGTCAGTGTTGCCGCGACCTTGCTGTCAAAAGACGTGCTGGGTGTGGTGGATGCAACGAAAGACCTTCAGGCATTGCTCAAAGCCAGGGAGGAATCGAAAAACGACGGCATCAAGGCTCCTGCCCCCGGTGCCCCATCGCATGCTCAGCCATCCTGATCAGCAGCGTTGACTGCGCATCGCTGCGCGCATAGCCCATTGCCCCTTCTTTCGTGGCGATGGCTTTTTGCATCAAGGCTTCAGGGTGCTCCCGCTCGCAGGCCGCGTCGAGCCAGTAACGCGCCCTGGCTTCATCGCTCTCCAGCAGCATGTTCGCGACGATGAACATGGCCGGCGCCACGCCCCGTTGCGCGGCCAGTTCCAGCCAGCGCAGCGCGGCGGCGCTGTCCTGCGGTCCGCCCATGCCATTCTTGAACATCAAGCCCAGGTAGTACGCAGCCGGACCGCTGCCCTGCCCAGCCGCCTGTTCGAACAGGGTGCGCGCCTGCGGCTGGCTCGCCTCATCCGCGCGCATCAGGACCTTGGCCCGGGCCGTGACTTCGGGCGCCGCCGCTGCCACGGGCGAAGCCAGCGCGGCGGCGAGCAGCAAGTTTGCCAGCATCATTTCGACAGGTCGAGCTGGTACAGAGCAAAACCCTTGCCCGCACCATCGTCAAGCTTCAGCTGCGTGACGTTGTCGATGCCGGCCGCTTTGGCCAGGTCGATCACGTTCGGCGCAGAGTGGAAGACCACCGGCCCTTTCGTGGCCACCCTGGCGAATCGCCAGCTGCGCGCCAAGCCGTTTTTCGCGCGCGTCAGGTTCTTTTCCTTGGTCACGTAGGCGATCAGGAGTTCGCGGTTGTTGTCGGGCGAGGCCACCACCGTCTTGCTGCCATCGAGGCCGGGGAAATTGCCGCCGCCGCTGGCGCGGTAGTTATTTGTCGCGATCAAGAATTCCTGGCTGGCGTCCACCGGCTTGCCCTTGTACGTCAACCCCTGGATGCGCTGGCCGGGCTTTTGCGTGACGTCGATCTGGTAGCGCACGTCGGCGCTCGTGATCGCGTCGAAGTTGTAGCTCGGATGGGCCGTGTTGACCAGCTCCTGCGCTTCTGCCTTGTTCGGGTCGATGGTGTTGAAGCGCTGCGCCGACTGTTCCAGCCAGGCTTTCAAGTCCGCGCCATTCATCTTCACGCCGTACAGCGCGTTCGGATACAAATACAGATCGGCCGCGTTATTGAGCGCCACATTGCCCGCATTGACGTCCGTGTAGTCGGACACGCCGGCCGAACCGCTCTTGAACGGCGACGACATCGACAGCACGGGCAAGTGCGCAAACTGCGGCAGGTTTGCCTTCACGTAGGCGGCCAGGTAGCCCGCCTGCGCCTGGTTCACCACCTCGATGGCGCTCACATCGCCCACGTCGGCGAAATACGTCGACATGCGGAAGTCCGTCTTGCCCACGGGCGTCTGTACATAGGCAATCGTCGCCGCGTGCTCCTCGGCCACCAGTCTGGCGATGGCAGGATCGGGCTGGACGTAACTCTTGTCCGCATTCTGGATGCCGCGCGCTTCCACCGTCGTGGCGCTCTTGTCGACCACCCACTGCTTGCCGTCGTGGCGCAGCGCGAGGCCGATCACGCCCAGATGCTTGCCCCACAAATTGGCCATCACGGTGGGCACGCCATTGACCAATCCCTTGGCTTTGTCGACGCCGGGCAAATTAAATTGCGGCACCGTGCTGGTCGCGTTCGGGAACAACTGGTGCGAGTGGCCGATCAGCATTGCGTCCACGCCCGGTACTTGCGACAGGTAGTAATTGCCGTTTTCCATGCTTGGCGAGTACGGGCTGTCATCTAAGCCGCCGTGCGAGATCGCCACCACCAGTTCGGCGCCCTTGGCGCGCATCTCGGGGATGAATTTTTCCGCCGTCTCGCGCACGCCCTGCGTGTAGACGCGGCCTTCCAGCCAGCGCTTGTCCCAGGCCATGATGGTCGGCGGCGCAAAGCTGATGATGCCGACCTTCACGGTGGAGGTGATTGCCTTGCCATCGGGGCCGGTGGCCGTGATCTGCTTGGCTATGATGTGGTACGGCGCAAACAGGGGCTGGCCCGTCTTGACGCTGTAGACGTTGGCCAGCACTTGCGGGAACGCGGGGCCGGCGCACCGTGGCTTGCTGGCGTCGACGCTGTCGACGTCAAACTGGTTGCCCGTTACCTGGCTCAGGAACGCCAGGCCGTAGTTGAATTCGTGGTTGCCGATGCCGCCGCCGTCGACTTTCAGCAAATTCATGGCCTTGTAGATGGCCAGGGTCTGGTCGCAGGCCAGCGGTTTTACCAATGCCTGGTAGTCGGCCAGGGCCGTGCCTTGGATGGTGTCGCCATTGTCGAGCAAAAGGTTGTTCGGATACTGCGCGCGTGCCTGGGCGATCAGCGCCGCCGTGCGCTCCAGGCCGATCGACGGTTCCGCCTGCAACTTGTAGTAATCATAACTGAGCACATTCGCGTGCAAGTCCGTCGTCTCGAGCAGGGCCAGGGTGGCGCTGCTGCCGGCCGGCGCGGCCAGCGGGTGGACCGATCCGGTGGCGGCGGGCGGCAAGGCGCCGCAGCCGGCCAGCAGCAGCGGTAACAGGGCAAGACGGGGAGATTGAAGCATGATGTATTCCTGTGGAAAGACAATATCGCCAGCATCATACGCAGCACGCCAACCATCTTCAAGGCAAAAATATTGTCGCAAATACAGCGAAATGACGATTTTATTGCCCCGTGCGGCATCGATTCGGCGCCGCCGGCATCAGAAACGCGCCGCGCTCGCGTATAATTCAGGGTTTGATTTCACCATAGAAGACCAGAACATTATGGAAGCCGAACGCATCAATATCATCTCCGCCCTGCTGAACGACCTGACGGTCCGCGAAGCCGAACTTCGGAGGTATCTTTGACTTCACTGTCAAGTCGGAGAAACTAGAGCAAGTCAACGAAGAGCTGGAAGACCCCACCGTCTGGAACGATCCCAAGCGCGCCCAGGACCTCGGTAAGGAAAAGAAGGCGCTGGAAGCCATCGTCTTCACCCTGGCCAAGGCCGATGCCGACCTGCGCGACACCCGCGACCTGTTCGACATGGCCCGCGAAGAAGGCGACGACGACACGCTCGAAGCGATCGAGCAGGACGTGCAGGAAATCCGCAAGGTCATCGAAAGCATGGAATTCCGCCGGATGTTCAACAATCCGATGGACCCGAACAACTGCTTCATCGACATCCAGGCCGGCGCCGGCGGTACGGAAGCCCAGGACTGGGCTTCGATGCTGCTGCGCCAGTACCTGCGCTATTGCGAACGCAAGGGCTTCAAGGTCGAAATCCTGGAGCAGTCCGACGGCGAGGTCGCCGGCATCAAGACGGCCACCCTGAAGGTCGAGGGCGATCACGCCTACGGCTTCCTGCGTACGGAAACGGGCGTGCACCGCCTGGTGCGCAAGTCGCCGTTCGACTCGGCCAACGGCCGCCACACCTCGTTTACGTCGCTGTTCGTGTATCCGGAAGTCGACGATTCGATCGAGATCGACGTCAACCCGGCCGATATCCGCGTCGATACCTACCGCGCGTCGGGCGCCGGTGGTCAGCACATCAACAAGACCGACTCCGCCGTCCGCATGACCCATGCGCCGACCGGCATCGTGGTGCAGTGCCAGAACGACCGTTCGCAGCACCGCAACCGCGCCGAAGCGATGGAAATGCTGAAAGCGAAACTGTACGAACATGAACTTCGCAAGCGCATGAGCGAACAGCAAAAGCTGGAAGACTCGAAGACGGACGTGGGCTGGGGTCACCAGATCCGCTCCTACGTGCTGGACCAGTCCCGCATCAAGGACTTGCGCACCGGTTTCGAGACGGGCAATACCAAGGGCGTGCTCGATGGCGACATCGACGAGTTCATTTCCGCCTCGCTCAAGCAAGGCGTATAAGGATGAACGCATCCGCTCCGGCATTGGCAAAGCGCGCCTTCCTGTTCGACATGGATGGCACGATCGTCGACAACATGGCCTTCCACACGACATCGTGGCTGGCGTTCTTTGAACGTCACGGCCATGCGCTGGACGCGGATGCCTTTTTCCGCGACACGGCAGGACGGCAAGGACATGAAATCATCGCCAAGTACCTGGGCGAGGAAGCCGACCACGTCACCCTGCTGGCTGAAAAGGAAGTCGTCTACCGCGAACTGTATGGCCCGCACCTGGCGACAGTGCTTGGCTTCGACCAGCTGATCGCCAGCGCGCGCCAGGCTGGCGTGGGGCTGGTGGTCGGGACGGCCGCGCCGGCCGAGAATATCGCGTTCACGCTCGACGGCCTGGACCTGCGCCACCGCTTCGACGCCATCGTCGGCGCCGCCGACGTGGAACGGGGCAAGCCGCACCCGGACGTTTTCCTGAAAGGCGCGCTGCTGGCCGGCGCGCTGCCGCACAACTGCATCGTCTTTGAAGACGCGCCCCTGGGCGTGGAAGCGGCGCGCCGTGCCGGCATGCGCGTCGTGGTGCTCACCACCACCCTGCCGGCCGAAGCGTTTGCCGCCTTCGACAACGTCATTGCCATCGTGCCGGACTTCTCCGCACTCGACGTCGACGCACTGTTTGCCAGCGTGGCGCCAGCGCTGGCGCCACATCATCAATAATCACCAACGAAGAACACCATGACTACGGATATCCAAGAACAAGCCGCCGCCCCCGATGAAAACAAGATCATCGCCGAGCGCCGCGTCAAGCTGGCAGCACTGCGCGAACAAGGCATCGCCTTCCCGAACGATTTCCGCCCCGAGCACAAGGCGGCATATCTGCACGTGCAATACGGCAGCAAGACGCGCGAAGAGCTGGAAGCCGAACCTGTCACCGTGGTGCTGGCCGGCCGCATGATGCTCAAGCGCGAAGCCGGCAAGAAAGCCGCTTTCGCCACCCTGCAAGACGCTTCCGGCCCGAAAGCCGACGGCCGCATCCAGATCTACGCCACCCTGGACCTCACCGGCGAAGCGGCCATGGCCGCCCTGCACCACTATGACCTGGGCGATATCCTGGGCGTGACGGGCACCCTGTTCAAGACCAAGACGGACGAACTGACCATCAAGGTGTCGGAACTGCGTTTGATCACCAAGTCGCTGCGCCCGCTGCCAGACAAATTCCACGGCCTGGCCGACCAGGAAACGAAGTACCGCCAGCGCTACGTCGACCTGATCATGAACGAAGAGACGCGCCGCACCTTCAAAGCCCGCACCGCCGCCATCTCGTCGATCCGCCGCTTCATGGAAAAGAACGAGTTCATGGAAGTGGAAACGCCGATGCTGCACACGATTCCTGGCGGCGCGGCGGCCAAGCCATTCGTCACGCACCACAATGCGCTCGACATGGAAATGTATCTGCGTATCGCGCCCGAGCTGTACCTGAAGCGCCTGGTCGTGGGCGGCTTCGACCGCGTGTTCGAGATCAACCGCAACTTCCGCAACGAAGGCGTGTCGATCCGCCACAACCCGGAATTCACGATGATGGAATTCTACGCGGCCTACACCGACTACAAATGGCTGATGGATTTCACGGAAGCCGTCATCCGCCAGGCCGCCATCGACGCGCACGGCACCGCCACCCTGACCTACGGCGGCCGCGAGCTGGACCTGGCAAAACCGTTCCACCGCCTGACCATCGTCGAAGCGATCAACAAGTACGCGCCGGGCTACACGCCGGAGCAGTTGAATGATGCGGAATTCATCAAGGAAGAGCTGAAGAAGTTCGGCGTCAAGCCGTTCGCCACGGCCGGCCTGGGCGCGCTGCAACTGGCGCTGTTCGAAGAAACGGCTGAAGCGCAGCTGTGGGAACCGACCTACATCATCGACTACCCGGTCGAAGTGTCGCCACTGGCGCGCGCTTCCGACACGGTGGCCGGCATCACCGAACGTTTTGAATTGTTCATGGTGGGCCGCGAGATCGCCAACGGCTTCTCCGAGTTGAACGATGCGGAAGACCAGTCGGCCCGCTTCCTGGCGCAAGTGGCCGCCAAGGACGCCGGCGATGAAGAGGCGATGTTCTACGACGCCGACTACATCCGCGCGCTGGAATACGGCATGCCGCCAGCTGGCGGCTGCGGCATCGGCATCGACCGCCTGATGATGATCATCACGGATTCGCCGAACATCCGCGACGTCCTGCTGTTCCCGCATTTACGCCGCGAAGAGTAATCACGGACGCAAGCCGATAAAAAGCCGCCTGATTTTGCGATCAGGCGGCTTTTTTACATCTGCGGCCGTGTCAGCCGGCCAGAGTCACGCGCTGGTGGCTGCGGCTGGCCTGCTGCGCCGCCAGCGCCGTGGCCAGCGCGCGCAGGCCGTCGTCGCCGGTGGCGGCCGGCTGCCCTTCGCCACGCATGGCGCGCTGGAAGGCGCGCACCGAGCGCACGTACAGGTTTTCATGCTCGACGGGGATGTCGATGCTGCCGCCGTCGCGCGTCAGGCTGATGGTGCCGACGGGGCGCTGCGTCATCACGCCGGTGGCGAAGATGGTGCCCTTCGTGCCGATGATTTCCACGCCGGACAGCGAATACGGCGCGTTAAACGCGTCGTGCACCTGCACCAGGGTGCCGTTATCGAACTCGATGACGGCCATCAGGCCCTCTTCCAGCCCGGCCACCGTCATGCCGCCGCTGGTGGCGCAGGCGGTGACGTGGCGCGGTTCCGCGTCGAGCAGGAAGCGCAGGGTGTCGACGTCGTGCACGAACATGTCGAGCGTGACGCCACCCGACTCCGGCGCGTCCAGGCGCCAGCCGCGCAGATGCTGCGGCAGGTTATTCGCGTGCAGCACGCGGCCATACAGGGGCTGACCGATCTCGCCGGCGCGTATCAGCTCGCGCACCTTGCCGTGGCTGGCCGCGTTGCGCAGGTGGTGGTTAATCCCCAGCACCACGCCCGCTTCGGCACAGCCGTCCACCATGCGGCGGGCGTCCTCCAGGTTCAGCGCCAGCGGCTTTTCGCACAGCACGTGCTTGCCGGCGCGCGCCGCCTGCAAGGTCTGCGCCATGTGCCATTCGTTGGTGGTACTGATGTACACCGCGTCCGCGCCCGGATGCGCGAGCGCCGCGTCGAGGTCCGTGTAGCTGGCGGCGATGCCAAATTGTTCGGCAAAGGCGGCGCCGCGCGCGGCGTCCCGGCTGACCACGGCCAGCACTTCCGCGTCGCCCTGCTGGCCGATTGCGTCGACCATCCATTCGCGCGCCACGGTGCTGGCACCGACCAAAATCCATCCGATTTTCTTCATTCGATTCTCCCCTTAAAAAGTGTGGCGCAGGCCCAGGTTCCAGGCCTGGTTGCCGGTACCGTTGTCGGTGGCGTTGCCCACCACATAGGCGGCGCCATTGCGGTTGTCGATGTGCGCATAGGCCGCATACAAGGTGCTGCGCTTCGACAGCGCGTAGGTGTAGCCGATGCCGATTTGAGAAGCGTCGCCGTTGGCGGCGCGCCGGTCGTCGCGTCGCACGTACGAGAACAGGACTCTGTGCGGCCCGACAGGCACGGTGGCGCCCAGCATCAGGTCCGCACTGTCGACCGTGGTGGCGGCGCCAGCCGTGCTCTTGCTGACGGCGACGGCGCCATGCGCCTTGACCACGCCGAAGTCCCAGGTGGCGCCCAGCACCGTGTTGCGCGCCCTGCCCGCCACCAGCGCGGTCGACAGCGTATTGGCGTCCTGGTGCGCCATGCGCACATACAGCGGCCCGCTGGCATAGGTGGCTGCCGCGCCCGCGTAGCGTTTGGCCGACGCATCGCCGGGCACTTCGCCGAAGCCGTACGCCAGTTCGCCGGAAAGCCCGCCGCGCACGGGCGAGCTGTAGGTGACGCTGTTGTCGACCCGGCTGATGTAGCCGGCCGTGAAGACATTGCTCATCCTGCCCGCAAAACCCAGGTAAAACGGGTCCAGCACACCCAGGCTGCTGTCGATGAAGGTGTACTGGCGGCCCAGGCGCAAGGTGCCCGCCGCGCCGGCCAGGCCGACGAAGGCCTGGCGTCCGAACAGCAGGCCGCCCTGGGCCGAAGCACCCGTGTCGGCCAGGATGCCCGCATCCATCGTGAACAGCGCCGTCATGCCGCCGCCCAGGTCTTCACTGCCCTTGAAACCGAGCCGCGAGCCGTTGGCGATGCCGCTCGTCACCTTGAGCACCCTGCCCCCTGGGCCGCCGTTCTCGGACACCACGCCCAGGTCCGCGATGCCATACATGGTCACGTTCGACTGCGCGCAACACAGGCCGCCGCAAGCGCCCGCGCCGATGATCATTGCCCTTGCTACCTTGTTCTTCATTTCTTTCCCTGTTTATTTTTTATTGATACTGCTCTTAGCCGACCAGATAGCGCGGACGCTCGCCGCGCAAGCCGGCCAGCAGGTTGTCCACGGCCTGCTGCGCCATGGCGTAGCGCGTTTCATGCGTGGCCGAGCCGATGTGCGGCAACGCCACCACGTTGGCCATGTGCGGCAGAGGATTGTCCGGCGCCAGCGGTTCGCGCTCGAACACGTCGAGACCGGCGCCGTGAATGGTGCCCTGCTGCAGCGCCTCGATCAGCGCCGCCTCGTCGACGATGCGCCCGCGCGAGCCGTTGATGAAGATGGCGCCGGGACGCATCAGCGCGAATTCGCGCCGCCCCATCATGCGTTCCGTCTGCGCCGTCAGCGGCAGCACCACGCAGACGAAATCGGAGCCGGCCAGCAAATCGTCAAGCGCCACCTGGCGCGCGCCCAGCGCCGCCTCCACCTCGGGCACCGCTTCGCCATTCACGTACAGCACCTGCATGCCGAAGCCCAGCGCGGCGCGGCGGGCGACGGCGCGGCCGATGCGGCCCATGCCCAGCATGCCGATGGTCTTGCCGTGCACGTTGACGCCGTACTGGCTTTCGCCCACGCTGCGCGTCCAGCGTCCGGCCTTGACGAATTCGGCCAGTTCGACGACGCGCCGCGCGCTGGCGAGGATCAGCGCGAAGATCGTGTCGGCCGTCGTTTCCGTCAGCACATCCGGCGTATTGGCCAGCAAGATGCCCCGTTCGCGCAGGTAATCGACGTCGAACTGGTCGACGCCCACGGAAATGGTGGAAATGATGTCCAGGTTGGCGGCCGGGTCCAGCAGTTCACGGTCCAGGCGCACGCTGGCGCCCAGCAAGCCGTGCGCGCCGCGGATGGCGGCGGCGAATGCGGCGCGGTTGCCCGCATCGATCGCTTCGAAGTACGTCACCTCGCATTCGGCGCGCAGGCGCGCCAGCAGCGGTTCCGCCAGCTTTTTATACACAACCACATGTTTTTTCACGAGTGTTTCTCCTGTTCGGTTCAAGATGGGTCCAGCGCGTCGAGCTGGGCGCGGGTCGGCAAGCCTTCCATGTCGCCGGCCACCTGGATGGCGAAGGCGCCGACCCGGTTGCCGCGCCCTACCGCCTGCGCCAGCGGCAAGCCTTCCAGCAAGGCGCTGACCAGGCCGGCCGCGAAACCGTCGCCGGCGCCCACCGTGTCGACCACGTTGGCCACACGCTCGCCCGCCACCATGCCGCTGTCGCCCTCGGCCGTGCGGTAATAGGCGCCCTCGGCGCCCAGCTTGACGACCACCAGGCGCGCGCCCTGCTGCAGGTAAAAGCCGGCGACGTCGTGCGGCAGGTCGTGGCCAGTGAGGATTTTTCCTTCCCCCAGGCCGGGCAGCACCCAGTCCGCTTTGGCGGCGAGGCGGTTGATCTGTTCGACCATGACGGCTTGCGACGGCCACAGCGAGGGCCGCAGGTTCGGGTCGAACGACACGCTGCGGCCGTTGGCGCGCATGAAGTCGAGCGCCTGGCCGGCGAACGCCAGGCTGGTCTCGGACAGCGCCGCGGCCACGCCGGTAGCATGCAGGTGGCGCGCGGACAAAAAATAGGCGGGATCGAAGTGCTCGGGCGCCAGCCGGCTGGCGGCGGAACCCTTGCGGAAGTATTCGACCAGCGGATCGGCGCCGTTCTCGGCCTTCTCCTTGAGCAGGAAGCCGCTGGACTGGCCGGCGACGGCGACGACCCGGCTGCAATCGACGCCCTCGGCCTGCACGCTGGCGCGGATGAAGCGGCCGAACGAGTCGTCGCCCACGCGGCTCAGCCAGCCGACTTTCAAGCCCAGGCGCGCCAGGCCGATGGCGACATTCGTCTCGGCGCCGGCCAGGCGGCGCGTGAAATTCGCCACGGCCGCGAGGTCTCCCGTTTGCTCGGCAACGAACATCGCCATCGCTTCGCCGTAGGTGACGACGTCGAGCGCGTGCCCCCCTTGAATTTCCTTTTGGCGCAGTTCTTGTTCCATCATGCAGCCTCCAGTATCTGAATGTAGCGGGCCGTTTCGGCCACCAGGTCGGCGCCCTCGAGCGGGAATTCGATGGCCCGCTGCACACCGGGCGCAAAGTGCGCAAAGACGGCGCACCAGGCAGGATCGGCTTCGGAAACGGCGCAGGCGGACAAACGCCCCCCGTCGTCGAGAACGGCCTTGCAGTGCACATAGCGCACGTATGGCGCCAGCAGGCGCGCCGCCTGCTGCGCGTCCTCGCCCACCCAGCGCCAGTTGCCGATGTCGAAGGTCAGCCCCACCGGCAGTCCGATGTCACGCGCCGCCGCCAGGAAGCGTGCCATCGTCGCCAGTTTGCCGCCATGGGCCGTCTGGTCGTTTTCCACCAGCAGCGCCACGGGCGCGGCCTCCAGCTCCGCCTTCAAGGCCGGCAGATCCGGTGCGGCCGGGTAATGGCCCAGCGACACTTTCAGGTAGCGCGCGCCGAGGCGCGCCGCCTCGTCCAGCATCTGCCGCAGCAGTTCTTGCTGCAGCTGCCCGTCCGCGCCCCACAATTCGATGGGCGTGGAATACACGCAGTACAGGCCGCGCGCGGCCACCGCCGCGCCCATGCGCGCCAGATCCGGCAAGTCGGACGTGAACAGTTCGCGGCGGATCTCGATGCCTGCGCCGCCCGCATCGGCCACCACGTCGATGAAATGGCTTTGCCCCAGCTGCCTTACCCTGCTTGCGCCATAGGCCGACGCCGCCACCAGGACGGGGCTCACTTGATCGCTCCCGCGCCGACGAACTGGCGCGCTTCGGGCGTTTGCGGGTTGCTGAAAAAGGCTTCCGACGGCCCGCTCTCCCACACCAATCCCTGGTGCATGAAGACGGTGACGTCGGCCATGCGCCGCGCGAACTCCATCTCGTGCGTCACCAAGAGCATCGTCATGCCCGCCTGCGCCAGCTCTTCCATCACCTTCAGTACTTCCTGCGTCAGTTCCGGGTCGAGCGCCGACGTCACTTCGTCGAACAGCATCACTTGCGGCTCCATCGCCAGCGAGCGGGCAATGGCCACGCGCTGCTGCTGGCCGCCCGACAGCTGCTCGGGATAGGCCTCGCGCTTGTGGTCCAGGCCCACCTGCTTGAGCACGCGCAGCGCCGTGGCGCGGCCTTGCGCGTCAGGCACCTTCTTGACGATGCGCGGCGCCAGCATGACGTTTTCTTCCACCGTCAGGTGGGGGAACAGGTTGTAGCTCTGGAAGACCATGCCGACGTCCTTGCGCAAGTCGAGCAGGCGTTCCTGGCGCGCCGTCAGCGTATGGCCGGCCACGACGATGCTGCCGCTGTCGATGGTTTCCAGGCCGTTGATACAGCGCAGCATGGTGCTTTTTCCCGAGCCGCTGCGGCCGATCACGGCGATCACCTGGCCCCGCTCGACGGCGAACGACACGCCCTTGAGCACGTGATTGGCGCCGAAGCTCTTGCTGATATTGTCGATGTCAACGATGGGCATGGAATTTCCTTTCCAGTGAATGGCTGTAGCGCGACAGCGGATAGCACATCGCGAAGTAGATCAGGGCGACGATGGGGAAGACGATGAACGGCAGGAAGGTCGCATTGCTGACCAGTTGCCCTGCCCGCGTCAGTTCCACCACGCCGATGATCGAGGTGATCGAAGTGTTCTTGATGATCTGCACCATGAAGCCCACGGTCGGCGGCAGCGAATGGCGCAGCGCCTGCGGCAGGATGACGTAGCGCAGCTGCTGGTAGCGGTTCAGCGCCAGCGCGGCCGACGCTTCCCACTGCTGCCGCTGCACGCCTTCGATGCAGCCGCGCCAGATCTCGCCCAGGTAGGCGCTGGCAAAGATCGTCATCGCCGCGCCGGCCGCGATGACCGGCGACAGCTTGTAGCCAAACAGGGCCAGGCCGTAATAGGTCAAAAACAGCACGATCAGCACGGGTGTGCCCTGGACCAGCTGGATGTACAGGGCGCTGATGAAGCGCAGGAGCGGGCTGCGCGCCGTGCGCAGCAGCGCCACCGCGAAGCCGGCGATGCCGCCCGTGATGAAGACGATCAGCGACAGGCCGATGGTCCAGCGCGTGGCCTCGAGCAGAAATTGCAGGTTATCCCAGGAAAAATCACTGATCATGTCATGCTCCCATGCGCACCGCGCCCAGACGGCGGCGGCGTTTGAAGACGATCTGGCCCAGCACCCAGAAGCTGAAGCGGAACAACAGGGCCAGCAGGATGTACAGCACCATCACGACGATGTAGATCTCGAAGCTGCGGAAGGTTTCCGAGTCGAGCAGGTGGGCGGCGGCAGTCAGCTCTTCGGCGGAAATGGCCGACACGACGCTCGAGGCCAGCATCATCAAGGTGAACTGGCTGGCCAGCGCCGGATAGACTTTTTCCAGCGCCGGCAGCAGCACCACGTGACGCATCACCTGCCAGCGCGTCATGCCCAGCGCCTGCGCCGCCTCCAGCTGCGACGGATGCACGGCGCCGATGCCGGCGCGCACGATCTCGGCAGCATAAGCACCGAGGTTGACCGTCATGGCGACGAGCGCGGCGCCGTTGGCGTCAAGCTGCAAGCCCAGTGACGGCAAGCCAAAGTAGATGATGAACAGCTGCACCAGGAATGGCGTGCTGCGGATCACCTCGACATACGCGCGCACCGCCGCGCGGGCATAGGCGGGACCGTTCTTCAGGATGACTGCGGCGCAGACGCCCACCGCCAGCCCCAGCACCATAGCCAAGGCGCTCAGGCGTATCGTCAGCGCCGCGCCCCACAACAGGCGGTCCAGCGATTGCATGACGAGTTCGAAATGAAATTCATACGGCATACTCAACTCCTTTCTACGTGCACGTCCCCGGCCGCGCCACCGTGGCGGCGCGCCGTGCGGACAAGCACTATCGCTGTGCGGGTGGCGGCATCAGAAGGTCGGCAGCGCCGGCAGCGGCGCGCCGCTCCACTTGCGCGCGATGGCGTCGAGTTCGCCGTTCAGCTTGACGTAGTAGATGAAGTTGTTGAGCCACTGGTGCAGCTCGAAGTCGCCGCGGCGCACGGCCATCGAGTTCGGTTGCAGCGAGTAGGAGAAGCGGACCTCGATCTTGCCGGCGCCGCGCGTCTTGATGATGTCGAGCGCCATCGTGCTGGGAATCGAGACGGCATCGACCTGCTTGCTGAGCAAGGCCTGGGTGACGGTGGCGTCATCCTCGAAACGCACGATGCTGGTGCCGGCCGGCGCCATGCGGCTCAGCGCCGTGTCATTCGTGGTGCCGCGCGTCACGCCCACCTTCTTGCCCTTCAAGTCGGCCAGAGCCTTGAACTTGCCGCCGACCGGCGCGACGATGGCCAGCTCGAACGCGCTGTAGGGCATGGTGAACATCAGGGTCTTGGCCCGTTCCGGCGTGGGCGCCAGGGTGGCCACGAGGAAATCGACCTTGCCCGATTCAAGCGACGGCACGCGCGACGGCGCCGTCAGCGGCACGACTTCCACGGGCAGGTTCAGGTATTTGCCGATCAGGTTGGCGACGTCGACGTCATAGCCGACGGGCGCGCCCTTGGCGTCGATGCTGCCAAACGGCGGCGTGCCGCTGACCACGCCGATGGTCAGCTTGCCCTTCTTGATCAAATCGCCAAGCGTCTGGGCGCCGGCGTCGGCGGCCGCGCCGAGGGCGCACGTAGCGGCCAGCGCGCAGGCCACGAATTTCGCGTAAAACAGTGTCGTCATCTTCATGCTCAGTCTCCTGTGATCCCGGTACCGGCCTCGTCGAGGCACTTCCGGGAATATTGTCAAATGGACGATTTATTTCGTCTCTTGCCGTTTTCCACCTTTACTACGCTTGACTATCCACGCCCCTTTCCAGTGTGAATCCAATCTATGAAACCGGTTCCATAACCTCCCCAAAAAAAAGGGCAAGGCCCTCTTCCCGTCAGTCTCCGCCCAGGGTGGAATTGCGCACGATCAGCTTGCCTGGCAACAGCACTTCGCGCGGCGGGCATTGCTCACCCTGCAGGCGCGACAGCATGCACGTCATCGCCGAAAAGCCGATCTCGTAAGTTTGCTGCTCGATCGTGCTCAGGCCCGCCAGCGGCGACCATGGCAATTCGTCAAAGCCCAGCAAGCCCACGTCCTGCGGCATGCGCAAGGCCAGGCGCTGCAGCATCAGCGCCAGTTCCAGCGCCACCATGCCGTTCGAGGCCAGCAGCGCCACGCGGCGGCCGCGCCACTGCGCCAGGCACTGCCGCACCTGCGCGTCGATGGAAGGCCGGTCGTCCAGGTCCACCGCCAGCACTTCGCCCACGCAAGCCGGATGCTCGGCCATCACGGACTGGAAACCGTCGGCGCGCATCAGGCGCGAACTGACGCCCGTCAATGGCGGCGCGACGAAGGCGATGGCGTCGAACCCCTGCTCAATCAGATGCGCGGTAGCCAGCCGGCCCGCCTGCACATTGTCCAGCCCCACCAGGTCGAAATCGGCGCCCTCGATGCGGCGGTCGACCAGCACGATGGGCATGCCCGCCTGCTGCAAGTCGGACGACTCGATGTTGCGTCCCTGCGTGTTGACGATCAGCCCTTCCACGCTGTACGAGCGCAGCGCGGCAAGCGACTGCCGTTCGCGCTGTTCGTCATTGCCGGTATTACATAAAATCAAGGTATAGCCATGTTGCTGGCAAGCCGCTTCCACGCCTTGCAGCACGGCCACCGTGTAGGGATTAAGCATGTCCGCCACGACCATGCCAATCAGGCGCGTGCGTCCCCGCTTGAGGCCGCGCGCCATCTGGTTCGGCTGGTAGCCGAGGCGCGCGATGGTGCTGGTGATCTGCTGGCGGATATTCTCGGACAGGGCGTCGAGCTCACCGCCGAGAAAGCGCGACACGCTCGTCTTCGACACGCCCGCCTCGCGCGCCACCTGGGCGATGGTCACGGGCCGTGCCGGCTCGCCGGAGAGGGTTTTTTTGCTGCCGCGTACTGAATCCAAGGTCTATCTCCACTGCCTGTTGATCTGCATATTTTTATTTTGGAACCGGTTCCAAAGATAGCACCCACGCATCGATGACGCAAGCGATTTGATTGCCTGTGGCGGCGAAGGAACACGATGGGGCATGAATGAAAAAACGCCGCCCTCCCCCGGCAAACGCAGAGGGCGGGCGGCGCTGACTAAAAAATTACTGGACGACGGTGTAGCAAGGCACGTATGCCGTACCCGCCAGTTTCATGCGGTGCTGCGCCACGAACGAGGCCAGCAGTGCGTCCATCGGGCCGGCGATGGATTTGTCGCCGTGGATCTCGAAGTTGCCGTGTTCCTCGATCGAGCGGATGCCGTCATCCTTGACGTTGCCCGCCACCACGCCGGAAAACGCGCGGCGCAACTGGGCCGCCAGCAAATGCGTGGGCTGGTTCTTGTGCAGGCTCAGGTTGCGCATGTTTTCATGCGTGGGGTGGAAGGGCTTCTGGAACTCATGATCGATCTTCAAGAGCCAATTGAAGTAATACGCGTCGCTGTGCGCCTTGCGGAATTCGCGCACCTGGCGTATGCCTTCGAGCATCTCGCGCGCCACCAGTTCCGGGTCGTCGATGATGATTTTATAGCGCTGCTGCGCTTCCGGGCCCAGGGTGTCGTGGATGAACTGGTTGATCTGCACGAAGTACTCGCGCGACGTTTCCGGCCCCGTGAAGATCAGCGGGAAGGGAATTTCCGCGTTGTCCGGGTGCAGCAAGATACCGAGGATGTACAAAATCTCTTCGGCCGTGCCGGCGCCGCCGGGGAAGACGACGATGCCGTGGCCGGCGCGCACGAACGCTTCCAGGCGCTTTTCGATGTCCGGCATGATGACCAGGTCATTGACGATGGGGTTCGGCGACTCGGCCGCGATGATGCCCGGCTCGGTGATGCCCAGGTAGCGGCCATTGTGCAAACGCTGCTTGGCGTGGCCGATGGTGGCGCCCTTCATGGGGCCCTTCATGGCACCGGGGCCGCAGCCGGTGCAGATGTCGAGGCCGCGCAAGCCCAGCTGGTAGCCCACTTCCTTCGAATAATTGTATTCGGCGCGGTTGATCGAGTGGCCGCCCCAGCAGACGACCAGGTTCGGGTTGAGCTGGGTTTGCAGCACGTTGGCGTTGCGCAGGATGTGGAAGACGGCGTCCGTCACGCCTTCCGTGCTCTGCAAGTCGAATTTCGGGTTGCCCGTCACTTCATCGCTGACGAAGATGATGTCGCGCAGCACGGCAAACAGGTGCTCGTGGATGCCCTTGATCATCTTGCCGTCGACAAAGGCGATGGCTGGCGCGCCCTTGATGTCGAGCTTGATGCCGCGCTCGCGCTGAATGATGGAGATTTCAAACGACTGGTAGCGCTCCAGCAGGGCGCGGCCATCGTCGATGGTGCTGCCGCAATTCAGAACCGCCAGCGCGCAGCGGCGGAAAGTGTTGTACAGGCCGCCCTGGCTGGTGTCGAGCAGTTTGTTGACTTCAGTCTTGGAGAGCACGTCCAGGCGGCCTTCCGGTGAAACCAGAGTATCGATAACGTCGTGTTCCATAATGCGAAAAATCCCTTTATAAATCGATGCTCGAAGGTCTTGCAGCCTTAATATACGACAAGTCAGGCAAGTTGTGCTGTGCCGCCGCAAAATCGCCGGTGCCGCCCTTGCCTGCAAACCGGTTTGAACAATATGAAACAGTCATTCTTACTAATGCGAATCGAAATCTTCGCTCAGCGCAATTTGTAGATTAGAATGCCAGCCTATTGGAATTCCCGTGCGTGAGGTTCTTCATGAGAGTCCCCGCCGCCCGCAGGCTTCCATAAGTTCGTTGTATCGATTGACTATAATAATTTTTCAGGAGGAACCGCATGAGCGGTGCGACTACGCCCAACAAGGAAGCCGTTATTCCCGAGTTCAAGCAGATTATGGGCCATCCAAGCCCATTGTGGATGTTGTTCATGACTGAATTCTGGGAACGCTTCGCGTTCTACGGAGTTCGCTGGGCGCTGGTCCTGTACATCGTGGCCCAGTTCCACGCTGGCGACGGTTCGGGACAGGCAGCGGCCAACCTTACCTACGGTTCCTTCCTCGCGCTGGTGTACGCCGGCGCCCTGTTCGGCGGCTACATCGCCGACCGGGTCATCGGTTACCAGCGCTCCATCCTGCTGGGCGCCGTCTTCATGGCTGCCGGCCTGTTCTGCATCTCGGTACCGAACCAGGACATCTTCAACCTGGGCCTGGCCACCATGATCGTCGGTAACGGCATGTTCAAACCGAACATCTCGACCATGGTCGGCAAGCTGTACACGACAGCCGATCCACGCCGCGACAGTGGCTTCACGATCTTCTACATGGGTATCAACATGGGCGCCATGGTTGCGCCCGTCTTCACCCAGTGGCTGGCCGAGTCGATCTTCGGCACCAGCGCCATGCCGTCGTACAAGATGGTCTTCATGGCGTCCGGTTTCGGCATGCTGATCAGCCTGGTATGGTTCGCCATCGGCCGCCGCGCCCTGAAGGGCATCGGCGCTCCGGAAGCCGGTTCCGGCAACCCGATGCGCGTCGTTTGGGTGGCCGTCGGTTCCCTGTGCGTGATCCCGCTCGTCTACTTCCTGCTGACCGTCGGCGCTGAAAAGCTGCAAATCGTCCTGACCGCGCTGTTCATCGGCCTGGCCGTGATGCTGATGATCGAAGGCATACGCAACGGTAAAGTGGCGCGTGACCGTGTCATCGCCATGCTGCTGATCTTTGTCTTCAACATCCTGTTCTGGATGTTCTTCGAACAGGCAGGCAGCTCGTTCACCTTCCTGGCTGACAAGATCGTCAACCGCGACCTGGGCTTCTGGATCTTCCCGACCGCCTACTTCCAGACCGTCAATTCGGTCGCCATCATCGTCTTCGCGCCGATCATCGCCGCCATCTGGGTCTTCCTGGCGCGCCACAACGTCAATCCGTCGATCCCGCGCAAATTCGGCCTGGGCTTGCTGGGCAATGCGGTCGCCTTCGGCCTGCTGATCTTCGCTCTGTCGAGCCTGGTTGGCGCCGATAACAAGATCCCGTTCTGGACCCTGACCACCGTGTACGTGCTGCAATCGATCGGCGAGCTGTGCCTGTCGCCTATCGGCCTGTCGATGGTCACCAAGCTGGCGCCAGTGCGCCTGGTCGGCCTGGGCATGGGCGGCTGGTTCCTGTCGACCGGTATCGGCAACAACCTGTCGGGCATCTTCGCCAGCCACGTCAGCGGCACCAGCGGCATGTCGGTGCAGTCGGCCCTGTCTGGCTACACCTTCGGCTTCTGGTCCCTGCTGGGCGCCGGCGTGATCCTGTTCCTGATCGCACCGCTGATCAACAAACTGATGCACGGCGTGAAGTAAGCGTTCTGCCTTGGATAAAAACGGCGGCCTGCGGGCCGCCGTTTTGCATTCTCGCGCCGGTTTTCCCCTTGCCGGGCGGTACAATACGGCCAGGGCCACCGGCCACTCCACCCACATCACCAAAGAATATTATGTCCAGCATCTCCACCACCATGCCCCTCTCCGACGACGAATACGCCGAACTCGACACCCTGCTGGCCACGCCTGCCCTGGCCGGCCGTGCCATGGACGTGTCGATGCTGGAAGGTTTTCTCACGGCCGTCGCCCTGAGCCCGAAACAGATCGCGCCGGAACAGTGGCTGCCATGGGTGTGGGACAAGGCGACCGGCAGCGCCTCGCCAACACAAGATGAGGCCAGCGAACGGGCGGCCAGCCTGGCCCAGCGCCACCACGCCTACATGGTCGAATGGCTGGCGAAGGACCCGGACAGCTTCGAACCCATCTACGTCTGCGGCCCGGAATGGAGCGTGCCCGCCTGGTGCGCAGGTTTTATCCTGGGCACGAGCCTGGACAAGCCCCAGTGGGCCGCCCTGGCCGTCAGCCACCCGCAGTACCTGGCGCCGTTCCAGCACCTGGCCACGGCCAGCGAACTCGATGACGATGCGGCAGAAACGGCCATGGATGGCGTGATTCCTTCCGTGATCGCCATCAACGCGGCCTGGGCGCGCCAGCGCCACCTGAAAAGCCAGGCACACAGCCAGCCCGGCGCCACGGTCTTGCGCGAACTGCCGAAGACGGGCCGCAACGACCCGTGCCACTGCGGCAGCGGCAAGAAGTACAAGAAATGCTGCGCCGACGCCGATAGCGCGGCGACCTAAGCGGTTCCTCCTTGCGCCAGCTGCTGACGGCCATCCTGCGCTTCCTGCTGCGCCACGCGCTGCAGTTCGCCCTGTTCATCGTCATCCTGCTGGCCGGACGCCTGCTGCTGGCCGAATGGCGCGCCTACAGCGCCGGCAGCGAGGCCGTCGCCGCCCTCAGGCTGGCCGCCAACGGCGCCGATCATCATGGCGCCGGCCTGGCCGCTGCCGCCACGGCGCGTGTCAACGCCCTGCAAACGGCCTCGCAAGCGGCCATCGCCGCGCGCCTGGCGCAAGTGCAGGCGCAATTGACCACTTTGCGCACGCGGCAGCAGCCCTCGCTGTTCACCCTCCCCCTGCCCGACACGAACACCCTGGCCCTGCACGCGCAGGACGAAGCGGCGCGCCGCGTGGAGATCGAAGTGCTGGCGCAGGAAGCCCGTTATCTGACCGCGCTGCAGGCGGCGGTCAGCGGCGCAGATGCACGCCAGACGCTGGCGCGCCTGCACGCGGACCACGTGCGCGCGTATGCGGCGCTGCAAGCCAATCTGCGCCAGCGTCGGGAACTGGAAGCGCAGCACCCGCTGGCGGCCCGCCTGCCCGGCAGCGACGCCTATGCGCAGCTGTCGCAACTCGAAGCGCAGGGCCAGCGCTTGCGCGAGATCAACCTGCAAGCGTATCAAGCCTGGACAAAGCAGCGCGCCCGCACTAGCGCCACGCACTCCGCCCGCCCCGCCCCATTTACCATCGACGAGCAAGCCTTGGCCGGCGCGCTGGCGCCCGTGCAGGCGGCGATTACGGCCGGCGAAGGACAGCTGGCGCGCAACTGGATCGCCCGCTGGCGCGCTCCCGTCATGGACGTGGCGCCCACGGCCGCCCTGCTGGTCTTGTCGGCCATGTTGCTGCCCGTGGCCATCAAGGCCTTCTTTTACTTCGTGCTGGCACCCGTCGCTGCGCGTTTGCCGCCGCTGTCGATCGCGCGCACATTGCAGCTCAACGCCGCCAGCCTGCCCCTGCCGCCGCAGGGCGAGTCGCGCATTTCCGCCGTCTCGCAGGGTTTGCTGCTGCAGCCGGGCCAGCGGATGCTGATCCACCCCGAATACCTGCAATCGTCGCCCGTCAGCACCTGCAAACGCACGCAGTGGCTGCTGGACTGGCGCTTTCCATTTACCAGCCTGGCCGCCGGTATGGTGGCGCTGACCCGCCTGGAAAGCAGCGAGCCGGCATCCGTGACGATTTCCGCCAGCGACGACCCGCTGCTGGAAGTGGCCATCGTCCACCTGCCGGCCGGCAGCGCCCTCGTGTTCCAGCCACGGGGCCTCGTCGGCCTGGTCTGCGATGCGGACCAGCCTTTGGCAATCAGCAGCCACTGGCGCCTGGGCAGCCTGCATGCCTGGCTTACCTTGCAGCTGCGCTTCATCGTTTTTCGCGGCCCCGTCACCCTGATCGTGCGCGGCTGCCGCGGCGTGCGGCTGGAACGGGCCGGCCAGGGGCGCTCCATCAGCCAGGCCGCCACCCTGGGTTTTACCACTGACGTGCTGTATTCGACCCTGCGCAGCGAAACCTTCATCCCCTACCTGCGCGGCCAGCAGGCGCTGCTCAACGACCGCTTCGATGGCGACAACGGCGTCTATCTGTACGAGGAAACCCCGCGTCACGGCAAGCAGCCGGGCAAGGTGGGCAGCTGGTTCGAAGGGTTTACTGACGCGATTTTAAAAATATTCGGCATCTAGCCGGAAAGAACACCATGAGCGATATCCTGTTTGCCGATTTTCTTGAGGACCATGCCGTGTATGCGGCGGCCGAGGCCTACTGGCAGGCACGCCTGGCCTTCCTCGACGGCCAGTGCGCGCCGTATCTGCGCACCGCGTTTGCCAATGGCCAGCCGTTCTATGACGGTAATCCCATCATCAACCTGGCGGACAGAAACGCCGGCAAGGCGGCGCGCATCGTGCAGCAATGCCCGCATGAATTCGGCCACGACTACACGAGTTTCGAACAAACCATCGAGCTGGCCGACGGCGATGGACATCGCCCGGCACAGGAAAAGATCATCGTGCTGACCTTGACGCAGGCAACGGCGCAAAGGGCCGGGGATGAACTGCGGGCCTGGTTCATGCCAGGCTAAAGGTCACACCCTCCGGCACAAAATCGGGTTGCAGCAAACCAAAGACGTGCAGGTCGACAAACACGCCATTTAACAGCTCCCCTTGCCGCAGCACGCCCTCGTGCGCAAACCCCAGCCGCTCGGCCAGCGCCATGCTGGCGTGATTGCCGGCAGCGCACTGCAATTCGATGCGGTGCAACTGCAGCGCGCCAAACGCATGCGCGAGGACGGCGCGCACCGCGGCGCTGGCGATGCCCCGCCCTTGGAACTGGCTTCCGAGGTAATAACCGATCCGGGCATTGCGCTCCGCTGCATCGATGTCTTTCAGGCGGATGCTGCCGCACAAGGCCGTACCGGAGAAAACATGCCACTCCAGGACGTCACCGCTGGCCGCGCGCGCGCAAGCGGTCTGCAGATAGGCCTGCGCCTCGCCGAACGAGTCCAGCTGCACCACGGCGGGCAAATAAGCTTGCAGGTGCTCACGGTTTTGCGCCACCAGGGTGGCCAGCGCTTGCGCGTGTTCAGGCAAGGTTGGAACAATGGAAATATCAGGAAATGCTGAAAGAGTCAGATGCATAGATCCCTGGCGGGCCGGTAAAGTTAAAGTGGAAACGCGCAGCCATAGCGCTACGCCGCAATCGAATGCGACACCGTCAGCCACTCGCCCGGCTGCAGATTCGCCGCCGCCTCACGCGTGGCCAGCACGCTGTCCGGGTCCAGGTCGGAGCGGTTCAACTTGTAGGAATAGGCGAAATCGTCGGCATCGAATGCCTGCCCCGCCTTGACGTAATACTTGAAGCCGACAAAGGAGTCGGGATTGGTGACGACCGAATACTCAAGCGTGACATTGTTCATGGCGGGCCTCGTCGACGACGGTGAAGTAGCCATTATGCGTCAATTCCGGCGGCAGCGAATCCTTGCGGCAAGTCAATAGCCGTGCCGGCTGCCGGCGCTAGAGTGGCCTGAGCCAATCACCCAATGGAATGCCATGCGCACCTTGCTCACGAAGATCCGCAACACACTGGCGCCGCAGGCGGGCCTGCCGGCGGCGGCGCGCATGGAGCGGCTGTCGGACCGGCGCGGCCTGCCCGCCTTCGACCCCGGCCCGCAAGCCGTCGTCAAGGCCTGCACGGCCTGGCTATGCGCGGCGCAGGATCATTCCAGCTCAAACGACGGCGGCGTCGCGCGCGACTACAATTTGCTGACAGGCTGGTCGAGTTCCTACCCGGAGACCACCGGCTACATCATCCCCACCATGATCGCCCTGGCGCGGCGCACCGGCGACCATGGTGAAGATGAGGCCCTGCACGGGCGGGCGCGCCGCATGCTCGATTGGTGCGTGACCATCCAGTTCCCCGAAGGCGGCTTCCAGGGCGGGAAGATCGACTCCACCCCGCGCGTGCCCGTCACCTTCAACACGGGCCAGATCCTGCTGGGCCTGGCCGCCGGCGTGGCAGCGTATGGCGCGGCCTACGAGGATGCCTTGCACCGCGCGGCAAGCTGGCTGCGCGACAGCCAGGATGCCGACGGCTGCTGGCGCCGCCATCCGACGCCGTTCGCCAGCGCCGGCGACAAGGCTTATGAGACGCACGTGGCCTGGGGCCTGTTCGAAGCGGACCGCATCGCGCCAGGCCAAGGTTATGGCGCGGCCGGCCTGCGCCAGGTCGACTGGGCGCTGAGCAAACAGCGTCCCAATGGCTGGTTCGCCTCGAACTGCCTCGACAACCCGCTGCTGCCCCTGACCCATACCATCGGCTACGCCCTGCGCGGCCTGCTCGAAGCGCACCGTTTTTCCGCGCGCGCCGACCTGCTGGACGCGGCCGCGCGCACCGGCACGAGCATCGCCAGGGCCGTGGCGGCCGACGGCTACCTTGCCGGCCGCCTCGGTCCCGACTTCCAGCCGGGAGCCAGCTACGCCTGCCTCACGGGTTCCGCGCAAAACGCGTATTGTCTGTTCCTGCTGTACCAGCTCACGGGCGAACGGCACTACCTCGATGCGGGACGCCGCCTGAACCGTTACGTGCGGCGTTCGATCAGCATCGACGGTCCCGCGCACGCGCGCGGCGGCGTCAAGGGTTCGTTTCCCGTCGATGGCGATTACGGCACCTGGGCCTACCTGAACTGGGCCGCCAAGTTCTGCATCGACGCCAACCTGCTGGAAATACAAATTGGCGATGCTTGAAAAGACAAAAAGCGCCATCCACGCCGCGCTGGAAGCGTGGCGCCGCGCCGCCAGCGCCCGGCATCTGCGCCAGAATGCGCCCCATGTGACGCGCACCAGCTTGGCCGCCGGTCTGGCGCGGTTGGGCATCGCGCACGGCGATACGCTGTTCGTGCATTCCTCGCTGAAAAGCCTGGGCTATGTCGAAGGCGGCGCGCTGGCCGTGGTACATGCCCTGCAAGACGCCGTCGGCCCGCAAGGCACCCTGCTGCTGCCCACCTACTATCTGCCCGGCGGCACTGTGCGCGCCACCTGCGCCATGCCGGACTATGTGTTCGACCCGCGCCGCCATGGCACGCACATGGGGCGGTTGCCCGAAGCGTTTCTGGCAAGCGGCAATATCCACCGCAGCATCCACCCCACCCACTCCGTGTCCGCGTGGGGCCGCCATGCCGCCTATCTGACCGAGGCGCACCACCGCGCGCCCTCGATCTTCGGCATGGGCTCTCCCTGGCAGCGCTTCATCGGCTGCGACCACGCAAAGGTGCTGGGCCTGGGCATTTCCATGGGACCGGTGACGTTCTATCACGCGCTGGAAGACGCCATGGGCGACGCCTTTCCCGTGCCCGTCTGGGAAGACGATGTAAAGCTGCTGGCCTGCCTGGACCACGCCGGCCGGCGCTGGGACGTGCCCGTGCGCCCGTTCGACCAGGCAGTCGCCCAGCGCCGCATCGACCATGCAAGCCGGGATGACTTGCGCGATTATTTTGCGCGCGAATTCGACGCCGCCGGCCTGCGCGTCAACGGCCAGGTGGGCGATGCGGCGTCGTGGGGCATTCCGGCACAGGCGTTTTATGCGCACCTGCGCCAGCTGGCGTCCGAACACGTGACGATCTACGCGAGCGCGGCGCAGCTGGCGGCCCGGCCCATCGGGCGCGCATGAAAAAACCGCCCGGATCATCATGACACCGGGCGGTTTTCCTTGGCTTGGCTACAACATCAAGCCTGCGGACTGCCAGCCTTCTTCTCGCGTGCCACAATATACAGCAGCACGATGATGACGGCATACGGCAGCAGCGACAGCGCATCCGAGTGCAGGCCCGCGTAGAATGGATTGCCATGCTCGGCCCAGTCGGCCATCATCTGGTCGAAGTGCGTCAGCACGCCGGCCGTAATGGCGATGATGATGCCGGCCAGCGCGCCGCCGGCGATGTAGCCGGAGGCCAGCAGCACGCCCGAACTGCGGTCGCCCGCCAGCTGGCGTTCTTCCTCGTTCAGCTTTGCATTGTGTTCCAGCTTGTTGTTGCGGCGGTCCGCCAGCCAGCGCACCAGGCCGCCGACGAAAATCGGCAAGGTGGACGACAGCGGCAGGTACACGCCCACGGAAAACGCCAGCGACGGGATGCCGGCCATTTCCAGTACCACGGCGATCATCACGCCGAACAGCACCAGGGTCCACGGCAGCTGCTGGTCGAGGATGCCCTTGATGATGTAGGACATCAGCACGGCCTTCGGCGCATCATATTTCTTCACTTCCGAACCATCGGGGCGCTTGCTGTAATGGCCATTGATGCCCGGATCGACCAGGTAAGCCAGCTGGCCATCTTCCTTGACGAAATACTTGCCGGCCGGGCCGCCCACGGTGTCCGTCTTTTGCCAGACTTTATACGTGTTGTGGTCCGTATCGGCTTGCGGGCCATGCAGCTCGCCCGTCACCGTCAGCTTCGACGCATCAACCGTCAGGCCAGGCGCCACTTGCGCGGCTGGCACGTAGACGGTGCTCGCTTCGTTCAGCTTCAGCAGAATCGGTCCGAGGATCAGCGCCGACGACAAGGCGCCCGCCAGAATCGCGTACTGCTGCAGGCGCGGCGTGGCGCCCACCAGGTAGCCGGTTTTCAAATCCTGCGAGGTGGTGCCCGCATTGCTGGCGGCGATGCACACGATGGCGCCCACCGACAGGGCCGTCACATAGTAACGTCCGCCCGTCCAGCCCATGATCAGGAAGATCAGGCAGGTAAACAGCAAGGTGGCCACGGCCATGCCGGAGATCGGGTTCGACGACGAGCCGATTTCGCCCGTCAGGCGCGACGATACGGTGGCGAACAAAAAGCCGAAGACGAGGATCAGCAGCGCACCGAGGAAATTCATGTGCAGCGGCGTGGCAAACGTGATCACGGCGATGATGGACAGACAACCGATGACGACCCATTTGAGGGGGATATCCTGGTCCGTGCGCAGGGTCGAATTGCTCTTGACGCCCTTGCCGATGCCTTTCAGGCCGGCCGACAGGCTGCGCCAGATCATGGGCATGGCGCGCACCAGGGAAATCAGGCCGCCGGCGGCCACGGCGCCCGCGCCGATATACAGCACGTAGGCGCTGCGCACGTCATCGGCGCCCATTTCGCTGATCAACTTGGTGCCCGGCGAGAGCACGGTGGTCAGGCTGTCGCCGAAGAACTTGATCATCGGGATCAAGAGCAAATACGACAGCACGCCGCCGGCCGCCATGGTGGCGGCGATGCGCGGGCCGATGATGTAGCCCACGCCCAGCAATTCAGGGGAAATCTCGGCGCCGATGGAGCCGCCCTTGAGCGGCGCGGCAAATTCCACGCCCGGCGTATCCTTCCAGCCCTTGAACGAGATATTGAATACCTTGTACAGCAAGCCGACGGCAAAGCCGCCGAAGATGATCTTCGCGCGGCGCTTGGCGTCCAGCGCGGCAGCCGAATCCTTTTCGATGCTTTCGCCGGCGGCGATGCGCGATTCTTCCGTGGCGGCCGCCTTGAGCACTTCGGCGCAGGCCGTGCCTTCGGGGAATTTGAGTTCCTTGTGCTGGTCGACGATCATGGTGCGGCGCATGGGGATCATCATCAGGATGCCCAGCAGGCCGCCGAGAATACCGACCAGCATGACCCTGGAGATTTCCAGGTCGAAGCCGAGGATCAAAATGGCCGGCATGGTCACGCCCAGGCCGAAGGCCAGCGATTCGCCGGCCGAACCGGCCGTTTGCGTGATGCTGTTTTCCAGGATCGACGAATCCTTGCCGCCCACCTTCTTGGCCAGGCCGAACAGGGTAATCGCAATGACCGCGACGGGAATCGAGGCGCTGACGGTCAGGCCCACTTTCAGCACTAGGTACAGCGAAGAGGCGCCAAAGACCATCCCCAGGATGACGCCCATGAACAGCGCGCGGAAGGTCATCTCGGGCAGCTTCGCATCGGCCGGGATATACGGCTTCACGACGCTCGGTGTTGCATCTTTTGCCATGGATATTTCCTTAATTTTTAAAAATAAACAGCCCGGATTGACGCCCGGGCTATTTTCTTGAAGCCGAGACTATCGCACAGCCGCGTTTCGATGAAAAGGTTTTTTGAGGTCCATGACGCCGCCCCGCCCACACGGGAAGCGCTGGCGCATTGGTCTATAATCGCTGCCACCGTGCCTTGCACGCTCACGTGAGACTGCCTTGACTGCCAAACGAACCGGATTCCCCTGGCCTTCCCGCCGCGCCACCGTGCGCGGCTTCATCATCGCCGGCTGCGCCGCGCTGGCCGCCGCCGTGCTGCTGGCCGCCTACCTGTTCCTGTATGTGCGCCCGCGCCTGCCCGAGCTGGACGTCATCACCGACTACCAGCCGAAGATACCGCTGCGCGTGTACACGGCCGACAATGTGCTGATCGGCGAATTCGGCGAAGAACACCGCGACTTCGTGCCGATCGCGCAAGTGCCGGAAATGATGAAAAAGGCCTTGCTGGCCATCGAGGATGGCCGCTTCTACGAACACCACGGCATCGACTTCGTGCGCGCCGGCGGCGCCGTGCTGTCGAACCTGCGCCACGGCTTCGGCCACGGCGGCGGTTCCACCATCACCATGCAGGTGGCGCGCAACTTCTTCCTGACGCGCGAAAAAGTCGCCTCGCGCAAGCTCAATGAAATCATGCTGGCCCTGAAAATCGAGGCTGCCCTGTCGAAAGACCAGATTCTCGAGCTGTACATGAACCAGATGTACCTGGGCCAGCGCTCGTTCGGTTTCGGCAGCGCGGCGCAGACGTACTTCGGCAAGCCACTGTCCGAATTGTCGATCGCGGAAATGGCCATGCTGGCCGGCTTGCCGCAAAACCCGTCGCGCCACAACCCGATCAGCAATCCGAAAAAGGCGCACGCGCGCCAGCAACTGGTCTTGAAACGCATGCGCGAACTCGATTACATCAGCGAAGGCCAGTACCAGCAGGCGCTGGCCCAGCCGCTGCATATCAATACCCGCGGCAAGCAGGGTTTCGACACGCATGCCGAATACGTGGCCGAACTGGCGCGCCAGGCCGTGTATGCCCAGTACAAGGAAGACAGTTACACCAAGGGCATCAGCGTCTACACGACGATACTGAAAGCGGACCAGGATGCTGCCTACGCCTCGACGCGCCGCAACGTCATCGCCTATGACCAGCGCCACGGCTACCGCGGCCCGGAAACCTTCATCGACATGCCGGTCGATCCCGAGCAGCGCGACGACGCCATCGATGCGGCGCTGCAAAAACGCCCGGACAGCGACGGCCTGATCGCCGCCGTCGTCACGGAAATGGTTAGCGGCAAGGTGGTGGCCGACACGGGCGATGGCGACGCCAAGACCATCACGGGCGACGGCCTGCGCTTTGCCGCTCCTGCCCTCTCCACCAAGGCCAGCGCCGGCATCAAGCTGCGCCCGGGCGCCGTGATCCGCATCAGCCAGGACAGCAAAGGCAACTGGGCCATCACGCAAGTGCCGCTGGTGGCCGCCGCCTTTGTGTCGCTCGATGCGGAAACGGGCGCCTACCACGCCATGGTGGGCGGTTTCGACTACAACCTGCAAAAGTTCAACCACGTCACGCAAGCATGGCGACAGCCCGGTTCGGCCATGAAGCCGTTCGTGTATTCGGCGGCGCTGGAAAAAGGCTTTTCGCCGGCCACCCTGATCAACGACGTGCCACTGGAAATGCAGGCGGGCGGCAAGGTCTGGGCGCCGCAGAATGACGACTTCAAGTTCGACGGTCCCATCACCATGCGCTATGCGCTGGCGCAATCGAAGAACGTGGCCTCGGTGCGCATCCTGCGCGCGCTGGGCGTGTCGTACACGCACGACTTCATGGAAAAATTCGGCTTCGATCCAAAGCGCCAGCCCAGCAATCTCACCATGGCGCTGGGCACGGGTTCCGTCACGCCCGTGCAGATGGCGGGCGCCTACGCCCTGTTCGCCAACGGCGGCCACCAGGTGGAGCCATACCTGATCGACCGCATCGTCGACGCCAGGGGCACGGTGCTGATGCAGACCAAGCCGCCCGCGCCGAACGATGACAAGACCCTGGCGCTGGACCCGCGCAACGCCTTCGTGATGGACAGCATGCTGCGCGAAGTCACGCTCACCGGCACGGGCGCGGCGGCGACGAAAAAACTGGGACGCGGCGACATCGCCGGCAAGACGGGCACCACCAGCGACGCCGTCGACGGCTGGTTCGCCGGCTATGGCGGCGGCATCGTGGCGGTGGCGTGGATGGGCTATGACGAGCCCAAGTCGCTGGGCGGACGCGAATTTGGTTCCTCGCTGGCCATGCCGATCTGGATCGACTACATGCGCACGGCACTGTCGGCGCGCCCGCAAATCACGCGCGCCGTGCCGGCGGGCCTGAGCCAGGTCGACGGCGAGTGGCTGTACGACGAATTCATCGACATGAATGGCGTCAAGACGCTGGATATGGATGTGGAAACGCCGACGGATCCGGCGGCCGTGCCAGAGACGGTGCCGGTGGAAACCACGAACTGATGAACCCGTAGGTCGGGTTAGCCGGAACGGCGTAACCCGACAAGCCGCCGTTGGCGGCGTTTTTACGCCGCCTTGACCATGCTCAAATACCCGCGCACCGTACTGACGACGCTGTCGGCGAAATCGTCGACATTGACCTTCGCCGCGCGGTACTTCCAGCGTTTCACGTACCAGTCCTGGAACAGGGCCAGGCAGTGCGCGGCCAGCAAGGTGGGATCGCCCTGCGGCTTCGCTTCGATTTCGGCAATCGTGGCGGCGATCAGGGTCTGCACATACAGTTCCGAATTTTTCGCCATGCTGCGCTGCTCCACCTGCAGCACGCGCGAATCCATGAAGACAAAATAAAACCACGGCTGCAGCACTTCGGACAGGTAGATCGACGAGCGTATCATCGCTTCCAGGCGGTCCAGCGGCGACTTCACGTCCACAAACAGCAGCGGCAAGGCTTGCGTGGCGTGGCGCACCACGTCTTCGATCATTTCGGCCAGTTGGTCCTTGCTGGTGATGTAGCCATACAGGCCACCCATCGACAACCCCGTCTCGCGGCACAAATCGCGCAAGCTCATGGCGCGGAAGCCCACGTCATTGGCCAGGCGGAAGGTGGCGACGAAGATGCGTTCAAGATTTTCCAGCGCCGGCTTGCGGCGTTTGACGCCGATACGTTCCGCGTGGCGGTCAAGAATATATTCCCAGATGTTTTCGCCATTTAAAGGCGTCATCTGCTGAAACTGTTCAAAATTAAAATGGGTCGACAAGTGCATTCCCAAGTAACGGTGGAGGAGCGATATCCATGCCATGCCGGTACGCGGCATGGCAAGACGGCGGGACGGCGGATGCCGGGCCGATTATAGCTCAGGAAAACAACTATTTGACTTTTCAACTATGCAATGGGCACATCAGCAACGCCAAATTCCCACAGTTATTGCGCTGCATCATGCAATTCAAATGCAATTTACATCGAGCGGTGCTACATTCAAAAAACCGAGCGCTCGCTATTTTTAATGCATCGAGAATGTAAGGAGTGCACGGTTCACCGCTACAGCATCGACATTTCCATATTATTCAAATAACGGAGACAAAATGAAGACTCGCTTTTGGCAATTGCTATCCACCCTGCTGTTTTCCCTCGCCATCCTGCCCGGCAGCGCCAGCGCCGCCGGCTACACGCAAACCAAGTACCCGATCGTGCTCGTGCACGGCCTGTTCGGCTTTGACAAGCTCGGTCCCGTCGAATATTTTTATGGCGTTCCCGCCGCCCTGCGCAGCGGGGGCGCGCAAGTGTATGTGACCACCGTGTCGGGCGCCAACAGCACCGAAGTGCGCGGCGAGCAGCTGCTGTCGCAGGTGCGGCAAATCCTCGCCGCCACCGGCGCGGCCAAGGTCAATCTGATCGGCCATAGCCACGGCGGCCCCACGGCCCGCTATGTCGCCTCCGTGCGCCCCGACCTGGTGGCGTCCGTTACCAGCGTGGCCGGCGTCAACAAGGGTTCCAAGGTGGCCGATATCCTCAGCGGCGCCATTCCCAACACCAGCAACGCGTTGGGCAATGCGCTCGCCTCACTGATCGGCATTTTGTCGGGCAACAAGGGCTTGCCGCAAAACGCGGGCGCCTCGCTGGCGTCGCTGTCCACGGCCGGCTCGCTCGCGTTCAATAGCCGCCACCCGCAAGGCGTGCCCACCTCCGCCTGCGGCGAAGGCGCCTACCAGGTGCAAGGCGTGCACTACTTTTCGTGGAGCGGCGCGCAACCGTACACGAACGTGCTCGACGTGGGCGACCCGGCACTGGCCGCCATCAGCCTGGCCTTCGGCGGCGTCAAGAACGATGGCCTGGTGAGCAGCTGCTCCAGCCACCTGGGCAAGGTGATCCGCGACGACTACGCCATGAACCACCTCGATGAAGTCAACCAGTTCGTCGGCATCGTCAACCTGTTCGAGACGAGCCCCGTCACGGTCTTCCGCCAGCAAGCGAACCGCCTGCAAGGCCTGGGACTGTAAGGAGAAACGCATGCACGCGAAATGGATCTTCGGCGGCAGCCTGGCGGCGCTGGCCCTGTACCTGGCGCTGCGCCCCGGTGAACCACCCGCCCCGCCGCCGGAAAAGGCGGAACCGGACCTGTTCGCGTTCGTGCGCTCGATGGAAGGCACGCGGCCCGACGGCAACGTGACGGTGGCCGCCGGCGACAAGCTGGTGGTCGACGCGGAACTGGCCCACCTGTTCGACTACTATCTGGCGGGCCTCGGCGAAAAGCCGCTGGCCGCCATCCGCAGCCAGATCGAGGCGGAACTCGACAAGCGCCTGGCGCCCGCGCCCGCCCGCGAAGCGAAACGCCTGCTGGGCGCGTACCTGGCCTACAAGCAGGCGCTGGCCGGCGCGGAACAGGCCTTGCCGGCGCAAGCCGATGCGGCCCTGGCGGCGCGCGCGCGCCTGCAAGCCATGCGCGCCTTGCGCGGCAATTACTTTACAGCCGAGGAAAGCGCGGGCCTGTTCGGCGCCAGCGACGCATATGACGACGACGCCGTGGCGCGCATGGCGATACTCGGCGACGCATCGCTCGACGAGGCGCAGCGCCAGGCGCAACTGGCCGCGCTGGACCAGAAAATGTCGCCCGCCCAGCGTGCCGCGCGCGATGCGCCGCTGCAGGTGGCGCAGCTGGACGCCTCCGTCAAGTCGCTGCGGGCACAGGGCAGCGGCGAGAATGAAGTCTACCGCCTGCGCGCCAGCACGTTTACGCCTGCGGCGGCGGCGCGCCTGGCGGAACTGGACCGCGAGGAATCGCAGTGGCAGCAGCGCATCATCGCGTACCAGGCTGCCAAGGCACAGCAGGCCAGCCTTCCCGGCGGCGCGCAGGATGCGGCAGCCCTGCAGCAGCTGCGCGATGCCAGTTTCACGCCGGAGGAACAGCGCCGGCTGGGCGCCTACGAATAGCGCTCAAGCCAGCTGCGCCAGCAAAGCCGCCGCCGCCATCACATCCGAAGTGTCGCGTCCCTGCCGGTAGCCCGCATGGACGGGGGCCAGCACGGCATGCGCGGCGACGGCGCGGCCTTGCGCCTGCAGCACGGCCGCCAGGCTGGTGGCGCAGCGCAACTCCCAGCCCGGCGCCTGCTGGCCCCTGGCCAGCTGCAGCGCCTCTTCCAGCTGCAGCCGCACCGCTTCCAGGCCGGCCGCATCGTCGTGCGCCAGCGCGCGCCAGCGGTGGTGCGCGTCGCGGCGCAGCACTTCCGGCGCGCTCCACGGCGCCAGGCCCATGCGCGCGCGCCGCAGCGCCTGGCTATCGGCAGCCGCGTCGTGCAGGGTGGCCATCAGATCGACCTGTATCGGCCAGCTGCGCACCGACGGCCAGGGGAACTGTGTCAGCGCCTCGCCCCCGTCAAGCAGGCGCTGGTAGGCGGCGCCCCAGGCGCGCCAGTACAGCAAGCCATAGCGGGCCGCGTGCTCGCACAGCAGGCAAATCCACGCATGCGCCAGTTCCCGCTGTCCGCACCACAGGGCGACGGGAATGGCATTGATGGCCAGCGCCACGCACAGCGTGACGCCATTGTGCTCGAAGCCCACCGTCACCGCCTCGCGCGCCAGGGCCAGCGCGTCGTCGGGACGGCCCTGCATCCACAGGCAGCGCGCCAGCGTGCCGCGCAGGCACACCTGGTGGTCGGCCAGCAAGGCATTGTTGAAACCAAGCTGCAGCGCGCCCTCGGGATGGGCGAGCACCATGCGCGCCAGCGCCGCCGACTGCGCGTAGCGTCCCTGCACATACTCGCCCACGGAACGCATGCGCGCCAGCACCAGGCGCATCGCCGTGTCGTCGCGCGTGTCGCACAGGATGGCCAGCTCGGTGACGTAACTGTCGGCGCGCTGGAAGTCGGCCAGCTTCAGACTGCAGATCCACATGCCGCAAATTGCTTCGGCACGGCGGCTGCCATCGTCCGTGCGCATGGCCAGCGCATAGCCGCGCTGGAACGACCGCAGCATGGTGCCGGTGATGCCCTGCGTATGCAGCAGCAGGTGCGCCTGCGAGGCATGCAGCTGCATCTCGCTGTCTGGGTCGTCCACGGCATGCGCAGCCATGCGCTCGAGCGCCCGCTCGACGCGCACGCGGTATTCATCCATCAGCGACAGCTGATAGAACAGGGTTTGCGCGGCCAGGGTCAGCGCCACGCCCAGCGCCACGTCGCCCTCCTCGCCGAAGGCCCAGTCGATGGCGGCGCGCAGGTCGTCGACATGGCGGCCGTAGCGCGCGCTCCAGTGCGCCGGCGCCATGCTTGCCCAGTCGGCGGCGATGCGCCCGGCCAGGCCCAGGCAATGGCGCGCATGGCGCAGCAGCACGGCGCCCGCATCCCCGCCCGCCGCAAGCTGCGCGCCAGCATACGCGCGCGTGGTGTCGAGCAGCCGGTAATACACATGCTGGCGGCAAAACTCGATGCTGACGAGGGACTTGGCGGCCAGGTCCGCCAGCGTGTCGAACACGTCGCAGCCCGCCACGGCGCTGGCCGACTCGAGGCGGAAGCGGCTCTTGAACACACTCAGCGCCTGCAGCACCTGGCGCTCTTGCGCGTCGAGCAGGCCATAGCTCCAGTCCAGGGTGGCGCGCAAGGTCTGGTGGCGCAAGGGCATGTTGCGCGCGCCGCGCGTGAGCAGGCGAAAGCGGTCGTCGAGCTGGCGGCGCAATTCGTGCAGGCCGAAATGGCCGATGCGCCCGGCCGCCAGCTCCAGCGCCAGCGGGATGCCGTCGAGGCGCCGGCAAATGTCCACCACCACGGGCACGTCGGCGTCGGCCAGCACGAAGGCATCGTCGACGGCCGCGCAGCGTTCGCAAAACAGCTGCACCGCGGCGAAATGCCGGAGCGCCGCCGCATCGGGCGCGGCGTCGGCCGGCGGCAATTCCAGCGCGGGCAGGCGCTGCAGCTGTTCGCTGCTGAGGCGTAGCGGCTCGCGGCTGGTGGCCAGCAGGTGCAGCAACGGCGCGCCCTTGAGCAAGGCGTCGGCCAGCGTGGCGGCCGCGCCGATCACGTGTTCACAGTTATCGAGCACGAGCAGCATGTGGCGCGGGCGCAGATAGGCCAGCAGGACCGGCATGGCGTCGCCGGCCGGCACCGCCACGCCCAGCGCCGTGGCCAGCGCCAGCGGCACCAGGCGATCCTCGTCCAGCGGCGACAGGTCGACGAAACACACGCCGTCGGCATAGCGGCGCAGCACGCGCGTGGCCAGGCCGACGGCCAGCGTGGTCTTGCCGATCCCGCCCGGACCGGCAATGCACAACAGGCGCAATTGCAGCAGCTGGTTGGCCATCGTTTGCAGCACCTCGGCGCGGCCCAGCATGCGCGTCAGCATGACGGGCAGGTTGTGCCGTGGCTCGGCGCCCGCCGCACCGGACACCGGACGGCCCGTGTGCGCCAGCGGCGCCAGGAAGCCGTAGCCCCGACCGGGGATGGTGGTGATGTAGCGCTGGCCGTCGCGGCCATCGCCGAGCGCCTTGCGCAGCGCCGCCAGATGCACGCGCAAGGTCGCGTCGTCGACCACGGCATTGGGCCAGACGATGGCCACCAGTTCATGCTTGTCGACGATGTCGCCGGCGCGCTCCAGCAGGGCCAGCAGCAAGTCCATGGCCCTGCTGCCCAGGCGCAGCGCGCGGTCGCCCTCGAACAGCAGGCGCTCCAGCGGCAAAAGGCGAAACGGGCCAAAGACATAGGCCGGGACGGGACTGTTTATCATTCTTGCGTGGGGGGGTAGGTGTTAAAGCACGCGGCTTGCAGTGGCCATATTCTACTGAGCATCCGCGCCATGCCGCATGGCGCCATGTTTCGGCACTGTTACAAGGCCGGCGGACAGCAGCGCGGCCACCTCGTCCGCGGGCGCCGGGCGGTGCAGATAAAAGCCCTGCACCTGCGGGCAGCCCAGCCTCCGCAGCTGCGCCAATTGCTCACCGTTTTCCACGCCTTCGGCCAGCGCCTGCAAGCCCAGGCCGCGCGCCAGCGCCAGGGTCGAGGCGACGATGACGGCGTCGCGGCCACTGCTGCCATTGCTGCCCAGGTCGTGGATGAAGGAACGGTCGATCTTGATGGTATGAATCGGCAGCAGCCTGACATGGCTCAAGCCCGAATGGCCGGTGCCGTAATCATCGAGCGAAATGGCCAGCCCCAGCGCGCGCAGGCGGCGCAAGCCCTGCGCCGCCTGCGCCATGTCGTCGATGCAGCAGCTTTCCGTCACTTCCAGCTCCAGCAGGCAGGCGGGAATGGCGTGGCGCCGCAGGCAGCCCAACACGAAATCGGGTAACTGCGCCGGCAACTGCGGCTGGCACAGCTGGCGCGCCGAGATATTCACCGCGACCGGCACCAAAGGCAGGCCCTGCGCGCGCCACTGCGCCAGCTGGCGGCAGGCCGCGTCAATGCCCCAGTTGCCCAGCGCGGTGATGGCGCCAGTCTGCTCGGCCAGGCCGATGAATTCGTTCGGATAGACCAGGCCGTGGCGCGGATGGTTCCAGCGCAGCAGCGCTTCGAGGCCGACCAGACGCAATTGCGCCGTATCGAACTTGCCCTGGTAGTGAAAGCAGAATTCGCCGCCGGCGATGGCGCTGTCCAGGCGCCGCTGCAACTCCCGGCTGCGCGCCGGCGCCCGGCACAGCCGCGCCAGCGCGACCTGCCAGAACCTTGCCAGGCGCGCCACTAGGCCGGCAGGCGCGGCACGGCAGACGCAGGGCGGCCCGCCAGAACCGCCGGCCCCTGGCGCAGGCGAAACACGCTGACCACCTGCAGCAGCTTCGCCGCCTCGCCTTCCAGCGATTGCGATGCGGCCGCCGCCTCTTCTACCAGGGCGGCGTTCTGCTGCGTCACTTCGTCCATCTGCAGCACCGCCTGGCTGACCTGGCCGATGCCCGTGCTTTGCTCGGCGCTGGCGGCCGTGATGTCGGCCACCATCTGGCTCACGCGCCCCACGGCCGCCACCACGTCCTGCATCGTGGCGCCGGCCTTCGCCACGAGGGCCGCACCGGCGTCCACCTGCTGCGTGGAAGTGGCGATCAGGGCGCGGATATCGCGCGCCGCCGCCGCGCTGCGCTGCGCCAGGTTGCGCACTTCCGTGGCCACGACGGCAAAGCCGCGCCCCTGCTCGCCGGCGCGCGCCGCCTCGACGGCCGCGTTCAGGGCCAGGATATTCGTCTGGAAGGCCAGCATGTCGATCACGCCGATGATGTCGGCGATCTGCGCCGACGACGCGCTGATGGCGTCCATGGTGTGAATGACCTGGCCCACGGCTTGCCCGCCGGCGCCGGCGATGCTGGCCGCCTCGACGGCCAGCACGCTGGCATGGCGCGCATTGTCCGCGTTCTGCTGCACCGTCGAACTGAGTTCCTCCATGGCCGACGCCGTCTGTTCCAGCGAGCTGGCCTGCTCCTCGGTGCGCGACGACAGGTCGATATTGCCGGCCGCGATCTGCGACGAGGCCGTGGCGATGGTGTCGGTGCCGCCGCGCACCTGCTGCACGATGTCGAGCAGGTTGCCGTTCATGATGCACAGCGCGTCGAGCAGCTTGCCTGTTTCATCGCCGGCGTGGCGGCCGAAGGTCGATGTCAGGTCGCCGGCGGCCACGGTCTGCGCCACGCTCAAGGCATGGCGCAGCGGATCGACGATGCTGCGTGTGACCAGCCAGGCGGTGACGAGCGAAAAGAGCACGACCAGCGCGCTCAGTGCCAGCATCATGTTGCGCGCCGTGACGTATTCGTGGTGCACCTGGGCGCCCGCCTCCTCCATCAGCTCATGCTGGTGCGCGATGAGGCTTTCCAGCGCCGCCATGTAGCGCAGCTGCTCGCCGCGCACCGTGCCGAGCAGCAAAGTCGTCGCTTCGTCGCGCGCACCCTCTTCCAGCAGGGCCAGCACCTTGTCGCGCCCGGCATTGAACGCGGCGCGCGCCTGCGTCACGGCCGCCATCTGCTGGCGGCCCTGCGGCGACAGCACCACCTTGTCCAGCTGCGCCAGGCCCTTTTCCGTTTCGCCGCCCGCCCTGGCGATGGTGGCACGTTCCTGCGCCAGCTGCCGCGGCTCCGTCATCAGGAGCAGGTTGCGCGAGGAGCGCGCGATGATGTTGACATTCTTGATGATGTCGTTGGCCAGCACGGTTTTCGGATATTTGTCGTCGATCACGTCGCGCATGCGCAGTTCCAGGCTGGACAGGCGCAGCATGCCCAGCATGGCGGTCGCCAGCAGTAGCAAGGTCAACAACGCAAAGGAGCAGCGCAGGCGCGTGCCGATTTTCATATTTGCCATCTTTATTCGCATCCTTCAGTGTGGTGCATCGGTCATCGCGCCGGGCTCGCATGCAAGGCTGACGGCAATGGCTGCCGCCTGCCAGGTATGGCTGGACGCAGCAGGCGGAGGGGTCAGCCGGGATGTGGCCGAGGCGGGAACAAGGGTGGTACGGCAGGCAGTGTGAGTTACCTCACAAGCAATGTCGCGTTAAGTTTTGCAAAGATTTGCTTAGATGGCAAAACAGCTATTTTTATAACGCTGTTTTTTTAGTAAGTAGTAGCCGCAGTGCGACCCTGTGCGCGCATGCAAAAACGGCCGCACAAGGCGGCCGTCCGTTAGCGCATGCTGGCGCCGTCAATCCGTCAGAACACTTCCCACTCGTCGTCGCGCGGCGCGCTCTGGCGCTGGGACGGCACGGCGTGCAAGGCCGGGCGGCCTGCGGCGGGGCGCGATGCAGCCCCCGGCGCCGGACGCTTCAGCGCGGCGTTGGCCACCACGGCGCGCGGCGCGGCCGGCTTGGCGTTCGCGCGCGCGACGGGCGCCTGGGCGCCATCGAGCTTGAAGACGCTGACCACGTCGGCCAGCTGGCCCGATTGCTCCTGCAGCGATTCGGCAGCGGCGGCCGCCTCTTCCACCAGGGCCGCGTTTTGCTGGGTCACCTGGTCCATCTGGCCGATGGCCTGATTGATCTGGTCGATGCCCGAGCTTTGCTCCTGCGTGGCCAGGCTGATTTCCGCCATGATGTCCGTCACGCGCTGCACGCTGGAGACGATTTCGGCCATCGTGCTGCCCGCCTCGGCCACCAGCTTGCTGCCCGCATCGACTGCCACCACGGAGTCGCCGATCAGGGTCTTGATTTCCTTGGCCGCCGCCGCCGAACGTTGCGCCAGGTTGCGCACTTCCGTCGCCACGACGGCGAAACCGCGTCCCTGCTCGCCTGCGCGCGCCGCTTCCACGGCCGCATTCAAGGCCAGGATATTCGTCTGGAAGGCGATGCCGTCGATGACGGAAATGATGTCGACGATCTTGCGCGAGGAATCGTTGATGGCGTCCATGGTCTCGACCACCTTGCCCACCACGGCGCCGCCCTTGACCGCCACGCCCGAGGCGCTCAGCGCCAGCTGGTTCGCCTGCTGGGCATTGTCGGCGTTCTGCCGCACGGTCGACGTCAGTTCTTCCATCGACGACGCCGTCTCTTCCAGCGAACTGGCTTGCTCTTCCGTGCGCGAAGACAGGTCCAGGTTGCCGCTGGCAATTTCCGACGAGGCCGTGGCGATAGTTTCCGTGCCGCTGCGCACCTGACCGACGATGCTGACCAGGCTGGAATTCATGTCTTTCAGCGCCTGCAGCAGCTGCCCCGTTTCTTCCGTCGTGTGCACTTCGATCTGGCTCGTCAGGTCGCCCGAGGCCACCGTTTGCGCCACTTTCACGGCCGAATTGATTGGCTGGGTGATGGCGCGCGTGATGTAGGCGGCGCAACCGATGCCCAGCGCGGAAGCCAGCAAGCCGAGGATGACCATCAGGCTTTCCGAGCGGATCACGGCCGCGCTGCCGTCCTTGACGCTGGCATCGGCCACGCCGTTATTGAGCTTGATGATCTCGTTGAGCGTGCCTTCGGCCTTGCCGAACAGCGCGCGCGAGTCCTGGTACTGTTTGTAGAAAGTCACGAACAACTCTTTCTGCCGTGGCTCGTCGCGGTTGTCGGCCAGCTGGCGCAAGATGGCGCGCACCTTGTCGTCATCCGTCTTCCAGGCCGTCCACTCGCCCTGGAAGCGCTGCCACAGCACGGTTTCCTCGGGCGTTTGCGGCAGCGGCTCGTACAGCTTGCGGCCTGCCTCGATATTGTTCCAGGCCTTGGTGCGCAGCTGCAGCGCTTCCGCGAACTTGTCCTGTGCCTGGTAATTGTTTTCATAGATGGCGGCCGTCAGGGTGGCGGCGGCAACGGCCGTCTGCCCTTCGCTGATCATCATCAAGCCCTGGATCGACGGCAGGCGCACCACGCCGATTTCATTGACGGCGCGGCCCACGGTGGCAATGCCCGTGTAGCCGCTGATGCCCACCACCAGCAAGGCCGCCATCATCACGGCAACGAGCGTCGCCAACTTCCATTTGATCAGTAAATTCTTAAACATGGCGAGATCCTTTATAAAGTCACGAAGACTGCTGGCGAAGACGGGGCTGGCATGTTCGAGTAAAACAGCTGACACTTGTATAAAGGTGGCGGGGATGGGGCGTACGCTTCGTTACAATTGGCGAGATTTTATAATAGGAAGCATAGTGGAAAACGGGGGCGCTGGCTGTCAAATACTTGATACAAAACAAGATTTATTTCTTTACTGTGGCGTGTATTGCACAGCGGTCAAAAAAATTGACAAGGTGCCCCGCTTTGGTGCAAAAAATCCCGCTGCGCCGCTATTGGCTACGCAGTTGATAGTCGTATAAGATGAGCAACAAGCAAACAACAGGCAGACCATGGCTTATCCTATCGAACACAAACTGGTGATCGGGGTCGCTTCCAGCGCCCTGTTCGACCTGGCCGAATCGCACCAGGTCTACCTCGACAACGGTCCCGAGGAATACCGCAAGTACCAGGAAGCGCACATCGACACGGTCTTGCCGCGCGGCGTGGCCTTTCCCTTCATCCGCCGCTTCCTGAACATCAACAAGCACTATCCGCGCCAGTCGCCCGTGGAAGTGGTGCTGTTTTCGCGCAATTCGCCGGAAACGGGCTTGCGCGTGATGCACAGCATCGCCCACTACGGCCTGGACATTTCGCGCGCCGCCTTCATGACGGGCAAGTCGCCCTACCCCTACCTGCCGGCCTTCAACGCCTCGCTCTTCCTCAGCGCGAATGAAGACGACGTGCGCAGCGCCCTGGCCTGCGACTATCCGGCCGGCCTGGTGCTGCCGTCGCGCACGGAAGACGACGAGAACGACGAAGAACTGCGCGTGGCCTTCGATTTCGACGGCGTGATCGCCGACGACGAAGCGGAAACTGTCTTCAAGCGCAACAACGACGTCGATGAATTCCACGCCCATGAAACCCTGAACGTGGGCACGCCGCACCGCCCGGGACCGCTGGCCGGCCTGTTCCAGAAGCTGGCCACCATGCAGCGCCTGGAAGAAAGGGCCCAGCGGCGCGATCCCGGCTATAAAAAGATCCTGCGCATCGCCATCATCACGGCGCGCAACGCGCCTTCGCACGAGCGGGTCGTCACGACCCTGAAAAGCTGGGGCGTGGCGGCCGACGAAACGTTTTTCCTCGGCGGCATGGACAAGTCGCGCGTGCTGGCCGTGTTCAAGCCGCATATCTTCTTCGACGACCAGCTGAGCCACCTCAAATCGGCAGGCGGAACGATACCGATGGTGCACGTCCCCTTCGGGATTGCGAATATCCGCGCGGGCGATGGTCTATAATCTCGCCTGTCAGCGCCGTCACTGGCGGCGCTGCGCGCACCACAGCTGTCCCATTCAACTGCCTCTGCCACTAGTGTCATCGCCTGCATGTCCTTAGACTTAACAAAAGCCCTCCCCAAGCCCGGCAACCGCTATGCGCTGCCCGCCCTGTATGGTTCATCCGACGCCTATGCCCTGGCGCTGGCCGCACTGGAATTGAAAGCGCGGGGCCAGATGCTGGCCGTGGTGGTCGCGCAGGCCAGCGACGGCCAGCGCCTGCTCGATGAAATCCCTTGGTTTGGCGGCAAGGAACTGCGCTGCCATCTGCTGCCGGACTGGGAAACGCTGCCCTACGACGCGTTTTCGCCGCACCAGGACCTGGTCTCCGAGCGCCTGGCCACCCTGCACGAAATCCAGACGCGCCAGTGCGACGTGCTGATCGTGCCGGCCACCACGGCGCTGGTGCGCCTGGCGCCGCCGTCCTTTTTGGCCGCCTACACCTTCTTCTTCAAGAAGGGCGAAAAACTCGACGAAGCGCGCCTGAAGTCGCAGCTGACCCTGGCCGGCTACAGCCATGTATCGCAAGTGATGTCGCCCGGCGAATACTCGGTGCGCGGCGGCCTGCTCGACCTGTTCCCCATGGGTTCGGCCCTGCCCTACCGGCTCGACCTGTTCGGCGACACCATCGAAACCATCCGCACGTTCGATGCCGACACCCAGCGCTCGCTGTATCCCGTGCATGAAGTGCGGCTGCTGCCGGGGCGCGAATTTCCCATGGATGAAGCGGCGCGCACCACCTTCCGCAACCGCTGGCGCGAGCAGTTCGAAGGCGATCCATCGCGCTCGGTCGTCTACAAGGACATCAGCAGCGGCATCGCCTCGGCCGGCATCGAATATTATCTACCCCTGTTCTTCGAGCAGACGGCCACCCTGTTCGACTACCTGCCGCCCGACGCCTCGCTGGCCCTGGTGGGCGAGATCGACGCCGCCATCGGCCGCTTCTGGACCGACACCCAGTCGCGCTACCGCTTTTTAAAAGCGGACCGCGAACGGCCGATTTTGCCGCCCGATTCGCTGTTCCTGTCCGACGAGCAGTTCTTTGGCCTGGCCAAGCCGTACCCGCGCCTGGCGATTGCGAAGTCGAACGATGCGCTGGCGTCCGAACTGTCGGCGCCCGTGCCGAACATCGCCGTCAACCGCCGCGCCGACGACCCGCTGGCCAACCTGCGCAGCTACCTGCTGCAGGCGGGCCGCCGCGTGATGATCTGCGCCGAATCGAACGGCCGCCGCGAAACCTTGCAGCAGTACTTCACCGAATACGATCTGCACCTGACGCCGGTCGAAGGCAGCGACGGCTTCCTGCAGTCCGACGCCAAGCTGATGCTGGGCGTGGCGCCGCTGCATGCGGGCTTTGAATTGTTCACGCCCGAGGGCAACCTGGCCTTCATCACGGAGACGGAGCTGTATGCCGGTTCCGGCCGCCGGGTCGGCAGCAAGAAGCAGGAAGGCGTGACGCAGGTCGAATCGATGGTGCGCGACCTGTCGGAGCTGAAAATCGGCGACCCCGTCGTGCACATCAACCACGGCATCGGGCGCTACATGGGCCTGACCAGCATGGACCTGGGCGAAGGCGAAACGGAGTTCCTGCACCTCGAATACGCGAAAGACACGAAACTGTACGTGCCCGTGTCGCAGCTGCACGTCATTTCCCGCTATTCGGGCGCCTCGCCGGAAGACGCGCCGCTGCATTCGCTCGGCTCGGGCCAGTGGGAAAAAGCGAAAAAGCGCGCGGCCGAACAGGTGCGCGACACGGCCGCCGAGCTGCTCAACCTGTATGCGCGGCGCGCCCTGCGCCAGGGCCATTCGTTCGAATTCTCGTCGCACGACTACCAGCGCTTCGCCGACAGCTTCGGCTTCGACGAAACGCCGGACCAGGCCGAGGCCATCCACAACGTCATCAAGGACATGACTTCCGGCAAACCGATGGACCGCCTCGTATGCGGCGACGTCGGCTTCGGCAAGACGGAAGTGGCCTTGCGCGCAGCCTTCATCGCCGTCATGGGCGGCAAGCAGGTAGCGATACTGGCGCCCACCACCCTGCTGGCCGAGCAGCATGCGCAAACCTTTGCCGACCGCTTCGCCGACTGGCCCGTGCGCATCGCGGAATTGTCGCGCTTCCGCAGCGGCAAGGAGATCACGCAGGCGTTCAAGGGCATGGCCGACGGCACCATCGACATCGTCATCGGCACGCATAAACTGCTGTCCGACGACGTGAAGTTTACCCGCCTGGGCCTCGTCATCATCGACGAGGAACACAGGTTCGGCGTGCGCCAGAAGGAAGCGCTGAAAGCGCTGCGCGCGGAAGTGGACGTGCTGACCCTGACGGCCACGCCGATCCCGCGCACCCTGGGCATGGCCCTGGAAGGCTTGCGCGACTTTTCCATCATCGCCACGGCGCCGCAAAAGCGCCTGGCCATCAAGACGTTCGTGCGCAGCGAGGGCGAAGCCATCATCCGCGAAGCGTGCTTGCGCGAACTCAAACGCGGCGGCCAGATCTACTTCCTGCACAACGAGGTGGAAACCATCCAGAACCGTCTGGCCATGCTGACGGAACTGCTGCCCGAGGCGCGCATCGCCGTCGCGCACGGCCAGATGCACGAGCGCGACCTGGAAAAGGTCATGCGCGACTTCGTCGCCCAGCGTTTCAATATTTTGCTGTGCACGACCATCATTGAAACCGGCATCGACGTGCCGACGGCGAACACCATCATCATGCACCGCGCCGACAAGTTCGGCCTGGCGCAGCTGCACCAGTTGCGCGGCCGCGTCGGACGCTCGCATCACCAGGCTTACGCCTATTTGCTGGTGCACGACGTACAAGGCCTGACTAAACTGGCGCAGCGCCGCCTGGACGCCATCCAGCAGATGGAAGAACTGGGCAGCGGCTTTTACCTGGCCATGCACGACCTGGAAATCCGCGGCGCCGGCGAGGTGCTGGGCGAGAGCCAGTCGGGCGAGATGACGGAAATCGGCTTCCAGCTGTATTCGGACATGCTCAACGAAGCCGTACGCTCGCTGAAAGCCGGCAAGGAGCCGGACCTGGCCGCGCCGCTGGCGTCGACCACCGAGATCAACCTGCACGTGCCGGCCCTGCTGCCGGCCGACTTCTGCGGCGACGTGCACGAGCGCCTGTCGATCTACAAGCGCCTGGCCAACTGCGCTACGCAAGAGAAGATCGACGATATCCAGGAAGAGCTGATCGACCGCTTCGGCAAGCTGCCCGACGCCGTCAAGGCCCTGGTCGAAACGCACCGGCTGCGCATCGCGGCGAAAACCGTGGGCATCGTCAAGATCGACGTGCATGGCGAGGCGGCCACCCTGCAATTCATGGCCAAGCCGCCCATCGACCCGATGCGCATCATCGACCTGATCCAGAAAAACCGCCATATCAAGCTGCATGGCCAGGACAAGCTGAAAATCACGGCCGCCATGCCGGACCTGGCCGCGCGCGTGACACAGATCAAGACCACCATCAAGCAATTGACGGTGTAGACCATTTCGATACTTAATGCAGGACTGCCCCATGACCACTACCAAGAGCATCACCATGAATCTGATCCTGCAGGGCCTGGACGGCGATAGCGCACGCCTCGAACGCATCGCCGCGCTGGCCGCGCCGACGTCCATCACGCGCCTCGGCCCGAACGCCGTGCGCTGCGAACAGATCGCCTACTCGCCCGCGCTGCGCCCCACCATCGAAGTGGCGGCCCAGGCGGCGCAGCTGGACGCCACCTACATGATGGGCCAGCGCGAACTGGCCGAATTCAAGCTCGTGGCGATGGACATGGATTCGACCCTGATCACCATCGAGTGCATCGATGAAATCGCCGACATGCAGGGTCTCAAACCGCAGGTGGCGGCCATCACGGAAGCGGCCATGCGCGGCGAACTCGATTTTGCGGCCAGCCTGAAACAGCGCGTGGCCCTGCTCGAAGGCCTCGATGCGTCGGCCCTGCAGCGCGTCTACGACGAGCGTTTGAAACTGTCGCCGGGCGCGGAAACCATGCTGGCGGCCGTGCAAAAAGCCGGCCTGAAAACCCTGCTGGTGTCGGGCGGCTTTACCTTCTTCACCGAACGCCTGAAGGAACGCCTGGGCCTCGACTACACGCATGCGAACGCACTGGAAATCGTCGACGGCAAGCTGACGGGCAAAGTGTTAGGGGGTATCGTCGACGCCGAGGAAAAACAGCGCACGGTGGAGCGCGTGTGTGCGGAGCTGGGCATTTCCCCATCCGAAGCCATCGTCATGGGCGACGGCGCCAACGACTTGAAAATGATGGGCATCGCCGGCCTGTCCGTAGCCTTCCGCGCCAAACCCGTGGTGCGCTCGCAGGCCGACGTGGCGCTGAACTTCGTGGGACTCGATGGCTTGCTCAATGTATTGACCTGAGTTGACTCTCTCTGGCGGACGGTGCGCGCAGGGATGCATATTTTTGCTATATTGCAAACTTATGATCATTCCGCCAACCCACCGTGAAAGTACACCGCATGCCGCCACCGCTGCCAGAAGAGATTCAACGCCACCTGGATGTGTTTGTCGCCGCCGCGCAAAGCGCCTTTGGTGACGACCTTGCCGCCGCCGTGCTGTTTGGCTCGGCCGCCGATGGCCAGGTGCGCGCCACCTCCGACGTCAACCTGCTGTTGCTGCTCAAGCGCTTTACGCCGCAGGCGGCCGATGCGCTGCGCGGGCCCTTGCGCCTGGCGCATGCCGCCATCGATCTGCAGGTGATGTTCCTGCTCGAGAGTGAATTGACGCAGGCCGCCGACGCCTTCGCCGTCAAGTTCGCCGACATCATCGCGCGCCACAGGGTGCTGCATGGCATCGCCCCTTTCGCCAGCCTGCACACCAGCCGCGACGCCGTGCTGCGCCGGCTGCGGCAAGTGCTGCTGAACCAGCAGGTGCGCATGCGCGAACGGTATATGCTTTTGAGCCTGAATGAAGAACAGCTGGCCGGCGCCATCGCCGACGCGGCCGGCCCCCTGCGCGCGGCCGCAGCCTCGCTGGCGCAGCTGGAGGGCAAGCCTGCGCTGTCCGGCAAGCAGGCGCTCGAAGCGTTTGTCGACCAGCTGGGCGAGCCGGCCCTGCACGCCGCCTTGCAAGCCATGTCGGCGGCGCGCGAAACGGCGCGTCTGGCGCCGGGGCAGGCCCTGCCCGCCTTTACGGGCTTGATGACGATTACCGGACACTTGCGCGAGCACGCGGAGCAGATGCGGTGAACGGCCTCAATCCCTTTGACTGGAGCGGACCCTGGTTCCTGCTGGCCTATCTGATCTTCGGCGTGCTCGTGTACTACCTCGCGCGCGAGCTGCTGATACGCATGGAATTGCGCAATCCGCACGCCCAGCTGTCGCTGGCCGATGATCCCTACCGCATCGCATTCTTGCGCGGCGGTGCGCTTGAAGCCGTGAAAATCGCCGCCGTCGTGCTGGTCGACCGCGGCTTGCTGCGCGCCGATGGCCCGCTGCTGGAGACGGCCAGCGCCGACAGCCTGCGCTTTGCCCGCCATGACATCGAACGCGACGTGCTGCGGCTGTACCTGGGCCGCCAGGGTCACAGCAAGGAACTGGCCGTGCAGGCCGAGATGCTGCCGTCATGCCGCGCCTACCAGGAGACCTTGACGCAGCAGGAATTGCTGGTCGGCCCGCCGCTGCTGCGCCGGCGCGAACGCATCACCTGGGCCGCGCACTGGCTGCTGCTGACGGTGGCCGCCGTCAAGGCCGTCATTGCCATCAGCCGCCAGCATTACAACCTGCTGTTCCTGGCGGCCCTGCTGGTGATTTTTCTCCTGATGCTGCGCGGCTTGCGCACCCAGGCGACCAGCTGGAGCGCGCAGCGGCTGCTGACCGACTTGCGCATGCTGTTTGGCCGCCTGAACATGCGCTCGTCGCGCCTGAACGCAGGCAGCAGCAGCGCCGACATGGCCCTGCTGGCGGCCATCTTCGGCCTCGGCGCCCTGCCCCTGTCCGTGTACACCTACGTCGCCGAGCTGTACCCGGTGCCCCGGCCGCAGCAGGGCGGCAGCTCGACGTCGAGCGACTCGGGCGACTCCTCATCGGGCGGCGACGGCGGCGGCTCGTCGTGCGGCAGCGGCTGCGGTGGATGCGGCGGTGGCTGTGGCAGCTAGCCAGGGCACCATGCGCGACCGCGTCGGCCTGGGCTGGCGCGGCGAACTGGCTGCCGGCATCGTGTCCAACCTGGCGCAGATCGACGTGCTGGAAGTGATCGCCGACGATTATTACCGCGCCTCGCGCACCGGCATCGCGGCCCTGTGCAGCCTGGCGCGCCAGGTGCCGGTCAGCCTGCATGGCGTGGGCATGGGGCTGGCCTCGACGATTCCCGCCGACCCGCGCCGCCTGCATGCGATGGCGCGCCTGATGAAAGTAGTGCAGGCGGAATCGTGGTCCGAGCACCTGAGTTTCGTGCGCGCCGGCGGCGTGGAAATCGGCCACCTGGCGGCGCCGCCGCGCACGCCACGCAGCGCCGCCGGGGCGATCGCCAATATCGCGCTGGCCACGCGCATCGTCGGCAGCGCGCCGCTGATGGAAAACATCGCCACCCTGCTCCAGCCGCCCGCCAGCACGATGGACGAAGCCGAGTGGGTGGCGCAGATTATCCACGGCGCGCAAGTGCCGCTGCTGCTCGACCTGCACAACCTGTATGCGAATGCCGTCAATGCCGGCGAGTCGCCGCAGGAACTGCTGCTGCGCCTTCCGCTGGACAGGGTCGGCGCCGTGCACCTGAGCGGCGGCCACTGGATAGCCGCGCCGGGCGGCGGTCAGCGCCTGCTGGACGATCATCTGCACGACGTGCCGCCCGAAGTCTTCGCTTTATTGACGGTGCTGGCGCGCCAGGCGCCCCAGTCTCTGACGGTGATCGTCGAACGCGACGGCAATTACCCGTCGTTCGAGCATGTGCTGGGCCAGCTGGAGCTGGCGCGTGCGGCCTTGCGCGCGGGGCGAAACACATGAGTTCCCCCGCACTGGAAACCTACCTGGCAAAGTTGTACACGGACGACGCCCTGCGTGCCGCCTTCCTGCTCGATCCCCGTGCGCACGCTTTGCTGCAAGGCTTGTCGCCAGAGGAAGCGGAGGCGATGGCGGCGATGGACCGCGTCGGCCTGCAGATGGCGGCGGCCAGTTATCGCGCCAAGCGGTCCGCGCACGGCAGCAAGGCCAGGCCGGCGCAACGCTGGTGGCGCCGGCTGCTGCAAGCCTGGCGCTGAGCGCCCGCTACAGCTGCCACATACGCAGCGGCAGCAGTCCCCACCAGGCCAGCACCAGCAGCAGTTGCAAGGCCGCCAACAAGGCGACCCAATCCCATTTCGCCCACGAACCCGCCTCGGCCGCCGTGCCGCGGCTGCGCCAGCAGCGGGCCAGGCCGAACGCCGTCGCCAGCGGCAGCGCGCCCGTCACCAGCGCCAGCAGCACGCTGGCGATGGTGACGTCACCCAGGCGCAGGTAGGACTGGAAATAGAAGAACGGCAGCGGCAAGAGCAGCGCCAGCATAGCCAACAGAGGCGCGAACAGATGGTCGTCCCGCTCCAGGCTGCGCAGCGCCGCGCGCCACACGCCCACCACCAGCACGTACAGCAAGCCGGCAACGCCCAGCGCCAGGCTGCCCCACAGCACCAGCATGCGCAGCATCGACGCGCGCTCGTAGCTGCGCAAGCCGTCGCTGAGCACATGCTTGCCATCCTCCTGCATCAGCACGTGCGACGGCGTGCTGCGGTCGCTGGCGCGGAACAGCAGGCCTCCCACCGGTTCCAGTTCCTTTGGCTCGCCCTGGAACGGGATCAGGAACAGCGATTCGCCATCCCATTTCAGGCGCGTAAAGCCGAAGACGGCGTCGACCCAGGCCATGCTGGCCATGGGACTGGGCGACGGCACGTAGACGCCCTGCCAGTTTTCCACCGTGGGCGCGGGCGTGCCGCGCGGGGCCGGCGCGCGCAGCGGCAGTTCCAGGTCGCGCAGCAGCAGGCGGTTGAAGCGTTCATAGTCGGCTTGCTCGGCATCCGTATTGAAAGCGACGAAAAAGGCGCTGTCCTGCTCCGGATAGAGGCACAGCATGGCGCGGAAACCCACGGCCGTGCCAGGGTGGCAGGCGCCCACCACGTTGTGGCGGTCGCGCACGGCCAGCGCCAGGCCGTGGCCCGTTGCCAGGCCCGCCTGCGCCGCATCCGTGTCGGCCGGTTCGGACAAGGCACCCATCAGCGCCAGGTCGATGAAGCGCTTGCCCTGCAGCTTGCCGTCGCCCATCAGGAATTGCCCCAGCTTGGCCATGTCGGCCGCCGTGGTGGTAAATTGCGCGGCCGGACGCAGGTATTGCGGCACGGCCGGCTGCGCCACGCCATGCTCGAAGTGGCCCATGGCCAGGCGCGGGTCCGCATGCGCTCCCGCCTGAGCGCTCATTTGCGTAACATAGGCAAACGTGCTGTCCGCCATGCCCAGCGGCAGCAGCAGCTGCGCATCGAGGTAGCGTTCATACGGCTGGCCCGTGACCTTCTCGATCACCATGCCCAGCAAGCCATAGCCCATGTTCGAATACGCATAGCGGCTGCCGGGACGGGCGCGCACGCGCAGCAGATTGCGGTCGCCGTCAAAGGCGGCAGCCAGCGGCGCATCCGGCGCCGGGTTCAGGCTGAACGCCTGCCAGAAGCGCACGTTATCGAGGCCGGACGTATGCGCCAGCAGGTGGCGGATGCGCACGGGGTCGCTGGCCTGCCACGGGTTTTTCAGCGCCAGTTCCGGCAGCACTTGCTGCAAGGGCGTGTCGAGCGTGAGCCGGTCTTCGCTGACCAGGCGCAAGACACCCAGCGCCAGCGCCACCTTGCCCACGGAGCCCACTTGTACGCGCGTGTCCGCCTGCATGGACATGTGCTTGGCGGCATCGCGCAGGCCGGACGCACCGACTTTGACTGTTCCGTTAGGCAATACTTCACTCCAGACGGCACCCGTCAGGCCCTCGTCCTTCAAGCCGGCGGCAAACTCCGCGTCCAGGGGAGCGGCGGCGGTGTGGGCTGCGGTGGCGCACAGCAGCAAGGCCGGCAAAGCCTGGCGCAGCCATGACCTGGCGCGCGCGGCCAGGGTGCGATAGCGATCTCGTTTCAACAATGTATTCTGCCTTTTTGCATGGACTGCGCTCCTGCCCCGCTTTGCTTGTTACAATTAAAAATTGAGCAACGACGGGAGCTTTCATGTCACAAGATATTATTTTGGATACCCAACTCCAGCAGACCAAAAACCTGGCCTGGTGGTTGTACCTGATACATGGCGCCAGCTTTGTGTTTTCGCTGGGCGCGTTTTCCTTCATTCCGCTCATCATCAATTATGTGAAGCGGGGCGAGGCGGCCGGGACCTTCGTGTACAGCCATCACAGCTGGATGATCCGTTCCTTCTGGTGGTATCTGGCCTGGATCGTCGTCGGCGCCATCCTGTGGATCACGCTGATCGGCATTCCGCTGGCCTTCCTCGTGTGGGGCGTGGCCTGGCTGTGGAAGGCGTACCGCCTGCTGCGCGGCTTCATCGACCTGAACAACAACAGCCCCGTCCCCATGTAACGGCTGTGCGGGCAAGCCACCGTGCTTGTCCGCACACCGCTACATCGCCGCGAACGCCCGTTCGATATCGGCGATCAAGTCCTGCGGTGCTTCCAGTCCCACGTTCAGGCGCACGAGCTGGCCCGGCAACTGCCAGCCCTTGCGCATGGCTGCGATGCGGTACGGCATCACCAGGCTGTTCGCGCCGCCCCAGCTGTAGCCAATCTTGAACAATTGCAAGGCATCGACGAAGCGGTCCGTCTGCGCCTCTGTGTAGCGGGCATCGAACAGCACGGAAAACAGGCCGCCCGCACCCGTGAAATCGCGCTGCCAGATGGCGTGGCCGGGGCAATCGTCGAAAGCCGGATGCAGCACCGTGGCGATCTCGCTTCTCCCCTTGAGCCAGGCGGCCACCGCGCGCGCGCCCGCATCGTGCGCGTCGAAACGCAACTTCATGGTCGGCAAGCCGCGCAGCACCAGGTAGGCGTCGTCCGCCCCCACTCCCATGCCCAGACGCATGTGCGCCAGCGCCAGGCGCTCGTGCAGCGCCCGCTCGCGCGTGGTCAGTGCGCCCATCAGCACGTCCGAGCCGCCCGACTGGTATTTCGTCAGCGCCTGCATGATGATGTCCACGCCCAGGTCGAAACCGCGCAAGGCCAGGCCGGCCGACCAGGTGTTGTCCAACGCCACCAGCACGCCGCGCGCATGGGCGGCCGCGCAGATGGCGGGCAAGTCCGGCACTTCCATCGTCACGGAACCCGGTGCTTCCGTCCAGATCAGTTTGGTGTTGGGCTGGATCAGGGCGGCGATGCCGGCGCCGATGAGCGGATCGTAATAGCGGGCCGTGATGCCGAAATCCTGCGCCAGCCAACGCCCCAGTTCGCGGTTCGGGTTGTAGATATTTTCCGGCAGCAAGACGTCGTCGCCCGTTTTCAGCAGGGCAAAGTCCGCCATGGCGATGGCCGCCAGGCCCGACGGCGCCAGCAGGCAGTACTTGCCCCCTTCGATCTCGGCCAGCCGCGCTTCCAGGGTGAAGGTGGTGGGCGTGCCGTGCAAGCCGTAGGTATAGGCGTTCTTCTCTTTCCAGTCGCCCGAGCGCATGGCCGCCACGTCCTTGAACAGCACGGTCGATGCGTGATGAATGGCGTTGGGAAAGGCGGCAAAGCCTTGCGGCGCCTGGTAATCGCTGTGGATCAGCGCGGTTTGCGGAGATTTGGTCTGGGTCATGGCGTCGGGAAATAAAAAAAGGCGGATCAGCAATTGCTGATCCGCCTTGATTGTAAGGGCTTTACGCCCTGCACGCCGTACACATGACAGAGTGTTACACCTGCATAAAAAACGTTCAGGCCAAGGCGCGCTGCCGAAGACAGTACCTTACTGTACGGCAAGGCAGCGCAACGCCGGCATGGACGTTTTTTACTCGGCCGCGCCCCACAGGTCATGCGCGTCGGCTGACGTGATCGTGACGTCGACGAATTGCCCCACCGCCAGCTTGCGGTGCGGCTCGAATGGCGGCTTCACATACACGACGCCATCGATTTCCGGCGCGTCGGCGGACGAGCGGCCCACGCCGCCGGAGCGGGTGACTTCATCGATCAGTACGCGCACGGTCTTGCCGACCTTGGCTTGCAGGCGTTTCTTGGAAATTTCTTCCTGCAGCAGCATCACGCGGCCGCGGCGCTCTTCGCGCAGCTCTTCCGGCACGGGATTGGCGATTTCGTTGGCCGTCGCGCCTTCGACAGGCGAATAGGCGAAGCAGCCCAGACGGTCGATCTGCGCTTCCTTGAGGAAGTCGAGCAAATACTCGAATTCCGCTTCCGTTTCGCCAGGGAAACCGGCGATGAAGGTCGAGCGGATGGTCAGGTCCGGGTTGATGGCGCGCCAGGCCTGGATGCGGTCGAGGTTTTTCTCGCCGCTGGCCGGACGCTTCATGCGTTTCAGTACATCCGGGTGCGCGTGCTGCATCGGAATGTCGAGGTAAGGCAGGATGTGGCCGCCGCTCATCATCGGAATGATCTGGTCCACGTGCGGGTATGGATACACATAGTGCAAGCGCACCCAGGCGCCGTAGGTTTTGGCCAGCTCGCCCAGCGCTTCCGTCAGCTGGGTCATGTGCGTCTTCACGGGACGGCCATTCCAGAAGCCGGAGCGGAATTTCACGTCCACGCCATACGCCGAAGTGTCTTGCGAAATGACCAGCAATTCCTTGACGCCGGCCTTGAACAGGTTTTCCGCTTCGATCATCAGTTCACCGATCGGGCGCGAGACGAGGTCGCCGCGCATCGATGGGATGATGCAGAAGCTGCAGCGGTGGTTGCAGCCTTCGGAAATTTTCAGGTAGGCATAGTGCTTCGGCGTCAGCTTGACGCCTTGCGGCGGCACCAGGTCGAGGAACGGCGCATGCGGCTTCGGCAGGTGGAAATGGACGGAATCCATCACTTCGGCCAGCGCGTGCGGACCCGTGACGGACAGCACTTTCGGGTGCACCTTCATGATGATGTCGTCGCCGGCAGCATCTTTCTTGGCGCCCAGGCAACCGGTGACGATGACTTTACCGTTTTCAGCCAGCGCTTCGCCGATGGCGTCGAGCGACTCTTGCACGGCAGCATCGATAAAACCGCAGGTATTGACGATCACCAGATCGGCGCCAGCGTAGGATTTCGCCGTTTCGTAGCCTTCGGCGCGCAGTTGGGTCAGGATTTGTTCGGAGTCAACCAGCGCTTTCGGGCAGCCGAGCGAGACAAAGCCCACTTTCGGCGCCGCACCTGGCATGGCCAGCATGGCCTCGGGCTGGGCGGAAGGAACAGGAATACGGTGAATTTCAGACATAGTTGGCAGCTAGTAAAATGGTGAGGCGAATCGGCTATTGTACCCCGAGCCGCCCTTAGCTGTCAGTGACGGTCTGGTTTTGCTGCGGGATATGCAACGGTGGGAGCCGCGGGCGACCTGCCCTGAGCATATTCCTTCACACATTCCATATCTGGCTGCAGCCCATACTTGACTAATGTACTTGTTATTTCATACACAGTCTCGCTATAATAAGATTTTATTGCACTGTGGAAATAAAATGTTCATCAAAAAGTTCGTTGCCAACGTTTTTGCAGGAGCCGTCTCTGCGCTGATGCTCGGTGGCTGTGTCACAACGCATGTGCAGCGCCCTCTCAGCGTCGGCGTGCCCTCCGAAGGTACAGCCGTTACTGTCAGCATTACTGCCAACACTGATGCGGTGAACGGATTGGGCCAGATCACCTTGGGCCGCCTGAGTAGCGGAGACGCAGTATCCAGCCTGGTCCTGCAGCAATATATCCTGAACCAGGTTGCCAAGGATATGGCGCGCGACACGACTCTTTTCATGGGGACCCTGCCACCGGGGAAATACTACTTCAGTCAACTGGCCGACGCCGGCAAATCAAACCGCTACATCAAAATGGGCAGCGGCCTGGGCTTATTTACTGTGGAGGAAGGCAAGCCGGTCGATCTGGGCCGCCTGATCGTCACTCCTCTTTATGGCGAGCGTGTACTGGTCGGCCGCAGCGTGCGGGTGCGAGACAACCGCACTCTGCTCGAACGCTATTCTCCCGAGCACCTGAAGCTGTTTGCACCCGAAAAGACAGTCAGCTGGTCCGGATCGCGCAGTGATACGGATCGCGCTGAGGAAGTCGCCATGGCCCGCCCCACCGGCGCCGAATGCGTGACGGAGCTACCAGACGGCAGCGTGGCGGCCGCAACCCGCATGGGCACAGTGCTGTGGCGCAGCCCTGAGGGAACATGGAAACAACTGGCCAGCGACAAAATAGAGACGCTGAACTGCGTGCAGCCGGTGCAAATGCCGGATGCAGACTTGCTGGCCTTCGGCGAGTTCGGCACCCTGCTGCGCCATGCGCCGGGACAGAACAAGCTTGAGCCGATTGACACTGGCAACCTTCCCTATGGCAATCTGGTCGGACTGGCTGGCAATATGGACGCTGGCTGGTATGTCGCCGTCCAGCGTAACAATGAAGTCACGATTTATCATTCCGCCCGTCTCGAGCGCGGCGAGTGGAATCAGGTACGCAGTGAGAAACTGGGGAAGTGGCTCCTGAACCAGGGCACCTGGTTCTGGCTGCGCGATATCGGCACAGGCTTTGCCTACACGTCGACGAAAGGAACGCTGCACCTCTACGACTACGCCAGTGGCCAGTGGTCAGAGCGGGCAATGCCCGATCGCCGTGTGGATGCGATGCGCATCAGCGGCAGCGGCATGTGGAGCCTCATAACACAAGGTTACGGGCCATTTGCGATCACCTCCAGAGATGCTTTCGTTTCAGTGAATCAAGGTCAAACCTGGCAAGAGGTCACCGCTAGCCACATTCCGCTGGTTCAGCGTACCGATGGCACCCTGCTGCGTTTTGAAAGCAGTCTGATGAGCGATACGACCTTACATGCCAGTAGCGACATGGGCAAAACGTGGACACTGGTGGACGCCAAACCGAAATCACGCGAGTTGACCCCGCTTAAATCGGGTGCGATTCTGGGAAAAATAATGCGCTGGAGCGTGCCGGCGCAATTTGAAATATCGAACGACGGCGGTAAAAGCTGGACTGCCGAAAGCATGAAGTGAAAGTTCTGACCGTCAGTCGACAATGCCATGCCCACCCGATGTGAACGATGACTACCAGGCGGCATCCGTGCCGTCTGCCTGGATCGACTTGCAGAGCAAGAGCCGGATGGCGGACGCGCCTGAATATGCGGTGGAAGGCACGTCGATTGAAACCCTGATTGAGCAGATATTTGGCAATCAGGAAGTCAGCTATATCCACGTCCACAACGCCAGACGCGGTTGCTACGCTGTCCGGGTTGACCGGGCATAGGTAGCAATGGATTGCATGTGCGATTCTCAGGCTCCTGCATCGCTTATCATCAAATGCAGGCTATGAGCTTGCTCAGTCCGGTTCCAAAGCACGGCAGGAAGCAGCACCTGGGAATTCAATACGTAGCTTGGGCCAGGTACCTTGCCAATTCTTGCCACGCACGCGGCCTGCGTAGACCGATTGCTTCGCTGTCAGAAATCGCTCTGTCGGCCGGACCACCAGATCGAAAAGATCATGCAGGCCGAAAGGAGCCGCTATATCGATGTCTGCAAGGTCATTGAGTCGCACACCCACGGCAGTGGCAGTTTCCGCGATGTCATCCTTGCCGGACAGCGTCTGCCCATCAAGGAAAAATGGTTGCACTATGCTCCGATCAAAACCCGGCACACCGAGGCGATATGGCGCCTGAATGCACAACGGCACAGGAACTCCTGTGCCGTTGTGCGACGTAAAAACCGGATCAGCTTATTTTTTGTCCGTTGGCGGGACCGGCGGAACAAACGGGAACGTGCCGAACAGGTTCTTGCTCTGGCTCTGCATCTGTTCCTGCATCTGCACGAACAGGCTCTTGCTCTGGTCGATGTAGTTGTTCATCATGCCTTGCATCATCGGGCCCTGGACATTCATGAACTGGGTCCACATTTCCGGGCTGAATGGCTTGCCTTCGAAACTGCCGGCCGACGTGCCCGTGAATTTGTGCTGGATATCGGTGAACGCTTGCACGTTCTTTTCCAGGTAGGATCCCATCATGCCCTGCATGGCGTGGCCATAGTAGCGGATGATCTGCGACAACACGCTGCTCGAGAACATCGGCGCGCCGTTCGCTTCCTCTTCCAAAATGATTTGCAGCAAGATGCTGCGCGTCAAATCTTCATTGGATTTGGCATCGACGACGGTAAACACCTCATTGTCCAACACCAGCTGCTTGACGTCCGTCAAGGTGATGTAGGAACTGGTTTGCGTGTCATACAGACGGCGGTTGGGATATTTTTTAATCAGGCGGTCTATACTTTTTTTTGCACTACTCATCACAAGTTCCACTTATTGCGCCGCAGCGCGTACAGAGTTAATCCGAAAAAAAAGCGAACGTGGGTCCGCTTTCGCACCTGCCTACTTTTTCCATTATAGAGTGGAAAATGGCTCCATTGCACATCAGGGTAGTAGATTCCCATATTTATTGCAACGCAACTAAGAGTAGATTCCTGACAAGACCGGAGATTACGCCGGTCTTGCCTGGCGAGAAGCTTTTGTAAACTAGTCCGCCCTGACTTTAACATACCGCCCCGGCGCCGGCTCGATTGCCGCGTGGCGTTTGTTGCCCGGCTTGCCTGGCGCCTTCACCTGCGCGCCGCCGTGTTCGGCCAGGAAGGCCGCCCATTCGGGCCACCAGCTGCCCACGTGCTCGGTCGCGCCTTCCATCCATTGCTCGGCAGTCAAAGGCTTGGCTTTCGCCGTGCGGGCGGTTTTAGCTGCATCATTGCTCCAGTAACTGCGCTTTTTCTTCGAGGCAGGATTGATCACGCCGGCGATATGGCCCGAAGCACCGAGGATGAAGCGGTTGGCTTTCGGTTTTTTCGGGTTCAGCAAGGCCGTGCTGGCGTAGGCCGCGCCCCAAGGCACTATATGGTCTTCGCGCGAACCGTAGATGAAAGCGGGCGCGTCAATGCTGCTCAGGTCGACCTTTTCCCCGGCCACCGTCAGCTTGCCCGGCACTTTCAGGCTGTTTTCCAGGTAAGTGTTGCGCAGATACCAGCAGAACATGGGACCCGGCAAGCCCGTGCCGTCGCCATTCCAGTACAGCAAGTCGAACGCGGGCGGTTCCTTGCCTTTCAGGTAATTCGATTGCACATAGTTCCACACGAGGTCGTTCGGCCGCAGGCTCGAGAAAGTGCTGCCCAGGTCGCGACCCGACATCAGGCCGCCCTTGGCCAGGGACTGCTCGCGCAGCGCCACTTGCGGCTCGTCGATGAAGACGTCGAGCGCGCCCGTGTCGCAGAAATCGAGGAAAGTGGTCAACAAGGTCAGGCTGGCGGCCGGATTCTCGCCGCGCGCCTTGAGCACGGCCAGCGCCGTCGAGACGATGGTGCCGCCCACGCAAAAGCCGAACATATTGAGCTTGTCCTGGCCGGAAATGTCCTGCGTGACCTGGATGGCTTCGATCACGCCTTGCTCGACATAATCGTCCCACGTCAGGTGTTGCATGCTCAGGTCAGGATTGCGCCAGGACATCAGAAACACGGTATTGCCCTGCTCCACCGCATAGCGCACGAGCGAATTTTCCGGCTGCAAGTCAAGGATATAGAATTTATTGATGCATGGCGGCACCATCAGCAGCGGCCGCTGGTGTACCGTGGGGGTGCTTGGCGTGTACTGGATCAGCTGGAACAGCGCATTCTCGAACACCACCGTGCCCGGCGTGGTGGCCACGTTGCGGCCCACTTCGAAGGCCGACTCGTCGGACTGCGAGATGCGGCCCTTCTGCATGTCGGCCAGCATATTGCTCAAGCCCTTGGCCAGGCTCTCGCCCTTGGTCTCGATCAGGGTTTGCTGGGCGTCGGGATTGGTCGCGAGAAAGTTGGCAGGCGACATGGCGTCGACGATTTGCTGCACGGCAAATGCAATCTTTTGCTTCTGGTGCGGCGTCGCTTCCACGGCATCGGCCATGGCGCTGAGAAACTCCGCATTCAGCAGGTAAGCTGCCGCATTGAAGGCCGACAAGGGGCTGGCGTGCCAGGCGGGCGCGGCGAAGCGGCGGTCTTTCAGCTCCGGCGTCTTGCCGGCCATAAAATCAGCCCACAAGCCCGTCAGTTTGGCCACGTAGGCATTTTTCAGTTGCTCGATCACTTCCGGCTTGATGCTGGCACCCGCATCCTGCAAAATGCCGGCAATCGGATTGCCCTGGGGCTGCGGTACCATGTTGAACCACGTCTTCCACTGCTCAGGATTGCTGATCTGCGCCATCCATTCCTTGGTCATTGCTTGAGGATCGGGCATATTCATAGATGTATGTAAGTCCATTCAAGAATTAATAAATAACTACTTCCGGGCCACCTGCATGCAAACTTTTACTGACTGCCAATACCGATGATGCTCATGACCGCTGTTGCCTGGATCTATGTCGTCGGCCTCATGGCGCTGACGGAACCGTCCATCGTCGCCGGGGTGATGACCTTCGTGCTGTACTGCGTCATCCCCCTGTCCATCCTATTCTATCTGACGGGCTCGCGGAGACGCAAACGCAAGGCCGAGCTAAAAGCCCGCGCACTTGCCTCAGCAGACGATAAAACAAAAACGGCAGACACATAAGTGTCTGCCGTGCAGATTATTTGCGCCAGATCAAACTGGCCTGTCTTCCCGTGACGCCATCGCGTCGGTACGAGTAAAACTGCGCCGCATCGCTGACGGTGCAATATTCCCCGCCCGCCACTTGCGCCACGCCATCGCGCAGCAGCATGGTGCGCGCCAGCGCATACATGTCGGCCAGGTATTTGCCCGGCTTGCCTGCGATGGCGGCGAAAGAAGCGCTCAACACTTGCCGTTCCGCCTCATCGCGCGCGCCGTCGCGGAACGCTTGCAGCACGTCTTGCCCCACTTCGAATTGCTGCGGACCAATGGCCGGCCCCAGCCAGGCGAGGATGTCCGTCGCACCTTGCGACCGCATGCTGGCCACCGTGCACTGCAAGACGCCATTGGCCAGGCCGCGCCAGCCCGCGTGGGCCGCACCGACAACGAGGCCATCCGTCGAACAGAACAGTACCGGCAGGCAATCGGCCGTCATCACCACGCACACGGCGCCAGACTGTGTTGCCACGCTGGCATCGGCGTCCGGCACATGGCCGTCCAGCTTGCCAGCATCGGCCACAACCACGCCATGCACCTGCGACAGCCAGGCCGGCTCGGCAGGCAAGATAGCCGCCAGCCGCGCCCGGTTGGCGGCCACGTGCGCGGGCTCGTCGCCCACGTGCGTGCCCAGATTCAAGCCACCGCCGCCCTGCCCGTCACCATATGGTTCCTGGCTGACGCCGCCCGCGCGCACGGTCGCCAGCGCGCCCACGTTCGCGGGCAAGCCGGGCCAATCGGGTACTAGGCAAGGCAACGGCGACGTCATCAGACCTGTTCCGGCTCGGGAATGCCGGCCGTGGCGATCAGTTGCGCGAAATCATCTGCCAGCGGCACGATCCATTCGCACGCTTCCAGCGTGCCCGGATGCACGAGACCCAGGCGGCGCGCCTGCAGTGCCTGGCGCGAGAACACGGTCACGAGGTGCTGCTTGCCATATACATGGTCGCCGACCAGCGCGAAGCCCAGATGCTGCATATGCACGCGGATCTGGTGCGTGCGCCCTGTTTCCAGACGGCATTGCATCAGGCTCACGGGACGGCGGTCGAGTTCGCCGCTGCCGATCAATTCATAGTGCGTGATGGCAGGCTTGGCCGTAAAGTTTTCCGAGACGGCCATCTTGACCCGGTCACGCGGGTGGCGCGCGATGGACGCGTCGATGGTGCCCGCCATTTTCGGCGTGCCCCACACGAGCGCGAAATACTCGCGCTTGACGGTGCGCGCCTGCAACTGGCGCACCAGGTCCGTTTGCGAAGCGAGGGTCTTGCCGACCACCATCAGGCCGCTCGTATCCTTGTCCAGGCGGTGCACGATGCCGGCGCGCGGCACGCCGGCCAGTTGCGGGCAGTGGTGCAGCAAGCCGTTGAGCAGGGTGCCAGACCAGTTGCCGGGGCCCGGATGCACGACCAGTCCGGCCGGTTTGTTGATGACGATGATATGCTCATCTTCGTGCACGATGTTCAATTCCATCGCTTCCGGCTTAAAAGCCTCGTCTTCCGGCGCGCTTTGCGGCAGAATGACGATCTTCTCGTCGCCATAGGCGGTCATGTTGCGTTTGGCAACTTTTCCATCGACGGTCACGAAACCGGCTTCCAGCCACAATTGCAAGCGGCTGCGCGAGTATTGCGGCACCAGCTGGGCGATGACTTTATCGAGGCGGTGGCCGCAGGCGTCCGGCGTCAGTTCCAATGTAATCGGGGCCATTTCCTCGAAGACGTCGTCGGCGGCAAAATCGCCGTCAAACGCCTCTTCGGCAACATGGTCAGAAAGGGAGTCAAACGCGGGGTCAGCCAAATTAGGCTTCGGAGTTAATATCACAGCATTCCCATCGGCTATAATCAGCCTATTGTAAAATCTTGGTTAAAACCTTCTTGCAAAACGTCATGCAAAAAAAATTATCGTTGGTAGTCGCTTCAGTCGTTCTGCTCGGCATGTCCGCTTGCAGCTTGTTGCCTGAAAAAGTGGATGAGACCAAAAACTGGTCCGTTACGAAATTATACTCGGAGGCGCGTGAAGAAATGGCCGGGCAGCACTATGAAGCTGCAATCGGCCTGTTCCAGAAGCTGGAGGCTAACTATCCTTTCGGCAACTATGCTCTGCAAGCGCAGATGGAGATCGCTTACGCGTATTATAAGGCGGGAGACCAGGCGCAGGCACTGGCTGCCGTCGAACGCTTCATCAAGTTGCATCCGAACCACGCCAATGTCGACTATATGTACTACTTGCGTGGCCTGATCAGCTTTAATGACCAGATCAGCTTCCTGAACTTCCTGTACGAGCAAGATCCGACCGAGCGCGACCCGAAAGCCACGCGCGAAGCGTTTGCGGCCTTCAAGCAACTGGTCGACAAGTTCCCGAATAGTAAATATGCGCCCGATTCGTTGGCCCGCATGAACTATTTGATCGATGCCATGGCGAAATACGAAGTGCACGTGGCGCGCTATTACTTCCGCCGCGGCGCCTTCCTGGCCGCCGCCAACCGCGCGCAAACGACGGTCAGCGACTTCCGTGCCTCGCCGGCCATCGAAGAAGCGCTGTTCATCATGTACCGCTCGTATGACAAGCTGGGCTTGACCGACCTGCGCGACGACGCCTTGCGCGTGCTGACCAAGAACTATCCGGACACGGCATTCCTCAGCCCGGAAGGGGTGAACAAGGAACGCAAGTGGTGGAAATTCTGGCAGTAAAATGAAAAAAACCGGAGCTTGCTCCGGTTTTTTTACTTATTCGCCTACCTTGCGCCGGAACACCCAGCTCTTGTCGTTCGACGCTTCCGGCACGAAACCGTAACCGTCGACATCGAACTGCTTCAGCTGTTGCGGATCGCGGATCTGGTTGACGGCCGCATAGCGGGCCAGCATGCCGCGCGCGCGTTTGGCGTAGAACGAGATGATTTTATACTTGCCATTCTTCCAGTCCTCGAACACGGGCGCGATGACGGGCACGTCCAGCTGGCGCGGCTTGACGGATTTGAAATATTCTTCGGAAGCAAGGTTGACCAGCACTTGCGCGCCCTGCTCCTTGGCCGCGCGGTTCAGGCCGTTGGTGATGGTGTCGCCCCAGAACGCATACAAATCCTTGCCACGCGTGGTCGACAACCGCGTGCCCATTTCCAGGCGGTGCGGGTGAATCAAGTCCAGCGGACGCAGCAAGCCGTACAGGCCGGATAAAATGCGCACGCGCGACTGGGCATAGTCGAGCTGGGCCGGCTGCAGGCTGCGCGCCTCGAAACCGGCATACACGTCGCCATTGAAGGCCATGATAGCCTGGCGCGCTTCCGACAACTGTGGCGTCCACGACGCATAGCGGGCCACATTGAGGGCCGACAAGGCGTCGGAAATGCCCATCAGGCTGCCCACTTCGCTAGGGGAAAACTGGCGCATGCGTTCGATGAGCTGGGCGGAATGGTCGAGAAAATCGGGGGTGCTGTGCAACGAGGTTGTTGGCGGCGTCTCCAGGTCGAGACTCTTGGCGGGCGAAAGCACGATCAACATAAATTATCACTACAGAATAGAATTGCCGACATGATACCTGCTCCACAAAAACTCGTCCTCGACACCAACGTTTGCCTCGACCTGTTCGTCTTTAACGACCCGCGCTGGGCGGGCCTGCTGGCGGCCATGGAAAGCGGCGCCGTGCATGCCATCACGCGCGAAGATTGCCGCGCGGAATATCTGGTCGTGCTGCATTACAAACATTTGCCGCTCGATGAAGCGAGCCGCGCCGTTGCCGCCGCCCGCTTCGACGCCCACATCACGGTCGTGGCCCCTTTCGCTTCCAACGTGCGCCTGCCCGTCTGCACGGACAAGGATGACCAGAAATTCCTCGAACTGGCGCGCGACGCCAACGCCGACATCCTCATCACCAAGGACAAGGCGCTGCTGAAACTGGCCCGCAAGACGGCCAAGGCCGGCATGTTCAAGATCATGGTGCCGGAAGGCTGGGCCTTGCCAGGCTGAGCCGCCAAAGCCCTGCACGCAAGGGGGCGCGCTGCGCTAGAATGGGACACGATTCTACTTTCCGCACCGCGCCCCTACCGTTCATGAACAGCCCGTCCCTGCCCCATCTGACTCCCACCCTGACCTCGCGCCTGCCTCTTGTGGGCACCACCGTGTTTACCCGCATGTCCAGCCTGGCGGCCCAGCATGGCGCCGTCAACCTGGGCCAGGGTTTTCCCGATTTCGATTGCGATCCGGCGCTGGTCGAACTCGTCAGCGACGCCATGCGCGCCGGCCACAACCAGTATCCGATGATGACGGGCGCCGCGCCCCTGCGCGAGGCAATTGCCGCGAAAATCGCCAGCTTGTACGGCCACGGCTATGACGCCGGCACGGAAATCACCGTCACGGCCGGCGCCACGCAGGCGCTGACCACGGCCATTTTGTGCTGCGTGCATCCGGGCGACGAAGTCATCGTCATCGAACCGGCCTACGACAGCTATCTGCCCGCCATCGCCCTGGCTGGCGGCGTGCCCGTGCTGGTGGCCATGGAGGTGGGTGAACACGGTTACAGCGTGCCGTGGGACAAGCTAGCCGCGGCCGTCAGCAGCAAGACGCGTTTGATCATCATCAACACGCCGCACAATCCGACGGGCACGATCTTGCGTCCCGCCGACGTGGCCGCGCTGGCCGACATCGTGCGCGGCACGCAAATTTTGATACTCTCCGACGAAGTCTACGAACACATGGTGTACGACGGCGTGCCGCACGCTTCATTGAGCCGCAACCCGGAACTGGCGGCGCGCAGCTTCATCGTTTCCAGCTTCGGCAAGACGTATCACGTGACGGGCTGGAAAATCGGCTATGTCGCCGCGCCAGCCTCCATGACGGCGGAGTTCCGCAAGGTGCACCAGTACAATGTGTTTAGCGTCAATACGCCGATGCAGCACGGCCTGGCCGGCTACATGGCCGAGCCGCAGCCCTATCTGGATTTGCCCGCGTTTTACCAGCGCAAGCGCGACCTGTTCCGCGACGGCCTGGCGGGCAGCCGTTTTACCCTGCTGCCTGCCGACGGCACGTATTTCCAGTGCGTACGCTACGATGCCATTTCGCAAGAGACCGAAGCGCAGTTCGCCGAATGGCTGACGACGGAAATCAAGGTGGCGGCCATCCCTGTCTCCGCGTTTTACGCGCAGGGCAAGGAGTCGGGCATCGTGCGCTTCTGCTTTGCCAAGAAAGACGAGACCTTGCGCCTGGCGCTGGAGCGCCTGCGCAGCATATAACCGAGCACTAAACATGGCTTCGCTGCGGCGGGGCAAAGGATGACAGATGGTACAGCGTCGCATCGGCCCGGCCGATCTGGTTCCCGGCGAACCCCTGCCCTGGGATCTGTTTTTGGCTGACCATAGTGCCGGCCCGCAACTGCGCAAGGGACAGATCATCACGGACGGTGCGCAACTGGGCCGTTTGCTGCAGCTGGGCCTGTACGTGGGCGCGCCGGAGCAGCCATCCGTCTTGCGCCTGCTCAATGAGGCGGCGCAGCGCCTGGAACGGCTGCTGCTGGCCTTGCGCAGCGAAAACAATGCCGAGCGCGACGTGCGCGACATCGCCCGCGAATTGCTGCGCGCGCTGGAACACGATGCCGATATCGCCCTGGCCAGCATCCTGCTCAACCAGATCGCCGGCAGCTACGCCGTGCGCCACTGCATCGAAACGGCCTTGCTGGCCATGCTGGTGGGCCGCAGCATGCACAAGCCCCACGATGAACTGTTGTTGATCGGTGCGGCCGCGCTGACGATGAACGTGGGCATGCTGCGCCACCACGACAGCTTCCAGGACCGGCGCGGCCCCCTGAACGACGAAGAAATGCGCATCGTGCGTCTGCATCCGCAGGAAAGCACGGAACTGCTGCGCTGCGCCGGTGTCGACGACGAGGAATGGCTGAGCTGTGTGCTCTTGCACCACGAAAACGACGACGGCAGCGGCTACCCGCAGGGGCGCACGGCCGATGAAATCCTGCAAAATGCCAAGCTGATCGGCCTGGCCGACCGCTATTGCGCCCGCGTTTCCGCGCGCAACTACCGGCGCTCCATCGTGCCCGACCAGGCGCTGCAGCACATCTTCCTCGACCAGGGCGTGCCCATCGACCCGCTGCTGGGAGAACAGTTCGTCAATCTGCTGGGCAAGTATCCGCCCGGAACATTGGTGCGCCTGCGCAGCGGCGAACTGGGGGTGGTGACGCAACGGGGCGCCGGCCACGTGCATCCGCTCAGCGATGCGCTGGGCGCGCCGCTGGCCGCCGCCGAGCTGGCGCAGATGACGCCGCGCGACACGGGCGACAGCCAGTTCGCCATCGTCTCGTCGCTGCATGAAGATGATGCGGGCGTGCGCTTCAGCATGCGCAATGTGTGGGGCGACGAGGCGCGGTTGTAGGCCGCCAGGGCAAGGCCGGCGCCAGGCCGGGAAAATGCCAGCTTACGGTTTCGGCGGACGGATGCCCGTGTACTGCGCGCTGACCAGCAGCCATTGCTTGTCGACAAGCCGAGCCACATAGCCGGCGCGCAGGGCGAAGGTGCGGGCACCCGCTTCCTGATTGAGTCGGTAGGACAGCCGCGCCGAAATGAGCGCCGTATCGCCAAACAGCCGCACCACTGGCTCATCGAACTGGAGTTGAGGGCTCGGCCGCTTCTGCTCTGGCGCATAAAAGGAGAGCATTTTTTCGCGCCCGTCCACCTCGCCGACCGGCGATATTTCCACATAATTCTCGGCCGTCGTGGCTTTCAAGGCAAGCTGATCAAAATTATTCTGCGCCTGCGCGTGGCGCTGCACCAGAGCCACCAGTTCGGCGTCGCCGGAAGCCGCGTTCGCGCTACCGATCACGCCGAAGGCGCCAAGCAGGCAGGTGGAAAGAAGGTGTGGAAGAGTCAATTTCATGCGTAGTCATCCTGGTCGAAGTCATTGAGAAGCGTCCGTTGATTCCTGCGGCAGCGCCAGTATCGAACACTCGCTTGCGGGCAAACTCATCATGAGGGAGCCCACTGTATGCTATCCGATTGCCCTTTCCGGCGCATGCCATTGCGACAAACGGCTTGATTGGGGGATTGAAACGCCATTTCGAGGACGCGTGTAGCCGGCTTGATGGCGCCGTCCCGCATCCCGCGCATTCCCCCGAATCGACCGTTCATCCTGCCCCCGGCGCTGTTCGTCGTTCCGCGCTCGCCCGTGGGGGCAGCCGCACATACCATGCCGACATGACCACTCCACTCCAGTTCAAGTCCGGCCAGTTCTATGGCGACGTGCATCACGGCGCGCGCGGCAGCATGTTCGATATCCGCCGCCTGCAGGCCACGCGTGGCGAGGATGAAGTCGAAACGCACCGGCATGACGACGCCCACTTCGTCTTCGTTCTGTCCGGCACGTATATTTCCAGCGCCCTGCACGCCCCGCCGCGCGCGCCTTCGCCCACTCTCGTATTCAATCCTGCCGGCACGACGCACCGCGACCGCTTCGTCGATGGCAAGGGCAGTTTCATGACGGTATCGCTTGACCCTGCCCTGCTGGCGGGCGCCGAGGAATTGCATGCGGCCCAGGAGTGCGCCAGCGTGTTGCGCGATACGGCCAGCGCGGCCGCCGCTTTCCGGCTGGCGCGCGAAATTGGCCGCGGCGGCGATGGCGCCCTGCTCGAAGCGGGCGCATGGGACATGCTGGCCAGCCTGCACAAGACGCCCCGGCAGGCGCGCCCATCCCTGCCCGGCTGGGCCCACCAGGCTTATGAAGCCGTGATGGACCTGGCCAATGACACGCATCTGCGCATCGCCGACGTGGCCGCCGCCCTGGGCGTGCATCCCGTGCACCTGGCCCGCGTGTTTCGCCAGGCCTGGGGCTGTTCGCCGGGCGACCTGCTGCGCTGGCGCCGCGTCGACCAGGCCAGCGGCCTGCTGCGCCGCCCGGAACTGAGCATGGCCGAGGTGGCGCTGAGCGTGGGCTTCGCCGACCAGAGCCACATGAGCCGCGCCTTCCAGGCCCGCTACGGCATGACGCCCAGCAACTATCGACGCCAAATGTTTCAAACGTCCAAGACAATGCCCGGATTGCAAGACTAGACTGAACTTTTCCAACTCAGGAGTACACCATGTTGCGATATTTACCCCTTCTTCTGGCCTTCGGCAGCAGCGTCCACGCGGGCGAACTGGACGGCGTTACCACCGCCATCGAAGCGGGCGACTTCAAGCAGATCACCAGCGTCGTGGTGGCACAGCATGGCAAGCTGCTCTACGAACACTACTTCGACAAGGACGGCGCGGAAAGCCTGCGCAACACGCGCTCGGTTGGCAAGACGGTGGCGGGCATGCTGGTCGGCCTGGCCATCGAGCGCAAGCTCTTGCGCACCGACACTCCCGTCCTGCCCTATTTTCCGGAACTGCGCCCGTTGGCCCATGCCGACCCGCGCAAGGACAAGATCACGGTCGAGGATTTCCTGACCATGAGCTCGCTGCTCGAATGCGACGACGACAACCAGCATTCGCGCGGCAACGAAGAGCGCATGTATCTGGTGGAAGACTGGAGCCGCTTCGTGGCGGACCTGCCGATCCGCGGCTTTCCCGAATGGCAGCCCCGCCCCGAGCAATCGCCATATGGCCGCGCCTGGAGCTATTGCACGGCCGGCGTCACCCTGCTGGGACCGCTGCTTGAAAAAGTGAGCGGCCAGCGCGTGCCGGACTTTGCGGCCGCCAACCTGTTCAAGCCGCTGGGCATCGACAAGGTGAAATGGCAATTCCAGCCCAAGGGCAGCGCCATGACGGGCGGCGGCTTGCAGCTGCGCAGCGTGGACCTGATGAAGCTTGGCCAGCTCTACCTCGACGGCGGGCGCTGGAATGGCCAGCAGGTGATGCCGGTCGACTGGGTCAGGCGCTCGATCGCGCCGCATGCCAACGCGCGCGAAGGCATGGACTATGGTTACCTGTGGTGGCTGCAACCGTTCACGGCGAATGGCCGCACGGTGCAAAGCTATGGCATGGCGGGTTCGGGCGGCAATAAAGTGCTCGTATTGCCGGAACTCGATGCCGTGGTCGTCATCACCACGACCAACTTCCAGGTGCGCGATGCCCATGGACTCAGCGAAAAATTGCTGACCAAGCTGATCATGCCGGCACTGATGCGCCCCTGAGCACCCCTCATTTTGCCGACGTCAGGTACGCCCGCAAGCCATGCGTGAGCACGAAAGGAAACACGCTCGCGTGATCTTCATCCTCGAAGACGCGCAAGCGGGTTGTCAAGCCGGGGAACTTGCGCGATTTCAACTTCCCATCGAATTCGCGCAAGTCGGCCAGCATGTCAGCCTCGTCCTCCGAACGCGAACGCTTCTTGCCTGCCGCCAGCTTTTCCAGGCCGCCGATGCCGAAGAACACGGACGCCGGCAAGTCCTTGTGGCTGGCCGCATACGCCTGTTCGCGGTCAAACATGACGCCGGCGTCGTACCACAGCGACGGGCTGCCGAGGATGTAGTGCTCGAAGGTGCGCGGTTGCGTCAGCAAAAATTGCAGACCCAGCAGGCTGCCGTAGGAATGGCCGATAAACACCTTGCGCTGCATGTTCACGCGATACTGTTGCGAAATAAAGGGAAACACCTCGCCCGAGATGAACTGGGCATACGCCTTCGCTTCGCCGAACGCCGGCTGCCGCCCCGGCATGTCCGAGCGGTAATCATGCTTGCGCGGCGTGGTGGGCGTGTAATCGCGGCGGCGGCTGTACACCCCGCCATCGCCATTGGCGTACGACAATCCCACCACGACCACTTCTTCCATCCCCGCATGCTTGTTCAGGCGCTGCGCGATATTGCGCACGATGGGGAACGAGTAATTGGCGTCCACGACGAACAGCACCGGATAGCGTTTATTGCCCTGCCGATAAGAATCGGGCAAGGCGACATATACCTGGTAATCGCGCTTCAGGGCTTGCGCCCGGATGTCGCGCACTTCGGTATTCTCAAGAACGTAGCTGGCAGGGGCGGCCTGGGCGCTGACGGCCAGGCAGCACAGGACGATGAGCAGGCTGAAAGGCTTCAAGCTGTTTCTTTCATTGAGGTAAATTTACTTCGCCGCAGCCGCCGTCAGCTGCACCAGCTTGCGTTCGACAAACGCCTGCAATTGCGGCGACAGGGTTTGCAAGCCCTTGGCCCGCTCGAACGCCTGGCGCGCCTGGGCAGGATGGTTGTCCGTCTGCAAGGCGATGCCGAGACCCATCCACCAGACGCTGTTGTCGGGCGCCGTCTGCAGAGCCAGCTGATAGTGGTCGGCCGCTTCGCGGTAGCGCTGCTCGCGCTGCAGCACGCCAGCCAGGAAGGCATGGTATTCGCCGCTGTCGCTGGCGTACGGCAGGCTGCGCGTCAGGGTATCGAGGGCAACCGCGCCGCCGTTGGGCTTGTCCAGCTGCAAACGGGCCAGCATCATCGCTTGCGCCGGCTGTTTCGGGTCCAGCGCCAGACTCAGTTGCAACTGGCGCGCTGCTTCGTCGGGGCGCTGCGCTTCCAGCAGCAGGCGCACCAGGGTTTCGCGCGCGCCCTGGTGGCGCGGATCCAGCTGCAGGGTCTGCTGCAAGGCCAGCATGGCGTCAGACACGCGGCCATCCTGCAACTGCGCCAGCGCGCGCCGGTATTCATTCTCCACGCGCTGCTGCGGCGTGACTTGTTTTCCATCGATGATGCGCTCGCTGGCGGCCAGTACCGGCGTTTTCACCACGGGCGCGACGGCACGCTTGGCGGGTTGTTCCGTGATGCGGCGCATCTCGGCGGCACGCAGCCTGGCTGGCGCGACCGTCTCCTCGGCCTGGAACACGGGTTCGGGTTCCGCCGCCACGACGGGTGCCGCTGCGGCGACCACCACTGGCACGGGAGCAACGGCCGCAGGCACGGGCGCCGATACTGGAAGCAACACCGGCGTGCTAGCCACATTGACCAGCACGGGCGGCACGGCCGGGCGCTTCAGGTAGACCCAGCCCAGGGCGATGGCGGCGGCCGTCAGGCCGGCCGCGCCGCCGAAGACCAGCGCGCGCGAGACGCCCCGCTCGCGTTCGGGCACGGAACGGATGCCGGCCGCGTCGCCGCGTCCATCGGGGGTGCCGCGGGCATCGAGGTCTTGCAACATCTTGTTAATCAGGCTCATCTACAGGCTCATCTTCGTCATCGGTTCAATAAAGTCCAGCTCGCGCCGCAGGCGGCAGCCAGCACGCCGGCACCGGCCAGCCACGGCCACGGCCGTTGCCACAAGCGGCGCGGATTGCTGGCCAGGGTGTCGCTGGCGGCCAGCGCCACGTGGCGTCCGCTCACTTGCTGCCGCCCTTCGCCATACGCCACCATCAGCGCCTTGTGCGCCATGATGTTGATCAGGCGCGGGATGCCGCCGGAAGCCTGGTACAGCTTGCCCACGCCACGACGGCTGAACAGGCGCGCGCCATCGAAACCGGCCACACGCAGGCGGTGCGCTACATAAAAATCCACGTCGTCGCGCGACAACGGACCCAGGTGGTAGTGAAAGGTGATGCGCTGCGCCAGCTGGCGGATTTCCGGCAGGGCCAGCTTGACGTCCAGTTCCGGCTGGCCGAACAGCACGATTTGCAGCAGCTTGCGCTTTTCCGTTTCCAGGTTCGTCAGCAAACGCAAGGCTTCGAGGCTGTCGACGGGTATCGCCTGCGCCTCGTCCAGGCACAGCAGCACGCGCTTGCCCTGCGCCGCCAGGTTGAGCAGGCGCAAGTTGAGGGATTTGAGCAATTGATGCTGATCCGCATCTTTCTCCAGCAGCACATCGAGGTCATCGGCCAGCGCCAGGATCAGCGAACGGGGCGGCAAGTTCGGATTCGGGATGTAGGCCGTGACGAAGTCCGGTCCCAACGATTGCATGAACTTGCGGCACAAAAAGGTTTTACCAGTGCCCACCTCGCCAGTGATCTTGATGAAGCCCTCGCCATTGCGCGCCGCCACCAGCAAGGTGTTGAGCGCCTTTTGCGACTGCGGGCCGTTGAAAAAGAAACTGGTATCGGGCGTGAGGCCGAACGGCGCCTCGCGCAAGCCGAAATGGGCCTGGTACATTTAGCGCCGCTCCGACGGACGGCGCGGGTCGAGCGCCTCGATGCGCTTGCCCGAATCGAGCAAGTCCTCGTTCCAGCTATTGGCGCCGTCGACGATAGTCGGCTTGATCAGCACCACCAGCTCGCGCTTCTGGATCACCTGCCCCGTGTTGCGGAACAGCGCGCCCAGCACGGGAATATCGCCCGCGCCCGGCACTTGCGAGCGATCCGCCGTGGTGGCCTGGCGCATCAGCCCGCCGATGGCGACGATGCGGCCATCCTGGCTGCGCACCATGCTGTCCATTTCGGACGTGCTGGACGCGGCCAGTGGCAGTTTCAGCGAACCGGCGCTGCCCAGGTCGATCTCCTTGCTGATGGTCGACACCTGGCTGACGGACGGGTGCACGTGCAGGATGATGTTGCCATCCGCATCGATCTGCGGCGTCACATCCAGCACCACGCCGGAAAAGAACGGCTGCAAGGTCACGTTGGGACTGGTCGTCGCGCCGCTGGCCGTCGTATTCGTCGTGGTCGACACGCCCGTCACGTAAAACTCGTCCGTGCCGATCTTCAGCACGGCCTTCTGGTTGTTCATGGTGGCGATACGCGGGCTCGACAGCACGTGTACGGAGCCTTGCGATTCCAGGAAGGAAATCATGGCCGCGAAATTGGCCGTCTGGAAAGCCAGGCCGAACATGGAACCGGCCGCGTTCGCCGCCGAGCTGAGGCCGAAGCCGCTGCTGGCCGTCAAGCCATTGCCATTCGTCATGTTGGGCGGCTGGCCGCCGTTGAACGGCAGCGGCGCCAGGCTGCCGCCCGGCTGGATGAAGCCCGTCGAGATGCGGTTCGTGTGGCCGCTCTTGATCGAGGCGAACGAGGCCCAGTTGATGCCCGTCTGCGTGTTGTTGTTGAGTTCGACTTCGAGGATTTTCGCTTCCAGGATCACCTGGCGGTCGACGGACAGCTGCGTGGCCTTCAAATACATGTCGACATTGCGCAACTCGTCCGGCATGGCGCGGATGACGATCACGCCCGACTGCGGGCTGAGCACCACTTGCCGGCCGCCTTCGGTGCTGCCCACGATGGCTTCCAGCGCCGCTTTCAATTCCGGCCAGAAATCCGCCGTCGACGAGGTGGTCAGGTTGCTGCTGTCCAGCGTGCGGCCGCCCTGGCCGCTATTCGTTTGCTGGTTCTGCTCGTTATTGTTGCCCTGGTTGTTATTACCGCTATTGCCGCTATTGCCCGAACCGCCCGAGTTGGTCGAACCGACCGAACCGACCGACGTCGACGACACGCGCAGGTTGGAACTGCCGCGGCGCGCGCCCGTCAGATAATTGACGTGGAACAAACGCGTCTGCATGGTCAGGGGCTTGATGTAGATCTGCGTGCCCTCGACCTTGTAGTCGTAGCCATACAGTTCGCGCACGGCGTCGAGCGCCTGGAACAGGGTCACGTCCTTCAGGTTGGCGGAAATCGTGCCGCCGATGTCGGGATGAACCAGCATGTTGTAGCGCGTACCGGCCACGATGGAAGTGAAGAACTGGCGCGCCGGCACATTGTTGAAAGCCACGTTGAAGCGCTCGTCAAGCGCGGCGCGGGCCTTCGGCAATTGCTGGGCCAGGGCCGCCACGGGCGGCAGCAGCGCCGCTTCCACGGCGTCCGGCTGGGCCGCTGGCGCCGTGGTGGCCGCCGCGCCCTTGACGGCGTCGGTGATCGCATTATAGGTATCGCGCTTGACGGGCGCGACATTGCAGCCGCCCAGGCCCAGGCTGACGCTGATGACAGCCGCCATCGTACTGATCTTGAACATGCTCGCCTTGTGTTGATTGAGTTGCTTGGCCACTTCTTCTACTCCTGCTTGCTGCCGGTCTTGCTATCGGTCTTGCGATCGGCCTTGTTATCGGTCTTGCTGCTCGGGTACAGCTTGAAGGTTTCCAGTGATTTGCCACGCCGCAACAATACGGCCGTGTCGCGGATTTCCGTCACCACGGCGCCGCCCACCTTGCTGCCGACCCTGACCGTCTGGCCATCGATGACGGCCAGGCGGCGTCCGCCCGGCTGGGTGGAGATGAGCACCGACTGCAGCTGCGGCCGGGCCGCGGCGGCGGGCGCGGTACTGGCGGGCGCCCACAGGGCTGCCGGCGGGCGCGTCGGATCATCGAGCGCCTGCGCCTGCGCGCCCGGCCATGCCAGGTGCAGCGTCAACCCCAGCGCCAGGGAAAGCGCCGGCAGCGCGCGGCCAACGGTCAAAGTGCGATCCATGTATCGTCCATGCTGAGGGTATGTAAGGTCAGGGTCAAGGTGGCGTTCGGGTAGCTGGCGGCGTCCAGGTGGGCGGCGCCCCAGAAGACGCGCGTCGGCATCGCTTGCAGCGCCTGCATGTATTGCACCATGTCGGCATAACTGCCTTGCAGCACCACTTCCACGCCATGCTGATGCAGCAGGGGCGCTGGCGCCGCCGCCTTGGCCGCCGCATCGCCGTTCGCGGCATCGGCCTGGCGCGCACCCACGGCGCTGGCGGGCAAGGTTTTCAGCGACACCACACGCAGTCCGGCGTGCTGGCGCAGCAAGTGTTCCAGCAAGGTCACCATGCGCTCGGGCGCCACCAGGCCGTGCTGCTTCTCGCGCAGCGCCTGCGCCAGCGATGCCGTTTCCGCCTGCAGTGCCACCAGGCGCGCACGCGCTTCCTGGTCGGGATCGGTGGCGTGGGCCAGCATGGTCAGCTCGATTTCCTTGTCGGTGGCCGTCAACAGGCTTTGTTTTTGCGCAATACTCGCCTCCAGCGCGGCGCGTTTCGCCAGCAGGGGATTAAAGCTCATGAAATAAAACACGAACAGGACGGCGGCCGCACCGGCGCCGAACACCATCAGCCGCTCGCGCAGGCTGAGGGCGTCGAAGGCCGTGGCCCATTTTTTCAGCAAGGGCAGCATCAGCGTGTTCCTCCGGCAACAGGTTTTGCCGGCGCGGCTGGCCCGGCCGCGCGGTCGGCCGACTGCAGGCTGAACGCTACATAAGGCAGGCTGGGCGCCTTGCCCTCGGCCACAGCCGGGGGCTGGGGCTGGCCGATGTCGAGGCTGGCGAAGCTCTTGCCTTTCAACACTTCCTGCTGGCCCAGGCGCGTGATGTAGGCGGGCAGCAGCGACGCGTGCAAGGCGCGGCCCTGCAAGCCGAAGTCATTGCCGGCGCCGGCGATATCCACGCCCGTCAGCCATACGCCCTCGACCCTGGCCTGCGCCAGCGCGCGAAAATAACCGGCATAGCCGAGGGTATTGCCCAGCTTGCCGCTTGCCAGCACGCCAGACGCATCCTGCAGCAACTGGCGCTGCGCCTCGACGGCCGCCAGTTCCTGCGCCAGGGCCGGATCTTTCTTGCGTGGCGGAAAATCGCGCAAGATCTGGTCACGCTTCGCCTCGCCTTGCGCCAGCGCTGCCTTGACGCCCGCTTCGCGCTGCTCCAGGCTGGCCATTGCCTGCTGAGCCAGCACGCCCACGGCCAGCAAGACCAGCGCCAGGCCGCCCAGGCCCAGGCCGGCCGTGCGCGCCGACATATGGTGTTTTTTCAGTTCAAACTGGGGATTGAACAGATTGATCTGCTGGCTCATGCGCCCTTCCCTTCGTGCTTGCCCGGGTGCTGGCCAAGCTCGCGCAAGGCGGCGCCGATGGCCAGGAAGTAGCGCGCCTGCATGGCGGGGTCGCGCAGCTCGGCGGCCTGCGACAGGTCCAGCACCGTGGCCAGGTCCAGCTGCTCGACCGGCATGTAGAGATTGTCGGCCAGATACGCGTGCAAGCCATCGCTGGCACCCGTCATCAGCATCAGACGGGCCAGCGAAATGAAATGGAACTGGCGGTCAAAGTGGTCGAACGAGCGCTGCAGTTCCAGGGTGACGCGGTCGTAATACTGGCTGGCGTCGGGCGACTGCAATTGCGTCAGGGTCACATCGATGCGGCGCGCCTGGTACAGCTCGCCATTGAAGCTCATGGTCAGCAAGCCGCCGTCGCCATCGAAAAACAGCACGGCGATGCCGCGTCCCGGCGTTTCCAGCAAGGTGGCGATATTGCGTTGCGCCATCTCGGGGATATCGATCACGGACAGGCCGATCTTGCATTCGGCGTACTGCGCCTGGCGGCGCGACACGGCACTGTTGCGCGCCGCGACGGCAAACACGCTGCTGCCCCGCTGGGTGCCGTTCGGGTCGCCGGGGATGTCGAACACGTCGATGGTGGCCTCGGCCAGGGGGAAGTCCAGCATGTCCTTCAAGCGCCAGCCCACGGCCGTTTTCAGTTCCTCGCGCGGCACGGCCGGCGCTTCCAGCGACAGCAACTGGTATTCGCCGCCGGCCAGCACGCTGGTGCAGTGGCGCGCGGTCGCCTGCAGTTCCTTGCCCAGTTTTTCCAGCACCTCGGCCGGCGCCGGCCGCGCAGCCGCCTGGTAGCTGGCGCCCCGCACGCGCGGCATGCCGTCGGCGGGACGTTCGACAACGACAGCGCTGACGCCTTCGCGGCCAAACGCCGTGGCCAGCCATCCATCGTACTTCTTTGCTCTTGCGAATAAACCCATGCGAACTATCCAGTGTAAGTGCCTGCCCGATCTTGTCGCGCAGTGTATGCATCCAGCCAATTTTAATTCATGAAGCCAACTTTATTGTGTAAAAACAATAAATTAGCGATCTTTTTTGCACGCAGTTGACCTTACTGCGACAGCACGGCTTGCAAACGGCGCTGGACGTAATCGGCGTTATTTCCCGCGTTCGGACAGCGCGGCTCGACCGAGGCCGGCTGATTGCACGCCGTGGCCGTGATGGTCCAGCTGGTCAAGGTAGCGGGCGCCGTGGCCGCGCTGCATTGCACGGTGACGCTGAACGCCGATAGTGTCGTGCCCGCCGGCAAGCTGAACGTGGTACCGCCGATGCATGCCGCGCCGGTGGTCAGGCCCGCACTGATCTGTTTCTGCAAACCCCATTCCAGGCCGGCGCGGGCAGCCTGCTCGGCGCGCACGCCCTGCACGTCCATCGCCGATTCCTTCTGCTGGAAGGTGGAAATATTCACCATCACGGCCGCCAGCGCGGCCAGCACCACCAGCAGGAAAATGGCCGTGACAAGGCTGAAACCGCGCATGCGGCGTGCACGGTAGCGCAACAAGCGCGTCATGGCGTATTCCGCGCCTGCACCTGTTGCACCAGGCGCAGCACGCCCGTATTGCTGTTCGCCGCACCCAGGCTCAGGTCGATATTCACCAGGCCCCGCTGCACATTGGCCAAAATGCCATAGCTGAAACGGCAAGCCGTCACCTGGCGCGCCAGCTGGGCACCCTTCGCCGCCAACAATGGCTCGCTGCCAGCCACAACCGGCTGGGTGGCCTGGATGGCATAGCCGGCGTAACGGGTCAGCGTGCCGGTCCCCAGATCGCACGCATAGGTGACGGGCGTCGACACCACCTGGAAGCGGTTCGATGGCGACGGCAGCGGCGCCGGCGCCGTCGTGAAAGGATAGCTGCCGAGCGTGACGACACTACCGGACACGCCCGTTACGGCCGCGCGGTTGCAGCCATTCGCCGCGCTGCAGGCATAGGCATTGTTCGGCGCGTACTCCGTGCCCAGGTTGTAGACGACGATCTGGTCGCCCACGTTGATCGCCTGGCGCGCGCCCAGCGCATTGGCGGGCATGGCGCCGACGACGGTGAAGGTCAATGGAAGGCTGGGGTCGGGAGGGGTATCAAAGCTCAGCACATTGCCCGGCGCGGCCGCATCGCTGTCGCTCAGGTAGCGCCCGCCCGTCTTGGTCAGCAGCAATTCCAGGAACAGGCCGTCGTTCGACACGCGCACGCTGTTGGGCAGTGCCAGGCGCACGTCGCGCGTCAGGCGGCGCGCCGCCGTATCGGCCGTGTCGGCCAGTACCGCGCGCGCCGCGACATCCATATAGCCTTGCACGGGCACGCGGATGAAGACGGCGACCATGGCGCCGATGATGCCCGTGATGACGATCACGATGACCAGCTCGACGAGGGTAAAGCCGCGCGCAAGGCGCCGGGGATTGAGGAATTTTTTCATGGGATACTGTTCGGCGCGTAGCGCACGCGATAGCCGTCAAGCACGATCTGCTGGTCGGCATATGGCACCGTCACCTGGATACGCAGACCTTCCGTGGCGGGCAAGCCGTTCAGGGCTGCCTGGGTGATAACCACAGAGGCAACGTATGCCTTGGCGGAGCCTGCAGCCCAGACGGCGCCCTGCGCATCCGTCTTGTACTCCGTGGCCGCGCCATACGCGCTCACGTAATCGTTGACGTTGTCGAAAGGCCGCCCCACGCCGTTCGCTTCTTCCCCCGGCCCTTCCGGGACGGTGCAGCCGGCCGGGCTGGTCGCCGTTTGCGCAGCCGGGTCTTGCGGGTCGCAATAGGTAAACCGCGCCAGCTGGATTTCTTCCAGCATGCCTTCGGCAATCGCCAGCGCCTGCTTGCGCAATTGCGGATCGGCGCTGTGCTTTGTCGTCAGGCTCATTACGCCGAGAATGGCGGCCGATGCCAGGCCGACGATGACGATGAACAGCACCAGTTCGATCAAGGTCACGCCGCGCTCGCGCCGGCGATGCTGGCTAATGGACATAGCCCGTCTCCCCTTCAACCGTGACGGTGCGCGTCAGGCCGTTGCTCTGGATGCTGATTTGCAGCGGGCCAGGGAAGGTCGATGCGTCAGGAAACACATTGGTCAGCGCATATGGCTGGCCCAGCGCGTCGAAATAAAAACTTGCCGACTTGACGGGATCGGTGGACATGGTCACACCGGAAGGACGGCCTTCGCACAGCCAATTGCTACCCAAGCAATGCTGCAACGTTTCCTTGCTGCCGCTGTTGCTGCCCGTGGGCGGCACCACCTTCTGCTCATCGCTGCAGCCGGTGTCGAAGCACAGGGCCACCTTGTTGGCGTCGATGCGGACAAACACGGCACGGTTTTGCGCCACCGCAAGCTTTTGCCCGTAGCGCACGATATTCGTCACCTGGTCGGCAAAACCGCGCGCGTCAAACGTGTCGCGCTGGAAAAACCGGTTGACGGCAAAGGTCGCCAGCAAGCCCGCCAGCACCAGCACGGCCACCAGTTCGATCAAGGTGAAGCCGCGCGCAGCCGTACGCGGCAGGGGGCGTAGCGGCCCTGCGTGGCGATGCGGAAAAGCTGTCGGTGGCTGCTGCAATGGATGGCCCGTAAAAAAGCCCAACGGGCTGGCGCCTGGGGTTGGGCTGGTGGTGCGCAAGGAAGGCCGGGCGTGGCCTGACTTTCCTTGCAGAGTGCTCAGATATTAATTGCAGGTCGTGGTGCTTGCTTCGACCGTAATCTTCGGCGCGTCACCTGCCTTGGTCGGAGCAACGTACGTTACCGTGCATGTCGCGCGGGTTGCATCGGGCTTCACGACACCACCTGCGAACTTGTAGTCTGGGTCGGTCAGGCCAGCCGCATCGATGATGGTATCAGCAGTCGGATAGCCATAAATACCTGCGATATCCTTGCCTTCCATCTTCGCGCTGGTAACACCTGAAGCATCGGCAACCGCGCCGCCGACCAGCCACTGGGCATGATACAGGGCCGCGCCCGCCTTGACGGCGCCAGCGGCCGCCTGCATCTTGGCCACGCGCGCATCGGTCGACATGTCGATAAATTTAGGAATCGCCGTGGCGGCCAGGATGCCGAGGATCACGATGACGACGATCAGTTCGATCAGGGTGAAACCTGCCTGGGCGCCGCTTTTCATACTACGTAAAGACTTGTTCATTCTTGCTTTCTCCAAAATCAAATAAAAACATCAAAACCAACGCCATGAAACTGTCGCCGCACCGGACCAGAAAGCGCCTCAGTTTGCTACCGAGTCCGGCGATTTCCACACCACGATATCGGGTTCCTGGGCAAGCTTGTCAAGATCGGCGTCTGCTCGTGGCAAGGTTACCTTAAATTTCACTGACTCAACCCCTTTAGCGGGAAAAATATTGCCATTACTAAACAAATAGATGATTTTTTGCTCTTTTTTATCGTACAACCAGTTCCCGGCTTGCAATTTTTCAAGATCCGGATGCGCGAACTCGCCCAGGTAGTTGGCCGGCTTGTCGACCAGCCAGTCGAACGGGTTTTGCCGTGCCAGCGCCGGCAACTGGTCGCGCCGGTCGGCCAGGTACAAGTGCAGCACCTGCACCCGCAAACTGGTGCGCAGGACGCCCAGCATCTGCGCCACGGCCACCTGCTGCGCCTGCTGCTGGTAATAGCTGACCCGGTTCAAGAAAACGGCCATCAGGATGGCGAACACGCCCGCCACCACCGCCAGCTCGAACAGGGTGAAACCGCGCTGGCGGAGCGGTTTTCTCATCAGTGCAGGGCCGCCCGGCCCAGGTCCCAGATCGGCAGGAAGATGCCCAGCGCCAGCACCAGCACCATGGCGCCGAGGAAGACGATCAAAATCGGCTCGATCTGCGCCGACAGGGTTTTCAGCTCGTAATCGACTTCGCGCTCGTACATGTCGGCGATCTCGTCCATCAGGTCATCGAGCGAACCGGACTCCTCGCCCACGGCGATCATCTGCAGCACCACGGGCGTAAACACGTTGGCCGCCACCGAGGTGCGCAAGATGCTTTCGCCCCGCTCGACGCCGTCGCGCATCTGCTCCACGCGCGCGCTCAAATACGTGTTGTCGACCGTTTGCGACACCACCGTCAGCGCCTGCACGATGGGCACGCCGCTCGTGCTCGACAAGGCAAAACTGCGCGCGAAGCGGGCCATCGTGCCTTTCAGGATGATCTTGCCGGCGATCGGCAGGCGCAGCTTGGCGCGGTCCCATTTGTACAAGCCCTCTTTCGTGCGCAGCCAGGCGCGCCAGCCGAAAAAGCCGCCCGCGCCCAGCATCAGCAGGAGGGGCCAGTACGCCACCGTAAAGCGCGAGGTGCCGATCAGGATGCGCGTCATCAGGGGCAGTTCCGCATGGAAACTGGCAAAGACCTTTTCAAACTGGGGAATGACGAAGATATTCACCACCACCATGGCGGCCAGCATGGCGAAGACGACGAAGGTCGGGTAGCGCGTCGCCGTTTTCACGCGCGCGCGCATGTCGCGGTCGAATTCCAGGTGGTTGAACAGGCGCAAAAACACTTCATCGAGGCGCCCCGTCATTTCGCCCACGCGCACCATCGACAAATAAAACGGCGTGAAGATGGTCGGGTGGCGCGCCATGGCGGCCGACAGTTCGCGGCCCGCGTCGAGCGACTCGCGCACATCCTTGATGATGCGCCCGAACGCGGGGCTGATGGCGGACTCCTGCAAGCCGGCCAGGCCGCGCATGATGGGCACGCCCGCCTTGAGCAGGGTGTACAGCTGGCGGCTGAACAGTTGCACGTCCATGGGCGTGACTTTTTTCTCGGTCAGCCTGGCCCACCAGCCCAGCTGGCTGGCGCCGGCCTTCGTCACCGTCTGTTTGGTGGCGCTGATGTCGACGGGCGTGCTGCCGCCCGCCATCAACTGGTCGGCCACGGCGCCGCTGTCGGCGCCTTCCATCACGCCGGTCAGCAGTTCGCCGCTGGCGCTACGCGCCTTGTAAGAGAAAAACGGCACCTCAATCCTCGCTCTGGTTGCTGATGCGCATCGCTTCCATCACCGTCGTGCGGCCTTGCACCACCAGCTGCACGGCGTGGCGGCGCAGGGTCTCGCCCGCCATCTGCGCCGTCGCCACCTTCATGAAGTGGGAAGGATCGGCATGGTTGGCGGCGTCGGCCACGGCGCGCGTGATTTCCAGCAATTCGTACACGCCCGTGCGGCCCCGGTAACCCATGCCGTTGCAATGCGAGCAGCCCTTGCCGTGGAAATACTGGTTGCGCTCGACCAGCTCGCCCAGTTCCAGACGCAGCCATTCGTATTCATTCGGCGTGGGCTGGTACGGCGTGCTGCAGCTTTCGCAGATCACGCGCACCAGGCGCTGCGCCAGCACGGCTTGCAGCGAACTGCCCACCATGTAGCGGGGCACGCCCATGTCCATCAGGCGCAGCGGCGTGCTGATGGCGTCATTGGTATGCAGGGTCGACAGCACCAGGTGACCCGTCATGGCGGCGCGCAGGCCGATCTGCGCCGTTTCCTGGTCGCGCATCTCGCCGACCAGCACGATGTCGGGATCTTGCCGCAGGGCCGAACGCAACACCCGGGCAAAGTTCAGTTCGATCTTCTCGTTCACTTGCACCTGGTTAATGCCCGGCAAGCGGTATTCGACCGGGTCTTCCACCGTGATGAGCTTTTTTTCCACGGAATTGAGCTCGGACAAGGCGCAGTACAAGGTCGTCGTTTTGCCGCTGCCGGTCGGCCCCGTCACCAGCACGAGGCCGTTCGGACGGCTGACGATGGCGCGGAACTGCGCCACCAGCTTGGGCGGCATGCCGATGGCGTCCAGGCGCAAGGTCGTGCCACCCTGGTTCAGCAAGCGCATCACCACCGATTCGCCGTACTGCGTTGGCATGGTGGAAATACGCACGTCGATGCGCTGGTTTTTCACGCGGATGGCGAAGCGGCCATCCTGCGGCAAGCGCTTCTCGGAAATATCGAGGTCCGACATCAGCTTTAAACGCAGCGCCAGCGAACTGGCGATCTTGCTGTCCGCTTCCGTCTGCAGGTGCAGCACGCCGTCGATGCGGAAGCGGATCTGCAGCCGGCCTTCCTGCGGCTCGATGTGGATGTCCGAGGCGCGCACCTGCGTGGCATCCTCGAACACGGATTGCAGCAGCTTGACGATGGGCGCCTCTTCCAGGCCCGGATTGGCAGCCAGCGCGCCAAAGTCGACGGACACGTCGCCCAGGTCCTGCTCCAGCTCGCGCGTCAGCGTGGAGATATCCTCCGTGCGGCGGTAGATGCGGTCGATGGCGGCCAGCACTTCCGTTTCATTGACAACGGCCAGCTCGATATGGCGCTTGACCAGGCGCGAAATTTCATCATAAGCGAACAGGTCCGTCGGATCGGACATGCCGACCAGCAAGCCCTCGCGGCGGTCTTCCAGCACCAGCGCGCGGAAGCGCCGTGCCTGGGTTTCCGGCAGCAGCCGCACCAGTTCGGGATTGATGTTGAAAAACTTCAGATTGATGTAGGGAATGTCGAGCTGGCGCGCCAGCGCGCCCGAAATCTGCTCTTCCGTGACGAAGCCGTGCTCGACAAAAACGCGGCCCAGCTTGCGCCCCGAACGCTTCTGTTCCGTCAAGGCCTGGCCCAACTGTTCTTCCGTCAGCAATTTCTGCTGCACCAAAATTTCACCGAGCCGGACTTTCTCTGGCCTTGCCATTGCATACTCCTCGACAAACAAAATCCACAGACGATACACGCCAGCGGCGCGCGCAGGTATTTTATTCCAGAACCTGTTGTTTCTTAAAGAAAATACATTGCGTGGCTTGATTTTCGCGCATTTCAACACACTGCAAGGAAACGCTTGCCGCCCACCTGCGCCCATGGCAATAATGGAGATCCTTCCCCGTCTTCCCTGCCGACCATTGCCCCTATGAATGCCTGTGCCATCGAGTTCCACAACGTGCATCTGCAACTGGCGGGCAGCGCCGTGCTGCGCGGCGTCGACCTGCAGGTGCGCGCGGGAGAACTGTTCGGTCTGGTTGGCGTGAATGGCGCGGGCAAGACATCGCTGCTGAAATGCCTGCTCGACTTTTGCGCGCCCGAGCGGGGTAACATCACCATCTTCGCCCAGCCGCACCGCCACGGCGCGGCGCGCCAGCCCCTGTCGTTTCTGCCGGAACGCTTCCAGGCACCCCATTACCTGACGGGCGGCGACTTCCTGCGCTACCTGGCGCGCCTGCACAAGGCGACCCCCGATGCGCAGGCGCTGCAGCAAACCCTGGACGCGCTGGACCTTGCCCCGGACGCCTTGCTGCGCCCCGCGCGCGAGTATTCAAAAGGCATGATGCAAAAGCTGGGACTGGCCGCCTGCTTGCTGTCGGGCAAGCCGCAACTGGTGCTCGATGAACCGATGAGCGGGCTCGACCCGAAGGCGCGCGCGCAGTTCAAGCAAGTGCTGCGGCAAGCGCGCACACAAGGCCGTGGCGCCCTGCTCACCTCGCATGCGCTGGCCGACGTGGAAGAATTGTGCGACCGCATGGCCATCCTGCATGCGGGCCGCATCGTGTTTACAGGTACGCCAGCCGAATGCCGCGCGCGCCATGGCGGCGCCGAAGACGCCAGCCTGGAACAGGCTTTTCTCAATTGCATCGCGACATGAACGCCCCTGTCTCCGCACCGCACGCCGCCAGCCCCAGCCCCAGCGGCTACGCGCCCGCGCCGCACGGCATGTATCTGCGCCATTTCGGCTTGCGCACGGCGCCGTTCGGCATCACGCCGGACCCGGCCTTCTTTTATACGGGCAATACACGGGGCGAACTGCTCGATGCGCTGCTGTATGCCGTCACGCAAGGCGAAGGCATCATCAAGCTGACAGGCGAAGTGGGCAGCGGCAAGACCATGTTGTGCCGCATGCTGGCCGAGCGCCTGCCGCCCCACGTCGATGTGCTGTACCTGCTCAATCCACGCCTGGAGCCGGACGACGTGCTGCACGCCATCGCCGCCGAACTGGGCCTGGAACTGGACGGATGCCGCGCCGATGCCGTGCTGCGCGCCCTGCACGGCGAGCTGATCGCCCGGCATGCGGCGGGACGGCAGGTGGTGCTGCTGGCCGAAGAAGCGCAAGCCATGCCGGGCGCCACGCTGGAAGCGCTGCGCCTGCTGACGAATCTGGAAACGGCCAGCCACAAGCTGCTGCAAATCGTCCTGTTTGGCCAGCCGGAATTGCAGCACACCCTGGACTTGCCCCAGTTTCGCCCATTGAAGGAACGCATCACCCACAGTTTTAGCGTGCCGCCCCTGCCGCGGGCCTTGCTGGGCGACTATCTGGCATGCCGCCTGAGCGCCGCCGGCCGCATGACGCCGCTCGTCTTCACGCCGGCCGCACTGCGCCGGCTGGCGCGCGCGGCGCAAGGCATCGTGCGCAGGGTCAACATTTTGGCCGACAAGGCCTTGCTGGCCGCGTTTGCGGACGATGCACAGGAAATCAGTGCGCGCCACATGCGCCTGGCCATTGCCGACAGCCCCTTTTACCGCGCGCCCTGGCATGCGGGCAAGCTGCTGGCGGGCGCCTTGAGCGCGCTGATGCTGCTGCTGGCCACGGCGCTGCTGTGGCAATGGCTGACGGACAGCCAGGGACAGACAGCGGCGACCGCCAGGACGGCCCCGCCGGCAAGCCAGGCATTCCAGGCATCGCAGGTACACGCCACCACGCCCGCCATTGCGCACCCAGGCGCGCTGCAGACAGCCGTGGCGCGCGCACCGTTGCCAGCGCCATCCACGCTGCTCGACAACAAGCTGGCCGAATCGCGCGACTGGCTGGCGCGCCAAGGGGCACGGCAACTGGTGCTGCAGATCGCCAGCCTGCCCGCCACCGAGACGGCTGCGGCGGAAACCTTCCTGCAGCAGGCGCAGCAAGCCACCGGCCTGCGCGACCTCCACGTGTTTCGCCTGCCTGGCGGCGCGCCCGCAAAGACGCCGCGCAATACCTCCGCCGCGCGCCTGCTCATCGTTTACGGCAGCTTTGCCGACCAGGCCAGCGCCGAAGCCGTGCGGGCCAGGCTGGCCCCGGCATCGCCACAGAAAATATTGCTGAGCGACATAGATAGTATCCGCATGGAAATGAAAGCCATGATCGCGGCAAAAACGGGGCGTGGCGCCCCCTGACTTTATTTCCGCATATTGCCTCTCGGGCCTGCACAGCCGATTGCTTTTGAGCGATCATGCTGGGTAAAATTACAAAAGCACAACACGACTTCAAGGGCGAACTTTTCATGACTCAACACCCTATTCCTGTGCTGGCCTCCTGGGTCGCCCTCGCCTGCAGCACCATGCTGGCCGGCTGCGCCACGCATCAAACGCCGCTGTCGCCGGCCCACCTCAATGCCGCGCCCGTTCCCGCCGGCGTCATTCCCGAACCGGTGCAGCAAAGCAGCGCGCTGGCCGCACCCTTGCCGGCGCCCAAAGTGGAGACCTACAGCGTCACCGTGCACAAGGTGCCCGTGCAATCGCTGCTGTTTGCGCTGACGCGCGACGCGGGCATGAATATCGACATCCACCCGCAAATCGAAGGCAGCGTCACCTTGAATGCGCTGAACCAGACCCTGCCGCAACTGCTGGCGCGTATCGGCAAGCAAGTCGATATGCGCTACGAAATCGAGGGCAAGAACCTGACCGTGCTGCCCGACGCGCCCGTGTGGCGCAATTACAAGGTGGATTACGTCAACATGGCGCGCAGCACCAACAGCAGCGTGAATATCGCCACGCAAATCTCCACGGCGGGCGGCGGGTCGAACAACGCCAGCAACCCCGTGGGCGGGACGCAGGGCAGCGGCGGCAATGGCAATAACAATTCGACTACCCTGGTCGTGAATCGTTCGGAAAATAATTTCTGGTACAGCCTGGAAAAGAATATCCGCGACCTGCTGCGCGAGACCACGCTCAACGACGTGCAGGTGGACCCGCTGGCGCAGCTGAACCAGCAATTGACGAGCATGCCCGGCCAGCAGGGGCAGCAAGGACAGCAGGCACAGCAAGTCCAGCCTGGCCAGCAGCAGAATCAGGCCGGCAATCAATACGGCGGCCAGGCGCCGATGCAGACTGGCGGCCAGTATGCGCCAGGCCAGCAGCAGGCGCCCATCCAGAACGCGAATCCCGGCCAGCCGCTCGATGCGAACGGCATGCCGCTGTTAAAGCTGGCCAACAAGGGCAGCCCCTCGTCCGTCGTCGTCAACGTGGAAGGCGGCCTGATCGCCGTGCGGGCCACGGGGCGCCAGCATGAAAAGATCGCCGAATTCCTCGACGCCGTATTGCACAGCGCCAAGCGGCAAGTGCTGATCGAGGCGACCATCCTCGAAGTGCGCCTGAGCAATGAATACCAGCAGGGCATCAACTGGTCGCGCCTGACGGGCAGCCTGCAATTGCGGCAAGGGCAAGTGGGCACGGCGGGCCTGTCCAGCGGAGTCACGCCCGGCGCCACGCCCGGCATCTTCGTGCTCGATTACCTGAAAGACAGTTTCAAAACGACCATCCAGCTGCTCGAATCGTTCGGCAAGGTGAAAGTGCTGTCCAGCCCGAAGATCAGCGTGCTGAACAACCAGACGGCCATGCTGAAGGTGGTCGACAACAATGTCTTCTTTACCATCAAGGTGACGCCCGCCGTGATCAGCTCGACGGGCACCATCACCACGCCGGCCACGTATGAATCGAAACTGGAAACGGTGCCCGTCGGCTTCGTCATGAGCGTCACGCCGCAGATTTCCGACAGCGATGAAGTCACCCTCAACGTGCGCCCCACCATCACGCGCATCGTGGGCTACGTGCAAGACCCGAATCCGGCCCTGGCCACGGCCAACGTGCAAAGCCGCGTGCCCGTGATCCAGGCGCGCGAGCTGGAATCGATCATGAAAGTGGGCAATGGCCAGATCGCCGTGATGGGCGGCCTGATGCAGGATTCCATCGACAATGCCCGCGATGGCGTGCCCGGCCTGTCCAGCCTGCCGTTGGTGGGCAATCTGTTTACCTACCGCAATGAAGCAAGCAGCAAGACGGAACTGGTGATCTTCATGCGCCCCGTCGTCGTCAAGGATGCCAGCGTCGAGGGCGATTACCGCGCGTACCGCTACCTGCTGCCCGGCCAGGCGCCGCTCAACAGCCAGCCCTACACGGATGGCCCGCCGGCGCCGGCCGTCCGGCCGCAGGCGCGCTTGCAGGGAGATTTTCCATGAGCTTGCTGATGCAGGCCCTCAAGAAGGCCGAGCGCGCCAAGCAGAACAGCCTTTCCGACGAGGAACTGGAAAAGCCGTCCGAAGCCTACGACCAGGTCCTGGAACTGGCGCCGGCCGACTCCCTGCCGCCCCCTGCCACGCCTGCCGCGCCAGTGGCACCGCCGCCCGCGCCGCCGGCCAGCACCTTGCGCCTGGAACCGCTGGCGGACGCGCCCGCGCCGCAGCCCGAGTCCGGTGGCGCGCAGCCTGGCCCGCCTCCCGAACCGCCACGCGCGCGCGCCGAACCGCCGCCCGCCCGGCCACGCGCCAGCCGCAGCAATCCGCCGCCGAAAGGTCCCACCGGCCCCATCAGCGTCGACCCGGCCACCGTGCGCCTGGCCGTGCTGCTGGCCATATTGCTGCTGGTGGCAGGTTCCATGGCGTACTGGTACTGGCGCGCCAGCACCAGCCCCGGCGCGGGCGCCAGCCTGCCCGGCGTGCCCATGCCGCTGACGGACGCTCCGGGCGCGGCCGGCGTTGCCGGCCCCGTGCTGGTGCTGCCGGCCACGGGTGCCGCGCCGACGGACGCCATGACGCCTGCCGCACTGCCGCCCGACTATCCGCGCGACGCGCGCCAGCAGACAGCTGCGGCGGACCAGCAGGCGATGATCCAGGCCGCCGTGGCGGCGCAGCTGGCGCACCTGGCCCCGCCTGCGCCACCGAGCCTGCCACCGGTGGCCGCGCCCGACAACAGCCAGATCCAGGTGCAGCGCAGCGTGGCCGCGCCGCAAATCAACCCCGGCGTGCAGCAAGCCTACCAGGCCTTCAACGGGGGCCAGCTGGGCCTGGCTCGTCAGCAATATGAAACGGTGCTGCGGCAGGATGCGAATAACCGCGACGCGCTGCTGGGCCTGGCGGCCGTGGCCCTGCGCGAGCAGCAGGGTGCGCAAGCGGCGGCCCTGTACGTGCGTTTGCTGGAAATCAATCCCGACGATGGCGAAGCGCTGGCCGGCCTGATCGGACTGCGCCAGGGCGACGTGGCGCAGAGCGAAGCAAGGCTGAAAGCCATCCTGGCGCGCAGCCCCGACAGCGCACCCGTGCTGTTTGCACTGGGCAATGTTTACGCCAAGCAGCGCCGCTGGAACGAGGCACAGCAGCAATTTTTCCGCGCCTATGGCGCCGCGCCCGGCAATCCCGACTATGCCTTCAACCTGGCCGTGGGCCTGGACCGGCTGAACCAGCCCCGGCTGGCCGCCACGTATTACCAGCGCGCCTTGAGCCTGGCGCAAGCGACGCCGGCCGCCTTCGACCAAGCCGTCGTGCAAACGCGCTTGCGCGAATTGACGGCAGCTGTGGCCACGGCCGAGCCGGCCACTACCCCACCCCGTCAGGAATAAGCATCACATGGCAGAACAGGCAAAACTTCCCCTCGGCAAGCTGCTGATCCAGAAAGGCGTGATCAGCGAAGACCAGCTGCGCATCGCCCTGATCGAGCAGCGGCGCAGCAGCGAGCCGCTGGGCAAGCTCTTGATCACCCTGGGTTTCGTCACGGAAGCGACTGTGCGCGAGGCGCTCAGCGAAAACCTGAAACAGGTCAGCGCCGATCTGTCGAGCCTGGTGGTCGACGCCATTGCATTAAAACTGATCCCGAAAGACGTGGCCAAGCGCTATCGCGTCTTCCCTATCGTCTATGAACGGCAGGCGGACAATCTGATCCTGGCCATGGCCGACACCAGCAACATCGTTGCGCTCGATCAAATCAGCGCCATGCTGGTCAAGGGCATCACGATTTCCACCGTGCTGGTCAACGAATCGGACATTTCGCGCGCCATCGACCAGTACTATGGCTTCGAACTGTCGATCGACGGCATCCTGCACGAGATCGAAACGGGCGAAGTCAGCTATCAAAGCATGGCATCGCCATCGGACGAGTACAGCCAGCCCATGGTGCGTCTGATCGATGCGCTGCTGGCCGATGCCGTGCAGAACGGCGCCTCGGACATCCATTTCGAGCCGGAACAGTCGTTCCTGCGCATCCGCTACCGCATCGACGGCATCCTGCGGCAAATCCGCAGCCTGCACAAATCGTACTGGCCGGCCATGGCCGTGCGCCTGAAGGTGATGTCGAACATGAATATCGCCGAGGCGCGCGCGCCGCAGGATGGGCGCATCAGCATCAAGTTTTCCGGGCGGCAAATCGACTTTCGCGCCTCGGCGCAGCCCACCACGCATGGCGAAAACGTCGTGCTGCGCGTACTGGACCGGCAAAAAGGCATCGTGCCGCTCGACGCCTTGGGCCTGGCCGAAGCGGAGCTGAACTTGCTGAAACTGATGATCGCGCGCCCCGACGGTGTGATCCTCGTGACGGGCCCGACGGGCAGCGGCAAGACCACGACCCTGTATTCGATACTCAACCATATCAATACGGAAAGCGTCAACATCATGACCCTGGAAGATCCGGTCGAGTATCCGATGAACATGATACGCCAGACTTCCGTCAACGAATCCGTCAAGCTGGGCTTTGCCGACGGCATCCGTTCGATGATGCGGCAAGACCCGGACATCATTTTAGTTGGCGAGATCCGCGACCGCGAAACGGCGGAAATGGCCTTTGCCGCCGCCATGACGGGCCACCAGGTGTATTCCACCCTGCATACGAGCTCGGCCATCGGTTCCGTGGCGCGCCTGCTCGACATCGGCATCCTGCCCGACATCATGGCCGGCAACATCATCGGCATCGTGGCGCAGCGCCTGGTGCGCCGTTTGTGTCCGCACTGCAAGGAAACGGTGATCGCCGATAGCATCGAACGCCGACTGCTGGGCCTGGTCCCGGACGAAGCGCCCGTGTCCATCTGCCGCGCCGCCGGCTGCGAGCGCTGCGCCCACCAGGGTTACAAGGGCCGCCTGGCCATCATGGAAATCCTCAAGATGACGGCCGAACTCGATGAATTGACGGCACGCCGCGCCAGTTCGCGCGAATTGAAGAACGCGGCGCGCGCAGCCGGCTTCAAGGGCATCGTCGACGACGGCATGCGCCGCGTGATGGAAGGCGTCACCACCCTGGAAGAAGTGGGCCGCGTGGTCGACCTGACGGAAAGGCTGGCCTGATGGCGCAATATGTCTACCGCGCCATGGATGCCGCCGGCGCGCTGATTCCCGGCAGCATGGAGGCGGCCAACGTGCCGGATCTGGAAGCGCGCTTGCACCGCATGCAGCTCGACCTCATCGACTGCAAGATCACGGGGCAGTACCTGGTGTTGCTGGGCAAGCGGGTCATCCACCGGCGCGACCTGATCAATTTCTGTTTTCACATGGAGCAATTGACGGGTGCGGGTGTGCCCATCCTGGAAGGCTTGAATGACTTGCGCGAAAGCACGGACCACCCGCGCCTGCGCGAAGTCGTCACGGACCTGATCGAAAGCATCGAGGGTGGCCTGCCCCTGTCCGGCGCGCTGGCCCAACATGGCGACATCTTCGACGCCACGTTCACCAGCCTGATACTGGCGGGCGAACAGAGCGGCAGGATCGCCGACGTCTTCAAGAACCTGTCCGAAAGTCTGAAATGGCAGGACGAGCTGGCCTCGCAGACGCGCAAGATCGTCATGTACCCCGTCATCGTGGCCATCGTCGTGGCGGCCGTGACGTTTTTCCTGATGATCTATCTGGTCCCCCAGCTGACGGCTTTTATTCGCAACATGGGCGGCGAGCTGCCGCTGCACACGCGCGTGCTCATTGCCGTGTCGAACGTGTTCATCGACTACTGGTATCTGCTGCTGGCTTTGCCCGTGCTGCTGTTTTTCGGCCTGCGCGCCCTGATCCGCCGCAACGAAGGCGCCCGCTATGCCTGGGATGGCTTGAAACTGCGGCTGTGGCTGGTCGGCCCCGTGCTGCACAAGATCATCCTGGCCCGCTTCGCCACGTTTTTTGCCCTGATGTATGCCTCCGGCATCACAATACTCGAATGCATCCGCCTGTCCGAAGGCATCGCCGGCAACCAGGTGGTGGCGGCCGGCCTGCGCCGCGCCGCCCAGCTGATCAGCGAAGGCCATGGCGTCACCGCCGCCTTTCAGCATACGGGCATCTTCCCGCCGCTGGTGATCCGCATGCTGAAGGTGGGCGAGGCCACGGGTTCGCTGGACACGGCCTTGCGCAATGTCAGTTACTTTTACAACCGCGAAGTGAAGGAATTGATTGAAAAAGTGCAAGCCATGATCGAGCCGGCCATGACGGTCATCCTGGGCTTGCTGCTGGGCTGGATCATGCTGTCGGTGCTGGGGCCGATCTACGACACCATCAGCACAATCAAAACCTGAGGCCGCCGTGTTCCGCAAACAATTACTCTACATTACCAGCGACGCCCTGTGCGCCTACGACTGGGACCATGGCGTGCTGGGCCCGGGCCAGACCTTCGCCGCCAGCGCGGCCGGGCTGGACGGCTTCGCCGCGTGGCTGGAAGACCCGCAGCAGCAAAGGCTGGGCGTGCCCGTCTACCTGCTGACGGACTTGATCGAGGAAGATTTCCAGCATCAGCTCGTGCCCCATGTGCGCGGCAAGGCGGGCCGCGCCCTGCTCGAGCGGCGCAGGCAGCAGCTGCACCGCGATACGCCCTACCGGGGCAGCGCCATGCTGGGCCGCGAAAGCACGGGCCGCCACGACGACCAGGTGCTGTTTTTCGCCCTGACCAACCCCACCTTGCTGCAGCCGTGGACCGAGGCGCTTGAACACTTGCGCGTGCCCGTGGCCGGCATTTATTCGACCAGCCTGCTCAGTATTGCGCTGGTCAAAAAGCTGTCGCTCGCGCATGAACACTTGCTGCTGGTGACGCAGCAATCGGGCGGCTTGCGGCAAAGTTACTATGAAAAGGGCCAGTTGCGCTTTTCGCGCCAGACGGCCACCATCGCGCTCGACGGCGTGGCCGTGAATATCGCGCTGGAAACGGAAAAGACGCGGCAATTTCTCACCAGCACGCGCATGCTGGCGCGCGGCGACCTGCTCAATACCGTCATCCTGGCGCCAGCCGCGCAGATCGCCAAGCTTGAATTGTTGTGCGACAACGGCGTCGAAGTGGCGTATCACTTCATCGACCTGCAACAGGCCGGCGCACGGGTGGGCTTGCGCCAGACGCCGGCGCTGGCCGATGCATTGCTGCTGACCTTGCTGGGCAAGCATCCGCCGGCCAGCCACTATCCGCCCGGCGCGCTGGCCCGCTATTACCACTTCCAGCGCGCGCGCAAGACGCTGTATGGCGCCAGCGCGCTGATCGGCGCGTCGGCCGCCCTGTGGTGCGTGATCAATTTACTGGGCGGCATCGCCGACGGGGCCACCACGCAGCGCCTGGCGCAGGAAACGGCGTCCTACCAGGAACGCTACCGCAGCGTCATGTCGACGCAGCCGCCGGCGCCGGCCAGGACGCAGAACATGAAAGTGGCCGTCACCCTGGGCCAGATGATCGCCAGCCAGGCGCCGGATCCGGGCCGCCTGCTGGGCCTGCTGGGCGCGGCGCTGGACCAGGCGCCGCAAATCCAGCTGGGCCAGCTGCACTGGAACGCGGGACCGCCCCCAGCGCGCACGAGCGGCAGCCAGCAAGCACCGCAGACGGAAAGCGGTCGCCCGCTGGGCAGCAGCCTGGCCGGCATCCCCGTCGCCCCGCCGCAGGCGCTGCGCCTGGAAGCGGACGTGGCCATGCCGAACAATGACTACCGCGCGGCGCTGGCCGCCATCACGGCGTTTGCGCAAACCCTGGCGCGCCAGCCGGGCATGCAGGTAAGGATAGAGGAAACGCCGCTCGACTTGCGTCCCAGCGTGGCCTTGTCCGGCAAGAGCGCCGCGCCGGCGCCGGACAGCCAGGCCCGCTTTACCCTCTTGCTGGAGTGGCAGCCATGAGCGGCCCCGTCAAGCAGCCGCCCCTGCCCGGCATGCAGCGGGCAAGCACGCCTGCGCGCACCCTGCCCGCCTGGCTGGGCGAACTGCACCTGGTGCGCGGCGCCCTGCTGTGCTTTGCGCTGACCTTGCTGGCCGGGGTGGTGCTGCTGAGCTTGAGCACCGCCTATCGCACGCGCGAAGCGCAACAGCTGTACCTGGCCCAGCACACGCGCGCGGCGGCGGCCACCCTGTTCAACCACGCGGAAGCGGAAAAGCAGGAAATCCGCGCCTACGAACCGCAATTCCTGGCGCTGCGCCAGCGCGGCCTGATCGGCGAGGAAAACCGCCTGGCCTGGATCGACGCCATCCACCGCAGCCAGGAACAGCGCAAGCTGCTGCCGATCAGCTATGACATCAGTCCCCAGCAAGGGCTGCAAGTGCCGTTGCCGATGGTGATGGGGCAATATCATTTGCGCGGCAGCCGCATGCGCCTGCAGATGGATTTGCTGCACGAGATGGATTTGCTGAACCTGTTTGACGATTTGCGCCAGGCCGGCTATTTCGCCGTGCAGGAGTGCAAGCTCAAGCGCCATGGGGCAGCCGGGGCTGGCGGCGCGGCAGCACCCACCTTGGGCGCCGAATGCGAGCTGCTGTGGCTGACCGTCAACAGCCTGGCCGTGGCGGGGCCGCCATGAGGTACGCTCTCGTCCTGTGCGCGCTGCTGGCCGGCGCCGCGCCCACTCTCCATGCACAGGCACAGCAGCTGGGGCGCTTGTTCCTGTCGCCCCAGCAGCGCGCCCAGCTCGACACGCAACGCTACGGGCCGCCGCCACCCGATCCGGCCCTGGCGGCGCCACCGCCCCCGCCACCGCCCGCCCCGCCCGTGGAATTGAATGGCGTGGTGGTGCGCAGCAGCGGCCGCTCCACCGTCTGGCTGAACCAGGAAGCGCAGAACGAGCCGCACAACCGCCTTGCCCGTGGCAAACCCGGCACCTTGACCCTGCGCCTGTCGAACGGCCAGGTGGTACTGCTGAAACCTGGCCAGCGCTACGACCCGGCCAGCGGCACGGTCACCGAAGTGCAGGAGACCCCGCCATGACGCCACGGAAAGCTCGTCGCCAGCGTGGCGCCGCCCTGCTCCTGCTGGTGGCCGTGCTGGGCCTGGGCGCGGCCAGCCTGCTGATCAGCGCTTTTGGCCGCAACACGGGCGAAGCCGAACGCCAGCAGCGCACCCTGGCCACCCTGGCGCAGGCGCGCGACGCCTTGCTGGGCTTTGCGGCGACCAATGGCCGCCTGCCCCGTCCGGCCGCCTCCGCCCTCGACGGGCGCGAACGGGCCGCCGACTGCGCCGACGATGCCGCCTGCAGCGGCTTTTTGCCGTGGGTGGCGCTGGGCGTGGACGGCGTGGATGCCTGGGGCAAGCTGCTGCGCTACAGCGTCACGCCGGAAATGGCTCGCGCCCCCATCGTCTCGTTTTCCGCCATCGCCAACAGGGTCGTGCTTGAACGCGGTCCGCGCGGCGAACTTGCCTTCGTGGCGGGCCAGGCGCTGTGCGACGTCAGCGCCCAATGCCTGCCCGTCGTGCTGTTCTCGCAAGGCAAGGATCATTACGGCACGGCCGCCAGCGGCGTGCCGCAGATCAATACGGCACGCGGCAATATCGATGAGGCGGCCAACGATCGCGCCAGCCGCGGCTTCATTGCCCGCCCCGCCACCGGCAATGCCGCGCTGCCCGGCGGCGCCTTCGACGACATGCTGACCTGGATTACCTTGCCCACCCTGTACCAACGCATGCGCGCCGCGCGCAACCTGCCATGAGCGCCCGCCATCCGCGCCGTCATGGCGGCTTTTCCCTGATCGAGATCGCCATCGTGCTCGTCATCGTGGGCCTCATGATCGGCGGCCTGGTCACGCCCTTGACGGTGCAACTGGAGCAGCGCAAGGTGGCCGAGACGCAACAGGCGCTCAATGAAGCGAAGGAAGCGTTGACCGGCTACGCGTTGCGCTACGGCTACCTGCCCTGTCCCGCCATCTCCTCCATGAGCGGCCTGGAAGACCGGCGCGGCACGCGCTGCACGGGCGAAAAACGCGCCGGTTTCCTGCCCTGGGCCACCCTGGGACTACGCCAGGGCGACAGCTGGAACAATCTGCTGCGCTACAGCGTGACGCCGGCCTTCAGCGACAGCGGCCAGCTTTTCAGCCTGTCGACGCCGCGCGACATCAGCATCGTCACGCGCAATGGCGGCGCGCTGCTGCAGGCGACGGCCTTGAACGACATCCCCGCGATGATCATGTCGCACGGCAAGAACGGTTTCGGCGCCACCAGCGTGCAGGGCCAGCGCCAGGCTGTGCCGTTCGGCAACAATGTCGACGAGCGCAACAATGCTTCAAACGCCACCACCGTCATCAGCCGCGCCGCCAGCAGCCCGCAGCAGCCGGGCGGCGAGTTCGACGATATCGTCGCCTGGCTGTCGCCAAACATCCTGTTCAACCGCATGGTGGCCGCGCAAAGGCTGCCACGCTGATGCCGATGCTCTCGCCCTCGTTCACCATCGCCCGCTACACGCTGCTCGAAGCGCTGCGCAGCCGCCTGCCATGGCTGTTCCTGCTGGCCGCCTGCGGCGCGGCCGCCCTGGCCGGCTTCCTGCAGCAACTGGCGCTGACGGAAAGCGGCGCCGTGCAGGCGGCCCTGCTGGCGGCCACCCTGCGCCTGGCCGGCGTTTTCCTGCTGGCTACCTTCATCATCACCAGCATGGCGCGCGAAGCGGCCGACCGGGGCCTGGAACTGCTGCTGGCGCTGCCGATGCCGCGCGCCGCCTACCTGCTGGGCAAACTGCTGGGCTATGGCACGCTGGCGGCCATTCCCGCCGTGCTGTTCGGACTGTTGATGGCGCTGTTCGCCGCGCCCGCGCAATGCGCGCTGTGGGCGCTGTCCTTGCTGGGAGAGTTGTGGATCGTCGCCGCCTTCAGCCTGCTGTGCGCGGCCAGCTTGCAGCAGGCCCTGCCGGCGCTGGCCGCCACGGGCGGCTTCTACGTGCTGGCGCGCATGCTGGGCAGCCTGCAACTGCTGGCGCATGGTCCGCAGGCAGGCGATTCCCTGGTTCAACGGGCAACGGCCGGCGCCATCGACGTGCTGGCCCTGCTGCTGCCACGCCTGGACGCGTTTACGCGCACGGAATGGCTGCTGTACGCCACCGGCGACTGGCAGGCGCTGCTCAACGTGGCGGCGCAAACCGGCATCTATGTGGCCTTGCTGGCCAGCTGCGCATTGTGCGACTTTTACCGCAGGAACATCTGATGGCCGCGACCAGCCAGCGTCCATGGACCAGCGTGCCGCGCCCCGTGTGCTGGCTGCTGGCGGCTTGCCTGTTATTGCAGCTGGGCTGGCGCCTGGCGCAGCAGCACGCTCCCGCCCAGGCACGCCCGCTGCCCGCCGCGCCGCCGGCTGGCGTGGCGCGTCTGGCCAGCCTGGGCGAGCCGCTGGCCATGTCGAAAGCCATGCTGCTGTACCTGCAATCGTTCGAAGACCAGGCCGGCGTCAGCCTGCCGTGGCGCGAACTCGACTATGACCGCCTGGCCGGCTGGCTGGAAACGGCGCAAACGCTCGATCCGCGCAGCCAGTACGCGCTGGTGGCCGCCGGCGAGGTGTATGCCGGCGTGGCCGATCCGCAGCGCGCGCGCCGCATGCTCGATTTTGTCGCCGCCAGCTTCGCGGCCGACCCGCGGCGCCGCTGGCCCGCCATGGCGCAGGCCGTGCTGGTGGCAAAGCACCAGTTGCACGACCTGCCGCTGGCGCTCGGCTACGCGCGCGCATTGCGCCAGCTGGCGACGGGGCCGCAGGTGCCGCCGTGGGTGCGCGAGATGGAAGCGTTCATCCTGGAAGACATGGACCAGCTCGACGGCGCCCGCCTGGTGATCGGCGGCCTGCTCGCCAGCGGCCAGATCAGTGACCCGCATGAACTGGCCTTCCTCGCGCGCCGGCTCGACGAACTGGCCAGGAAGAAAGCACAGGCCGCCCCATGAGCCGCTGCCTGAAATGCCATGTGCATCGGGCACCAATTGCAGTAAACTGCCATCTCAAGCTGTAGCACTTTTTTCCAAGGAAATCCCATGCTCCCACGCCGCCAGCACGGCTTTACGCTCGTAGAAATCGCCATCGTCCTGGTCATCATCGGCTTGCTGCTCGGTGGCGTGCTCAAGGGACAAGGCTTGATCGACAGCGCCAAGGTGAAAAACATCATCCAGCAGTCGAATGCGCTGACGGCCGCCGTCAACGCCTACCAGGACAAGTTCCGCGCCCTGCCCGGCGACGATCTCCAGGGCACCGTGCACGTGCCCAATTCGGCCGGCAACGGCAATGGCGACGGCCAGATCGGCGACGGCCAGCCGCGCGAATTCACCCTGGCGCCGCAGCACCTGGCGCTGGGCGGCTTCATCACCGGCTCGTTCAACGGCACCTCGCAATTCATGACCAGCGCCCAGGGCGGCGCCGTCTACCTGTACAACGACGAAGTGGGCGGCCGGGCCGGCAACGGCATCCGTTTCGACAACCTGCCCGAGAGCTACGCGGAGCAGATCGACAGCAAATTCGACGATGGTGTGGCCGGCACGGGCAGCGTCCGGGCGAACATGCCCTACGGTAATGCCGGTGCTATCATTGCCCGCACCGCCGTCTTTTTCTGAGCCTCCAGTCACTATCAAAGGAATACCATGTCACTGCACCGCAAACTCATCGTTTCCCTGGCCGCAGCCTGCGCCTTGCTGGCCGGCAGCGCGCAAGCCCAATACGTGGGACCGACGGCCGGCCCGGCCGCGCCCGGCAATGTGGCCGCCATCCTGAAAAACCCCGTCGACGACCAGGCCGTCGTGCTGCGCGGCAATCTGCTGCGCAAAGTGGGCAACGAGAAATACACCTTCTCCGATGGCACGGCGGAAATCCGCGTGGACATCGACGACAAGGTCTTCATGAATCGCAAGATCGACGCCAAAACCCGCGTGGAAATCCGCGGCGAAGTGGAAAAAGACTTCATGGAAAGCCCGGAAATCGACGTCGACGTGCTGACCGTGGTGCCGTAATCCGCCGTGCCATCCCGCAGCCACGGCGGGATGGGTATCACCCCTCTTCTGTATGCCTTGCGCAAGCTTTTTTCCATTCCAGAAACTAGGCTTGTCAGAACAATCAATTTCGTCTAGCATCTTTTCATTCAAGGTCAGCCAGCGCCAGCGTGAGCCTGCCTGTCGACTCATCCATTCTGGGAGCTTTCCGGGTGCAAGATTTGCCTTCGATACGCTCAAGAATTTCATGGCTGGTGCTCGCCTGGGTCATTCCGACGGCGCTCGTGTTTCTCCTGCTCGTGGCGCAAAGCTACACGCGCGAACGCGACCATGTCGTCAGCGAAACGGCGCAGGCGGCGCGGGCGGTCGCGGCCGCCGTCGAACGCGACCTGAACGGCGCCCAGATGGCCGCGCAGATCCTGGCCGGCTCGCCCGCCCTGCAAGCCGACGACATCGGCGCCCTGCGTGTCCTGGCCGCCAGCCTGCTGCAGCCGGGCCTGGCCGTCAGCGGCTTCATCGTTTCCGACGCCAAGGGCCGCCAGCTGATCAATACGACCTTGCCCGCCAGCCAGGCGCCGCCTCCCCTGCCGCAAAAATGGGCCGCCAGCATGGAGCGCACGCGCGACTACGGCAAGCCGCGGCTGACCAGCCTGGCCAAGGCACCCGACAGCGTGCCGCAGCTGGCCCTGAACCTGCCCTTGCCGCGCAAGCAGGGAGCCGCCTACGTGCTGACGGCACTGTACCCGCCCGACTACCTGTCCGTGCTGCTGCGCGAACTGCACCTACCCGCCTACCTGGGCGCGGCCATCATCAATGCCAACGGCATCAACGTGGCGCGCACCCTGGCGCCGCAGCGCTATGTGGGCCAGCGCACTGCGGCGCCCCTGCTGGAACAGATACGCCAGGCGCGCGAAGGCGTGCTGCGCCATGCCACCCTGGAAGGCATCGACGTGTACACGGGCTTTCGCCGCGCCCCGGACGCCGCCTGGACGGTGGCCGTCACCATGCGCACCAGCACGGTGGCAGAAGCCCTGCTGCGCTCGGTAGTCACGGGTTCCCTCATCCTGGCGCTGCTGCTCGGTGCCGGCTTTGCCCTGGCCTGGCGCGTGGGCGGCCGTCTGGCCAGCACCCTGCAGGAACTGACGCAGCAAATCCATGCGCTGGCGCAAGGCAAATCCTTGCTCTCAAACAAGCACGCGGACCGCGAATCGGCCGACATGGCCAGTGCCCTGGGCGCGCTGGAACGCGACCTGCGGCGCCACCGCACGCAGCTTGAAAGCCTGGTGGCCGAACGCACGCTGGCCCTGGAAAAATCCACGCGCCTGCTGGAAACCGTGTACGCGACGGCGCCGATCGGCATGCTGTTCGTGGACCTGGACTTGCGCATCGTCATGATCAACCACTACCTGGCCACCATCAACGGGGCCAGCGTGGCGCAGCACCTGGGCCGTCCCGTGGGCGCCATGCTGTTCGACGACGCCGTGCGCGCCGAGGTGGAACGCTGCGTGCGTCAGGTCCTCGGGACGGGGCAGCCCATCGTCGACATGGAATTGCAAGGCCATAGCGGCCAGCAGCGCGAACAACTGAGTCACTGGATCGTCTCCTACCACCCGATTTTTGGCCCGGAACAGCAGTTGCTGGGCGTATCGGGCCTGTGGCTGGACATTACCGAGCGCAAGCGCAGCGAAGCGGAATTTCGCCGCTCGAAACACCTGTTTGGCACCATCATTGAAAACATCCCGGCCATGGTCTTCGTCAAGCGCGCAGACAAGCTGAGCTTTGAAATGGTCAACCGCCACGCGGAACTGACCCTGGGACGCTCGCGCGAGCAATTGCTGGGCAAGACGGACCATGATTTCTTCCCGCCGCAGCAGGCGTCCGCCTTCGTCAGCGCCGACCGCAAGCTGCTGGCCACGGGGCAGATGGTGGAAATCGAACAGGAAGCGATCAATACGGCCGACGGCACCACGCGCCACTTCACCACGCGCAAGGTGGTCTTGCGCGACGATGCGGGGCGCCCCAGCCATGTGCTGGGGGTCTCGATCGACATCACGGAACGCAAGCGCGCCACCGAGGTGCTGCACGCCACCACTTGGCGCCTGGAACAGAACGAGCGCTTCATCCGCACCGTCACCGACAACCTGCCCGGCATGGTGTCGTACTGGGGCGCCGATTTGCGTTGCCTATTTGCAAATAAATTCTATAACGAATGGTTTGGCCGCAGCAGCGCCGAGCTGGCCGGCATCCACATGAGCGAATTGCTGGGGCAGGAACTGTTCGACGTGTATGCGCCCCACGTCGAGGGCGTGCTGGCGGGCCGGCCGCAAAGCTTCGAGCGCGACCTGCTCGATCCCGGCGGCCAGGTGTGCCACACATGGACCAATTACATCCCCGATTTCGACGACAACGGCGGCGTGCGCGGCTTCTTCGTGCTGGCCTCGGACGTCTCCGAACTCAAGCGCACGGAATTGCGCCTGCACGAACTCAACGAGCAGATGGTGCGCGCGCGCGACAAGGCAGAGGCGGCCAGTATCGCGAAGAGCGAATTCGTCGCCAACATGAGCCATGAAATCCGCACGCCGATGAACGCCATCATCGGTCTGGCGCGCCTGCTGGAAGAGTCGCCGCTGGAACGGCGCGAGCGCAGCTATGTCGGCAAGATCCAGATGGCGACGCAGTCGCTGCTCAACATCGTCAACGACGTGCTCGATTTTTCCAAGATCGAGGCGGGGCAGATGGTGCTGGAACAGCGCCGCTTCCAGCTCGAACGCATGCTGGGTAGCGTGGGCGTGCTGCTGGCCAGCAGCGCCTGGGCGCGCGGCGTGGAGCCCGTGTTCGTGCTCGATCCCGGCGTGCCTGACGAACTGATCGGCGACGCCCTGCGCGTGGAACAGATCCTCATCAACCTTGTGGGCAACGCCGTCAAGTTCACCGCGCATGGCGAAGTGGTGCTGAGCATCGGCATGGAGGCCGAGGATGCGGCCAGCGCCACCCTCGCGTTTTCCGTGCGCGACACGGGCATCGGCATCGGCGCGGCCGAGCAGGAACGCATCTTCGACGCGTTTTCCCAGGGCGACAGCGGCACCAGCCGCAAATACGGCGGCACGGGACTGGGGCTGGCCATCTGCCGGCGCATGGTGGAACTGATGGGCGGCACCCTCAGCGTCAAAAGCACGCTGGGCCAGGGTTCCGACTTCCGCTTCAGCTGCCGCTTCGAGAAGGTGGCGCCGCCGCCCGAGCCGTCCGGCAAGGGCGTGCCCAAGGCCCTGTCGCTGCTGATCATCGACGACAACGCCAGCGTGCGCGCCATGCTGGAAGACTGGTGCGCGGCGCAGGGCTGGCACAGCCGCAGCGCCGACAGCGGAGCGGCCGGCCTGGCCCTGCTGCGCAACCACGCCAGCGGCCTGGACGGCTTGCAGGCGGCCGCTCACGTGGATATGGTGCTGCTCGACGCGGCCATGCCCGGCATGGATGGCATTTCCATGCTCACCGAGGCGCGCGCCGACGAACACCTGGCGCTGCCGCCCGTGATCATGCTGGTGGCCGACCAGGACAGTGAAAACCTCGAACGTCTGGCCGACAGCCTGATGCTGGCCGGCATCGTCTCGAAACCGGCCACTCCGGCGCGCCTGCTGGCGGCCGTCACCGCCGTGCGGGATGGACGCAATGGCCGCAGCGCGCCATCCGTGCTGCCCGTGTCCACGCCCTTGTCGGGTTTGCTCACAGGCATGCGCGTGCTGCTGGTGGAAGACAATGAAATCAACCAGGAAGTGGCGCAGTACATCCTGCTGCACTCGGGGGCGCGCGTGGCCGTGGCCGCCAATGGCAGGCTGGCCGTCGACTTGCTCGCCAGCACGCCCAACGCCTGGGACGTGGTGCTGATGGATTTGCAGATGCCCGTCATGAATGGCTACGACGCCACCCTGGCCATCCGCGCCCTGGGCTTGCCGGACTTGCCCATCATCGCCATGACGGCCAATGCCATGGACGAAGACCGTCTGCGCGCCATCGCCAGCGGCATGAACGCGCATGTAGCCAAGCCCATCGATGTCGACGAGATGATCGAGACCCTGACCCGCCTGGTGCGCTCTTCCCTGGGTGGCGGCGACGGCGCCGTCCAGGCAGCCGATGCCGCCACGCAGACGCCGGACTTGCCGGCCACCGTGCCCGGCATCGACCTGACGGCGGCCCTGCACCGTTTCGGCGGCGACTACGGCGCCTTCCTGGCCCTGCTCAAGCGCTTTGAGAATTCGCAAGGCGACGCCGTCGAGGAAACGCGGCGCCTGCTGGCCGCCGGCCATCTGCAGCAGGCGGCGCAACTGCTGCACCGCGTGTGCGGCGTGGCCGCCAACCTGGGCGCCACGCAGATCGCCAGCCTGGCCGGCGAGGCGGAAAAGGCGCTGAAAACGGGGCAACCGCACGCCACGGCCGCCCAGCTGGGAAAGCTGGAACGGGCGATGGCCGAAGTCATCGAAGCGGCGCGCACCCTGCCCTCGCCCGTACGGCGCAGCCAGCCGGCAGCGGCAGCGCCCGGCGGTGCGCCCGTCGATCTGCACGCTGGCCTGTCCGAGCTGCTGGTCCTGATCCACAACAACAACCTGAAAGCGCTGGCGCAATTCCAGGCCCTGCACCCCGCCATACAACAGTCGGACCGGGAAGCGGCGCTGGCGATGGCACATGCGATTGAAACGCTGAATTTTGCCGAGGCGGAAAAACTCGTGCTCGATCAGCTGAAACGAGAGGAAAACAAGTGAGCTGGACCAACCTTGCCATGAACGGGCGCATCCTCATCGTCGATGACGCCATGGAAAATATCCAGATCCTGCACCAGCTGCTGCGCGAGGAACACGACGTGCTGTTCGCCCTGAGCGGCGACAAGGCGCTGGAAATTGCGCATAATCAACTGCCGGACCTGATCCTGCTCGACGCCGTCATGCCCGGCATGGATGGCTATGCGGTCTGCAGCGCGCTGCGCGAATCGGCCCTCCTGAACGCCATTCCCGTCATTTTCGTCACGGCCCTGAACCAGCCCGAAGACGAAACGCGGGCGCTGGAAGCGGGCGCCGTCGATTTCATCACGAAACCGTTCAACGCGGCCGTCGTGCGCGCCCGCGTGCGCAGCCAGCTGACCATCAAGCGGCAAGCCGACGCCATGCGCGAACTGTCGCTGACGGATTCGCTCACGGGCGTGGCCAACCGGCGCAGCTTCAACGACACGATGGACAGCGAATGGCGGCGCTGCGCGCGCGACGGCGTGCCGATGGCCCTGATCATGGCCGATATCGACCACTTCAAGGATTACAACGATACGTATGGCCACCAGGCGGGCGACCTGTGCCTGCAGCAGGTGAGCGCCGCCCTGCGCCGCTGCGCCGTGCGCCCGCCCGACCTGCTGGCGCGCTACGGCGGCGAGGAATTCATCATCCTGCTGCCGCAGGAAACGCGCGACGGCGCCGAAGTGGTGGCCCAGCGCATCCTCGACGAAGTGCGCGCGCTGGAAATTGCCCACGCCAGATCGAGCGTCGGCCCGCACGTCACCGTCAGCCTGGGCATGGCCAGCATCATGCCCACGGAAGGCATGGACCCCAGCGCCCTGATCCGCGCCGCCGACGCCCTGCTGTACCGCGCCAAACATACGGGGCGGGACAGGTATTGCGCGCCGGAGGGGGAGTGATCAGGGATAGCAGCGCATCAAAAATTCCGCCACGCACACGGGTTTCGGGTCGCCTTCGCGTTCCATGGTGACTGCCCAGTTCACTTGCGCGCCTTCCAGCACGTCGTCGACGGAGAGGATGTCGAGCCGCGCGCGCAAACGGCTACCGACGGGCACGGGCGCGGGAAAGCGCACTTTATTCAAGCCATAGTTGATGGCCATGCGGATGCCGGCCATGTGCAGCGCACCCTGCAACATGGCCGGCAGCAGGGACAAGGTCAGGAAGCCGTGCGCCACGGTGCAGCCGTACGGCGACTCGCGCGCGCAGCGTTCGGCGTCCACATGGATCCACTGATGGTCGTCCGTGGCGTCGGCAAAGGTGTCGATGCGCTGCTGGGTGATGGTCAGCCAGTCCGAAACAGCCACGTGCTGTCCCGCCAGCGCTTGAAAACCGGCGATGCCGGCGATATCACGCATGGTTTTCGCCTGCCGGACGGCGGCCGAACATGCCCATGCCTTCCACTGTCGTCACCACTTCGCCATGCTGGTTGCGCACGCTCCACACGGAAATGACGATGCCGCGGTCCGGCTTCGATGTGGATGGGCGCACGTCCTTGACCTGGTAGGTCAGCTGCAAAGTGTCGCCCGCGCGCACGGGTTTGAGCCAGCGGATGCTGTCCAGGCCGGGCGAACCCATGCTGGACGAATGCTTGAGCAGATTGTCCACCACCAGGCGCATCATCATGCCGCAGGTATGCCAGCCGCTGGCGATGACGCCCTTGAAGATGGTCTTTTCGGCGGCCGCATGGTCGACGTGGAATGGCTGCGGATCGAAATCCGTGGCAAAAGCGATGATTTCCTTTTCCGTTACGTGGCGCTGGCCCAGGTCGATTTCCAGGCCTTGCGTAAAGTCTTCGAAATACCAGTGTTTCGGGGTGGTGGCAGGCGATGCGGTCATGCGGTCTCCGTCGGCAAAAAGCCCGGCTGGGCGATAAAGCGCTCGATATGATGGTCCACGTCGCCCAAGGTCAGGGCGATCATGGCAAGGCGCTTGAAATGGTGGGCAGCAGGCAATTCGTCGGTGACGCCCATGCCGCCATGCAATTGCACGGCTTGCTGGCCGACAAAGGTGGCGGCCAGTCCCACTCTCGCCTTGGCGGCGGAGACCGTGCGGCGCCGCTCGGACGCGTCGTCGCTGTCGACCTTGGCGGCGGCCAGCATGGCCATCGAACGGGCCTGCTCCAGGTGGATGAACATGTCGGCCATGCGGTGCTGCAAGGCCTGGAATTTGCCGATCGGCGCGCCGAACTGCTGGCGCGTCTTCAGGTATTCCAGGGTGGCGGCGAAGATGGCGTCCATGGCGCCCACGGCTTCCGCGCACAGCAAGGAGGCGCCGTAATCGACGGCCGCGTCCAGCACGGACCAGCCCTGCCCCGCCTTGCCGATCAAGGCGTCGTGGCCCAGCACCACTTGCACGAGGGTGACGGTGGCGGCGCGCTGGCCGTCGATGGTGCGGTAGTCGCGCACGGAAACGCCGGGCGCGTCAACAGGCACGAGGAACAGCGAAATGCCGTCCGTATCGCTTTGGCTACCGCCGCTGCGCGCCGAAACGATCAAGGCGCCCGCCTGCGCGCCATGAATGACGACGGTTTTCTCGCCATCGAGCACGAAACCGTCGCCTCGGCTTGTCGCCGTGGCGGCAATATCATTGAGTTCGTGGCGCGACTGGCGTTCACCGAGCGCGCAAGCCAGTTTCAGGCTGCCGCTGGCGACCTGTTCCAGCACGCCATCGTGGCCGCCTGCCAGGCTCAGGAAGCGCGCGCCCAGCACGGTGGCCAGGTAGGGCTCGACCACCAGGCCACGGCCCAGTTCCTGCATCACCAGCAGCATGTCCACGGCCGTGCCGTCGAAGCCGCCCGCGCCGGCCGGCAGCGGCAAGGCCGTCATGCCCAGCTCGGCCAGGGTGGCCCAGGCGGCATCGGACGTGCCCGTGGCCGAGTGGATGATTTTTTGCCGCGTTTCAAAGCGGTAATCCTTGTCGACCCAGCGCCTGAGCGCATCGGCGAATTGCTGCTGTTCCTGATTAAAATGAAAGTCCATGTCGTCTCCTTCTGGCTTACAGGCCCAGGATCATCTGCGTGATGATGTTTTTCTGGATTTCATTCGAGCCGCCATAGATCGATGTCTTGCGGTAATTGAAGTAATACGCGGCAAGCGGCGCAGCCAGGTCGTCGCCGCCAGCGCCGTGCGGCGCGCTGCCGTCCAGAAATGCCGGGTCGAACGGCAAGGCTTGCGGGCCGATGGCTTCGACCATCAGTTCCGTCAGTTGCTGCTGCAATTCCGAACCGCGCACCTTCAGCATCGATGCCTGCGGTCCCGGCCCCTTGCCTTCGTCGCTGATGACGCGCAAGACCGTCATTTCCAGCGCCATCAATTCAATTTCCAGGGTGGCGACCTTGGCCGCAAAAGCGGGATCGTGCAGCAGCGGCGCGCCGCACTTGGTTTGTTGCATGGCCAGCTGCTTGAGGAAAGTCAGCTCGCGCTTGGAGCGGCCGACGGCGGCGATGCCCGTGCGCTCGTGGCCCAACAGATACTTGGCGTAGGTCCAGCCCTTGTTTTCCTGGCCCACCAGGTTGCTGACCGGTACGCGCACGTTGTCGAAAAAGACTTCGTTCACTTCATGTTCTTCATCGAGCATGATGATGGGACGCACGGTGATGCCCGGCGTTTTCATGTCGATCAGCAAGAAACTGATGCCTTCCTGCTTGCGCACCGTGCTATCCGTGCGCACCAGGCAAAAGATCATGTCCGCGTGCTGGCCCAGCGTCGTCCAGGTTTTCTGGCCGTTGACGATGTAATGGTCGCCGTCGCGCTGGGCCGTGGTTTTCAGCGAAGCAAGGTCAGACCCGGCGCCCGGCTCGGAGTAACCCTGGCACCACCAGTCGTCGCAATTCAAAATGCGCGGCAGATAATATGCTTTTTGTTCGGCGCTGGCGAAGGCCATGATGACGGGCGCCACCATGTTGACGCCGAAGGGCAAGATCGGTGGCGTGGCGGCGCGCGCGCACTCGTCTTCCCAGATGTGGCGCTGCACGGCCGTCCAGCCCGTGCCGCCATGTTCGACGGGCCAGGCCGGCGCGGCCCAGCCTTGCTGCGCGACAATCTTGTGCCAGCGCACGTAATCGTCGCGGTTCAGGCGCAGATGCTGGCGCACCTTGCGCTGCAAGTCCGCCGGCAGATGGGTGTCGAGGAAGGCGCGCACCGTGTCGCGGAAGGCGCTCTCCTCGGCCGTGTAATGCAGGTCCATGTCTGTCTCCTTGTTCTTATCGGTTGCCGTGATGACTGCACGCAAGGAAGCTCAGCGCACAAAAAAGCACGACCGTTCTCAAGGATTGTACAACAGATTGGGAGTGGCGCCAGCGGTTTTACACAGGCTCAAGGTTCATCGCGAAGCCATGCCACTTTTCGCCATTACCTTTGAACTAATAGCCCCCGTAGCAGCAATTCCAATGCCGCAACTGCTTTTATCAGGCGCGCATTGCCTTCGTCGCCGTCTGCGATCCAGAACGCCGCTTCCGCCAAGCTGCCGTAGATCAGCGCAGCCAGTGCCTGTGGGCAAGCATCGGCCACGATGCCCTGCCGAATCAGCTGCTGGATCAGCCCTTGCATCGATTCAAGGCAATGGCGCTGCGAATCCGGTGAAGCGCCACCCAGGACCGCCCTCGCATCGCGCAACACGATGCGCTGGATTTCCGGTTCCAGGGCCATCTCCAGATAGGCACGGCAGCGGCTGCGAAAGCCTTCCCACAAGTCTGCGGTGCCGTCGGAGATGGCTTGCAGGCGGCCATCCATTTCCGCGTCGATCTGCTCCACCACCGCCAGCAGCAAGCCCTTCTTGTCGCCGAAGTGATGGTACAGCGCACCCCGCGTCAGCCCTGCCTGGGCGGTGAGGTCGTCCATCGACGTGTCGGCATAACCGCGCTCGCTGAACACTTTGCGGGCCGTGGCCAGCAACGAGGCGCGGGTTTCTTCCATTTCCACACGGGTGCGGCGAACCATGGCTTTCTCCTTACATACGTAACGTATGATTGTTTACGTGCAGTGCGTATGTATATATACTTATTCATACGCGATGTATGTATTATCACTGCGACGTGTCTCCGTTGCAAGCAGGACACACACAGTTTCTCGAATGATCAATGAAGGATCTGCACCATGAATACGTCTCCCTACGCTGCCGCAGAAAACGCTGTCCGCCACCCGTGGCTAGCGGTCAGCGCTATCGGCATGGCTACTTTTTCCGTCGTGACGACGGAAATGCTGCCGGTCGGCCTACTGACGCCGATTGCCGACACCCTCGACACCTCCACCGGAACGGCCGGCCTGATGATCTCGCTGCCAGCATTACTGGCGGCATTGTTCGCGCCGCTGGTCGTGCTCGCATCAGGCAACCTGGACCGGCGCAAGATACTCTGTGGTTTGCTGACACTCCTGGTGATCGCAAACATTGCCTCGGCCCTGGCGCAAAACATGGCGTGGATGCTGGCGGCACGTGTACTCGTCGGTTTTTGTATGGGCGGCATCTGGGCCATCGCCGGCGGCCTCGCTTCCCGCCTGGTTCCTGCCCGCTCGGTTGGGCTGGCAACGTCGGTCATCTTCGGTGGCGTGGCGGCCGCTTCCGTGCTGGGTGTGCCGCTAGGCGCCCACATCGGCGACCTTGCAGGGTGGCGCTGGGCCTTCGGCGTCATGGCGCTGTTCAGCAGCCTGGTACTGGCGCTGCATCTGGCCGTCATTCCCGCCCTGCCCGCTACCGCTGCGACGACCTGGCGCCAATTCGGCAAGCAGCTGCGCAACAGGCAGTTGCAAGCGGGGCTGCTTCTGACCCTGTTGCTGGTGAGCAGCCATTTCATGGCCTTTACCTTCGTGCGCCCGCTGCTGCTGTCCGTGTCGGGGTTCGATGCGCAATGGCTGGGCGCACTGCTGTTTGCCTATGGCTTCGCTGGCATCCTTGGAAACTTCCTGGCCGGTGTCATGGCCGCGCGGCGCATGGCGACGACCATCATCGCCATCTCGGGCGGCCTGCTGCTCACGCCGCTGCTGTTCCTGGCTGTCGGCGACTCCGGCATCGGCGGCGGCGTGGTGTTGCTGGCCTGGGGACTGGCCTACGGTGGCGTATCGGTCGGCCTGATGACCTTGATGCTGAAGGCGGCGCCCGGCGCCGTGGAGATCGTCGCCGCGCTGTATGTCGGCGTCTTCAATATCGGCATTGCGCTCGGCGCGTGGACCGGCGGCCAGGCCGTGGACAGGCTGGGCCTGTCCGCCAACCTGTGGCTTGCCGCAGGATGCGCCGCTGCCGCCTTGCTGCTGTCGTTTGGCATCCGCTTTATGGAAGCCAGCAAGCAGCCTGGTGCTGCAAGCGATTGACGCTGACCGTCATCAGCCATACAAATGCAGCAGCACTTGCACGGCAACGATCTTGACGATGGTCATGCTGGGGAAAATCATGGCGTAGCCGAGGTTGGGCCGGTCCGACTTGGCCAGGCGGTTGGCGAACACCAGCACGGCAGGATTACCCGTGGCGCCGGCCGCGATGCCCAGCAACTCGGGAAACGGCAGGCGCAGGAAGACCTTGCCCAAAATCACCACCAACGCGACCACCACCAGCACCGTCACGGCGCCGAGCGCCAGCATGGGCAAGCCGTCGGCGCCCACTTGCTGCACGAAGGGCAAACCGGACGCCATGCCGACGGAAGCGAGGAAAATCGTCAAGCCATAGTTGCGCATGACCAAATTGGCCGACAGGGGCAAGCGCCAGCTGATCTTGCCCACCCTGCCCAGGCGGCCCAGAATCAGCGCCATCACCAGCGGCCCGCCGGCCAGGCCCAGGCTGAACGAGCCTATCCACGGCAAGGGAATCGGCACCAGGCCCAGCAGCACGCCCAAGACCATGCCCATGCCCAGCGAGACATAGCTGAACTCGGCCGTGGCCGTGATGGAGTTGCCGAACAGCTTGCGCACGTCGGCCGCATGTTTGGCTGGCGCGATGGCCATCACCCGGTCGCCAAACTCCAGGGTCAGGAACGGGTGCGGCAAGATCATGGCGTCGCCGCGGCGAATGAAGGCGATCTGCAAGGGGAAATCCTTGGCCAGGTTCAATTCGCCCAGCGGCACGCCAACGATTTCCGCGTCCGACACGAACACCTCCGTGCCGTCGAACGCACTGCGGTCCTTCATCAGCCGGCCTGGATCCAGATGGCCCAGCGCCGTGCGCGCCGCTTCCACACCCGCCACCGTGCCCGACACCATCAGCGCGTCGCCCACGCCGAGCACGAGGCCCGGATCGGGCAAGCGGTTCTGGTGGCCCTGGCGCACGCCGATTACTTGCACGCCCGCCAGCGGGCCGTCGGCCAGTTCGGACAGGGCCGCGCCCGCCAATTTGGCTTCGTCGATGGTAATTTCGGACACGACGATGGGTGCCGGCGGCGGCGTCAGCACGGGTTTTAGTATCCGCCCGGCCAGGTACAGGCCCAGCATGGGGCCGACCACGCCGAACGGATACGCGACGGCATAGCCGACGGCCGCGTCGCCATTGCCGTGCGACGCTTCCAGCGCCGCCTGCAAGGCGGCCGTGCTGGTCATGGCGCCAGCAAACACGCCGCTGGCCATGCGCAGCGAGATATCGATCCACTGCCCGCCCCAGACGGACACGGCCAGGCCGCCCATGACGGCGACAAAGGCGATCAGATTGTGTTTCTGCCCCGCACCGCGCAAGCCGGCGAAAAACTGCACGCCATACTGCACGCCGATGCCATACAGGAACAGCAGCAAGCCGATGGAGCCGACCATCGGCGGCGGCACGGAACCGGGAGCAAAGGCGCCCAGCGCCAGCCCCGCGAACAGCACGCCGCCCACGCCCAGCGAAAAGCCGAACACGCTGATGCGCCCCAGCGCATAACCGGCGCCGATGACGAGAAACAGGGCGAGGATCGGCGTGGACTCCAGCGTGTGGCGAAATAATTGAAGCATCAAAAACCTTGGTCTGGGGAAGGCCCAGTTTAGCATGCACAAAAGCAACACGATGGCGATGATGACAAGCAAGCGTGCGCAGCTTTGCACCTTAAAAATGGGCAAAAAAAAGCCCGCTGCGGGAGCGGGCTGAATCTAATTCCTGTGAGGAAGTAGAGGAGACAGGTGAATGATGCCGCATCGCAGCATATTCATCCAATTCTATGTTGTGATGATAGAAATATGTTTTATCAATATCTGCCCTCCTCTTCGCGCAACGCCTGCTGCACGGCGGGACGCTCGCCGACGCGCTCGATCAAGCGCCGCACTTGCGGGAAGGCCGACAAGTCCACCTTGGTGTGCGCCGACCAGCCGAGGATGGTGTACAGATAGGCATCCGCGATGGAGTAACGCTCGCCCAGCAGATACGGTCCGCCAGCCGCCAGTTGCCGCTCCACATAATCGAGGCGTGCGGCCAGGCGCGAGCGGGCCACGTCCTGCGCCTGCGTGCCGTATTCCGGGTGGAACAGCCAGGGGCTGAACACCTTGTGCAGCTCGGTGGCAATAAAACCCAGCCACGATTGCAGCTGCACGCGCGCCAGGGAGCCCGGCGGCGGCGCCAGACCGCTGGCCGGCGCCAGGTCGGCCAGGTATTGCACGATGGCCGTGCCTTCCAGCAAGATGGTGCCATCGTCCAGCGCCAGCGCCGGCACGTACAGGTTCGGATTCACCTGCGCATAGTCCTCGCCCGTTTCCGTGACGCGTGGAATCTTGCGAATATCAACTCTTTCCAGCTCCAGCGCAATGCCCGCCTCGATGGCCACGATGTGCGGCGACAAAGAACACGTTCCCGTTGCGTAATACAGTTTCATGATCACTCCTCGAAAAGTTACACGGACGCGGGATCGAGTTTTTCCACGTCGATGCCGTATCTGGCGATGGCTACGCCAATCTTGCTGCGCGGCAGCTGGCCCCCATCGGCCAGCGCCGTCAGGGCGGCCAGCACGATGAAATGGCGGTCCACTTCAAAGAAGGTGCGCAAGGATTCGCGCGTATCGGAGCGGCCGAAGCCATCCGTGCCCAGGGCAACGAAGCGCCGGTCGTGCACGAAGGGGCGCACCTGGTCGGCCACGATCTTCATGTAATCGGTGGCGATCACCACCGGGCCTTGCCGGCCAGCCAGGCATTGCGCGATATACGGCACGCGCGGCTCACTGTCCGGGTGCAGCATGTTCCAGCGCTGCACGGCCAGGCCGTCGCGCCGCACTTGCGTCAGGCTGGTGGCGCTCCACACGTCGGCCGCCACGCCGAAATCCTGCTGCAGCAGCACGCCGGCGGCCAGCACTTCGCGCAGGATGGAGCCGCTGCCCATCAGCTGCACGCGCGGCGAGGTTGCCATGAGTGCTTCCGGACTTTCCTGCAGCAGATACAGGCCCTGCAAGATGCCCGCCTCGGCGCCTGCCGGCATGGCTGGGTGCGGATAGTTTTCGTTGAGCAAGGTGATGTAATAGAAAATATCCTCTTGCTCGGCAAACATGCGGCGCATGCCGTCGTGGATGATGACGGCCAGCTCGTAGGCATAGGTAGGATCGTAGGAAATACAGTTGGGAATCACGGACGACAGCACATGGCTGTGGCCATCGTCGTGCTGCAGGCCTTCGCCCATCAATGTCGTGCGGCCCGAGGTGGCGCCCAGCAGGAAGCCGCGCGTGCGGGCATCGGCCGCCGCCCACGCCAGGTCGCCCACGCGCTGCAAGCCAAACATCGAATAGAAGATGTAGAACGGAATGGTGGCCAGACCATGGTTGCTGTACGACGTGCCAGCGGCGATCCAGGAGGAAATGGCGCCCGATTCGTTGATGCCTTCCTGCAATATCTGCCCATCCTTGGCTTCCTTGTAATAGCTGAGCTGGCCCGCGTCCTGCGGCGTGTACAGCTGCCCCAGGTAGGAATGGATGCCGATCTGGCGGAACAGGCCTTCCATGCCAAACGTGCGCGATTCATCGGGCACGATGGGCACGATGATCTTGCTCAAGGCGGGATCTTTCAGCAGGGTACCGAGGATGCGCACGAAGGCCATGGTGGTGGACGCGCCCCGCTCGCCGCTATCCTTGAGCTGGGTGGCGAAGGCGGACAGCGGCGGTATCGGCAAGGGCGCCACCTTGCTGATGCGGGCGGGAATGTAGCCGCCCAGTTGTGCCCGGCGCGCGGCGAAGTAGCGCGCTTCCTCGCTGTCCGGCGCCGGTTTCAGATACGACATTTCTTCCAGCTGGGCATCGCTGACGGGCAGCGCGAAGCGGTCGCGGAAGGCGCGCACGGCGTCGGCGCTCATTTTCTTCAATTGATGATTGATGTTCTGCCCTTCGCCCGCCTCTCCCATGCCGAAGCCCTTGACGGTCTTGGCCAGGATCACGGTGGGACGGCCAGGCGTGCGCATGGCTTCCGCGTAGGCCGCGTGGACTTTTTCGGGATCGTGGCCGCCGCGCGTCAACTGCCAGATGTCGTCGTCCGACATGTGCGCCACCAGCGCCAGCAGTTCCGGATACTTGCCAAAGAAATGCTCGCGCACATACGCGCCATTCTGCGATTTGAAGGTCTGGTAATCGCCGTCCACGCATTCCATCATGCGTTGACGCAACAAGCCGCTCGTGTCGCTCTGCAATAAAGCATCCCAGCCGCTGCCCCAGATGACCTTGATGACATGCCAGCCCGCCGCGCGGAACGTGCCCTCCAGCTCCTGGATGACCTTGCTGTTGCCACGCACGGGACCGTCCAGGCGCTGCAGGTTGCAGTTGACGACAAAGATCAGGTTATCGAGGCGCTCGCGGCCGCCCAGGGAAATGGCGGCCAGGGATTCGGGCTGGTCCATCTCGCCGTCGCCGAGGAAGGCCCACACCTTGCGGCCCTGGTGCGGCTTCAAGTCGCGGTACTCGAGATAGCGCATGAAACGGGCCTGGTAGGCGGCCGTCAGCGGCCCCAATCCCATCGATACTGTGGGAAATTGCCAGAAATCGGGCATCAAACGGGGATGCGGATACGACGACAGGCCCTCGCGGCCCGCTTCGCGGCGGTAATTGTCCAGCTGCGCTTCCGTGATCCGGCCTTCCAGATAAGCGCGGCCATAGATGCCGGGCGCGGAATGGCCCTGGATGTAGACCAGGTCGCCGGCAAACTGGTCCGTATGGCCACGGAAGAAATGGCTGAAGCCGACGTCATACAGCACGGCCGCCGACTGGTAAGTGGCGATGTGGCCGCCCACGTTCGAGTGTTTGGCCGCGCGCAGCACCATCACCATCGCATTCCAGCGGATGTAGGCATTCAGGCGGCGCTCGATGGCCAGGTCGCCCGGATAAGCGGGCTGGCGCGCCGTGGTGATGCTGTTGGTATAGGCGGTGGTGACGCGGCCATGCATGTCGCCGTGCTGCGCGGCATCAATATCGACAAGCTGGTCGAGCAGGTAATGGGCGCGCGGGCGCCCTTCCACGGCGACGACGGCCTGCATCGCCTCCAGCCATTCTTTGGTTTCTTGCGGATCGATATCGGGTACGGCGAGGGATGGGGTCATGGCAGTCTCCTGAGGGTGGGCATACATCGTCATGATCGATTGCTACTGCAATCATTGCATTTGCAATCGTTATGCCGGCCATTGTATAGCGCTATAATTGCATTTGCAACTGTGATTGATCTGGAGGAATACCGATGTCTGAAACTGCGCCTGAAATTGGCTCGCCCCCCGCGCCCGACCTGTGGTTTTCATTCGTGCGCACGCACCGTTTGATGATCCGCGAGATCGAACGCCGCCTGGCGGCGGCCAAGCTGCCCGTGTATGCGTGGTATGACGTGCTGTGGGGACTCGAAAGCGGCCCCGACGGTTCGCGCCGCATGCACGAACTGGCCGACGCGCTGGCCATCGAACGCTACAACCTGACGCGCCTGGTGGACAAGCTGGAAACGGACCGGCTGGTGACGCGCACGCGCTCGATGGAAGACGGGCGCGCCGCCTTCGTTTCCATCACGGAAGAAGGAAAAATCCTGCGCAAGCAGATGTGGGCCGTCTACCAGGCCACGGTGGCCGACCTGTTCCTGGCACAATTTGACAACGATGGGCAGCAAGACTTCAGCGCCGCCCTCGCGCGCGCCGCCGAGGCGGCACGCAACGCAGGCCAAGGCAAGATTCAGAGCAAGGCGTAACGCCGCAGCGCGTACTCGACGAACTGCAGGGGCAGCGCGCCATCGTCGGCCAGGGCTTTCAAGGCGGTAACGGCCAGCCATGGCGCGCTGACCTCCATCATGGCGTCAGCGCCGACGGCGATGAAACGCCCGCGCACGTAACCGCCGATCTGGCCCGCGATGTGCTGCCCATAGCCGGTGACGGCGATGACGGGTGCGGCACTGTCATCGAGGCAACGCCGCACATGGGCCAGTCTTGGAATGGCGCGCGGGTGACGCAGGTTCCACTGCTCCGCCGCCTGCGCATCGCGCGCCAGGCGCGTGTAACTGGGGCAACTCCACACTTGCGCGGCAATATCCCAGTCCTCCTGCAGCAAGCGGGCGGCACCGGCGACGACGGCCAGCATCCTTCCCGCCCCGCACAGACGCACCCGGCATGGCGCAGGATCCGGCGGCGACACGCGGTACATGCCCAGGCTGGCCGCTGCCGTATCGGCGGCCGACAAGGGCGCCGCCACCGCATACTCATCCGCATCTTCGTCCGCATCTTCGTCCGCATTTTCGTCATGTATGGCCAGATAGTAATAACCTGGCTGCTGTTCCACATACAGCGTTTCCAGTGCCGCGCGCAGGATGGCGCGTACTTCCTCGCCCGTCGCTGGGTCGAAGGGCATGCAATTGTGCTGTGCGGCCAGCCAGGCGGGCAGCGCTGGCTGCACGCCTTTCGGCCAGCGAGAAGATTGCGTTTCCGCATCGCTGCAAACGATGCCACGCTCGCGCGCATCGACCAGCACGCCACTCAGAGCCTGGAGCGAAGCGGGACGGCACAGATACAGCAGCGGTTTCTCGGCGCCATAGCGCAGCGGCCAGGCACTGGCGGACGCCGTCACATTCCAGGCATCGTCATGCCGCTGCGTCACTTCCGCGCGCACGACGCGGATGGCATTCGCCGCGGCCGGGCCCATCTGCAAGCTGCGCGCCATGGCGCCCAGCGCGCGGCGCGGCGAAACCTGCCGCAACGGCAACGCCGGTGGTGCCGCCAGCGCGGCTAGGCAGGCTTGGGCGGCGTCGCGCGCGGCGTCCAACGGCGGAGAAGAAGGGGAAGAATGCATGAAGGCTCCTGTTTCAACAACGCTTGCGCAAGGCAGACATAGCCTATACGATTGCAAATGCAACGATTGTAGTTGCAATCCTTTGCGCGAGCAAGGGACGCGGGCCAACCGACATTCCTGTCTTCAAGGTGAAAAATGACGCTGAACAATTCTGAAACCGTGCGCATGGCGTATGCCGTGAAACTGACGAACGCGCAAGTCGAGGCCGCCAAGCGCCTGTATGCCGCGCATTTCGGCCCTACGGACAACCCACAGGCGATGGCCGCCATCATCGCGGCCCTGGCGCGCAACTACAGTTCGGCCGTGGCGGCAAATGTGCTGTAGCGCCACGCATGACGCAGGCAAAAAGAACCCGCTATGCAAGCGGGCCTAGCTCGTACCAAAAATGACGAGCTTTCGACGTGATCCTTGTGCGCGCGTCACCAGCACGCGGGCTTGCTCTACGGTTACGCAAGTCTGCGGCGCAAATTCCGCTGGCACTGTTTCCGCATCGCGCGCGATGAGTTGCGGATCATTGATCACGTCATAATCGCCGCGCTTGAAAAGCAGTTGCTCGATACCGGCGTCCCCTTCGGACATCGGTGTGACGACAATCAGCGACCAAAGGCCTTCATCACCCAGAAATTTCTTTTGCTTCAGGAATGCGTTAATGCGATCAGCATGCGGCACCGGGTCGATCAGCTCGCTCTGATAGATGCCCATCGGGCACAGCATCGTGCCGGGCGGCCATCCCATATCGGGCAACGCTGCGACCGTGACCGGACGCAACTGCGCCAAATGGCGGTCAAGCGGATGCTTCTCCGCCGAACAGGCACCGAGCGCCATCAGCGCCAGCATGCCGGCGGCGCGAAACAAAGGCATCATCAACTTGTCTCCTTGTATGTTTATGCTTAAACAAGCTTATCTTAAGGCATGCAGCCGTGGGAAAACAGGCAAAAAAAAGCCCGCTACGGAAGCGGGCTGAATCTATTTCCTTGGAGGAAGTAGAGGAGACAGGTGCATGATGCCGCATCGCAGCATCATTATCCAATTGCATGTTGTGATGACAGAAATACGATTGTTCTATATCTCAGCCACGTCTCAGCCATAGCGGCCTCCCCTGCCCCTGCCCTCCTTAGGCCACGGTGTCGCCGCGCAAGGTTTTCGCTGCCGCCACCATGTTGGCCAGCGCGGGTATGACTTCTTTCCAGCCGCGCGTTTTCAGGCCGCAATCGGGGTTGACCCACAGGCGCTGGGCGGGGATGCGCTCGGCCGCCTTGCGCATCAGCTTGACCATCTGTTCTTGGGCAGGAATATTCGGCGAGTGGATGTCGTAGACGCCAGGGCCGATGTCGTTCGGATAGTTGAAATCATCGAAGGCGTCCAGCAATTCCATGTCGGAGCGCGACGTTTCGATCGTGATCACGTCCGCATCCATGCCGGCGATCTGCGCGATGATGTCGTTGAATTCCGAATAGCACATGTGCGTGTGGATCTGCGTTTCATCGGCCACGCCATTGGCCGTGATGCGGAACGATTCCACGGCCCAGCGCAGGTACTCGGCCCACTGAGATTTGCGCAGCGGCAAGCCTTCGCGCAATGCCGCCTCGTCGATCTGGATCACGCGGATGCCGGCCTGTTCCAGGTCCTGCACTTCGGCGCGGATGGCCAGCGCCAGCTGGTAGCACGACACGGAACGGGGCTGATCGTCGCGCACGAAAGACCAGTTCAGGATGGTGACGGGGCCCGTCAGCATGCCTTTCATCGGCTTGTCCGTCAGCGACTGGGCGTAGGTGCTCCACTCGACCGTCATGGCGCGCGGGCGGCTGATGTCGCCGAACAAAATGGGCGGCTTCACGCAGCGCGAACCGTACGATTGCACCCAGCCAAACTGGCTGAAGGCGTAGCCGTCGAGCTGTTCGCCGAAATATTCCACCATGTCGTTGCGTTCCGCTTCGCCGTGCACAAAGACGTCCAGGCCCAGGGTTTCCTGTTCTTGGACGCAATGGGCGATTTCCGCCTGCATCAGTTTTTTATAGCTGGCTGCATCGAGCTGGCCGCTGCGGAACTGGCTGCGGGCCTGGCGGATTTCCGCCGTCTGCGGGAAGGAACCGATGGTTGTCGTTGGGTACGCGGGCAATTGCAGCAGTGCAGCTTGCTTGGCGGCACGTTCGGCATAGCTGCCGGCGCGCTGGCCCAGGCTGGCATCGATGCGTGCCACGGCCGCTTTCACATCGGGATTGTGCACGCGCGGCGACTGCCGGCGCGCTTGCACGGCCGCATGATTGGCATCGAGCGCCGCTTGCACGGAGGCACGGCCCTTATTCAGTGCGCCGGCCAGGGTGTGCACTTCATCGAGCTTTTGACGGGCAAAGGCCAGCCAGGATTTGATATCTGTATCGAGCTTTTGTTCACTGTCCAGGTCGACAGGCACGTGCAGCAAGGAGCACGACGGCGCGATCCACAGGCGCGATTGCAGGCTGGCGTGCACGGGTTCCAGCCATGCCAGCACCTCATTCAAATCCGTCTTCCAGATATTGCGGCCATTTACGACGCCTAGCGACAGCACGCTGCTGGCGGGCAATTGGGCCATCACCTGCGCCACTTCCTCGCGGGCGTTAATGGCGTCAAGATGCAAGCCTTGCACCGGCAATTTACACGCCAGTGCCAGATTGTCTTGCAGCTTGCCGAAATACGTGGCCAGCAGCAGCTTGACGTTCTTGACCTTGCTCAAGGCATCATAGGCCGTGACCAGCGCCTGCTGCCAGGCGCTGTCCAGTTCCGTGACGAGGATCGGTTCATCGATCTGCACCCATTCCACGCCTTGGGCCGCCAGTTCCTGCAGCAGTTCCACGTAGACGGGCAGCAAGCCTTGCAGCAGCGCCAGCTTGTCGGAATCATCCTTGGCCTTGCCCAGCCACAGATAGGTGACGGGGCCGATCAGCACGGGCTTGGCTTTGACATTCAATTGACGCGCTTGCGCCAGTTGCCGCAGCAAGCGACTGCTGTCGAGCTTGAACTGCGTCCCGGCCGAAAATTCCGGCACGATGTAGTGATAATTGGTGTCGAACCATTTCGTCATTTCGCCGGCGTGGACGCAGCTGCAATCGCTGTCGCTGGCCGAACGGCCACGGGCCACGCGGAAATAGTTGTCGAGCGCCGCGCCTTGCAAGCCGCGCACGCGCTGCGGCAAGTTACCCAGGGTAAAACTCAGGTCCAGCACCTGGTCGTAGAAGGAAAAGTCGCCCACGGGCACCAGGTCCAGCCCGCTCTGGTCTTGCCAGTGGCGCTGGCGCAACTCCGCGCCATGGCCTTCCAGCGCGTCCAGGCTGCTTTGGCCTTTCCAGTACTCTTCTAGGGCGAATTTCAGTTCCCGTTTGGCGCCGATGCGCGGATAGCCCAAGTTATGTGTCGTGACGGTCATGGCGGTAGTTCCTCCTGATGAAGTATGGAGACATCATAGAGGCTTTCATCCATGAAAAATAATGGTAAAACTTCATACATCCATTATTAATATTCATGTGAAACCATGTTCTAACATATCCACCTGGCCGTGCTGCGAAGCGACCGCCTCGTTCGCCGAGCGTGCCGGTCAGAACCCTGGGCCAAAACGACGGGCAAAAAAAAGCCCGCTGCGGGAGCGGGCTGAATCTATTTCCTTGGAGGAAGATAGAGGAGACAGATGCATGATGCCGCGTTGCAGCATATAAAACCACTTTATATTCGTGATGTCAGAAATACGCAGCAGTGATATTAAGGGCAACGAAGCATTCCATGCGGCAACCTTTTATGCTGCCGACTCCATTTTCCCGTCGCCGGAACGCAACATATTCTTGATGCCGCGCAGCGCCTGCCGCACGCGCGCCTCGTTTTCGATCAGGGCGAAGCGCACATATTCATCGCCATATTCGCCGAAGCCGATGCCGGGTGAGACGCTGACCTTGGCTTTTTGCAGCAGCAGCTTGGCGAACTCCAGCGAGCCCAGGTGGCGATACGCTTCCGGAATATGCGCCCAGATGTACATCGAGGCCTTCGGTTTTTCCACCATCCAGCCCGCTTCATGCAAGCCTTTCACCAGCACGTCGCGGCGGCGCTGGTATTGGGCGCAGATGTCCGTCACGCAGCTTTGGTCGCCTTCCAGCGCGGCAATGGCCGCCACTTGCACCGGGGTAAAACTGCCATAGTCGTGGTAGCTCTTGATGCGCGCCAGGGCCGCCACCAGTTCCGCATTGCCCACCATGAAGCCGATGCGCCAGCCCGCCATGTTGTAGCTTTTCGACATGGTGAAAAACTCGACGGCCACGTCGCGCGCGCCCGGTACCTGCATGATGGACGGCGCCTTCCAGCCATCGAAGGTGATGTCGGCATACGCCAGGTCATGCACCACCAGAATATTGTGCTGCTTCGCCAGCGCCACCACGCGCTCGAAGAATTCCAGCTCCACGCATTGCGCCGTCGGGTTGGACGGGAAGCCCAGCACCATCATCTTCGGTTTCGGATAGCTTTCGCGGATCGCCCGTTCCAGTTCGGCAAAGAAATCCACGCCCGGCCCCATGCGCACGGAGCGGATGTCGGCACCCGCGATGACGGCGCCCCAGATGTGGATCGGGTAGCTGGGATTCGGCACCAGCACCGTGTCGCCACGGTCGAGTGTCGCCAGCATCAAGTGGGCCAGGCCCTCTTTCGAGCCGATGGTGACGATGGCTTCGCTGTCTGGGTCGATGTCGACCTCGTAGCGCTTCTTGTACCAGTGCGCAATGGCGCGGCGCAAACGGGGGATGCCTTTTGACGCGGAATAACCGTGCGTGTCGGGGCGTTTGACCGTCTCGACCAGCTTGTCCACGATGTGGGCCGGCGTGGCGCCATCGGGATTACCCATCGACATGTCGATGATGTCCTCGCCACGGCGGCGCGCGGCCATCTTGAGCTCGGCGGTGATATTGAAAACGTAGGGGGGAAGGCGATTGATGCGCGAAAAGCTGCGCGGAGCTTGGCTGTCGGTCATGGTATCTCTATACGTAAGCGCCCGGATCCGTCCGAGCGACGTTGGCGCAATGCGTGCGCCTGCAACGATACTAACCCGAGCTTGAGGAAACTGGCAAGGCCGATTCGGACAGGCTACAATACGCGCTGATCGAAAATGAGCGCACCGGTTGGTAACCCGGTAAGTGCCCGGCACAGTCCGGCATGCTCCCGCCCACGCGGACCCACGGCGCTGACCTCTGACTGTACCACCAGCCGGGGAGGTGTTCTGGTTCGTGCATTTTCCCGCCGCGCCATCCCTCCCCTGTTTTTTACTTTAGGAATGAGACGGATGGCAACACACGACACCGCAGTAACTGGCATGACCCTGGACCGCGCCGGCATCGAGCAGCAACTGGCACAATCAGTGCACCACTTCATCGATTGCGCGTTCGACGGCGAAGACTTGTCGCGCCTCGATCTGCAGGGCTGCACCTTTGAGCGCTGCACCTTTGCCGAAACCAACTTGTTCGCCAGCAAACTGGCGCGCAGCACCTGGCGCCGCTGCCGCGCGGGCAGCGCCGATTTCGAATCCGTCGACGCCGTCGATGCCACGTTTGAAGGCTGCGACCTGAACAACACGAAATGGCGGCGTGCCAAGCTGGCCTCGGCCACTTACCGCGGCTGCAAGCTGACGGGCGCCTCGTTCGAGGAAGTGGCCCACCTGGGTCTCACCTTCGAAGACAGCCTGCTGGTAGGCGCCGACTTGCGCGGCTTCTCGTTCCGCAAGGCGACATTAAAACAGCTGGATTTTTCCGACGCCTACCTGGCCGGCTGCGATTTCCGCGAGGCTGTCTTCGAAGGCGGCAGCCTGCGCAATGCCACCATCAAACTGGCGAAGTTCCAGGGCGCGGACCTGCGCGGCGCCGATATCGACGGTTTCAAATTGAGCGAAGCGGCACTGCTGAAAGGCGCCGTCATCACGCATGCGCAAGCGGCCAACTTCATGCGCGCGCTCGATCTGGTGGTGATTTAATCTGAAAAGACAAAAAAAAGCCCGCTATGTAAGCGGGCTGAATCTATTTCCTTGGAGGAGATAGAGGAGACAAGTGCATCTTGCGGCATTGCGGCACATCACGCCACTTTATCTTCATGATGATAGAAATATCCATTAGTGATAATGAGGCGGCATCAGGGTTTCAAGCCGTGCGGCGCGTGGCCTGCGGTAAAAATTCTCCCAGCCACACCAGCAGGGCCAGGCCCGGAAACGCCATGCCGGTCAGCAAGGTCGCCTGCCAGCCGTAACTCGCATACACCCAGGCGCCGATGGCCGAGCCGGCCGCGCCGCCAGCGAAGAACAGCGCGAAATACAGGCCGTTCAGGCGGCCCCGCACTTCAGCGCCCAGGCTGAAGATGGCGCGCTGGCCCAGCACCAGGTTGGCGGCCACACCCATGTCGAGCACGATGGAGGCGACCACCAGCAGCCCCAGCGCCATGTGTTTCGATTCCGGCGCCAGCATCGGCAAGGCAAAGGCGACGATGCCCAGCGCCAGCGCCGCGGCCGTGGCCGGCAAGGTGTGGCCCGCATCGGCCAGGCGGCCGGCGATGGGGGAAGCGACGGCACCAGCCATGCCCACCAGGGCAAAGATGGCGATACCCGTTTGCGACAGGCCGAACGCGGGGCTGGACAGCACCAGCGGCGTGACGGTCCAGAACAGGCTGAAGGCGCCAAACAGACCGGCATGATAGGCGGCGCGGCGGCGCAGCACTGGCGTACCCAGCAGCAAATGCCACAGCGAGGCCATCAGGGCCGGATATTTCATGCTCGACACGGGCTGACGCACGGGCAAGGCGCGGCGCAGCACGGCAGCCAGCGCCAGCATCAGTACTGCGGCGCCGCCAAACACCACGTGCCAGCTGGCATGGGCCGCCACCAGCGAGGCCACGGGGCGGGCCAGCATGATGCCCAGCAACAAGCCGCTGACCACCTTGCCCACCGTCTGTCCTCGCGTCGCCTCTTGCGACAGGTGGGCGGCAAACGGCACGATCACTTGCGCCGCCACGGAACCCAAGCCGATGGCCAGCGCGGCGGCCAGGAACACGATGGCGCCCGTGGAGAGGGCCGCCGCCACGAGGGCCGTGGCCGTCACCAGCAAGGCGGTGACGATCAGGCGGCGGTTTTCCAGCAAGTCGCCCAGCGGCACGACAAACAGCAGGCCCAGGGTATAGCCGACTTGCGTCAGGGTCACGATCAGCCCGGCCGCCTTGGCCGACAGGCCCGTCGAGGCACTGATGGGCCCGACGAGGGTTTGCGCGTAATACAGATTGGCGACGATCAGGCCGGAAGCGATGGCCAGCAGCAGCACCATGGCGGGTGAAATGTCGTGGGGAGCAGACGGTGAGGCCTTGTTCATGTTGTTTCCTCGGTTCGATAGGGATGTTGCCATTCTAGGCAAAGCTGAGGCAAAGATAATTAGGGCATAATCCGCTTATACTTTTCACATAAGATGAACAATTAAACGGAAGCTATCCCATGGACAAGATCAAGGCCATGCAAACCTTTGTGCGCATCGTCGAGGCCAACAGTTTTTCCAAGGCGGCCGAAACCCTGAATTTGCCGCGCGCCGCGCTGACGGCCACCCTGCAAAAGCTGGAAGCCTACCTGGGCACGCAGCTGCTGCAGCGCACCACACGCCGTTTGTCCCTGACGCCGGAAGGCGCCGAATATTTTCGCCATTGCATCGACATTTTGAAAGCCGTCGACACGGCGGAACTGGCCTTCCGTGGTCCGGATGCGAAAAAGCCGCGCGGCTTGCTGCGCATCAACCTGCCCAATACGGTGGGGCGGCGCCTGATCATTCCCCATATCGCGCAATTTCACGCCGCCTGGCCCGACGTGCAATTGCAGCTGAGCCTGACGGACCGCCTGGTCGACCTGACGCAGGAAGGCATCGATTGCGCCCTGCGCGTGGGCACCTTGCAGGATTCCGCCTTCATCGGCAAGCAGGTCGGCCTGATGCGCTTCGTCACGTGCGCGTCCCCTGCTTACTTGGCGCGGCACGGCACGCCGCACACCCTGGCCGACCTGGCAGTACACCGTGGCATCATGCATTACTCGGGCCGCACGGGACGCGCCTTCGACTGGGATTTCCAACAAGGCAAGGACGTGGTGCGCGTGCAAATGGCCGGCCCCATCGCCGTCAACGACGCGGACGCCAGCGTCGCTTGCGCGCTGCAAGGGCTGGGCCTGGCGCAGGCGGCCATGTACCAGGTACGCGCGCACCTCGACAGCGGCGCCCTGGTGGCCGTGCTGCCCGACTGCTTGCCCACACCCATGCCCATGTCGCTGCTGACGCCGCAAGGCCGGCTGGCCACGCCCAAGCTGCAGGCGTTTGCCGGCTGGCTGACGGCCCTGCTGGCGGCCCACCCCGACGTGCAACTGCCCACGCACAAAATCTGAGGCAAAAAAAAGCCCGCTACGAGAGCGGGCTGAATCTATTTTCTTGGAGGAGAATAGAGGAGACAAGTGCATTATGCTGCGTCGCGGCATATCAATCCAATTGATTGTTGGAATGATAGAAATACGCGAAACAGATAACTCTCTCCCTACCCCACCTTGATTACTTCGATGTCGCCGCCACCGGTGTCGCCTTGACATCCGCGGCATACGGCAAGACTTTGGATGCCAGGCGGGTATCGGCCTTGATCAGCGCCACTTCGTCGGCCAGGATGCGCGCCGCTTCGTTCAGCAGCACGTCCTTGGCGCTCTTCGCGGCCGTTTCGGCGTCCAGTTCGGCGCTCAGGGCCCGTTCGTCACCCTGCAAGCCGTCGTCGGTGCGCAAGGCGCCCTTCACGGCGGCGATCTGCTTGGCCGTCTTGTTGGCCGCTTTCGCGCCCTTCAGTACGTCTTTCGGATCGGGAATTACCACCAGGTCGTCGGCAGGATTCGAAATCTGCGCGATCAGGCGTTTTTCACGGGCCTTGGCGCGCGCTTCCTGGGCATCGCGCTCCTTGCGGCGCACGGTTTCATTGAGCGAAATCTGGTTTTCCTTGCGTTGCTTGACGACGAGGGCGATATCATCGAGCAAGTACTGGAAATCCTTGTCCTTGGCCACGCGCGCGTCATGCTTCTTGTCCAGCAGCGGCACGATCTCCTTCAGGTCGCCCGTCGGTATGTAGGGCGCCGGCTTGACGGCCACCCATGGCAGGGCATTGTCATAGCTCGATTCGCCGAAGTTTTCCGCGTCCGACATGGCCGGCAGCTTGATGTCAGGCGTGACGCCGCGCAACTGCGTGGTGCCGCCATTGATGCGGAAGAACTGGGCGATGGTCATTTTCAGCTCGCCGAAACGGGCTTTCTCGCTGCCGCCGAAACGGTCGAGGTTGAACAGGGTCTGCACCGTGCCCTTGCCGAAGCTGCCTTCGCCGATGATGACGCCACGGCCGTAATCCTGCACGGCGGCGGCGAAAATTTCGGAAGCCGACGCCGAGCCGCGGTTGATCAGCACACCCATCGGGCCATCCCAGGCCAGGCCGGCATTCGTATCGCTTTCCACTTCGACCTTGCCTTCGGCATTGCGCTGCATCACGACAGGACCCTTGTCGATGAACAGGCCCGTCAGTTCGACGGCTTCGTTCAGCGAACCGCCGCCGTTGTTGCGCAAGTCGATCAGGACGTTGTCGACCTTGTCCTTCTTCAACTCGCCCAGCAGGCGGGTGACGTCGCGCGTGGCGCTTTTAAAGTCCTTGTCGCCACGGCGGCGCGCTTCGAAGTCCTGGTAGAACGTCGGCAGGGAAATGACGCCGATGCGGCGCTTGACGCCGTTGTCGCGCACTTCGATGATCGATTTCTTCGCCGCCTGCTCTTCCATGCTGATTTTCTTGCGTACCAGCGGCAAGACCACGTGCTTGGCGTCAGGGCCGGCGTCGGCCGGCAGGATGTCGAGGCGCACCACGGAATCCTTGGCGCCGCGGATCAGCTGCACCACGTCGTCGATGCGCATGCCCAGCACTTCGGTGATGGGGCCGCTTTCGCCCTGCCCCACGCCGACGATACGGTCGCCCACCTTCAGCTTGCCCGACAAACCGGCCGGGCTGCCCGGCACGACTTCGCGCACCACCGTGTATTCGTCGCGCGTCTGCAGCACGGCGCCGATGCCTTCGAGCGACAGCCGCATGGCGATGTCGAAGTTATCCGAGGCGCGCGGGCCCAGGTAATTGGTATGCGGTTCGATCGACATGGCATACGAGTTCATGAAGATCTGGAACACGTCTTCGCTGTTGAGCTTGCGCGCACGGGTCGTGTAGCTTTCATAGCGCTTGTCCAGCGTCTCGCGGATGGCCTTGTCTTCCTTGCCCGCCAGTTTCAGGCGCAGCCAGTCGTTCTTGACGCGCTTGCGCCACAGGTCGCGCACTTCCTCGTCGTTTTTCGGCCAGGCGGCCTTTTCGCGGTCGAGCTGGTAGCTCTCGTCGGCCGTAAAGTCGAACTTGGTTTTCAGCAATTCACGCGCATACGCCATGCGCTCGTCGAAACGCTGCTGGTACAGGTTGTAGATGGCAAACGGCGCCGTCAGGTCTTCATTGATAATGGCGTCATCGAGCCTGGTGCGCAGCGGCGTGAAGCGGTCGACGTCGGCCTGCACGAAAAACAGTTTTTCCGCGTCCAGTGACTTGAAGTAACGGTCGAAGATTTTCTCCGACATGGCGTCGTCGAGCGGCATGGCCTTGTAATGGACGCGTGTCAATACGCGCGATGCCCACAAGGCGGCCTGCGTTTGCTGGGCCAGCGGCTTCATGGGTAGCGGAGGAGCGGCGCTCTTGTCCGTCTGGGCTGCGCCAGCGTTGGCTGACAGGGCAAGCACCAGGGTGACCAGCATCATTTGCTTCTTCATCGGCTTCTCCGAAAATTAGTTGAATCAATTCCAGGCGGCGCAGTTTCATGCGCCAGCCAGCAAGACAGTAAGGGGAATACACGACTGGTCTGCATATTATTCTACAGGATACGGCCTGGCAGTCTCCCATGGAATATCAGTTTCTTCCCGGAAGCTTAAACGCGAATTAAGGGCGGCGTCTCATTCATTACAAAGTGAAACATTCGTGACAAAAATTGCATCGCCCATCGCTGATGAATATCAAAATTCGTCATTGCAATCAAAAAAGTCAACAGGCTGTTTTTACAATCCTTGATACAGATGATGTTTTTATGCGAAAAAATGATTCCTGCGGGAAACACTTAGTAACAAAACGCAAGCAACATGCTATCATCGCGCCCTGAAATCCAGCTTGCCTGTGCGCGGCCCACAAGGCCGGCGCGCCTCCGTTTCAACAGTATTCCCCACCAGATCCCCTCCCCGCGTGTCATGTCATGACCAGGAATGGCCGAGCTGATTACCCTTTGCCAGACTCAAACTATGCCTACAATTTCGTTCTCCCCCCGCCACTGGAGTGTCGGCGGCAAGATCACCATTTTTACCTTTGCTCTCGTCAGCCTGATCCTCGCCAGTCTGACGACCTTGATCAGCATCCGCACCTCGACAGCACTGGAACAGCGCGCCGAAGCGGCTGTCACCAGCGAACTCAATAGCGTCATGACGACCACGCAAGTATTCCATACGGCCATGGTCAACGAGGCGGCCAGCTTCGCGCGCCTGTTCGCGGCCGAATTTCCCGGCCCGTTCACGGTCGACACGGGCGCCATGGTGGCCGTGGCAGGCAAGGCCACACCAGCGCTGGCCAACGGCGGCAAGGTGCTCAACCTCGACACGGCCCTGGTCGACCGCTACACGGCGCAAACGGGCGTGATCGCCACCATTTTTGCCGCCAATGGCGATGAATTCGTGCGCATCAGCACCTCGCTGAAAAAACAGGATGGCGAACGGGCCATCGGCACCCAGCTCGATCACAACCACCCCAGCTACGCGCCGCTGCGCGCGGGCCAGCGCTTCGTTGGCATGGCCACTTTGTTTGGCAAGCAATACATCACGCAATATGACCCCGTGCGCGACGCAGGCGGCAAGGTGGTGGGCGTGCTGTTCATCGGCCTGGACATCAGCAAGAATCTGGCCATGCTGAAAGAGAAGATTCGCCAGGTCAAGATCGGCCAGACGGGCTACATCTATATCGTCGACACGGCGCCAGGCGCCAATTACGGCCACCTGGTGCTGCATCCAAACAGCGAAGGCAAGAGCGCGCTCGAGTTCAAGGCCAGCGACGGACGCCTGTTCATCCAGGACATGCTGGCGCAAAAAGACGGCGCCATGCGCTATACGTGGACGGCGCCGGGCGAAACGGCTGCCAGCGCGCGCGAAAAGCAGCTGTATTACCGCCAGTTCAAGGATTGGCAATGGATCATCGCGGGCGGCACGTTCACGGACGAGATCACCCTGGAAGCGCGCCAGATGCGCAACCAGCTAGCCGTTTCCGGCTTCATCGCCCTGCTCGTCTTCGCCCTGCTGCTGTACTGGCTGGTGCGCACCCTCGTGTCGCGTCCGCTGGCCGCCGCTGAAACGGCCGCCGCGCAAATCGCCGCCGGCGACCTGACGGTGCACCTCGACACGACCAGCCTGGACGAAATCGGCCGCCTGCTGCTGGCCATGAACCGCATCAGCGACAACCTGTCGCAAGTGGTCAGCAATGTGCGCGGCAGCGCCGGGCAGATCGCCACGGCCTCCGGTGAAATCGCCAGCGGCAACCTGGACTTGTCGAGCCGCACGGAGCAGCAAGCCAGTTCGCTGGAAGAGACGGCCGCCTCGATGGAGGAACTCAGTTCCACCGTGCGCCAGAACGTCGATCATGCGCAGCAGGCAAGCCGGCTGGCGCACGACTCGTCCAGCCTGGCCGCGACGGGCGGCGCCGCCGTGGCGCAGGTGGCCAGCACCATGGACGCCATCCGCAGCTCCTCGGGCAAGATCGCCGACATCATCGGCGTCATCGACGGCATCGCCTTCCAGACGAATATCCTGGCCTTGAACGCGGCCGTGGAAGCGGCCAGGGCCGGCGAACAGGGACGCGGCTTTGCCGTCGTCGCTACCGAGGTGCGCACTCTGGCGCAGCGCTCGACGGCCGCGGCGAAAGACATCAAGGATTTGATCCAGGCGTCCGCCAGCACGGTGGACCTGGGCCACGCCCAGGTGAGCCAGGCCAGCGCCACCATGGAGACCGTGGTGGCCAGCGTGCAGCAAGTGAGCACCATTATGGCCGAGATCGCGCAGGCCAGCGAAGAGCAGCGCAGCGGCATCGAGCAAGTCAACCAGGCCATCGCCCAGATGGACCAGGTGACCCAGCAAAACGCGGCCCTGGTGGAAGAAGCGGCCGCGGCCGCCGACGCCCTGCAGGAGCAGGCGCAGGAGCTGAACCAGGTGGTGGGCGTGTTCAAGCTGTAAGTGCAATCCGGGTGTCAGGATGACGTGAATCAACGCAGCCGGGCGATGTGCTGCCATGGCGCTCTTCAATGGCAACCCGGCGCCCCCTCCCGCAAGATGTCACGCATTCGCCAATGCACCTACTTCTTTCGTAAAATCATTGCTTCTCACAATGGACGGCGACAGCCTTCTGTCGCCTGCGTCCAGTGGCGGATAGACAGCGGCACATCATACCTATGCAAGCAAGCGGGTAACGAGCGCCGCGTACGAGTAAAGCCTAAAGCTCTGGCTGTGCAAGACCAGCGAGCACAGCCATTCATTCTCCACTGACTCGCCTTGAATTAATTGACATTTCAATTGAATCACGCTTGCGCAACGGCCTCAACCAAGGTGTAATGCCACAAAATAAATATTACTTAATTTGCATTGCAGCCTAGCCTACCGCACCAGGGAGTATTGCCAGATGTCACAGCCGACTGACTCACAGCCCCAGGCATCCAGCCCGCACGCCATGCCGGGCGGTTTCACGCAAACCACCCGCCTCTTACGGCTGACGACCCCGCTCGGCCCCGACAAACTGCTGCTCGAATGCCTGCGTGGCGAGGAAGGCCTGAGCCAGAGCTACGCCTTTCAGGTGACGGCACTGTCCAATGACGCCCGCATCCCCCTGAAATCGCTGATCGGCTAGCCCGCCCGCGTCGACCTGCTCACCAGCGTCGCCGGTGCCGAGCGCCCCTTCCACGGCTATATCACGGCGGCCGAGCTGACCGAGTCCAACGGCGGCTTCGCTCGCTACGCGCTGACCATCGAACCGTGGACCGCCTTCCTGGCGCTGGGCCAGGACAGCCGTATCTTCCAGGACATGACGGTGTTCGACATCCTAGACACCGTCTTCGCCCCCTACCAGGGCCAAGGCCAAAGCCGGCTGGTGCCGGCTTGGCGCTTCGACATCGCCAAGCGCGACATCTACCCGCGCCGCAGCCTAACCACGCAGTATCAGGAAAGCGACCTCGCCTTCGTCCTGCGCCTGATGAGCGAGGAAGGCCTGTTCCACTACTACGAGCACAGCGCCGGTGACGGCCCTGGCTTGGGCGGGCACACCCTCGTCGTTGCCGACCACAACGGCAGCTTCAAGCCCAACGCCCAGGCCAACATCGACTTCACCCAGCCTGGCGCCGTCATGAAGGCCGACAGCCTTGACCGCTGGCGCACCAGCGTCGTCTGGCAAACCAACGCCATCGACATGCGCTCCTGGGACTACCGCTCCCGCCGCGACAATCAAGTTGCCGCTCACTCCGACGTACCCGACGGCATGCGCCTGCTCAGCTGCGACGCCCCAGGCGCCTACGCCTACCAGACCCAGGCGCAGGGCCAGCGCATCGCCGAGAACCAGTTGCAGGCGCTGGAGGCCGGCAAGGAAATCCACACCGCTGCGGGCACCGTGCGCACCGCCGCGCCCGGCACCACCTTTACGCTGCGCGGCCACCACCTGTTCGACGACGCCGCCGACGACGACGCCCGCAGCTTCCTGGTCGTGCGCGCTGTGCATCTGGCGTACAACAATCTGAGCGCGGACATGCGCGCCAGCATCGCGCACGAACTGGGCCAAGGCGCGCTGGCCGCCGCCAACGAGAAGGAACAGGCGCACAACCTGCACGCCGGCGGCAAGCACATCGGCGAACGGCCGCTGTACCGCTGCCGCCTCGACGCCATCGGCCGCGCGACGCCCTACCGCAGCGGCGGCATGGACAACCACGGCCGCCTGCTGCACCCGCGCCCGACCGTGCACGGCCAGCAAACGGCCATTGTCGTCGGACCGCCCGGCAGCGTGATCCACACCGACCGCGACCACCGCATCCTGGTGCAGATGCACTGGCAGCGCGGCAGCGGCAGCCACAGCCGCCTGGAGCACCCGGCACCGGACGGCCACAGCGGCGCGCCTGCCGACCATCGCGCCGGCACCTGGGTGCGCGTAGCCACGCCGATGGCACCGGTGGCGGGTGCCAACTGGGGCGCCAACGCGCTGCCGCGGGTGGGCCAGGAGGTGCTGGTGGACTTCTTGGAGGGAAACATCGACCGCCCGGTCGTCATCGGCAGCCTCTACAACGGGAAGGGCCAGCCCGACGCCCAGAACAACCAATCGTTCAAGGGTGCTGGCGCGGCTACCGGCAACGCCCCGGCCTGGTTCCCCGGCGAGGGCGGCGGCCACGCCCACCCCGCCGTGCTGTCGGGCTTCAAGTCGCAGGCGCTGGCCAGCAGCCAGAGCGGCGCCGGCGCCTACAACCAGCTGGTGTTCGACGACAGCCCAGGCCAGTCGCGCCTGTCGCTGCAGCGCCACGCCAAAGCCCACGGCGGCAATGACGAGCTGAACCTGGGCTACCTCCGCCACCAGAGCGACAATCAGCGCCTGGCCAAGGCTGGCTTCGGCGCGGAACTGAAAACCGAGCACAGCGCGGCACTGCGCGCCGGCAAGGGCATGCTGCTGTCGAGCGACGCCCGCAACGGCGCCAGCGATGGTCAGCTCGACTCGATGGAGGCGCAGGCGCAGATCGCACGCGGCCACGAGCTGCAACTGAACATGGCGACGACCGCGCAAAAACACAACGCCGATCTGAAAGGCGAGCAAGCCGAGGCCGAGCCGCCCCCGGAAAAATTGCCGGCGATCGCGCAGATGGCGCATAGCGTCGAGGTGCTCAAGGGCGCGGACGGCGCTGGGGCCGGAGCGCAGAGCCCGGTGACCGCCTACACCGAAGCGCAGTTGCAACTGTCCGGCCCGGCCGGTATCGCCGCGACCACGCCGGGCAACGCCATCTTTGCTGCCGGCAACACCAGCAGCGTCACGGCGAGCCACGACATCAACTTCGCCGCACAGGGCAACAGCCATCACTTGATCGCGGCGGGCATCAGCCTGTTCACCTATGGCAAAGCCAGCAACAAGGAAAAGCCGAACCAGGAAACCGGCATCCGCCTGCACGCGGCGACCGGCAAGGTCAGCAGCCAGAGCCAGTCTGGGCAGACCCGCATCACCGCCGACAAAGCCGTCACTGTGGCCAGCACGAGCAAGGGCGTCAACATCGCCGCCAAGCAGCATGTGCTGATGACGGCGCAGGGCGCTTACTTGAAGCTGGAAGGCGGCAACATCATGATTCACGGGCCGGGGAAGATGGAGTTCCTGGCCAGCATGAAGGAGTTGGCGGGACCGGCCAGCAGCAGCCCGACACTGCCGCATTTGCCGGACCATCGCGATATGAGTCACTTTATCGATTTGAATTATCGCTGGGACGACTTGCAGCCGATGGTCGGCGCGCCCTACACGTTGACATTCGACAATGGCACGAGCATACAGGGCAAGCTCGATGCCAAAGGCTTTGCGCGCCTGGAAAACATGTCAAGCCGCCCCGCCACCGTGACCTACGGCGAAGACGAGCGGGACGCCGTTCCGCGCAAGAAACTTGAGCCGAACCAGATTCTGGGCGCAAAGCCGCGCACCGAAGAGGAGGCGCAAGCCTTCCTTGAAAGGTACCTGGCGCAGGAAGCGGCCTACCACAAAGACAATTTCTTCCCTGATGAACTGGCCGAGATGGGCGACGCCCCCCCGCCGGACGGTTCCGTCAGCGAGCTTGACTATGATTTCCACTATGACGACTACAAATATGCCGATGAAGAAAACCCACAGGATCAGCAAGCGGAAAAGGACTATCGGCAATTGCATGACGGCGAAGGCGGATCGGCATGAGTAGCGCTGGAAGTGGTGCGGCGTACAGCGCGTCGCATGCGCAGTCCGCTGTAGAGTCGACGGTGGAGCTGGCGGCACGCATGAACCGGGAAGCCAACAACGGCATCGGAAACTGGCTTGGCGGGCTGGTAAGCGGCAAGGGCAGTTCGCCATCGCAAATCATCGTCACCGGCATCCTCGGTTTGGTACCAGGTCTGGGCCAGGCGATGGACGCGCGCGACCTCGTCTTTTGCATCATCCTGGTGTCCAGGTCGCCGGCCGCGACAGGCGGCTGGGTCGAATTGGTTATCACACTGATCGGTTGTGTACCAGCGGCGGGCGATGCGCTGAAGGTGGGATTCAAGCTGATGAAGGATGGTAAAAGCTTCGGCCGCGCCCTCGAAGGGGTCACGCCCAAACTGCGCGGCAATGTCGAAAAATATTTACGTGAGATCAACTGGAAGACGCTCGCCAGCGAATGCAAGGAACTGCTCGACAAGGCCTTCGCCGCGTTTATCGACGGTCTGGATAACTGGGCCGTGCGGGCGCTCACGAGCCGCGCGCAGGTCAAGAATATTATCGGCGAATTAAAGAGCTTGCGGCAACTCGCGCCGAAAATGATCGATGATGTTTTCGCCGAACTGAAGACGCTGCATACCAGTGTGATGAAGCACGAACTTCCCGGCACGACGGCGGCGCTGGCCGGTGCCCGTGGCAAAACCGTCAGGGCGGAGGGGCAGGAAGCCGCATCGGCTGCCGCAAGCAGAGAGGTCAGCGCGCTGGCGAAAAAGGAACGCAAACTATTGCCGAAGAAGAGCCGTGATACGAAAGACAATCATGTGCTGGTCGACAAGGCGAATGTCGACACCAGAAAAGCGGCGCAGAAAAACAGGGACAGAAACAAAAAGGCGATTATCGCTGAACACCTGACAGATTATTATGTTAAAGATAAGTATTCCGCTTTTGCGAAAGCAAACAACCACGGCAAGTTAATAGAAGAAAAAAGTGTTGCGCACACAGGGATAGACCATTTATGGGCAAACCCCGCCGACATTGCCAAGCCATTTGTTGTCGCCGATACGAAGTCCAGTATCTTCGACGCTTTTAAACTCATGGCGGCACTACCGAAGGAACTGCAGGAAAAATTTAATGTATTGAAAGCCGACGAAGCGGCCAACCCGCTTAAAAATCGAAAACCGAACATTTTTGACAGCGAGGCCAGGGATACGCTCGCCAACCATGACGTGGAGATTGGAGGCAGCAATGACCATGACGCGGCGGTACGGCGGGGCCTGAATCCACCGGGGAAAAACAAGCGGGGCGAGCCAACCGGTCTGCCGCCCCAGATGACCCACGCGTGGATCGCCCATGTTTTACCGAAGGAAAATTTAACGCCTCAAGGGGAAAAACTTTCCCTCTTAATAGAAATATTTGAAGAAGACATACTGCTTAATCCGAACACAAAACATCCTTATCAACGTTGGATTTCCTTGGTAACTGGACGCCAATTAAGCAAACACAAAAAAGCTGGCGGTGCAAAACATGAAATACAATTAATGCTTAATTTGCCCGATAACATACTTGCGAAATAAAAATGAATAAAATACTCACACAGGAAGAGTTCAAAATAAGAAAACGTGAATTATTACTCAATATGGAAATTTATGAGAGCAATTTTACCGGATCGCTTAGAACGTTTGATACGTTAAATCGATCGTTTCAACAGCCTCTGGAGATACTAAGAAAAATACCAGCGGTAAACTTCATGATGGCGACTCGTCGCCGTGCTTGGGCCGGAATAAATCATCTTGCCACGGCCTACAGCGCCGGACATGCGATTAGTGAGATAAGCGAATTTTATCCGAAGGTATTAGAATACTGGGAAGAATATGCCAAGTATGACAAGGCATACGACGCCACCCCGGAGGGACGTGAAACCTATGTCGCCCACCTTCCTCTTCTTGGTGAAGGCTTCGACCAGGCAAACCGGTTAGTCTGCCTTGGCATCCTGCTTGGCTGGGGGCATTTGTTGCCTCGTTTGCCAGCGCTTCTCGACTATCACAACCCGCGGCATGACGGTATGCTGGAACGCTTGCTCGCTTTCTACCTATCTGAGCGCGGCACGCCACCGGACGAATGCACCCGCCACCTGCCTTACTTCAAGACGCTGAAGATTTTCGCGGCGCCCAAGGAAAAGCGCAGCGAATTGATGGCCGGATATCTGGACGACTGGTACCACGCCAGCCGTCGCGAACCGTACCACGACAGCCATACCCGAGGCAAAAGCTTCATGGGATACTGGTCCTGGGAGGCAGCCGCCATCACTTACCTGCTCGATATCGACGACCGCAGCTACCGCGACGCGCAATTCTATCCAGGGGACCTGGTGGATTTCGCCAGAAATCAACGAAACAATCCAAACGGCTCAAGCGCACCGGCGCAGGCAGACGGGGAACTGCGCGCGAACGCGGGCGAACCGTGTCCCAAAGCCGGCATGTGGGAGGCGCTCGATATTGCGCCACAGACAAAATTCTATGAGCAAGGCGAAACGATGCTCGACCTTGGTTCCGCGTATGGCTGGACGGTGTGGCGATACATGAAATCTTGAAACGGACATTGAAAAGCTGGAGGGCAACGGAGAGCTGGATACTTTTTGAATTCTATGGCGGAGGTGGCTGCTAATTCGACCACGAGGAACCTATTTTATGGCGCCGGCCACGTTAGCCTCGACAAACTGCTGCGCGAACACACAAATCAAAGGGCGTGAGCCATAACATTCAGTTTATTTTCAACTTGCCGAAAAATATACTCGGAAAATAAAAATGCATAAAACACTTACCCAGGAAGAGTTAAAAATAAGAAAACGTGAATCATTGCTTGATTTTGATACCTATGAAGAAAATTTTAATGGTGCACTTGATACGTTTGAAATATTAAATAAATCGTTTCAACAGCCTCCGGAAGTACTAAAAAAAATACCTGCTGAAAATTTCATGGTGGCGACTCGCCGTCGTGCTTGGGAAGGCATTAATTATCTTGCCACGGCCTACAGCGCCGGACATGCGATTAGTGAGATAAGCGAATTTTATCCGAAGGTATTAGAATACTGGGAAGAATATGCCAAATATGACAAGGCATACGACGCCACCCCGGAGGGACGTGAAACCTATGTCGCCCACCTTCCTCTTCTTGGTGAAGGCTTTGACCAGGCAAACCGGTTAGTCTGCCTTGGCATCCTGCTTGGCTGGGGGCATTTGTTGCCTCGTCTGCCAGCGCTTCTCGACTATCACAACCCGCGGCGTGACGGTATGCTGGAACGCTTGCTCGCTTTCTACCTATCTGAGCGCGGTACGCCGCCGGACGAATGCACCCGCCACCGGCCTTACTTCAAGACGCTGAAGATTTTCGCGGCGCCCAAGGAAAAGCGCAGCGAATTGATGGCCGGATATCTGGACGACTGGTACCACGCCAGCCGTCGCGAACCCTACCACGACAGCCATACCCGAGGCACAAGCTTCATGGGATACTGGTCTTGGGAGGCCGCCGCCATCACTTACCTGCTCGATATCGACGACCGCAGCTACCGCGACGCGCAATTCTATCCAGGGGACCTGGTGGATTTCGCCAGAACTCAACGGAACAATCCAAACGGCTCAAGCGCACCGGCGCAGGCAGACGGGTAGCTGCGCAGCGGCATCGAGCAAGTCAACCAGGCCATCGCCCGGATGGACCAGGTGACCCAGCAGAACGCGGCCCTGGTGGAAGAAGCGGCCGCGGCCGCCGACGCCTTGCAGGAGCAGGCGCAGGAGCTGAACCAGGTGGTGAGCGTGTTCAAGCTCTAAGTGCAATCCGGGTGCTAAGATGGGGCAGAATCCACCGCCCCAGGAGAAACCATGCACGACGACTATGTTTTGATTGCCCGGCTGATGATCCCCACGGATGCGCACGTCATTCGCGGCTGCCTGGCAGCGGCCGGCATCGACGTGCTGCTGACGGACGACCAGCACATGCAGGCCGACATGCTGCTGGCTGCCGCCATCGGCGGCGCCCGCGTGCTGGTGCGCGAGCACGACGTGGCGCGCGCCAATGAGATACTGGCAGCCTTCGAGCGGGGCGATCTGGCCTTGTCGGACGATGCCGATGTGGGCGCGCCCGTCGCCGATTAATTTACGAGTAGATTTACGAGTAAAAACAGCGCCCGCACGCCTGGCGGTAACTCTCGTTGCCGCCTATGCTGATCTGCTCGCCTTCCTTGATGCGGTGGCCCTGTTCATCCACGCGGATGTTCATCGTGGCCTTCTTGCCGCAGGTACAAATATTCTTCAATTCCTCGATATCGTCGGCCAGCGCCAGCAGGTAGGCCGAGCCGGGAAACGGTTCGCCCTTGAAATCCGTGCGCAAGCCGTAGCAGATGACGGGCACGCCCTTCACTTGCGCCAGCTGGTGCAGCTGCTGCGCCTGGGCCGTGCTGAGAAATTGTGCTTCGTCCACCAGCAAACAGGCCACTTGCGGAATGTCATTGAGGAAATTCGTGTCGGCATGGAAGATATCGACCTGGCGCTGCGGCCCCAGGCGCGACGTTACTCTGCCCACGCCGTAGCGGCTGTCGATGGCGGCCGTGTACAGGCGTACCTGCTGGCCCTGCTCTTCATAGTTGTGCGCGACCTGCAACAAGGCCGTCGACTTGCCCGCGTTCATCGCGGAATACCGGAAATAAAGTTTTGCCACTGCCGCCTGCCCTGTTCGTCTGGTTTTTCAGGATACTGTTCAGTACCTTTTCGAGGCGTGATTATAAATCGCAATGGCGGGCTTGCGGCAGCTTAATAGTCGTGCCATTGGCGCGGCAAGCGGGATAAAAACGGCGCATACTCGCATCGCGAACCTTGCAGCCGATATGCGAACGGCGCATATGCAAGCATATAAACATTCGTTCGCCGCACTCGTCCACCCGCCTACACTGCGCGGCACGGAAGGCGGCTCGGGACACGATCCGGAGCCGTTGTTTCTCTGACAGGAGCCACTATGAATGATCGAATGCCATCCCCACCCCAGCCGCCAGCGCTATACAAGCTGATCGGCAATACCCCGCTGGTCGAAGTGACCAGGCTCGACACGGGCCTGTGCCAGCTGTTCCTGAAACTGGAATCACAAAATCCCGGCGGTTCCATCAAGGACCGCATCGGCCTGTCCATCATCGAAGCGGCCGAAGCCGACGGCAGCTTGCAGCCGGGCGGCACCATCGTCGAGGCGACGGCCGGCAATACCGGCATCGGCCTGGCCCTGGTCGGCCGCATCAAGGGCTACCGCGTCATTTTAGTGGTGCCCGACAAAATGTCGACGGAAAAAGTGCTGCACCTGAAAGCCCTGGGTGCCGAAGTGCACACCACGCGCTCGGACGTGGGCAAGGGCCATCCCGAGTACTACCAGGATTACGCGGCGCGCCTGGCGCGCGAACTGCCGGGTGCCTTCTTTGCCGACCAGTTCAACAATCCCGCCAATCCGCTGGCCCACGAAACGACGACGGCGCCCGAAATCTGGGAGCAAAGCGGCCATGACGTGGACGCCATCGTCGTCGGCGTCGGCTCGTCCGGCACCCTGACGGGCCTGACGCGCTACTTCCGCAAGGCCCAGCCCAAGCTGGAATTCGTGCTGGCCGACCCGCAAGGCTCCATCCTCACCGAATACATCGACACGGGCAAAGTGGCCGACACGAGCGGCTCGTGGGCCGTCGAAGGCATCGGCGAAGATTTTATTCCCTCGATCGCCGACATGGACAGCGTCACCAAGGCCTACACCATCAGCGACCAGGAAAGTTTTGATTCCGCGCGCGCCCTCTTGCTTGCCGAAGGCATTTTAGGCGGTTCGTCCACCGGCACCCTGCTGGCGGCCGCCCTCAAATACTGCCGCGAACAGACGACGCCAAAGCGCGTTGTCACCTTTGTCTGCGACACGGGCACGCGCTATCTATCCAAAGTCTACAACGACGGCTGGATGCGCGACCAGGGCTTGCTGCAACGGGCCGTGTCGGGCGACTTGCGCGACCTGATCGGACGCCGCTATGACGAGGGCGACGTCGTCAGCGTGGCGCCTGGCGACACCCTGCTCACGGCCTTCAACCGCATGCGCGCCAGCGACCTGGCCCAGTTGCCCGTCATCGACGGCGGCCAGCTGGTCGGCATCCTCGACGAATCGGACTTGCTGCTGCATGTCTCGGGCGACGCCGCGCATTTCGCCGGTCTGGTGGGCGCCACGATGACGACGCAGATCGAAACCCTGGCGCCATCCAGCGGCTTGTCCGCCCTGCGCGCCACCCTGGACCGGGGCTTGACGGCCGTCGTCGCCGACGATGCCGCCTTCTATGGCCTGATCACCCGCTTCGACCTTCTCAACCACTTACGCAGGACACTATCTTGAGCCAGGAAACCACCCGCAAGAGCCATCTCGCCACGCGTGTCATCCACGCCGGCCAGTCGCCCGACCCGTCGACGGGCGCCATCATGCCGCCCATTTACGCCACCTCCACCTTCGTGCAGGACAGCCCCGGCGTGCACAAGGGCCTCGATTATGGCCGCTCGCACAATCCCACGCGCTGGGCGCTCGAACGCTGCGTGGCCGACCTGGAAGGCGGTAGCGCGGCCTTCGCGTTCGCCTCGGGCCTGGCAGCCATCTCGTCCGTGCTGGAATTGCTCGATGCGGGCAGCCACATCGTCGCCGGCGACGATATGTACGGCGGCACCTACCGCTTATTCGAGCGCGTGCGCCGCCGCTCGGCCGGCCACGAATTCACGTATGTGGATTTGACCAATCCCGAGAATCTGCTGGCCGCGCTGCGCCCGGAAACGAAGATGGTGTGGGTGGAAACGCCCACCAACCCCATGCTGAAACTGGCGGACTTGCGCGCGATCGCCGACATCTGCCGCGCGCGGGGCATCATCGCCGTGGCAGATAACACCTTCGCCAGCCCGCTGGTGCAGCGCCCGCTGGAACACGGCTTCGATATCGTCGTGCATTCGACCACCAAATACTTGAACGGGCACTCGGACATCATCGGCGGCATCGCCATCGTCGGCGCGGAAGAGCGCCAGGCCGAATGGCGCGAGCAGCTGGGCTTTTTGCAAAACTCGGTGGGCGCGATTGCCGGGCCGTTCGACAGCTTTTTAGCCTTGCGCGGCGTGAAAACCCTGGCCATCCGCATGCAGCGCCATTGCGAAAGCGCACTGGCCTTGGCGCAGTGGCTGGAGCAGCAAAAGGAAGTGAAAAAAGTCTTCTATCCGGGCCTGGCCTCGCACCCGCAGCACGCGCTGGCGCGGCGCCAGATGGATGGTTTCGGCGGCATCATCTCGATCGACCTCGATACGGATCTGGCCGGTGCGCGCCGCTTCCTCGAGCGCTGCGAAGTATTCGCCCTGGCCGAAAGCCTGGGCGGCGTGGAAAGCCTGATCGAGCATCCGGCCCTGATGACGCATGCCAGCATTCCCGCCGAGCAGCGGGCAAAGCTGGGCATCGGCGATGGCTTGATCCGGCTGTCCGTGGGCATCGAGGACATCGAAGACCTGCGGCACGATTTGCGCACGGCGCTTGATGCGATTTGAGGGGGTGATTTGTCGGATTACGCTGCGCTAATCCGACCTACGGTATGCCGAGGGCGGTAGGTCGGATTAGCCCGCAAGGGCGTAATCCGACACACCACAAACCTCACTCCCCCGGCCGGTACCTGCGCTCCAGGTGCTTCGCCACATCCTCGGGATAAAACAGCACGTCCTTGAATTCACCGCGCGCATACATGGCCGCCTGGTCCTTGAAGTGGGGCGACTTCGGGTCGCCACTCTGGCCGCCGGCAAGAATGCTTTTCGCCTTGATGCGGGGGCCAAATTCCACTGCCGCGACAAAGCTGTTGCCACGCTCGCCATAGATCCGTCGCGTGGTGCTCTTGCTGCTCTGTCCATACGCGGCCAGCGCGCCCCAGTTGCCTGACGCATAAGGCACGGGCAAACTTGGTTGCACATCGTCGAACGGCTGCACCACGTCGCCCGTCAGGCGCTGGAAGCGGTTGATCTCGCCCCATGGGGTTTGCCAGTTGCCGAAGTCGCGCTGCAGTTTATCCGCCGCCGTCGCAAGGGCAGCCAGCCGTTGGTCCGCCGTGACCTTGTCTGTTGCCATGAAGTCCACCACGGGCACGCCCTGTTCGCGCGCCTGTTTCCCTGTCAGTTCGGCCAGCTCCTGGCCCCAGAACACGGCCAGCGAGGTGGCGGTGGACGTCAGCGCATAGCGCCAGTCCCAGGTTCGCAGCAAGGCCACCTTGTCGGCCAGCGCCAGCTTTTGCGCAGAGTTCTCCGGCAATGCATCGTATGCGGAAAACAGCGGCGGCAACAGCGCTTCGAACGCCGTCAATTCGCTGTCATACGAGGCGGCGATCAGGCTGTCGAGGGTAAAACCTGTTTTATTTCGAAAGACCTTGACGGCGTGCAGGCCGCGCGCGTTTTCGCCGTACACGGACATGTAGGCGGGGTAATCACCCTGGCGCGGGCTGTTGGCGCCGGCCGCCGAATACGGCCAGTTGTTCGTGTTCTGTATCCAGCCATTCTGCGGGTTGAACAGGGTGATGGTTTGCGCCACCGTGTGCAGCCCTTTCCATTCCGTGGCCGGGTCGCTGCCGTCGACGGGCTGCTTCCAGTTGAAGCGCGGGTCGCGCACGGGGATGAAATTGCCGTGAAAATAGGCGATATTGCCGTCCGCATCCGCATACACGGTATTGTTCGACGAATTCGTGCGCAGTTCCATCGTCTGGTAGAACGCCGCGTAATCGCGCGCCTTGGTGCGCGTGTACGATTGCGTCAATGCCTTCAACGGTTCGTTCATCAGGCGCACGGCCACCCATTTACCGTCCTGCGCGCGCACGATCGGGCCGTGATGGCTGTAATAGACGGTGATGGTTTTCGAGCCCATGCCACCATCGGCCAGTTTATATGGCAAGGTAATCGGCACGGCTTTCAAGCGGCGCAGGCCGCCATCATAGCGGTAGAACCAGGCGCCGTCCTTGTCGACGATGCTTTCCAGGTATTCGTCGATGACGTCGCCGCCGCCCGAGGTATGCATCCAGCCCAGGCGCTCGTTAAAACCCTGGTAGACGAAGAACTGGCCCCAGGTGACGGCACCATACGCGTTCAGGCCTTCGCCGCTGGTGACTTGCACTTCGGGACGGAAGTAGAACGAGGTATGCGGGTTGATCATCAAGAGCGCGTGGCCATTTTTCGTGATGGCGGGCGCGATGGCGAAGCCGTTCGAGCCACTCGGCTCTGGCTCCAATCCAGACGCCAACCCGGTTTCCACGCTGGCCAGCGCCACAGCTGCGGTTTGCTGGCCATAAAACGCTTCGAGCTGCGCCAGGTTGATCGATTCGATATCGCCACCGATGCTGCCCTCACTGAAGCTCAGGGCCATCCACGGCTCGAAATGCGCGATCAGTTTTGGTTTGACGTGCGGATGCGTGGCCAGGTAAAAATTCAGGCCATCGGCAAACGCATCCATCAACTTGCGCAGCCACGGCGGGCTGGCGCCGTACTGCGCCTGCAGCGCAAGCGGATCGATGAAGAGCCTCATGCGCAGGTCGCGGTACAGCTCCCGTTCGCCCTCCACTTCCGCCAGGCGCCCCATGGCGTTGATGTAATTGCGTTCCACGCGCGGGAAATCGTCTTCGGCCTGCGCATACATCAGGCCAAAGACGGCATCGGCATCCGTCTTGCCCGTCACGTGGGGAATGCCCCAGGTATCGCGCGCGATGCTGACGTTGGCGGCCTGCGCCTGCCAGCGGGCCATATCCGCAACAGAAACGGCGGGCGCCGCCAGCACCGGGGTAACGGCAACGGCGCCGCAGGCGATGGCGGCGAACAGGGCACGGCGAGCTGGCATGCACTACTCCACTAATCAGGATGCGTCGATGAGGGTTGCAATCCGCTGGTTGAGTTCCACGTTTTCCGCCTGCAGCTGCGCCACCCGCTGTTTCAGGCTGGCGATCTCGCCGCGCAGGCGCTCCGCTTCGGATGGCGCCTGGGCCGCGTTGTCCGCCCACGGCTCATTGCCCGTCTCCGGCGTGTCCTGCGACACGTGGGGTGCCTTCGGCTCGCGCGGCGTGCGCGTGGCGGCGCGCTGTTCGCGGATTTCCTTGGCCGCCTGGCGCAGCAATTTTTTGCCACCGGCGACAGCCGCCACCTGCTCTTCCGGCGGCAGCGACGCCACGGTGGCCGCCGCGTTGATGGAAATCGTGCCCGAACGGACGGCTTCCACCAGTTCCGGCGAGGCCGCCTTCTGGATCTTCTCGATCTGGCTGATCTGGTTGCTGCTCAACCGCGCCGCCTTGGCCACTTCTTCGCGCGTGCTCATGGGTGGCTTGGGCGCGTTTTCGCCTTCCGGCGCATCCTGGGCGCTGACGGGCGCAGGGCTGCGCGCGGCGACGATTTCCTTCTTGCGCAATGCCAGCACGCCGCGCTGGAAGTCCGACACGCTGCGGCGCGCCAGGTGATTGTCGATCATCCACAGCATGACGTCGTCGAGCGAGGTAAAGCTGGTGTTCTGGATGGTCTTGAATTCGATGCCGTGCTGGCGGCAGATGGCGTAGCGGTTATGCCCGTCGATCAGCACGTCGTTCCACAGCACCAGCGCGTCGCGGCAGCCTTCGGCCAGCAGGCTGCGCTCGAGCGCCGCGTACTCGCTGGCGGTGAGCGGGTCGATATACGACTGCAGCACCTGATTGATAGTGATATTCATGGTTGTCCTCAATATTGCGGCGCGATGGTCCGCGCCGGCACGAATGCTACACCATCCACCGCCCCTGGCCGGGTAAAATCACGGCGGCACAGCTCATACAAAAACACGGACCATGAAAAGAAAGTACGCCACCGCGATCATTTTTGGCGTCGCCGCCATCGGCTTCACCTGGGTCAGCCCCTACATCGCCATGTACCGCATCAGCATCGCGGCGAAATCCGTGCGCCTGGAAACCCTGGCGCAGCAGGCCGACCTGCCCGCCGTGCGGGCCAGCGTGGCGCGCCAGTTGCGGGCGGCTGGCGAAACGGCCAGCGAAGACGATTTCAAGGAAATGCTCGACACCATCGTCTCGCCGCCCGGCATCACGGTATTGATTCTGCACGGCAAGCAGGGGCCGGACGGCAAGCGCCACGACTTCGGCATGGCGTACCGCTCGTGGAATGAAGTGGTGCTGCGGCGCAGCGGCGCCGGCCCCGCCGCCAGCCAGTTTTTGCTGCGCCGCCATGGCATCTGGGACTGGAAACTGACGGACATTACCTTGCCGCCAGAATTACTCTGACGAAACTTGATCTAAAACAACACTTACCTAAACCGCTATGTTGACTTTTGGAAATATTATGTAGAATGCCAACACTTCAGGCGCACGGATCGCCAGGCATCCGAGAGATTGCACGATGAAAAGAATGATGCTTCTCGCTGTAGTGGCACTGGTCGCGCTGGCCGGCGTCTTCTATGGCAGCCCGTATTTCACCATGAACGAGATCCGCGCGGCGACCATGGACGAGGATAGCCAGGCCCTGGCTGCGCATATCGACCTGCCCCAGCTGCGCGGCAGCCTAGGGCAACAACTGCACACCCTGTTCTCGGCGCCCGAAGTGGCCGACGACATCAGCCCCGACGTCATTGACCCCTTGCTCGATACCATGCTGATGCCAGAGGGCATCGTCGCCTTGATGAAGCTCAATGACCGCTACGAAAAGCCGATCGCCAAGGTCAGCGACATCAGCGGCCGCAAGCGCAACACCAAGCCCGACTACAAACTGCGCTACACCTCCTGGGACAGCGTCGTGGTGCAGCGCGCCCACAGCAAAAGCCATATCGGCGAACTGACCCTGACGCGCGACGGCCTGTGGCGCTGGAAACTGGTGTCGGTGGCCCTGCCGAAGAACTTGCTGGCCGACGCGTAAGGCGCCGGCGCAACCTTCTTCCGCGGCGATCAGCGACGGTCTGTCACCCTGCCCGTCGTATCGGCAAACCAGCGGCTATGCGACACCACTTGCAGCGCCCCGGCAGCCACTTGCCCCGCCAGCCATGCCAGCAATTCATCGATGACAGCATACGAAGTCTGGTAGTCGGACGCTGGCGTCCTGACGATATCGTGGCCGTTGACAAACACAAAGCTGCCATCGTCCACCGCCGTCTGGATCGCCGCCTGGACTTGCGCAAAGCTGGCGTCGTTTGTCAGGTTGACCAAGGATGTATTGAGGATGTACGCATCCTTGTCATTGCCGGAGAAAAACACCTGGTCAAAGCCGCGCTCTGCCGTATAGCCGGCGCCGCGCGCCGACAGGAAACCGGCGGCGCGCATGGCGTCGATGGCCGTATTGGTCCACAACGATTCGACCCACGCATGGTGCGATGGCCCATCGCCGCCGATACCGGCCGCGCGCATCTGGTCGCGCCCCACCTGCAGCGCCGTGACGTACTGGGCCGAACCCTGCACCGCCACATTGTCGTGCACGCTCTGGTGCAGGGTAAAGTCGAACAGGCGCGACGGATCGTCGAAACGCGCCTTCATGCGCTCGGCCGACATGTAATCGGAATGCCCCAGCAGCGACGTGACGATGGCGAACGAAGCGGGCAAGTCATAATATTTCAGCCGCTCCATCAGATACGTATCCCAGGAGGCATAACCATCATCAAAGGACAAGATGACGGTGGGCAATTTACGCTTCGGCAACGCCGCAAGCATGCCCAGCCAGATCGTTTCCGGCTGCGTGGTGGCGGCGGTCAGCTGCACGGTAAATTTCCCGCGCGACAGGTTTTGTGCCGTGGGCGTGCCCTCGCAATCGAGCGGCGTGGCCAGCTTGGGCACCCACCACGCATTGTCGACGAACATCACTGTGTCAGTGGCGGCGGAACCGCCGTAATGCAAGGCATTCAGGAAGCCGGACCAGAAACTGCTGTAATCGCTGTTCCCGAGGTAAATCATGCCACCCGTCTGCATGATGGCGGCATTCGTCGAGCGCAGGGCGAAGGAAAAGCGTTGCAAATCCCAGTTGAACGGGATGCGCGGCTGGCCCTTGCCGGCAGCGCCTGTCGTTCCGACTTTCACGACGGTACCGGCAGGCAAGCCGGCAGGCAGGTCAATGCGCAAGGAGGGGTAGCCATCCTTGAACGACACGGCGGCATCGAGCGACACCGTGCAGCCCGGCGTCACATCGCTGTCCCAGAACGACAGATCGTGCGTGGACATGAATTCCAGCGGCGTATTGGTAACCGGCGGCGGGGGCATGGAAAAGCGGGGCGGGGCGTCATGGTGCTGGCTGGACATGGTGCGGCTTTCAGGGAGACTGTGCCTGGCGGCCGATGAAATGCACACCCTGCAACAGAAAAGATATAAGAAATATATTATTTCTCGCAGGATTTCTTTCCTCGAGTAATTATCAACTATACCAAATCATTGCAATTATGGACATAATAATTGCAAATATTTTATGATCCCCACAGCTGCCTCGGTTGTACCCGTGCTACAGGCCCGTGCACACAAGAATAGGCTGCTTCAGCCCTGCTATCATCAAGCTTTGATTTCCATCGGAGGCAACATGTCGGACCTGGTACAACACGCATTGACCCACGCGGGCAAACCGGCCACCACGCCCTGGGTCGTGACCCTGGTCAGCGGTGAAAAACTCACCGGCCCCATTTCCCCGCTCAGCGACGGTTGCTACGCCATCGGCCTGGGACAAATCAAGTATTTCTCCAGCGACAAGGTCGCCTGCCTGAATGTGTCGGGCGCGGGTGCATTTCCCATCTGAAAGCCCTGGCGGCGCAGTTGCAGGTTCCAGACGCTCTCCCCCGCCCGGTCCGGTGGCGCGGGGACAAGCCTGGCACGTCAAAAAGTTGTTTTTTGGCACGCAAAATCTGATTGATTTACTGAATTTTTTGTGTGACAATGAATTTAATAAATAAAACAAATAAATTATTGAAATCGATTTTTTAAATTAATTCGATCCTCACACCACGAATCCGTGTTCTGGATAGAAAAGCACTGCGCAGGAAACGATCCGCTGCCAGGCAAGCGCCTGCACCCGTCCCACGCAAGCCCCCTTTCTAATCTTCAGCACGTATTTTTGGGAGAGACATCATGGATAAATTTACCGTACGCACCCAGCTCACTCTGGCTTTCGGCCTGCTGGTCTTTTTCCTCATCGGCATATCGACCCTGTCCGTGCGGAGTTTTTCCACCTTCAACGCCAGCTTTGACCAGTATGTCAACGGCATCACGGCCCGCGCCAATACGGCGCACCGCGTGCGTGACGCGATCGACATGCGCGCCGTGGCGGCCAGGAACCTGGTGCTCGTCACCAAGCCGGAAGACCTGGAAACCGAACGCAAACAGGTCTTGCAGGCACACGCCGATGTCGTCAAGAACATGCAGCATCTGCTGCAGCTGGCGCAGCAGCCGGAGGTATCGGACGAGGTGCGCGCCATCATCAGCAAGATCGACAGCATCGAAAAGCGCTATGCCCCCGTGGCGCTGGGCATCGTCGACCTGGCGCTGCAAAAGAAAACCGAACAAGCCATCGTCAAGATGAACGAGGAGTGCCGCCCGCTGCTGGCCGCCCTGGTCGCCGCCAGCGATGAATATTTCGCCCTGACGGACAAGCACTCCGCCGTCATCTTGCAGGAAGACAAAGAGCACTACATTCTCAACAGGAATATCCTCATCGGCGCCAGCCTGCTGTCCATCGTGCTGGCGGCCCTGGCGGGCTGGCTCATCACGCGCAGTCTGCTCAAGGCGCTGGGTGCCGAACCGAAACAGTTGTGCGACGCCGTCAGCCTGCTTGCCGCCGGCGACCTGACCGGCCAACTCAGCGTCGCACCGCACGATAGCGTCAGCGTGCTGTCGGCGCTGCAGCGCATGCAGGCGTCGCTGACCACGGTAGTGTCGTCCGTGCGCCAGGATTCCAACACGGTGGCCCTTGCCGCCGAGGAGATTTCCAGCGGCAATAGCGATCTGTCGCTGCGCACGGAACAGCAAGCCAGTTCACTGGAAGAAACCGCTTCCTCGATGGAAGAACTCACCAGCACCGTGCGCAAGAATGCGGAAAATGCCCGCGAAGCCAATGTACTGGCCACCACCGCATCGGACGTCGCCAGCAAGGGTGGCGCCGTGGTGGGACAAGTGATGGGCACCATGGACCTGATCAGCGAATCGTCGCGCAAGATTGTCGACATCATCAGCGTCATCGACGGTATCGCCTTCCAGACCAATATCCTGGCCCTGAATGCCGCAGTGGAAGCGGCGCGTGCCGGCGAACAGGGACGCGGCTTTGCCGTCGTCGCCACCGAAGTGCGCGGCCTGGCCCAGCGCAGCGCCAGCGCGGCCAAGGAAATCAAGGCGCTGATCGACGATTCCGTCAGCCGCGTCGATGCCGGATCCAGGCTGGCGGCGCAAGCAGGCACGACGATGTCCGAGGTGGTCGCCAGTGTCGCCCGCGTCAGCAACATCATCGCTGAAATCACGGTGGCCAGCCAGGAACAGTCGACCGGGATCGAGCAGATCAATCAGGCGGTGACACAGATGGATAGCGTCACGCAACAAAACGCGTCGCTGGTGGAAGAAGCGGCGGCGGCGGCCGAATCCCTGCGCGACCAGGCCAGCCACCTGGTGCAAACCGTGAGCATCTTCAAGACGCACGACAGCCATGTGGCGGCGCCCGCGCCAGCCCATGCTCCAGCGCGCGCCAGCCACAAGCCCCTGCGCCTGGTACCGGCGGCGGCCAGCAGCACCGTCAAGCGCCAGGCCACGCCCGCAAAACACCGCACGGCGCAAGCGGAAGCCGTGACGGCCGGCGATTGGGAAGAGTTTTAAGCTGATCGGGCATGCGGCCCCGCATGCCCCGCTTTACGCGCACAGGGGATCGCCGCAAACGGCGCCGTCCCCTGTAGCGCTGCAACAACACGCCCGTTTCGAAAAAAACCGCGGCATCTGTTGTATTTTCAATGTCCAGCCATGCGCAGCACGGCAAAAACCATCCCACTTTTTGCGTTCCCGCAGGACAAACTGCCGCCATGCCTGGCCGCTGTTGCGCTCGCACGAGCCTGCCGGCACTCCACTATGCACCCGCCAGATATTGACGACAAATACGATTTTATTCGTGTATTCAGTCGAAACGGATATGAATAGTCGTCAATGGGAAATGGCATGAATAGCAAAACTTTCCGTGCTAGCATAATTTCTCATCCAGCTGGCCAGCGCCAGCTGGCAGTGCCCCAACAACCTCGACCGACAGGAGCCGTTTCATGATGACACCGCATTCCAGCACCCTACGCCACACCTTGCTTGCCCTGGCAATCACGGCCGCCTTTCCCCTGCAGGCGATGGCCCAGGACGGCGTCCCGGCGCCTGCCGCCCCGGCGGTGCAGGCCGGCCCTGGCCAGCTGGAAACGGTGATCGTGACGGCGCAGCGGCGCGCGGAAAACATCAAGGACGTGCCCATGTCCATCGCCACCCTGAAAGGCGACAAGCTCGACACCCTGACGGCCGGCGGCGCCGACATTCGCTTCCTCAACAGCCGCTCGCCCAGCGTCTCCGTCGAATCGGATTACGGCCGCACCTTCCCCCGCTTCTACATTCGCGGCCTGGGCAATACCGACTTCGACCTGAACGCCTCGCAACCGGTGGGCCTGGTGATGGACGATGTGGTGCAGGAAAACGCCATGCTGAAAGGTTTTCCCGTGTTTGACGTCGATCAGGTCGAGGTGCTGCGCGGCCCGCAAGGCACCTTGTTCGGCCGCAACTCGCCGGCCGGCGTGATCAAGTTCGATTCCGCCAAACCCGTCTTCAAGACGGAAGGCTACCTGAGCGGCGGCTTTGGCAAGGATGGCATGAAGAACCTGGAAGGCGCCTTCAACGTGCCCGTCAGCGACACGGTGGCCCTGCGCTTTTCCGGCCAGACGCAGCGCCGCGACGACCGCGTGCACAACCCGCGCCCCACCGGCACGCGCGACTTCGAAGGCTATGAAGACAGCGCCGCCCGCCTGCAGGTGCTGGTCAAGCCCACGCGCGATTTCACGGCCCTGTTCAACGTGCATGCGCGCAACCTCGACGGCACGGCGACCTTGTTCCGCGCGAATATCCTGAAGCAAGGCACGAACGACCTGGTCGACGGCTTTGATTACGATACCTATCCGACCGACGGCATCAACCGCCAGCACCTGAAAACCAAGGGCGGCAGCATGCGCCTGAAATGGGACTTGCCCGGCGTCACCCTGCATTCCATCACCGGCTACGAAAAACTCGATTTCTTCAGCCGCGCCGACGTCGACGGCGGCTATGGCGCCGTGTATGCGCCACCGATGGGGCCCGGCTTCATCCCCTTCGTCGTGGAAACGGCCGACGTGATTCCCAACCACAAGCAGATTTCACAAGAATTCCGCGCCGAATCGTCTGCCCGCGGCCCGCTGCAATGGATAGGCGGCCTGTTCTACTTCAAGGAAGATATCCAGATCGACAGCATCAGCTTTGACAGCCTGGCGCCCGGCAACCCGCAAAACAGCGCCTACGCCACGCAAAACCAGAGCTCGAAGTCGTACGCGGCCTTCGGCTCGCTCAACTACACGGTCTCGGACGCGCTGAAACTGCGCGCCGGCCTGCGCTACACGACCGACAAGAAGGATTTCTCCGCCAAGCGGGTAGAGGCGACCACGGCCGGCCCCTTCAAGCTGAACGACACGTCGCACAACATCAGCTGGGACCTGAGCGGCACTTATGTGCTGACGCCGGAAACGAACGCCTACGCGCGCATCGCCACCGGTTACCGCGCGCCATCGATGCAGGGCCGCCTGAACGGCCTGGCCGACCGCCCTTCGTTCGCGGGCGCCGAGAAAGCCCTGTCCGTCGAGGCCGGCATCAAGCAGGACCTGTTCGACAAGCGCGCGCGCCTGAGCCTGGCCGTGTTCCAGTACCGCGTCAAGGACAAGCAGCTGACGGCCGGCAGCGGCGCCGTCAACATGAACCAGCTGATCAACGCCGACAAGGCCACGGGCCGTGGCGTGGAACTCGATTTTCAGGCGAACCTCAGCGATTCGCTCAGCATGACCTTGGGCGGCAGCTACAACCACACGGAAATCCAGGACAAGAAGCTGTTCGTGCAAAGCTGCGGCAATGCGCTGAACAATCCGGCCAGCGGCTGCACCGTCACCGACCCTGTCGGCCCTTTCCGCGGCACCGCCTACATCGACGGCAACCCGCTGCCGCGCGCGCCGGAATGGCAAACCAACTTCACCCTGAAATACAGCATTCCCCTCGCCAATGGCGAGTTCTACGCTTACACGGACTGGGCCTATCGCACCAGCTACAACTTCTTCCTGTATGAAGCGAAGGAATACAAGGCCAAGGAACTGCTCGAAGGCGGCTTGCGCGTCGGCTACAAATGGGACCGCTATGAACTCTCCGCGTACGGTCGCAACATCACCAACCAGATCCAGTCGCTGGGCGCCATCGACTTCGACAACCTGACGGGCATCATCAACGAACCGCGCACGTATGGGGTGCAGTTCAAGGCGACGTTTTGATGGCTTTGAGCGTGTAGCGCCGTCCGTCCTGGCATGACACAGCCGCCCGGCATTCGCCGGACGGCTTTCTTGCGCGGCGACGCCATTACCTGGAGCCTGTCGCGGCGGATGAATGCCTCCGCCGCCACAGGCTCTTAGCCAGGGATCATCTCGACATTCGGATTCTTGGGCACCGTGACGGTACCGCCGGGATTGGGGCCGCCGCCGCTGCCACCTCCGCTACCACCACCGCCGCCACCGCCACCGGTGCCACCGGTGCCACCTGCGCCATATGCGCCGGGAATCTGATACGGCGGCGGAGCGCCCAGCTGAGTTTTCGCAAGCGCTTTGCAGTATTCGCTGTACTTCGGATCTTTGGCAAACTCGCGTCCCGCCGCCGCAATCATCGCGGCGAGATACTGGTTGGACTTGGGATCAAAAATACTCAGGCTGTAATGTATCGCCAGCATGGTGGCATACAGGTCAGGATTGGAATTCGTGCCTGCCACGCTGAGTGAAATACCTTGCTGATGCGCTTCCATGGCAACCTGAAAACCAAATACTGCCGCTTCCCCTTCGCGCTGATAGCACCAGTTTTCCTTCGCCTCGGGAGCGACGGGCACGGCGTCGTCGCGGCGATACACGTAATGCCCCAATTCATGGATATACACTTCCGTCAGGATCTGATCGACCGGCACGCCGCGTTTGGCGGCAGCGGCGGCGATGCCGCTTTCATCGATGTAGATCGTACCCGACTGTATCAAGCCATTCACCGTGCTGCCGCGCTGGTACATATTGTAGCCAGTGCCATATACGAAATTGCCACCACCGTCGAGGTAGGACTGCAAAGTCTTGTTCGCCTGTGCCGAACGCGTATTTTCAATCAATTCTTTTACTGAACGTGCCATGGTGTTCCTCTTTTAAGTTAACGACAGATTGCCAAGTAAAAAACGACTTCAGATGAACAACAACCGCGCGCGCCTGACTACGCACGCATCGACGCACCTCCTTTCAGTGGACAACGCCAAATAGCCCCAGGCGCTGCAAGCAGCGGGAGCCAAAAGCGAAATGGAAAACAATGAATCAGGCCAGACAGGCTTGCGGCCCATGCCCATCAAGGCGGCGGTGACATAAGGCAATGACCAGGCACGGCCTGGATCGCCGGTCCGGGCAGCGGGAGTTCAAGATGGTGCAATGGGCACCACTTGTGCTAGAATCTCGCCGCGCTGCCCGGATGGTGAAACTGGTAGACACTGGAGACTTAAAATCTCCCGCCTGTAAGGGCGTGCCGGTTCGATTCCGGCTCCGGGCACCAGCGCACATGCCTTTTTCGGCGATAGTGACCACTATTTTTTTGCGATGTTTTTTTCCGCAAAATACAGTCTTTTCCGCAATGAATCACCAGAGCCTACTTTGTGGGCTTCACCAGCTTGCCTCGACGATGGCGAATATATTGCATCGCACATCCAGCACATCCAGGGTCAGGTCTAGCACATCCAGGGTCAGATACCGTCTTGAATGACAAGTCCTTTTGCCAAATAATTCGCATCAAAGGGCCTGTCATTGTGGATCACTCCATAGATCAGATGTGCTAGTTTGTGCATGATCGCGCCAATTACGGCTTTTTTCGCCATGCCCGTTGCAGACAAGCGTTC
>NZ_JAHKQY010000012.1:0-199267 GCF_019345455.1 Janthinobacterium sp. NKUCC06_STL
AAGAACTGTATTCGGTGCTACTTTCGCGCTATCGACAAAGCGTTGTGTTTGTCAGCTGCGAAGAAGGAAGAGTATGAAGCATTTCGCTAAATCCGTCAACTCCTTCTTTTCCCTACCTTACTCGGCATTTGCATGCGTCGTTCAGCGAGGGGGCGAATTATAGCCCTGCTCCGCGTGCGCTGCAAGGGCTATTTTTCCGCCCTCACCGCCCAGCAAGCATAGTCTTCACTTCAAGCGCCTTTTTGTGCAGCCTGTCGCAATCGGCTGGCGTAGTTCGTGGTCTTTAGGCACAGTGGCAACATCAGACTCTGACGCTACTCAACAAGGGTTAAACTTGCCCGCTGCGTCGATTAACTCTTGTACTTGAAAGTGCCACCATGCTTCCGATTTCCAGCCTGCCCCAATTGTTGAAAACCATCCTCGCTTGGTTGCAACGGGCATTCGACGCGACGACGACCTGGGTCACCCAACTGTCCTGGTGGAAATTCTTCCTGTTCGCTGCACTGGCCCTGATCGCCGGTTCCATTTTGCAAGATGAGCTGTTCTCTTCCAGCCCGGACGAAGAAGTTGTCATCAAGTCGCATAAACGCAGCAGCAAGGGTTCGGGGGAAACCAATATCCTGATCGACGATACGGGGATTCACTTCAATCCCCGCAACAGCAAGAACCGGCGCAGCAGCGCGGCCGATGCAGCCAGCGAGCCGGCCGATGCCGCCGAGGCGGACGCACAAGCCAGTGCCGTGCCCCCTGAACCACCGGAGCCGCCGGCCGCCCCTGCCAAGCCCAGTTATCCAGTAACGACGAATGCCTCGGGCGAAGAAGTCCATATTGAATTGCCGCCACAAATCGGTGAAGAGTTGTCGAATGCCATCGAAGAAGCGGTCGATGATGCGGCGGAACAAAAAGTGTCGCGCTATCACCAGCAAGCCTCGACCTGGTTCAAGAGCTTTGTGTCCTTGCTGGTCTTGGCCCTGTTCGCCATGAAAGCCCTGGTCGGCGGCAAGAAACGTGCGGAAGCGGAAACCGTCACGGCGAATGAGGCGGCCGAACGGGAATCCATGCAGCGCCAGCTCAGCGAAGCAAAGATGCAGATGATGCAGGCGCAAGTCGAGCCGCACTTCCTGTTCAACACGCTTGCTTCCGTCGAACACCTGATCCAGGTCGATCCGCCGCGCGCGGCCAAGATGCAGCGCAGCCTGATCCAGTATCTGCGCGCCGTGCTGCCGCAAATGCGCGACAACGCCCTGATTACCAACCTGGGCCGCGAAGCGGACATGGTGCAAGCGTACCTGAACCTGCTGAAAATGCGCATGGAAGAACGCCTGACCGTCGACTTCCAGATTCCCGATGGCCTGCGCAGCGCCGCCTTCCCGCCCATGATGTTGCAATCGATGGTGGAAAATGCCATCAAGCACGGCCTGGAAGTCAAACCGGAGGGTGGCACCCTGCGCATCGTGGCCGAAGTGGCGCACAGCAAGCTGCGCGTCACGGTGACCGATGACGGCCTCGGCTTTGGCGTGGTGCCCAGCGATGGCACGGGCCTCGGTTTGCCCACCATCCGTGAGCGCCTGAAGCTGCTGCATGGCGACGAGGGCAGCCTGACCATTACGCCAAATCAACCGTCCGGCGTGTGCGCCGTGATCGAAGTGCCATATCAATTGTCCAAATAAGACAGAGTAGTTGATAAAAACGCTAAATCATTGAATAATCAATCTTCGCCTGTTCACACTTGAGACCTATGCCTACCGCTATTATTGCCGACGACGAAAGACTGATGCGCGACCAGCTGCGCCTGCGCCTGGGCCAGGCCTGGCCTGAACTGGAAATCATCGGCGAAGCCAAGAATGGCGACGAAGCGATCGAACTGGTGGAGCAACTCAAGCCGGACTTTGCCTTCCTCGATATCCGCATGCCGGGCAAGACGGGCATGGAAGCGGCGCAAGTAATCGGCGGCAAGACGCATATCGTCTTCGTCACGGCCTATGATAGCCACGCCGTCGAAGCCTTCGAGCGGGGCGCCGTCGACTACGTGCTCAAGCCGCCCGAGCATGAGCGCTTGCTGGTCACGGTGGAGCGCCTGAAAACGCACTTGAACAAGCCGGCGCTGGACGTCAACAGCAGCGTCACGGCCATGCTGTCGCAGCTGGCGGAGAAAATCACGGCCAAGCCCACCTATTTGCAATGGATACAGGCCAGCATCGGCCAGGACTTGCGCATGATCCCCGTGGAAGAGATCCTGTTCTTCCGTTCTGACGAGAAATACACCTGCGTGCAGACCGCCAAGTATGAGGCGCTGATCCGCAAGCCCGTGCGCGACCTGGCCGAAGAGCTCGATCCTTCGCTGTTCTGGCAAATCCACCGCGCCACCTTGGTCAACGTGAATGCCATCGAAGGCGTGACGCGCGACATCCGCGGCCGCCACCTTGTGCTCATCAAAGGCAAGTCCGACAAGCTCGAAGTAAGCCGCAGCTTCCTGCACCTGTTCAAGCAAATGTAAGTCTCCCGCCGCCGCCCGGCCCTGGCCGGCGCGGCGCATGCCTCTCTTCTTCCCCCTTCCTGCGCCACATCAAGCCGCGCCGCGCCAACAGGCATAGGCTAAAGTCCTGTCCGCCATTCCTGTCTTGCCTGCCTTCGTTCACGTTCGCAAGGAGAAGCCCATGCCTGACCGAGGCAGTTCCACACTGCTGCGCATCCTGCCGTTGGGCATGGCGGCGGCGCTTTTGCTGTGCCTGTTTCCTCCCCTCAAAGCCCGCCGGCAACGACAGGCGCGTGGCCAGGCCATCATCGACAGCGCCAGCGACGCCATCATCAGCATCGACAGCCGGCAAATCATCCTGCATGCGAACGCGGCGGCAGCCAGATTGTTCGACGACACGCCGGCCGGCATGCGCGGCATGCGCCTGGGCCAGTACATCCTGCGCGACTTGCGTACCCTGGGCGGCCTGGGCAAGCACGAGGGCGATCCGCCGTTTGGCGACATCAACCTGGAGCTGCGCCTGACGGGCCGGCGCACCACCGACTACACCCTGACGGGACGGCGCAGCGACGGCGCCATGTTTCCCCTCGAAGGCTCGCTCTCGGCCATGCTGGAAGACGGCCAGAGCGTATTTACCATCATCGTGCGCGACATCAGCGCGCGCCAGCAGATGCATGAACAACTGGCCCGCTCCTTTTCGCAACTGCGCGAATTGTCGAGCGCGCTGCAATCGATCCGCGAAGAAGAGCGCAAGCATATCGCGCGTGAACTGCATGATGACTTGGGGCAACTGCTGGCCACCTTGCGCGTTGACCTGACCCTGGTGCGCCAGCACACGGAGACCACCGCGTCCCTGCAGGCGCTGCTGTACAGCATGGATGGCTTGCTGGTGACGGCCATCACCTCGTTGCGGCGCATCGCCAGCAACCTGCGCCCGCGCGCGCTCGATGAAGGGGGCTTGTATTTTGCGCTGCAAAAACTGCGCCACGACTTTCTGTTGCGCCGTGCCATCCATTTCGACTTGCTGGCCGACGAGGCCGACCTCGTGCTCGACGATGCGCGCAGCACGGCCATCTACCGCATCGTGCAGGAAGCGCTGACGAATATCGCACGCCATGCCGAGGCCAGCCATATCACCATCGCCCTGCACCGCATCGACTCCTCACTGGCCATCACCATCCAGGATGACGGCCGCGGCATCGCCGAACACGACCTGGAAAAAGCCACGGCCCTGGGCTTGCTGGGCATGCGCGAACGGGTATGGGGTTTGAATGGCAGCATCCATATCGGCGCCGATAGCGAGCTGGGCGGCACTCGCATCGAAATCTCGCTGCCCATGCATGCGGAAGCGGCAACAGCGGCGATGCAATAAAAAAGGCGCCCGCAGGCGCCTTCTACTTCGTCACATCGAATACTGCTTAGAACTTGTGTGCCAGACCGATCTGGTACGAGGTCAGCGACTTGACGCGCTCGCGGCCAGCGTAAGCGTACACGTCGGTACGCTTCGACAGGTGGTAGTCGTAGCCGACGCCGAATTCCTTGATGGTGTCCTGATCCTTGACCTTGTTGTTGCTTTGCTCTTGCTTGCCATACGACACTTTGGCATCGCCGCCGCCAACCGTGTAGTTCAGGCCAATCAGGTAAGACTTGAATTCGCCGTTGGCAGCTACCTTGGTGTCGCCTTTCGAGTAGGCGGCCGTGACCTTGGCTGGGCCGAATTTATAGCCGCCACCGATGGACCACAGGTCCGGCTTGGCGGCCGTTGCCGTTGCTTGTACGGCTTTTTCGTAGCCGGCGTGCAAGCTGATCGGGCCGTTGTCGTAGGTTGCCAGGCCAATCACGCCTGCGTCAGCGCTGTTGACTTCGCTCAGCACGTATTGCAGGCTGCCCACGAAACCGTCAAAGCTTGGGCTGTTGTAGGTCACGGCATTGTTGACGCGCGACGAGCCGACGCCCGAACGCAGCAGGGTTTCATTGTTCTTGCCGACCACGCCGTAGGTGTTGAATGGATCGACGCGGGCGATGGTGCCATCAACCAGGTTCTTGGTGCGGCCCAGGATGGCGGTACCAAACGCGCCTTTCAAGCCCACGTAAGCTTGACGGTCGAACAACACGCCTTTTTGCGCGCCGGTGTCAGCCAGGAATTCACTTTCCAGGTTGAAAATTGCGGACAGGCCGCCACCCAGATCTTCCGTACCCTTGAAACCGAGGCGCGACGCGTTGTTTTCGCGTTGTACCGTCGGCTGGCCAGTGGTCTTGGCAATACCGAGGTCAACCAGGCCATACACGGTGACGTTCGATTGTGCTTGTGCCGTAGCTGCTGCGAAGGTGCCGATGATCAATGCTGCCAGAGTAATTTTTTTCACTTGAGATTCTCTACATTAGGTTGGACAAGAATGGTGCTGCTTAGCTGCTGAACCGAATCATGCCCACCAAATACTTCAACAATATGACATCGACAAGATGTTGTTTTTTGGCACAACATCGTGTCAGATAAAAACAACAGGCGAAAAAAAACCGCCCGAGGGCGGCTCATGCGGCGGCAAGGCCTATTTACCGTAGGTCGGAGTAGCGTGGCAAGGCCACGCGTAATCCGACAACATTGTTGGCAAGGCGGCGGTGTCGGATTACGCGGCTGCGCCGCTAATCCGACCTACCATATAGACAGATCAGCTTTATTTCAGACGACAGCTCAGCAGCCAGTAGTATTCCAGACGCTTCATGCGAATTTCGCGGGCCGAATGGGCAAACTTCTTGCGCAGGTGGCTATCCGATGGGAAATTCTTCAGCACTTCATAGCGCTCGCCCCCATCCGTCGTGCGGAACTGGTGGGTGTTGCCTTCCAGGTCGGTACGCGCGATCACGGTGCTGCTGCCGTCGACATAGGAATTGTCGATCAGCACCAGCAGGATGTCCTTGCCCAGCTTGCTGCGCAATTGCTTCAGGTATTTATCCTGGTCTTCACGCTTGACGTGCGACCACCAGAAACCGGCGAACACGGCCGTGAACTTGCCCAGCAGATCGTCGGGCAAATTAAAGGCGTCGAGCTTGGCGAAACTGACGTTGTCCGGCAAGCCGCGCGACTGGGCCAGCGCCAGCATTTCATCGTTGACATCGGTGGCCAGCACGGACTCGGCCGACTCGGCGACCACTTCCGTCCAGTAGCCGGTGCCGCAAGCCAGTTCCAGCACGGTGTGGCCTTCCAGCACGTCGGCGACCTTGTCGCGCAACACTTCCAGGTCTTCCTGGCGTTCGGGCTTGTCATAGACGCGCTCGTACTGCTGCGCGATGGTGGCGTAATATTTGGCAAGCTGATCGGTAATCATTGTTTCTTCTCTTCTTAAATAATCTTGGCCAGGCAACTCGCCCGGCCGACTTCCTGCATTGTTTATAGTTCGTAGTGCTCTTTATCACCGCTCATCGCCTGCTCGATGAGCTTGCGGTTCAGGGTCGGCGTCAGCAACTCGATAAAGGTATAAATATAGCTGCGCAAATACGCGCCTTGCTTGACGGCCACGCGCGACACATTCATGCCGAACAGGTGGCCGACAGGGATGGCGCGCAAGCCTTTGTCGCGCTCGGCATCGAAGGCCATACCCGCTATGATACCAATCCCCATGCCCAACTCGACATAAGTCTTGATCACGTCCGCATCGATGGCCTCGAGCAAGATGTCCGGCTTCAGGCCGCGCAGCACGAAAGCGTGGTCGATCTTGTTGCGTCCGGCGAACGCGCTGTCATAGGTAATCAGGGGGAAGGCGGCGATTTCTTCCAGGGTCACGGACTTCGATTTGAGCAGCGGATGGTCGACCGGCACCACCACCACGTGCTCCCATTGATAGCATGGCAAGGTAATCAGGCCATCGATGGCGGCGATCGATTCCGTGGCGATGGCCAGGTCGGCCTGGTCGCGCTGCACCATCTCGGCGATCTGGCGCGGATTTCCTTGCAACAAAGACAATCTTACCTTCGGGAACTTCAGCATGAAGGCTTGCACGACCTTGGGCAAGGTGTAGCGCGCCTGCGTGTGCGTGGTGGCAATGGTAAAGCTGCCGCTGTCCTGCGCCGCGAATTCCTTGCCGATGCGCTTCATGCTGTCGATTTCCTGCATGACCAGCTCGACCGACTCCAGCACCAGGCGGCCTGGCTCCGTCAAGCCGCGGATGCGCTTGCCGTGACGCGTAAAAATATCCACGCCCAGCTCTTCCTCCAGCTCGATGATGGCTTTCGATACGCCCGGTTGCGACGTAAACAAGGCCTTGGCGGCGTCCGTCAGGTTGTAATTCTGCCGGACCGCTTCGCGCACGAAGCGCAGTTGATGGAGATTCATTGCTGGTTTGCCCTAGATTGCCGTGATTTGCCGAGTTTCCGCCCCACCCATGATTTTGCGTTCATGCATATACGCATATCGCATATAAGCAAATGCGTACTTAGTAGTTTGGAATAAACACTAAGTTTATTACTATTGCGGGTACTTTGGGGGTGCAAGCATGACTTTGTCTTATATAGTCTCAGGATTTGCCGTAGGATTACTCGTAGGAATGACCGGCGTGGGCGGCGGCTCGCTGATGACGCCGCTGTTAACCCTGCTGTTTGGCGTACCGCCTTCCGTGGCCGTGGGCACCGACCTGGCGTTCGCCTCGATCACCAAGAGCGCCGGCACCCTGACGCACCGCCTGCGCGGCACCATCCGCTGGGATATCGTCAAGCGTCTGTGCATCGGCGCCCTGCCCGCCGCCGTCATCGCGACCCTGGCGCTGAAATCGTTCGGTACCCTGTCGCCGGAAATCGGCCAGATCATCCGTTACTCGATCGCCGGCTCCGTGCTGCTGACCGTCGTGGCGCTGATTTTCAAGGGCCGCATGCTGGCCTGGATCAACGCGCACCCTGAGAAACAATTGCAAGGCAACAAGCTTGCCGCCGCGACCATTATTTCCGGCGCCGTGCTGGGCGTGCTGGTGACGGTCTCGTCGATCGGCGCCGGCGCCATCGGCGCGACCCTGCTGGTGATGCTGTATCCACGCATGAGCTCGGCCGAAGTGGCGGGCACCGATATCGCCTACGCCGTACCCCTGACGGCCATCGCCGCCCTGGGCCACTGGTGGCTCGGTTCCATCCACTGGGAATTGCTGGCCTCGTTGCTGGTCGGCTCCCTGCCCGGCATCACGCTCGGTTCCTGGGTCGCCCGCTCGGTGCCGGAAAAGTTTTTAAGAGTCCTGCTGGCGATGACCTTGACCGGCGTGGCAGTGAAGCTAATCTATTAATTACCGAACAAGTGACTAGAGCAGTATCAAGAACATAATCCCAGGCAATCTTCCAGCACCCCGGCTTTTTTAGGAATTGATATGTACCATTACGATCAGTACGACCACCTCATCATCAAAGAACGCATCGCCCAGTACCGAGACCAGGTTGCGCGCCGTATCGCCAATGAACTGACGGAAGAGGAATTCATTCCGCTGCGCCTGCAAAACGGCCTGTACATGCAACGCCACGCCTACATGCTGCGCATCGCCGTGCCCTACGGCTTGCTGTCGTCGACGCAGATGCGCATGTTCGCGCACATCGCGCGCAAGTATGACCGCGGCTATGGCCACTTCACGACGCGCCAGAATATCCAGTTCAACTGGATCGAGCTGGAACAAACGCCCGATATCCTGACCGATCTGGCGTCCGTGGAAATGCACGCGATCCAGACGTCCGGCAACTGTATCCGTAATACAACATCGGATCCGTTCGCCGGCGTCGCCGCCGATGAAATCATCGATCCGCGCCCGTACGCGGAAGTATTGCGCCAGTGGAGCACCTTCCACCCCGAGTTCATCGCCCTGCCCCGTAAATTCAAGGTCGCCATCAATGGTGCCGAAGAAGACCGTGCCGCCATCGCCGTGCACGACATCGGCTTGACGGCCGTGCGCAACGCCGCTGGCGAAGTGGGCTTCAAGGTGATGGCGGGCGGCGGCATGGGCCGCACGCCGATCCTGGGCAGCGTCGTGCGCGACTTCCTGCCATGGCAGCATTTGCTGACCTACATCCAGGCGATCATGCGCGTGTACAACCTGCACGGCCGCCGCGACAACAAATACAAGGCGCGCATCAAGATCTTGCTGAAAGCCATCGGCGTGGAAGAATTCACGCGCCAGGTGGAAGCGGAATGGGTCGACTTGAAGGACGGTCCGGAAACCCTGACGGCCGAAGAAATGCAGCGCGTGGCGGACTTCTTCAATCCGCCTGCCTACCTGGCCTTGCCGGAACTCGACTACAAAACGGAACACGCGGACAACAAGGCGTATGTGAACTGGCTGGCGCGCAACGTCAAGCCGCACCAGCGCCCCGGCTACGTGGCCGTGGTGCTGTCCCTGAAGAAAACGGGCGTGCCGCCCGGCGACGCGACGGCCGAGCAGATCGACTTCGTGGCCGATCTGGCCGACCGCTACAGCTTTGGCGAACTGCGCGTGACGCACGAGCAAAACCTGGTGCTGGCCGACGTGGAACAGTCGAAACTGTTCACACTGTGGCAGGAAGCCAAGGCGCACGGCCTGGCCACGCCGAACATCGGTTTGCTGACGGACATGATCTGCTGCCCCGGCGGCGATTTCTGCTCGCTGGCCAACGCCAAGTCCTTGCCGATCGCGGCCGCCATCGCGGAACGCTTCGACAGCATCGACTTCCAGCACGACATCGGCGAGATCGAACTGAACATTTCCGGCTGCATCAATGCCTGCGGCCACCATCACGTGGGCAGCATCGGCATTCTCGGCGTCGACAAGGATGGCAGCGAATGGTATCAAGTGTCGATTGGCGGCGCGCAAGGCAACAACGCCGCCATCGGCAAGATCATCGGACCATCGTTCTCTTCCCTGCAGATGCCTGAAGTCATCGGCCGCCTGCTGCACGTCTACGTGCGCGACCGCCATGAAGGCGAGCGTTTCGTCGACACGGCCCAGCGCCTGGGTGTGGCACCGTTCAAGGAACACGTATATGCAACGCCGATCACGGTCGGCAACCTGGTGGGAGAAGACGAATATGTTTGAAGTACGCGAAGAAATCATCAAGAACGCCGCCGTGGTGCCAAATACCTGGGGCTTGCTGCGCCTCGATGAAACCGACACGCCGGAAACAGTGGTCGTGCCTGCCGGCAAGGTCATCGTGCCGCTGCCCGTATGGCAAGCCCAGCGCGAGACCCTGGCGGCCCGCCTGCCCGACATCGGCGTGTGGCTGGCCAGCGACGAGCGCCCGGAAGAGTTGGCGGCCGACGTGGCGCAACTGCCCGTCATCGGCGTGGACTTCCCGAAATTCACGGATGGCCGCGGCTATTCCATCGCCTTCAACCTGCGCGCCCGCCTGGGTTTCCAGGGTGAATTGCGCGCCATCGGCGACGTCTTGCGCGACCAGCTGTTTTCCATGCACCGGGTCGGCTTTGACGCGTATGCGACGCGCCCGGATCGCAGCATCCACGACGCCCTGAAAGGATTGTCGGTCTTTTCGGAAACCTACCAGGCATCGTGGGATCAGAAGTCGCCGCTGTTCCGCCGCCACCAGCGCGAAGGCCAGAATCCTGACCTCGACAACGCGGCCGGCATCTGAGGACCCATCATGAGCGATTTGACTTCTTTGATTGACGCCACCGAGCAAACGCTGACACGTATCGCCGCGGATTTTTCGCCAGCCGTGTTCGCGTCCAGCCTGGCAGCCGAAGACATGGTGCTGACCCACATGATACTCAAGGCGAAGCTGCCCATCGGCATCTTTTCCCTGGAAACAGGCCGGCTGCACCAGGAAACCCTGGCCGTGCTCGACAAGGTCAAGACCCGTTACGACCACGACATCACCCTGTACCGCCCGCAGCCGGAAGCCGTCGCCGCCTACGTGGAACAAAATGGCCTGAACGCGTTCTACAACAGCGTCGAGATGCGCCGCGAATGCTGCCGTATCCGCAAGGTCGAGCCCCTGGGCCGCGCCCTGGCCGGCAACAAGGCCTGGGTGACGGGCCAGCGCCGCGCGCAGTCCACCACGCGCGCCGAGCTGCACGTGCAGGAAGACGACGCCGCGCACGCGATGACGAAATTCAATCCGCTGGCGGACTGGTCGGAAGAAGACGTGTGGGACTATATCCGCGCCAATGACGTGCCGTACAACGCATTGCACGACCAGGGTTACCCGTCGATCGGCTGCGAACCGTGTACGCGGGCCGTGCAGCCGGGCGAAGATGTGCGCGCCGGACGCTGGTGGTGGGAAAACCCGGATTCGAAGGAATGCGGCCTGCACATGGTGGACGGTAAGTTGATACGCATCAAATCCGTGGCAGCCTGAACAGACACAACAGACTCAGCAGAACAAGAAAGCACCCATATGAGCAATATTTTGAACCAGCGTCACCTCGACAGCCTTGAATCGGAAGCCATCCACATCATGCGCGAAGTGGCGGCCGAATCGGCCAACCCTGCGCTGCTGTTTTCCGGCGGCAAGGATTCCGTCGTCCTGCTGCGTTTGGCCGAGAAAGCCTTCCGCCCAGGCAAGTTTCCATTCCCCCTCGTACATATCGACACGGGCCACAACTTCCCGGAAGTCATCACCTTCCGTGACAAGAAAGTGGCGGAACTGGGCGAGCGCCTGATCGTCGGCTCCGTGGAAGACTCGATCCAGCGCGGCACCGTGCGCCTGCGCAACCCGGCCACGGATTCGCGCAATGCGGCGCAAGCCGTGACCTTGCTGGAAACCATCGCCGAACATGGCTTTGACGCCTGCATCGGCGGCGCGCGCCGGGACGAAGAAAAGGCCCGCGCCAAGGAACGCATCTTCTCGTTCCGCGACGAATTCGGCGCCTGGGACCCGAAAGCCCAGCGTCCGGAACTGTGGGACCTGTATAACACCCGCGTGCATCCTGGTGAAAACATGCGCGTCTTCCCGATCTCGAACTGGACCGAACTGGACGTGTGGCAATACATCGCCCGCGAGCAACTGGAATTGCCGCCGATCTACTTTGCGCACGAGCGCCAGGTGATCCCGCGCAACGGTTTATTGGTGCCGCTGACGGATCTGACGCCGCCGCGCGACGGCGAAACGGTGGAAACACAAATCGTGCGCTTCCGCACGGTCGGCGATATCTCGTGCACCTGCCCCGTGTCGTCCGACGCGGCGACGGTCGACGCCATCATCGCCGAGACGGCAATCACGCAAATCACGGAACGGGGCGCCACCCGCATGGATGACCAGACTTCCGAAGCCTCGATGGAAAAACGCAAGAAAGCAGGATACTTCTAATGAACGCAGCACTCCAGAACACCACCTCCACCGACAGTTTAGAGCGCGGCATGTTGCGTTTTATTACGGCCGGTTCCGTCGATGACGGCAAGAGCACCCTGATCGGCCGTTTGCTGTTCGACAGCAAGGGCATCTTCGCCGACCAGCTCGACGCCATGTCGCGCTCCAAGCACAAGCGCACGGTGGGCGACACGGTCGACCTGTCGCTGCTGACGGACGGCCTGGAAGCGGAACGCGAGCAAGGCATCACCATCGACGTGGCCTACCGTTACTTTGCCACGCCGAAACGCAAATTCATCATCGCCGATACGCCGGGCCACGAGCAATACACGCGCAACATGGTCACGGGCGCCTCCACGGCTGACGCCGTCATCATCCTGATCGACGTGTCGAAAGTCAAACTCGGCGACGACGGCAGCGTGGAACTGCTGATCCAGACCAAGCGCCATTCGACCATCGCCCACTTGCTGCAGATCGAGCACGTGGTCGTCGCCGTCAACAAGATGGACCTGGTCGATTACGATGAAACGGTATACAACCGTATCGTCGCGGCCTACCGCGAATTCGCCCAGTCGCTGGGCCTGAAGGACATCACGCCGATTCCATTGTCCGCATTGACGGGCGACAACGTCGTCGAACGCGGCGACAAGCTGGGCTGGTACACGGGCCCGACCCTGATCGAGCTGCTTGAGTCCTTGTCCGTCTACGACGAATCGCACGACACGCCTTTCCGCTTCCCGGTGCAGCTGGTGGCGCGCCACAACGGCCACGAAGCGAACGACTTCCGCGGCTACATGGGCCGCATCGAGGCAGGCAAGGTCAGCATCGGCGACACCCTGGTGGTGCAGCCATCAGGCCAGACGGCCACCGTCAAGGATATCGTCACCCTGGACGGCTCGCTGAGCACCGCCGTGGTGGGCCAGTCCGTGACCCTGCTGCTCAATGAATACCTCGACATTTCGCGCGGCGACTTGCTGGCCAGCAGCGAGCGCCCTGCCACCCTGCTGAAAACCGTGGTGGCCGACGTGTGCTGGCTGTCGGAAGACGCACTGGATCTGCGCCGCAAGTACTGGATCAAGCACGGCACCAAGCAGACGGCGGCCAAGGTGACGGCGATCGAATCGATCCTCGACATCAATACGCAGCAGCGCCATCCAGCCGAAGGCCTCAAGCTGAACGATATCGCCCGCATCAGCCTGAACGTGCAGCAGGCGCTGGCGGCCGACGCGTATGCCGATATCCGCGCCACCGGTGCTTTCATCCTGATCGATGAAGTCACCCACCAGACGGTCGCGGCCGGCATGGTTCGACTCTAACCCCGCATCGTCCAGGAAAGGCAGCCACATGAACAGCTCCCCATCTCTCCCCGGCAAGGTCTACCTGGTCGGCGCCGGCCCCGGCGCGCAAGACCTGATGACCTTGCGCGGCGCGCGCCTGCTGGCGCAAGCGGACGTCGTGCTGCACGACGCGCTGGTCACCGAAGAGATGCTGGAGTTGTGCCCGCAAGCGCAAAAAATCCTGGTCGGCAAGCGCTGCGGCCAGTTGTCGACGGCGCAGGCGTTCATCAACAAGCAATTAGTAGACAACGCGCGCAAGCACGCCGTCGTCGTGCGACTGAAAGGGGGCGACCCCATGCTGTTCGGCCGCGCCGACGAGGAATTGCGCGCGCTGGAAGAGGCGGGCATCGAAGTGGAAGTGGTGCCCGGCATCACCACGGCCCTGGCGGCGGCAGCGGCCACGCAGCAGCCGCTGACCAAGCGGGGCGTGTCGCGCAGCGTCGCCTTCTTTACTTCCAGCACGGCGCCAGGCGAACCTGACCAGACGCGCATTCCCGACTGCGATACCCTGGTGCAATACATGGGTGGCCGCGAAGCCATCGCCACGGCGCAGCGCCTGCTGGCGCAAGGCCGCCGCGCCGATACCCCGGTGGTGGTGATTGAAAACTGCAGCCGCCCGGACCAGCACATCGTGCGCCTGCCGCTGAGCGCCCTGGCGCGTGGCCTGGGCGATACCCACGGCCCCGTGCTGGTGATGCTGGGCGACGCCATGGCCGCGCGCGCGCACCAGGCCATCGACAAAACGGCCGCTCTTCTGGCGCGCCATGCCTGATTAAACACAGCGTATTTTACCGACTTTAAAGTCAGTAACCGACGTCTTCAGAGGAAACATGATACGATGCTGACGCATCTTTTCTCGAGAAGTTGTTGCGTGATAGCAATAAATTCACGCTTCGCCCCGCCATAGCGCTTGCCATGCGGTTTCCCGGCTGACGGGAAGCACTGGCAATCTCCCCGAAAAAAGCTGCGCCCGCAGGCTGCAATACCGCGCCGCGCAACTTTAGCCTTACGATCACACATGAATTTCACCTCCGTGCGCGAAGCCCTGACTTCGCTCAGCCGCAGCAATGTCGGCGTCGCCAGCGCTGTGCTGCTCAGCATGCTCGCCTCCATCGCCCTGTGGACAGTGTTTCCGAATATCGACGACGAAAACCATTTGCTGGAGTGGCTGCAGGCGCTGTTCCTGGCCCTCGCCTGCACCGTGCACGGCGTGCGCGCCTGGCAAGAGACTGACCGCCAGTCGCTGCGCTTCCTCATGCACGCAGGCCTGTGCGCACTGCTGTTCGGCTTCCTGCTGCGCGAACTCGATATCGACCAGTTCGGCACGGCGCCAGCGTGGGCGCAACTGGAAAAAGCCCTGCGCGTGCTGGAATTGCTGATACTGATACGCATACTGATCTTTTTCGCGCCGCGCGCGCGCAAGGTGTTTGCCCATGCCGGCCTGATTTTCACCATGCGCATCACCATCCTGACGGCCATCGGCGGCTTGCTGATGGTTGCTGGCTGGCCCTTCGACAAGAAGGTCTTCCATGGCATGCCGGACGCTTACGCGCTGCTCGGCGAAGAAGTCTTCGAACTGGGCGCCTATTTGCTGCTGTTCCTCGCTTCACTGTCCGACAGCTCGGCCGCCGCCCGTATCAGCCTGGCGCCGAAGAAGAAATCGGCTTAAGCGCCTTCAAATGATGATGGCAGCGGCAGCAGCCGCTGCAAGGTGGCGGCCACGCGCAGCAGGCGCGGGTCGTCATCATCCGCCTCGTCGCAAGTATCGTTGATGCAGAAAAACGGCAAGCTGCCGAAACGCGCCGCCAGTTCCTCCAGCTGCCGCGGCGCCTGCACATCGCCGCTGGCGATATGCAGCGGGTCGAGCATGCGCGAGCGCGCAATCCCCTGATGCACCATCCAGCGCGGCACCAGGTCGGGCAGCAATGCCGGCACCTGCCACGAGCGGAACACCGTCGCGCGCACGCTGGCAAACATGGCCGGCGCCAGCCCTTCCAATGCATGCAGCGCGCTTTTCAGCATGGGCCGCGGCGCATGCGCATACAGGCGCGGTTCATGCAGGTATCCGGCGTACTGCGCCGACAGCCATTGCCGCGACAACGTGGCGCAGTTGGCTGGCGCGGCCACGTCGGCGCGCAAGTCCTGCAGATCATCGTGCAGCGCGCTCTCCGTGAACACACTCAAACGCCCCTCCCCTTCCCCGCCAAACCAGAAAGCGGGCTCGAACGGCGCGCCGAAAAATACGTCGTCGTTCAGATACAGGAAGCGTTCGGACAGGCCCGGAATATGGTGCAGATACGATTCGATATGGCCCGAGTCGAACACCGGCAGGGATGCAGCGGGCATCAGGCTCGCATGGTCGATCACCGTCAGGCGCGGTGAGGCGCGCAGCCAGTCGGGCACTTGCCGGTCCGTCAGCAGGTAGATGTGGCCGTGGCCGGGGAAGAAGCGCTCGAGCGCGCGCAGGTTGTAGCGCAGTTCGCCGTTGTCGCGGTAGCGCCCCGCCACGTTGCCATGCAGGGCCAGCTGGCCGGGATGCGCCTGCGCCCAGGCGGCATAGGCGCGCTGCCGGCGCGTGCGCCAGGCGGGATCGGCGCCGTCCACCCACAGGTAGACGATGTCGATGCCGCTCAAGGGAGAATGCTGGAGCCTGGCGCCGCCACGCAGTAATCGGCGATGGCGGCGAGCACGCTGGCGTTCTCGCCCACCGCCTCGACCACCTTCAGGCGCAGTGCCGGATGCTGCTGGCGCAGTTCTTCCAGCAACAGCGGCAAGTCGCGCAGCACATGCCCGCCCTGCCCCAGGAACACGGGCACCACGGTGACGTCCAGGGTGGCGCCGGCGGGCAGCTCGGCCAGCAGGGTCGCCACCAGTTCGGGCAAGCGCGGCGTCATCAGCTCCAGGAAGGCCAGGTGCACGCTGGTGGCAGGCATGCGCGCCTGGGTCAGGTCGCGCAGGCGTTCGAAAGGCGCGGCCCACGATGCGGCGCGCGCGCCATGGGCAAACAAGATCAGTGCCTGTTTCACGTTCGTCTCCATCAGTGCCGCTCCACCCACCACAGGGCGCCCAGCGCCAGCAGCAGATACAGCGCGCTCGGCGCCACCGCCGTCAGGAAGGCCGGCCAGGTGCTGAGCAGCCCAAGATGCGAGAACAGCGTGTTGACCAGCATGAAACTGACGCCGATCATGATGCCGATGAAGATCTTCAGGCTGATGCCGCCGCTGCGCGTATGCATGTAGGCGAACGGCAGCGCCAGCGCCATCAGCACGAAAATGGCCAGCGGATCGATCAGCTTTTTCCAGAAGGCGATGCGGAAGCGCTCCGTTTCCTGCTTGTTCTCGGCCAGGTGGCGCGTGTACACGGCCAGTTCGCTGGCCGACATGCGCTCCGGGTCGGACGCCGACACCGTCAGGATCTTCGGCGTCACTTCCGACGTCATGTCCTTGCTGGCGCTTTGCACCGTGTGCACCAGGCTCGTTTCCTGTCCATAGTAGTTCGACAGCTTCGGCTCGAAGCCGGGCGAAGTGGCCGCGCTGTTCGAGAACGAGGTTTCCGTCACCTCGGTCAGGCGCCAGATATTATTGCCCTGATACGTCGCGCCCTTGGCCACGGTCAGGGTGCGCAAGCGCATGTCGGTGTCGAATTCATACAGCTTGACGTTTTTCAGCTGGCCGTCCGGACGCGCTTCGCCGACATTGAAGAAGCGCGAGCCGGTGACGGTGCCCGTCAGGCCCTCGCTCTTGACCATGTCCTTGGTCCACAGGCCCGAGCGAAACTCGCTCGACACGGCCGCGCCGCGCGACGTCAGCTTGAGGCGTTCGGCCAGCGGCTCCGTGCGCGGCGTGATCAATTCGCCGAAGATGAAGGTGATGACGACGAAGACGATACCGATGCGGAACAGGAAACCGGCCGCCATCGCCGTCGACATGCTCGATGCGCGCATGATGGTAAATTCGGAACTGGCGGCAAACTGCGCCATCGTATAAATGGTGCCGATCAGCGCCGCGATCGGCATCACCTCGTACACGTGACCAGGCACCAGTACCAGCACATACAGGAAGGCGTACTGGATGGTATAGCCGTTGCGGCCCACCTTGGGCAGCTCGCCCGTCAGGTCGATGAAGGCTTGCAGTGCCAAAAAAGCGAGCAGCACGAACAGCACCGCCTGGAATATCGAGACCGCAAAATAGCGCTGTAAAATCTTCATTTCGATGCCGCTTTACTTGGTTTGCCGGCGCGGCGCGCGCGCTTGAAAGCCGCCAGCAGGACCAGCGGATGATAGCGGTGGTTCACATTCAGGCGCCACGCGAACAGCGCCACCACGGCCAGCGCCGCCAGCAGGTGCAACGGCCACCAAGCCAGGCCAAAGCTCAGGCGGCCCTGCTTCACGCTCGCTTCGATGACCTTGATCAGGTTGCTGTACGTAAAGAAAATCAGCAAGGCGATAATCAGGTTGGTCGAACTGCCGGCACGCGGATTGACAAAGCCCAGCGGAATGGCCAGCAGGATCAGCATCAGGCCGATCAGGGGCGCGCTGACCCGCCACAGCAATTCGGCCATGGTGTAGGGATTCGCATTGGCGACCAGCGCCATGGTGCTCATGGCGCGCACGCCCAGCTCCGCTCCCAGCTCCTGCTGCTTGCTCTCGATGCGCATGATGTACTGTTCGAATTCCATGGTCTGGAAGTCCGCTTGCGTCGGCACGCCCTGGTAGCGGCGGCCGCTCTTGAGCACCAGGAAGCGTTCGCCCTTGGCGTCGGTATTGATCACGCCTTCCTTGGCGACGACGACGACGGCGCTGCCTTTTTCATCGACGGTATTGACGAAGACGTTTTGCACCACGGTCTTTTCGCCGCTGACGCCCTCGACAAAGAAGATGCGGTTGCTGCCGGCCGATTCGCGGAACTGGCCCGGCGTGACTTTCTGCAGGTCTTCGCGCTTTTCAAAGCGCGCCACATATTCATCGCTTTTCTTTTGCGCCCACGGCGTGGCGTACAGGCTCAGGACGCCGGTAGCCAGCACCAACGGCAGGCCGAAGCTGAGCACGGGCCAGATCCAGCGCGACAGGCTCAGGCCGGAGGCGAACCACACCACCATCTCCGACTCCTTGTAGCTGCGCGTGACGACCATCAGCACCGAAATGAAACCGGTGAGGATGATGATGGTGGGCAGCTGCATCAGGGCGGAAAAAACCATCAGCGACATGACGTCGGACGACGCAATCTTGCCGCCCGCCGCCTTGCCGAGAATACCGATCAGCATCCAGGTGAGCAGGATGCTGAACAAAACTGTGAAGGTGGCCCCGGCGGCACTAGCCAATTCACGTCGAAGGGCGCGTTGAAAGATCATTCGGAGTTTATAATTCGGGTCAGTTAGTTGAGTAACACGTTACTAGTAAATGAAAACGGAGAACCAAATGGACTTTAGCATAAAAGCATTCGATACCAAGAGCACCCTCGGCACGGCCAAAAGCGGATGCATCGCGGTTGCGGTATTCGAAAACAAAAAACTGTCGCCAGCGGCAAAATCGCTGGACAGCAAGGGTGCGATTTCGGCTGCGCTGAAGTCCGGCGACATCAGCGGCAAGCCTGGCAGCACCTTGCTGCTGCGCGCAGTCGATGGCGTCGCCGCCGAACGTGTTCTGCTGGTAGGCATGGGCAGCGATGATACTGTCAGCGAAAAAAGCTTCACGACCGGCGTACAAGCCGCACTGAAGGCCTTCGGCTCGCTGGGCGCTGCGGACGCCATTATCGCATTACCGCTGGCTGAAGTGAAAGAGCGCGACGTAAATTGGGCAATCCGTTGCGTGGTGCAAGCCGCCCACGACAGCGAATACCGCTGCGACTCGCAAAAAAGCAAAAAAGATCCGGCGCCAGCCGGCGTGCGCAAGATCGTCCTGGCCGCTCCCGCAACAGCAGCGACGCGCGGCGCGCTGGCGCAAGCCATCGCCATCGCCAACGGTTCCGACCTGACGCGCAAGCTGGGCGACCTGCCGGCGAACGTCGCCAATCCGACCTACCTGGCCAACACGGCCAAGCAGCTGGCCAAGGATTACAAGTTCGAAGTCGAAGTACTGGACCGCAAACAGCTCGAAGCGCTGAAAATGGGCAGCTTCCTGTCCGTCACCAACGGCAGCGAGCAGCCGCCGAAATTCATCGTCCTGAAGCACATGGGCGGCAAGGCCAAGGATGCGCCAGTCGTCCTGGTCGGCAAGGGCATCACCTTCGACACGGGCGGCATTTCGATCAAGGCCGGTCCTGGCATGGATGAAATGAAGTACGACATGTGCGGCGCCGCCTCGGTACTGGGCACCTTCCGCGCCATTGGCGAAATGAACCTGAAGCTGAACGTCATCGGCGTCATCGCCGCGTGCGAAAACATGCCGTCGGGCCGCGCCACCAAGCCGGGCGACATCGTCACCTCCATGAATGGCCTGACCATCGAAGTGCTGAACACGGACGCCGAAGGCCGTCTGGTGCTGTGCGACGCGCTGACTTACGCCGAACGCTTCAAGCCGGCAGCCGTGGTCGATATCGCCACCCTGACGGGCGCTTGCGTCGTCGCCCTGGGCCACCATAACAGCGGCCTGTTTACGCGCAGCGATGCGGCGCATGACCAGCTGGCCAATGAATTGCTGGCAGCGGGCAAGCAGTCGAGCGACACGGCATGGCGCATGCCGATCGAAGAAGCGTACAACGAGCAGCTGAAGTCGAACTTCGCCGACCTGGCCAACATCGGCACGCCAGGCGGCGGTTCGGTGACGGCAGCGGCCTTCCTGGAAAACTTCACCAAGAAGTACACCTGGGCGCATCTGGACATCGCCGGCACGGCATGGAAATCGGGCGGCGCAAAAGGCGCGACCGGTCGTCCAGTTCCCCTGCTGACGACGTTCCTGATCAACCGCGTGTAAGAGAACGCAAGAAGACAGCCGCCATGGTCACTGACCCTGGCGGCTTTTTTTCGTGTGTAGTAATCAGTAGACGACGGGATTGGGCAAAGGCGACGGCGCCACCTTGGGCTGCACCACCGTTTCCGGCACGGCGGCCGGCTGCGGCTTCGCGGCGACGGGGGCGGGCGGCGGCGCCAGGCGCGCCGGGTCCTGCATGACGATGGTCAAAATCGATGGATAGTCAAAGCCGGCGCCCGTGTTGCGGTCGACGAAATAGCCGACGCCCAGGGTCAGGATGACATTGCCCCAGACGCTGCCATTGAGCTTGGGATCGATATGGTCGTCCATCGCGATGGCAGGTGAACCGTGCTTGCGGCAGTCGACCTTCAACGGTTCCTGGCTCTTGCGGATGGTGATGCGGCCGGGCGTGGTGACGAACCACTTGCCCACGTCGTTGCTGAGGATGCAGCCGGCGCCCGTCAGCTCGCGGTTGTCCTGGATGGTTTGCACCAGCACCATCTGCTCGGTGTTGCCCGTCAGAGTGGCGCAGCCGCCCAGGCCTAACAGCAGCGTCCCGGCGGCAAAGGCGGCAAGGGGGGCAGACAGCGGCACGCGCATGGGAAGCTCGCTTAACGGACGGGAATCGGCTGGTCGCCGGGCACGGCGACGGCGGTGACGCTGTTTTTCGGACTGCCTTCGATCAGGCGGTCGGAATACACGAGGTAGACCAGCGCATTGCGCTTGCTGTCGACCATGCGCACGACGCGCACGTGCTTGAAGAAGATCGAGGCGCGCTCGGTAAACACTTCTTCCTGGCGCGGCAGTTTGCCCTTGAATTGCAGCGGCCCCACCTGGCGGCAGGCCACGGCCGCATCGGCCTTGTCTTCGGCCAGACCGACGGCACCCTTGATGCCGCCCGTCTTGGCGCGCGACAGGTAGCAGCTGACGCCAGCGACGCGCGGGTCGTCATACGCTTCGACGACGATCTTGTGGTCAGGGCCGATCAGTTTAAATACCGTATCGACCGAACCGATGGTTTCGGCATGTGCCGCGGCGCAGGCAAAGCCCAGCACCAGAGCGGCAGGCAGCAATTGACGCATGAAAGAATCCCGGGCACGCACGCAGGCGGCCATCAGTTGATGGGAGCGAAACGCTGGACCATGACGCCTTCGACTTCGATCAGTTGAAAGAACACGTCTTTCGGCCGGGTCCAGATGGAACCGTCGGCGGCGCGATAGACGATCATCGGCGTCAGATCCGCTTCCAGCGTGGCTTCGCACACCAGTTCGTAAATGCCGCCTTTATAGTGCCGATAACGCATCGCCGTCCCCTCAAGCCGTTGAATCTTCGCTCTTGTCGTCGGCCAGTGCCTTCTGCTTCTGCTTCAGGCCCTGGATTACTTTCAGTATGCCTTCCATGCCGGCCGCGCCATCGGCGCCGCTGAAGGCGTCGAGCACCTCATTGAGCACCTTGTTGCGCACGGTCGCTTCATCGGAAGACATTTCCAGCGCGCGCTGGGCTTTCGCCGCCTTCTCGGCCGCGCTCACGCGCGGCTTGGCAGCCGTCTTGCCATGCGTCAGAGCTGCCTGCCAGATAACCCAGCGGCGCTGGGTCTCGAAAATCAGGTACTCATCCGGTTTATCTTCTCTTCGCCGCACAATGTGGCCGTCACGCTGCGCCCACGCTTCAAATGCAGTTCGCATTTTCTTCCTTTGCAAATGCTACGCGCAAGTCTCACTATTAAAACTGCAACATTTCAAAATAGTACCATCTATTGATGTCGCAAAACAGTCTCATAGATATAGTACTGCAATTTATATAACAAGTCTGGCGGCGCCAGAGACGGAATTGACACTCCGTCCCCGGCACAGTGGTCATGTAATCGGAATAGCAATTACAACTAATTACAACTGCTTCCTGTTCGGTTCTTCACTTGGCTGTAACAAAGCCGTATGACACAGTTGTTACACGGTGCCATTTTAGTAGTTTTTATCGCGTTTTAGCGAGAAACTTTACACCTTTGTCGCGTTAAACGGCGGGACGCATCCTGCCGCGCCAGCCACTTATGCCAAATCAAACATAGGGGTTGATCAATGATACACAAAAACATAATATTCATGCGCCACGATTGGTTAAGTATAAATATTTTATCCCTCCTCTTTTTCCCGGCCAGTCAATAAAGCCCATACCGGGCAAGCGGCGCAGGACGCCATCGACACGCATGCGGTAAGATTCGCGCCTATCGCCACCTATTCAAGCAAGGATTTTTCCCATGAAACTCGCCACCTGGAACGTCAACTCGCTCAAAGTGCGCCTGCCGCAAGTGCTGCAGTGGCTGACAGACAACCCGGTCGACATACTCTGCCTGCAAGAGACCAAGCTCACGGATGACAAGTTCCCCGTCGCCGAGATCGAGGCGGCCGGCTATCAGGTGGTCTTCAGCGGCCAGAAAACGTACAACGGTGTGGCCATCCTGTCGAAGCTGCCGATCACCGACGTGGTCAAGAACAACCCGCGCTATGAAGATGCGCAGCAGCGCATCCTGGCCGCCACCATCGGTGGCGTGCGCGTCGTCTGCGCCTATGTGCCGAACGGCCAGAGCGTCGATTCGGACAAATACGAATACAAGCTGGGCTGGCTGGCCGCCCTGCACGACTGGCTGGCCGAAGAAGCGCAGCAGCATCCGCAACTGGCCGTCGTCGGCGACTACAATATCGCCCCCGACGACCGCGACGTGCACGACCCTGTCGCCTGGGAAGGCCAGGTACTGGTGTCGGACAAGGAACGCGCCGCCCTGCAGCGCCTGTTCGACATCGGCCTGATGGACGCCTTCCGCCTGTTCGAGCAGGCCGACAAATCGTTCAGCTGGTGGGATTACCGCCAGCTGGGCTTCCGCCTGAACAAGGGCCTGCGCATCGACCACATCCTGCTCTCGCCCGCCCTCGCCGGCCGCTGCACGGCTTGCGTGATCGACCGCGTGCCCCGCAAATGGGAACAACCGTCCGACCATGCGCCTGTCGTGGCGACGATTGACTAACTAACGACTATCCGCTCCAGCAAGGCCTGTGCGTTCACGGCGGGCACTGGCGCGGAAAACAGATAGCCCTGCGCATAGCGGCAGCCGTTCGCCTGCAGGAGGGCGAACTGTTCTTCCGTTTCCACGCCCTCGGCCACGGCCGACAATTGCAGGCTGTCGGCCAGCGCGATGATGGCCGCCACGATGGCGCGGTCTTCCGCACTGTGTTCGAGATCCTTGATGAAGGCGCGGTCGATCTTGACCTTTTTCACGGGGAAGCGCTTCAGATAGGCCAGGCTGGAATAGCCGGTGCCGAAGTCGTCGATCGACAGGCGCAAGCCCATGCCATTGATCTGGCGCAAAATCTCCAGCGTATGCTCGCCGTGCTGCATCAGCGCCGTCTCGGTGATCTCGAATTCCAGCAGCGCCGGATCGATGCCCGTTTCGCGCACCACGGCGCCGATGGCCGCCACCAGGCCCTTGTGCATGAACTGGCGCGGCGACAGATTCACCGCCAGCGGCACCGGCTGCAAGCCCTGGCGCTGCCAGGCCATGCTTTGCTCGCAAGCCTGGCGCATCACCCACTCGCCCACCGGCACGATCAAGCCGTTTTCCTCCATGATGGGGATGAAGCGGTCCGGCAGCACCAGGCCGTGGCCGGGACGGCGCCAGCGCAGCAGCACTTCCATGCCATGCAGGCGGCGCGTGGCGATATCGATGATCGGCTGGTAAAACAGTTCGAACTGCTGCAGCGCCAGTGCCGTGCGCAAGCTGCTTTCCAGATCAAAATGCAGGGCCGCCGCCTGGTTCATCGTCTGCGTGAAGAACTGGTAGTTGTTGCGGCCATTGCCCTTGGCGTGGTACATGGCCGCATCCGCATGGCGCATCAGCGCATCGACGTCGCCGCCATCGTCCGGATACAGGCAGATGCCGATCGACGGCGTCACGTGCAGCACGTGGCCGTCGAGCGGAAAGGCGGGCGTCAGCGCCTCGATGACCTTCTCGGCCACGCGCGCCGCCTCGTCGCTGCCGCGGATGCCCGGCACCAGCACGACGAATTCATCGCCGCCCAGGCGCGCCACCGTGTCGCTGGCGCGCACGGCGCCGCACAGCCGGGCGGCCACTTCCTTGAGCAGCAAATCGCCCGTCATGTGGCCCAGCGAATCGTTGATGGTTTTAAAGCGATCGAGGTCGATGAACATCACGGCCAGCTTGCGCCCGGAGCGCTGCGCGGCCAGCATGGCCCGCTCCAGCCGGTCCGACAGCAGCGCGCGGTTCGGCAAACCCGTCAGGTTGTCGTGGTAGGCCATGTGATGCACGCGCGCCTCGGCCTGGCGCCGCTCGACGATCTCGCCCTGCAGCAGCAGGTTGGCGCCGGCCAGTTCGGCCGTGCGTTCCTGCACGCGCAATTCCAGCTCGTCGCGCGCGCGGCGCACCGCCTCGGCCGCCTCGCGGCGCGCCGTCACGTCGTCGACCAGCCACACGGAACGGCCATGCGCATGCGCCAGGTCGAACGGCCGGCCGGACAGGCGCGCCCAGAAGCGGCTGCCATCCTTGCGCACCAGCTGGTATTCCGACATGTGCACGCGCCCCGCATCGAAATCGCGCGCCGTCTCGCCGCGCGCCACCTTCCACGCGGCCACGTCCGGATACAGGGCTTGCACCGACAGGCCGTTGATCTCGCCGGGGCCATAGCCGAACAGCTCTTCCATCTTGCTGTTGGCGCGCAAATTGTAGCCGCCCTCTATCACCGAGATGCCCAGCACGGCGCTGTCGAGGATGGCCTGGTTTTCCAGCAGCGCGTTGCGCAGGGATTCTTCGGCGCGCTTGGCTTCCGTGCGGTCTTCGATGATCCAGATGGTGCCGGCGGCGGGGTCGTCCGGATTGACGACGTAGGCGATCAGCTGCGCCCACAAGGTCGTGCCGTCGCGGCGCATCATCTCGACTTCCGTCTGGAAGGGCTTGGCCACCGACAGGAAGGGAAAGGCCGCCGCACCCAGCAACTCGTACGATTGCTGCGACACGTACAGCGCGCGTCCGGGCAAGCCCAGCGCCTCGTCGCCGCTGTAGCCGAACATCGCGGCAAAGCCCAGGTTATAGCGCGTGATCTGGCGGTTCTTGGTGTACAGGATGCTCACCGAGGCATTCGTCATGATGGCCGCCACCTCCATCTGCGCCTGGCGGCTGGCCGTGATGTCTTCCAGTATCCAGATGGCGCCCTGCTCGCTGTGCGTCTGGTCGACGGCCTTGGCGCGGATGCGGCACCAGAACAGGCTGCCGTCGCGGCGGCGGAACAGCGATTCATCCTGCTCGTACGGCAAGCCCTGCCCCAGCAGCGGCGTCGCTTGCACGCCAAACGCCTCGTAGGCGACGGGCGAGGGAAACAGCTCGGCGGCGGGCAAGCCCGTCATCTCTTCCTGTGCGTAGCCGAACATTTCGGCAAAGCGGGGATTGCAGCGCAGGATCAGGCGCGAACGGGAAAACAGGATGCCGACGGAGGCATTGTCGAGAATGGCCTGCTGCTCCAGCATCAGCTGGCGCGTCGCCTCCTCGGCCGCCTTTTGCGCGCTTCGGTCGTCGAACAGCCAGATCGTGTCGCGCAAGCCGCGATCCGTCTGGCTCTCGGGATTGAGCACATAGCCATACGCCAGCGCCCAGAACGTGGAGCCGTCGCGCCGGCGCATTTCCATCTCGCCCTGGAACGGCAGGCCGCGTCGCAGCAGGGGCGAAGCCTGCCGCACGACATTGTCATATGCCGCGCGCGACGGATACAGGTCGGCGACGGCCAGGCCCACGCCGCTGTCGCCGTCAAAGCCGAAGCATTCGGCGAAGCGCCGGTTGTAGCGCAGCACGCCCTTGTCGCGCTGGAAGCCGATGGCCAGCGGCGCGTTATCCATCACGGCCTGCATTTCCAGCATGGCGCGGCGCAACTGGTCTTCATCGCGCCGGTGGTCGCTGATGTCTTCGATGATCCAGACCGTGCCGTCATGCGTATTGAGGGGATCGACGGCGCGCCCGTGCAGCCGGCTCCAGAACAGCGTGCCATCCTGGCGCCGCAATTCCAGCTCGGTGCGGTATGGCTTGCCCTTCGAGAGCAGCGGCGCCGCTTCCAGCCCCAGGGCGCGGCAATGCTCGGCGGAGCGGTACAGCACCGCGCCCGGCATGCCCGTCAGCTGGTGGCGCGCATAGCCGAGCATCTCGGCGGCGCGGATATTGCACTCCTCGATGAAGCCGCCCTTGGAAAAGACGATGCCGACGGCCGCGCTTTCCAGGATGGCCTGCTGCTCGAGCAAGGTCTTGCGCAAGGCTTGCTGGTCGCGCTGCTGCACGCGGATGTCGGCAAACACGAGGGTCGCACCGGGCAAGCCATCGTCCACCAGAAGCGGCCTGGACCAGACCTGCACGGCGATGGCGCCCGATACCCCTTGCAGGCTGCTGTCCCACTGCCGCTCGCGTCCGGCCGCACCGAGCGCGCCGCGCAGCATGCTGGTGCTCGACGCGCGATAGGCGTCCGTAAAGCAATCGGTCAGCAAGCGCCCCGAAATATCTGTGCCCAGCAAGGCCTGCAAGGCGCCATTCGCCGCCACCACCATGCCGCAGGCATCGCAGGCACAGGCCGGCAAGGCGATCAGCTGCAAGGCATCGGCAATGAAATCGGGACTGGTGGGGACGCGGTTCATGGACACCATGGGACGGTTAGGGACGAGATAAACATGCGCTTGGGAAAATATTCTTCCAAGCATCATGGTGCTGCTAGATCATAAACCAGTTTCCACGGGTTTTTTCATATTCCTTATTGGCAATATCTGAAACGCCACAGACCACTTGCAACACGATCGTTGCAACGGCGTTGCATGGCAAGAAAATGAAACAAATCGTTTAGAATAAAGCATGCGCCGCCCTCCCCAACCTCCGCTCGACCACCGCGACAAACCCGTCATCTGGACCGTCTCCGTCTCGCGGCTGTTCGACCTGTTCCGCGACATCACGCTCGAATACGACGACCTGGCGACGATCGAACCGATCAACCTCGGTTTCGACGACGCCGTGCGCCACATCCGCGAACGCATGGCCACCGAGCGCTGCGACGCCGTCATCGCGGCCGGTTCCAACGGCGCCTACCTGAAAGGCCGGCTGTCGGTCCCCGTCATCATCGCCAAGGCCAGCGGCTACGACGTGATGCAGGCGCTGGCGCGCGCGCGGCGCATCTCGCCGCACATCGGCGTCGTCACCTACCAGGACCCGATGCCGGAACTGGCCGAATTTGCCGCCACCTTCGGCTTCCAGATCGCGCAGCGCACCTACGCCACCGAGGAAGACGCGCGCGCGCAGATCAATGAACTCAAGGCGGCCGGCGTCAAGGCCGTCGTCGGCGCGGGGCTCGTCACCGACCTGGCCGAAGAGGCCGGACTGGCCGCCGTCTTCGTGTATTCGGCCACGGCCATCCGGCGCGCCTTCGACGACGCGCTGGAACTGGCGCGCCTGACGCAGATCGAATCGACCCGGGGACGCCGCGCGGTGGTGGCCGACACCCTGCGCGCGCGCCACGGCCTGCACGATCTGCGCGGCGAATCGGAAGCGATGGAAGCGCTGCGCCAGTCGGTGGTGCTGTATGCCCGCTCGCCGGCGACGGTGCTGATCCAGGGCGAAACGGGCAGCGGCAAGGAACTGGTGGCGCAGGCGATCCACCGCGAAAGCCCGCGCAGCCTGGGCGCAAACCGCCCCTTCATCGCCATCAATTGCGGTGCCATCGCCGAGTCCTTGCTGGAATCGGAACTGTTCGGCCACGAGGACGGCGCCTTCACGGGCGCGCGCCGGGGCGGCCATGCGGGCCTGTTCGAAGCGGCCAACCACGGCACCCTGTTCCTCGACGAAATCGGCGAAATGCCGCTGGCCCTGCAAACGCGCCTGCTGCGCGTGCTGGAAGAGCGCGAAGTGGTGCGCGTGGGCGGCACGCGGCCCATCGCCATCAATGTGCGCATCATCAGCGCCACGCATTGCGACCTGGAGCAACGCATCCGCGAAGGCCGCTTCCGCGCCGACCTGTTCTACCGCCTGGCCGTGCTGCGCCTGCATTTGCCCGCCTTGCGCGAACGCGCCAGCGACATTCCTGGCCTCGCCGAGTGGTCGCTGAAAAACGCGCTGGCCGCGCTGGGTGCCCGTCCGCACCCCAACCTGCATGCGGAAATCCAGGCTTGCGCGCCGCTGCTGCGCCGCTACGACTGGCCCGGCAACGTGCGCGAACTGCGCAACCTGGCCGAGCGCCTGGCCCTGTTCCTGGCCGCCGAACCGCTGCAGGCGCTCACCCCCGCCTTCGTGCTGGGCGTGGCGCCGGAACTGGGCAACGCTGCCGGCACGGCACTGCCGCTGGCGTCATCCGCCGCAGCTGTCACCGCCGCACCGCGCCCGGAAGACGAAAGCGCCAGCGCGGTGCTGGCGCGCTTCGGCGGGCGCCGCGACGCCGCCGCCCACTACCTCGGCATCAGCCGCACCACCCTGTGGCGGCGCCTGCGCAGCGGCTGACTTTTCAACCATACCCCAAACACCATGGACGACTGGCCTCATTTGCACGAATTATGGCAACGCTGCACGGGGCACGCTGGCGCGAGCGGCAAAGAGGGACTGGCGCGCGACCACCAGGACATCAAGGCGCTGTACGCGCGCGGCATTTCCATGGAAGACGCCATGCAGTTCCTGTTCCAGCAACGCCCTACCCTGGAAGCTTTCCAGGCGTGGCTGGCTGGCCGCACGCGCGTGCGCCCGGCGCACGCCGCCAGCGCGCACCAGGACGTGCTGTCCGCCGCCGAGCTGCGCCATTTCGAGGAGCACGGCTATCTGGTGCTGCGCGGCGCCGTGCCGCGCGCGCAGTGCGAGGCAGCCCGGGCAGCCATCTGGGACTATCTGGATGCCAGCCCCGATGATGCCGCGTCGTGGTACCAGCCGCACCCGGGCAAGCGGGGCCTGATGCTGCAGTTTTCCGACCATCCGGCCCTCGAGGAAAACCGCCACAGTGCGCACATCCGCCACGCCTGTCAGCAGCTATATGACACCGGCATCGGCACTGGCGCCGGCATCTACGCCAGCATCGACAAGGTCAGCTTCAATCCGCCGCAAACGCCGCAGCACAGCTTCCCTGGCAGCGCCCTGCACTGGGACGTCAGCCTGCAGCAGCCGATTCCCTTCAAGCTGCAAGGCATGCTGTACCTGAGCGACTGTTCCGCGCAGCACGGCGCCTTTCACTGTGTGCCCGGCTTCCAGCACAAGCTGGCCGACTGGCTGCGGCAAGTGCCGCCGGGGCGCCAGCCGCGCGAATGGGCCGTCGACAATTTGCGGCCCATGCCCGTCGACGGCATGGCCGGCGATTTCATCATCTGGCACCAGGCGCTGCCCCACTGCGCCACGCCCAACCGCGGCCCGGCGCCGCGCATGGTGCAGTACCTGACCTACCTTCCTGACCATTGCCAGGACCAGGATGTGTGGATATGAACCGTTCATCCCGCCCTGCCGCCGTTCATCCCGCGGCGCTGGCAGCCGCACGCCTGTGCCGCTAGCATGGTCGTCAAGGAGGAGTACCCCATGAAACGAACACTGCAAACCTTGATCTTATCTAGTGCCCTGCTGGCGGCAGGCGCCAGCCAGGCCGCCGCCCCCAAGGCCTTCACGGTCGAAGTCACCGGACAAGGCCGCCCGCTGATCCTGATTCCCGGCCTCGCGTCGTCCGGCGAAGTGTGGCAAGGCACGGTGGCGCGCCTGTGCGGCCCGCAAGCCGCACGCCAATGCCACGTGCTGACACTGGCCGGCTTTGCCGGCGCGGCGCCCATCGAAGGCGACTTGCTGGCGCAGGCGGAGCAGCAACTGGCCGACTACATCGGCAGCCAAAAACTGGGCCAGCCGGCCATCATCGGACATAGCCTGGGCGGCTTCCTGGCCCTGAAAATGGCCATCGACCATCCGGCGCAAACGGGCAAGCTGGTGATCGTCGACTCGCTGCCGGCGCTGGGCGCGACGCAGCTGCCCTCCATCACGCCGCCGCAGCTGCAAGCCATGGCGACGCAGATGCAATCGGCCATGCGCGCGCAGGATGGCGCCACCTACGCCACCAGCCAGCGCCGCGCCGTGACCAGCATGGCCAGCGCGCCGGCCGACGTGGAGCGCATCATCGGCTGGGGCCAGCGCTCGGACCGCGAGACGGTGATCAAGGCCATGGGCACCCTGATGGCCAGCGACCTGCGCCAGGATGTGGCGAAAGTGCGCTCGCCGACCCTGGTGCTGGGCACCTGGATCGCCTACAAGGACTTTGCGCCGCGCGCCGCCATCGAGGCTACCTTCCAGCAGCAGTATGCACAGCTGCCCGGCGTAAAAGTCGCGCTGGCCGATACGGCGCGCCACTTCATCATGTACGACCAGCCGGACTGGATGCATGCGCGCATCGAACAGTTCCTGGACTAGGCGATGAACACGCCCTTGCAACGGCCGCCGCTGCTGGCCAGGATCAACTGGTACTGGACCTTCCAGCTGGCCGGCTGGGGCGCGCTCACCCTGTTCAACAGCGTATATGGCGGCTCCACGCAGCTGCGCATCGTCGTGACGATTGCCGGCTGGGGCTCGCTGGGCGGGCTGCTGCTGTCGCATCTGTGGCATGGCGTCCTGCAGCGGCGCGGCTGGGCGGCGAACGGTCTGCGCTGGACACGCATCGTGCCGTCGCTGATCGTGCTGGCCGCCATCCAGACGGCCAGCGTGGCGAGCGCCTTCCACGTCATGTATCCGCCGCACACCCTCCGCGGCATCGCCTGGCTGCCCGGCGCCCTGCTGTTCTGGTTCGGGGTATTCCTGACCTGGACGGTGTTCTACTTCACCGCGCTGTCGCTGCGCCGCGCCAGCCGCTTCGAGGCCGAGGCGCTGCGCCTGGAAGTGCTGGCCAAGGACGCCCAGTTGCGCGCCCTGCAGGCGCAAGTCAATCCGCATTTCTTCTTCAACAGCCTCAATAGCGTGCGCGCACTGATCTTCGAAGACCGCGAAGCGGCCGCGCACATGATCGACCAGCTGGCCGGCCTGATGCGCCACGCGCTGCAGTCCAGCCAGCACGCCACGGTGCCGCTGGCGGCCGAACTGGACGCCGTGCGCGCCTACCTGGCCATCGAACAGAGTCGCTTCGAGGAACGCCTGCGCGTCAGCTTCGACATCCTCCCCGGCCTGGAGCACGCGCGCGTGCCGCCCATGGCCCTGCAAACGCTGGTGGAAAACGCCGTCAAATACGGCGTCGAAGCGAGCGCCGAGGGCGGCGACATCCGCATCGCGGCGCGGCGCGGCGCCGACACGGACATGCTGCGGATCGAGGTGGCCAATACGGGTGAGCTGCGCGGCGCATCCGGCTCCACCGGCATCGGCCTGCGCAATGCGCGCCAGCGCCTGCAACTGGCCTGCGGCGAGCGCGCCAGCCTGGAACTGCGCCAGCAGGCGGGCTGGGTATATGCCACCATCGACTTGCCGGAGCCGGCATGAACGGCCAGCCGCTGAAGGTAATGCTGGTCGATGACGAGCGCCTGGCGCGCGCCGAGCTGCGAAGGCTGCTGGCGCCGCATGTGCAGCACGGCGTCGTGGAGATCGTGGGCGAGGCGGCCAGCGCGGCCGATGCCGTCGCGCAGATCGGCAAGCTGCGCCCCGACCTGCTGCTGCTCGACGTGCAGATGCCGGGCGGCTCCGGCTTCGACCTGCTGGCCGCGCTCGATGATGCGCCCGACGTCATCTTTTGCACGGCCTTCGACCAGTACGCGCTGCAGGCGTTCGAGGTCAGCGCCCTCGACTACCTGCAAAAACCCGTGCAGGCGGCGCGCCTGGCCACGGCGCTGGCGCGTGCCGGCGCGCGGGCGCAAGCCGTGCCGCCGCCCGCGCCGCGCAAGGTCTTCATCAAGGATGGGGAACGCTGCTGGTTCGTGGCGTTTGACGATATCCGCCTGCTGGAATCGGAAGGCAACTACACGCGCGTGCATTTCGGCGCGCAGCGGCCGCTGATGCTGCGCACCCTGAACCAGCTGGAAGAAAAGCTCGATCCTGCCCTGTTCCTGCGCGCCAACCGGCGCCAGATCGTCAACCTGGCGCAGGTGGCGCGGCTCGCGCCAAATGCCGCCGATGGCCTAGCCCTGCACCTGCAGGACGGCAGCGTGGTCGAGGTATCGCGCCGCCGCGCGCAGCAGTTCAAGGCCGCCTGCGGCCTGTAGCCACCTTACTTCAGCGCGGGGATAGGCTGCGCCTGGAAGGCGGGGCGCGGCTGCTCCTTGAGCTTTTTCGCCAGCATGTCGAGCGCCACTTCCAGCTGGCGGTCGGCGCCATTGAAGGTGGCGTGCGGCGGGTTTTCCACCTCGACGTCCGGCACCACGCCCACGCCTTCGATCAGCCACTGGCCGTCGATGCCGAACTGGCCGTTTTCCGCCACGCGCGCCATGCCGTTGTCGGCCAGGCGCGTATTGTCGCTGAGCCAGACTCCGGCGCCGGCCGTGCGCTTGCCCACCAGCGGCGCCAGTTTCAATGCCTTGATGCCGGCGGCGAAAGTCTCGCCATCCGAATACGTGAGTTCATCGACCAGCACCACCAAATGGCCGCGGAAGGTGTTCTGCATGTTCGACGATGGCTGCACGCCCGGCGGCGCCCAGTAGGCCCAGGCCTTGCGCAGCAGTTTTTCGATGATCCAGCTGTCGATATTGCCGCCGTTATTGCGCCGCACGTCGATGATCAGGCCTTCGCGGTTGATGTTGGCGTAAAAATCGCGCGCGAACGAGGCGATGTCATTGGCGCCCATGGCGCGCAAATGCAGGTAGCCGATGCGTCCCTGCGAAGCGGCCGCCACCTGCTCGGCGCGGCTCAGTTCCCAGTCGCCATAGCGCAGTGCCGTCTGTTTTGCCATGTTCACGGGCGTGACGATCACGGCGCGCGGCGCGCCTTTGCCACGTTTGACTTGCAGCAGCACCTGCTTGTCGGCCTGGTTCAGCAGCAAATCGCTGATGTCGCGCGCGGCCAGCACGTCCTTGCCGTTGACGGCCGTGATCACGTCGCCCGCCTTCACATCCACTTCGGGGCGCGACAGCGGTGCGCGCGCCGAGGGCAATTCCGCTTCGCTGCGGTAGACATGTTCGACCCGGTAGCCCTCGCCGGTGCGCGCCAGCACGGCGCCGAGGCCCGCCGGCGTGCCTTCCTGCTCCGTGCGGCGCAGTTCGCCGGGACGGATCTGCGAATGCAGGGCGCCCACTTCGGCCACCATCATGCCGAGTACATCATTGAGTTCGGCGCGGTCCGTGACCCGCTCGACCAGCGGCGCATATTTGTCGCGCGCCGCCTTCCAGTTCACGCCGCGCATCTTCGCGTCGTACAGGAAGTCGCGGTGCAAACGCCACGCATCGTTGAACATCTGCTTCCATTCCAGGCGCGGATTCGACACGAACGTCCAGTCGTCGACCTTGACCTTGGCCTTCGACAGGTCCGCCGGCAGCTTGGCGCCCGCCTCGATCACCAGCATCTCGCCCGGGCCGGTGGCGGCCGCAGTACGGTAATATAAATGCTTTTTATCCTGCGCCAGGTCGAATTCGCGCACATTGGCCACCAGCAGTTCCGGCTTGGAGCCGGTATTGCCAATCGCCAAGGTCTTCAGGCTGGACTTGTTCTCGCCACTTTCCCGTTCCAGGAAATACAGGCGCTTGTCGTCGGCGGCCAGCGCGCTGTAATTGCCCGCCGCCAGCGGCACTTCATACAGGCGCTCGGCCAGGCCCTGGCTGACGATGGCAGGCAAGGCGGCTGGGGCCTTTTTCACGGCCGTCTTGCCGCCGGCCTTTTCCAATGCCTTTTCCGCCGCCTGTTCGGCCGCCTTTTCACCATCCGTCTCGGCCGGTTTCACTCCCGGACGGCTCAGCTCATCGTCGGGCTGAAACGGGAAACGGTTGCCCGGCTGCAGTGCCAGTGCATACACGCCGATGCGCTTGTCGAACACGGGCCCCATGTTGCGATCGCCCCACGGCGAGCCGTTGGCCAGCTGAAAATTGCGCGCCGACATGAAATACAACCACTTGCCGTCGGGCGAAAACACGGGCGAACCGGACGTATAACGGTCGCTGGTGACGAATTGCAGCTGTTTCGACGCGAGGTTGTACAAGCCGATCTGCTCGCGCTGCTCGTTGCTGGCCACGCGCACGATGGCCAGGTTGTGGCTGTCGGGCGACCATTGCACTTCGTCATGCTTGTCCACGCCGGCCTTGCCCGCGTCATCGATCAGCTGGTTGCCCCTGGTCGCCAGGTCCAGCAGCCAGAAACGGCCCTTTTTGTCCGTGTGCGCCAGCCAGCGCCCGTCCGGCGATGGATACAGTTTCCAGCGGTGGTTATCTCCCTGCGTCGTCAGCTGCTCGCCCTTGCCCGAACCATCGGCGGCGTACTTCCAGATCTCATTCTCGCCGCTCGTGTCGACGATGGCGAAGACGGATTTCTCGTCGCTGGAAAACACGGCGTCGCGCGCCCGCGCCCCTTCGGGAATGGCGATATCGACTCGGCGCAAACTGCCTGTGCCGGCGATGCTGACCTTGCCGCGGGCGGTGAGGATGATGCGCTCATCCTTGCCCGACACCTGCACATTGGAGAGGGTGTCCAGTGGCGAGCGGATCTGGCGCGCGCGCTGCTGGTCGAAGTCGGACACGAGGCTGATCGGCAATGGCGACGACTCCGTCCCTGCCGCCAGGTCCAGCACTTGCAGGTCCGCACCCAGTTGATACACGATCTTGCCGTCGCCCAGCTGCGCATTGCGCACGTCCCACTGCGTGTGGGTCGTCAAGGCGCGGCGGTCGGAGCCGTCCGGCAGCATGCTCCACAGATTGTCGCTGCCGCCCTCGTCACTGATGTAATAGACTCTGCCTTGCCACCACATGGGGCGCTTGTTGTTGCCAGCCAACACAGCAGGCTCCGCATGCATGCGCACGGCCTCGCCCTTGCCATCGAGGTCATAGCGCCACAGGGTCGCATGCGCGCCGCCGCGGTAGTTGCGCACATTGTCGTTGGTCATGGCCAGGCCGAAACGCGTGAAGAACAGCGTCTTGCCAAAGTCGTCGAGCACGGCGTCGTTGGCGTCAGCCACGGGAAACACGCGCCGCGTCTGTTTCACGGGATCGATGGCGGCGACGATGCGGCGCGAAGCGGGGCCATCCGTGTTTTGCGTGCTGACCAGCACCTCGCCCTGCGCCGTCCAGCCCAGCACCAGCACGCCGCCATTGTCATACGAAATACGGCGCGGCAAGCCGCCGGCCAGCGGCATCACGTACGCTTCCTGCGCCCCTTCATAGGCGGCGGAAAAGGCAATCCACTGGCCGTCGCGCGAAATCGCCGCGTTCGTTTCATAGCCGGGATGCGTGGTCAGGCGCTGCGCCGCGCCACCGCGCAGATTGCTTTTCCACAAATCGCCTTCGGCCGTGAAGACGACGGTATCGCCACGCACGGCGGGAAAGCGGAAATAGCTGCCGGCAGGAGCGGCGGCAACAGCGGCAGCGGCGGCGCTACCCAGCAAGCCGGCGGAAAACAACAGGAAGGCGAGAGTACGGGAAATTTTCATATGGACATCCAGATGGCGGTCAGGCGGTATGGACACCATGTCGATACCGGATAGCAATTCTGGCATAACTATGACCAAAGAAAACCTTCTTAAAACCTTCTTTATTGCCCATAAAAACGAAAAAAAACCCGCGCCACTTGCGTGGGCGGGTTTTTCGTTGACTGCAGGAAGCTTATTCCACTTCCACCGTTTCCGGTGCTGCCGTCGGTGCCGCGTCTGGCGGTTCCGGGAATTCCAGCAAGACCTGGTCCTTGTCGTCGAGGTCGACGGTGACCCGTCCACCGGTGACCAGGCGGCCGAACAACAGTTCGTCGGCCAGGGCCTTGCGGATCATGTCCTGGATCAAGCGTGCCATCGGACGCGCACCCATGAGCGGATCGAAACCTTTCTTCCCGAGGAAAGCACGCAGCTTTTCGGTAAACACGGCCTCGACCTTTTTCTCGTGCAACTGCTCTTCCAGCTGCATCAGGAACTTGTCGACCACGCGCAGGATGATTTCCTGGTCCAGCGAGCGGAAGCTGATGGTCGCGTCGATGCGGTTGCGGAACTCCGGCGTAAACATGCGCTTGATGTCGGCCATCTCGTCGCCCGCCTGCTTCGAATTGGTGAAGCCGATCGACGTCTTTTGCAAGCTTTCCGCCCCCGCATTGGTCGTCATGATGATGATCACGTTGCGGAAATCGGCTTTGCGGCCATTGTTGTCCGTCAAGGTGCCATGGTCCATGACTTGCAGCAGGATATTGAAAATGTCCGGATGGGCTTTTTCAATTTCATCGAGCAGCAAGACCGCATGCGGCTTCTTGGTGATCGCTTCCGTCAGCAAGCCGCCCTGGTCGAAACCAACATAGCCCGGCGGCGCACCGATCAGGCGCGACACGGCATGGCGTTCCATGTATTCCGACATGTCGAAACGGATCAGCTCGATACCGAGGATGAAAGCCAGCTGTTTCGCCACTTCGGTCTTGCCGACGCCGGTCGGACCGGAGAACAGGAAGGAACCGATCGGCTTGTCCGTCTTGCCCAGGCCCGCACGCGCCATCTTGATGGCCGACGCCAGCGCATCGATGGCGGGATCTTGCCCAAACACGACATTACGCAAATCGCGGTCGATCGTCTGCAGCTTGCTGCGGTCGTCCTGGTTGACCGTTTGCGGCGGAATGCGCGCGATCTTGGCAATGATGTCCTCGATCTCGGCCTTGCCGATGGTTTTCTTTTGCTTCGACTTCGGCAGGATGCGCTGCGCCGCGCCTGCTTCATCGATGACGTCGATCGCCTTGTCGGGCAGATGGCGGTCGTTGATGAAGCGCGCAGCCAGTTCGGCCGCCGTCGACAGGGCCGAGGCCGAGTATTTCACGCCATGGTGCTCTTCGAAGCGCGATTTGAGGCCGCGCAAGATTTGCACGGTTTGCTCGACGGTCGGCTCGTTGACGTCCACTTTCTGGAAGCGGCGGGAGAGCGCATGGTCTTTCTCGAACACGCCGCGGAATTCCGTGTACGTGGTCGCGCCGATGCACTTCAGCTGGCCATTCGCCAGTGCCGGCTTCAGCAGGTTGGACGCATCCAGAGTGCCGCCCGACGCCGAACCCGCACCGATGATGGTGTGGATTTCGTCAATGAACAGGATGCCGTTCGGATTGTCCTTCAACTGTTTCAGCACGGCTTTCAGGCGCTGTTCGAAGTCGCCGCGGTATTTGGTTCCGGCCAGCAAGGCGCCCATGTCCAGCGAATACACGACGGCATTCTGCAGGATTTCCGGCACATCGCTTTGCGTGATGCGGTAAGCGAGGCCTTCGGCGATGGCCGTCTTGCCCACGCCCGCCTCGCCGACCAGCAGCGGATTGTTCTTGCGGCGACGGCACAGGATCTGGATCACGCGGTCGACTTCTTCCTCGCGCCCGATCAGCGGGTCGATCTTGCCTTCGGCAGCGGCCTTGTTCAGGTTTTGCGTGAACTGGTCGAGCGGACTTTCCTTCGGCTGGCCATCGACAGGCGCTTCTTCCACGCCTTCGGAGGCTTTCGCGCTTTCCGTCGACTGGTCCTTGCGCACGCCGTGCGAAATGAAATTGACCACGTCCAGGCGTGTCACGCCCTGCTGGTGCACGTAGTAGACCGCATGCGAATCCTTCTCGCCGAAGATGGCCACCAGCACATTGGCGCCCGTGACTTCCTTCTTGCCATTCGAGGCGGACTGGACGTGCATGATGGCACGCTGGATCACGCGCTGGAAACCAAGCGTCGGCTGGGTGTCGACTTCGCCCGTGCCAGGCACGGTCGGCGTGTTATCGCCGATGAAATTGGTGAGGGTCTTGCGCAGGTCCTCTATATTGACCGCGCAGGCACGCAACACCTCGGCAGCGGAGGGATTGTCCAGCAGTGCCAGCAGTAAATGCTCAACCGTGATGAATTCGTGCCGTGCCTGCCGAGCTTCGACAAACGCCATGTGCAAACTTACTTCTAATTCCTGCGCAATCATACTTCCTCCATCACGCACTGCAGGGGGTGCCCCGCCTTGCGCGCATGCGTTAAAACGAACTCCACTTTGGTACACGCTATATCTTTAGAGAACACGCCGCACACTCCTTTGCCGTAGCGATGAACACTGAGCATGATTTGCGTCGCCGTTTCACGGTCCTTGTTGAAATACTCCTGAATGATGGCCACCACAAATTCCATCGGGGTGTAGTCGTCATTGAGCAAGGCTACCTGGTAGAGCGGTGGCGGCTTCAGCACTTGCCGCTCCAGCAGGGTTTCTGTGTCGTGCTTGGTTGCCATACGCTTATTCTAATGCTTTCACAGTGGTTGTCATGCGCAATATCTACGCCTTTCCAATTGTTTTCAATCTTACGCGTTTTCTTAATAGTGCGCAGATGGCGACCTTGCCGCCAAAATCAAGAGTTGCTTTTTTGGTTGCCGTGAAGAATTTGGCAATATCGATGGAAAAGCGCTTGACTTCATTATTTATTCCGCCAACAATGCTGTATCGACTGTTGCAGTAATGTACAGCTTGATAAGAAGTGAGACGTCGAGGAGGGGGCAAGAAGCTTCTTGCTTTTATGGCTCGTGTGATTTGTTTTAATTTTGAAAGTTCTTTTTATGGCAACAGGTACAGTTAAGTGGTTCAATGATTCCAAAGGTTTTGGCTTCATCACTCCAGATGATGGCGGCGAAGATTTGTTTGCTCATTTCTCCGCAATCAACATGAACGGTTTCAAGACCCTCAAAGAAGGTCAAAAAGTTCAATTCGAAGTCACGCAAGGCCCTAAAGGCAAGCAAGCTTCCAACATCCAAGCAGCCTAAGCATCGCCGGCCCTCAGATGTGAAAAACCCCGTCTCCTGACGGGGTTTTTTTTCGTCCGCAGGGTGCGCAGCACCCTGCCCCTCTATTACATGTGCTCGATCATCACGGCGCCGAAACCGGAGCACGACACTTGCGTGGCGCCTTCCATCAGACGGGCAAAGTCATAGGTGACGCGCTTCGAGGCGATCGATTTTTGCATCGAGGAAATGACCAGATCGGCCGCTTCCAGCCAGCCCATGTGGCGCAGCATCATTTCCGCCGACAAAATCAAGGAACCGGGGTTCACGTAATCCTTGCCCGCGTACTTCGGCGCCGTGCCGTGCGTCGCTTCGAACATGGCGACGGAGTCCGACAGGTTGGCGCCCGGCGCGATGCCGATGCCGCCCACTTGCGCCGCCAGCGCGTCGGAAATGTAATCGCCGTTCAAATTCAGGGTGGCGATGACGCTGTATTCGGCCGGACGCAGCAAAATCTGTTGCAGGAACGCGTCAGCGATGGAATCCTTGACGATGATGTCGCGGCCCGTCTTCGGATTCTTGAACTTGCACCATGGACCACCATCGATCAGTTCGGCGCCGAATTCCTTTTGCGCCAGCGCATACGCCCAGTCGCGGAAGCCGCCTTCCGTGTACTTCATGATGTTGCCTTTGTGCACGATCGTCACGGATGGCTTGTCATTGTCGATCGCGTACTGGATGGCCTTGCGCACGAGGCGTTCCGTGCCTTCGATGGACACGGGCTTGATGCCCAGGCCCGACGTGGCCGGGAAGCGGATTTTCGTCACGCCCATTTCATTGACGAGGAAATCCATCAATTTCTTGGCTTCGGGCGAACCCTGCTGGTATTCGATGCCGGCATAGATATCTTCCGAGTTTTCACGGAAAATCACCATATCCGTCTTTTCCGGCTCTTTCACGGGCGATGGCACGCCCGTAAAGTAGCGCACGGGACGCAGGCAGACGTACAGATCGAGCTGCTGGCGCAAGGCCACGTTCAGCGAGCGGATGCCGCCGCCCACGGGTGTCGTCAGCGGGCCCTTGATGGAAACGACGTAATCTTTGAGTACTTGCAGGGTTTCTTCCGGCAGCCACACGTCGGGGCCGTACACATTCGTCGATTTTTCGCCCGCATAGATTTCCATCCAGCTGATCTTGCGCGCGCCGCCGTAGGCCTTGGCCACGGCAGCGTCGATCACCTTGATCATGACCGGGCTGATGTCGATGCCCGTGCCATCGCCTTCAATGAAGGGAACGATGGGATTATCTGGTACATTCAGCGAAAAATCGGCGTTGACGGTGATTTTTTGGCCGTCAGCAGGTACAGTGATATGTTGATACATCGTGATCTCCGAAGTGGGACGCACCGCTGGCGGGCAACACAGGCCGGCGACGCGCTCTGCGATTGCAGAGTTTACAAAAACAAGTCCGAACAAGGCGGCAACAACGCACTTTAGCAGGGAAAGAACACCCGGACCATCCGCGTCGCCAAAGAACCGCAGCGCCATAGTCTTCTATAAGACATAAGACTAACGTTTCACATTATGCACCAGTATCTTACAGGGCGCCACGCTTTTGCGGCGCCGACCAGCAGCCACCATCGTTTGCATCAATTTATCCAGCATGCCACTCATCCTCTTCAATAAACCATTCCAGGTCCTGTGCCAGTTTTCGCCGCAGGATGGCCGCACCACCCTGGCCGACCATCTCACCATCCCCGGCATCTACCCGGCCGGCCGGCTCGACGCCGACAGCGAAGGCTTGCTGCTGCTGACGGACGATGGCCGCCTGCAGCACGAGATCAGCCACCCGGACCGCAAGGAAGCGAAAACCTACCTGGTGCAGGTGGACGGCGTGCCCGACGCGGCCAGCCTGGCGCGCCTGCAGGCGCCGCTGGACCTGGGCGACTTCATCACCAAGCCATGCAAGGCCGTGCGCATCGCCGAGCCGGACTGGCTGTGGCCCCGCAATCCGCCCATCCGCGCGCGCGCCGACAAGCCCACCGCGTGGCTGGCAATCACTTTAAAAGAGGGAAAAAACCGGCAAGTGCGGCGCATGACGGCCGCCGTCGGCCTGCCCACCCTGCGCCTGGTGCGCAGCGCCATCGGCCCGTTCTCGCTGGCCAGCCATCCCTTGCTGCCCGGCGAATGGTGCGAAGTGCCGGCCGAGAACATAGGAAAAGCGTGAGCGGGACAAGAAAAAACAGCCGCGGCGTCGAATTTTGCCAATAAGCACTATTTATTTTTAGATAATGCATTAAAATCATCCCACCTTAACATGACAGAAAAGGAAAGATGATGAAAAAAGCAATCCTGGCCCTGGCCGCTACCCTGTTTGCTGGCGCCGCACTGGCGCAATCGGGCGCCAAGGTGCACGCTTCCGCCGCGACCGATGCCGTCAAGCCGCCACCCGCCTCGGCTGCCAGCCATGCGTCGGCCGCCACCGACGCCGTCAAACCGGCGCCGCCGGCCTCGGCCACCGTCAACGCTTCGGCCGCGACGGATGCGGCGCGTTCCGGTGCATCAACCAAGGCTTCGGCCGCGACCGATGCACCACGCCTGATTCCCCAGGCGCGCAAGACGAAGCAGCCGGCCGCTGAAGCTGGCAAGCCCGTGAAGTAAATGCAGTTTCCGGGGTTACGGCAGCAGCCATGTTGCTGTAACCCCACGCTTTCGGCGCGGACAGGCAGCATGCTTGACCAGGCAGCCGCCAGCATGGCTTAATCGCCGCTTCGCAGCCACCGTCACGCCCCCATGAAAAATTCCCTACGCCGTCTGATCCTGTCCACCGCTCTGCTGGCCTGCGCCGGCATTGCCCAAGCGCAAACAAAGAGCGTGCAACTGTCGGCTGGCATGCACTTGATCCAGGCGGAAGTGGCCGCCACGGAAGCGCAGCGCGAACAGGGCTTGATGTACCGTGAAAAAATGGAGGCCAATGCGGGCATGCTGTTCGTCTTTGGCAATCCATCGACGCAATGCATGTGGATGAAAAACACGCCGCTACCCCTGTCCGTGGCCTTTATCGATGCCGGCGGCAAGATCATCAACATCGAAGACATGCAGCCGCACACGCTCGACAGCCATTGCTCGACGAAGACCGTGCCCGTGCGCTATGCGCTGGAAATGCACCTGGGCTGGTTCAAGCAAAAGAATATCAAGCCAGGCATGAGCATCGGCAACTTGCCGGCCGCACGTTAGGCGGTGGCCGCTGTCCGCTGCGGACACGGCCGCGAAAAAGAACGCGAAAAAACCCGCCAGAATGAATCTGCGGGTTTTTGCTTTTCAACCAGTGCCAGCGTACCGGCACAGGCAAGGCCACTGTAGTGGCTTGCCTGCTGGCGAATATTAAGCGGACAGTGCTTTCAAAGCAGCTGCCAGACGGCTCTTATGGCGAGCTGCCTTGTTTTTGTGGATGATCTTCTTGTCAGCGATACGGTCGATGGTCGACACGGATGCTTGGAAGATTGCAGCAGCAGCTGCCTTGTCGCCGCCCTGGATCGCTTTGCGAGCAGCTTTGATAGCCGTGCGCAAGGTCGAACGTTGGGACGAATTGTGTGCGTTTTGCTTAACTGCTTGACGAGCGCGTTTGCGCGCTTGTGCGGTATTTGCCATGGAATTTCCTAAAACAGGGTCAAAGTGCGTTTGCAAACATTAGTGTTTGCCAACCGGTGCGTTCTGTGCGTCTGCCGAACCATGTGTGCCAAACCAGTGCCTGTCAAACATTAGTGTCTGCGTAACAGAATTCTGTACAGCCTTCGATTATAGCGATATTTTCAAGCGGGGGCAAATCAAAAAACCGTGTGTCACGTCAAAAACACGTGAAAATGGGCCTGACAAGGGCGAATAGGCGGCGCTTGTTACCCGCTTGTTACCATATTTTAAGCGTTTGCCGGTACCGCGCCCGGCTATAATCTGCCCCCATGAACTTGCTTAAAACCCTCGCCGCCATTTCCAGCATGACCATGCTGTCCCGTGTAACCGGATTATTGCGCGAAAGCCTGTTCGCGCGCGCCTTTGGCGCCGGCGCCTACACGGACGCCTTCATTGTTGCCTTCCGCATCCCCAACCTGTTGCGCCGATTGTTTGCCGAGGGCGCGTTCTCGCAAGCCTTCGTGCCGATCTTGTCTGAATACAAGAACCAGCATGGCCAGGAAGCGAGCAAGCAACTGGCCGACCATGTGGCCACCACTCTCGTCTGGGCCACCCTGCTCGTGTCCGCCATCGGCATCGTCGGCGCACCGTGGTTCGTCTACGCGATCGCCACGGGCCTGTCCAAGGATCCAGGCGCTTTTGACGCTGCCGTGTGGATGACGCGGTTGATGTTCCCCTATATTACTTGCATGTCCTTCGTGGCCCTGGCCGGCGGTATCTTGAACACCTGGCGCGAATTCAAGATTCCCGCGTTCACGCCAGTGCTGCTGAACCTGTCGTTCATCGCCGCCTCGCTATTTCTCGCGCCCCATCTGGCGCAACCGATCTACGCCATGGCCATTGCCGTGTTCGCCGGCGGCCTGCTGCAAGTGGCGATCCAGATTCCCGCGCTGATCAAGATCGGCATGCTGCCCCGCCTGTCGATCAATCCCGCCATCGGCCTGTCCGACGGCGGCGTGCGCCGCGTATTGAAGAAGATGGGACCGGCCGTGTTCGCCGTCTCCGCAGCGCAGATCAGCCTGATGATCAACACCAGCATCGCGTCGCGCCTGGTCGAAGGCAGCATTTCCTGGCTGTCGTACGCGGACCGCCTGATGGAGTTCCCCACCGCCATGCTGGGCGTGGCCTTGGGTACCATCTTGCTGCCCAGCCTGTCGAAGGCGAACGTGGATGGCGACAAGACGGAATACTCGGCCCTGCTGGACTGGGGCTTGCGTTTGACCTTCCTGCTGGCCCTGCCCGCCGCCGTGGGCATGGCAACGCTGGCCACGCCGCTGATCGCCACCCTCTTCCATTACGGCAAGTTCACGGCCGAATCCGTGACCATGTCGACGCAGCCGCTGGTGGCCTACAGCCTGGGCCTGATCGGCATCATCTTGGTAAAAACCCTGGCGCCCGCGTTTTATGCGCGCCAGGATATCCGCACACCCGTGAAAATCGCCATCGGCGTGCTGATCGCCACGCAGCTGATGAATCTGCTGTTCGTGCCCTACATCGCCGTGGCCGGCCTGGCCCTGTCGATCGGCCTGGGCGCCTGCCTGAACGCCACTTTTCTCTACTGGGGCTTGCGCAAGCGCGGCATCTACCAGCCAAAACCGGGCTGGGCCAAGTTCTTCCTGCGCCTGCTGCCGGCACTCATCGTGATGGGCGGCGTGGCGTATGCTGGCGCCATGCGCATCGACTGGATCGCCATGCAAGCCCATCCGCTGTTGCGGGCCGGCGCACTGGCGTTGGTGGTGGCCCTGTGCGGCGTGGCCTACTTTGCCACCTTGTTCCTCGTTGGCTTCCGCTTCCGCGATTTCAAGCGCCACGCGTAACAACATGCGCAGGACGTTGTTGCCTGCGTCTCGCCGTACTAGCGTACTGTCTTCGACTTGGCGCCTAGTCCTGCCCATGTTGTCGCAATCGCACACGTAACAAGAAACAAAAAAACCCGCCTCGGCGGGTTTTGTCATTCTGACCAAAGTAAATCAGGCAGCTTTGCGGGCGCGGCGGGCCGCGAAGCCGACCAGCGCCAGGCCGCCCAGCAGCATGCCGTAGGTTTCCGGTTCCGGCACGGGCAAGGCGGAGACCGTGCCTACGTACTGGCCATTCTGCAAACCGCTCAAGCCCGATACACGCACCTCGTAGTTGCCCGCAGCCAGGGAACCGGCCCAGCTCAGGCTCTGGATGCCGGCCACCGACGTCAGGGTCAGGTCGCCATAACCCACCAGCGTGGCGGCGAAGTTGCTGATCGCGCCTTCGGCAACGGAAAACGTTTGCAAGGCGCCAAACGAGGTCGACGATGGGGTCAGCAGCTTGAAGGTCCACAAATCATTGACCACCGAATTGGCGGCGAAATTGGTGGTGATCGATGCCCGCGTATCGAAGCCGCTCGGATCCAGGATACCCAGATTGTAAGTGGCCGCCGATGCGCTGAACGATGCTGCAGCCAGAATGCCTGCCGCGATAAATTTCAATTTCATAAATTATCCCTTAAAAGTAATTTATGGCCGCCAAGTGGGCCAGCCATCGCTTTAGTACTGAAAGTACCAGGCAGAATGGTAGCATAAAGACATTAAATTACTTGTAATTATTTTATTGAAATTTCATTTATTGAAAGTATTTCCTCTATGAAATGGTTATAAGTCAAGATGAATTTCCAAGTGAAAATAGTTGCCCTTGGATACTTCGTTGTTGACTTATGGTTAAAGCGCATTGCGCGCCTCTTGTTCTGCGCCACTCTCTTCGTCCGGCTCCACCACCTCGGGCGGTACCGGTTCGGGCGCTGGCGCGACAGCTTGTGGCGGTGGAAACAAGGCGGGCTGTGCGGTGGAGGACGGTGTGGCGGCGTCTGCAGGCACCAGCGGCAACCCTGCCGGCGGCACGGGCCCGCCGGCGACAAACTGCCACTCGGACAGGTGCGACTTGCCTTCGAAACCGGTGAAACGGGCCTCGAAATTACCCACTTTCAAAGGCGCGGACGACGACAGGCTATGCACGCCGATGATGCCCTGGCTGCCGGGCTGATACAGCAAGCCCCACTCGGCGCGTCCCGTGATGGGATCGACATACAGCTTGCGCAAATGCCGGCGCACTTGCGGAAAGCGGGGATCGCGCAGCAAGGCGGCCAGAGTCGGCGGCTGCTGCGGCTGGCCGGCTGGCGTGGCGCCCGCGTAACTCTGCAGCGCATCGACAAACTGCGCGCCGATGTCGAGCAATTCCTGCTCGGCCGCCTGGCGCTGCAGCAGGGAACCCATCTTCAGCCCGGCCGCCCCCACGAGGCCCAGGATGGCCACCAGGATGATCAGGCCCAGGTAAGTGAAACCACGCTGGCGGCGCGCAGGACGGTGCATGGCCGCTACCAGTCGGCGAACGGCGTGCCGCTGCGGTCCTTGCCGGGCGCGCCGCTTTTCACGTCATACACCTGGCCCGGCGTGTCGTCGGGCGGCGGCACGATGAGCCAGCTGCTGTCGCTGTCCGTGATGGGGTCGATGGGCATGGCGCGCAGGTATTTCTTTTCCACCAGTTGCTCCAGCGTATCGGGATAACGGCCCGTATCGCCGTGGAACTGGTCGATGGTCGCGCGCAGGTTGCGCAAGTTATCGGCCAGCACGGTTTCCTTCGCCTTGTCGAGGCTGGGAAAATAGCGGGGCACGGCCAGGGTCAGCAGCAGCGCCACGATGCCGAGCACCACCAGCAACTCGATCAGGGTAAAGCCGCGCGTGCGGGCGGCGCGGTCATGGGTACGCATGGTTCACCATAGACGGTAAGGCACGTTGTTCAGGCCGGTCTTGTTGGAAGTCGAGTACACATCGTAGACATCGTCGCCCTCGCGCGGTTCGGCCGCTTCGCTGGCGTAGCTGCGCTTGCCCCACGTTTGCGCATCGCTCAGGCCAGCATCCGCATTGAACGGGTCGCGCGGCACGCGGCGCAGGAAAAACAGCTTGCTGCGCTTCGGGTTGCGCTGGTCCGGCACGCCCTCGACCAGCAATTCCAGGCTTTTCGGATAACCGCTGGCGTCGGGCGCGCGCAGGACGCGGCCCTCGTCGCCGGCCCGTTTATAGGCATCGAGCCCCTGGCGGATCTCGCGCAGCGCGCGCCGCAGCTCCTGCTCCTGGCGCCGCTGCACCGTCACCTGCGTGACGGGGATCACCAGGGTGGCCAGCACGCCCAGGATGGCCAGGGTCACCAGCAGCTCGATCAGGGTGAAGCCGCCTTGCCCGCCTTGCGCATGCGCCAGTCTCATTTGGCGGTAGGCGGCGCCACCGGCACCGGCTGGCTGGACGAGAACGGCAAAGGCGCCGCCTGCAGCGGCACGGGCTGGCCAGCCGGTATCGGCAAGGGAGAGGCGGCAGGCTCGGGCGACGGCGCCACGTCCGGCGCCGGCACGCTCTGCGGCAAGGCCGCTGGCACCTGGCCGGACGCCATCATCGGCTGCGCCGGCGCCGGCTGCATGCCGACGGCCGACTGGCCGGAACGCACGATCACCGTGCCCGGCATCTGCGTGGGCGCCTTGGCCGCCATGTCGGGCCGGCGGCGGAAGCTGCCCTCGGTGCCAGCGGAAAACTCCGACTCCTTCGCTTCCGGACGCTGCACCGTGCGCACCAGGTGCGGCGTGATCGACAGCACGATTTCCGTCTTCTGGCTATCGTCCTTGCTGCTGCCGAACAGCCGTCCCAGCACGGGGATGTCGCCCAGGCCCGGCACCTTGTTGCCCGAGCTGCGCTCTTCATTGTTGATCAGGCCCGCCAGGACCTGGTTTTCGCCATCCTTCAATTGCAGCATGGTCGACGCCTGGCGCGTGCCAATCTGGTACAGGGTCGAGCCACTGCGGGTGGTGGTGGCCGCCCCCAGGTTGCTCACTTCCAGCGAAATGCGGATGCCCACTTCATTGTTCAAATAGATGGTCGGCTCGGCGTTCACCGTCAGGCCCACGTCCAGGTAGCTGACCGACTCGGACGCGAAGCCGCCCGTGCCCGGCGAAATGGTGGTGGTCACCACGGGTACCCTGTCGCCGATGACGAATTTCGCCTTTTCACGGTTGCGCACGCGGATGCGCGGGTTGGCCAGAATGTTCGCGTCACCATCCGTCTTGTTGGCGTTCGCCGTCACGGCCAGGTTGCTCACGCCAATGGTGCGCTGGTTCAGATTATTCAGGTCGTTGATGGTCAGCCCGATTCCGCCCGAGGTGGAAAGCGGCGTCAGGGTCAGGCTCGATGGCCAGGCCACGCCCAGTTCCATCAGGCGGCTGCGCTTGACTTCGAGGATTTCCAGCTCCAGCACCACTTCCGCCTCGGGCACGTCCTGCAGCGCGATCAGGCGCTCGGCCAGGCGGATCGCCTCGGGCGTGTCGCGCACGATGACGAGGTTGAGTTTTTCATCGGCCACCACGTCACGCGTCTTCAAAATGGTCTTGAGCGTGTTGGCCACCTGTTTGGCATCCGCGTTCGCCAGGAAGAAGGTTTTCACCAGCACTTCCTGGTACTCCTTCAATTTCGCCGCCACGTTCGGGTAAATCAGGATCGTGTTCGCATCCATCACCTGCTGCTCCAGCTGGTTCGTCACCAGCAGGAAGTAGACGGCCGATTCCACCGTGCTGTTTTTCAGGAAGATCGAGGTTTTCGCGTCCGCCTTGACGTCCTTGTCGAAGACGAAATTGAGGCCGGAACGGCGCGCGATCAACTCGAACACCTGTTTTAACGGCGCGTCGCGAAACTCGATGGTGATCGGCTGCTTGTACGACCTGGCCAGGCCCGATTCGACGATGGGCGGCGCCGTCTTTTCATCGACTTCGCGCAGCAGCGCGCGCGCGCCGGCGTGGTTCGGCTGCTCCGTCAGAATGGCGTTCAGGCGCTGGCGCGCGGGGTCGTATTGTTTTGCATCAAACGCCGTGCGTGCGTCGGCCAGCAATTTCCCCTGGCGCTGCTCGCGTTCGAGCGCGCGCAAGCCGCTGTTGGCGCGCTCGTTCTGCGCATCGATTTCCAGCACGCTCATGAAAGAAGCGCGCGCCAGCTCGCCCTGCCCCGCCTGCGCCTGGCGCTCGGCCTGCTGCAAACGGCTGCCGGTTGCCCGCTCGCGCGCCTGCAAGTAAGCGCTGCGGTATTGCGCGTTGCCGGGATCCTGCCGCAGCGCTTCCTGCAGCTTTTGCAGGCCGGCCGGCACCTGATCTTGCGCAATCAGCTCGCGCCCGTCGCGGTAGGCTTGCTGCCCGGCGCAGCCGGACAGCAGCACCAGCATTACAGGCAGCAGCGCCGATGAAAAGGAACGAGACATCACTCGGAAACTCCAATGTTGAGCTGCTGAACCTGGTTCAACGGCAGATAAGTGAGCGTCATGACGGGCGGCGCGATCGTCACGACCTTGTAGGCGCCATCGATGACGGTATGGGCGCGCACGATATACATCTTGTCGGCGCGCGACAAAAACACTTCCCAGGCACCATCGGCGGCCGCCTTGCCCAAGTAGACGAAGGGTAGCGGCGGCGCCATCGGCGGTGGCGGCGGCGGTGGCGCGACGGCTACGATTTTCGGCGGTGGCGGATTCCAGTTCTGGCTCTGGAAAACAGCGCCGGCGCCACCAAAGGTCTCGCCCTCCTCGCCCGCCACTTCGCTGCGCGGCAGCAGGGCCAGGATGGCGGGCTGCGCGGTCGGCGGCTTGACTGCCGCATGGCGCGCGGGCGCGACGGCCCGCTCGACCGCCTCGGCCACCTCGGCCACGGGCTGGCGCTCGCCGAACAGCAGCAAGGCGCCCGCGCCCAGCACGCCGGCCAGCATCAGATAATGGCGCGGGGTCATGGCGTTTCTCCCGCATCGCCCGGTGTATCGGTCAGATAAAACGTCAGGCGCAAGCGCGCTTCGAGTTGCGTATCGGCGATCTGCTCGCGGCGAAAACTCAGTTCGTCGAGCGAAGCAAAGGGGACGGCGCGCAGCGCTTGCAGCGCGAACTGCGACACGGCCGCATAACTGCCTTTCAGCGGCAAGCTCACCTGGTATGTCGCGACCCGGCTGGCCTTGTCGTAGCCGCTCTTGTATTCGCCCTGCGCCAGCAGCAAGCCGTTTTTCGCGGCCAGGTCGAACAGCTGCTTGACTTGCTGCTCCGCGTGGCGCTGCTGTCCCATCGCGGCATAAAAGCGCGCCAGATTCTCGCTGGACGTCGCCGGCGGCGCCGCAGCCACCACGGCCAGCGCTGGCTGCGGCAAGGGCCGCGCTTCCAGTTGCGCCGCCAGGGCGCGCTGCTGCCAGGCCCACGCCCAGGCTGCCACGCCCAGCGCGAGCAGGGCCACGGCCAGGCAGGCGGGCGCGCCCAGGCGGCGCAGCAGCAGTTGCGCGTGCAGGCGCACGCTCGCGAGGTCGATGGCCATCATGGCGCACCCCAGCGCGCTTCGAGCTGGAAGCGCAAGGGTTTGTTCGGATCGAGCGCATTGATTTCATGGCGCAGCAGTTGCACGCGCGTGCCGAACAGCTCCTGCTGCTTCAGTTGCGCGATATAGGCCACCATGGCGTCGCTACTGGTCGTCTCGGCCGTGATCTTCAGCACCCGCTTGCGCGCATCCGGCTCCAGCGCCAGCAGCGCGATTGCAGGGGGCGTGGCGCTGGCCAGCGCATCCTGCAGGTCGCGCCACGGCAGATTCAATTGCAGGATGGCCGCATTCACGGCTGCCGCCTGCGCCGGCGCGATCGGTGTCTGCGGTGCGCTCACCGGCCCCTGCGTGGCGGCCAGCACGCGCTGCTGCGCGCGCTGCAACTGCGCCTCGCTTGCCTGCTGGCGCTGCAGCGCGGCGCTGCCGCTGTACGCGGCCGTGACGGCCAGCGCCACGCCCAGCGCGCCGATGCACCACGCCCAGACGGGAACGCGGTGCAGGCTGCGGCGCCAGTTGGGCGGCGCAAAATCGATATCGAGGCGCGTCATGCCACGCCTCCGCTATGCGCCAGCCGGGCCGCCGGCGACAAAACGTCTTCGCCATCCGGCGTGGAAAAAGCCTGGCAATGGAACTCCCTCTCCGGCGTCAGCCAGCCCGCTGGCGGCGCGCCGCATAGCTGCAGCAGCGCCGGTGCGGGCACGCCTTGCAGCAACGCCTCGCGCGCCAGGGTCTGCACCAGCCAGTCCCTGCCAGCGCCAGGCGGCACGGGCAGCGCGCGCACGGCGCGCAGACGGCCCTCGTGCCGCACGCCCAGGGTCAGGACGTGCTCCTGCAGCTGGCCAAACCAGGCGCCCGGCTTCAAGGCCCCGTGCCAGCGGTTCCAGTGGCGCGCAAATTGCGGCGTAATGAAAATCAGGGCCAGCTTGCGTGCGTCGGCCACGCGCGTCAGCTGCGCCAGCAGCGCGCGGGGCACGGCGCAGAAAAACGGCGCGCGCGCATCCCAGGCGCCGCTGCTGCGCCACAGGCCCGGTGCATCGCCATACAGCGACTGGAAGCGCAACGCGGCGGCCGCCTCGATGTCGGCCAGGCGCGCAGCGCCGTGCGGCATGTCCACCTGCCACAGGCGCGCCAGCGCATCGTCGAGCACGACGGACAAAGGCCAGCCCGCGTATTGGCCAACTGGCAGAATCTGTTCCAGCGCCTGGCCCAGGGCGGCGAAGTCGCCATGCGGCGTGTCGTCGGGCGCATACGCGGCTTCGCCCAGCGGCGTCCAGGCGGGTGCGCGCCAGCGGCTGCTGCGCCACAGGCTCACCTTGCTCGCCGCCACGCCCAGGCGCAGGGCTTGTCCAAAACCTCTACGCATGCAGGGTGACCCTCTTGATTTCCGTGATGGTGGTGGCGCCCCGCTTGACCAGTTCCAGCGCTGCCAGGCGCAGGCTGCGCGTGCCGTTCGCATACGCTGCCGCCTTGATCTGGCGGATCGGTTTTTTATCGACGATCAGTTCGCGGATTTCATCGGTCAGCACGAGGATTTCGGCGATCGAGCGGCGTCCCTTGTAGCCCGTGCCGCGGCAGTCGCCACAGCCCTTGCCCTGCTTGAATTGATACTGCGTCACGTCGGCGCGCGCCAGGCCCACGCTGGCCAGTTCCGCATCGTCGGGCGTGTAATCGGTGGCGCAATGGGGGCAGTTGGTGCGGATCAGGCGCTGCGCCCAGATGCCGTTCAGGGCCGAAACAAACGCATACGGGTCGATGCCCATGTGCGTAAAACGGCCGAACACGTCGAAGACATTATTCGCATGCACGGTGGTCAGCACCAAATGGCCCGTGAGGGCCGATTGCACGGCAATTTCCGCCGTTTCGCGGTCGCGGATCTCTCCCACCATGATTTTATCGGGGTCATGCCGCAGGATCGAGCGCAAGCCCTTGGCGAAGGTCAGCCCCTTCTTTTCATTGACAGGGATTTGCAGAATGCCGGGCAGCTGGTATTCGACGGGGTCTTCGATGGTGATGATCTTTTCGCGCCCGTTATGGATTTCCGTCAGCGCCGCGTACAGGGTCGTGGTCTTGCCCGAGCCCGTGGGACCGGTGACGAGCAGCATGCCGTAGGCTTCCTGCGCCAGCGCGCGCAAGGCTTCCAGCGATGGCGCATCAAAACCCAGCGCTTCCAGGGTCAGCGCGCCGTAGGCCTCGATCATGGCGCGCTTGTCGAGGATGCGGATGACGGCGTCCTCGCCATGGATGCTGGGCATGATGGAGACGCGCAAGTCGATTTCGCGCCCGCCCGATTCGACGCGGAAGCTGCCGTCCTGCGGCACGCGGCGCTCGGCGATATCAAGTTCGGCCAGCACTTTCAGGCGCGAGATGATGTGCTCTGCCACTTCGATGCCGTTGACGGACGTGGCATGATCGAGCACGCCGTCGACCCTGTACTTGACGGCCAGGCCGCCGGCCGTGCTTTCCAGGTGGATGTCCGAGGCGCCTGCTTTGAGTGCGTCATACAGGGTCGAGTTGACCAGCTTGACGGCGGGGCTGGCCGCTTCCGACACGCTGGCGAACGACAGCACGGCGGCCGTCTTGCCGTCGCGCCGCGCGTCCGTGGCGGCGCCGGGCAGCAGGCTGTCGACGGCGCGCGCCGATTCTTCCTGCTTCGACAGGTAGGCGCCGATGTCGGCCTGCAGCGCCAGACGGATGCTCAAGGCGCCCTGCCCCGCGCGCGCGCCGAGCCAGGTTTGCAGGTCGAGATCGAACGGGTCGGCGATCACGCCCACCAGCTGGCCGCCGGCGGCGCGCAGCAGCACGCTGTGGCGCGCCAGCGCCTGCGACAGGGGCAGCACATCGAAAGCGGGCGACAATGCCAGCATGTCGGCCGTTTCCAGCACGTCCAGACCGAACGGGCGCGCCAGTGCGCGCACCACGGCGCGCGCCTCGATGCCGCTCAGTTCCTGCAATTCCTCGACCAGGCTGCGCTTCGATTGCCGGCTCAGGATGCGCGCGCGCTGCAGCAGCGCAGGGTCGATGGCCACGGTGGCCACGGCGGGCGCGGATTCGGTTTGCATCATGAAATATCGCCGGCAAGGTCAAAGATGGGCATGTACAGCAGGATCACGATGGCGCCCACGACCAGGCCGATGGCGGCCATCAGCAGCGGCTCGAACGTGCGCGTAAAACGGTCGATCCAGCGGCTGATTTCGCCGTCGTAAAAGGCGGCCGACTGCGTCAGCATGGGGCCCATGTCGCCCGTGCGCTCGCCCACGCGCAGCATGCGCAGGGAAATGGGCGTCGTCAATCGATGCTGCTCAAAGGCCGACGACAGCGGCTGGCCCGCCTCGATGGCGCCGCGCGCCTGCTGCAACGACGCCTGCATGCCCGGCGAGACCATCGCCTGCACGGTGCCAATCGCCTGCACGATGGTGATGCCGCCTTCGGCCAGCATGCCCAGTGTCAGGTACAGGCGCGACAGTTCATAGATGCGCACGCGCTCGCCGATGCCGGGCAGTTTCGCCAGCAGGCGCGCCACGCCGCCATGGCGCAGCACGCGCCGCACGGCCGTGAACAGGACGCTGCCGACCAGCGTCAGCCCGAGCAACAGCAGCACGCCATGCTGCGTGACGAACTGGCCCCAGCTGAGCATCACTTGCGACATCCATGGCAGGTTGCGCCCGGCGCCCTGGTACACCTCGGCAAAACGGGGCACGACATAGCTGATCAGGAAGGCGCTGACGCCGCCGCCCACGGCCAGCAGGATGGCGGGATAGATGGCGGCGCTGACGATTTTACTGCGCACCGTATCGATGCGCTGCTGGTAGTCGATGTAGCGCGACAGCGCACGCGGCAAGTCGCTCGTGCCCTCTGCCGCCTTGACGATGCCGATGTACAAAGGGGGGAACAGTTCCGCTTGTTCTGCCAGCACGGCGGAAAAGCGCTTGCCTTCGCGCAAACCTTCCAGCAGGCGCGTGAGCACGCTGCGCGTGGCCGGCGACGCTTCCTTTTCCAGCAAGGCTTCCAGCCCTTCGACGATGCCCAGGCCCGCGTTCAGCAGCGCCAGCAATTCCTGGCTGAACAGCAGCAGGGGCAGGGCCCGCGCGCGCTGGCGTCCGGCCGCGCTGAACGGCGTGGCCCGCAGCGGGCGGATGGCGCTGACGAACAGGCCGCGCGCCTCGGCCTGGCGGCGCGCGTCGGCTTCGTCGCGCCCGTCGATCACGCACGTCTGCAAGGTAGTTACGGCCTGGTCCGTGGAAAGCGCGCGTACTTCGAACTGCATGATGGCTTGTCCGTAGGAAAAAGAATGCGCTGGCGCTATTGCGAGCTGATGTCGGCGTTCTCGCCGCTGCCGCCCGGCTGGCCATCCTTGCCCATCGAGACGATGTCATATTCGCCCTTGCTGCCGGGCGCGCGGTATTGATAGGCATGGCCCCACGGGTCGAGCGGCACGGCCTTTTTCAGGTAGGGGCCATTCCAGCGTGTACCGGCGGCGGGCGGCGCGGCCAGCAGCGCGGCCAGGCCTTCTTCCGTGGTCGGGTAGCGCCCCACGTCGAGCCGGTAGGTATCGAGCGATTTTTCAAACGCCTCGATCTGCGCCTTGGCCACCGTCACTTCGGATTTGCCCAATTGGGCGAAATATTTGGGGCCGACATAGGCCGCCAGCAAGCCGATGATGACGATGACGACCAGCAATTCGAGCAAGGTAAAGCCGCGCGCATGGCGCGTTGCCGCAAGGTTCTGCCTGTGTGCTGCATGCATCCGGTAACTCCTTCTTGCCTACCTTCAATACATTGCCGCCATGTGCGCCGCGGATGGCCGCGCACAGGCGGCGCGCGCCTGCCTGATGCCTAAGTAACCCCCAATAAATTATTGTAATTTCTGACTTCCATAACCGGCGCTAGGCGGCGTTGCTCACTGCTAGCAGTGCTCGCACTGCGTCGCAGCGAGCGCCTTGCATAGCATCCGGTTCTGTTCGTCATAAATTCACACTAATTTCCCGAGGCTTACTTAGCAGGCTACCATGCCGCTTATGGTTAATACAATCTTTTATTTGTACTGAAAACAACAAAATTCCAAGGGAAACCATCGCGTTTGCACTAACGCAAGTCGCGCGCCACCCGCCCTGCGGCCGGCGTAGAATCGGTGCATGAGCGGCCACGCCGCCTGCCTCGGGAGCTTGCATGTCTGCAATCCGTTTCAGCCTTGCCATCCTGGCCGCCGCCAGCGTGCTGCCTGCCGGCGCAGCGGCGGCGCAGCGCCAACTGTATATTGTGCAACTGAGCATGCAACTGCCCACACCGCCTGACGCGGTACAAAGGGAAGGCCAACGGCAAGCGCAGCGGGAAGCCGACCGGCGCGCCGTGCTGGCGCTGGTGCCCGATGCCACGGTGCAATACCACACGGTGCAATACCAATATACGGCCGCGCTGAACGGCTTTGCCGCCCTGCTGACGCCGGACGAAGTCACGCGCCTGCGCGCCAGCCCGCTCGTGGCGCGGGTGGCGCCTGGCACCGAGGATCAGATCAACGGTGGCGGCACGCACCTGACCGCCACACCCCGGCCGCAGCACTAAACGGCCTCAGGCGGCCAGCAAGCGCAGCGCGATGCCGCGCGACACGGCTTGCGTGCGGTTGCTTACGCCCAATAATTTGTAGATGCGCTGCAAATGGCTTTTCACGGTCCCGCCGCTGATGCCGAGAATTTGCCCCACCTCTTCATTGCTCTTGCCGATGCTGACCCAGTGCAGCACTTCCAGCTCGCGCGCACTGGCCGCGCGCGCCACGCCGGCGAGTGCTGCCTGCGCGCCGTCCGGCAGCGCCAGCCAATGCAGGTGCAGGCAGGGCAGCAGCAATTCCAGCACATAGGCCTGGCGCGCCGGGTCCGTCCGGGGCGCACCGAACAAGGCAAAAAAACTGCCGCCGCCCGCCGCCGCGCTGCCATGTACCAACACGCCATCGAGGATGGCCACGCGCCGCCCGCCTGCGCGCCACGCTTGCGCCAGCCGCGCCACCTGCCCCTGGCGCGGGTCGCTCAGCGCCCGCACCTCGGCCTCGGCGAGCACCGCGCTATGCCAGGCCGCGCTGCGCACCACGCCGCCATCGGCGCTCAGCTGCGCGCAGACGAGCACGGCATGCGGCAGCAGCGCCTGCAGCGGTCCCTGGCTCCACAGGAAAAAATCGCCGGGCACGGCGATGCCATGCGCGCCGAGTATCGCGTGCAGCAAGTATTCCTGTTCCCGCCCCGTCAGCAGCATCAGGCGCACACGGCGGTGTCAAGGGCATCCAGCGCCAGATAGCGGTAGCCGCTGCCGCGCACGGTTTCGATGCGGTGGCCGCAGCCGCCCGGCTGCAAAGCTTGCCGCAAGCGTCCCACGTGGGCGTCGACCGTACGCTCGTCGAGATAGGCGGCATGGCCCCACACCTGGTCCAGCAATTGCGCGCGGCTATGCACCCTGCCTGGATGGTCCATGAGGAAATGCAGCAGCTTGAATTCCACGCGGCCCAGGTTGACTGGCACCTTGCCGGCCGTCACGCGCCGGGTGTGCGGATCGAGGCACAAGGTAGCGGCAGTGGCGGTGCGCAAGACCGATGGCGCGCGGCGGCGCAGCAGCGCGTGCACGCGGGCCAGCATTTCACGGGGGCCGACAGGCTTGCACAGATAATCGTCGGCGCCGCTGTCCAGCGCCAGCACCTTGTCTTGCTCACTGTCGCGGGCGCTGAGCATGATGATGGGCAAGTCGCACAGCACGCCATCCTGGCGCAGCTGGCGCAGCAGCGCGATGCCGGATGCATCCGGCAGATCCCATTCCAGCAACAGCACATCGGGCGGGTCAGCGGCCAGCAGCGCCAGCGCGCCGAGCGCATCCACGGCGCAGCTGACCCGGTAACCGGCCCCCGCCAGGTTATGCGCCAGCAGCGCTTGCATGGCGGGCGCAGGGTCCAGCACCAGGATATGGCCAGGCATCGATGCATCTCCCAAAAAAGTTGGCAGCAGTCCATGAAAAACTAGACTGCCCGACAAGTTTTTGACTATGCATCAAGCGTAAAACAGTGGCCAATACAATTTAGTTTCCTGATTTATAGCTATTACGAATAAATAGACTAGGCGCGTGTGGCAGCTTGACGGCGGCGCAGGGCAAAACCGATCAGCGCCAGGCCGCCCGTCAGCATCATCCATTCCGACGCTTCCGGCACGGCCGAGATCGTCGCGATGCTGGCGTAAGTGCTGCCCGTAATGCTGGCGGGCAAGCTGCCGTTCAGCGGCGTCAGTTCGAATTGCACGAGGTTGCCATTTGCATTGCCCAGGTAAGTGGTGCCGGTGTAGTCGAGCAAGCCTACGCCAAACGTCGTGCCCGCGTTGCCGGCCGTGTTCAGGAAGTCGCCGCCGAAGACGACGTTGAAACCGAACTTGCCGCCCAGGGTCACGTTGTGGAACCAGTCGTTGTAGGCGCCGCTGTTACCAAAGGTCAAGGTGCCGGGCACGCTGCCGCTGACGTTGCCTTCCAGCGATTCCAGCGCGCCAAACGCGCCCGAAAAATTGCTCAGCACGGCGCTGGCGCCCGGCGCCGGGCTGTTGCCGGCGATAAAGGCGAAGTCGAGGAAGCCGGCGCCCGAGAACTGGCTCGTGTCGATTTCCACGCGATAGCCGAGCGGGTCCGCCAGTGCCACGCTGGAGCTGGCGGCCAGTATGGCGGCCAGCATGGCGCGGCGCAGGGTCAGATTAAGTGTCGTTGTCAACATGATGGTGTCCTTAGAAGTTGCCGGCATAGATGCTGGCCGAGTAATTGATCGTCACTTTCGACGGATTGCTGAAACTGACGGCAAACGAGGCCGTCGCGCCCGGCGCCAGGCTGGCCGCGTTGACGGTGACGTAGGCGGCGCCCGCATGGCTGCCCGTGGCATTGGCCAGGGTCACGCCGGCAGGCAAGCCGCCAAACACCACCTGGAACGGACCGTTGAGCGTGCTCGTGCCCGTATTGGTGAACGAGAACGTGCCCGTGTATTTTTGCGTCGCGCGGTTGTACGCCAGGCCCGAGCTCGCTTGCGCCACGCCGGCCGTGATGTCGCGGTAGGCAGGCTGCAGGTCCAGGCTGATGACGACGGGATCGTGGTCCGAAGCGCGGTAGGGCAAGCCGTCGTACAAGTCTTGCGGCTTGGCCGAGTCGATGTTGTAGTCGATCACTTCCGGCTCGTCCGCATTCACATGCCATTCGGCCACGCCGGCCACTTGCGGGCTCAGCGACGCACTGGCCAGTGCATGGTCGAGGTAGCCGCTCTGGCCGCCGAATACGTACGAATACGGCATGCCGGACGGCCGCACAAAACGTTCGAGTTCGTTGACGAAACCGGCGCCCGTGATGGCCTGGATCGGGTCTTCCGCGCCATACGAATTCAAGTCGCCGATGACCAGCACGTCCGCGTCGCCGGCAGCGGCCGCCACCTGCGGCACGAAGCTGCCCACCAAACGCTGGGCTTGCTGCACGCGGGTGGCGTTCCAGCAACTCTGGCTATCGTTCTGGTCCGCGTCCAGCCCGCTCGACGGGCAGCTGCCCTTCGATTTCAGGTGGTTGACGATCAGCGAGAATTTTTCGCCATTGCTTGCAAGGAAAGTTTGCGCCATCGGCGGACGGTTGTTGATGGCGTTGGCGTCCGACAAGGCGCCGCCCACCAGGCCCAGCTTGGCAGGCTTGTAGATCATCGCTACGCGGATGGCGTCCGTACCCGTGGCGGCCGGTTTCGGCACGACGGCATACGTGACGCCGCCGATGGCCGCGTTGAGCTGCTCAACCAGGTAAGTGACGGCGATTTCGCCATTGTTCTGGATTTCCATCAAACCCACCACGTCCGCATCGATGGCTTTCAGTTCGGCGACGATCTTGTCACGCTGGCGCTCGAACTCGGCCAGGTTGTCGGCGCCACGGCAATTGCTCTTGGTGGTCGACGCGCCCACGGTACAGCCCTGCCCCGTTTGCCCAAAGATATTGTTGCCATTCGTAAAGGTCGTAAAGAAATTGAGCACGTTGGCGCTGGCCACCTTGACGTTGCCGGATGGCAGTTCCGGGCTGCCCGTGCGCGGATTGTCGCGCGAGAATTGCGGCGTCTGCGTCGGCTGCAATTTGTAGGCGGCGCCGCCACCGCCGATGGCGCCGAAATCCACCACGCCCGTCAGGTCGGCCAGCGTATCGCCGCTGCGCACGGTATTGTCCTGGCCGATGTACGGAATGGTCGCCGGCGCCACGAAAATACCATCATCGAGCACGATCAGGTTGTGCGCATTGGCGGCGATCAAGGCTAGCGCCTCGGCGGAACCGGCCGGATGGCGATTGGTCGGCACTTCGCGCCGTCCCGCCGACAGGCTCAGCTCGCCGCGCGCGCCCAAGTAGGCGTTTTGCGACACGGTCAACGGTTGCGCAAAGCGCACCAGCATGCCTTCCACGGCGGCCAGGTTTTCGTTCGGCAGCATCACATTCGCCGGCACGATGCTGTGGCCGGCGCTTTGCGTGAGGATGGCCGTCACGTCCTTGAATTCCGTATAGGAATTTTTCGCGCCCGAGGGCGTGTATTCGACCACCGTGCCCGTCACGCGCACCAGCTCGCCCGGCTGCACGGTGGTCGCCGTCGCGCCCGTGTACACGAAGATACCGTCCGACGTCGATGGGTCGCCATCACCGGCCGCATCCTGGATGAAGAAGCCGGTGCCCACTTTCAGGGTCACCACGCCTTGCGTCGTTTGCACGGAGTTGGCGTAGGGGCTGCTGGCAGTGCTGCCCTGGATTTGCGGAATCGTGTGGCTGACGGCGGCCAGGCCTTGCACGGCGACATCGATCTTGCAGCTGGCGCTTTGCAGCTGGTCATTGCTGAAGCTGACGATGACGGGATAATTGCCCACTGGCACGCCAGCGGCCACCAGCAGATTCACGCTGGCGCTCTCGCCCGCCACGCCGGCCGCGCTGAAATTGGCCAGGCTGATGCCGGCCACGGCGGGCGAGCTCAAGGTGGCGGCATTCACGACGCCATCGACGTCGGACGCGCGCAGCACGGCGTTGCCGCCATTGCCCACGGCCAGGGCCAGGCTGGCCGGGCAGCTGGTAATGATCTGGTGCACGACGGGGCCGCCGCACACATTCAGCGGTGACGCCGTATTGCGCGGCGTCACGCTGCCGGTGGCAAAATCCACGCTGTTATCGTCCGTGTCGCCGCAGCCGCCATTCGCGCGCAGGATAGACAAGGTATTCGATGGTGCTTGTGCCACGGCCCCTTCAAAGCCGTTGGCCGTGCCGAAGCCGACCAGGTCGATGACGGCCGCGCCCGTGGGGCTGGCGCCCGTTTGCACCGTCTTGCCATTGCTCAGCAATACCTTGCCTGCCGTGCCGGACATGGCCAGGCTGCCTGTGGCGTCCGGCGTGGGCAAGTCTTGCGTGCCGCCCGTGCCCTTGGCTTGCTGGACCAGCAAATACTGGCCAGCTTGCAAATCGATAGCCGGCAAGGCCGTCACGGACCAGCTCGTGCCTGCGGCGGACGCGTATTGCACGCTCCAGTTGCTCAGGTTGACGGGGCTGGCGCCACGATTGAACAGCTCGATGAAATCGTTGCGGTACACGGCGCCCGTGTTGCCGCCGCCCCCATACACCTGGCTGATGACGATGTCGGAGGCGGCCAGGGCAGGCAGCGACAGGCTGGCCAGCACGGCGGCCATGACCGTCAGGCGCAGCGGTTTGCCCAGGGACAGGGGTGAAACGGACACGGCGGCAAGGTGGGAAGTCATGGTTTTCCTGGTCAGTAAAATGACAACGAACTTATGATTTGCATACGAATGTACATACTAAACAGGCTGCATGACGAGTTGATGACATTTCATTAAGCTGAACGGAGTAACGCGCAGCCAGGAGCACGGCTGGCGGCCGCATGTCATCAGTATCCTTTCAACAACGCCATGCCTTGCAAAGCAATCCCGGCCGTTACACGTCCGCACAATATGATATAATTCAAACAAATAAGTTTAGTTCCTGACAATCAATTGAACGGCAACACCAGACCCAGTAGTGCAGGCCCCACCCATGCCTGACCTTGAAACGCACTCCCCACCTTGCTCGCAACGCTAGCCTGGACGGGAGCGGCAACAATCGCATGTGGACACACGCGCCGAGCGGCGCACCCTTCCATGCTTTTTGAGAGATCGATCATGCCAACACCAATTTTTACGCCAGCCTCTTCCCGTCCCTTGCTGCTGGCCGCGGCCTTGATGTTCTTCGGCGCCAGCGTCCAGGCGCAAACAGCCGCGCCTGCGCAAAAGAATGAAAAGAATTGCCAGGCCAGCACGCAGTCGGCGAATGGCAATACGAAAGATGCCAACCTCGACGGCACCTACAGCGCTTGCAGCCTGTCCAACGGCTTCATCGGCGCAGGCACGCGCACCAACGACGGCACGAACAAGACGCCGGAATTTGACGGCATCGCGTCCGGCCAGGAATTCCGCAATTCGTCATCGGCCGAGAATAATCACCGCCTGGCCGCGCGCCAGTTGCCTGACGGTGCCGGTGCCGGCGAACCGCGCAAGGTGCGTGCCAGCAGCGACCGCGACTTCAGCTTTACCACGCGCGACTTCGTCGCTTCCGAAGAAAACCGCCCCTTCGATGACGCAGCCGGCTACCGTGGCCCGGGCCGTTCGTACCAGGGCCGCAGCGGCGACACCCAGGCACCATTGATCGTTTCGTCGTCGCTGGGTGAAAACTTGCCCACAGGCAGCAACGGTGTCGGCGGCGGCGGTTCGGGTGGCGGCTTCACGGGCGGCAGCATCCTCCCCGTGACACCGGAAATCCCGGCCGTGCCGGAACCGGAAACCTATGCCATGCTGCTGGCCGGACTGGGCCTCGTCGCCCTGGCGCGCCGCCGCAAGAGCAAATAACGTTGCACATTGCAGCATAAAAAAAGGCCCGCGAGGGCCTTTTTTATTATCTGGAAGAATCAGGTATCAACGCCGGAAGCCCGCATACGGGGCGGCCAGCGGGTCGCCGATGAACAGGCCCTGGGCCGGCCACAGCACGCTGCCCCAGTACGCTTCCAGCGCCGTGCTGCCGGACAGGTAGCGGCGCAGCAGCACCGTCGGATTGGGAAACTTCTGCCAATAGCTGCACGGTTCGCTGACGGTGCCATAGCTGGCCGTCGCGCCCGCCTCCAGCCAGCGCTGGCTGCTCATCTGGCTATTGCCCTGCAAGTCGCCGCCAAACGAGGTCAAATGGTCGGCCAGGGCGCCGGGCAGGAAACGCAGGGTTTCCAGCTTGGCCACCTTGGCCTGCCCCGTCTGGTACACCATGATGTCTTGCACCCCTTCCAGGCTGTCCGCCTTGAGGTTCTTGACGGTCAGCTTGCGCTGGCGCACGACGCCGGCAGGCGGAAAGAAACTGGCCCGGCTGTTGCGCGCCGCGTCGCTGGTGGTCAGATAATACGCGCTGGCGGCCGGCACGGAAAAGCCGCTGACGGCGCCCCGGTCCACCACGGCCTTGGCCTCTTCCACGAAATCGATGGGCAGCAGCATCGACAGCCGCAAGCCCAGCTGCGTGTAAGGCTGCGCCACCTCGCTGTTGAAATACGCGCTGGGCTTGCCGGGATCGCACGTTTTCGCGCATTGATCCGCGTCATAGCCCAGGGTAAAAGCGGCCGTGATGGCATTGCATTCGACGGCATACGGCGCGCTCCACACCATCAGCACGGCCTGGATCTCGGGTTTCAGCTGCGCATTGATGCGTTCCTTCAACTGCGCGAACTGGTCGATGCTGAGCTTGCGGGGGCGGTTGGGAATGTTGACGTGCGCCACATTGGCGGCCGGAATGCCGTGCGCCTTGCGGTAATACTCGCCCACTTCGATACTGTTGGGCTCGGCGTCGTTGATGACGATGGCCAGCTGCGACGCCTGCAATCCAGGCGGGACCGCAGGTGGGACAGGTGCGACAGGCTCGGCATGGGCGGCGGCGGCCAGCGCCAGCGAAAGACAAAGGAAGTTGCGCAAGGGTCGGTGCACCGGTAAGGGAGGGATCGGAGGCAGGCGGCCAAGGGCGCGGCTGCCCTCCGATTATAGCGCCATCAGGCGCGCTGGTAGACATCCTCCAGGCGCACGATGTCGTCTTCGCCCAGGTAGCTGCCCGACTGTACTTCGATCAGGTGCAAGGGCAGCTTGCCCGGATTTTCCAGCCGGTGCGTCATGCCGATGGGGATGTAGGTCGATTCGTTTTCCGTCAGTAAAGTCACCTTCTCGCCGCACGTCACTTGCGCCGTGCCGCTGACCACCACCCAGTGTTCGGCGCGGTGATGGTGCATCTGCAGCGACAACTTGCCGCCCGGATTGACCGTGATGCGCTTGACCTGGAAGCGCTCGCCGATATCGATGCCTTCATAACTGCCCCACGGGCGGTACACCTTGCGGTGCTGCACGTGTTCACTGCGTCCCGCCTGCTTCAAGTGGTCGACCACCTGTTTCACGCGCTGCACCTGGTCCTTGTGCGCCACGAGGATGGCGTCGTCCGTTTCCACCACGATCAAGTCCTGCACGCCCAGCACGGCCACCATGCGGCGTTCGGCGCGCACCAGGCAATTGCTCACGCCGTCGAGGTACACGTCGCCGCGCACCACGTTGCCGTTGGCGTCCCCAGCTTGCACTTCCCACAGGGCCGACCATGATCCCACATCGCTCCAGCCGATGGCGGCCGGCAGCACCACCGCATGCGCCGTATGCTCCATCACGGCATAGTCGATCGAATCGGACGGGCAGGCGGCGAAGGCCTGCTCTTCCAGGCGGCAGAAATCGAGGTCGCGGTAGCCGTCGCGCACGGCCGTTTCGCAGGCGGCCAGCATGGCGGGCTGGAATTGCCCCAGCTCGCCCAGATAGCGTTCGGCGCGGAACATGAACATGCCGCTGTTCCAGGAATAATTACCGGCGGCAAGGAACGATTGCGCCGTGGCCAGGTCCGGCTTTTCCACGAAACGCTCGACCTTGCAGCCCACGGCGCCCGGACTGACGGGCGCGCCGCTGCGGATGTAGCCATAGCCCGTTTCCGGCGCCGTCGGCACGATGCCGAAGGTGGCCAGCGCGCCATCGGCCGCCAGCAGCGCCGCCTCGGCGATGGCCTGGTGAAACGCAGCCACGTCGGTGATGACATGGTCGGCCGGCAAGACCAGCATCAGCGCCTGCGGGTCGATGGCCAGCAGGTATTGCGCGGCCACGGCCACAGCCGGCGCCGTGTTGCGCCCCACGGGTTCAAGCAAAATGCCCAGCGGCGGCAAGCCGATTTCGCGCAATTGCTCGGCCACCATGAAGCGGTGTTCATTGCCGCACACCACCAGCGGCGGCATGACCTCGAAACCGGCCAGTCCGCTATCGCCGGCACGGCGGTTGGGCAGGCTGGTGACGCGCAGCGCCGTTTCCTGCAGCATGGTCTTGTCCGTTACCAGCGGCAATAGTTGCTTGGGCAGCACGGCGCGCGACAGCGGCCATAAACGGGTGCCCGAACCGCCGGACAGGATGACTGGGTAAATTTTCATGGTTTCACTTCACAAACGGTTTATTGGGCAGCATTATTGGGCAGCATTATTGGGCAGCATACAGGGCCGGCGGCGTTTCGTCGCGGCGCAGGCTGCGCCGGTCGCGCGCATTGCCCCAGGCATCTTTCTCATAGTCGGAGACATGGCGCATCTGGCCGGCACGGTCGACACTATAATCCTTGAAGACGATCATTTCATCAAGCCGCACGCCAGGCAGCACGCGCGTGTACTCGAACAGCACGCTGCGCACCACTTCGGCGCCGCCGCAGACATGGCTGCCATGGCCGATCCAGGCCGGCCCGATGATGGTCGTGCCCGCCTCGATGCGGCAGCCCGAGCCGATGTAGACGGGGCCTTCGATGCGTGTGCCGCCGCTCCAGTCGATGCTGGTGTTCAGGCCGGCCCACACGCCATCGGCGATCTGGGTGCCCGGCACGTGCAACTGAGCCACTTTTCCCATCAGCACGCTTTGCAGCACTTCCCAGTAATCCTTGATGCTGCCGATATCGATCCAGTTGTACTGGCGCTTTTGCGCATAGAAGGGCAAGCCTTGCGCGACCAGCAAGGGAAACAGTTGCGAACCGATATCAAAGGGCTGGCCGGCGGGAATCAGGTCCAGCACGGCCGGCTCGATAATATAGATGCCGGTACTGACGCAATTGGACTGCGCATCGGCCTGCGCCGGCTTTTCCTGGAAGGCGCGGATGCGCCCGTCTTCGTCGCTGACCACCACGCCATAACTCGATACCTTGTCCCAAGGCACTTCCAGGGTGATGACGGACGCCAGCGCGCCCTTGCTGCGGTGCTCGCGCAGGGCCGCTTCCAGGTCGAGGTCGATCAAGGCGTCGCCGCACAGCACGATCGTCGTGTCGTCGAAAAAGCCGCCGAACTCCTGGATCTTCTTCATGCCGCCGGCCGAACCGAGCGGTTGCGGCACGACCTCGCCCGCATCGTTCGTATAGCCTTCGAACGAGTAGCCGATGCGCACGCCGAACTGGTGGCCTTCGCCGAAATACTCCTCGATCTTTTCATGCAGGTAGCTGACGTTGACCATGATGTCGGTCACGCCATGCTGCGCCAGGTGTTCCACCAGGTAAGCCATCACGGGCTTGCCCAGGATGGGGATCATCGGCTTGGGCAAATCATAGGTCAGCGGCTGCACGCGCGTACCCTTGCCTGCCGCCAGTATCATTGCTTTCATCGTCACAGCTCCATCAGGGTTGGGGATGGCGGTCCAGGCAGCGCACTTCAGCGGCCATCCTTGCTCAAGGTCACGGGAACGGCGGGCGCGGCGGCGGGAAACAGGCGCGCATACGCGGCCAGCAGCTTGGGCGCTTCATACTCCCACTCCAGCTCGTTGATCACGCGATGGCGGCCGAACGCGCCCATCTGCTCGCGGCGGGCCGGGTCGTCGAGCAATTCGACGATCTTGCGCGCCATGTCGATGGGATCGTTCTTCAAGGCATACAAGGATGCCTGCTGCGCCGACACCTTGCCCTCGACCAGATCAAACTGCACGATCGGTTTACCCAGCGCCATGTATTCCATGATCTTGTTCATGGTCGACTTGTCGTTCATGTCGTTGGCCACGTCCGGATTCACGCACACGTCGGAGGTGTTGAGCATTTCCAGCAATTGCTGGTCCGGCACGCGCCCCGTAAACGTCACGTAGTCGGCGATGCCCATGTCCTGCGCCATCTGCTTCATCTGTTCCAGCGAGGTGCCGCCACCGACCAGGCCGAAGTGCACATCCTCGCGCTTGAGGGTCTGCACGATGTATTGCGCCGCCTGCAGCAGCAGATCGATGCCTTCCTGTGCCCCCATCACGCCCACGTAGCCGACCAGGTAAGTGCGGCCCTTCTTGAGTTCCGGCACGGGCGGCAGCACGCGCAGGCGGTCCAGCTTGGGTCCGCTGCGCACCACGTAGACATCCTCGGGCCGCATGCCGCCACGCTCGATGGCGATCTTTTTGTACGACTCGTTGGTGGCGATCGACACGTCGGCGCTCTGGAACGACCAGCGCTCGAACAGCACCATCAGCTTGTAAAAGAAATCGCGCCGGCCGAACTTGGCTTCGTACAGCTCCGGATTGATGTCATGGTGGTCGAACAGGAAACGCTTGCCCATCGTCAACTTGAAGAAGCCGCCGATGAGAAACAGCAAATCCGGCGGATTGCAGGCGTGGATGACGTCGAAGCCGCGCGCGAAATGCACTTTCCACGCCAGGCGGAAGGTGTGGAACAGCGCCAGTGTATATTCGACCAGGTATCCCTTGGCTCCTTCCGCTTCCAGCGGCAGGTTGTAGCGGTAGATATGGATGCCGTCGATGGCTTCGTAGCGCGACTCGTAGCCCTTGCCCGTCGGGCAGATGATCGACACTTCGTAGCCATTCGCATGCAGGGTGGTCGCTTCCTGCCACACGCGCCGGTCGAACGGCGACGGCAGGTTTTCCACCAGGATCAGCACACGCCGCGGCTGGCCTGCCACGGTGTTACCAGCAGATGCCGTCATATTGCTCTCCACTTTGTTCTTTGCTGATGCGCACCAGATCGACGATGTGCTGGTGCGGCTGCAAGCTGGCAGGCACCGTCTTGAATTCGGCCGCGCCGTTGCCGATGACGATGGTGTCGGCAAAATCGAGCACATCCTGCATGTTGTCCACCATCAGCTTGGAAATGTGCGGGATCATGTTCAGGATGTAATCCTGGTTGGCGCCCGTCAAGGCGGCCAGGTTGACGTTCTTGTCGTACAGCTTCAGCTCGTAGCCCTTGCCCAGCAGGTATTCGATGACGTCGACCAGCGGCGACTCGCGCAAGTCATCCGTGCCGGCCTTGAACGAGAAGCCCAGGATGCCCACCTTGCGCGCGCCCTTGTCGACGATCATCTTGATGCCTTTTTCCACTTGCTTCTGGTTCGATGGCAGGATGGAGTTAAGCAGCGGCAAATCGAGGTCCAGGCTGCGCGCCTTGTAGGTCAGCGCGCGCACGTCTTTCGGCAGGCACGAGCCGCCGAAGGCAAAGCCCGGCTTCATGTAGTACGGCGACAGGTTCAGTTTGGTGTCCTGGCAGAAAATCTCCATCACCGTGTGGCCATCGATGCCGACGGCCTTGCAGATGTTGCCGATCTCGTTCGCGAACGCCACCTTGACGGCGTGCCAGGTGTTGTCCGTGTACTTGACCATCTCGGCCGTCTCGACATCCGTGCGCACCAGCGGCGCATCCATCTTTTCATACAGCTGCACCAGCAGCGCGCCCGCCTTTTCATCGGATTCGCCAATCACCGTCTTCGGCGGATTGTAGTAATCGTAGACGGCCGTGCCTTCGCGCAGGAATTCCGGGTTGTTGCACACGCCAAAGTCGACGCCGGCCACCTTGCCCGAGGCCGCTTCCAGGGTCGGAATGACGAGCGAGCGCATGGAGCCGGGCAGCATGGTCGAGCGTGCCACGACGACGTGGAAAGTATCCTTTTCACGGATGGCGGCGCCGATTTCCTGGCACACCTTGCGCACGTGGCTCAGGTCCAGGTTGCCATTGAGCTGCGAGGGCGTGCCCACGCAGATGAGCGACATGTCCGAGCCGAAGACGGCGTCGCGCACGTCGAAGGTGGCGCGCAAGTGCCCGCTTTTCACGGTGGCGTCGATCATCTCGCCGATGTCTTTTTCAATGATGGGCGTGGTGCCCTGGTTGATCAGTTCCACCTTGGTCCTGTTCGGATCGACGCCGATAACTTCGTGTCCATCCGTTGCCAGGCAACCAGCCGAGACGGCACCCACATAACCCAAACCAAATATGCTAATTTTCATGTTTTCCTCGTATTTTCTGACAGATCAGGGGTAGCCAAACTCAGGTGAAACTCCGTGCGCAAGGTGGCCGCGCCTTGCAGCCGCCCGCGCCAGACCAACACAGGCGCAGCCTGTTTTTCATCGAAGCGGTGCGAGATCCAGCCCAGGGGCGGATCGTCGCTGCCGCACACCAGTTGCACGGAAGCCTCCTGCAACGGCGGCAAATGCATGTCCAGCGCGAAGGCGTCGCCCGCCACGCGCACTACCTGGCCATCCAGCCGCACGCGGCAGCGGGGATCGAAGTGCCAGAACAGCTCCACCTCGTGCGCGCCCTGGCATGCGAGCACGTCATCGACGACGATCCGCGCGGCGCCAGGTGCCACGCGCACGTCGCGCCGGTGCAGCACGGCATCTTTCAAGCCCAGATAGCCGTCATGGCTGGCGCTCCAGAATTGCCCATCGGCATCGTCACGCCACGCCAGGCACTGTGCCCTGGCCTTGCGCAGCCACAGGAAGTTGCCACCGGACTCGGACTGGTCGCGGCCATCGATGCGCACGGTGTTGTGCGCGCTGGTGCCGCGGAAATAATCGCGCCACTGTTTTTGCGTATGGTAGGCATAGGTGCCCGGATCGACCAGCACCATCTGGCCCGCCACGGACAAGGTCAGCGACAGCGCATCGGCGTGGCCGTGCGCGGCGATGCCCAGGTAGCCCAGCGGGCCGGCATCGGCGATCAGGCGCACTTCACGGGGCGTGCCGAAGCCGGCGCCCATCACGTAATAGCCGCCATCGGGGAAGGCGCGCGGCAAGGTATCGGGCGCGGCGTCCGGCAAGGCGTCAAACGCCTGGCTCCCCGCCGCGCCCAGCAGCCACGCGCTTTTCTCGTCGAAAGTGCGCGCCCTGGCCTTGAAGTCGGCGCGCCCGAACAGGGCCGCGCCGCTGGCCAGCAGCGAGGTGTAGGGATTGGCGTCCGGCGCCTTGTCCCAGTGCGCCAGCAGCGCGTCGTCGGCGTCGCCGATCATCGGCACTTCGCCCGCCACATTCGTCATGGCGGCGATAAATTCCAGCATGGCTTCCAGGCGCCGCAAAAAAGCGTCCGAGCGCGGCCGGCCATTCGCGCGGCCCGCCAGCACGCACAGCAGCATTTCGTCGGCCACCGTGTGCTGATAATAAATGGCTTGCTCGCGGTTCACGCCATCCGGGCCATTCTGTTTCAGCGCCTGCGCTTCCAGCTCGCGTTCCGTCTGCGCCAGCCAGCCGGCGCTTTCCGGCCAGCACGGCCATGTGAGCGCGGCGATATGCAAGCCCGTCAATTCGCCAAACAGGTGGTTGTTGGCCGACGAGTGGCGCGAAAAGTGTCCCGCGATGAAATGGCAATGCTGGTAGATGCTGTCGAGCCAGCGCTGCAGGAAGGCTTGCCCTTGCGCGCCCTGGAACAAGGGGCTGTTGATGCCACCGAGCAAGTGCCACGCATGCGACCAGCTGACCAGGCGCAAGGCCAGTTCCAGCGCGCTGCTCCAGTTCGGCCCCAGCGGATACGGGCATTGCTGCCACCACGATTCGAGCAGAGCTTGCGCGCCGAGCGCATGGCGCAGGTCGCCGCCGAGGCGGTAGGCCATCGCCAGGTCGGCCACGGCCAAGTGGCGGTTCGGTTCCCACAGGCATTTGATATCGCCCACCACGGTTTCATCGCGGTAATTGAGCGTCTTGCCAAAATCCAGCGGCGCCACGGTGCCCGTCTTCGGATCGCGGTTCCATTGCGGCGGGAAACCCAGGTCCACATCGCGCTGAGCGAACACGTCGAAGCGGCCCGCCAGGATGCGTTCGGCCGCCGCCAGGTGCGGCGCGGCATCGATGGGCAAACCCAGCCACGGCGCGCCGAAACGCTGGCGCGCGGCCGGCGGCGGCACAGTCGCCAGGCCATAGCCGCGCGCCTGCAGCCGCTGCTGCACGGCATCGCGCACGCGGTGCGCCACCTCGGGCGCCCCCATGGTGCGCAAGCGGTTCAGTTTCCAGGACAAGTTGCTCAGCATGGACGTCTCACAGATACTGGCGGTGCCAGATTTCCAGGGTGAGCAAACTCCACAGCAGCTTCTCGTGGTTTTGCCGCCCGGTCACGTGCTCGGCCAGCACCTGCTGCAGGGCTTGCGCATGGTAATAGTGGCGCGTGCGCGACTCGGCGCCCGTCAAGTGTTGGTACAGGTAATCTTTCATGGGGCCACGGAACCATTCATTGACGGGCACGCGGAAGCCCACTTTCGGCCGCGACAGGATATTTTCCGGCAACAACTGCTTCATGGCTTCGCGCAAGATCCACTTGGTGCTGCGGCCGCGCACGCGGTACTCGTCCGGCAGGCTCGACACATACGCGGCCAGTTCGTGGTCCATGAAGGGCATGCGCGCTTCCAGCGAGGCGGCCATGGTCATGCGGTCGCCCCGCTCGAGCAGGTTGTCGGGCAGCCAGCTCAACTGGTCGAAGCACAGGATGCGGCGCAAGGCGCTGTTGCCGGCGCTGCCGCAGCCCAGCGATGGATCGCGCTGGCGCGACGGCGCCGGCATGGCCACCAGGCGCGCGCGTTCCTGGTCGGACATCATGCCGAACCAGCGCGGCATGCGTTCGTCGAACGCTTCCAGGCCCAGGTTGACGATGGCCGTCTTGGCGCGGCGGAAACGGTAGGGCAAGGCGCCGATGGCCGGCTCGATCACGCCGCGGCGCAGCAAGCCCGGCAGCATCTGGTAATGGCCCGCATAGCGCTCGTACACGTGTTTCGGGTAGCCGCCGAGGATTTCATCGGAGCCCTCGCCCGTCAATACCATCTTGACCGTCTTGCGCGATTCTTTTGCCAGCAGGTAGATGGGAATGTCGGATGGTTCGGCCACGGGGGCGTCGCGGAAGCGCACGAGGTCGGGCAGCAAGGCGATGACTTGGTCGACGGACACTTCCAGTTCATGGTGTTCCGTGGAAAATTGCCGCGCGATATCGGCCGCATACGCCAGCTCGCTGAATCCGCCCTCCTTGAAACCGACGGAAAAAGTTTTCACGGGCACGCCCGCATGGCGCGACATCAGCGCCACGATGGCCGACGAGTCGATGCCGCCGGACAGGAAGGCGCCGAAGGGCACGTCGGAAATCATGCGGATGCGCACCGATTCATCGAGCTTGTCGAGGAAAGTGGCGACGGGGTCGGCCGGCAACGGGGCCGTCAGGCGGGGCCGGCTGTCGGGCGGCGTGTAATACACGCGCTCGCGCAGCACACCGTTTTCCCACGTGGCCGTGGAACCGGGCGCCAGCTTGCGGATGCCCTGGAACAAGGTGGCCGGGCCCGGCACGTAGCGGTAGGCGAAATAATCCCAGATGGCGGCCTCGTCCGCTTGCGGCGCCACGTCCGGCAAGGCCAGCAGCGCCTTGATTTCCGAGCCGAAAGCCAGCTTGCCCTCGTGCTGCCACAGGAACAGGGGTTTCTTGCCGAACGGGTCGCGCGCCATGAACAGGCAATTCTTGCGCGCATCCCAGATGGCGAACGCAAACATGCCCCGGAAATGCTGCACGCACTCTTCGCCCCATTGCACGTAGGCATGCACGATGGTTTCCGTATCCGATGCCGTGCGGAAATGGTGGCCCAGGGCGATCAGCTCCTCGCGCAGGGGCTGGAAATTGTAGATTTCGCCGTTGAAGATGATTTGCACGTCGCCCGTCTCATTGCCCAGCGGCTGGTGGCCCGTGGCGATATCGATGATGGACAGGCGGCGGTGCAGCAAGCCCACCTGCCAGGCGCCGTCGGCCGTGGCCGCCTGGAGCACGCCCGTGTCATCGGGACCGCGGTGGGCGATGGCGCGCCCCATGGCGTCGAGCGCGGCAGGCAGGCCGGCAACGGACGAGGGGAAGATCAAACCGGCAATACCGCACATATAGGCTCGCTTAAAAAAGAATTCGGCTAGACTGCCGGCGGCGCCAGCAAGGCGCGGTAGACACGGCGGAAATCCTGCGCCAGGCGCTCGACCGTATAGGCGCTTTCAATGCGCTCGCGGCACGCTTGCCCCATGCGTTGCAACAGGGCACGGTTGGCGTCGAGGCGCACGATGGCGTCCGCCAGCGCCTGGGGATTGCGCGGCGGCAAGAACACGCCATGCACGCCATCTTGCATCACGTCGGCAATCGCGCCGACGGGACACACCAGCACGGGCGTGCGCGCGGCCATGCTTTCCAGCAGCGCATACGGCAAGCCTTCCTGATGCAAGGTGGGAAATCCGAACAGGTCGGCCTGGCGCCACACGGCTTCCTTTTCGGCGCCAAAGACGGGGCCGAGAAAGCGCACCGCCTCTTGCAAGCCCAGTTCGGCGACGCGCTCGCGCAGCGCCCCTTCGAGGGGGCCGCTGCCGGCCAGTGACAGCGTTGCCTGCACGCCAGCGGCGCGCGCCAGGCGCAGCGCTTCGAGCAGATCGAACAGGCCTTTGCTTTCCGCCAGGCGCCCCACGTACACGAGTGACAGCGGACGCTGCGGCACGAGCGGCCTGTCGCCAGGGTCGCTGCCCGCATCGATGGCGTTGGGGATCACGTCGAGCGCCAGCGCGGGATCGAAGTCGCGATAGCCCTGCAGTTCGCATTGCGCCAGCAGCACCACCACATCGGCCGCGCGCAGCACGCGCCGCAGCAGGCCCGTCAGCAATGGCTTGCCATTGAAAAACACCTGCGGCAAGGCGCCGCCATGCACCTGGTACACGACGCGCTTGCCCATGGCCTTGGCCAGCAGCAGATAGACGATATCGCGCCAATAGCTGCGCCACTCCATGGACGTGTTGATATGCACGATCTGCGGACGCTGCTTGCGCACGGCCTGCACGAACTGCACGGGACTCCAGGCAAAACGCAGCAGCTTGTGCAGGCGCGACTCGTTGCGGCCCTCGCTACCGACCTGGAAGTGCACCAGCTTGTAGTCTTGCGACAAAGAACTGTGAAATAGTTGATTCAAATGGGTGGTTACCCCGCTCACCGCAGTCAGTGCAGGTCCTAGCAGCATTATCGTAGTCATATTGGTATTATATGTTGTACTTTTGTAATTTAGACGCGAAGACAAATATATTTGCTGCATTGCGCTAATATCTACAACAATTTTCTTCCAGGGAACACGACCCATGGTGCATTCTGAGCGCCGTTTACGTGTTCGGCAACAACTTCTTGCCTGTCCATCCAAGCTTGGGCGTCAACTGCGCGCACTGGCAAGATCCTGGTAGCGCTGCGCCAGTGCCTGCGCCAGCACACGGTAGCTGCGCTGCGCCTCGATATAGGCGACGCCGGCCTGGGCACGGGCGCGCGCTGCGGGCACATCGGACAAGATGGCCGTCATCGCCGCGGCCATGGCGGCCGGTTCGCTGGCCGTCAGCCAGCCTGCGCCGCTGGCCGTCAGCACCTCGACCTGATCCGGACTGTCATTGCCCACGGCCGGCATGCGCAAGGCCAGATATTCGAGCAGCTTGGTGGGCGAACTGACATCGAACAGGGCGCCACGGGGGATATATGAGAGCGCGGCATCGGCCCCGGCCAGCAGGGGCCACGCCTGGTCCGAGGGCAGCCAGCCCGTCACGCGCACGGCATCGGCCAGCCCGGCGCGCTGCGCATAGGCAAGCAAGTCATCGACATCGGAGGGCGTATCGGAAGCGCCGATCAGCAGCAGGCAGGCAGCGGGGATGGTCTGGCGCACGATCAGCAAGGCGTCCAGCAAGCGTTCCAGCTGGCGCGACTGGTCGAGTGTGCCCAGGTAAGCCAGCAAGGGCACGCCCTCCCAGCCCCCCGGACGGATGGGCGCGATGGCTTGCGCCTGCAACACTTCCATGTCGACACCCATGGGCACGGCCGTGAGGCGCTGCGCCGCGATGCCGCGCGCCTGCATCATGCGCAGCATCGCTTCGCTTTGCACGAAGACGTGATTGGCGCGCGGCAACACAATACGGTACAGCAACCATTGTTCGAGCAATCCCTTGCACAGCACCAGGCGCGCGCGCAAGGTGGGGCGCTGCGCCAGGCTGCTGCGCGCGCGTTCGATGCGTCCCTCGCTGATCAGGTAGGACACCCAGTAATAGAACGGAATGCCCTTCAGGCGCGCCACCAGCAAGGCAAGCAGGCCCGTGGCTACCATGTCGCGCACCTGGACCGCATCGCAACTGGCGCGGCGGGCGCCCATCAGGGCGCGCAGGCAAAGCCACTGAAACGCCAGTTCGCGCAGGAGGCGGCTGTCCAGGAAGCGTCCGTGGCGCACCGAGCGAAAGCCCTGCGCCTGCGGCGCCTGTTGCGACGGCATGCCCACGATATCGCATTCGACGCCATGGCGCGGCAGGTATTTGCCGAACAGCACCGCCACATCGGGGCGAAACGTGGGCAGGCTTTCCGGCACCAGTTGCAAAATCTTCAGGGACATAGGCGGTTCGACGGCAAAAGAAGGTTGAGGCAGATACAATACGCCATGCGCCGAAGCATATCACGGCCTTACGAAATGATTAATTATATTGCATTAATAGCATCACGCCAAGCTTATGCTAGCAGCGGCCAGCAATGGCGCGGCACGTCACCGCAGCGTGGCATGCCGTGCATTGAAACAATATGTAGACATCTATATTAATGCTATTATTATAATGCTGTCGATTGCCAATCATTAATTCAGTGATAACGACCGCCGCAACGGCGCTGGCTGTTGTTTTAATGTGATAATGTCCATTTTTAATAAGGCGCAACAATGATCCATGTGCTGCTGTCGGAAGCCGGAACCTACCACGACATCGTCGAGCATCTGGCGGCGGGCGGCGCGCGCGTGACGCATGTCGGACCGGACGCGCAGGCGCACATGCGCAGCAAACTGTCCATCCTGGCGGCCATGCTGTCGCCATCGCTGTTGCGCACGCGCAAATTATGGAGCCGGCAAGACCGCCTGCTGGTTGTCGGCTGGCAAGCCCTGCCCGTGCTGGCGCTGATACGCGTGGGCCTGCTGCCGCGCCCGCAGCGCCTGCTGGTAATGGCTTGCTTCATCCATGGCGCGCGGGCACGCAACGTGATCAACCGGGCCTGGCGCCTGCTCAATTTCCCCGGACTGGAATTCATTACCTTTTCCAGCGGCGAAACGCTGAACCTGACCGACAACGTCGGCATCGCGCCCGCCGCCGTGCATTTCCACCTGTGGCGCCAGCATCTCGACGGCGCCACCGCGCCGTCCCAGCGGCAAGATGACGGCAGCATCTTCGCCGGCGGCTTTTCCAACCGCGATTACGACCTGCTGCTCGATGCGACGCGCGGACTGGGGGCGCACCTGGTGATCGTGGCGTCGGCGCAAAACCAGATCCCCGCGCAAGATCCGGCGCAGACGACGGTCCATCTCGACTTGCCGGAAGCGCAGTTTGAAATGCTGCTGGCACGCAGCCGGGTGGTCGCCATGCCGCTGAAAAGCCAGGGCGAAGCGTGTGGCCAGAGCGTGCTGCTACGGGTATTGCGCAATGGCAAACCACTGATCGCCACGCGCCACGAAGCCATCGAAGCGTATCTGGGGCGCGATTACGCCGGCTTCGTTGCCGCCGGCGACAGCGGCGCCATGCGCGAAGGCTTGCGCCGCGCCCTGTCCGACGATGCCTTCCGCGAAGACTTGGCCGGGCAAGTGTCGCGCGCCTATGAGCGCATGGAGCAGCGCGGCGGACCGGGCCAGGAAATCGAACAATTTCTGCTGGCGCCTTGAAAAAAATCCACTGCCGCAACAACGACAGTGGATTTTGCTGGAACCAGCGCTCAGTTCGGCAATGTCACCACTTGCTTGCCAACCGTCAGCGTGCGGGCCGTGCCGTTGCTGCCCAGCGTGATCAGCGGCTTTTTGCAGCCGACATCGAGCACCGTGAGGAATTCACCGCTCAGCGCCGCGGCCGACTTGATGAACACCCCATGCTCTTCATACGTACCAGGCTGCGGCGGAGGTCCCGTGCGCTTTTCGAAACGCGCACCGGTACTGACCGGCACCACGCACACCTTGCGGCCCTGATTCGTCACCGAGATGGCGCCGCCGGCGTCGACCACGATAGGCGCATACGTATGGAAGTTCCACTCGAACACGCGCGGCGTGGCCGATGTCACCTGGTCCTGCACCACCACGGCGTCCATCGTGCGCAAATACCACAGCTTGCGCAGCGCCGATTTGAGCTGGCCGCCATACGCCAGCGTGGCGTCGCCCGCCACATAGTCGACGGTTGCCTTGGGGGCAAAAGCGGTGATGCGGCCATTGCGCGCCATGGTCGTTTCATAGCCGTCGACCAGCTGGCCCTGGCCATTGTCGAACGTCAGGGCATTGTGCGCCTTGGTCTGGCGGTACCAGGAACTCCACAGCGGCGAATCGTACCAGTCATACCAGCCGCTTTCCGTCAGCAGGGGCACGCCCGCGCTGGCCAGCACAAGCCCATTCTGGTCGCCATGGCTGTGATTGAACGAGCCGTAGGGACTCGATTTGAAATACACCGAGGTACGCTGCAGATTGCCGATGTCGCTGTGCATGGCGGCCCAGCCGATGCTCGGGTAATACGCCGAGTTCGCTGGCGGCGCGGCCGTGGCGACCGTCGACACCGGCAACGGGTACGGCGCTTGCAGCGTGGCCAGCGAATCATCGGTGCGGATCAGGTTCTTGAAATACCACGCCGCGGCAGGCGTGGCGAAATGCGCGGCGAAACCCTTCATCATGCGGATTTCAGGCAAGGTCTCGTGCCCGTCGCCAAACACGTGGGTCTGCGAACCGGGGGGCACGAAATGCATCAGGTAATCGAGGAAGCCGCTGGCCCAGGGTTTGGTGAACAGGTCGACCTTGGTCGCGTAAGCCAGGGCGGGCCATATCTGCAGCGCGTAGTCGGCCTCATACTCGGCATACGCCGTGCCGTTGGCGAAACCGCCTTCCGGGCCGCTCCACACGCTGTAGGAACTGACAAAGGCGCGGAACGAAAAGTCGAACCAGTCCTTCGCCTCCGGGATATCGCCCAGCGACAGCGTTGAAATCAGCGTCAGGAAACCGATATTGCTGGCGGCGTGGGAATCGTAGGGATACTGGTCCAGGCGCCCCGTCTGTGCGGCCAGGTCGAGGTACATCGCATTCGTGCGTACGCGCACCTTCTCCAGCCACAGGGCGCGGCGCGGCGCATCGAGGGCGCTGCCCAGGTTGTCGACCGCCTTGATCAGGCTTTGCGCAATGGCGCGGTTGCCCTGGTCATGGTTGACAAAACTGGTGCCGCCGCTCGTGCTGAGCGCGGCATGCTGGTCGCCACGCTTGAGCGCCTCCACCAGATACTGGTTGTCGCCCGTCACGCGGTACAGCAGCGAGGCAGCCTCAAGCTGGCGTGCGCTCAGATTCGTGCGCGAAATGACGCGCGCATTCTGCGCCTCGTTGGCGGCAGTACGGACCTTGCCCGGCGACAAAGGCCATTCGGCGTCGGAAACGGGCGCGAGTTCCGTCATGTTGCGCTTGACCTCATTGCTCAGCCAGGTCAGCACCTGGCTGCGGTCGGTGCGCTTGGCCGCGCTCCAGTTCGCAAAAAAGGTCGCGTTATCTTCCAGGCCGCGCGGGCGCGGACGCAACACGACGGCAGCGCGCAAGGTGCTGTTTTCCGGCACTTCGAACACTTTCGAGGTGGCATTGATCACAAAAGTTCGCGGGCTCGACCATTCATTGCTCGTGCCCGGACGCACGCGCCAGGTGTACGTGCCATCCGCAAATTTCTTGGATGGCAGATACCAGTTGCGCGCCGACGTGAAGGTGCCGACGACGGCGCCTGCGGAGCGCACTTCAATGATGTAGGACGCCGGCGACTGCGGATGGCGCGACCAGCTGAAACTGGGGGGATTTTGCGGCTGGATCTGGCGGTTGTCCGGCAAGGTGCGGATGGCCAGCGGGTCTGTGGCCAGGGCCCAGTCGGCCTGGGCCTGGCCGCAAGCTGAACAGACGAGCAGCAGCGCCACCTTGACCAGCGTATATTTAGCGAATTTCATAGATTACCTTCTTAACATCAACTATCGAGCAAGATACCGCCGCTGCGTGGCGCATACGCCTCCTATCGAGGCTGCTTGCGAGACACAGGACGAACCGCCGTACAAGATCGGGTAATAGGCGAAGACACTGCGGAAGGCACTGCGAATACATGCAGCATATACCTAAAGTATTCTTACAAGCACTAATATTAGTTTCTTCTCAGCTACCAATGTGCGTTTCGCGCCACACTTGCCATTTTATGGCAAGCCTGGTCGGCAGCAGGCAACACAAGGCCAGGGCCACCCACCAGTGGCGCGACATGCCGCCGCTGGCGGCGCGGCGCAGCCCGGCCAGCGCTTCGCCGCGGCGGCCCCGCGCCAGCGCCGCGCGCGCCACGCTGACGCGCGCATCGGACACCAGCCGCAAGGCGGAACGGCGCGTCGGATTGGCCGCCGGCCAGGCCAGGGCACGCTGCTCCAGTCGCTCGAAGGTAGGCGCCAGCACATCGACCGATTCGATCGCGCACAGACTGCCGGCCACCTCGACACGGTAAGCCACCAGCTGTGCCGGCGTAAACACCAGCGTCAGGCGCTCGGCCAGCCGAAACCACAGATCCTGGTCTTCGCCAGCCGATTCGCCTTCCGGAAAGCACGGTTGCAAGGGCAACAAGTCGCTGCGCCAGATGGCCACGGAATTCGTGCAGAAAAACGGTCCGCCGCGGCGACGGCGCTCGAAAAAGTCGTCGAGCAGGCGCGTCTCGCGCACCGCCACGCCCTGGTAGCTGAGCGCCGCCAGGCTGCTGTCCGGTATGCGTTCGAAGCCGCAGGCGAAAAACGACCCCGACGGATGCGCGCGCGCCATCGCCACCATGGTTTCCAGATACACGGGGCCATACCAGTCGTCCGCATCGAGAAAACAGATCAATTCGCCACGCGCTTCCTCGATGCCGCGGTTGCGCGCGCGCGACACGCCGCCATTCGCCTGGCTCACCAGCCGCACGCGCGCATCGGCGCAGGCCCGCACGCGCTGCGCGCCATCATCGCTGGAACCATCATCAACCACCACCACTTCCCAGTCGGCATGGGTTTGCGCCAGCACCGAGGCCAGCGCCGCTTCGATATATGGCCCCTTGTTATACAGCGGCACAATGACCGAGCACAGCATCAAGCCATCCCCGGCACGCGCACCTTGCGCGCCCTGACCGCCTGCCGGTCGGCCACCGGATAATACGCCGTCAAGATAATGAGCAGCAGCAGGTGCGTCATCGCCTCTGCGGCGAAGCCCGTCAGCGACAGCGGCACTTCGCTGATCGAACGGATGGCAATGAGCACGAACAGGGCCATCGACAGGCCCTGGCTGGCACGGGCCGTGCGCGCGCAGGCATACAGCAGTGCCATGGCATACAGCACCAGGCCGATGGCCCCGATGGTGCCAGCGCTGGCCAGACTCTGGTAAAACTGGCTATGCGCATGGGTGGCGTAGGGCATGCCGATGCTGACGCGGAACGCGTCATCCCACAGCGGCAAGCCGTAGCCGAACACGGGATTTTTGTGCCATTCCTGCAGCGCCACCTGCCAGATCACGTCGCGGCCCGTCAAGCTGATCAAGTCAAAGCCTTCGTTGCTCGAGGCAAAGCGCGCCAGTTTGGCGTCGAGATTGCCGAACATTACCATCAGCATGCCCAACGTGCACAACAGGATGAAGCAGAAGATGCCGATGATCGACAATTGCGGGCGGCGGTAATCGAACAGCCGCTCCTTGATTTGTTCACGGAAACCGAAATACGCGACACAGGCAAAGCACAGGAAGCAGGCGATCCAACTGGTTTTCGATTGGGCCAGCAACAGGCTGCCCAGGCCCACACCCCAGGCGAACAGGTTCAGCAGGTGCGAGGCATAGGGCTTGCGCCACAGGCACAACAGGAACACCACCACCATCGGTCCCAGGCTGTTGGCGTGATTGGCCAGGCCCGTATAGCGAATGCTGAGGAAGGGAATCAGGCCGTGGTAACTCTTGTTGATGACCATGTTCGGCTTCCAGACAAACACGGCCGCGCTGAGCACCAGGAACAGCAAGGTGGCGTTGCGCATCGAAATGACGCTCAGGTCGACCTCTTTCGGCGTCATCAGCAGCGCCGCATAGCCGGCCAGGAACATGTACAGGTATTCATGCGAGACACTGGTATGGCGCCCCAGCAGGGCCGGACTGACAATATTGCTGAGGAAGTACACGAACAGCGCCCAGAACAGCAGCATCGGCATCGGCTGGATCTTGTCGCGCGAAGTCAGGCGGTGCAATATGCGCTCGCCGCAGGCAAAGATCACGAACAGGGACGTGAGCCGGCCAAACCAGGCGCTGGCCGGGTTGCGCACCATCGCCTGCATGCCCATCTGGAGCTCATCGCCAGAGATATCGCGGTTCGACAAAATGGCCGCCACGGCGATCGACAGCAGTACCGGATAGAACACATAGGGCACCAGTCCCGTCTCGCGCTTGTTGCCCCAATGAATGCTCAAGGCGATCACGAACACCACCACCAGCGCGGCGACCACGGCAAACAGGCCAAACAGTATTTCACTCATGTAGTTCTCGCGTATCCAGTAAGTTGTCGCGCGCGCCACAGCGGGCGCGCAGATAAGAGACCACCCTGGCCGGCAGCGGCGGGCTGAAGCGGGCCAGCATGCCCACCGCGCGCATGCCCAGCAGTTCGGGCCAGGCCAGCACGGCCAGCAGCAGGGTCAGGCCGCCGAACAGCGCGCCGCCCAGGAATGCCGGCAGCGGATGGCTGCCGCCCAGGCCGCCCAACATGGCGCCGCCCCAGCTGCCGGCGGCGGCCAGCAAGCCCATCGCCAGGCCGCGCGCGGCCAGTGGCGCCAGTTCGCCCAGCCCCACCTGCAGGCGCAGGCACGCCACCGTGCCCACCACCAGCGCGCGCGCCAGCAGGGTGCCGGCGGCGATCATGGCGACCACCGCCCCGCCCTGCTCCGCCCACAGCACCAGCGCCGCGCCGGCCAGCACGATCAGCGGCAGCTGCAGCAGGCTTTCCAGGTGCTTGCCGCCCGTATTCCATAAAATCGGTGTCGACATGCCCCACGTGATGTACGCGGGCATGGCCAGCGCCAGGATGCTCAGCACGATGCCCGACTCTTGCCACACCTTGCCGTACAACACGCCGATCAAGTCCGGCGCCGTCATCGCCAGCAGCACGAACAGCGGCAGGATGATGATCCAGATGGTTGCCAGCACCGACAGATAGGTGTCGCGCAAGCGCGGCAAATCGTCCTGCAGCTTGGCGCCCGTGGCCAGGAACGCCGGCTGCAAGGCGCTCAGGAACAGCGAATTGGGCGTATTGGCCAGGTTGTAGCCGACCGCATACACGCCCACCGCGTGGGCATTCAGGAAGCGGCCCAGGAACACGCGGTCCATATTGTTCAGGCACCAGTTGCACAGATTCGTCACGAACACCGTCACGCCCACATTCGTCGAACGCCGCGCGCCCTCGTACCACAGCAGCGGCTTGAGCGAAAAGCGCGTGCGCGCATACGTCAGCACCAGCGCCATGGCCGCCTGTCCCAGCCAGGCGCACACGAGCGTCCACACGCCGGCGCCCGCATACGCGAGCGGCAAGCCCACCAGCAGGTAGCCGACGATGTAGCTGCTCACCTGGATGATGTTGAGCCAGCGGAAATCGAGGGCGCGCCGCAGCAGGCTGCTGCCCGGCGCCGTCAGCGCATTCAGCAGGCATGTCAGGCTCATCCACGCGATCACGGGCGCGATGCGCGGCTCCTTGAAATACGCGGCGATCCAGGGCGCCATGAAAAACAGCAAGGTCATGGCCGCCAGGCCCGTCAGCGCCTGCCACGTCACGGTAAAGCGCACGTCTTCCTCGCTGAGCGTGCGGTTCTGCACCAGCCCCCAGGAAAAGCCGAAATCGGCCAGGAAGTTGCTAAATGTCAGCACGATCAGTCCCATGGCAAACAAGCCGTAGTTTTCCGGCCCCAGCAGGCGCGCCAGCACCACTTGCGTGACCAACTGCAGGCCAAACATGAGGACCGTGCCCATCGCCGCCCACTTGACGGCGCTGACGCTTTTCTTGTTGATGTCGCTACTCATGATTCTCGCTATCTGCTTCGCTGCGCCTCAACGGGACGGCGCGCCGATCAGGCGGCCACGCTCCGCCGGCGGCATGCTGGCCAGCAAGCCATTGACGAAATCGGCCTGCAAGCGGTACGCGCGCGGCAAATCCGTATCGATGCTCGATACGCGGAACAGCATGGCGTCGGCGACGGTGCCCGTCAGGCCGTAGCGCAATTGCTCCAGGCGCTGCTGCATGCCGACCTTGCTGATCTTGTCGCCGATGGTGATCCAGTACGTGATGGGTTCGCTGCGGTTGCCATTCACGGCCAACAAGCGCTTCACGGGCAGGCTGCCGTAGGCCGAGGCCAGCTCGCCGTATTCGTCGCGCTCGACCTGGAAACCCTGCGCCGCGTAGCACACTTCCGGCTTGTGCACGCCCATGTTGTCGCTCTGGTCGCCGCCGTAGGCGATCGACAGCATCACCCGTTCGCCATGCGCGTTGATGTAGGTGCGCGACAAGGTCTGGTTGTAGATCTTGTTCAGGCGTTCCTGGGTTTCCGGATCCACCTGCAGCGGCACGATGGAACTGTCGACGCGCCACTCGCCGAACGCTTGCGGTATCGCCGTTTCCAGCGAAAAACTCGGGCGCTGGTCGGCCATCTTCACGGCCGGCGCCACGCCGTGGCTGAGGATGGCCGCGCCCAGCAGCAAGGCGCCCAGCAGCATGTTCATGCGCAACGCCGCGTTCATGTCGACGCTCCCACGGCTGGCGCGCGGCCCGCCTGGCGCTTGCGCACGATCCACTGCAGCAGGCTGTCGACACTGAGGATCAGCAGCAGCGCGGAAATGAACAGCACCATGCCGGCAAAGCCATGCAGGAAGCCCTGCCCGGCCGCGTCGCCGAAGTAATACGTGATCAGGGTCAGCACGATCACGCGGATGACATTGGCGGTAAAGGAAATCGGCACGATCAGCAGGGCCAGCACAATGTTGCGGAACGGTGAAGTATGCCGCACCAGGTTCAGGTAAAACAGGCCCAGCGCTTCAAGCGTGAGCAGGGTCTGCAAGCCGGCGCAGGCGTCGGCCACCAGCAGCTGGTACTGGCCGATCTGCAGGATCACGCCATTGCGGGCGATCGGATAGCCGGCCAGGAAAAGCAGGTGTTCGGTCACATACGAAACGGCCATCTTCATCGGCATGGTCAGGGTCGTCACCAGCGGCAGCGGCAGCGGCACCATGAACAGCATGAAAAAGAAGGGAAACCACAGCATGCGCGCGGCAATCCAGCCGCGCTTGAGCAGCAGCAGGGCCAGGCCGGTGCCGATCAGGGCGAGGATTTCCAGCGACAGGATGTGCTGCGAACGGCCCAGCACATACAGCAGCAGCGCGGCGGCCAGCAAGGGCCAGCCGGCGCGGGCCGGACGGGCGCCGGCGCTCTGCGCCAGCATCTCGGGCCATTTGCGGTAGATCAGCCACAGCGACAGGGCCAGGATGATGGGACCGTGCGCCTGCTCCTCGGTCGACCAGATGCCGCGAAACAGCCCGACCAGGCTGGGCGCGAGCATGGCCAGGAAGCCCAGCGCCAGCGGCAGCCAGTCCGGCACGGTGGACCGGCCGGCCCGTGCCGGCGGCATGGCATGGCCAGGCGCAGTCATCAAAAGTCGACCATCACGGAACCGACCACCTGGGCGCCGCTATGCGTCATTTGCTCGGCCATGGCCGCCACTTCCGCCATCGGCGTCTTGTTCTTGCGCGCCACCAGCAGCACGCCGCCGGCACGCGCGGCCACGGCCAGCGCATCGGAACCGGTGGCATACGCCGGCACGTCGTAAAGCACCACGTCGTAGCGGCTTTCCAGCTGCTTGTTGAGCGTGACGAAGGAGGTCCGGCTGAGCAATTCCTGCGGATTCGGCGGCAAGGTGCCGGCGGCCAGCACCGACAGCGCGACAAACGATTCCACCTTGGCGATGATATCGAGTTCGGCGCGGCCGGCCAGCACGTCGGACAGGCCCTGGCGTGTCTTCAGGTCGAAGATTTCCTGCTGGCGCGGCGCGCGCAGGTTGGCGTCAACCAGCAAGGTGTGCTCGCCCAGCTGGGAAAACACCACAGCCAGGTTGGCGGCGAACAGGCTGGCGCCGTCGCCCGGCTCCATGCCCAGCACCACCAGCGACTTGCTGCCGCGGGCGAACCAGCGCAGCATCAGCTGGCTGCGCACGGCGCGCAGGGTTTCCACCTGGTGGCTGAATGGCTGGTAGGCGGCCACCAGTTCCTGCGGATACTTGCCGGCGCCCGGCTGCAGATACGGGTAGTCGAACTGGCGCGCCAGCACTTGCTCGATATCGGCTTCCGTGATCAGGCCCAGGCGCAGGGCCGCTTCGCCGAAGCGGATGCCCAGTTCCTTTTGCATGCGCAGCACGCGTTCGGCGTTTTCCGGCGTGATCTTGCCCGATTCGAGCAACAGGCCGCCTATGCTGGAATCGGCGCCGCGCACCAGGGGTGCAGTGGTATTCAGAAGGTGTGGACTTGAAGTCATGATAGGTTCCATCTCAGTTCAGGCGCAAGCGGCGCGGCAGCATACCGCGCATGCGGCGCTGTTTCGGTTTCCAGTCGACCACGCCGAACACGGGAATCTGCAGCACTTCGCTCAGGTCCTGGTCGGAACGGATACGGCGGTCCAGCAATTCGGCCAGCAGCGCGATGCCGCAGCCCAGCATGAGGCCGAGGAAAATCGACAGCAGCACGTTGCGGGGAATCTTCGGGCTGTCCGGCTCGATCGGCGCCGTGGCCGGGTTGAGCATGGCGATATCGGACTGCTCAGCCTGGCCTTCGATGCGCGTCTGCGACAGGCGCTGCGAGGTCACGTCGAAGGCGCGCTGGGCGCTTTCCACATCCTTGCTCAGCACGCCCATTTCATCGCGCGTCCGGTTCAGTTCCAGCACCTTGGCTTTTTGCGCGGCCAGAGCGGCGCGGATCGCGCCTTCGCGCTGCTGCAGGATCTGCGCATTGTTGCCCACGCTTTGCGAGGTGGCGCGCGTCTGCTCGGCCAGGTCGCGGCGCAGCTTGTCCACTTCCGCCTTGGCGCTCTGGTATTGCGGGTGATTGCGGTCCAGGCGCTGGCCCAGCTCGGCCAATTTACCCTCGGCGTTGCCCAGGCCCAGCTTCAGACTCTGGATCAGCGGATTCGACGCCACATCCGGCGATTCGGACAGGTTGCCGCCCTGCGCCATGCGCTGGCGCGAATTGGCTTCCATGGCCTGGCCCTGCGCCAGTACCAGTTGCGCCGACAGGTCGTTCAGGCGGTTCGATTCCACGTCGAGGCGGTTGTCGACGCTGACGATGCCGTTATCCTGCTGGTATTTCGACAAACGGCTTTGCGCGCGCTCGACGTTATCGCGCAGCAATTTGGTCTGGTCATCGAAGTACGTCGTCGCCTTGCGCATCGGGTCGACCTTCAGCTGGATGCTGACCTTTTGATACTGTTCCGCAAAGGCGTTCGAAACGGCCGCGACGAATTGCGGGTCGGCGCCCTTGAAGCTGACATCGACCACGCTGCTTTCGCGCGACGGCATCACTTCGAGTTTCTTCAGCAGCAAATCGGCCAGCCAGTCGCGCACCGTGCCCTTGCCTTGCGCCGCGTCATTGAACTGGGCGATCACGGCGGGGCTGCGCGCCAGTTCCAGCTGGTCGACGACGCGCAGGGCGACGTTCTTGCTGCCGATAATATCGACCTGGGTAGCCATGTAGCCGGGCAGCAACTGCCCCGGCATGGTCATGCCCGTCAGAGGATCGACGCCCTTGTAGTTCATCAGCAAGGTGCTGGTGGCCTTGTAAGTCTTCGGCAGCACCAGGCTGACGCCCAGCGCCAGCGCCACGGTGATCATCAAGGTCAGCAGCACAATCTTCTTGCGTGCCCGAAGGATCAGCAATAGTTGGGTGAGGTTCATTTGGAAACTTTCAATACAAAAAGGTAGGGAGCCAGTTGCTCTTAGAACAGGCTTTCCTGGACATACACGACATCGTCGACGCGCAGCAGGTCGTCATGCTTGACCGGCAACACTTCCATCTGGCCGGCCGCATTGCGGCGCTTGACGCGCACGCCGCGTTCGGTGCCGCGCAACGTCAGGCCACCACCCACGGACAGGGCTTGCAGCACGGTCATGTTGCGTTCCAGGCGGAAGGCGCCCGGACGCTGCACTTCGCCGTAGATATAGAAGCGCGGCGAGCGTTCGACGTAAATGATGTCGTTGCCGCCCACTTCCGTGTCGCCCTTCAGGTCGCCGTTGCGCACGATGTCGAGAATATCGGCCACGTCGCGCGTGGCAGTGCCGCCACGCTTGCGGATCACGGTGATCTGGTCGGCGCCGTCAGGACTGACGCCGCCGGCCATGGCCAGCATGTCCATCACGCTGCGCTTGCCTTCCACCGGATAGCGGCCCGGGCGGTTCACCTGGCCCAGCACGGACGCCTGCTGGCTTTGCAGGCTGGTGACGATGATGTTCACTTGCGCCTTGCGCAGGAAGCCGCCGCTCTCGAGCAGGCCGCCCAGTTTCTTTTCCGCTGCCGAGGTGGACAGCCCACCGACGGCCACGGCGCCCACCAGCGGGAAGGTGATTTCCCCCGCTTCGCTGACGCGCGTTTCCAGGCCCAGATCCGGGTTGCCGTAGACGGAAATTTTCAGCACATCACCAGCCCCGAGGGGGACATCGGCTGCACCGGCCATGCCTGCGGCGAGGGCCAGGAAGGCCGCCATCATCCAGTTTGCGAGTCGTTTCATGATTACAGATTCCCGTTGGTAGATTGCTGATGTTTAACTACTTGTTGATACGTCACTTATTTCAATCCCGCTACGCCGCGCTCGTTGGCTTCATGTGCGCTGTTCGCCGGCGCCGCTGCCGCTGGTGCCGCCGCTGCAGTGGCAGATGCCGAGGCCGCCGCATCCTTGTTGAAATACTCGATCTTGGCGCTGGCGCGCAGACGCTTCAGTTCCGCTTCGGCCGCATCCTTGTTCTTCTTGTTGGCCAGGAACTGTTCGATTTGCGGCGCGGCCGCGTCCAGGCCCACCGGGCTATCCTTGATATCGGCCAGGGCGATGAGCAGGCTGCGCTCGCCTTCGCGCACGATGAACAGCTGGCCCTTGGGCATCGATTGCAATTTGCCGCTCAGTTCGGGCGCCAGGTCGGCGCTGGTGCGCGACACCTGGGTGCGGCCAAACGCGATCTTGTGTTCGTCGAGCCATTGCGCCACATCTTCCAGCGACTTGGCGCGGTCCATGACGGCCTTGAGTTCATCGTTCAGCGCCGCCGTCGGAATGACCAGTTCGCGCAAATCGAATTGCTTGCGCTGGCTGAAGAACAGGGGGTTTTTCGTGAAATACTCTTCCACTTCGGCCTTGCTCGGGCGGGTCGCCGCGCCGATGCGCTTTTGCATGTATGCCTGGGCAACGATCAGCGCCTTGGCGCGCTCGATGGCCTGCATGACTTTCGGATCGCGGTCGACCTTTTCCTTCGCCGCTTCGTTCTGCAGCAACTGGCGGTCGATCAGCGACTCGAGCAACTGCTTGCTGGCCGCGGCCTGCTGCGGCGCCTGCACGCCGGCCCGCTGCAACTCTTCATTCAACTGCAGGACGGTGATTTCTTCGCCGTTCACGCTGGCCAGCGCCTGGCCAGCCTTTTTTTCCTTGTTGCCGCAGGCCGACAGACCGGCGGCGGCCAGCAGGACCAGGGCGGCGCACAACAGACGTGGCGCGGGACGGGAATGAATAAAGTGGTTCAAGCGAGCTCCTTCGGATGACGGGTATGACGGCTGGAAAAATCCGGCGCGGTGTGCCGGCTGCATGGCCAGGCTGCACTACTCAGATTCCTCCGAAAAATAGTTATTCGTCAAATAATTAATAATATTGTAAACATAATACACACAATGCATGACGACAAGCAAAATATTTGCTTAAAAATCTACTAATGAGATATAAAAACAACTATTTCCGCAGTCTACTTCATTGCAAAAAATTATGTATTGCACGGTACAGACTGACTTTAACAATGATAGTTGGCGCGTGCCGTCCCTGACGGCTGCCCGTCAGGCTGACGCTACGACCGGCAGGGGCAAGGCCGGATACTGCACCCATCGTCGGACCCTTTCCAAGAGGAAAGTAATGGCGCATGGCCGGCACGACTCGTGGCAGGGTGAGCGCGGAGTGGTCGCGTGATGCGCTGGTGCTCTATGCTGCTACTCTAAAGATGCTCCATTTTAACGCGTATTGACTCCGTGCAAAGTATATTCAAACGCTATTTTTTCCTGCCGGCAGCATACTGGCGCTCAATGGGCGTTCTCGCGCGCCAGCACCACTTTCACCGTGCGCGCGATAATCCACAGATCCAGCCACAGCGACCAGTTGCGCAGGTAATCGAGGTCGAAATGGATGCGCGCCTCCATCTTGTCGAGCGTTTCCGTCTCACCCCGCAAACCGTTGACCTGGGCCCAGCCCGTGATGCCGGGCTTGACCTTGTGGCGCAGCATGTAGCCCTTGATCAGCTTGCGGTACTGCTCGTTGTGCACCACCGCGTGGGGACGCGGGCCGACGATGCTCATGCGGCCCTGCAGGACGTTGAGAAATTGCGGCAGCTCATCGAGCGAGCTGCGGCGCAGGAAGGCGCCGACGCGCGTCACGCGCTGGTCGTTCTTGGTGGCCTGCACCACCGTATCGCCGTCTTCGCCCACCGTCATGGAGCGGAACTTGTAGACGACGATCTCTTCGCCATACAGGCCATAGCGGCGCTGGCGGAAAATCACCGGCCCCTTCGAGGTGCTCTTGACGGCGATGGCGATGACCAGCATGACCGGCAGCAGCAGCACCTGGATCACCAGCCCCAGCACGATGTCGCTGCCCCGCTTGACCATGCTGTTAAAACCCGTAAACGGTGATTCGCGGATGGCGATCACGGGCATGCCGCCCACGTTGTCGAAGCGCGCCTGCATCAGGTCGAAGATGTAAATATCGGGCAAGAAATACACGGAAGCCGTCGTATCTTCGAGCTCGTCGAGCATCTTGCGGATGCGCGGCTGGGCCGAAATCGGCTGGCTGATGAAGATCATCTTGATGTTGTGTTCGCGCACGTAGGTGGCGATATCGTCCATGCGCCCCAGCATCGGTTCGCGCATCTTTTCCGGCCAGCGGTCGTCCGTGCGGTCGTCGAAGAAGCCATGCACCTGCATGAACAGGTTGGCATTGCGCTCGACGGTGGCGGCAAACTTCAGGCTTGCGTCATTGGCGCCGATGATGACCACCGAGCGTACTTCGCTGTCGCCGTCCGGACGCAGGCTGAACCTGCGCCCGGCCAGGTGCCCGGCCAGCAGCACGAAGGGCGTGAGGACAAACCAGGCCAGCACCACCTCGGTATCGAAATGATAGGCCAGGCCCGTGGCCGAACCCAGAAAAATGAGAATCAGCGCGACGATCGTCCAGCCCACGAGAATATCGCGCGCATACGCCAGCATGCGGCCGCTGCGCCAGGTGCGGTAGGGGTCGACGTGCTGGTACACCGTCGACGAAATGAAGACGGCCAGTATCATCAGCACCAGCGTATAGCCGGTGAATGGCGAACCCGACAAAACCGTCATCAGGTACAGCAAGCCCATGATGATGATCGGGTCGAGAACGCGCTGGAAAAACGAAATCAGGGGTATATCATTGACAGTCATGTTGATCTTTAAAACTGGACGCTGCCATTGAAGGAAATGCCCTTGGCCCGATAGCTGCCGCTATCGATGATGGCGACGCCTTCGCGCCGCTCGTGGAACAGACGCACGCCCAGCTGGATTTTCCGGTGCGGCGCATACGTGGCGCCCAGCGAAGCCGTGCGTGTGGTGTCGCGCCCGTCGCCGGGCAGCAGCAGGCCGCTGACGGCTTCGAAATCGCGCCGTTCCTGGCGCAGCTGGGCATCGACGCGCACCTTCGAGGTGGCCGTCCATGTGGCGCCCAGGCTGCCCCCCGTGTTCAGGCTGCTTGTCACCAGCGAATTGTCGACGGAACCGAATTCACGCCAGACGATGCCCGTAAAATTGACCTTGCCCAAAGGCTTCCAGTACACGCTCAACCGGCCATTCGTGCCGCTGGTGTCGCGCCCGGACAGCAAGTTGTTGCGATGGCGTACCCAGCCACCGAGGAATTCCACCTGCGTGATGTCGCTGTAATCCCAGAAGACATTGGCCTTGATCTCGTCCTGGCGATAGCCGTTGCCGTACACAGTGGCATCGAACGCGCCGCGGTTCGGATACTTTCCATTCAGGTGGCGCAACTGCAGGCCGACGCGGCTATTGCTGCGCGCCAGGTAGTCGACGCCCAACTCCGTCGCGTCTTCCGTCCAGTTGGAAAACGATTGCGACGGCAAGTCATACGAGTAGCGGTCGCGCGACAGGCCGCCGCGCACGCGCCAGCTGGGGTGGAAGCGCCAGGCGCCATTCACGTACTCGCGGCGCTGCGTGCGCAGATTGCGCACCGTGCTCTGGAAGTCGCTGAACGGTGTCAGGGTCTGCGAATAACTGGCGCCCACATGGCCTTCGAGGTGGTTGGCGATGTGCCACTCCAGGTCGGCCAGATAATCCTTGCCATCGTAGTCGAACTGGCTGAAGCGGTTGAAGCTCACCTTCGACCACTTGGCCTGGCCCGTCAGTACCTGGCGGCCGATGGGACGGTTGAACAGGAAGCCCGCCTGCAGCATCCTCGACGTATCCGAACGGGGACCGGAAAAACCGGGCACGTCGTCCGGCAAGCGCATCAGGTTGTCGTCGTACGAATACGAGGTGGCAACGAAAGGCTTGATGGTGTCGCTGATGTCGGCCAGGGCGGCGCCGCTGGCCAGGGTGCCCAGGAGGAACAGCGCAGCCGGCAAACGCGGGCTGGCCATGAAGGCTGCGGCAACGGCTTTTTTACGCAAGGAATTCAACATGGTTTTGTCTTTGAAAGATCACACAGTTGATAGGCAATACTACCAGTAAATCCAATGCCCACCAGAAATAATCCAGAGCCCCAGCACGCCGTTCGTCACGCCATGCGCGAGGATAGGCGACCACAGGGACTGGCTACGCATGTACAACAAACTATATGCCGCACCGGCCACCATGCCGGCCAGCCACAAATTATGTTCAAAGCCAAACAGCAACACGCTGATGGCGAAGGCCTTGGCGCTGGCCAGTCGCGGATCGGCCCGCAAAAAGTCCGGCCTGTCGATCCAGCGCAGCAGGAAGGAACGCCAGAACAGCTCCTCCATCACGGGCACCACCAGCGCCGCGCCGGCGATGCGCAGCACCACCAGGCTCCACTCGATGCGGCCATCGGTGCGGGGATCGAAGCCGTCCGGATTGCCGATGCGCATCCAGCTGGCGTCGAGATTGATCCACAGCAGAAAAACAACAACACCGCTGACCAGCGCTCCGAGAATGGCACGCGCGCCCAACGGCGTCCACAGCAATTCCGTGTAACTGCGGCGCCAGTACAACAACAGGCCCAGCACGACGGCTATCTTGACGGCGTACAGCCAGCGCAAGTCCTGCGCGGCAACGCCCAGGCGGCCGAGCACGTCGGCAATGACTATGAAGGAGAGATAGGCCAGGAATGGCACTACCCGGGGCAAGGCGGCGCGGTCAGACATGCTGCTGCGCATCGGAGGTGGAACCGCGCGCCGGACGCGGTGGTCCGGAGCGCATGTTTTTCATGACAAACATGCATCCCCCGATGTAATAAATATAATTATATAATTATATCAAGCTGAACCGTTGCCGTGGCAAATAATCCTGACTTAATTACAACAGGGTATGCAAAAAAGCATCAACTATTGGTGCGCGCCTCGATCAGTTCCCACTTTTCCAGCGCTTCCAGCAGTTCGCCTTCGATCTCGGCCACGCGCGCGTTCAGGCGCTTGCCTTCGGCTGGCGTCTTCTTGTAGAAGTCCGGGTGGGACAGTTCGGCGGCCAGCACCGACTGCTCATCTTCCAGCTTGGCGATCAGTTTCGGCAACTCTTCCAGTTCGCGCTGTTCCTTGTAGCTGAGCTTTTTCTGCTTGGCGGCCGGCGCGGCAGCCTCGACCTTCACGGCCGGCTTGCTGGCGGGCGCCGTGGCGATCGGCAAGGTGCGCACGCGCTCCCAGTCCGTGTAGCCGCCGACGAATTCGCGCCACTTGCCCTCGCCTTCGGCGACGATCACTTGCGTGACCACGTTGTCGAGGAAGGTGCGGTCATGGCTGACGAGGAAAACGGTGCCGGTGTATTCTTCCAGCAACTCTTCCAGCAATTCCAGGGTATCGATATCCAAGTCATTGGTCGGCTCATCGAGCACGAGCACGTTGGCCGGCTTGGCGAACAGGCGCGCCAGCAGCAAACGGTTGCGCTCGCCACCGGACAGCGACTTGACGGGCGAACGGGCGCGTTCCGGCGCGAACAGGAAATCGTTCAAATACGTCATCACGTGACGGCGCTGGCCATTGATCTCGACCCAGTCGCTGCCTGGCGCGATGGTTTCCATCAGGTTCGCCTCTTCGTTCAGCTGCGTGCGCATCTGGTCGAAATACGCCACTTGCAGCTTGGTACCCAGGCGGATGCTGCCCGTGTCCGACTCTTCCTGGCCGAGGATCATCTTCAGCAAGGTGGTCTTGCCGGCACCGTTGGCGCCGATCAGGCCAACCTTGTCGCCGCGCAAGATGGTGGCGCTGAAATCCTTGACGATGACCTTGTCGCCATAAATCTTGGAAACGTTTTCCAGGTCCGCCACGATCTTGCCCGAGCGTTCGCCGGCCGAGACGTCCAGCTTGACTTGTCCCTGCTGGTCGCGGCGCGCATTGCGCGTCAGACGCAGCGCTTCCAGACGGCGCACGCGGCCTTCGTCACGCACGCGGCGCGCCTTGACGCCCTTGCGTATCCACACTTCTTCCTGCGCCAGGAACTTGTCGAACTTGGCGTTTTCCACTTCCTCGATTTCCAGCTGCTCCGCCTTACGGGTCTGGTACGCCGTGAAGTTGCCCGGGTACGACAGCAAGCGGCCGCGGTCGAGCTCGATGATGCGCGTGGCAACGTTGTCGAGGAAGGAGCGGTCATGGGTAATGAACAGCACGCTGCCCTTGAAGTCGCGCAACAAGCCTTCCAGCCACAGGATGGAGCTGAAGTCCAGATGGTTGGTCGGCTCATCGAGCAGCAGCACGTCGGGCGCCGACACCAGCGCGCGCGCCAGCGCCACGCGCTTCTGCATCCCGCCGGACAGGGTTTTCATCAGCATGTCGCCCGTCAGGTTCAAACGGTCGAGCACGGTTTCCACCTTGTTCGGCAAGCTCCACGCATCTGCCGCATCGAGTTTGACCTGGATGTCGTGCATGCGTTCCATCAGTTCGTCGTCATTGCCCTGGCCAAACTGGCCCGTCAGCGCATCGTATTCCTTCAGCCACGCCTGCGATTCGCCCATGCCGGAAGCGACGGCGTCGAACACGGACATGTCCGGGTCGAATTGCGGTTCCTGCTCCACATACGCGATCTTGATGCCTTGCTGCATCACCAACAAGCCGTCATCGAGCTTGAACTTGCCCGAAATAACCTTCAACAGCGACGATTTACCCGTGCCGTTACGGCCGATCAAGCCGACCCGCTCCGTGGTTTCCAGTGAAAATTCCGCGTGATCGAGCAGCGCGACGTGACCGAACGCAAGTTGCGCCGATGAAAGAGAAATGACAGCCATAATGAGTAAGAGTGCTCGGGCGCCGTCTCGCGCACACCGCGTGGTGTGCAAAACAGCCGCCGATTAGATGAATGAAGCACGCATTGTACCGATAACTCGGACTTCAATCGCCATCGACCAGTAATTACCGCCTGGATGATCACAGGCTGCCGACGCGCGTTGCGTGGAAACGTGGTGTCGCCAGCAGGAATCGAACCTGCATTTAAGTCTTAGGAGGACCTTGTACTATCCATTGTACGATGGCGACACGCGCAGCGGCATTATACAGGCTAGTTCCGGCCATTGACAGTCCGGCAATCGGGCGCGTGCGTGGGGCCGGCGCCTCAGTGTCCTGCCACCTGGCGCAATGGCGCTGGCAAACCGTGCGATGCCGAAGGCAGCAAGGGCAGGATTTGCTGCGCCGCCAGATTGTGCGCCACGGGGTTCCAATGGCCGTCCGCCGGCAGGAAATCCATGCGCTCGCGCTGTTGCTCCCAATGGCGCGCGAATATGGGCTGCATGTCCACCACCTGATAGCCATGTCGTATTGCACTCTGGATAAAAAATGTGCGATCACCGGCTTTCCAGTTCGGCACCGCCTTCCGCGGCGCATACAGCATGTTCCGGTCAGCATCGACCACGAAGATAAAGCGCGTATCGTCAGCGCCGCCCAGCGCGCGTAATTGCGTCATGTAGTATTCAAGCGCGGCAGCGCGACGTGCATCAGGTGCGCCGGCGGCCAGCTCCTGTACCGCGCCAGGGGGACTGCGGCGCAACTGGCTCATCAACCAGTCAGGAAATTTCAAGTTGTAATAGATATAACGGACCAGGGCCGAATAGGAAACTAGCCGCTTGACCTTAGACTCGACATACGGAACGTGCACCAGCTTGATATTGTTTCCCTCGCTGACAAACATGCTATGGCCCCGCTGTGCTGGCGCCAGGATGTCGAGCATGTCCATCGGCTCGACAAACATCACCACCGTGCGCGGATGCAGCTGCGCACGCGTATAACGCAACACTTCCAGCGCATCGGCAAACCCGTTTCCCGAGGCGGAGGCGGCATACACGCCGCCGCCCAGTGTCTGAGCCAGCCGGCCTTGCAGGGTTTCCGGATACTCCAGCATCAAGCTTTCGATAAAGCTGTCGCCGATGACAAGAACGGCCGCACCATCCTTAAAATCAGGAGAGTTGGTAAAGCCCTGCCGATTCGTCTTGCCATGCCGGGCATTCGCCAGCGCCCAGCCGTGCGAATACACGTAGTCCTGCTGCGGCAGATAGCGGGCATACGGGCGCTGCTCGCTGCTCTGTTCCATGCGCAGGCCGGACACCACCGGCAGGCATTGCAGCAACGCTTCCAACACCAGTGCCGTACCCAGGACACCCAGGCCTATCGCAAATATAGAGCGCATATGATTTATCAGAAATTAAAATACAAGAATTCAGAAACGCCACGCGTCTCACTAATTGCCAGCAAGACCAGGCACAGCATCAACATGGCCCCCAACAGGACGCTGCCCCGGTCACTTTCCAGGCGCTGCTCCGTCGACACGCGCAAGCCTCGCCCCAGCAGCTCATACACATTCGGCATGAAAAAAATGATGGCGGCACAGACGCCCAGCCACCACAGGCAGGAACTCAGCTGCATGATGCGGTTCACACCCAGCATGCTTTCCTGCATGGCGGGCGTCAGCGTGCCGCCGCACATGGCCTGCAGCACATCCAGCGCCGCGTCGATGGAACTGGCGCGAAAAAAGACCCAAGCCAGCACCACGGCAAAAAAAGTCGCCAATGCGCCGCCAGCGCGTACCACCAGGTTGCTGCGCTGGCCCAACAGGTGGCGCAGCGCATGGTTGACGATGAGATAAAAGCCGTGCAAGCCGCCCCATACCACGAAGGTCCAGTTGGCGCCGTGCCAGAGTCCGCCCAGCAGCATCGTGATCAGTAGATTGCGGTAACGCAAGAACCCGCCCTTGCGATTCCCCCCCAGGGGGATATACAGATAATCGCGCAGGAAATTGGACAGCGTGATGTGCCATCGGCGCCAGAAATCGATGATCGAGGTCGCCTTGTATGGCGAGAAAAAGTTAATGGGCAAGATGATGCCGAACATATAGGACAAGCCGTAGGCCATGTCGCAGTAAGCCGAGAAGTCGAAATACAGCTGGAAGGTATATGCCAGCGCACCGGCCCAGGCCTCCAGCATGCTCAAATGGGCGTGATGGAGGTCGAAGACGGGAGCGACGTAGCGCGCGATCCCATCGGCCAGAATAACTTTCTTGAACAAACCAACCGTGAAGAATGCAAGGCCGACGATCAGGCGCCCGCGACTGAAAACATGCGATTCGGCCTGCACGAACTGCGGCATCATCTCCTTGTGATGCAGAATGGGACCAGCGATCAGGTGCGGAAAGTAGGTCACAAATAAACCATAGCTTTCTGGCTGGTAGTCCTTGACTTTTCCGGCGTGGCAATCGACGAGGTAGGCGATTTGCGTGAAGGTGAAAAACGAGATGCCAATGGGCAAGGTAATCCCCAGCGGCTGAAATGGCGCTCCCGTCAGGGTGGCAACATTGCTGATCACAAAATCAAAATACTTGAAAAACACCAGCAGCGACAAATTGAAGGCCAGTCCGGCCCACAGCCAACGCTTTGCCTCGCGCTTGCGGCCCGTCTCCTGACGCTTCGAGACGACTCGGCCAATAGTGAAATTACAGCAGATTGACAACAGCAGCAGCGGCAGGTAGGCGACGTCCCAGTAGCTATAGAATGCAAGCGAGGCCAGCAACAGGAAAATTATGGATAGCCGCAGCGAATACTTTGAAATGAGAAAGTATCCCAGCAACGCCAACGGCAAAAACACCAGAAAGAACGGAAATGAATTAAATAACACGGCGCGATTCCATAAAGTTGCTTACACGTAACGCTTCGGCGACCAGTAAGCGCAAGTCTAAACGCTTGATGCCGATATTTGTTTATTATTATTTTTAACATGAGGATGAGACGAGTTCTTGCCCGCACGACGCGCCATCATGCGCCGCACGGCCGCAATCACGCGCGCCATCGCCGTCAGCCAGTCCTGCGCACCATGTTCCGCCGCACTGTCGATCCCGTAAAAGCGTTCTGTCTTACTTGACACGCCTCGTTGCAAACGGCGGCACGCTCAATTTCCTGTGCCGCACGGTAGCTGTACCGACAAGCAACAAGCCGGCCAGCAACAGCTGCAACATCGCCGGCTCAGGCACGGCGCTGACGCTAAATACTTGCATGGCGCCAAACGTGACGTTGGGATAGGAGCCGTACGGCGTTCCATCGAGCAAGCTTGCGCCAAAGATGCCATTGACCGGGTCGATGTACGAGTAGCGCGAAGAAATGCCGTTCGTGCTCAGGTCCGCCGACATGCCCAGGTCGGCGCCGATGCCGAAGGTGGGGCCGGCGTTGATGTCATTGAAAGTCTGATACGCCCCCACCGAGTCCAGCGCGTAGGTTTTCGGCGTTTGCCGGAAATGCTGGCCCGAGGTCAGGTTGAAGATGAAGGCCGTGCGGTCGCGGTCTTCCGGCGTCATGTTGTAGTTGCCCGACGAATTCCAGCTTTGCGGGTTGTAGCCGCCCACCAGCCAGGTCTGGCCGGCGCTGTTGCTCGCCTGCATCACGGAAAACGTGCGTCCCTTGCCATCGGCCGCCAGGTGGAAATCGCGCGAGGTGTCGCCCGCCGACTTCGTGTAGATGGCCGTCAGCGCCAGCGGACCTTCGCCCAGCCAGGCGGACAGCTGCGCTTCCTGCGCGCCGTTGAGCAAGGATTGCGCCGAGGCGGCAGGCAAGGCACCGATGCACAGCAAGGCGCCAGCGAGCAAGGTGGCGGACCGCACCGCCTTGATTTTCAGCATGATTTGTTGGTGCATCGCTCCCCCTGTGTAGTTGCCGCGAATTTTCGGCATATCAATATAGCACAGGATGATATATTAATTGCATTAATTAATTTCAATTGAAATGCAGTTAATGCAATAGTTTATTGCCACCATCATGGCGGCAGCACGGCCGTCACCTCGATTTCCACCCTGGCGCGATCCTCGATCAGGCCGGCCACCTGCACGGCCGTCATGGCAGGAAAATGCTTGCCGATCAGCTCGCGATACGCGACGCCGATTTGCGGATACGCCGCCACGTATTCCTTCTTGTCGAGCACATACCAGTTCATGCGCACGATGTGCTCGGGCAAGGCGCCCGCCTCCGCCAGCACGGCGACGATATTCTGCAAGGCCTGGCGCACCTGTCCCGCAAAATCGTCCGTATGGAACTGGCCCTGCGCATCCCAGCCTATCATGCCGCTGACGTACACCGTGCGTCCGCTGGCGACCACGCCATTCGCATAGCCGCGCGGCCTGGCCCATCCAGGTGGTTGTAACACTTGCATATTGCTTTCCTCGTTGTTGATGCTGCTCATGCGTTCCCCGCCTCGCGCAGCAATTCGCGCGCGATGATCAATTGCTGTACTTCGCTGGCGCCCTCGTAGATGCGCAAGGCGCGAATTTCGCGGTACAGGCGTTCGACCGGATGGTCGCTCACCACGCCCATGCCGCCGAACAGCTGCACCGCCGCGTCGATCACCTGCTGCGCCGTTTCCGTGGCCGTCAGCTTGGCCATGGCCGCTTCCTTCGTCACCTTGCGGCCCTGGTCGCGCTGCCAGGCGGCGCGGTAGGTGAGCAAGGCGGCCGCATCGATGCCGGTGGCCATCTGCGCCAGTTTCGCCTGCGTCAGCTGAAAGTCGGCCAGGGTCTGGCCAAACATCTGGCGCTTTGTCGCGTGGCGCAGCGCTTCATCGAAGGCGCGCCGCGCAAAGCCCAGCGCGGCGGCGGCCACCGACGTGCGAAACACGTCGAGTGTCGCCATGGCCACCTTGAAGCCCTGCCCCGCCTCGCCCAGGCGCTGCGACACGGGCACGCGGCAATTGGCAAAGCGCAGGCGCGCCAGCGGATGCGGTGCGATCACGGCGATACGCTCGGCGATTTCCAGGCCGGGATTGTCGGCGTCGACGATGAAGGCGCTGATGCCGCGCGCACCGGGCGCCTCGCCCGTGCGGGCGAACACCACGTAAAAATCGGCGATGCCGCCATTCGAGATCCACGTCTTTTCGCCGTCGAGCACATACTCGTCGCCGTCGCGGCGCGCCGCGCACGCCATGGCCGCCACGTCGGAGCCGGCCTGCGGTTCGGACAGGGCAAAGGCCGCGATGCGCTTGCCGCTGGCCACGTCCGGCAGATAGCGCGCCTTGTTGTCCAAACTGCCAAACAGGCCGATGGCGCCGGAACCGAGTCCCTGCATGGCAAAGGCGAAATCGGCCAGGCCATTGTGGCGCGCCAGGGTTTCGCGCATCAGGCAAATGGCGCGCGTGTCGATCTTGCCGTCGGTGCCGGTGGCGTGCGCGAGCCAGCCACCCTGCCCCAGTTGCGCCACCAGCGCGCGGCAAGCCGCATCGACGTCGGCACCATGCGCGTCGTCCAGGTGCAGCGTCGCCCAGGCATCGAGCTCGCGTTCGAGTTCGGCGTGGCGTGCCTCGAAAAACGGCCAGTCCAGATAGCTCATGTCACGCATGTCAGTTACCCTCGAATTGTGGTTTTTCCTTCGCCACGAAAGCGTGATAGGCGCGGTGAAAATCGTTGGTGGCCATGCAAATGGCCTGCGCCTGGGCTTCCGCCTCGATGGCTTCATCGACGCCCATGTTCCACTCCTGCTGCAGCATTTTTTTCGTCATGCCGTGGGCGAACGTGGGGCCGCTGGCCAGACCGGCCGCGAACAGCTGCGCCGCCTCGGCCAGCTCCTCGGGTTCGACCAGGCGGTTGAGCCAGCCCCAGCGTTCACCCTCTGCGCCGCCTAGGGAGCGCCCCGTGTACAGCAGCTCGGCGGCGCGGCCCTGGCCGAGCACGCGCGGCAGCAAGGCGCAGGCGCCCATGTCGCAGCCGGCCAGGCCCACGCGGGTAAACAAAAAGGCCGTCTTGCTGCGCGCCGTGCCGAGGCGGATATCGGAGGCCAGCGCCAGCATGGCGCCGGCGCCCGCGCAAATGCCGTCGATGGCAGCGATGATCGGCTGCGGGCAGGCGCGCATGGCTTTCACCACGTCGCCCGTCATGCGGGTAAAGGCCAGCAAGCCTGGCATATCGAGCTGCGTCAGGGGACCGATGATGTCGTGCACGTCGCCGCCCGAGCAGAAATTGTCGCCACTGCCCGTGATGATGACGGCCTTGACGTCGTCCGCATGCGCCAGCGCGCGAAACAGCTCGCGCAATTCCGCATACGAGTCAAAAGTGAGCGGATTCTTGCGCTCGGGCCGGTGCAAAGTCAAGGTGGCGACGCCTGCGTCGACGGAAAACAGAAAATGCCGCGCGGCGTAGCCGGCCAGGCTGGCGCGGTTGCCTGGCAGGTCTTGCGGCTGGCCGGGTAGATGGCGCATGCTCAGTCCTTTATGGGGGTGTTATTCAACTGCTGTTTCATGTGCGACAGCAGGTCGATCAAGCGGGTTTTGTCGTCCGGCGTCACACCGTGCAGCAGTTCGGCGATCCAGCCTTCGTGCACGCGCGCCATCTCGTCGAACGCGCGCCGGCCCGCCGGCGTCAGCTTGACGCTGTAGGAACGGCGGTCTTTCGGGTCGACCACGCGCACCACCAGCTTTTCCTGTTCCAGCTGGTCGGTGATGCCCGTGATATTGCCGCCCGTGACCATCATGCGCTTGGACAGTTCGCCCATGCGCAAGCCTTCGGGAAAGCGTTCAAGCTGCGCCATCAAGTCGAAGCGGGGCAAGGTGATGCCGAAGGTGGCGCGCAGGCGCGTGCGCACCTCGTTTTCGATTTTTACGGTGCATGACAGCATGCGCAGCCACAATTTCAGCGACTGGTGATGGTCCTGCGTCAGCCGGCTCGCCAGGTCCAGCACCGGTTCTTCCGGTACGGCTTCGTCCTGCACGGCTTCGTCCTGCATGTTATCGGGTTCTTTATCCATGGTCTTCACTCAGTTACATGACTTCGCCGCCAGCGACGGCGATCGATTGTCCATTCATGGCGGCCGACGCGGGCAGGCATAGCCACGCCACGGCATCGGCCACTTCGCGCGGCTGCACCAGCCGCTGCTGCGGATTGGACGCCGCCAGTTCCGCGCGCGCCGCGTCTTCGCCGCGCCCCGTCTTGCGCACGATGTTTTGCACGGCCTGCGCCACCATGTCCGTTTCCGTGTAGCCGGGGCAGACGGCGTTGACGGTGACGCCGCGCGGCGCCACTTCCAGCGCCAGCGCGCGCGTCAGGCCGATCACGCCATGCTTGGCGGCGACATAGGCGCTGACGTAGCGATAACCCTTCAGGCCCGCCGTCGACGCCACGTTGACGATGCGGCCCCAGCCCGCTTCCAGCATGGCCGGCATGGCGGCATGGCAGCAGTGATACACGCCCGTCAGGTTCACGGCCAGCATCTGCTGCCAGATGGCGGCATCCGTCTTGCCGAACGGCGCCGCATGCGCCTGGCCCGCGTTATTGATCAATATATCGATGCGGCCGAAATGCGCGGCCGCCTGCGCGAAGCCCGCCTGCACGGACGCTTCCACGGCCACGTCGAGCACGCAGACGGCGACCCTGCCCGCGTGGCCCGCCTCTTCCAGCTGCATGCGCGCGCGCGCCAGCCGCGCGCCATCGCGCCCGGCCAGGGTGACCCTGGCGCCCGCGTCCAGCAAGGCGCCCGCGCAAGCGAAGCCGATGCCGCTGCCGGCACCCGTCACCAGCGCGTGTTTTTCTAACCGCGTGTCCATCAATGCTTCCTTGCTCATGTCATCCTTCCAGCAGCCGCGCGGCCACCTGTTGCGGGGTCAGGCCCGTATTGGCGGCGGCCAGCTGGCGCTCGCGCTGCAGATTGCGTTCCAGCTGCTGCTGGCCCGGCCGGTATTGTTTCGGCCACGCTGCGCCTGTCCCTGCACCTGCACCGCTGTAGCCGATGCGCGCCATTTCCGTCAGGGTCCAGGCCGGGTTGGCCAGGTGCGGCCGGCCCACGGCGCACAGGTCGGCGCGCCCGGCGGCGATGATGCTGTTGGCGTGATCGGCCTCAAAGATCGAGCCGACGGCCATGCTGGCGATGCCCGCCTCGTTGCGCACGCGGTCGGCGAACGGCGCCTGGAACATGCGCCCGTACACGGGCTGTTCGAGTTTGCTCACCTGGCCCGAGGAACAGTCGATCAGGTCGGCGCCGGCCTGCTTGAACAGGCGCGCGATGCGCACCGCGTCGTCTGGCGTGATGCCGCCTTCGACCCAGTCGTGGGCCGAGATGCGCACGCTCATCGGTTTATCCTGCGGCCAGGCGGCGCGCATGGCGCGGAACACGCGCAGCGGATAGCGGCAGCGGTTTTCCAGGCTGCCGCCATAGTCGTCCGTGCGGCGGTTGGTCAGCGGCGAGATAAAACTCGACAGCAGATAACCATGCGCGCAATGCAGTTCCAGCCAGTCGAAACCGGCGACGGCGGCGGCCAGGGTGGCGCGCACGAAGTCCTGTTCGATGCGCGCCAGGTCGCTTTCCGTGGCCGCACGCGCCACCTGCGACACGCCCGCCAGGTATTGCTGTTCCGACGCCGAGGTCAAAGGCCAGTTGCCGTGCGTCAAAGGCAGGTCGATGCCGTCCCACATGGGCCGCGTCGAGCCTTTCGCCCCCGCGTGGCCCAACTGCAGGGCGATCTTCGCATCGCTGTTCGCATGCACGAAATCGACGATGCGGCGCCACGCCTGCGTGTGCGCTTCGCTGTACATGCCGGGGCAGGCGGGCGTGATGCGCGCATCGGCCGACACGCACGTCATCTCGGCAAACACGAGACCCGCGCCGCCCATGGCGCGCGCGCCCAGGTGCATCAGATGATAATCTCCCGCCACGCCATCGACGGCGCTGTATTGCGCCATGGGCGAGACGGCGATGCGGTTTTTCAGCAGTACGCCGCGCAGCCGGAAGGGCGTGAGCATGGGTGGCATGGCTTCGTCCGGCAGCGCCACGCCAGCCTGTTCGCCCGCGCGCCGCGCCAGCCACCGTTCGTAATCGGCCACATACGCAGGGTCGCGCAGGCGCAGGTTTTCATGCGAAATGCGCTGGCTGCGCGTGAGCATGGAATAGGCGAATTGCGGCGCTTCCATGGCGCTGTAGCGCTCGACGTTTTCAAACCACTCCATGGAATTGCGCGCCGCGCTCTGGATTTTCAGCACCTCGACCGCGCGCGCCTGCTGGTAGGCGGCCAGCGCGGCACCAGCTTCCGCATGCTGGCCGAAGCAGCGCGCCAGCTCGATCGCGTCTTCCAGCGCCAGCTTGGTGCCCGAGCCAATCGAGTAATGCGCCGTGTGGGCGGCGTCGCCCATCAGCACGACGGGCACGCCGTCCTGTACATGCACCCACTGTCGGCAGACGATGCGCGGGAAGGTGATCCACTGGGCCGAGCCGCGCAAGTGCGGCGAATTGCTCAGCAAACCCTGCCCGTCGAGCTCCTCGGCGAACAGCGCTTCGCAAAAGGCGATGCCCTCTTCCTGGCTCATGGTATCCAGGCCCGCTGCGCGCCACACGTGTTCGGGCGTCTCGACGATGAAGGTGGAAGTCTCGCCGTCGTATTGATAGATATGCGCCTGGAACCAGCCGTGCGGCGTCTGGCGGAAGGCAAACGTAAACGCCTCGAATTTCTTGCGCGTGCCCAGCCAGACGAAGCGGCAATGGCGCTGCTCGATCTCGGGCTGGTAGCTGGCCGCATAGCGCGTGCGGATGCGGCTGTTCAAGCCGTCGCTGGCGATCACCAGGTCGGCGCCGTACTGCTGCGCGATGGCCTGATCGTCCTGCACTTCCGTCTCGAACACCAGTTGCACGCCAAGTTCCTCGCAGCGCGCCTGCAGGATGTTGAGCAGGCGCTTGCGGCCGATGCCGCAAAAGCCATGGCCGCCCGAGCGCACGGTCTGGCCCTTGAAGTGGATCTCGATATCGTCCCAGTGGTTGAACGCCTGCAGGATGGCGCGCGCGGTCGGCTCGTCCGCGTTGGCCAGGTTGCCCAGGGTCTGGTCGGAAAACACGACGCCCCAGCCAAACGTGTCATACGGGCGGTTGCGCTCGATGACGGTGATGCGGTGATCCGGGTTCTGCTTTTTCATGAGCAGGCTGAAATACAGGCCGGCGGGGCCGCCGCCGATGCAGACGATATTCATGGCGTATCCGTGCGAAGTTTGAAGCGCTGCAGCTTGCCCGTTTCCGTGCGCGGCAGGGAAGGCAGGAAGCGGATGGCGCGCGGGTATTTATAGGGGGCGATCTGCTGGCGCACGAAATCCTGCAGTTCGGCCGCCAGCGCATCGCTGGCCTGGCTGCCGTCTTTCAGCACGATGTGCGCTTCGACGATCTGGCCACGCTCAGCATCGGCGCGCCCGACCACGCCGCATTCGGCCACGGCCGGGTGGCGCAGCAGCGCCTCTTCCACTTCCGGGCCGGCGATGTTGTAGCCGGCCGAGACGATCATGTCGTCGCTGCGCGAGCGGTAATAGAAGTAGCCGTCGGCATCCATCTCGAAGGTGTCGCCCGTCAGGTTCCAGCCATTCTGCACATACTCGCGCTGGCGCGGGTCGGACAGGTAGCGGCAACCGGTGGGGCCTTTCACGGCCAGGCGGCCCGTCACGCCGGGCGGCTGCGGCACGCCCGCATCGTCGACGATGCACGCCTGGTAGCCGGGAATGGCCTTGCCGATGGCGCCGCGGCGGATGCCCTCGCCCGTGGCGGAAATAAAGATGTGCAGCATTTCGGTCGCGCCGATGCCGTCCGTCATGGCCAGGCCCGTGGCCGCCTGCCAGGCATCGCGCGTGGCCAGCGGCAGCGCCTCGCCGGCCGACACGCACAAGCGCAGGCTGCGCACGTCGTGGCTGGCCGCCAAGGGCGCCATCTGGCGGTAAAAGGTGGGCGCCGTGAAGCAGATGGTGGCGCCGTAGGCGCCGATGGCGCGCAGCAGGCTCTCGGGCGTAAGTTTTTCCAGCAGCACGGTGCAAGCGCCAAAACGCAGCGGGAACAGCAGCAGGCCGCCAAGGCCGAAGGTGAACGCCAGCGGCGGCGTGCCGATGAAGATATCGCCGGCGCGCACCTGCAGCATGGAGCGGGGAAAGCAGTCGCAGATGGCCAGCAGGTCGCGGTGCATGTGCATGGTGCCTTTGGGGACACCCGTCGTGCCCGAGGTAAAGCTGATCAGGCAGACGTCGTCGGCCGCCGTATCGCACGCGGCAAACGGTGCGGCGTGGGCCGCCATGCGCTGCTCCAGTTCCGCGTCATCGGCGCCAAAGCACAGCATGGCCGGCAAGCCGGGCACGCCATCGAGCTCCGCGCGCAAGCCTTGCGCGCACAGCACGGCATTGACTTCCGCCTTGATGATAATCGTGGACAGCTCGCGCGCGCGCAGCAGCGGCATGGTGGGCACGGCGATGCAGCCTGCCTTCAGCACGGCCAGCAGGCAGGCGGCCATCATGGGGGTATTCGCGCCGCGCAGCAGCACGCGGTTGCCGGGGATCAGGCCCAAGTCTGCGCGCAGCACGTGGGCGATGCGGTCGACCTGGCGCGCCAGCTGCGCGTAAGTCCAGCGCTGGCCGTCGGCGAGGATGGCGGTGCGTCCACCGCCGCCATCGGCCACGGCCGCATCGAGCAGCGCGGCGACGCAATTGAGGCGCGCCGGATACTGCAACTCGGGCAAGTCCAGGCACAACTGCGGCCAGAGCGCGCGCGGCGGCAAGTGCGCGCGCGCGAAGTCATCCCGGGGAGATGCGGTGGTAGGCGAAGGGTCGCTGCTCATGCTCATCCTGGCTGGTGACGGGCGCGTGCAAAGGCCCGGAAGCAGATACTTTAAACCTAAAGTATTTTTCCGGCAAGCGGAAAACAGCGGATTCAGCCAGCGCCGTCCGGCTTCTGTGCCAGACGCGCCTGCTGCGCCACGCTGCGCGCCAGCGCGGCCAGGGCCGTTTGTATCTGGCCGCCGTCGAGCACTGCGGCCTGCAGCAAGGCCATCATGCCCGCTTCCGCGCCGTGCAGACCCAGGGTGCGGCAACCTAGATGCAGCCGTTCGAGCTGCTGGCGCGCCTGGGCCGGTTCGCCGCGCGCCAGCAAGGCGTCGACCTGTTCGCTGGCGGCGACTATCTGTCCCTGGAAGCCCGTCAGGTAGGCCAGCAGGCGTTCGCTGTCGATGCCCAGGCGCTGCAAGGTGTCACGCGGCGCCTCGGCCGGCAAGGCGGAAACGTCGAAGCAGGCGTCGATATGCTGGCGCACCTGCTCCGGCTGGAAGGGCTTGACGATGTAGCCGGCGGCGCCAGCCTGCACGGCGTCGCGCACCGTGTCCTGGTCATTCGCCGACGACACGAGCACCAGCGGCATGGCATCGAGCGCGCTGTCGGAGCGGATTTTCTGCAGCAGCTCCATGCCGGACAGGCGCGGCATGCGCAAATCGCAGAAGCACAGCGACGGACGCAAGCCGCCTTCAAGCTGCTCCCACGCCGCCGCGCCATCTTCGGCTTCCACGATATCGTGCACGCCGCAGCTGTCGATCAGATGCATCAATACCATGCGCGACACGACATCATCGTCAACCACCAGTACTTTCATTGCTTTCTCCATAGGCGGCAGCGTCACGGTGCCTGGCCATATTCTACCCAGTTTGGCCGCGCGCTCGATGGCCGGCATTGCCTATTTTACATTTCCTTGCCCGAAACGGCTATTTGCGCCAACAGTGCGCGCAATTGCGGCAAATGCAGGGCCACTTGCGTCCAGCGCCCGCCGTCCGCCGCCTCCTCCATTTCCGTGCACAGCATGTGCAGCTGCGTTTCATCGAGATAGGCGGCGCTGCCCTTCAAACCGTGCAGCAGGCGCCCGGCGTTGTCCTTGTCCTGCGCCGCCAGGGCGGCGTCGAGTTCACGCAAACGCCCCTCCAGGTCGGCGAGGAAGGCGACGCGGATGCGCCGTTGCAGTTCGCCGCTGCGGATGGACTGGGCAGGCGCCGGCACGGGAACCGCCGGCGCGATGCCGAACAGGGCGTCGAGTTCGGCCTGCCCGCGCGCGGCGGCGCGCGGCGCATCCGACGGCATGCGCGGCAACATGAAACCGCGCTGCAGCTGGCGCTCGATGGCGCGCGCCAGCAAGCCATGCAGCACCGCCTCGTCCACCGGTTTGCTGAGGAAATCATCCATGCCGACGCCAAGATAACGGTTGCGGTCTTCATCGCTGGCGTTCGCCGTCAGGGCCACGATCATCAGTTCCTGGTCGCGCACGGGCTGGTCCGGCCAGCCGCCCACGCGGATCAAGCGCGTCGCCGTGGCGCCGTCCATCTCCGGCATGCGCCCATCCATCAGGATCAGGTCATAGCGCGTATGCACGCAGGCGGCCACCGCCAGCACGCCGTTGGCGACGACGTCGACCCGGTGCCCCAGTTCCTCGAGCATGACGCGGATGATGATCTGGTTGGTGGGGAAGTCTTCCGCGCACAGCACGCGCAACTGGTGGCTGTGCGGCGCCAGCGCCACCTGCGGCACCAGCGGCGGCGCCACGCCGTCGGCCAGCGGCAGGGTGAAGGCAAAGGTGCTGCCCTGCCCCGGTGTGCTGGCCACCTCGATCTCGCCCTCCATCAATTCGACCAGCTGGCGGCAGATCGCCAGGCCCAGCCCCGTGCCGCCGTAGCGCCGCGTGGTGCTGGCGTCGGCCTGCTCGAACTTCTGGAACAGGCGCGCCATCGCGTCCGCATCGATGCCGATGCCGCTGTCGCTGACCGTAAAGCGGATCAGGTTGACACGCCGTCCGCCACTGCCGCTGGCCACGCCGGCCCGCTCGACGCAGACACTGACACCGCCGCGCTGGGTGAACTTGAAGGCATTGCCGACCAGGTTGACCAGCACCTGGCGCAAACGGGTCGGGTCGCCCACCACGAACGGTGGCAGGTCGGGCGCGAAATCGATGGAGAAACCGATGCTGCGCGCGGCCGCCTGCTCCTCGAACAGGCTGACGACCGTCTCGATCGCCGCGCCGAGCGCGAAGTCGATGTTTTCGATACTCAGCTTGCCCGCCTCGATCTTGGAAAAATCGAGCAAGTCATTGATGATCACCAGCAGCGACTGGGCGTTGGCCTGGCCGCGCAGGATCTGCTCGCGCGTGGCGTCGTGCAGCTGCTCGTCGCGCAGGGCAAAGCCCAGCATGCCGATCACGCCGGCCAGCGGCGTGCGCATCTCGTGGCTCATGTTGGCCAAAAATTCCGACTTCTGGCGCGTCGCATCCTCGGCCTTGCGTTTGGCCTGGCGCAGGCTTTCCTCGTTTTTCGTCAGGCTGCTGTTCACTTGCGCCAGCTTTTCCGACTGGGCCAGCACTTCGATTTCCTTGCTCTGCAACTCGGCCGTGCGCTCGCTGACCTGCTTTTCCAGTTCATTCTGCTGATGCCGCAGCGCGCGCACGCGCTGGCGGTAGGCGCCATAGATGGCGCCCAGCAGCAGCGCCGCCATCAGGGTGCGGAACCACCAGGTTTTCCAGAACGGCGGCAAAATCGTGATGGCCAGGGTGGCGCCGCTCTCGTTCCACACGCCGTCCTTGTTGGCCGCCTTGACGCGAAACACGTAATTGCCGGCATCGAGGTTGGTATAGGTGGCAAAGCGCCGGCCCGCATCCGTCATGACCCAGTCCTGGTCGAAGCCTTCGAGCCGGTAGGCGAACATATTGCGCTGCGGCGCGGCGAAATGCAGGGCCGCGAATTCCAGCGAAAAGACGCTTTCGCGGCTGGTCAGCACCAGCTGGCGCGTATGGTCGATGGCCGTCCTGAGCACGTGCGCGAACTCGCCGCGGCCGATGGCCACCGGCTTGTTGAATATCTGCAGTTCCGTGATGGACACCAGCGGCGGCACGCGGTTGTCGTGGATATCCTGCGGCACGAACGCCGTCATGCCGTTAAAGCCGCCGAAATACATGGTGCCGTCGGACGCGCGCAGGGCCGCGCCATCGAAGTACGAGCCTTCCACGGTGCCGTCGGCGCTGTCGTAGTTGCGAAACAGGCCGCTGCGCATGTCGAGCCGCGTGATGCCGCTATTCGTGCTCAGCCACAGCTGCTCGTTGTCGTCGCCGAGGATGCTGGCGACGGCATCGTCGGCCATGCCATCCTTGCGCACGAAGCGCCGGAATCGGATCTCGCCCTTGGCGTCGACGTCCATGCGATTCAGGCCATTGGCCGTGCCCACCCACAGCACGCCGCGCTTGTCTTCGTGCAGGAAATGCACTTCGTCGTGGCTCAGACTCTGCGGGTTTTGCGGATCGTGGCGGAAATGGCGGAAGTGGCCAGTGGCGCGGTCGAGCAAGTCCAGGCCGTGGAAGGAGCCGATCCACAAGCGCCCCTTGCCGTCTTCCAGCACGGGCCGCACCATATTGTCGGACAGGCTGTTCGGGTTGGCCGGGTCATGGCGGTAGGTGGTAAAGCGCTTGGTCGAGGGGTCGAAGCGGTGCACGCCGCCGCGCGTCGAGACCCACAGCATGCCGCTGCGGTCGCTCACGATATTGCGGATGGTGTCGCTGTTCGGATCGCCGGCGGCAAAGCGCATGGTGAAAAAACGCCCGAGGGCCGGATCGAAGCGGTGCAAGCCCGTCGAGCCGCCCACCCACAGCACGCCGTCCGGCGCCTTGTACAGGGTGGTGACCTGCTCGTCGCGCGACATGCCGGGCGAACTGCGCAGGTCGAACAGGCGCGAGCTGCCGTCGCGCGTGTCGTACAGTTTCAGGCCGCCCTTGGTGGCCAGCCACAGCTTGCCATTGCCCGCGTCGGCCACGGCGCGCACTTTCTTGTCCGCCAGCGCGCCCACGTCGCCGGGCGCGCGCGCCATGCGCGAAAAGCCGCCGCTGCCCAGGTCGACCCGGCTCACGCCGTTGTACCAGGAGCCGACCCAGAAGGTGCCGGCGCGGTCGCGGTACAAGGATGACAGCTGGTTGTCGGCGACGCTGAACTTGTCGCCCATCTGGTGCCGGTACTGCAGGAAGGTGTCGCTCTCGGGCAGCCAGCGGAACAGGCCATCGGCATTGCTGCCCAGCCAGACCGTGGCGTCAATGTCCTGATACAGGCTGGCCACGCGGATGGCGGAAAAGCCCTGTTTTTCATTCAGGCGCAGGCGTGACTGCGGTGCCTGCCCGGCGGCGCCCAGGCGCCAGCGCTCGGCGCCGGCCATGGTGCCGATCCACAGGTTCTGCTGGCGGTCGATCAGCAGCGACTGGATGACGTTGTACTTCGAGCCAGGCTCCGTGTCGACGGCAAAGTGCTCGAAGCGGTCGCTGCCCGGCGCCAGCATGTCCAGGCCCGTGACCGTGCCGATCCACAGGCGCTGCTGCGCGTCCAGCGCCAGCGCCTTGATTTCATTGTCGCCCAGGCTGTGCGGCTTGCCTTCTTCATGGTGCCAGGTGCGGAAGGTACCTGTGGCCGGATCGAAATGCTGCAAGCCGTCCGAGGTGGCGATCCAGAAGCCGCGCGCGCCATCGTCGAGGATGGCGTGGATATGCCGGTTGCCGTTGCCGCGCTTGCTCTTTTCGGCCGGGGCGTAGTGGATGAAGGTCTGGCTGGCGGCGTCGAAGCGGTCCAGTCCATTGTCGGTGCCGACCCACAGCTGGCCCTGGCTATCGACGTGCAGCTCGCCCACCCAGTTGTCGGCCAGGCTGGTCTTGTCGCCTTCGATATTTTTGTAGACGACCATGCGGTAGCCATCGTAGCGGCTCAGGCCAGACTGGCTGCCGAACCACATATAGCCCTGCCGGTCCTGGGCGATGGCCAGCACCGATTCCTGCGCCAGGCCCTGCTCGACGCTGAGCTGGTCGAAACGCAGGGTGGGCGCGGGCGCCGCCGCGGCCCAGCCGCTCAACAGTAGACTGAGTAACAACACCACATCGCAAACACGTCGAAATACCAGCACAGTCGTCCTGTCAAAAAAAACGCGAAAAACCCGCACGCCGCTCCAAGGGCCGTCTCAGGAACCAAAGAACGCCAGGACATCATCCTTGCGGGCTTGCGTATCGCGCTGTCCAAGACGGATCAGCTCGTTAGTATACGTCGATTCGAACAATAAATACGATGCCAGCGCCGCGCCGCGCGCTTCGGCCGCGCCGATACCGGACAACATGGTGCGGATGGGACGCGGCAAACTGCCGATATGCCGGCTGGCGATGGCGTCGAGGCGCTCGGACGGCGCGATGACGAGCAACTCCACGGGACGCAAGGCCGTCTTGCCCAGCAACTCGGGCGGCAGCATCGACAGAGTCAGGTTGATGCGGTTCAGGCGTTCGATGTCGACGGCCAGGCCATCGAGGAAAATCGACGACAGCGCATGGCCGGCGATCTGCGCCAGGCTCGGGTAGCGCGCCGCTTCGGATGCGGCCGGCGCCGGTTCCGTCATGCGCCCCGCGCCCACCACCAGCACCTTGTTCGCGCCCAGGTGGATCGCCGGCGAGATCGGCGCCAGCTGGCGCATGGAACCGTCGCCGCAGTATTCGCGCTGGCCGCCCACGTACAGGGGCACGGCGGGGAAGATGAAGGGGATGGCGGCCGAGGCGAGCAAATGCTCCACGCCGATCTGGTCCGGCAGGGCCAGGCGCTGCGTGCGCACCCAGGGCGCGATATCCTCGGCCGTCTGGTAAAACGTCATGTGGCGGCTGCCCGAATACGACGACGCCGTCACGGCCAGCGCATGCAGCAAGCCATCGGCCAGGGCCGCGTCCAGGCGCGGCAGGTCGAGCATGCGGTGCAGCAGGCTGACCAGCGGGGTATTGTCGAGCAGGGAACTGGGCGGCGACGCATGCCACTGGCGCAGCAGCCAGCCGAATGACAGCAACGACAGCCAGCGCGCGCCCGAGCGGATCACGCCCAGCGAGTCGGCGCGGTAGACTTGCTCGACTTCGATGTGCTGCCACACGTCGAGCAGCTTTTGCACGCCTTCGCCGAAATTGTCGGCGCGGCAGGCCAGCGCCGTGGCGTTGATGGCGCCGGCCGAGGTGCCGCAGATGATGTCGAACGGGTTGCGCGCCGGCGCCCAGCCCGCTTCCCACAGTATCGCCGAAATCGCCTGCAGCACGCCCACCTGGTAGGCAGCACGGGCGCCTCCTCCCGTCAGTATCAAGCCTGTTTTATTTTGCATTCCCATGCCGGCAGATTAGCAGGGTCTGGATGCTTTGTGGAAAAGATTAGGGGGTGATTAATCTCCGCGTACCATGCCCTCCCTGCGTGGATCCGCCCCGCCAAACCAGAAATCCTTGCCATGCGCATTCAGGCGCATGATGCCCTGCAAGCCCGAGTTCTGTTCGATGACACGCACCTCGTGGCCCATGGCCTGCAGCGCCTCGACTTGCGCGGCCGGCGCGCGGCCTTTTTCCAGTTCCGTCGGGCCGTTGCGGCTGCCGAAGTTCGGCAGGCTGATCGCCTGCTGCACGTTCAAGCCCCAGTCCATGGTGCCGACGAGGACCTTGGCGACATAATTGATGATGGACGAGCCGCCGGGCGAACCCGTCGCCAGCACCAGCTTGTGCGTGCCCTTCTCGAACACGAGGGTGGGCGACATGGCGCTGCGCGGACGCTTGCCCGCTTCGACGCGGTTGGCGATCGGGCCGTCCGCATCGCGCGAATCGAACGAGAAATCCGTCAGCTGGTTATTCAGCAAAAAGCCGTCGACCATCTGGCGCGAACCGAACGCGTCTTCCACGCTGGTGGTCATCGACAGGCCGCCCCCAAACGCGTCGACGGCCACCAGGTGCGAGGTCGACGGGCGCTGCAAGGCGTTGTCCATGCCCCACGCCACCTGCATGCCGGGCGGCGTGCCGGGTTTGGCTTTGCCCATGGATTTATCGCCGATCAGCGAGGCGCGCTGCGCCAGATAGGTTTTATCGAGCATCGAGGCGATACCGTTGCCGGGCAGCGGCACAAAGTCCGTGTCGGCCACGTAGCGGTTGCGGTCCGCGTAGGCCAGGCGCCCCGCTTCCGAGAACAGGTGGATCGCTTGCGCATCGAGTACACCGTCGACGGGTGCATACGGGCGGATATCCTTCACTTCCAAGATGCCCAGCATCTGCGCGATGGCGATGCCGCCCGACGATGGCGGCGGCATGCCGCACACCGTCCAGGCCTTGTAATCGCTGCAGACGGGCTCGCGCACCTTGGCCTTGTAGCCGGCGATGTCGGTCGCCGTCAGCTTGCCCGGATTGGTCGGATGCGACGCCACCTTGGCGGCGATGTCGCGCGCGATGCGGCCGTTATAAAAAGCGTCGGCGCCGCCGCGGGCGATCTCGCGCAAGGTGCGCGCCAGCTGCGGGTTTTTCAGCACGTGGCCGACGGGCCAGGCCTTGCCTTCTTTGTCATAGAAATAGGCGGCAGCGACGGGGTCGCGCTTCAGGGCCTGGTCCCAGTTCAGCAAGCCGTTGAGGCGCTGGCTGACGGGAAAGCCGCCGTGCGCCAGCTTGATGGCGGGGCCGAACAGGGTGGCCCACGGCAGCTTGCCGTGTTCCTTGTGCGCCAGTTCCAGCATGCGCAGCACGCCCGGCGCGCCCACGGAACGCCCGCCCACCACGCCCGTGGCGCGCGAAACGGGGCTGCCGTCCGCATTCTGGAACAGGTGTTCATCGGCGGCGGCAGGCGCCGTTTCGCGTCCGTCAAACGCCTGCACGCCCTTGGCCGTGGAATACAGCAAAAAGGCGCCGCCGCCGATGCCCGACGACTGCGGCTCGACCAGGGTCAGTACCAGTTGCGTGGCGATGGCCGCGTCGATGGCGCTGCCACCCTTTTTCAGCATCTGGTAGCCGGCATCGGCGGCCAGCGGATTGGCGGCGGCGACCATGAATTTCTGCGCCGCCCAGCCCGATTTTTCCGCATACGCGGTAGCGATTTCCGGCGCCTTTTGCGGCACCTCGGCAAATACGGGACTGGCAGCCAGGGCTCCCAGCAAGGTCAGGCTCAGCGCCAGCGGCTTCAATGTGATCATGGATTCTCCGATAAAAAAAGGGCGCACAGCCGAGCAAGGCTGTACGCCCCATACGGGGGTATCCTACATCAAATCGCTGCCCGGCTTATTTAGGCTGCATGCGGATCGCGCCATCCAATCTGATTGTCTCGCCATTGAGCATGACGTTTTCCACGATGGCTTTCACCAGTTGCGCGTATTCGCCTGGCTTGCCCAGGCGCGATGGGAACGGCACCATCTTGCCCAGCGCATCCTGCACTTCGGCCGGCATGCCCAGCAACATCGGCGTTTCGAAAATGCCGGGCGCCACCGTCATCACGCGGATGCCGTTGCGCGACAGGTCGCGCGCCATCGGCAGGGTCAGCCCCACCACGGCCGCCTTTGACGACGCATACGCGGCCTGGCCGATCTGGCCATCGTAGGCCGCCACGGACGCCGTGTTGATGATGATGCCGCGCTCGCCTTCAGCGGTGGCATCCTGCTTGGCCATGGCGTCGGCCGCCAGGCGGCACATATTGAAGGTGCCGACCAGGTTGATGTTGACGACTTTCTGGAACAGGGCCAGCGGATGCGGGCCATCCTTGCCCACGGTTTTCACGGCCGGCGCCACGCCGGCGCAGTTGACCAGGCCGCGCAAGGTGCCCAGCTTGGTGGCTGCGGCCACCACGGCCAGGCCGTCTTCTTCCGACGTCACGTCGCACTGCACGAACACGCCACCGAGTTCCGCTGCCAGCGCCTGGCCCGCCTCCGTCTGCACGTCGGCCAGCACGACCTTGCCGCCGGCGGCCGTCAGCATGCGCGCCGTGGCCGCGCCCAGGCCCGATGCGCCGCCCGTGATGATGAATACATTGTCCTGAATCTGCATGAAATCTCCTGAGTGATAAGTGCCGTGTTCCCGGCGCCTGATGGTTGCATGGTGCCATAGTTACGTTTACGTAAACGTAATGTCGACGACAATTGTAGCCATTTTTACGCTCACCGAGCGAAAACTTGCAACACCAGCCAATGGCAGGGTTAAAAACACTGGATGAATGCGCCGTTGCGGTGGCAGATGCGCCCGTTGGCGTCGAGCGTGGCGTTGCCCGCGCCGTTGTAGCGCGCGCCGGCCGCATCGCGGCAACCGCCCGTGTCGCATGCGCCGATGGGCTGCGGCGCGCGCGGCATCGGCACGGCCGGGCTGGGCGGCAGGGGCGCCATGGGCACGACGGGAGGCGCAGGCTGGGCCGGCATGCGGCCGATCACCTGTGCCACGGAACGGCGCGGCTGCACGGGCGGCGCCGGGCGGCATGGCTCCACGGCCAGCTTGCCGCTGTCGCGCGGGTCGAGCTGGCACACGGGCAAAGGCTCAGGCAAGGAATCAGCAGGCGCCGCAGGCTCCTGCGCCCAGGCATGGCCGCCAGCTAGCACGATGGCGCAGGCCAGCGCCGGTATGGTTTTTATCATCGTCTTCATGCCACCTCCTCAAGCATCGATCTTACCGCTTTCATTATTGGCACACACGGCGCCAGATACCATGCACATGCTGCAACGGTGTTTTATTTCCTCTCATCACTTTCTTTCTTGCCAGCATGGCATTACAATAAGAACGATTCTTATTCTCATTATCGGAATTCGAGCGCAGTTTATTCTCTTTTCATTCATACCCGAGCCACCCGGAAGGCAGCCAGGAAATAACAACATCCGGAAAGTTCACCATGACCAAGCGTAGTCCCGCTTTCGCAACCTTTGCAGCCCCCGTTTCCACTCCCGTCCGCTCCATGCATTCCGCCGCCCTGCTCCTGCCCTGCCTGCTGTCGCTGGCCGTCAGCAGCGCCTGGGCCGAAGGCAATGTGGCCGCCGATCCCACCATGAACACGGTGGTCGTCACCGCCTCCGGCACGGCCATCGACATCAAGGATGCGCCGGCCAGCATCAGCGTCATCACGCGCGAGGAAATCGAGCGCCAGCCCGTGTATGACCTCAACACCCTGCTGCGCCGCATCCCCGGCGTGACGGGCGGCACCGGCACCGAAGACGAAGCGTCGAAGATCAAGCTGCGCGGCTTGCCCGACAAATACACCTTGATCCTGGTCGATGGCAAGCGCGTGGGCAGCTCGGCCGACACGGCGTACCGCCCAGACTTGGGCCGCCAGGACTTGAACTGGATTTCGCCCGACATGATCGAACGTATCGAAGTGGTGCGCGGCCCGATGTCCTCGCTGTACGGCTCGGACGCCATGGGCGGCGTGATCAACATCATCACGCGCAAGGTGCCGGGCAAGTGGAACGGTTCGGCCACGGCCAACTACACGCAGCCGCAGGACAGCGGCCGCGGCACGGCGCACCAGATGGGCGTGAACCTGGCTGGCCCCTTGTCGGACACGGTCGGCATGCGCCTGGGCGTGAGCCAGACGCGCCAGAATCCCGATGAAAAATTCTTCGATAAAGCGGGCAGCATGGGCGGCGAACGCAACCAGACTGTCTCGGGCCAGCTGACCTGGGCGCTGGGCAAGAAACAGAACCTGTCGCTGGACGCCAGCTATGGCAGGCAGGAAGCCAGCACTTCGAGCGCGCGTGATGCGGACGGCGAACCGCTGGTCGACAGCTGGGGCGCCAACAAGCTGATACGCAAGAGCGTCAGCCTCGGCTACGAAGGCCGCTGGGACTTCGGCAAAACCACCGTCAACCTGTATCACAACGACTTCGATAACCAGGACGTCGGCACGGTGGCGAAATCCAAGGACAGCACGCTCGATGCCAGCCTGGAAAAACGGGTCGGCTGGGGCGGTATCGAGCAGATGCTGGTGATGGGCGGCCAGTGGAAGCACCAGGAACTGACGAACACGAATACCATCGGCACCGTGCCCACCGATTACCTGGGCAACACTGTGAGTGGCGCGACCTTGTCCGGCACCACGTCGGCCCTGTTTGCGGAAGATCAGCTGTTCCTGCGCGACAACCTGACGGCCACGGCCGGCCTGCGCCTCGATCACCACAGCAAGTTCGGCAACCACTACAGCCCACGCCTGTACCTGGTGTACCACCCTGCCCCCGCCTGGACCATCAAGGGCGGCGTCTCGCAAGGCTTCCGCGCCCCGAGCCTGAAGGAAAACTCGCCGGCGGCGGCGACCAATTCGGGCGGACGCGGTTGCGGCAGCCTGAAACCGCTGGGCTACGTCACCGGTTCCTGCTACATGGCCGGCAATGCGGACTTGAAGCCGGAAACGAGCACGGCCGGCGAGATCGGCGTGGCGTGGGAACAGAATGGCTGGGACGTGGGCCTGACTTACTTCCACACGGATTTCAAGAACAAGATCGACTATGCGCCGCTGGGCTTTTACCAGCAGCGCTGGTGGACCAAGATGACGAATATCCAGAAGGCGCGCACCAGCGGCCTGGAAGCGACGGCCACCATCCCGCTGACGAAAAACCTGAACTGGCGTAACAACGTCACCTACATGGCGGAAGCGAAAAACCTGACGACGGGCGCCAACCTGCTCTCCACGCCAAAACTGTCGTGGTACTCGGCGCTGGGCTGGCAAGTCAACGACCAGCTGTTCGGCGAAGTATCGGCCCAGTACACGGGCAAGGAACTCGATGCGGGCAAGCTGGCCGACAAGGCCTACACCATCGTCGACACCGTCGTGTCGTACAAGGTCACGCCGCAGTGGACCGTGCGTGGCGGCGTGCAAAACCTTTTCAAGAAGGGCCCGATGGCCGATGGACTGGTCGACTATTATGTGCCGGGACGGCGCATGTTCGTCGGTCTGACGTCGCGCTTCTGACGTTCAGGGCACGCTGGCCGGCACCACGGCGCGCCAGGGTGTCATGCAGCGCGCCACGTACGGGTAGTACCCGCGTGGCCGCGCGCAGTAATACCACACGTCCGGTTCCGGATACACGGGCGGCGGCACGATGACCGTGCCGCCGTAGTAGTCAACACGGGGATAGCCATGCCAGGGATTGCCATACCAGCGCGGTCCGTGGCCATGGTGCCATCCATGGCCAGCCCATGCGCCGCCATGCACGCGGCCGTGAAAATGACCGTGGCCGCCATGGCCACCGGGCGTGGCCCAGGCATCGCCTGCCAGCACCAGGCCCGCTACCAGCAGCGCCAGCCATAGGCCACGTCTTTTGTGCTTGCTGTCCATGACATCCTCCTGCAGTGCAAGACTTTCATCATCCTCTCTCCATTATTGGCAAACGGGCGACGCAAGCCAAGCTGCCGTAACAATTGCTCACCTTTTAGACGCCGGGAACAAGGGCAACCGGGAGCTGCGCCCCATACAAACGCAAACAGCCCCGCGGCGCGGGCCACGGGGCTGCAGGGAGTGAGCGGTTTATTGCGCCGGCAAGCTTTGCACGGGGGTCGCCGGCGCCAGAATGGGCGGCACGGGCGCGTGGATGGGTGCCGGCGCCTTGACCGCCAGCCAGCCCGTGGCCGGCAGCAGCGGCACCAGCAGCAGGGCCACGATATTGATGATCTTGATCAAGGGGTTGACTGCCGGACCGGCCGTGTCCTTGTACGGGTCGCCCACCGTGTCGCCCGTGACGGCGGCCTTGTGCGCGTCCGACCCCTTGCCGCCAAAGTGGCCATCCTCGATGTATTTCTTCGCATTGTCCCAGGCGCCGCCGCCCGTGGTCATGGAGATGGCCACGAACAGGCCCGTGACGATGGTCCCCATCAGCAAGCCGCCGAGGGCCGCTGGCCCCAGCAGCATGCCCACGACGATGGGTACCACCACGGGCAGCAGGGACGGCACGATCATTTCGCGGATGGCCGACGCCGTCAGCATGTCGACGGCCTTGTCGTATTCAGGTCGCGCCGTGCCTTCCATGATGCCCTTGATGTCGCGGAACTGCCGCCGCACCTCGACCACCACGGCGCCGGCCGCGCGGCCCACGGCTTCCATCGCCATGGCGCCGAACAGATACGGAATCAGGCCGCCGATGAACAGGCCGACGATCACCATGGGGTTCGACAGGTCAAAGGTGATGTGCTGGCCCACGGATTCGAGCGCATGCGTGTAGTCGGCAAACAGCACCAGCGCGGCCAGGCCCGCCGAGCCGATGGCATAGCCCTTGGTGACGGCCTTGGTGGTGTTGCCGACGGCGTCCAGAGGGTCGGTGATGGCGCGCACGGAGTCGGGCAAGCCCGACATTTCCGCGATGCCGCCCGCGTTATCCGTAATCGGGCCATACGCGTCGAGCGCGACGATGATGCCGGCCATCGACAGCATGGCCGTGGCCGCGATGGCGATGCCGTACAGGCCGGCCAGCTGGTACGAGACGAGGATGGCGACGCAGACGGCCAGCACAGGATACGCGGTGGACTTCATCGACACGCCCAGGCCGGCGATGATGTTGGTGCCGTGGCCCGTCGTCGACGCTTCAGCGATGTGGCGCACGGGCTTGAAGTCGGTGCCCGTGTAGTACTCGGTGATGTACACCATCAGCCCCGTGAGGACGATGCCGACGACGGTGGCGCCCAGCATCTTGTAGCGCATGGCGTCGTCGGGCCACAGCAGCCACGTGACGACGGCAAAGCCGACCAGGGACAGGCCGGCCGCCCACCACAAGCCCGTGTACAGGGCCGACATGATTTTCGCGCCCGGCTTGGTCTTGACCATCGAGCAGCCGACGATGGAAGCGAGGATGGAGACGGCGCCCAGCAGCAGCGGGTAGATGATGGCCGTGCCGCTGGCCTCGGCCATCAACAGGGCGCCCAGCAGCATGGTGGCGATCAGGGTCACGACATAGGTTTCGAACAGGTCGGCCGCCATGCCGGCGCAGTCGCCCACGTTGTCGCCCACGTTGTCGGCGATGACGGCCGGGTTGCGCGGATCGTCCTCGGGTATGCCCGCCTCCACCTTGCCGACCAGGTCCGCGCCCACGTCGGCGCCCTTGGTGAAGATGCCGCCGCCAAGCCGCGCGAAGATGGAAATGAGCGAGGCGCCGAAGGCCAGGCCGATCAGGGGCTTGATCAAGTCATGCTGGGTCAGGCCCGGCGCGCCCGTCGTCACCAGCAGCCAGTAGAACAGGGTCACGCCCAGCAAGCCCAGTCCGACGACCAGCATGCCCGTGATCGCCCCGCCCTTGAAGGCCACGTTCAAGGCCTGGTTGATGCCCAGCGTGGCCGCCTGCGCCGTGCGCACATTGGCCCGCACCGAGACATTCATGCCGATGAAGCCGCAGGCGCCCGACAGCACGGCGCCGATCAGAAAGCCCAGCGCCGTATGCAGGCCAAGCAGCGCGTAAATGGCGATCAGCAGCACCACGCCAACGATGGCGATGGTGCGGTACTGGCGCGCCAGGTAGGCGGCCGCGCCCTGCTGGATGGCCAGCGCGATTTCCTGCATGCGCGCGTTGCCGGGATCCTGCCGCAGGATCCAGCTGCGCGACACCAAACCATAAATGACTGCGACCACGCCGCAGGCTACCGCAAACCACAAACTGGCTGCCATATCGTCCCCTTCTGTTTTTATCCGACGTCATTGCCAACAGCTGCAGACCGCACCGGGTAGGCACGCGCAGCCAGGAAAACACGACCTGCAAAAAACCTGAACCACGAAAACGATACGGCGCCCGCCTGAAGCGCGGGCACAAAAAAAGCGGACACTCAGGTCCGCTTTTCAATACTGCTTATTCCGCCAGGGCGGCAAATGCGCTGTCGCGGATTTGCTCGACCGGACCGACGCCGGCGATGCGGCGGTATTTCGGTGCGCCCGGCAAGCCGGACTTGGCCCAGTCATTGTAGTAGCCGAGCAAGACCTTGGTCTGGTTGTGGTACACGTCCAGGCGCTTCTTGACCGTTTCCGCCTTGTCGTCGTCGCGCTGGATCAGCGGTTCGCCGGTGATGTCGTCGACGCCGTCGACCTTGGGCGGATTGAATTTGACGTGGTAGACGCGGCCCGAACCCGGGTGGCTGCGGCGGCCGTCCATGCGCTCGATGATCGAAGCGTCAGGCACGTCGATTTCCAGCACGTAGTCGACATTGATGCCGGCGTCTTTCATGGCGTCCGCTTGCGCGATCGTGCGCGGGAAGCCGTCGAACAGGTAGCCATTGGCGCAATCGGCATCCTGCAGGCGATTCTTGACCAGGCCGATCATGATGTCGTCCGACACGAGGCCGCCCGCATCCATGACTTTTTTCGCGGCCAGGCCCAGTTCCGTGCCTTCCTTGATCGCCGCGCGCAGCATGTCGCCCGTGGAGATTTGTGGAATGTTGTATTTTTCTTTGATGAAATTAGCTTGGGTGCCCTTGCCGGCACCGGGTGCTCCTAAAAGTATCAGACGCATTGAAAAGTTCCTAAAAAACAGATTTTGGATGGTGGTATGTGTAATTATTTTTAGATGGTGTTGCCAAGGCTATCTTTCCGTACGAAACTTACCACAAAAAATCCCTGGAACGCCAGTTTGCTATCGAATTGCTATGCCCTGATTGATCAAAGCCAGCAATTCGCGCGGCAGACGTTTCAAAATGTGGTTTTTACTGCAGGCGCACAAAACTTTATTTGCACGCCTGCCGTTTTACGGGTAGCGCTTACAGGGCGCCGTAGTGTGCTTGCACCCGGGCAAGATCTTCCGGCGTGTCGACGCCGGCGGCCGGCGCCGAGTCCGTGACATGCACGGCGATGGCAACACCGTGCCACAGCACGCGCAGCTGCTCCAGCGCCTCGATGGCTTCCAGCGGCGAGGCGGACAATTGCGGATATTCTTGCAAGAACGCATTGCTGTACGCATACAGGCCGATATGGCGCAGCGGCACATAGCCTGCGGGCAAGCTGTCTTTCGACTGCGCGAAGCCGTCGCGGTGCCACGGGATGGTGGCGCGCGAAAAATACAAGGCGCGGCCGTTCTTGTCCAGCACGACCTTCACCACGTTCGGATTGAATGCGTCAAGCACATCGTGCAGCGGATGGGCGCACGTGGCCATGGGAACGGCGGCGCTGATCTGCGCGGCGCAGGCGGCCAGCAGGGACGGATCGATCAGCGGTTCGTCGCCCTGCAGGTTGACGACGACGGCATCCGGCGGCAAATCGAGCGTGCGCGCCACTTCGGCGATGCGGTCCGTACCCGACGGATGGTCGCCGCGCGTCATGCACACTTCCACGCCATGCGCGGCGCAGGCGGCGCGAATGGATTCATGGTCGGTGGCGACGATGACGCGCGCCGCGCCCGACAGGGCTGCCTGCTCGGCCACGCGCACCACCATGGGCTTGCCGCCCAGGTCAGCCAGCGGCTTGCCCGGCAGGCGCGTCGAAGCCAGGCGGGCCGGGATGATGACGATGAACGCCATCGTTATTCCACTGCGTCTTGCAGGGTGCGCGCTTCGTCCGCCCACATGATGGGGATGCCATCGCGGATAGGATAGGCGAGGCGGTCGGCGCGGCAAATCAGTTCCTGCGCCTTCTTATCGTGTTCAAGCGGACCCTTGCAAACAGGGCAGACCAGGATATCAAGCAGTCGAGCGTCCACGACATTTCTCCACAATTTGTTGGGCCAGCGCGCTATCGATGTGCGCACTGACGGGGACGACCCACAGTCTCGGGTCATCTTTGAGATGTTCAATTTGCGCACATTTTACTGCATCCTTCTCGGTGATCAAGATCACATCCGTGTCGAGCGCCGCAAATGGCTGGTCGAGGAAGTCGTGATGGTCGGGCAGGGGCAGTTCCATGAAGTCCAGTCCGGCCCCGCGCAGCATGGCAAAGAAACGCTGCGGGTTGCCGATGCCGGCCGCCGCCACGATGCGCTGGCCGCTGGCCGCCAGGGTCGCCAAAGGCATGCTTTCGCCGCGCTTGACCAGGCGTTCGGCCACGCCGCCATCAAGCCGCATCTGCACCACCAGGGAACCTGCTGGCGCCACCTGCGCCACGAGTGCCGGCGCCAGCTCGGGCGCATTGATCACCGTCACGTCGCGCCGGCGGCGCGGCGATTCCCGCAAAGGTCCCGCCGGCAGCAGCCAGCCATTGCCGGCGCCGCGGCCGTCGAACAGCACGATTTCCACGTCGCGCTGCAAGGCGTAATGCTGCAAGCCGTCGTCGGTGACCAGCACGTCGACCTCGGGGTGCGCGGCCAGCAGCGCCCTGCCCGCTTGCGCGCGGTCGCGTCCCACCATCACGGGACAGCCGCCGCGCTGGAAGATCAGCAGCGGCTCGTCGCCCACCTGTTGCGGCGTGGAAGCGGCGCTGACGGCGCGCGGCGAACGGTCGGCGCTGCCATGGCCGCGCGAAATGACGCCCGGGCGCATGCCCGCGTCGCGCAAGGCTTGCACCAGCCAGATCGTCAGCGGCGTCTTGCCCGTGCCGCCGATAAAAATATTGCCGACGACGACGACGGGCACGGGCAGACGCGCGGATGTCAGGATGTTGGCCCGGTACAGGCCGCGCCGCACGGCGCTCAGGGCGCCAAACAGCAGGGAGACGGGCCACAACGCGCACGCCAGCGGGCCGCGCGTCAGCCAGGCGCGGGTCAATGTGGATTCAAGCTTGGCGGGGGAGGATGTGGGCATGGGGGAAGACGTAAAAATGGTGTAGGTCGGATTAGCTGCGCCGCCAGGCGCAGCGTAATCCGACATGCTTGGCTGCAGCTTGTGTCGGCTTACGCCGTGCCGGCTAAGCCGACCTACTTGCCACCCGCCTGCGCCGCAAAGGTCAGCTTTTCATAGCCAGCCAGGCGGGCCGCTTCCATCACGTGGATGACCATCTGGTGCATGGCGAACTGGTCGGCGTTGACCACCACGACGGGCGTCTGCGCCGGCGCCTTGCCGCCATTGGCCGCTTTCGCCGCGTTTTGCAGGGCATCGGCCAGGCCGGCCACGTCGCGGAACGACACCGGTTCGCGGTTGACCGTGTAGTTACCCTTGGCATCGATGGTGACGTCGAGCTGCTGCGGCTTGTCCTTCGCCTGCTCGGCGTCGGCCGTCGGCAAGGTGATCTGCAGCTCCGTAAACTTGCTGTAGGTGGTGCTGACCATGAGGAAGATCAGGATCACCAGCAGCACGTCGATGAACGGGATCAGGTTGATTTCGGGGTCTTCACGCCCCTTGCCTTTGCGGAAGTTCATTTGCGGCCACTGTGGACGATGTCGACGAATTTGACCGCTTGCTGCTCCATGTCAATGACGAAGCTGTCGACGAGGGCGCGGAAGTGGCGGTAGAAGATCAGGGCCGGCATGGCGATGGCCAGGCCAAACGCTGTGTTATACAAGGCGACGGAAATACCGTGCGACAGCGCCGAGTTCGACGCGGTGGCGCCGGGCGAAGCAAAAATCTCGATCATGCCGATCACCGTGCCGAACAGGCCCATCAGGGGCGCCAGAGTGGCAATCGTGCCCAGGGTCGTCAGGAAACGTTCCAGTGTGTGGGCCACGCCGCTGCCCGCCTCTTCGATCGATTCCTTCATCACCTCGCGCGGCGCGTCGACGTTGCGCAGGGCGGCGGCCAGCACCACGCCCAGCGGCGAATTATCTTCCAGCTTGGCCACCGTGTCCGGCGTGATCTTGCCGCTGCGATACACCTGCACCACTTCATCAAACAGCTTGCGGGGCAGGATCTTGACGCGTCGCAAATACAGCAGGCGCTCGATGATCAAGGCCAGGGCGACGATGGAAGCGATCAACAACAGCCAGATGGGCCAGCCAGCGGCTTGAAATATAGCGAGCAAAAGGAACTCCTGGTAAAGGGAAGGCGGTGAATCGCCCGAACAGCCTGTATTGTACCGAGCGCCGAAGAGCGATGGTACGTGCGCGCGGGAATGGCGCAATGTAGCGCGTTGCCGCGCCGGCGGCAAGTGGCGCCCGCATGGCACTTGTCCACACGGCGCGTCGGGCGCACGCTGCCGCTGCACAGTTTTGCACACTTTGTGTGGATAAGATTGTGAGCAAGCATGAAGTCCAGCATGCAAGTCATTGATTTACATGAGAATTACTGCACTGCGCAAAATACAGGCATAGCAGCTCATCGCCATTAGTCAATGTCATAAAATCAAGAATTCAAGAGTTCTGCACATTTACTGTGGACAAGATTGTGCGCAAAGCCGAGGAATTCAATCAAGTCATTGATTTTAAAGGAGATTAAATCAATGAGTAAAAAAGTGGCAGCCGGCGCGCAATCGGCGGCACATAAGCCTTCAAAGTTCTGCACACATTCTGTGGACAAGATTGTGCGCAAGCGCAAGGATACGCGCCAAGTACATTGATTTATATCGTTTTTATTGCCATGCATAAAAATGTGGCAGAGGTCGGAAAGCGGGGTTTTATCGATCCGATTTCACTTCCAAACGGCAGTTTTCCACCGCCATCGCAGTTCCACACATAAAGTGTGGATAAGATTGTGAGCAAGCCGATTGACTCCATGCAAGTTCCTTGATTTTAAAGGGATTTTTTTCTCTGATGAAAAATGAGGCAGCAATTCGGCATGCTCACGCGGTGGAAAACCCGGACAAGCCACGAAACGGTTTATGCAGTTTTGCACACATTCTGTGGATAAGATTGTGAGCAAGGCGCACGGCCTGACGCTACATCCTTGATTTATATGGCTATTTTTATGCTGCGCAAAATTCAGGCAAGCGATGCCATGGCTCTTCCCGTGGATAAATCCGGCGCCGCGCCAGAGTTCTGCACATTTTTTGTGGATAAGATTGTGCGCAAGGCCATGCATGGCATACTAAGCGCTTGATTCCTATACACTTTATTTCCGTGCGCAAAAATGTAGCAAGGCACTTTTATCGGCCGATGTGGGCTTGCCGGGCCATGTTTGTTCCAGGCAAAAAGTTCCGCACACTTTCTGTGGATAACTTTGTGCGTAAGTGGCAGGGGCTGAACTGATGTGCTTGATATTAAAGGTTTTTTTCCCCGTGCACGCAAATCAGGCATACGGGAATTCATCATGAAATCAAATACTTAGAAATAGAACTTGTTGTTTTGCACGATATATGACATAAGCATGACCTCGCCGATAATATGTGGACAGTTCCCTCCCCCATAGCACCAGATGATGACCGATATCCCAACTGACAGCGGCTTTGCCGCCCCGCCCGTGCTGACCGTCAGCGCCCTGAACCAGGCCGTCGCGCGCCTGCTCGAGCGCTCGTTTCCCCTGACCTGGATCGCCGGCGAGATTTCCAACTTCACGCGCGCCGCTTCCGGCCACTGGTATTTCACCTTGAAGGACGATGGCGCCCAGGTGCGCGCCGTGATGTTCCGCGGCCGCGCCCAGTTTGCCGGCTTCACGCCGCGTGAAGGCGACAAGGTGGAAGTGCGCGCCCTCGTCACCCTGTACGGCGCGCGCGGCGATTACCAGATCAACGTGGAAGCCATCCGCCGCGCCGGCGTGGGCGCCCTGTATGAAGCATTCCAGCGCCTGAAGGAAAAGCTGGCCGCGCAGGGTCTGTTCGACCAGGAACGCAAGCGCGCCATTCCCATGTTCGCGCGCAGCATCGGCATCGTCACCAGCCCGCAGGCGGCCGCCTTGCGCGATGTGCTGATCGCGCTCAAGCGCCGCGCGCCGCACGTATCCATCATCCTGTACCCGACGCCCGTGCAGGGCCAGCAAGCGCCGGAAAAAATCGCGCACGCCATCCGCACGGCATCCACAAGGGCCGAGTGCGACGTGCTGCTGGTGTGCCGTGGCGGCGGCAGTATCGAAGACTTGTGGTCGTTCAACGATGAAGCCGTGGCCCATGCGATCGCCGATTGCTCCATGCCCGTGATCAGCGGCGTGGGCCACGAGACGGATTTCACCATCGCCGACTTCGCGGCCGACCTGCGCGCGGCCACGCCGACGGCGGCGGCCGAACTGGCGGCCACGCCGCGCGCCGACTGGATGGCTTCCCTGCGCGCCGATGCGGCCGACCTGCGCCGCGCCATGCGCCGCAGCCTCGACGATGCGGCGCAGACCCTGGACCGCCACAGCCGCCGCCTGCTCAACCCGAAAGCGCAGCTGCAGCAACAGCGCTTGCAGCTGCTGGCCCTGTCCACGGCCATGACGCATGCGGCGCGCGCACCCGTCAACCAGTCGCAGTACGCGCTGGAACGCCTGCGCTCGCGCTGGGCCAACCTGCGGCCCGACGTCACGGCATCACGCACGCGCCTGGCGGACATGCAGCGGCGCAGCGGCGCGACCATGGCGCAGCAACTGGGCCAGCGGCGCCACCGCCTCGACGGCCTGGCGGCGCAGCTGGAGCTGCTCAATCCCCAGCGCACGCTGGAGCGCGGCTATGCGATCCTGCGCGATGAAAAGGGAAATATCGTGCGCTCGCCAGTGCAGCTGCAGGCGCGCCAGAACGTCAACGTGCGCCTGGCCGAAGGCAGCGCGCAGATCGGCATCGCCAGTGTGCAGGCGAGTCTGGAATAAGCGCTGGAATAAAAAAGGCCGGGGAAGAACCCCGGCCCAACACCTTCCCTACTGAGTGGACTGCTACTGCAACTGCCCTTTCACACGGCCTGATTAAAACTTCATCGACACGCGCGCGCCAAAGGTGCGCGGCGCGTTGTAGAAAGCGCCGTAGATCTGCTGCGTCGGCTGGCATGGCATGCCGACGTCCGTGCAGATTTCATTGACGTCCAGCTTGACCGCCTTGTCCGTGGCGTTCTGCACGAACGCTTCGACCGTGTAGGCCTTGTTGGCCGGCTGGAAGCGCAGGCTCAGGTCCAGGGTCGTGTAGGCTTCCTGGCGCTTGACGCCGGCATGGCCCGGCACGTCGCCGTTGAAGGCGCCCGCACCCACATACGACATGGTTTCATAGTGCACCGAAGCGCGCGGCGTGAGCTGGCCGCCGGCGACACTGAAATCATGCTCGTACTGGACGGTCGTGGAAAACTTCGGCGCATGCTTCATGGTGCTGCCGCCCACGTTCACCAGTGGCGCCGTCGAACCGCAAGACTGGCCATTCGCACGCGCCGCATCGACGTCGCACGACATGAAGTCGTCATACACGGCTTTCAACCAGGTGGCGTTGCCCGTCAGACGGTCGACCTTCGTCGGCCGCCAGACCCACTCCGCTTCCAGGCCCTTGACGGTGGCGCCGGCCGCGTTGAAGTTGGCCAGCACGCTGTTGACCACCTGCGATTCGAGCTTGTCCTTGTACTTCATCAGGAAGGCGTCGAGGTTCAGGGTCAGTTCGCGGTTCAGCAAGTCGGACTTGAAGCCGATTTCATAGCTGGTCAGCTTTTCCGGCTTGGTGGTGGCGCCGCCATCGCCGATGGCTGGCGAATGGAAGCCCGTCGTCACGGAACCGAACAGCAAAATATCCGGGCGCAGCTTGTACTCGATGCGGCCCAGCCAGGTGGCCTGGCCGTATTTCAGGTCGGCCGTGTTGTCGCCCGGTGTATTGCCGCAAGTGGCGGCCGTGATGGCGCCGCCAGGGCCGATATTGTGCGTGTTGGCCAGGCCCGAGCCCGGCGTGACCAGCTGCGCCAGCTGATCGGGATTGAGCACCGTGGTGCCCAGCGGCGCGTTCGCGGGCCAGTTCGGGCAAGCCCAGTTCTTGCCGCCGACGTCGAATTTATGGTCTTTCGTGTAGCGCGCGCCGGCCGTCAGCTTGATCTGGTCCGTCACTTGCTGGCTGACCTGGCCGAACACGGCCTTCGATTTGAGCTGGCGGTCGCCCTGGATGAAGGACATCGACGAGGCATACTGGCCCACGGTCGGCTGCACGAAGATCACGGCGCCGTTGGCGATATCCTGCTGCACGGCCGCCTGCGAAATCTGGCTGCGGTCGATATCGAAGCGCACCTTGTTCTTTTCATTGAACAGGAACAGGCCGGCCACCCACTGGAACGGCGCATCGTCGTCCGAGCGCGCCTGCAGCTCGTGCGAATAGCTGTCGAACTGCGCCCAGTCGGTGCGGTTTTCCGACTTGAAGCCGGGGAACAGGCCCGCATCGGAATCGTTGCTGTTCTGGCGCTTGTAGCGGCTCCAGCTGCCCAGGTAAGTGAAGTCCAGCGCGTCCGTCGGCTTGTAATTGAGCTTGCCCTTGTAGGTCAGAATCGACTGGTCCAGGGTGCCTGGCGTGTCGATCAGGGCCGAGCGCAGCTTCTCGCCACGTTTCGGTTCGGCCGCCAGGTAGACGTTGCCGGCGCCCTGGTCGAGGAAGTAGTCGGCGATGAAGGTGCCGCGCAGTTGCGGCGTGAACTTCCACAGCAGCGAGGCGCGCACGCCCATCTGGTCGCCGGCGCCATACTTGGCCGTGCCCGGCATGACGTTCGAGCCGCGGCGGAAGTCCACCGTGCCGTCATGGCTATCCTTGATGGCGGCGATGCGCAGCGCCACGTCGTCGGAAAACGGGATATTGAGCATGCCCTGCGTCTGCAGATGGCGCTTGTCGCCCACGGTGATGCCGGCCGAGCCCATGAACTTGGCCGTGCTTGGCGCGGCCGACACGAGGTTGACGGCGCCGGCCGTCGAATTGCGGCCGTTCAGGGTGCCCTGCGGTCCGCGCGCCACCTCGACGTGCGACAGGTCATACATCAGCGCCGTGGCGCCCTGGGGACGCGGCGAATACACGCCGTCGACATAAAAGGCGACGGCCGGGTCGCCCAGCTCCGTGTGGTTGGCCGAACCGACGCCGCGCATGTAGACGTGCACGCCGCCCGAGTCGCCATGCTGCTCGACGACAAGGCTCGGCACCATGGTCGCCAGCGACGCCAGATCCTTGACCTGGTTGTTTTGCAGGGTGTCCTGGTTGAAGGCGGTGACGGCCAGCGGCGTCTCCTGCACGAAGGTATTGCGGCGCGTGGCCGTGACGACGATGCGGTCCATCTGTTCGGCGGCCGGTTTTGCCGCGTCCGTGACTGGCGTGGCGCTGGCCGAATCCTGGGCCATGGCGGCGCCGCTGCCCAGCAAGATGAACTGGGCGAATGTCGCATGCGCCAGGCTGAGGGCGATGGTGTTGCGTTTGAGCTGTTGCATTGTTGTTGTCTCCTGTACCGCTGGTTGATTGATGATCACATAGCTCTTTGGCTATTGCTGCACATTTTTTGGGTGTCAATCTGAAGTCATGTCGCCTCCGTGCGGGGTCAATGGGTAGCCACGGCGCGCCCGGCCGTGTCAAATAGAAAGGCATGGCCCTCTTCCGGCGCGAAGCCGATGGCGCTGCCCTGCGCCAGCGCATGGCGCGCCTCGCCATGCAGCTTGATGGCCACCGCATGCGGACTGTTATCGAGGGTCGCGTGGATGATTTGCGCATCGCCCAGCTGCTCGATCAGGGTCACCGTGGCGCCATAGCCTTCGTGGCGCGGCACCAGGCGCAGGTGTTCGGGACGTATGCCGACCAGCATGCCCGCCTCGCCGCCAAGCTGGCTGGCCAGCGCGGGGACGGCGGCGCACGGCAAGAAGTTCATGCGCAGCGCGCCGATGAAGCCGGCGACGAACTGGCTGGCCGGATGGCGGTACAGGTCCAGGGGCGCGCCCACCTGCTCCAGGTGGCCGCCATGGAAGACGGCGACCCGGTCGCCGAGTGTCATGGCTTCGACCTGGTCGTGCGTCACATAGATCATCGTGGTGCCCAGTTCCTGGTGCAGCTTGGCCAGTTCGATGCGCGTCTGCACGCGCAAGGAGGCGTCGAGGTTGGACAGCGGTTCGTCAAACAGGAACACCTTGGGCTGGCGCACGATGGAGCGGCCGATGGCCACGCGCTGGCGCTCGCCGCCCGACAGGGCCTTGGGTTTGCGGTCGAGCAGGTGCGTGATCTGCAAAATCTCGGCCACCTTGCCGACGGCGGCGCGCACTTCGGCTTCCGGTTTACCCGCCAACTTGAGGGCAAAGCCCATGTTGTCGCGCGCCGTCATGTGCGGATACAGGGCGTAGCTCTGGAAGACCATGGCGATGCCCCGCTCGGCCGGCGCCACATCGTTGGCCAGCAAGTCGCCGATGCGCAGCTGGCCCGCGCTGATGTCTTCCAGTCCCGCGATCATGCGCAGCAGGGTCGATTTGCCGCAGCCGGACGGCCCGACAAAGACCATGAATTCGCCGTCATGGATATCGAGGTCCAGGCCCTTGACGATTTCCGGGCCGTCGCCGTAGGTCTTGCGGATGCCGCGCAGGGAGATGGCGGCCATGTCAGTGCTCCTCGGCCAAGACGGCGGCGTGGGACGCGCGCTGGGCGGCGATGAAGTCGCGGTACCACAGGGCACTGTCCTTGAAGCTGCGCTGCTGCGTGGCGTAGTCGACGTACAGCATGCCGAAGCGCTTGGCGTAGCCGGAGTTCCACTCGAAGTTATCCATCAGGCTCCAGTAGAAATAGCCGCGCACGTCGATGCCCTGCGCGATCACGGCGCGCAAGGCGTCCAGGTGCAGCTGCACGTACTCGATGCGCGGCGCATCGTGGATCTTGCCGTCGACGGGCTTGTCGGCCACGGCCATGCCGTTTTCCGTGATGTAGACGGGCGGCAGACGGTATTCGCGGTGCAGGCCGACCAGCAGTTCCGTCAGGCCTTGCGGATAGGTTTCCCAGCCCATGTCGTTGACACCGAGCTTGCATTCGGGTTTGCGCGGCGGCGTCTCGGCACTCATGTAAGCGCGCGTGTAATAGTTCACGCCGAGGAAATCGATGGGCTGCTTGATATCTATGAAATCGTTTTCAAAGATGGATAAAGCAGAAGCGTCGACGTGTTTCAGGGCCAGGGCCGGATAGCGGCCCTTGAAGATGGCGTCCATATACCACTGCACCGAGCGCGCATATTCGAGTTCGGCCAGTTCGCGGTCCTGGGCGCTGTCGGTGGCCGGCGTGGCCGTCCATTGATTGAGCACGATGCCCAGTTTCGCGGGCGGATTGACGACGCGCATGGCTTGCATGGCCAGGCCGTGCGACAGCAGCAGATGGTGCGACACTTGCACGGCGGCGGCCGGGTCGGCCATGCCGGGGGCGAACTGGCCCGTGCCGTGGCCCAGCACGGCCGTGCACCACGGTTCGTTATGCGTGGCGATGCTGGCGACCTTGTGGCCGAAGCGGCGCGCCACTTCGGCAGCGTAGGCGGCGAAGTGGTAGCAGGTGGCGCGATTGAGCCAGCCGCCCTCGTCCTGCAAGGCTTGCGGCAAGTCCCAGTGGTACAGGGTCAGGTGCGCATCGAGTCCCTTGGCAGCCAGGGCGTCGAGCAGGCGCCCATAAAAGTCGAAGCCGGCCTCGTTCCAGGCGCCGGAACCCGTCGGCTGCACGCGCGACCAGGACATGGAAAAGCGGTAGGCATTCACGCCCAGGCTGGCGATCAGCTCCACGTCCTCGGCATAGCGGTGGTAATGGTCGCAGGCCACGTCGCCATTGCTGCCGTCGATGATCTTGCCGTCCGTGTGGCTGAAGGTATCCCAGATGGATGGGCCGCGGCCGTCGATGGCGGCGGCGCCCTCGATCTGGTAGGCGCTGGTGGCCACGCCCCAGGTGAAGGTGGCGGGAAAGTTGGTGTCAATGTCGTCGTTATGCATGGTGGTCATGTCAGTGTGAGTGGATGAAAAAAGTGCTAGCCTTTGACGGCGCCCTGGGTCAGTCCTTCAATTAAACGCTTCGAGGCGACAAAAAACATCAGCAGCAGCGGCAGCACGGCGATGGCGGCGCCCGTCATCAGCGCGCCCCACTCCGTGTTGTTCGGCGCCTGCATGCTGCGCAGGGCCAGCGGGATCGTGTAGTTCTCGACCGAGCGCATGACGACCAGCGGCGTGATGAAGTTGTTCCACGAGTTGATGAAGGTGATCAGGCCCAGGGTGCCCATGGCGGGACCGATCAGCGGCAGCACGACTCGCCAGTAGATGGCGAATTCGCCACAGCCGTCGATGCGCGCCGCCTCGATCAGGTCCTTCGGGATCGCCGTGCCGATGTACTGGCGCATCAGGAAAATACCGAGCGCGCCGGCCGCTCCCGGCACGTACAGGGCGCGCGGCTGGTCCAGCCAGCCGAGGAAATCCATCAGCATGAAGGTCGGAATCATGTTCATGAACGAGGGAATGATCATCGACGCCATCACCAGGGTGAACAAGGGCCGCTTGAAGCGGAACTCGTACATGGCGAAGGCATAGCCGCCCAGCGAGCAAAAGAACAAGGTCAGGGCCGTCGTCATCAGCGCCACGTACAGGCTGATGCCGATATTGCGCCAGAACGGCAGGCGCTCCTGCAGCAATTCCAGGTTGTTGAGCAGGGCCGTGCCGAACCAGCGCGGCGGCGGCAGGCTGTAGATCTCGGCGCTCGTGTGCGTGGCGAAGACGAACATGAAGTAGAACGGCGCGACCATGATCAGGGCGCCGATGGCCACCATGGCGTAGGCCGTCCAGCGGGTGGTTTTCATCGGACCTCCTTGCGCTCATTGCGTTCATTGCGGCTGAAAATGCGGTTGTTGACCCAGGTGGTGCTGGCGATGATCAGGAACAGCAGCCAGGAAATGGCCGACGCCGTGCCGAAGTCGCCCGAGGAAAACGCCGTCTTGTAGACGAAGATCGCCGTCGTCATCACCGACTGGCTCACGCCGCTCGATTCGGCCACCAGCACGAACGGCTCCTCGAACAGCTGCAGGTTGCCCATGATGGTCAGTGTCACGGCCAGGTAGATCATGGGACGCAGCTGCGGCAGGGTGATGTACCAGAACTGCTGGCGTTTCGAGGCGCCGTCGATGGTGGCCGCTTCGTACAGATCTTTGGGTATCACCTGCAGCGCGGACAGATACAGCACCAGGTTCCAGCCCAGGTAGCGCCAGAAAATGACGAAGGCGACGGCCGGCTTGATGAACAGCGAGCTGCCCAGCCAGTCGATCGATTCGGCCGGAAACAGGCCACCGACGAGCGGCAGGCTGGCGCACCATTGGATCAGCACATTGATCTGGCCATAGTCACGCGAGAACAGGGTATTGAAGACCATGGCGATGGCCACGCTGGACGTGATGAACGGTAAAAAGTAAATGCCGATCACCAGGTTGCGCGAACGCTTGAAGCTGTTGTGGATGAAGGCTGCCAGCGGAATGGCGACCAGGTGCTGCGGCACGCCTGAGGCCAGCGCCAGCCACACGGTATTGCCCAGCGAGCGCAGGAACCACGGGTCGCGCAAGGCGTACTTGTAGTTGTCCAGCCCCACCCACTGCATGGCTTCCACGCCGCTGGCCGCTTCCCACTGGTTGAACGACAGATAGATGGAAAACAGCAGCGGGAACAGACTGAAGACGGCGAACAAAATGAAGAAGGGGCTGATGAAGATATACGGCGCCCACTTCTTCATGTTGTAGCGTTTCCTGGCGGGCCGCGCGGCAGCGGCAGCGGGCGCGCCCTCGGTACAAGGCATGGAGGTAGTCATGCTGCTCCTAGCGCCGCGCGCGGTGGGTGATCAGGGCCTTGGCGTCGGCCAGCGCCGTCTTGATATCCTTGTTTTGCGCCAGCACGCTTTCCAGTTCCATGTTGACGATGTCGCGCGCCACGGCGTCGAACTTGTCGACGCGGATGACGGGGATTTTCGCCGCCGTGTCGCGCGCCAGCAAACGCGTCTTCTGGCCGCCGAAATACGGCTGCGGCTCGTCCATCATCGGGTCCGCATACGCCGCCTTGAGGGCCGGGAAGGCGCCGATCTCTTTGAGCGAATGCAGCTGGATATCCTTGTTGACGGTCATGAACTTGATGAATTCCCAGGCCTGGGTTTTATTCGCGGCCTTTTTCGGGATGCCGTAGAAGGAGCCGCCGTAGGACGCCAGCGCGCCGGCCGGCAGGTTCGCCGCACGCCACTGGCCGGACGACGCCGGCGCCAGCCACTTGGCCAGGTGGCCGCTGAGCCACGAACCCATCATCTGGCTGGCCACCTTGTCGCGTTTGAATCCTTCGGCCCACTCGCCCGTCCAGGCCACGGTGCGCGCATCGATGCCGGCGACCCGCGCCGCCTTGGCCAGCTCAAACGCTTTGACGAAGCGGGGCGAGTCGACCAGCACCTGGCCCTTGTCGCCAAAATAGATGCCTTCGCCATCTTTCAGATTGGCGCGGATGACGATGTCCGCCAGGTCGCTGGCGCCGGCCAGCAGATAGGTGCCGGTGGCCGCCTTGAGCTTCTTGCCGGCGGCGATATACGATTCCCACGATTGCGTCAGGTCGGCTTCCTTGATGCCCGCCTTGTCCATCAAGTCCTTGCGGTAGAACAGGGTGCCCGGTCCCAGGTCGGCCGGCATGGCGCCCAGGGTGCCGCGCGAACTGGTCGCCTGCACGAAGGTGAATGGCACGAACTGGGCGCGGTACTGCCCTGCCCCGTAGGGCGGCTGCAGCAAATCTTCCATACCCTTCGATTCGGCGAAGCTGCCGACATAGCGGAAGTCGATGGCCATCACGTCGGGCAGGCGCGCGCCGGCCGCCAGCGCCGTCGTCATCGAGTTATGGTGGTCGTCGATCTGCAGACTGACCAGCTTGACCTTCACTTGCGGATACAGCTTTTCCCACAGGGGCAAGGCCGTCTTGACGGCGCGGTCCAGGTCGGGGAACGAGGCGACGGTAATCGTGGCCGGGGCCAGCGCCGGCAGGGCGGCGGCCGGCGGGACGGCTGCGGGCGCGGCGGCCACGCTGGCAGCCAGGGACAGCGCGGCCAGCGGGGCGGCGCCAAGGATGCTTGACTTCATTATTTCGTCTCCGTTTATTGAGCGTCTTCTATCTTGAAAACGTTTTCACAACATATATCCATTTAACACCGCAAAGAAAATCAAGTCAACCGAAAAAGTTGTCATTTTTATTGAGGGCAGCGTGGCGAGATACATGCTGGGGCGCGTGTTCTCCTATGAAAAACGCGAAAATACAGGCTGCCGGGCTTGCTGTTGTTTTTTGTGAAAACGTTTTCAAGCACCGTCCCACGGCCCTTTCGGCATTTATGGTAATCTTTCGATGAAAAGGTTTTCAGAGCACTGACAACCAGCCATTTTGATACCCAGGAATCACCTTGAACGATAGCGCCCACGCTGCTCCCCCTTCCACCCTGCTCGACGTGGCCCGCCAGGCCGGCGTGTCGCCCAGCACCGTCTCGCGCATCCTCAATGGCACGGCCAAAGTGTCCGACGACAAGCGCGATGCCGTGCTGGCGGCCATTGCGCACATGAAATTCGCGCCGAACCAGATGGCGCAGGGTCTGAAAAAGGGCCGCTCGATGACCATCGGCATCGTGGTGCAGGATATTTCCAGCCCCTTCTTCGACGAAAGCCTGCGCGGCGTGGACGATGGATTGAAGGACACGGGCTATGCCTCCGTCATCGTCAGCGGGCACTGGAATGCGCAGGAAGAGGCCGACCGCATCCGTTTGCTGCTGGCAAGAAAGGTCGACGGCATCATCCTGCTGTCGGGGCGCATCTCGGACGAGAGCGTGCTCGATTTCTCGCAGCAGCGCCCCATCGTCTCGACGGGCCGCCTGCTGGCCACGAAAAGCGCCATCGGCTTCAAGCTCGACAACGAATACGGCGCCTACCTGGCCGTGCGCCACCTGGTGGAACTGGGCCACCGACGCATCGCGTTCGTGGCCGGCCCCGCCAACAATACGGATGCGGCCGAGCGCCTGACGGGCTACCAGCGCGCGCTGCGCGAAGCGGACATCGCCATCGATCCGAAGCTGATGGTGGAAGGCGATTTCCATGAGGCAAGCGGGATGCTGGCCATGAACCATTTGTTCGATACGCAGCAGCAATTCAGCGCCGTCTTCGCCGCCAATGACCTGTCCGCCTACGGCGTGCGCCTGTGCCTGTACCGCAAGGGCATCCGCGTGCCCGACGATATCTCGCTCGTCGGCTTCGATGACTTGCCCGGCTCGTCCTACACGACGCCGCCGCTGACGACCATCCACCAGCCCCTGTACGACATCGGCCGCATCGCCACGCAAGCGCTGCTGGGGCTGATCAATGGCGAAGCCGTGCAGGCGGCAATACCGCCCCTGGAGCTGATCGTGCGGGAAACCACGCGGCGTATTCGCTAGGCCTGGTGCTGAACGAGAATCACTACGCCAACGGCATCCGCAACGCGTGCGGGAATCTGCAGCAATGGCGCATCCGCTTTACAATAGTGGCTCGTTCAGCAAGAATGCTTGGTTCAAGCACGCAAGGCTCAACCCTCCGGCCACAGGCTGGAAGACTCCGAACACTCACCATAAAGGGACATCACATGGAACATACTCTGCCACCACTGCCGTATGAAATGGACGCTCTGGCGCCGCATATTTCGAAAGAAACCCTGGAATACCACTATGCCAAGCATCACCAGGCGTATGTCACCAACTTGAACAACCTGATCAAGGGTACCGAGTTCGAGAACCTGTCGCTGGAAGAAATCATCAAGAAATCGTCGGGCGGCATCTTCAACAATGCGGCGCAAGTATGGAACCACACCTTCTACTGGAACGGCATGAAGCCGGCCGGCGGCGGCGCGCCTACCGGTGCCGTGGCTGACGCGATCAACGCGAAATGGTCGTCGTTCGACAAGTTCAAGGAAGAATTCACCAAGTCGTGCGTGGGCAACTTCGGTTCGGGCTGGACCTGGCTGGTGCAAAAAGCCGACGGCTCCGTCGACATCGTCAACACCTCGAACGCCGGCTGCCCGCTGACCACCGGCGACAAGCCGCTGCTGACCTGCGACGTCTGGGAGCACGCCTACTACATCGACTACCGCAACCTGCGTGCCAAGTACGTGGAAACGTTCTGGGGCCTGGTCAACTGGGACTTCGTTGCCAAGAACTTCGCGTAAGCGCCAGTTCCTGTCAACGTAGGGCGAAAAGAAGCCTGCGCCACCCCGCGCAGGTTTTTTTTCGCCTGCTGAAAGGCACGGCGCTGCGCTACAATCACTGCCCCGCCACCGCTATCTCCCCTGCCCCGATGTCCGCTCGCCTGCTGCGCCGCCTGTTGATCTTGCCCCTGCTGGCGTGCCAGCTGCACGCGTGCGCGGCCGCCCCATCGCCCCTGCTGTCCGACTACACGCACAACGCCTGGGGCGCCCTGCAAGGCGCGCCCGTCGATGTGTTGAAATTCGCCCAGGGCAAGGATGGCTGGCTGTGGATCGCCACGGCCACCGGCTTGTATCGCTACGATGGCGTGCGCTTCGACAGGGTCGACAGCGTGTACGGCCACCGCCTGCCGTCGAGCAATGTGCTGGGCCTGGCCACGCCGGCCGATGGCGCCGTGTGGGTCGGCTACCGCCTCGGCGGCGTCAGCGTCTTTCGCAAGGATGGCGCGCGCACCTACCGCGAGGCGGACGGCTTGCCGCCGGGCGCCGTGTTCCATATCGAGGCAGCGCCCGACGGCGCCATCTGGGTCGGCACGCGCGATGGCGCGGCGCGCCTGGCGCCCGGCGCGGACCGCTTCGTTGCGCAGGCGGCCAACGTCGGCCTGCCCGACAAGCGCGTCTACCAGATCCTGTTCGCGCGCGATGGCACGCAGTGGATGGGCACCATGCACGGCGCCTATTTCCGCAGGCCGGGCGAGACGCGCTTTTCCCATGCCTGGCCGCGCACCATCCTCACCGGCATGGATGAAGCGCCCGATGGCGCCATCTGGGCCGTCGACGCGCAAAGCAATTACTATCGCGTGCGCACCAGCGCGCCGCGCGGCGATGCGCCCATCCGGCCCGACGCCAGGGGCAACAGCATCCGCTTCGACCGCGCCGGCACCATGTGGCTGATGCAGCCCGATGGCATCGAACGCAAGTTCGACCCTTCCGGCCCCAGCCTGCCGTCCCAGCGCCTGACGCGCCAGAACGGCATCAGCGGCCCGCTGCCGCAAACCTCGTTCCAGGACCGCGAAGGCAATCTGTGGTTCGGCACCTCGACGGGCCTGGACCGGCTGCGGCCGAACCGCCTGACAACCCTGAGCGTTGCCGTGCCCTTCGACCATCCAGGCATGCTGCCGGGGCCCGATGGCGACGTGTGGATCGGCGATTACGTGAGCGACGTGCGCAGCTTTACGTCCGACGGGATGAAAAAAGTGATACTGAAGGGGGCGCTGGCGGCCAGCCACTGGGCGCCCGACGGCACACTATGGCTGGGCAACGAGCAGGAACTCCACCATCGCGCGCGCAATGGCGTCATGACGCGCGTGATGACGCCCGTGCAAGGGCTCGATCCGCAAGCGCTGCAGCAGGATCGCTCGGGCGCACTGTGGGCCTCATTTTCCGGCGGTGGCCTGTTTCGCCTGAACGACGGAAAATGGATCGCCAACGGCGGCCTGTCCGGCCTGCCCGCGGTGCTGACGACGGCCATGGCGATCGATGGCGCCGGCACCGTCTGGCTGGGCCATGCCGACAATACCATCAGCCTGGTGGCCGAGGGGCAGCGCGCAGGCGCCGTCAGGCGGCTTGGCGCGCCCGAGGGCCTGCAAGTAGGCACCGTGCTGCAGCTGTACCGCGATGGCGAGGCGATGTGGGCCGGCGGCGAAAACGGCGTGGCGCTGTACCGCGCCGGCCGCTTCCACACCTTGCGCGGCGCGCACGGCGCAGCGTTTCGCGGCGTGTCGGGCATCGTGCGGCTGCCGGACGGCGACCTGTGGCTGCATGGCGCGGACGGCATAGCCCATATCGGCGCCGCCAGCCTGGCCGCGTGGATGCGCGACGGCAGCGCCGTCGACCCGGAACGCTTCGACGCGCTCGACGGCTTGCAGGGCCATGCCTCGCAGCTGCGCCCCGTGCCGTCGCTGATCCATGCACCCGATGGCAAGCTGTGGTTCTCCACCTCGGCCACCATCGGCATGCTCGACCCGCTGCACATCCGCCGCAACGCCCTGGCGCCGCCCGTGCAGATCCACAGCTTGCTGGCCGATGGCGCGCGCTACGCGCTGGATAATGGCAAGCCGCTGCACCTGCCGCAGGGCAGCAAGTCCCTGCAGATCGGTTTCACGGCCCTGAGCCTGTCGATGCCGGAACGCGTGCGCCTGCGCTACCGGCTGGCGGGCGTGGACGCGGGCTGGCAGGAGGCGGTGGGACGCCGCGAAGCCTACTACACCAACCTCGCGCCCGGCAGTTACCGCTTCGAGGTCACGGCCGCCAACGAAGACGGCGTGTGGAACACGCAGGGGGCTGGGCTAGACATCGTCATCGCGCCCGCCTTCGTGCAAACGCCGTGGTTCGTCGTGCTGCTGGCGCTGGGCGCCGCGCTGCTGCTGTATGGCGGCTATGTGCTGCGCATCCGCCACCTGACGCGCAATATGCAGGAACGGCTGCAGGAACGCTTGCAGGAGCGCCTGGCCGAACGTTCGCGCATCGCCCGCTCGCTGCACGACACCCTGCTGCAAAGCGTGCAAGGCTTGATCCTGTCGTTCCATGCGCATGCGGACATGCTGCCCAAGGGCACGCGCGAACGGGCGCGTCTCGACGGCACGCTCAACCTGGCGGACCAGTTGCTGATCGAAGGCCGCGACCAGATCATGGACTTGCGCGCCTCGGCCGAACCGGATGAACTGCGCCTGGCGCTGCAGCAATTCGGCAAGGGCCTGGCCGAGCACCGCGCGCATGCGTTCACCGTGCATGTCAGCGGCACCTGCCGGCGCCTGCAACCGCGCGTGCATGACGAGGTTTATGCGATCGCGCGCGAAGCGCTGTTCAACGCTTCGCGCTATGCCGAGGCGGCCAACATCGTGCTGGAACTCGACTATGCGGAACAGGCCTTCACCTTGCGCGTGCGCGACGACGGCTGCGGCCTCGACGACGCCGTGGCGCAAACGGGCCAGCGGCCCGGCCACTGGGGCCTGGTCGGCATGCGCGAGCGCGCCGCCGGCATCGCGGCCAGCCTGCGCATCGACAGCCGGCCCGGCGCCGGCACGCAGATCGAAGTGAGCGTGCCGGGCCGCCTGGCCTATTGACGTCGCTAGCAGGGAAGTGTTGTAGGATGCGCAAGGGCGCAGCCTTGCGCGCCAATCCCGCCACCACTCTGTCTGAAAGTACATCATGAAAAAATGCCTGCTCGCCCTATTGCTCTGCGCCTCCGGTTCCGCCTTCGCCAACTCGGCTTGCGACACGCCGCGCAACGACTTCGACGGCCTGTATTGCCTCAACAAGGTGTACCAGGAAGCGGACAAGGAACTCAACGCCAACTACAAGAAACTTAGCTCCCAGCTCGATGCCAGCGGCAAGCAAAAGCTGAAAGCGGGCCAGCTGGCGTGGATAAGCAACCGCAACCAGAATTGCTCCAAACGCGAATCGTCGGGCTTTTATGTGAACCTCGATTGCGCCACCCAGACCACCATCGAACGCGCGCAATTCCTGCAAGACCGCGTGCGCGAATGCACCAGCGCCGGCTGCCAGAACAGCAAACTGTGAACTGAACCTGCGCCAGCGCAAACGGGAGCGGGCGGCAAGCGCCCATACTGGCCGCTCCGATGTCTTTCCCGTTTGTGCCATGAGCAAACTCATCGATATTTCCCTGAACCAGTGGGACGCCAGCGGCAGCGCCGCGCAACAGGCGACGGCGCAGCAGGCACTCGAAGATGGGCAAGTGCTGCTGTTGCCCCGCCTGGGCTTCTCGCTGCGACAGGAAGAGCATGCCCTGCTGAACGGCGCGGCGGGTAGCGCCAGCAGCGCCAAGAACATCAGCTGGGAAGCGGCGCGCGGCGTGCGCGGCCACGGCGACGCCTGCGATGCGGTCCTGCTGGCCGCGCTGATGCAGCGCTATGCGCGGCACACGCAGCGCCTGCTGGGCGGCTTGCTGCCTGGCTATGTTCCCCATCTGCAGCAAGGCAAGGGCAGCTTTCGTCCCGTGGAAATCGCCGGTCGCGTGAGTTCCTGGCGCAAGGACGATACGCGCCTGCACGTCGACAGTTTTCCCTCCTCGCCCACGCAGGGCCGGCGCATCCTGCGCGTCTTCACCAACATTCATCCGCGCGACACGCCCCGCGTGTGGAAACTGGGCGCGCCATTCGAGCAGGTGGCGCAGCATTTCTTGCCCGTCGTGAAGCGTCCGCAACCGGTGCTGGCAGCCCTGCTGCAATGGCTGCACATCACCAAGTCGCGGCGCACGGCCTACGATCACTACATGCTGCAGTTGCACGACGCCATGAAGGCCGACCTCGGTTACCAGGCGCAGGTGGAACAGCACACCCATGCATTCGCGCCGGGCCAGACGTGGATCGTCTTCAGCGACGCCGTATCGCACGCGGCCCTGCGGGGACAGCATGCGCTGGAGCAAACCTGGCTGCTGCCCGTGCACGCCATGGCCGCCCCGCACAAGTCGCCGCTGGCCATCCTCGAGCGCCAGTTGCAACGTCCGCTGGCTTAGCCAGGTTCAGGCCGGCAAACGTGCCGCCTTGAAGCGCCGCCAGGCCTTGTGCATGCGGCCATCGCTGCCCTGCGCCTGCGCGCGCGCCGCCAGATAGCCGCGCACGAAGGCCGCGTGCAACCGCAGCCCGTCCTGGGTCGACTGATCAAGCTGGCCAGCCTGGTCAGCCTGAACTTCGGGCAATTGCTGCAGCAGCCGGTCGGCCACCTGCACATCGTTGAGCCAGCCCAGTTCATCCTGCAGGGCCGACAAGCGTCCCACATACGGTTTCACGGCCCGGCCCGCAAACAGCGAGGCAAAAAATTCCGTCGCGTAGCGCGTCTTTTTGGCCGCGATGCGCACCCGGTGGCGCTGCGGCGGCGTGGCGTGCAGCAAGCCCTTGCCGCGCTTCATCAGGCGGCGCTGGTCCTTGCGCAGCGTGGCGCGGGCAAACGGTGAAACGCGCGCGTCCAGGCGCCGCAATTGGCGCGCGGAGCAATTGTCGCGCCAGGCGCGCGCCTGCAGCCAGCGTTGCAAGCCCAGCATGCAGGCCGTGTAGCGCGCCGAGGTGACGGCCTGGGCCGCTTGCTCGTGCTTGAGCCGCGCCTGCGCGTGCGCCGCCTCGGCCAGCGCCGCCGCATCCGCCTGCGCCTCGCCGTCGAGTTGCGCCAGGGTATTGCCTGCCAACACATCCCAGTCGCGCGCCTCGCCCAGCGCACCGCCCAGCCACTCGAGTTCTCCCTTCAAGGCGTCCGGCAGCGCCACCAGGGACTTGAACATGCCCAGCGCCGAGCGCAAACGGCGCAGGCCCACGCGCATCTGGTGCACGCTTTCCACGTCCTCGCCCCCCGCCACGCCATCCTGGTTGCCGCTGACTTGCTCCAGGCAATTGCCGGCGATGGCCAGGAATACCTGCTCCACGGACATCGCCGCGTCGAGCGCCAAAGGCTGCGCCTTGACCGCCTGCAGCGGCTGTGACGCCGCGAGACGGTAGCCGCGCTCCGCCTTGCTCATATGGCCCAGCTGCAGCGGCACATCTTGCAGCAGGGCCAGCGCCACGTCGAACAGGCTGGCCGCCTGCCCCTGCTTCAATTCCAGCTCGATCTCGCTGACGGGCACAGTGCGGACGACGCTATCGGCCCCGTCCGCGCCGCTTTCAATGACACCCTGGTCCAGCACGCATTCGATCTCGTCGCCCTGCGGCGTACGCAACTGCCATACGGTGCGCTCCATGCGCGTGGTAAACACGGGCCGCAAGGCGTCGCGGATGGCGTCCTGGCGCAGCAGCGCGCGGATGGGCTGCTTGCGGCCGATGGCCGCATCGAGCGCGGCGAGGTCCGGCTGCGGCCCGGGAACTTCGCCTTCCCATTCGTGGCGGCTGTGCAAGCCGCCGCTGACGGTACCGCCCGCCTTCAGCGTTTGCACCCAGCGCCCGTCCACCTGGCGCACGCGCAAGCCCGCCTGGTGGCGGCACAGCTGCAAATCGGGCGTATCGACATAGATATCGTGCATCCGCAGCAGCTGCGGCTCACCTTGCGCATATTGCGCATACTGCGCCAGCAGCGGGTGCGCGCGCAAACGGGGCACGTCTTGCGGTGCCAGCAACAACTTCAATTCGATTTCCATGACCGCTCCTTGCGAGACTCCTGAACGCCCATTGTAAGGCGCGTCCGGCCGCTCGCAAGGAGCACGCACACCGACCTTGATTTTGCGCGAAAATAAGCGCTTCATTCAACCAGGAGATGCCATGACCTACCACGCCGCCGAGAACCGCTACGACAGCATGCAATACCGTACCTGCGGGCGCAGCGGGTTGAAACTGCCGCTGCTGTCCCTGGGACTGTGGCACAACTTTGGCGACAGCAACAATCTGGCTTCCCAGCGCGACATGCTGCGCACGGCGTTTGACCTCGGCATCACGCATTTCGACCTGGCGAATAACTACGGCCCGCCGTATGGCAGTGCGGAAAGCAATTTCGGCAAGCTGCTGCGCGACGATTTTCTGCCCTACCGCGATGAACTGATCATTTCCACCAAGGCGGGCTGGGACATGTGGCCGGGCCCGTACGGCCAGGGCGGCGGTTCGCGCAAATACGTGTTGGCCAGCCTGGACCAGAGCTTGCGGCGCCTGGGCCTCGATTATGTCGACATCTTTTACTCGCACCGCTACGACGCCGACACGCCGCTGGAAGAAACCATGGGCGCGCTGGCTACCGCCGTGCAGCAGGGCAAGGCGCTGTACGTGGGCCTGTCCTCGTACTCGCCGCAAAAGACGGCCGAGGCCGCTGCCCTGCTGAAGGAATGGAAAGTGCCGTGTTTGATCCACCAGCCGGCCTACAACATGCTCAACCGCTGGATCGAGGAAGATGGCTTGCTCGATACCCTGCAGCAAGAAGGCATGGGCTGCATCACGTTCACGGCGCTGGCGCAGGGGCTGCTGAGCGACAAGTATCTCGATGGCGTGCCGCAGGATGCCCGCGTCAACCGGCCCGGCGGCGCTTCGCTGACGCAACAGCACCTGAGCGCGGAAAACCTGGCCCGCGTGCGCGCGCTGAACCAGATCGCCGCGCAGCGGGGGCAAACCCTGGCGCAGATGGCGCTGGCCTGGGTGTTGCGCGATCCCCGCGTCACCTCGACCCTGATCGGCGCGAGCAGCAGCGCGCAAATCCGCGAAAACGTGGCCGCGTTGCAGCAATTGTCGTTCACGGCCGACGAGCTGGCCGCCATCGACGTGCAGGCGCGCGAAGGCCATATTAATCTGTGGGAAGGTCCGTCGCGGGCCGTGTAAGGCGATTATGGCGACAGGGGCGGTGGCAGCAGGGCCAGCAGTTCCTGCGCCACCTGCCGGCGCCGTTCCGGCGTGGCAAAGACGCCCACCGCCACATGCCGGGTAGCATCACGCATATCGTTGATGTGTATCAATTGGCGCGGCCCTTGCGGCACGGCAATGCGCGTGCACCACGGCGCAAAGTGGTGGCACCGGCGGCGCCCGGCGCTGACCTGTTCGATGATCAGCTCGCCGTCGCGCAGGGCGATGTGGTCATAGTCGCGCGCGTGGCGCAGGTAATGCAGCAGGGCGGCGGCCACCAGGATCAATTCGGCGAACGAAAAAACGGGGATGTACCAGAGACCGCGCAGTGCAAAGGCGGCGGCAATGACGAGGGAAAACAGGCAGAGCAAGCCGTAGGCGCGCAGCAACTGGCGCGCCGTCAAGGCACTGTGGCGCGCCAGCAGCCATTGCGGCTGCTCGCGCGAGTGATCGCGTGGCATGGCGTCTCCCGCACTATCGCTTTATCACCCATCACAATCACCGCAGCGGCACTTGCCGCCGCAGGGTCAGCCAGACCGTTCAGCCAGCTTGCGCCAGGCTCAGGCGCCCATGCGCACCAGCGCGTGGCCCACGTGCTGCCACCAGTGATCGCGCGACTTGACCTGTTTCAGGCAAGACGTGTCGATCTCCGCAGGAAACACATGATCCTGGCATGCCTTCGTTTCCAGCGCATGGCGCTGGTTTTCCGCCGCTGCCAGGGCCACGACGAGCCAGAATCCCAGCGCCAGCAAGATCACCAGCAAACTCCAGGCCAGGTGATTGGTGTTACTTTTTTCGCCAAAAAACTCGCGCGGCCGCGTCTCGCGGTACATCGACATCAAGTCTTTTTCTTTCTCTTCCGACATCTGCGTTTGCATCCTCTGACATCCTATCCTGTGCCGGCCGGCTGGCCATGGCGGCGCGCACGCCGCCTTGCCCGCATTTTACGCTGATGCCGCAGGAGAGGCGGTAATTCATGGGGGCGATTCGCCACCACCATCCTCCGCCGGCCGCACGGGCGCCATGTTTTCTACATGGTCGACGTCGATGTCGCCGCCATCGGGCGCCGTATTGCGCGGCTCCACGCCGGCCCGCTCACCGGTGCCGGCCGCATCGCTGTCGTTGTCGAGCTCTTCCGCATCCTGACCCGGCACGCCCTGCATGTCGCTGCCGCTGTCGGAACTGTCGCTGGGGCCGAGCGCGCCCTTGCCATGGCCGCTGCCCAGGACGCGGTCGGGGATGACGGGCAAATTGTCCGGATCGAGTGTGCTGCCGCTCATGGTTGACTCCCGTTGAACAAAAAACCAGCTTACTCCCCTGGCCCGGCCAGCGGCGCACGCCTGCACCGCATTTTCCAAGGGGCAAATGCGGCGGCGCACAACTATTTTCATAAATTACTTCACAAATGTACTATTCATTGCTATAGTTAATTCAAGTAAGCATCTTCTCATCCAGAAACTGCTTCATCGCCGGCACGGCGCCCACCAGCGCCATGCCGACGAACCGACCGGTACGTGGCGATCCGGCCCATCCACCCAGCCATCATGCACATTTTGGAGTCTTATCATGCAAGCCAAATCACTCATCGCAGCATTGTTTGCCATCACCACCGCCACTTCGGCTTTGGCCCAAAGCGCCGCACCTGCCGCCACGGACAAGCAACTGACGCGCGAGCAAGTCACGGCCGAATACATCCGCGCCCGCAACGCCGGCGAAATCGCCACCAGCGAAGTCGACTACCCGAAAACGCCGGCCACCGCCACCAGCCAGGTGACGCGCGAGCAAGTCATGGCCGAGTTCTACGCCGCCCGCAAGGCAGGCCTGATCCCGCAAACGGAAGCGGACTTTGATATCGCGCATACGATCAAGCAGGTCGTGCAATAAAAAACCAGTTAGCCGGTTTCAGTCACACAGTAGTACACCTCAGTTGCGGCGCAGCACCCGGGCCTACCCCGACCGGGCCACTCCCGGCGCTCACCGCGGCGAGCTGTCAGCATCGCCCCAACACCACCTTCCGGAGTTCCTGCATGTCCCTGCACCGCCGCTTGCTTGCCGCCAGCCTGATCCTTGCCTTGAGCGCTTGCGCCGACATGGGCCATATCGCGCCGCAATCGGCCATGCTCGACGCCAACAAACTGCAAGCGAGCCAGGCCATGGATGCCGCCGCCAGCGCTGCCATCGAATGGCCGCGCACGCAATGGTGGCAAGACTTGCATGACCCCCAATTGAACCATTTGATGGACCAGGCCCTGGCCGACAGCCCCACCCTGCGCGGCGCCCAGGCGCGCGTGCGCCAGGCCGAGGCGCTGGCCGGCGCGGCGGAAGACAAGACCCGTCCACAAGCGGACGCGAGTGTTTCCATCAACCGCGAACTGTATTCCCAGCACGGCAGCACGCCGGCGCCGCTGGCCGGCAATTACGCGTGGCGCAACCAGGCCACCGTCACGGCCTCGTACGACCTGGACCTGTGGGGCCGCAACCGCGCCGCCCTGTCCGCCGCCCTGGGCGACGTGCAAATGGCGTCGGCCGAATCGCAGATGGCCCGCCTGGCGCTGGAAACGGCGCTGGTGCGCACCTACATCCAGCTGTCGTATGAATTCCAGCTGCAGGATGTGATCGAACGCAGCCTGGCGCAGCGCGCCCGCATCCTCGACATCACGCGCCAGCGCAAGGCGGCCGGCATCGGCACGGACATTGACGTGGCGCAAATCGAAACCACCTTGCCGGCCGGCCGGCGCCAGCTGGAACAGTCGGCCGAATCGCTAGCCCTGCTGCGCAACCAGCTGGCGGCCCTGGCAGGCAAGGGTCCGGCCGCCGGTGCGGCGCTCACGCGCCCCGTGCTGCGCCTGGACCAGCCGCTGGCCATCCCCACCGCCCTGCCGGCCGAGCTGATCGGCCGCCGGCCCGACATCGCCGCCCAGCGCTGGCGAGTGGAAGCGGCGGCGCAGCGCATCGATGCGGCCAAGGCCGAGTTCTACCCGAACGTCAACCTGGTGGCGTTCGCCGGCTTCCAGGCGTTTGGTTTCAGCCATTTTCTCGATGCCAACTCGGACATCCGCGGCGTCTCGCCCGCGCTGAGCCTGCCCATCTTTGCCGGCGCCCGTTTGCGCGCCCAGCTGGGCAGCCAGACGGCCGTGTACGACGGCGCCGTGGAGCAATACAACGCCACCGTCATCAACGCCATGTCGGACGTGGCCAATGCCGTCACCAAGGCGCAGTCGCTGGCCAGGCAGCACCAGCTGACCGTGCAGGCGCTGGCGACGGCGCAGCGCGCGCGCGACCTGGCAGAAAAGGCCTACAAGGCGGGCATGAGCGACGCCATCGCCATGCTCAACACGCAAGTGGCGCTGCTGGCGGAAGAACAGCAGCAGGCGCAGAATGGGGCGCGCGAGCTCGATCTGTACGTTTCCTTGATGAATGCGTTAGGAGGCGGCATCTGAGCTTGCAATCCTGGCATTGCCCTAGCCCAACAAGATACAATCGGAACTTTATTCACACATGAAGGAATATGACATGATCGCTTTTGACGCCACCTCCAAGCGGCTGCAAAACATCCGCACGCGCATGCCAGGCTTCCCCATGGAACTGATGCGTTTATTGCGCATGACGTACCACATTCAAAAAGGCATGAAGGACCTGACCAACGCCGCGCTGAAAAAGCACGACCTGGTCGATGCCAGCTACATGGTGCTGGCCGTGCTGTACGGCACGGACGATGAAACCTCGAACGCCTGCACCCTGGGCATGGCCTGCCATGAAAAGCCGGCCAACCTGACGCGCGTGTGCAACGACCTGGAAACGCGCGGCCTGATCCACCGTGGCACGCGCCCCGGCGACCGCCGCTCGGTGATGATTTCGCTGACCGACAAGGGCCGCGCGCTGATCGAAACGGCGCTGCCCGACGTGTACCAGGAAACCTCGGCCCTGTACGAAGGGTTCACGGAAGAAGAGCTGCAAGTGCTCGACAAGCTGTACATGCGCCAGCTGCGCAATTTGAACAATCTCAACAACCAGAACTGATAGCCTATCGATGACGCCAGCCACAGCAACAACATCTACGCACGGCCCCCTGAGCCGGGCGGCCCACTGGCTGGCGCTGGCGCTGCAGGACTGGCGCGCGACGGAAGGCGAACGCTGGATCTACGTCGGCAAGACCCTCATCGCCGCATTCTGCGCCCTGTGGCTGGCCTACCGCCTGGGCCTCGATTCGCCCAGCACGGCGATGACCACCACCATCATCCTGGCCCTGCCCAGCAGCGGCATGGTGCTGGAAAAAAGCTTTTACCGCCTGTGCGGCACCCTGCTCGGATGCACGGCCGCGCTGACCCTGATCGGCCTGTTCCCGCAGCAGCCCGTGCTGCTGTTCGCCGGCCTGGCCCTGTGGGTGGGCCTGTGCACGAGCGGCTCGGCCCTGCACCGCAACGCCCAGTCGTATGTGTACGTGCTGGCCGGCTACACGGCCTGCATGATCGTCTTGCCCGCCATCGAGCAGCCGATGCAGGTGTTCTCGCTGGCCGTCACGCGCGTGGCTGAAGTGAGCCTGGGCATCATCTGCTCGGCCGCCGTCTCCAGCGTGCTGCTGCCACGCCACCAGGGCACGCAGGTGATGCGCACGGTGCAGGCGCGCTACGGCAAATTCCTCACCTTTTGCCAGGACGTGCTGCAGCAAAAGCTCACGCCGGCGCAGGTGGAACTGACGCATCTGCAGTTTGCCGCCGACGTGGCGGCGCTGGAACTGGGCCGCTCGGCCGCCCTGTTCGAAGTCACCAGCAAAGTGAGCCACGTGCGCGCGCAAAACCGCAAGCTGCACGCCTTCAACGCCACCTTCATGACGGCGCTGACCACCTTCTACACCTTCCACCGCCTGTTCGACCGGCTGCAGCGCGATGGCGAAACCCAGGTCATGCAGGCCTGCGCGCCCCTGTACGCCATCGTCGCCGAAGCGCTGCAAACGACGCCGTCGCAAGACTCGCTCGACACCATGCAGCGGCATCTGCAAACGGCGCTGGGCCAGGCCCGCGCGGACATCGACGGCGCGGCCATCGCGCATGCGCAGCGCATCGATTTCGACACCGTGTGCGAACTGCTCGAACGCTTCGCGCGCGACATCAGCCGCTTTCACGAAGTGTATTTCAGCCTCGTGCACGACACGCCGCTGGACGTGAGCACGCCGCAGGCGTATGCGCCGAAGACGCCGCCCGCGCTGGTGCTCGCCAGCGGCGCGCGCGCCGGCATCAGCCTGGCCCTGCTGGCGCTGGGCGCCTATTTCCTCGCCTGGCCCTACGCCAGCACGGCGATGCTGATGGCGGCCGTGTTCTGCGCGCTGGCCTCCTCCTCGCCGCGCCCCATCCTGATGATCCGGCAAGTGCTGGCAGGCTTCCTCATCGCCATGCCGCTGTCGCTCGTCTGCGTGTATTTCGTGCTGGTGCACGGCGACGGCTTCCCCATGCTGGTGCTCAGTTTTGCGCCGTTTCTGGCCGTCGGCCTGTACCTGATGACGAATCCGGCCAAGCTGGGCGTGGGCCTGGGCGTGTCGACCTTCATCACGCAGATGGCGCCGACGAATGTGATGCACGTCGATGGCGCGGCCTTTTTGAACACGGGCATGGCACTGATCGTCGGACTGATGCTGGCCGCCCTCGTATTTGCCGTGCTGCTGCCCGAGCACACGATGGGCCACAAGGACCACATCGGCCGTGCCCTGTGGCGCGAAGCGCTGCATGCGTGCACGGCGCCCGCACGCCGAGTAAAACACCGCTTCGACAACCGCGTGCGCGACTTGCTCAGCCAGCTCAATGCGGCGGCCGGACCGGCGCCGGGCGAAGCCACGCGCGCCGTCGTGCGCCAGGCCCTGACCCTGCTGGAAATCGGCCACTCCGTGATCGAATTGCGCGAACTGATTGCCACGGCCCGGCCAGGCGCCACACGCCACGCGCTGCAGCAATGCGTGGATCACATCGCCGCCTGGCTGCGCACGCGCAGCGACCCCGCACTGCAGGCGGCCCTGGCGGCCACCCTGCAGGCGGGCGCCGTCGTGCGCGCGGCCCAGACGGAAGCCGATGCGACCGGCGAGCGCAGCGCGCGCCTGCAGACGGCGCTGGCCGACCTGCATTCGATCTACACCTCATTACTCGACCATATGGCGCCTGGCGCCGGAGACCACCATGCCGCGTGAATTCGCCCTGTTCGGAATTCTGATTCCTACCCTGCTGCCCCTGTTCCTCCTCAGCATAGCCCTGCAAACCCTGCTTGACCGCGTGCTGGGCTGGCTGGGCGTGTACCGCATGGTGTGGCATCCGTCGCTGGCGCGGCTGTGCATCTTCATCGCCATCTTCGGCGCGCTGGCGCTATCGCTTTACAAATAGCTAGACAAATAAAAAAACTGTTCAACCCCATCAAGGAAAGGCTGCCACCATGGTAAGCAAACTGACCCGCTATGCAATCACCGTGCTGCTATTGGCCGCAGCCCTGTGGACAGGCAAGACCGTCTGGGATCGCTACATGGAGTCGCCGTGGACGCGCGACGGCCGCATCAAGGCCGACATCGTCAACATCAGCGCCGACGTGGCCGGCACCGTCACGGAAGTGCTGGTGCGCGACAATCAGGTGGTGCAGAAGGGAGATATCCTGTTCGTCGTCGACAAGGAACGCTATGCGAGCGCACTGGCGCAGGCCGACGCCGTGCTGGCCGCGCAAAAAACGGAGCAGGGTCGCCGCGGCAAGGAAGCGCAGCGCCGCGCAGGCCTGGACGCCAGCATCATCTCGACGGAAAGCCGCGAAAGCGCGGCCTTTGCCGCCAGCTCGGCCTCGTCGCAAGTGCAGGCCGCCGTGGCCGCCCGCGCGCTGGCGCAACTGAACCTGGAGCGCACCACCGTGCGCGCCCCCGTCAGCGGCTACGTGACGAACCTGAACGTGCACAAGGGCGATTTCGCCGCCGTCGGCGCGGCCAAGCTGGCCGTCATCGACAGCGCCTCGTACTACGTGGTCGGCTACTTCGAAGAGACCAAGCTGGGCATGCTGGCGCAGGACGACAAGGCGGAAATGAACCTGATGAGCGGCGGCACCCTGCATGGCCACATCGAAAGCATCGCGCGCGGCATCACGGACCGCGACGCCGCCACGGGCCGCGAATTGCTGGCCGACGTCAACCCCACCTTCAACTGGGTGCGTCTGGCGCAGCGCGTGCCCGTGCGCATCCACATCGACGAGCAGCCGAAGGGGCAATTGCTGGTGGCCGGCACCACGTGCACCGTGGTGATCACGCCGCATTCGGCAGCGGCGCCGAAGCCAGCAGCGACCGCGCACCCCGCATGAGCCGCGGCGGCGCCGGGCGCCTGGCGGAAATCGCCCTGTTCCTCGACGCCGCGGCGCTGGGCAGCTTTTCCGCGGCCGGCCGCAAGCACGGCCTGTCGCCGGCCGCCGCCAGCGCCGCCATCGCGCGCCTGGAAACGGCGCTGGGCGCCACCCTGTTCGAACGCACCACGCGCCAGCTGCGCCTGACGGATGAAGGTGTGCACTACCGCCGCTACAGCGAACAGGCGCTGGACTTGCTGGCGCAGGCCGAAGACGGCTTGCATGCGGGCGACGGCGCCGTGCGCGGCCTGGTGCGCATCTCGGCGCCGTCCGACATCGGCCGCCAGTTGCTGCTGCCGATGCTCGACCGCTTTGCCGCGCTGCACCCGCAGGTGCGCCATGCGCTGACCCTGACGGACGCCACGGCCGACCTGGTGCAGGACGACGTCGACCTGGCCATCCGCTACGGCGAGCTGCCCGACAGCGACATGGTGGCGCGCCTGCTGCACCCGGGCAGGCGCGTCGTGTGCGTGGCGCCCGCGCTGGCCGCCAGGGTCGGCTTGCCGGCCGCGCCGCGCGACCTGGCGTCGCTACCGACGCTGGTGCTCATGGCCGGCGACGGCGCGCCGCAGGAATGGCGCTACCGCGAAAATGGCAAGCGCCACGGCCTGCGCCTGCAAGGGGAATGGCACAGCAACGACGGTGAAATCATCCGCCGCTGGGCCGTGGCCGGCCATGGCTATGCCTACAAATCCCTGCTCGACATCAGCGACGACCTGCGCGCGGGGCGCCTGCAGACGGTGCTCGACGATTACTTTGCCGATAGCGTGCCCCTGAACCTGCTGTACCGGCGCAGCCGCTTCCAGGCGCCGCGCATCACCCTGCTGGCCGACTTCCTGCTGCAGCAGTTCGCCGCGCTGCAAGTCTGAAGGCCGCCCTTACTGCGCCAGCACGCCCAGCTGGCGCAGCAGCGTCAGATTATCTTCCAGGTGCCAGTTGTCGCTGATGCGCCCCTGCGCGTTCACTCGGTACAGGTCGAACGCATGGAAATCGATGGCTTGCCCCTGGCCCTGCAGCTCGCCCTGCGGCGTGGGGAAGACGCCGGTGAAATGGCCCGTGAAATGCAGGCGCAGGCTGACCCGGTCGCCCGCCACCAGCATCTCCTCGATGGCGACTTTCAAATCCGGCACGGCCGCATGGAACACTTGCGAGGCCTGCAGCGGGCCGGCCAGTCCCTGCGGACGGCCGGCGGGCAAGGTGCGGTCAATAAAATTGTCGGCCAGCGCCAGCCGCGCCAGGGCCGGGTCGCCGCTCTGCCAGAACGCGGCGTAGCGGCGCGCGGCCAGCGCCGTTGTATCCGTGGCGGTGGCGCCGGACAGGTGGGCCGGCATGGGCAAATCCATGGCGGCATGGGCTGGCGCGGCGCCCAGCAGCGACAGGGCCAGGAGGACGGGGGCAAAAACAGAGGCGGAAGCAGATACGGGCATGATGAATCCAGGTTGGTTGATCGGCGTGCACATGGCACACCGCCATTCTGGACTCGCTTGCCCTGCTTGATAATTGGCCCCGCGCTTGAATCAGTCGCTCGCCAAATTTGAAAATGAGTTGAAAATCAGCGCCCGCCCGCCACGTCGAGAATGCTGCCCGTCACATAGCTGGCGCCCGGTCCCAGCAGGTACAAAATGGCGTCGGCGATTTCTTCCGGCTGGCCGCCGCGCTGCATCGGCACGCCGGGTGCCAGGCGCGCCACCCGTCCCGGCTCGCCGCCGGAAGCGTGGATCTCCGTATGGATGATGCCGGGCCGCACGCCGTTGACGCGGATGCCTTCGGCCGCCACTTCCTTCGCCAGACCGAGGGTCAGGGTATCGACGGCGCCTTTCGACGCCGCGTAATCGATGTATTCGTCCGGGGAGCCGATGCGCGCGGCCGCCGACGACACGTTCACGATGCGTCCGCCCTGCCCGCCATGGGCCGTCGACATGCGCCGCACGGCCTGCTGGCAGCACAGGAAATAACTGATCACGTTGGTGCGCAGCACGCGTTCCAGGCGCTGCGCGGAAATGTCGGTCAGCCGGCATTTCTGCTCCAGCACGCCCACATTGTTGACCAGCGCCGTGAGTGTCCCCAGGCGCGCGTCGATTTCCGCAAACAGGCGCGCCACGTGCGCTTCGTCGCTGACGTCTGCCTGCACGGCGATGGCCTCGCCCCCGTCAGCCACGATGCCCGCACACAGCGCCTCGGCCGCCTGCGCATCGCGCACATAGTTAATGCACACGGCATAGCCCTGGCGCGCCGCCAGCTGCGCCGTCGCCGCACCGATGCCGCGGCTGCTACCGGTAATCAAGATCACTTCCTTCATTGTCCCTCCTGAATAGTTGTGGCTTCATCATACGCGGACGAAAAAAAACCCGCGCGCGGCGGGTTTTCATGCAGACGCCTTCAGTTTCGGAAGTGCGTCATGGCGTACGTCAGATGCTGCCACCAGTGTTCGCGCGACCGCACGGACGCCAGGCATTTCGCGTCGACCTCGTTCTTGAACGCGGGGTCCACGCACGCCTTGGTGACCAGCGCATTGCGCTGGTTTTCCACGCTGACGACGGCGATCGCCAGCCACGCCACGAGGGCGAAGGCCAGCGCGCACAGGGTCCAGGGCAGCTGTTTCATGACGTTCTCCGTTTACTTCTTCGCCGGCGCCGGGGCGCGCTCTTTCAGCACGCGCGCCACCAGTTCATCCATCACGCGCAGGGTCGCTGTCTGGGTTTGCGGCTCGGACTGGCCCGGACGCGACAGCTGCGCCGGCGATGTGACGAAACGGCCATCGATGACGATGGTCGGCGCGCTGTCGATCTTGCTGGCGGTGATCAGCTGTTCGTTGCGTTTCAGCTTGGTCTGCACGCCGAAGGAATTGAACATGTCCAGGTATTTCGCCTTGTCGATGCCATTCTTGACCAGCAGGTCGAGGATGGCGTCATCGCGGTTCAGGCGGTTGCGCTCGACGTGGATGGCGCGGAAGATCTTGTCGTGGAACTGGTCCAGCTGGCCCATCGCTTCCAGGGTGGCATAGGCGTGCGCCTGCGAGTCTTTCGGGCCGGTGGCAGCCAGGTGGACGCGGCGGAAGGCGATCTTGTCGCCCTGCTTCTTGACCCAGTCGTGCATCAGCGGATCGAGCGCGTAGCAATGCGGGCACGAATACATGAAGTACTCGACCACTTCCACCTTCTTGCCCGTGTCCGTACGCACTGGCGTCGTGAGCGTGGTAAAGCCGGTATCGGCCGCCATGGCGCCGCCTGTGGCCGCCACCAGGGTGACGGCGGCAAGCAGGGGACGCAAGAAACGCAGAAAACGCATAATAATCCTTCATCATAAAGTGGTCGTGAACGGGGCGAGATTACCACTTTTTGCGCCGGGCGATGAGGCCCGGGCGGAAAAAAGCCGTGTTTATCGCCCCGCTTTGCGCCCGCTTAAGCCGCATTTAAGCCCCGCTGCGCCTGCACCTCAAAAATGGTAGCGCGCCGACACGCGCAGCTGGCGCGCATCGTTGAGGTAAATGCTGGAATGGCAGCCCGGCGCATCGCCGTAATGGCGGCGGTTGGCCAGGTTGCTGCCGGCCAGTTCCAGCTCCCAGGCGCCCAGCTTGCGCGCATAGCGCCCGTCCACGGTGGCAAACGCGGGCACTTGCGCCAGGCAGCTGCCGGCGAAATCGGGACCATAGCGCAGCGCGCGCAGCCACTGCACGCCCACATCGGCACTGGCGCCGCCCTGCCCCGTCCAGTACAGGCGCAGGCTGGCCAGGGTCTTGGGCACGAGGGCGATATCCGGGCCGTCGTAGGCGTAATCGTCATAGCGCGCATGCACTTGCCGCAGTTGCCCGTCGAGGCGCCAGTCGCGCGCCAGCGCCATGCTGGCCTCGATGGCGACGCCGTCGCGGCGCGAAGGGTCGAGGTTGCCCGCAAAGCCCAGCTGGCCCAGGCTCTGGTCGAAGACGATCTGGTTGCTCAGGCGCTCGCTGAAGACGCGCACGGAAGCGCTGCGCGCCGCGTCGCCAAAGGTGGCGCCCACTTCCATGTCGCGCCGCAGCTGGCCCGCCAGGGGGCGGTAGCCGGCGCGGGTATAGCCGTCGTCGTCGATGCGGTAGCTGCGCGCGGCCTTGGCGTACACGCTCAGTTGCGGACGCAATTGCAGGCTGCCCTGCACGTCCCAGGCATTCTGGTTTTCCCAGTCGCTGCCGCCGGCGGGCAGGTCGGCCGGATCGAGCTGGAACTGTTCATGCCGCAGCCCCAGCAGCAGGCGCGGCACATACGGGCCGCCGAATGCCAGCTCTTCGCGCAGCAGCAGCGCGCGCGAAGTCTGGCGCCGGCGCGCATCGCCATCGCGGCCCGAGCGCCGCTGCCACTGCATCAGGTCCAGGCCCACTTCCGTATCCGTGCCCACGCCGCCCACCTTGCCGTAATGGCGCAGGCGCGGCGCCAGCTGCCGGCGACGGCTGCTGTAGGTCGATTCGCTGCTGCCGTCCTCGCCCGCATAGTGGGCCGTGGCGCGTTTTTCCCGCTGCGACAGTTCCACGCCCAGCTCGAACTTGCCGACATAACGCTGCACGAAAGCGCTGGCGCGCCGCACCTCATAGCGGTACAGGTCTTCGGGACGGGCCGCCAGCAAGGCGAGGAACGGCGCCTCGGGCGCCGGGTAGCGGGTGTCCTGGTTCAGCTGGTCGGCGCTGAAGCCGAAGCGGCCCTGGCGCGCCTTCCATTCCGCGCCGCCGGTGAAGCCGCGCTGGTGAAACACGCTGCCATCGCGGTAATTGCCGTTGCGCAGAGCGTCGACGGCGGCATCGAGCGTCATGCCGCCCTGCTCGCGCGACAGGGCGCCGCGCACGCTGTGCTGGCCGCCCTGCCCCAGTTCGGCGGACACGTCGCCATGCGTGACGCCGGCCGCGCCAGCATCCACGCCAGCCACACCTTGCTGCGCGCACGCCGGCATGGCCAGGGCGCACAGCAGCAAGGCGCGCGTGGCGATGGTCAGGACGGGAGGGGCAGGCATCATGGCGGCAGGCTTGAGACGTCACCGCGGCGCGGCTGCGCGCAGGCGGAACGGAGGGATGGCAAAAGCGAATCATTATACGTACGGCGGGCGGCGCCGCAAGCGCCAGCCCGGTGGTACTTTCTTTATGCCAATATTTTATTGGTGATTTGGCATTTTTGTAGGTATATTAAGCTGCGCCCGGCGATCCTGGGCGCAGCCGACTGCATTTAAAAATCAACAATAAGAAGTCACTGTGGGAGTCACGCATGGAAAGTCGTAGCACAACGCGCCAGGGGCCGCCAAGTCCCCGCGGCACGCGCCGCAGCATTGGTTTTTTCCCCATCTCGGGCAAGCTCAAAGCCCTCTCCATCGCCGCCCTGCTGCTGGCCGGCCTTGCCCTGCAGGCCGACCTGTTCGCGCAGCCGGGCCAAGGCAAGCCGGCCAGCGCGCCCTTGCCGCTGGCGCCATCGGCCGACGGCATCGCCCTGGCGTCGCCGCACGCGTCGGCCGTCAGCACGCCCAGCGCCAGCAACGCCTGGGGCGGCGCGCGCACGGGCGCGCAAGCGACCCTGTCGGACCGCGTGGTCGACTACCAGATCGAAGCGACGCTCGATCCCGTCAAGCACACCATCGACGGCCAGCAGAAACTGCGCTGGCGCAACCGCAGCGCGCAAGCCGTCAGCAGCGTCTACCTGCACCTGTACCTGAATGCCTTCGAAGGCGAACATTCGACCTTCTTTACCGAGAAGCGCAAGCTCGACACGGGCTTCCGCTCGGGGGTCGACACGCGCGACGGCGAGTGGGGCTACATCGAACTGCGCAGCATGACGCAGAACGGCGCCAAGGCGCCCTGGCATTTCGTCCAGCCCGACAACGGCCCGGCCACCGACCGCACCGTCGTGCGCGTCGACTTGCCGCAAGCCGTCGCGCCGGGCGCCGAGACGACGCTCGACATCCGCTTTTTCGACCAGCTGCCGCGCGTCATCGCGCGCACCGGCTATTTCGGCAGCTTCCACCTGGTGGGCCAGTGGTTCCCGAAGATCGCCGTGCTGGAACTGCCCGGCGAACGGGGCGCCACCGCGCCGCGCTGGAACGCGCATGAATTCCACCTCAATTCGGAGTTCTACGCCGATTTCGGCCACTACGACGTGAAGCTGACCGTGCCCAAGGAGTACACGGTGGGCGCCACGGGCGAGCTGCAAGGCGCGCCGCAAGAAAAGAACGGCATGCTCACGCATCACTATGTGCAGGGCGACGTGCACGATTTCGCCTGGACGGCCGACAAGCACAGCGCCCAGCCGCTGACGGGCAGCTGGAGCGGCCCTGGCAGCCCGCCGGTAGCCATCAAGGTGTTGTACCCGCCAGAATACGCGTCGAACGCGGCGCCCGCGCTGCAGGCGGCCAAGGATTCGCTCACGTATTTCTCGCGCACCCTGGGCCCGTATCCGTACAAGACGCTGACGGTGGTGATTCCGCCGTTTAACGCGGCTGAAGCGGGCGGCATGGAGTACCCGACCTTCATCACGGCATCGAGCTACGCCAATCTGCAGCCGAAGACCATCCCTGAATTCGGCCTCGATTTCGTCACCATCCATGAATTCGGCCATGGTTATTTCTACGGCATCCTGGCCTCGAACGAATTCGAGGAACCGATCCTCGACGAAGGCTTGAACGAGTACTGGGACCAGCGCATGCTGCGCGCGCGCGACCAGCACATCCACGCCACCACGCCGCTGCTCAAGCGCCTGGGCTTCGATCCCGTCTTCAAGGTCTTCGAATTCGAGCGCATGGCCGCACCGCGCCAGGATGCGGCCGATCCGCTGGGCCAGAACGCGTGGGACCGCCTGCAGGGCGTGGGACCCGTCTACAGCCGCACGGCCATCACCATGCGCGACCTGGAAGCGCGCATCGGCAGCGAGGCCATGGAACGGGGCTTCAAGGCCTATTACGAACAGTGGAAATTCCGCCATCCGAGCGTGGCCGACCTGCGCGAAACGCTGGCCGAGGCGACGGGCCAGCGGCGCATCGTGGAACAGGTCTTCGCGCAGCAAGTGTATGCCAGCGCGAACATCGACGACCGTATCGGCACCTTCACCAGCGAAGAGCAGACGCCGCTGGCCGGCACGGCGCTGGTGAACGGCAAACGCGTGGAACATACGGCCGACACGCTGGAAAAAGAGGAGAAAAAGGTACGCGAGGCGTGGGACAAGGCGCATCCGGACGCCAAGCCCGGCACCGGGCCGTATCCGTATCTGACCAGCGTGGTCCTGCGCCGCCGCGGCGCGCCCGTGCCGCAGGTGCTGCTGGTGAAGTTCGCCGACGGCACGTCCGAACGCGTGGTGTGGGACAACGAGCAGCTGTGGCAACGCTACACCTGGAGCAAGCCCGTGAAGGCCGTCTCGGCTGAACTGGACCCGGACCGCGTGCACTACCTCGACGTCAACAAGCTCGATGACAGCCGCACCCTGAAAGCCGACAAATCCGCCGCGCGGCGCTGGAGCTTCGACCTTGCCGCCGCCTTCCAATACCTCCTTTCCCTGATTGCCATCGTATGAGCGCCACTTCCACGACACGGGCCAGCGGCCTGACACTGACCACGCGCGCCAGCCGCGCCGCCCTGCAATGGCGCTTGCTGCTGCTGTGGGCCGGCCTGCTGCTGATCCCCGCCATCCTTGCCGTCATTCCCCTGTGGCGCACCTTGAGCGCCAGCCTCGATAACGCCGTGCATGCGGCGGCCCTGGCGCACAAGCTCGACCTGATGACCCTGGCCGACCTGGTGGCCAATGCGGGGCGCAACGGCGCCGCCATCAGCCAGGCGGCCATCACGGGCATCGTGCTGGCCCTGCTGCTGTCACCGCTGCTGAGCGGCCTGGTGGTGACGGCCGCGCGCGCGCCGGCGCCACTCGGTTTCGGCCCCCTGCTGACGGGCGCCTTCAGCGAATACGGCCGCATGCTGCGCATGCTGTTGTGGAGCATCGTGCCGCTGGGCCTGGCGCTGACGATCGGCGCCGGCGCGCTGAAACTGGCTGACAAGCACGCGGCGAAAGCCATCCTGGAAGCCGACGCCGACCTGGCCCGCCACCTGGCCTTGCTGTTCGCGGGCGTGCTGTTCCTGCTGGCCTGCGCCACGCTGGACGCAGGCCGCGCGGCGCTGGCCGTCGACCGCCGCCGCACGTCGGCCGTCAAGGCCTGGTGGCGGGGCCTGGGCATGCTGCGCCGGCGTCCGCTGGCCAGCCTGGCCATCTACCTCGTCATCACCTTGCTGGGACTGGCGCTGTACGCGCTGCTGGGCGTGGCGCGCCTGAACCTGGCCGCACCCGGTCCGCTGGCCATCGTGGCCGGCTTGCTGGTGACGCAGCTGGCGGCGCTGGTGCTGGCGTGGATGCGCAGCGCGCGCCTGTTCGCGCTGATCGACGTCAAGCGCTCGCTGGCGTAATCAAGTCCCCAGGCGCCCTTCATCGGCAAGAAAGTCGATGAAGGTGCGCACTTTCGAGGACAGGTAGCGGCGGCTCGTGTAGACGGCGTACACCTTGCCGCCCGCCAACTTGAAATCGTCAAAAAGGCGCACCAGCCGCCCCGCCGCCAGATCCGCATCCGTCTGCCACGACGGCAGCAGCGCGATGCCCATGCCGTCGAGCGCGGCCGCGTGCAGCAGGCTTTCGTTATTGCATTGCAGGACGGGCGAAAATTTTACCGTCTCGCGCCCCTGCGCCCCGTCGAAATCCAGTTCATTACCGTTTGCCAGCAAGGAATAGCTGATCATGGCGTGTTGCGCCAGGTCTTGCGGCAGCTGCGGGTGGCCCGCGCGCGCCAGGTAGGCGGGTGCGGCCACCAGGTGAAAGGCGATGCTGCCGATGGGCCGCGCGATCAGGGTTGGCGACGGCGCCTGGCTGACGCGCAGGGCCAGGTCGAAACCCTCTTCCACCAGATTGACGACTCTTCCGCTGAGGTCGATGTCGAACGTCACTTCCGGGAAGCGTTCGCGGTAGGCGGCCAGGGTGCGCGTGAAGATGGCGTTGGCGAACCAGACGGGCGCGCTCAGGCGCAGCATGCCGCGCGGCACCACCGTCGTGCGGCCCACCGTCGCTTCCACCTCGTCGAGATTGTCGAGCATGTCGCGGCACTGTTCAAAATACACTTTGCCGATTTCCGTCAGGCTCAGGTGGCGGCTGCTGCGGTTCAGCAGGCGCGCGCCCAGGTGGCGCTCCAGGTGCATCACATGCTTGCTGACCATGGCCGGCGACAGATCGAGGCGCTCGCTGGCGCGCACAAAACTGTCCAGTTCCACCACGGCGCGAAACACGCGCATGCTGCGCAAGGTATCCATGTCGATCCGATCATCAACAAAATGGAAATGATATATCAATAATTGCGATCTTGATCAACTGACCGGGCATGACTATCATCGATAGCATCAGTCATTCCACTCCGGAGCCGCCATGCAAGAGCACACCTTCCCCACTTACTTCCTGTCCCACGGCGGCGGCCCGTGGCCGTTCATGAAAGACCAGTTCGGCGGTCGCTACGACGTGCTGGAAGCGTCGTTGCAGGATATCCCGCGCCAGATCGACGCGCGGCCGAAGGCCGTGCTGGTCGTCACGGCGCACTGGGAAGGGCCGCAATTTCTCGTCTCGGCCAGCCCCCGGCCGGGCATGATCTACGATTATTCGGGCTTTCCGCCGCACACCTATCAAATCCAGTACCCGGCGCCCGGCGCGCCGGAACTGGCGGCGCAGGTCAAACAGTTGCTGGACGCGGCTGGACATCCGGCGCGCCTCGACCACGAGCGCGGTTTCGACCATGGCACCTTCAGCGCCCTGTTCCCCATCTACCCGCAGGCCGACATGCCGCTGGTACAGCTGTCGCTGAAACACGGCTACGACCCGCTCACGCACATCGAGGTGGGCCGCGCGCTGGCCAGCCTGCGCCGGCAAGGCGTGCTGATACTGGGCAGCGGCCTGTCTTACCATAACCTGCGCCAGTTCGGCCAGGCGGGCGCCGTCGCCTCGCACCAGTTCGACGCCTGGCTGCGTCAGGCCATGGCCTTGCCACCCGAACAGCGGCTGGAACAATTGCTGGCCTGGGACAGGGCACCGGGCGCGCGCCAGGCCCATCCGCAGGAAGACCATCTGCTGCCGCTGATGGTGGCGCTGGGCGCGGCAGAACAGGAAGCGGCGCAGGTCGTGTACCACGAGGAGGATTTTTTTGGGGCCTTGGCCGTCACCAGTTTCAAATTCGGATAGGCCGGCAAGGCATAAAAAAAGCGCCGCGACAACAATGTCGCGGCGCTTTTTGTAAGCAGGGGTCAGACGGGGACGCCGAGTCCCTCAACACCGCTAACGGCTGGTTCAGCGCCAACGGCACCGGGGGTCTGACCCCAAAATTTGCTTTGGGGTGACTTGGCGACCGTGAATTACGTCCCGCGCTTGCCGCGCGCCGCATTCTTCGCCTTCTCGGCGGCAATCTCCGCCGCCTTGGCCGCTTTTTCCGCCATCTCGGCCGCGTGCTGGGCCAGCAGGGCCGCGCGCGTGTCCGGCGTTTCCAGAGAGATACGTCCGAGGATGCCGCTGCGGTAATCGAGCAGCAGGGTGTGCGACGCTTTCTCGAAATCGTAGTCGCCGCCCTTGATGCGGAAACCGCGCTTGGCGGCGATGCCCTCGACCACGCCGATGGCGTCGACTTCATCGACCTTGGTGCCGTAGCGGGTTGCCAGCAAGTCCGGGTAGCGCTTGAGCAATTCCTCGGCCAGGAACACGGCCACTTCCTCTTCGATCAGCGCGTTCGAGCCGATGGCGTGGCTGGCCGCCAGCATCAGGCCGTCGCTGGGGATGGCGATCTTCGGCCACAGCATGCCGGGGGTGTCGACGAGGATGGTGTTCTTGTCCAGGTACAGCTTTTGCTGCATCTTTGTAACAGCCGGCTCGTCGCCCACCTTGGCCACGCGCTTTTTCAGCAGCGCGTTCATCAGGGTCGACTTGCCCACGTTGGGGATGCCCATGATCATGATGCGCAGCGGCTTCGTCGGCACGCCGCGGTGCGGCGCCAGCGATTTGGCCAGATCCGGAATGCGCGCCACGTCGCCCGGCTTCTTGGTCGTCATCGCATACGCGGTCACGCCTTCCTGGGCATTGAAATACGCCACCCAGGCGGCGGTGGCGGCAGGGTCGGCCAGGTCGGTCTTGTTGAGGATTTTCAGGCAAGGGCGCTGGCGGAACAGGCGCAGCTCGTCCACCATGGGATTGCAGCTGGCTGCCGGCAGGCGCGCGTCCACCACTTCAATCACCAGATCGGTGTTTTCCATGGTCTCGGCCGCTTTCTTGCGGGCCGCGTTCATGTGTCCTGGGTACCATTGTATCGCCATGCTCTTGCTTTCAAAATCGTTCGGTCAATCCGCTATTTTACGTGGTTGCCGCCACGACGTCCCATTTTCCGCCGCCAACGCCAGCCGTGCGACATGAACGAGACAATTGGTGATAATTTGGCAGTTACCTGAATGATAAGATCTGCAATCCGTCCAGCCTGACCGGTTCCCCATCGCAAGCTTAACCTGACACGCATTCCATGCACTTTTCCCGCTTTTGCCTCCTCGCCTCCCTTTACGCCTGCCTGCTGCCCGCCATGGCCCAGGAAAAACCGGCGGCGCCGGGCGAGGCGGTGAATCAGGAAATGCAGCAGATCGTCGACGTGCAAGGCACGCGCGATCCCGACCTGCGCCCCTACCGCACCATGCTCAGGGGACTCGACGCGTATGCCGACCACCAGCGCCTGGCGCCAGCCGCGCCGCTGCGCTTCATGCTGATACCCGCCACGCCCCAGGCCAGGCTCGATGGCGTGACCCTGCACCTGTCAGCCGACAACCTGTCGATCCCCGTGCCGCTGGCGGCGGATGGCGGTTTCACTTTGTCGCGCGACAAGACCGCCTACGATGCGAATGCCGACCTGGTCAGCAACAAGAAGCGCGACACCTTGCGCTGGCGCGCCGACATCCACACGCCGGGCTTGCCGCAGAACGTGCGCCGCCTGGGCGACTTGCGCCTGGAATGCGAAATCCGCTGGGCCGTCGAGCAGGATGAGCTGTCTTTTGTACGGCGCAACCTGTTCCGCCTGGCGGGCGGACCGTGCCACTCGTCGCTGATCCACGTGCCGTTTCCCGTGGCCCGCAAGCTGCTTGCCGTGCAGGCGCGCTCGGGCGAGCGCACCCTGGACATCCGCCTCACGCAAGACCGCCAGCGCTACGTGCCGCCGCTGCATGACGTGAACTGGGACGACGATACCCTGCTGACCCTGACGTACGCCGACGAGGGCAAGATGGCTGGAGCCGCTCCGGCAGCGCCCTTGCAGACAATGCAGCATCAGTGAGGCGCGCCCGGGAAGCCAGGTCAAATATTTCCACATGGATTTTTATATTTACTGAAAGAAACAAAAAAGTATGCTCTAATATCGCCTCTTAAATGAAAAGCAATTATTTTCCAGGCTGGTTCCCGCCGGGGAGATAGGCGATGGGGATAGTGCGATATGATGATGGAACACACTGGCAAGGCGCCCAAGCGCGTGCCGCGCAATGACTGGAAGAAGGAATGCCGGCAGTTGCAGGGGCAAGTGGCGCAGCTGGAAGAGCGGTTGAAGCGCCAGAGCGCGGACAGCTATGGCTTGCAAGTGCTGTATGACCAACTGGTCAATGAAATCAAGCATCACCGCGACATGTTGCAGCTCGACAGTTTTGACGCGGACAAATCGTCGCTCGTCTACACGCAAGCCTGGCGCCGCTTCATGGCCGGCGATGCGCTCGACTACCAGACGCACCGCCACACGAACTCCCGCAGCCGTCCGAGTTTGCTTTAGTTAAAGCTCCGCCAGCGCCTTCACGTGCGCCGCCACGCTGCGGCCCAGGGACGACAGGTTGTAGCCCCCTTCCAGGCAGCTGACGATGCGGCCCTTGCCATACTGATTGGCCACGGCCATCATTTGCTGCGTCATCCACGTGTAGTCGGCCTCCACCAGGCCCATGCCGCCCACGTCGTCTTCACGGTGGGCGTCGAAACCGGCGGAAATGAAAATCATCTGCGGCTGCTGCCGGTGCAGCGCGGGCAGCCAGTGGTCGAGCACCAGCTGGCGCACGGCGTCGCCCTTCGAGCGGGCCGGCACGGGCACATTGACGCGCGTGTCCGTGTACGATTCCACGTCGCTGTACGGATAGAACGGGTGCTGGAAAAAGCTCACCATCAGGATGCGCGGATCATTTGCCACGGACTCGGCCGTGCCATTGCCATGGTGCACATCGAAATCGACGATGGCGACCCGTTCCAGGCCGCGCACGTCGAGCGCATGCTTGGCGGCGATGGCGATATTATTGAACAGGCAAAAACCCATGGGCTCGCTGGGCCGCGCGTGGTGGCCGGGCGGGCGGATCGCGCAAAAGGCGTTGCTGATCTCGCCATCGATGACGGCGTCCGTGGCCGCCACGGCCGAGCCAGCGGCGGCCAGCGCCGCGTCATAGCTGTGCGCGTTGAGCAGGGTGTCGCCGTCGAGCGGGTAATAGTCACCGGCCTGCGGCACATTGTCGCGCACCAGGCCGATGGCCGTCGCACTGTGGTTGCGCTCGATATCGGACAATTGGGCATGCACGCCATCGCGGTGCTCGACCAGGTCGCTGATGTGCGCGAGGATCAATTGATCATTGATGGCCTGCAAGCGGGCCGGCGATTCGGGATGCCAGTCGCCCATTTCATGGCGCTGGCAATCGGGATGGGTATAAATGGCTGTGCTCATGCGCTGTACTGGTTACCTCTGTCTCTGTCCGTTCTCCGGGAACACTGCATGGCATTCCTGTTCGCCCTGCGCGTTCTCGCATAAAATCACTGGCCGGTCTGTGCCGCTACTGCACTAATCTACCACGAGCACGGCACGGGCGGGCGGCACGGCTTGACCTGGCCAAAGCGATTGTAAATTAAATAATCCGACTTACTGTGATAGAAATAGCATGTTTTCGAAAATACACCAGGCCGCACAGCAGATCGGCGAAGTTCTCGTCGGCAAACACTTGCAGATCCGCCAGGCCCTCGCCTGCGTGCTGGCCGGCGGCCACCTGCTGATCGAAGACGTGCCCGGCGTGGGCAAGACGACTCTGGCGCACGCGCTGGCCATCTCGCTGGGCCTGCAATGGAAGCGCCAGCAATTCACGAGCGACCTGCTGCCCGCCGACGTGGCCGGCATGAGCGTGTATGACCGGGGCAGTGGCAGCTTCATCTTCCACCCTGGCCCCCTGTTTACCCAGGTGCTGCTGGCCGACGAGATCAACCGCGCCACGCCGAAGACGCAATCGGGCTTGCTCGAAGCGATGGAAGAGCGGCAAGTGACGCTCGACGGCGTCACGCGCGCGCTGCCGCAGCCGTTTTTCGTCATCGCCACGCAAAACTGCGCGCACCAGCTGGGCACCTTCCCCCTGCCCGAATCGCAGCTCGACCGTTTTCTCATGTGCGTCACCCTGGGCTACCCCGATGCGGCCGCCGAACGGGAACTGCTGCTCGGTGCCGACCGCCGCGCCATGCTGCAAACCTTGCCGGCCGTCATGAACGCGGAAGAATTGCTGCAGGCGCAGGCAGGCCTGCGCGCCATCCACGCCTCGGTCGCCGTCGTCGACTACGTGCTGGCTCTCGTGCATGCCACCCGCGTGCCGGGCGTGTTTGCCGATGGCCTGAGCCCGCGCGCCGCGCTGGCCCTGCTGCAGGCGGCGCGCGCCTGGGCCGCCCTGGCCGGACGCGACCACGTCACGCCCGACGATGTGCAAGCCATAGTCTTACCCGTCTGCGCCCACCGCCTGCATGCCGCGCAAGGGTCCACGGACAGCCGCACCCTGCTGCAGCAATTGCTGCTGGCAACTCCCGTCTGACCGCCATGCGCCTGCGCACCATCCGCTGGCTGCCGGCGCGCCCCTGGCTGGGCGCGCAGCGCGTGCACATCCGCCCCTCGCGCGCGGGCCTGGCATTTGCCGCGCTGCTGCTGGCGCTGTGGATCGCCGCCGTCAATTACCGCCTGGGCCTGGGCTATGCGCTCACATATTTCGCGGCCGCCTGCGCCATCGCCGACATGCTGTTTGCCAGCCGCAACCTGGCGGGCCTGGCGCTGGCTGCCACGCCAGGCCAAGCTGTGTTCGCGGGCGGCCACGCCACGTTCACCTTGCGCCTGATCAACCGCAGCACACGCCCGCGCCATGCGATCCAGCTGGCCGTGATCGATTCCAGCGCAGCGCCCAGCCTGGCCGATATCGATGCCCACGGGGAAACGGCCATCCATATCGTCGTAGCGGCGCGGCAACGCGGCTGGCTCGATGCCCCGCCCTTGCGCCTGTCCGGCAGTTTCCCGCTGGGCCTGTTTGTTGCCTGGTGCCATTGGCAACCCGAGGCGCGCGTGCTCGTGTATCCGCAGCCCGAGCAGAACGCGCCGCCACTGCCCTTGCCGGCCGGGACAGAACAGCCGACAAAGCAGACACCACAACAGCCACACTCGTCCGGCGGCGCCCTGGAACTGGCCGGCGTGCGCGCCTACCAGCCAGGCGATCCCTTGCACCGCCTGGCCTGGCGCCAGATCGCCCGGCATGACGGCGAGCATTTATTCAGCAAGCAATTCCAGCCAGCCGCCGACGCGCAAGCAGGCGCAGCCCGTGGCAGCATCGTGTTCGATCTCGCCACTCTGCACGCGCTGGCGCCGGAAGCGCGTTTGTCCCGCCTGGCCGCCTGGGTGCTGCAGGCGGAACGCACGGGCTTGCCATATGGCTTGCGCCTGGGCGCGCTGACTCTGGCGCCGGCCCTGGGCGCCAGCCAGCGCGACGCCTGCCTGCGCGCGCTGGCGCTCCATGATGTGCCGCACGATTTGCCACAGGGTTCGCCGCACAATTGGCGGCACGATTGGCCGCCAGCGCAGGCGACGCCATGAAAGCCTGGCTGAGCAACTTGCCGCGCGACAAGGCCGACATCGTGCTGCTGTTGCTGGCCACCGCCATGGTGCTGGCGCCGCACGCGCTGCACCTGCCCCCGTGGCTGTCGGCCGCCGCCGCAGCCCTTCTGCTGTGGCGCGCCGTCATTACCGTGCGGGGCCGGCGCCAGCCGCAGCTGGCCGTGCTCGCGCCGCTGGCCTTGCTCGGCATCGCCGCCGTCTACGCCAGCTATGGCACCGTGCTGGGACGCGATGCGGGCGTGGCCATGCTGGCCCTGCTGCTGGCCCTGAAATCGCTGGAAATGCATGGCCGGCGCGACATCTTCGTCTTTGTTTTCCTCAGTTTTTTCCTCCTGCTGGCGAACTTCTTCCATGCGCAAGGCATCCTCAGCGCCGCCTGGATGCTGGCCACCGTCATCGTCCTGCTGGCAGGCCTGTTGTCGGCCCAGTACGGCGCCGTGCAGCCGCGCCTGGCGCAAAGGCTGCGCTTGCTGGGTCGCATGCTGGCGCTGGCCCTTCCCCTGTCGGCCGTACTGTTTCTGGCCGTGCCACGCATCGACGGCCCCCTGTGGGGCGCGGCGCCGGAAGGCGCGCAGGCGCGCACGGGCTTGTCCGACAGCATGCAGCCGGGTGCCATCGCCTCGCTGGCTCTGTCAAGCGAACCCGTCTTCACAGCCCGTTTCACTACACCACTCCCGCCGCAAGACCAGCTGTATTGGCGCGGCGTCGTGCTGGGCGACTTCGACGGCGCCACCTGGACGCGCCGGGGCGCTGGCCAACGCGCACCGGCCAGCGACAACCGGATAGACATCGCACTGGAAGGCCAGCCCAGCCACTACGAAGTGACCTTGCAAGCGAGCGGCCAGCGGCGCATCTTCGCGCTCGACGTGCCGCGCAGCATCGAACGCCTGCCCGGCAATCCGTATGTGGTCTCGTCCGCGCTGGAAGTGCTGACCATACAGCCTATTACTTCGACCGTCCGTTACCGCGTCAGTTCCCTGCCACGCTACCGGCTGCAGGCCGGCCTGTCGCTCGCGCAACAACAGCCATGGCTGGCCTTGCCCGCTGGCAGCAACCCGCGCAGCATCGCCTGGGCCCGCGCACTGCGCGGCAGCGGCGCACAGGCGCTGGCACCCGCCGATGCCATCGCCGCCGTACTCACGCATTTCCGCCGCGCACCTTTCCGCTACACCCTGCAGCCGCCACTGCTGGGCAAGCATGGCGTCGACGACTTCCTGTTTACCACGCAGGCGGGCTTTTGCGAGCATTACGCGGGCAGCTTTGTCGTGCTGATGCGCGCCATGGGCATACCCGCGCGCGTCGTCACCGGTTACCAGGGCGGCCTGCGCAACGGCACGGACAACAGCCTGAGCGTGCGCCAGTCCGACGCCCATGCGTGGAGCGAGGTGTGGCTGGCCGGCCGGGGCTGGGTGCGCGTCGATCCCACCGGCGCAGTCGCGCCCCTGCGCACCGAACGCAACCTCGACGCCGCCCTGCCGCCGGCCCCGTCGCCGCTGACGGCGTGGCGCGCGCTGGCCGGCCTCGATGGGGGCGCGCACGTGGCGGTGGCCGCATGGCGCCAGCAATGGCAGCAGGCCGAGCACGTCTGGAGCCGCTGGGTACTTGACACCACGCCGCAGCGCCAGCGCGCCATGCTCGATGGCTTGAAAAACGTGCCCGCAAAAAAGCTGGCACTCGCTTGCGCCGTGCTGGCCCTGCTGGCGGCCGTGGCTGGCGCGCTGGTCTGGTGGCGGCAGGCGCGGCAAGGCGATCCGCTCGACGCCCTGTACGCGCAGTTTTGCCAGCAGCAGGCGCGGCGCGGCTACAGCCGTGCGCCGCATGAAGGCCCGCACGGTTATGCTGCGCGGCTGGCCGCAGGCAAGGCCACACAAGAGGCGCACGCCGCCATCGCACAGTTTCTGGCAATCTATGCCGCGATGAAGTATGGTAATGCCAACCCAGACGAACAATTCCGCGCGCGGCGCAGCTTGCGCCGCCTGTTAACCCAATGCCGATGAGACGCTCCTTGTTACCGATCAAATACCCCGCCCTGTCCCTGCTCCTCGCCCTTCCCCTGTGCCTGTCCACCGCGCATGCTGGCGAAAACAGCAATATTTCCGCTGCCGACCGGGCCCGTGCCGTGCGCGCGGCCAAGGCGCCACCCGCCAAGACAGCGGCCAAAAAAGCACCGGCGAAATTCGACTTCGAAGGCGAATTTGTCGACTATGCCAACTGGAAAGAAGTACGCGCCTTCCTCGACGAGATGTCCGCCAAACACGGCTTTAACCGCGCCGAACTCGATGTCCTGATCGGCAAGGTGCGCTATGTCGAGTCGACCGTGCAGCTGATGAAGCCGGCGCCACCGGGCAAGCCGAAGAACTGGCAAGCGTACAGCGCCCGCTTCATCGAGCCGGTGCGCATCAATGCGGGCGTGAAATTCTGGGAAGAGAATGCCGATGCGCTGGCGCGCGCCGAACGCGAATATGGCGTGCCGGCCGAGATCATCGTCGGCATCATCGGCGTGGAAACTGTCTACGGACGCAACACGGGCCGTTTCCGCGTGCTCGACGCGCTGACGACCCTGGCGTTTTCCTACCCGGAAAGCCCGACCCGCGCCGCGCGCATGGAGTTTTTCAAGGGAGAACTGGAAAACGCGCTGCTGTACGCGCGCAAGGATGGCATCGATCCCTTGACCCTGCTCGGCTCGTATGCGGGCGCCATCGGCCTGCCCCAGTTCATGCCTAGCAGCATCATGAAATATGCGGTGGACTTTGATGGCGATAGTCACATCGACCTGCGCAATTCCACAGCCGACGCCATCGGCAGCGTCGCGCATTTCCTCGTCGAGCACGGCTGGCGGCGCGACGACCCGGCCATCAGCACCTATCCCGTCACCGTCTCGGCCAGCCGCGCCTGGGAAAAATTCATCGGCCAGGGCTTGCAAGCGAAGTACCGGCTGGCGGAAATGAAGGAGGCGGGCGTGAGTGCCAGCCCGTCCACACCCCAGAACATGCTGTTTGGCCTGATCGATCTGCAAAATGGTTCAGAAGCAACTGAGTATCACTTGGCAACCAATAACTTCTTTGCTATAACTCAGTACAACAGAAGTTATTTTTATGCCATGTCAGTGATCGACTTGGGCAAGGCCATCAGTCAAGTGCGCGCACGCTAACCGAAAGTCAGTGTAAAGTTATAATATTACTTGTAAGAAAGCGTAAGGGATGTTGAAGCGACCAGAAAACAAGTCTATGGTAGGGCCGATAACATGTGCCAGCCTTGCTCGCCAGCCTTTGTGCGGCACGGAATACGGAAATGGTTTTATACTTAACTTTTGTCAAAGTACAATTTTTGTTCTATCATAGAGCATAATAAAGAATAAATAGGTGTTGCAACAAGACAACACCTATTTTGTACAAAGCAAGATTGCTGGGCTTTCCGGCCTGAAATTGAATCCTGTTGTACAATTGTGTATATATTACGAAAAACTGTATCCCGGATCGTACCGTGTGTGAATTCGTTCCTTTTAGTAAAGAATGAACATGAACGCAGCAAGAGCGAGCTCCGAGTGTTTTTTACTTTGCAGTGCAACTACAGAAGGAACAATAACATCATGACAAACCAAGTCGGCATTGATATGAACAGCGATTCGGACTCCGACGATCTGCTCCAGTACAACCCAAACAGACTGCTCGATACCCTGATCGAAAACCTGCGCCTGAAAAACGACGCAGCCCTGTCCCGCGCGCTGGAAGTAGCGCCACCAGTCATCAGCAAAATCCGCCACCACCGCCTGCCGGTCGGCGCATCGCTGCTGATCCGCATGCACGAAGTCAGCGACCTGAGCATCCGCGACCTGCGTTACCTGATGGGTGACCGTCGTAACAAATTCCGCATCAGCGACAAGCAATTCAAGCCAAAAGAAGGCGAAACGCCACAAGGCTGATCCTGCCAGTTACGCAGGTTTTCCCTCCCCGCCATGGGGAGGGGGTATTTCCAGCAGTTCCCAGGCCGTTCTGGCCGACATTATTTTCCCGTATCAACTATCAAGCAGGAAACACGCCGGTCGAGAGATAGCGGTCGCCGCGATCGCACACGACAAACACGATCGTCGCGTTTTCCACCGTTTGCGAGATGCGCAGCGCGATTTCGCAGGCACCGGCTGCCGAGATGCCGCAGAACAAGCCCTCTTCCGCCGCCAGGCTGCGCGCCATGCGTTCAGCCACGCCTTGGCTCACGTACTCCACCTGGTCGACGCGCGACTTGTCGTAGATTTTCGGCAGGTACGCTTCCGGCCACTTGCGGATACCGGGAATCTGCGAACCGTCTTCAGGCTGGGCGCCGATGATCTGGATGGCGGGATTCTGTTCCTTCAAATAGCGCGATACGCCCATGATGGTGCCCGTCGTGCCCATGGCGCTGACGAAATGCGTAACCTGGCCATTCGTATCGCGCCAGATTTCCGGCCCGGTGCTTTCATAGTGGGCGCGCGCATTGTCTTCATTGGCGAACTGGTCGAGGATGATGCCACGGCCATCCTTCTGCATCTGCTCGGCCAGGTCGCGCGCATATTCCATGCCGCCCGTCTTCGGCGTCAATAAAATGTCGGCGCCGTAGGCGGCCATGCTCTGGCGGCGCTCCACGCTGAGGTTATCGGGCATCAGGAGCAGCATCTTGTAGCCGCGCAAGGCGGCGGCCATGGCCAGCGCGATGCCCGTATTGCCGCTGGTCGCCTCGATCAGGGTATCGCCCGGCTTGATGACGCCGCGCTCTTCAGCGCGCTTGAGCATGGACATGGCCGCGCGGTCCTTCACCGAGCCGGCTGGATTATTGCCTTCCAGCTTGCCCAGGATGACGTTGTTGCGCGCAAGCGCATCGGCACCCGGCAAGCGCGTCAGCTGCACCAGCGGGGTATTGCCTATCGTATCTTCAAGTGTCTTGTAAGCCATCGTGTCTGTTTGAGTAGGTTCAACAAAGACCCATTCTAATATGAGATGCCGGCCTGCGTATCGCTGATCGGCTCCAGCAGCCGGGCCCGCGCGCGCCCCTTGCTGCGCCGCCACATGCGGCATGGCGCCTGCCGCGCCGCCATTTCCGGGCGTACACAAGGGGTATTGCGGCAGGCGCGCGCCGCATGCGCTAGACTCGTCACTGTTAGTTATTTTTGTTATTTGCTTATTCAGCCTCCGAACGGACTCGCCATGGCCAGCAGCACACCCGAATTCATTCCCGAAACGACGCAGGACGATCCCGTCCAGTTCGCCACGCTCGACTTGCAGGGCCGCAGCCACCAGATCTCGCCCGTCTTCAATGGGCTCGAACTGCAGCGCTTGCAGCGCTATGGCACGCTGCAGCGCTTTGCCGATGGCGATACCCTGTTCGAGGCGGGCAGCAGCAGCTTCGGCATGCTGGTGATACTGTCCGGGCGGGTCAGCATCAAGCGCCACGAAGTGATGGGACAGGCGTCCGTCCTGCGCGAAGTGGGCGTCGGCCACTTCATTGCCGAAGTGGCGCAATTGTCCGGCCGCCCCACCCTCGTCAACGGCAGCGCCGTGGGCGCCGTGGAATTGCTCGACATCAGTTCGGAATCCCTGCGCGCGCTGATCGTGGCCGAGGCGGAGATGGGCGAACGCATCGTGCGCGCCCTGATCCTGCGCCGCGTGGCGCTGATCGAATCGAATTCGGGCGGCCCCGTGCTGGTAGGGCCGCGCGGCAATGGCAATCTGTTCCACCTGCAAAGTTTTCTGTCGAGCAATGGCCATCCGCACACGGTGCTTGATCCGTCCACCGATGCGGCCGCCGCCGCGCTGGCCGAGCGCTACCAGCCTACGCCGCAGGAATGGCCGCTGGTGGTCTGTCCTGACGGCAAGATCATGAAGAATCCCGGCAATGCGGAACTGGGACGCTGCCTGGGCATGCTGCCCGATTTGTCCGGTGACAAGATTTTTGATGTGCTGGTGGTGGGCGCCGGCCCCGCCGGCCTGGCCACGGCCGTGTATGCCGCCTCCGAAGGCCTCACCGTGCTGGCGCTGGAACAGCGCGCGTACGGTGGTCAGGCGGGTGCCAGCGCGCGCATCGAAAATTACCTGGGTTTTCCCACCGGCATTTCCGGCCGGGCCTTGGCGGGACGCGCCTATGTGCAGGCGCAAAAATTCGGCGTCGAAATCGCCACGCCGGCCAGCGCCGCCAACCTGCTGTGCGACACCTGGCCCCTGCGCGTCAATCTGTGCGACGGCACGCAGGTGCGCGCCCGCACGGTGGTGCTGTCGTGCGGCGCGCGCTACCGCCGCCCCTCGCTGGCCAACCTGAAAACGTATGAGGGACGGGGCGTGTATTACTGGGCCTCGCCCATCGAAGCCAAGCTGTGCCGGCAGGAAGAGATCATCCTCGTTGGCGGCGGCAACTCGGCCGGCCAGGCGGCCGTGTTTCTATCCAGTCACGCCGCCAAGGTCCACATGGTGATCCGCGGCGAAGGCCTGGCGGCCAGCATGTCGAGCTATTTGATCGAGCGCATCGCCGCCACGCCCAACATCACTTTGCACACGCACACGGAAATCATCGCCCTCGAAGGTGACGACGATGGCTTGACAGAGGTGCGCTGGCGCAACAACCAGACAGGCAAGGAAGCCGCTTGCGCCGTGCGCCGCGTCTTCCTGTTTGTTGGCGCCGATCCGAACACGGACTGGCTGCACGACTGCGCCGTGGCCGTCGACGAACAGGGTTTCATCCGCACGGGCTTCGACGTCACGCGCGCCGAATGCCGCGCCCACGGCCATGCTGCGCATTTACCCTACCCGCCACCGGACTTGCCGGAGCGGGCCGCGCTGGAAACAAGCGTGCCGGGCGTGTTCGCCATCGGTGACGTGCGGGCCGGCTCCACCAAGCGCGTGGCCGCCGCCGTCGGTGAAGGCGCGGCAGTTGTTTCCCAGATTCACGGCTTCCTGGCGCGGCTGCCGGCCGGTTCCGCCTGAAAATCGTGCATTGTAGAAACTGCTACAATCGGCTGTTGCCATCCCGCTGAAAGAGTCCGCATGCCCCACACCACCCGGCTTTTCCCGCGCCGCAGCATGCCCGCGGTGCGCTGACGGTGCGCCGCATGCTCGTCAAATTGCTGCTGCTGGCCACCTTGTTTGCCATGCTCAGCATCGCCGCCCTGTACAGCTACGGGCGCTTCGCGGAACGCTCGCTGGGCGCGCCTGGCACGGCCCTGCCCGTGGCGATGGATGCCACCCTGCTCGACCGCGTGCTGGCGCCGCAACTGGCGCAACGGCCCGGCCACAGCGGCACGGCGTTGATCGACGACAATCTGGAAGCGTTCGCCCTGCGCGCCCTGAGCGCGCGCGAAGCGGGCCGCAGCCTCGACCTGCAATACTACATTTGGCATAACGACGTCACGGGACGGCTGCTCGTGCGCGAACTGCTGCGCGCGGCCGACCGCGGCGTGCGCGTGCGCGTATTGCTCGACGATATCAACGCGCGTGGCCAGGACGCCGCCATCCTCGCGCTCGACAGCCACCCGCTGATCGACGTACGCATGTTTAACCCGGGCCGCAACCGCGACGGCATCTGGTTGCGCGCCACGGAAATGGCCTTGCGCGCCGTCAGCCTGAACCGGCGCATGCACAACAAGGCCTGGATCGTCGACGGCAGGGTTGCCCTCGTCGGCGGACGCAATATCGGCGATGAATATTTCGATGCCGCAGAACAAGTCAATTTTCAGGATGCCGACCTGCTGCTGGTGGGCCCCGCCGTGCAGCAGACGAGCGACATCTTCGACCGTTTCTGGAACAGCCGCGCCGTCATCCCCATCCGCGCCTTGCACGCTGGCAAGGACGCGGGCGCGCCGGAGCTGCAGGCTGTGCGTGCCCGCCTCGACGCACTGACGGGCGAACTCGGCGCTTCACCCTACCTGCGGCAACTGACGGATGCGGGCCAGTTGCAAGCCCACCTCGATGGCCGCCTGCGCCTGCACTGGAGCGAAAAAGTGCAGGTGCTGTCGGATCCGCCGGAAAAAGCCGCGCCCGTGGCCAGTTTGCAGCGCAGCGAGCGCTGGCTCATTCGCAGCTTGCTGCCCCTGCTGACGGAGGCGCGCGCGGAAGCGCTGCTGACTTCGCCATACTTCGTGCCCGGTGCGGCGCTGACGCACACCCTGGGCGAAAAAGTCGCCGCCGGCGTCCAGGTCCAGGTGCTGACCAACTCGCTGGCCGCCACCGACGTGGCCCTCGTGCATGCGGGCTATGCGCGCTACCGCCAGGCGCTGCTGGGCGGCGGCATCGAACTGTATGAATTGAAGACCCAGCACCGCAAGCGCATCAGCCTGATGGGGTCGAGCCGCGCCAGCCTGCATACCAAGGCCATGGTGGTGGACGGCCAGCGGGGTTTCGTCGGCTCCTTCAACCTCGACCCGCGCTCGGCCCAGCTCAATACGGAGATGGGCATGCTGTTCGACGATGCCGCGCTGGCGGCCGACATGCGCGCGCTGTTCCACCATTCGACGGCGAGCGACACCAGCTACCGTTTGCTCCTCGACAACGGCGCCCTGCGCTGGTCCGACGCCACCGAAGTACCCGCCAAAGTGTGGACGCACGACCCGGAAGCGGGTATCTGGCGCCGCATGCTGGTGTCCGTGATGCGCTGGCTGCCGATCGAGTCGCAGCTGTAGCAGCATAAAAAAAACCCCGCGCGGCCGGTACCACGCGGGGTTTTCTTCTCGTGCTGCGCGGCACCACCACGCAGCACGCCTTCAGCAACACGCTTACTTTTTCTCGGCTTCAGCCTTCTTCGCGTCGGCAGCAGCCAGTTTGGCTTCCTTCTTCGCCGCCGCTTCCGCAGCCTTGGCTTCTTTCTTGGCGGCCGTTGCCGCTTTCTTCGCGGCAGCGGCTTCCTTCTTCGTCTCGGCAGCCGTTTTCACGGGGGCGGCATCGGCGGCGGCTGGCGCAGTGGCGGCGGCAGGGACGACCTTGGCGGCGGCGGCTTCTTTCTTGGCGGCGGCAGCGGCGGCCTTGGCTTCTTTCTTCGCGGCAGCAGCTTCTTTCTTCGTTTCAGCGGCTGTCTTGGCTGGCGCCGCAGCGGTGTCGGTCGCAGCAGCTGGCTTCGGTGCGGCTTCTTTCGCTGCAACTTCCTTCACAGCAGTTTCCTTTTTTGCCGGGGCAGCTTTCGCCGCCGGAGCAGGCGCCGCTGGCGCGCCGGACTTGGCCTGGCCATTCACTTGCAAGCCCGCTTCCGACAGCTTCAACGAACTTTTCGGGCCGATGCCCTTCACGCGGGTTTCAAAATCGGCCCAATCCTTGAAGGCGCCGCCCTTGGCGCGTTCATCGATGATGGCTTTCGACGTGACGGGGCCGATGCCCTTGACGCTATCGAGTGCCGCCTGGTCCGCCTTGTTGACATCGACCTGGGCAAAGGCAAAGCCCATCGTCGCAATCAGGGTGGCGATGGCCAGCAGTATTTTTTTGAACATGGATATCTCTCCGTAAGGTGGTTTTAAGATGACTCGAACGCAAAGGAGGAACAGCGCCTTAACGGCTTAACGGCTGTGGCGTGATACGGTTGACAAGACGGGACAGCGGAATGGCGGGGAAACCTGCGCCAGATCAAACGGACTGGCGCAGGCGAGATGCGGCATACAGCGGCATAGTTACTGCGGGAACAGCTCTTCCCGGGTGACGGTGGCCGTGCCCAGCTTGCCGACGACGATGCCGCCGGCGCGGTTGGCCGTGCGCACGGCGTCGCCCAGGCTCATGCCGGCGCCCAGCATGGCTGCCATGGTGGCGATCACCGTGTCGCCAGCGCCCGAGACGTCGAATACTTCGCGCGCATCGGTCGGCATGTGCAGCACTTCATCGGCCGTGTACAAGCTCATGCCTTCTTCCGAGCGCGTCAGCAGCAAGGCGTCCAGGCCCAGCTGCGCGCGCATCTGTTGCGCGCGTTCCGTGAGTTGCTCTTCCGTGCTCCAGTTGCCGATCACGCGGCGTAGTTCCGATTTATTCGGAGTGAGCACTGACGCTCCGGCATAGCGGCTGAAATCATCGCCTTTCGGGTCGACCATGACGATCTTGCCGGCCGCCCGGGCCGCCTTGATCATCTCGGCCACGTTCACCAGACTGCCTTTGGCGTAATCGGACAGGACCACCACATCATAGTGCGGCAAGAGGGCATTGAACTGCGCCAGCTTGTCGCGCAGCACCGTATCGCTGGGCGCATCCTCGAAGTCGATGCGCAGCATCTGCTGCTGGCGGCCGATCACGCGCAGCTTGATGATGGTGGAAATGGCCGCATCGCGCTGCAGATAGCTGTGGATGCCGCCGCCTTCGAGCAGGCGCTCGACCTGGCTGCCGGCCTCGTCGTCGCCGACCACGCCCAGCAAGCTTGTCTTCGCGCCCAGCGCGGCCGCGTTGCGCGCCACGTTGGCCGCACCGCCCAGGCGCTCTTCGCGCTTCTCGATGCGCACGATGGGCACGGGCGCTTCCGGCGAAATACGGCTGACGTCGCCGAACCAGTAGCGGTCCAGCATCACATCGCCCACCACCAGCAGGCGTACCTGGGCCAATGCGGCCGGCGCCGTCAAGGCGACCACCTCTTGGGCGCTCATGCGCGCGTCAGGATCGAGCGGCCGATCCCGTGGTATTCGATGCCGTTCTCAGCCATGACCGCCGGCTCGAACAGGTTGCGTCCGTCAAAGATCACGGCCTGCTTGAGGCGCGCCTTGACCTGCTCGAAGTCAGGGCTGCGGAAGGCTTTCCATTCGGTCACGATGACCAGCGCATCGGCGTCCTGCAGCGCATCTTTCGAGCTGTCGGCAAAGCGCACCTTGGCCAATTGCTCCGGCGTCAGGTCCAGCTGCAGCACGCGGCGCGCCTCGGCCATGGCGACGGGGTCGTACACGGCCACGGTGGCGCCGCGTCCCAGCAAGTCGGCCAGCAGCACGCGGGCCGACGCTTCGCGCATGTCGTCCGTATTCGGTTTGAAGGCCAGGCCCCACACGGCGAAATGCCGGCCCGTCAGGTCTTCGCCGAAGCGAGTGACCACTTTGCGTCCCAGCACCTGCTTCTGCTGGTCGTTGACGGCCTCGACGGCGCGCAGGATCAGCAATTCCTGGCCGTGCCCGCGCGCCGTGCGCTCGAGCGCCTGCACGTCTTTCGGGAAGCAGGAACCGCCATAGCCGCAACCGGCGTACAGGAAGCTGTGGCCGATGCGCGGGTCGGAACCGATGCCGTGGCGCACGGCTTCGATGTCGACGCCCACCTTGTCGGCCAGGTTCGCCAGTTCATTCATGAACGAGATGCGCGTGGCCAGCATGGCGTTGGCCGCATACTTCGTGAATTCGGCCGAGCGCACGTCCATCCAGTAGGTTCGTTCATGGTTGCGGTTGAACGGCGCGTACAGGCTTTTCAGCAATTCGCGCGCGCTCTCTCCGTCCGGCGTGGCGTCGACGCCGATGACGATGCGGTCGGGACGCATGAAGTCTTCGACGGCCGCGCCTTCCTTGAGGAATTCCGGGTTTGAGGCGACCGAGAACGTGGCGGCCACGCCCCGCGCGTCGAGTTCGCCCTGGATGGCGGCGCGCACTTTTTCAGCCGTGCCGACGGGCACGGTCGACTTGTCGACGATGACCTTGAAGTCCGTCATGTACTTGCCGATGCCGCGCGCGGCGGCCAGCACGTATTGCAGGTCGGCCGAGCCGTCTTCATCGGGCGGCGTGCCGACGGCGATAAATTGCATCACGCCGTGTGCGGCGGCCGCCTCGATGTCGGTGGAAAAGGTCATGCGTCCGGCGGCGCGGTTGCGCGCCACGACTTCTTCCAGGCCCGGTTCATGGATGGGGATGCCGCCGCTGTTGAGCAAGGCGACCTTCTGTGCGTCCAGGTCGAGGCAAAAGACGTCGTTGCCCAGCTCCGCCAGGCAGGCGCCGGTCACGAGGCCAACATAGCCGGTGCCGATAATAGTGATTTTCATGGATGTACCGTATGGATAAAAAGCAGGTCTTACATAGAAGTACACGCCACATTGCTCAGGGCAAGGTGACGTGTACGAATCAGTTCATGACATTGAGTTCTTCTGTGCGGCGTGGTGGGTAAGTCTCCCACTTGTTGCAGCCAGGGCAGTGCCAGTAGAACTGGCGCGCCTTGAAGCCGCAGTGGCTGCACTGGTAGCGGGCCAGCTTTTGCGTGTAGCCGTGCACGAGGTTTTTCACCATCGACAGCTCGGACCAGATGGCGGCCGGCGCATCCATCATGCGCGCTTCCAGCAGTTTATCGAGGCCCAGCAGGGTCGGCGTGCGGCGCAGCTCTGCGCTGACCAGCTGCTTCGCCGCTTCCACGCCGTCGAGTTCGATGACGGCCTTGAAGACGACTTCGATCAGGTCGATCGACGACGCCTCTTCCAGGTAGGAGCGCAGCAGGTTGACGCCTTCCTGTGGACGGCCCAGCTTGGTGTACCCATCCATCAGGCGCTGCGCCACCAGGGCCACGTGCGGCACGCTTTGCTGCTCCACGCGGCGCCAGGTGGTCAGCGCGCCTTCCACGTCGCCGCGCGCCAGCAGCACGTCGCCCGTCAGGATGGTGGCGCGCACGCTCTTGCGGTCCGTCTGCAAGGCTTTTTCCAGCAGCGGCATGGCCTCGTCCGGCTTCATGTGCACGAGGGCGTCATGCGCCAGTTCGCAATAGAACTGGGCGATTTCCTTCTGGCGCGCGCCGGCGCCCGATTCCTGCAAGCCCACGGCCGCTTCGATGGCGCGTGGCCATTCCTTTTCGCGCTGGTAGATTTCCAGCAGCGCGCGGCGCGCCTGGGCCGCATATTGCGTGTCGATCAGGCTATTGAAAGTTTCTTCGGCGCGGTCCAGCAGACCCGCCTTCAGGTAATCCATGCCCAGCTCGTAGGCGGCGTGGCCCTGCTGTTCCAGCGGCAGGTCCGGGCGCGCCAGCAAGTTCTGGTGCACGCGGATGGCGCGCTCCGTCTCGCCGCGGCGGCGGAACAGGTTACCCAGCGCAAAGTGCATATCGGCCGATTCCGGGTCCAGCTTGACGACTTCGATGAAGGCGTCGATCGCCTTGTCATGCTGTTCATTGAGCAGGAAGTTCAAGCCCTTGAAATAATTGCGCGGCAGGCTGCGCGATTCGGACACCAGTTGATGAATGTCCACACGCGCGGCGATCCAGCCCAGCGCGAAAAACATCGGGATACCCAAGAGCCACCAGAGTTCAAAATCCATGCGATTGTTTTTATTCGAGTAAGAGAGATAGGAGCGACGGCGGCGCTTACTGCGCGCTCACGCTGTCCGGTTGCGGCTGGACATTGCTGGCCACGCCAACGGTCTGCAGCGCGGCAATGGTGGTTTTTTGCTTGGTCGCTTCGCGGCGGTGACGGAACACGGTCGGCGTCAGGGCCAATACGCCCAGGCTCGCGCCAGCGACAAAAAAGCCCAGCAGCATCAGGACCAGGGGGCCGCGAATTTCATAATTGAGAAAAACATGCAGGTCAACAACCTGCGCATTCTTCAGCGCAAAACTGAAGAACAGGACGAAAAGAACACAGCCAACGATGGTGGAGATGATTTTCATCGATACGTCCAGAAAGTACAAAAAATGCCTGTATGGCACAACCTTGGAATGCCTGACAGAAGCGTAGCGAGCGTCAGTGATTTGTGGCCAAGAAGCGCAACCGTACTTGAGTACGGTGAGCATCGCAGGCCGCAAAGCGCGACGCGCAGTAGCTTATGTCAGGTATTCTCAGCATATTAACAAAAAAAGCGGCATCCAAGGACGCCGCTCTTTATGTCGCCTTCCAGCAGACGATTAATCCTCGATAATCGGTTGCCCGACCATCGCGTCCACGCGCTCGCGCAACTGTTTGCCCGGTTTGAAGTGGGGCACCCGTTTTTCAGGAACCATCACCTTGTCGCCGGATTTCGGGTTGCGGCCGATGCGCGGGGGCCTGCTGTTCAGGGCAAAACTGCCAAAACCGCGGATCTCGATACGCTGACCCGTCGCCAGGGCGTTGGTCATCGCATCGAGAATGGTCTTGACGGCATACTCCGCATCTTTCGCCACCAGCTGAGAATAACGCTCAGCGAGGCGGTTGATCAGCTCGGACTTTGTCATCTGCCGTATCCGCAGTCTTAGTTCTTGTTATCGAACTTAGCTTTCAACAAGGCGCCCAGGCTGGTGGTGCCCGAAGCTGCGTTGTTGTCGGTAGCTGCCATCTTCTGCATGGCTTCCTGGGTTTCAACGTTGTCTTTCGCTTTGATCGACAGTTGGATACCACGGGCTTTGCGGTCGATGTTCAACACCATTGCTTCGACGGTGTCGCCGACTTTCAGGTGCGTACCAGCATCTTCAACGCGGTCGCGCGAGATTTCGGAAGCGCGCAGGTAGCCTTCAACTTCTTCGGACAGTTGGATCACGGCGCCTTTAGGCTCAACCGATTTAACGGTACCGGTTACCAGCGAGCCTTTGTCGTTCATGGCTGCGAAGTTGTTGAATGGGTCACCTTCCAGTTGCTTGACGCCCAGGGAAACGCGCTCGCGCTCAACGTCGATGGCCAGAACGATGGCTTCCAGTTCGTCACCTTTCTTGAAGCGACGCACGGCTTCTTCGCCGGTTTCGGTCCAGGACAGGTCGGACAGGTGCACCAGACCGTCGATGTTGCCGGCCAGGCCGATGAACACGCCGAAGTCGGTGATCGATTTGATCGCGCCGCGGACTTTGTCACCTTTCTTATGGGTAACACCGAAGTCGTCCCATGGGTTGGCTTTGCACTGTTTCATGCCCAGCGAAATACGACGACGCTCTTCGTCGATTTCCAGAACCATCACTTCTACTTCGTCGCCCAGTTGGACAACTTTGTTAGGAGCAACGTTTTTGTTCGTCCAGTCCATTTCGGAAACGTGTACCAGACCTTCGATACCCTGTTCCACTTCAACGAATGCGCCGTAGTCGGTCAGGTTCGTTACTTTACCGAACAGACGGGTGCTTTGTGGGTAACGACGGGACAGACCGGTCCAAGGATCGTCGCCCAGTTGTTTCACGCCCAGCGAAACACGGTTTTTCTCTTGATCGTATTTCAGGACTTTGGCGGTGATTTCCTGGCCAACCGTCAGTACTTCCGACGGGTGACGTACACGGCGCCATGCCAGGTCGGTGATGTGCAGCAGGCCATCGATACCGCCCAGATCCACGAACGCGCCGTAGTCGGTGATATTTTTGACGACGCCGGTCACGACCGTGCCTTCTTTCAGCGTTTCCATCAGTTTCTGACGCTCTTCGCCCATCGAAGCTTCGATGACGGCGCGGCGGGACAGAACCACGTTGTTACGCTTGCGATCCAGCTTGATCACTTTGAATTCGAGGGTTTTGCCTTCGAATGGGGTCGTGTCTTTGACAGGACGGGTATCAACCAGCGAGCCCGGCAGGAATGCGCGGATGCCGTTGGTCAACACGGTCAGACCGCCTTTGACTTTACCATTGACGGTACCGACGACGATTTCGCCCGATTCCATCGCTTTTTCCAGAGCCAGCCACGAAGCCAGACGCTTGGCTTTATCGCGCGACAGGATGGTATCGCCGAAACCGTTTTCCAGCGATTCGATCGCCACGGAAACGAAGTCACCAACTTTGACTTCCAGTTCGCCGTGGTCGTTTTTGAATTCTTCGACAGGGATGAATGCTTCGGATTTGAGGCCAGCGTTCACGATCACGAAATTGTGGTCGAGGCGCACGACTTCAGCGGAAATAACTTCGCCGGAGCGCATATCTTGACGCGACAACGATTCCTCGAAGAGCGCAGCAAAACTTTCCATACCGGTAGATTCGTTAGTTGTAACAGTAGACATAGGGTTCACACAGGTTATCCAGCAGAGATCGCACGATGCGACTTAAACTGGGTTAGGTTTTTGACACACCCGGACAGGCCAGGAGCCGTCAACGGGCACCACATAGCATAGTAATCACACTATTTTGCAACTGACGCATACCATTTCAACACGGTTTCGACGGCCTCATCAGCCGTCATTGCCGACGTATCCAGGACATGCGCCCCTTCCGCAGGGACCAGCGGCGCAATCGCACGGTGAGTATCACGTTCGTCCCGCGCCTGCAAATCCATCAGAAGGTCTTCCATATTAGCAGAAAAACCCTTGTCTATCAATTGCTTGTAGCGCCGTTGCGCGCGCGCCTCGACGCTGGCCGTCAGGAACACCTTCAATGGGGCATGCGGGAAGATCACCGTGCCCATGTCGCGCCCGTCGGCCACGAGGCCCGGCGTCTTGCGAAAGCCCAGCTGCAAACCCACGAGCGCATGGCGCACCGTTGGCAATACAGCAATCTTCGACGCCGTATTGCCCACTTCTTCGGCACGGATCTGCTCGGTGACGTTTTCATGCGCCAGCAGGATCTCGCCGCCGGCAAAATGGCAAGGCAGGTGTTCGGCCAGCTTGGCCAGCGCGTGCTCGTCGCGCAAGTCCGTGCCGCGGCGCAGCGCGCTCAAGGCAGTCAGGCGGTACAACGCGCCCGAATCGAGGTAATGAAAGCCCAGCTTGTCGGCCACACGGTGCGCCACCGTGCCCTTGCCGGAAGCGGTGGGGCCGTCGATGGCGATGACTGGGATGTTGGAGGTCGGCATAGTATTAGGCAATCAATTAAATCAAGGTATCTTTGGCAATCCCCGCAAACGCGGCGAAATACTCGGGGAAGGTCTTGGCCACGCATTTCGGGTCGTTGATGCGCATCTCGTTGCCGCGGCGCGCGGCGCCATCGAGCGAGGCGAGCGAGAAGCACATGGCCATGCGGTGGTCATCATACGTGTCGATGGTGGCAGCAAGAATCTGCGCTGGCGGCGTCACGCGCAGGTAGTCGGTGCCCTCTTCCACTTCGGCACCGAGTTTGCGCAACTCCGTGGCCATGGCGGCCAGGCGGTCCGTTTCCTTCACCCTCCAGCTGGCGATATTGCGCAAGGTCGAGGTGCCGTCCGCGTACAGGGCGGCCACGGCGATCGTCATGGCCGCATCGGGAATATGATTAAAATCCATGTCGACGGCCGTCAAGACGCCGTTCGAACGGGCCTCGATCCAGTTCTCGCCCATGGTGATGGTCGCGCCCATCTGCTGCAAGGCTTCGACGAAGCGCACGTCGCCCTGGATGCTGTCGCGCCCCACGCCTTCCACGCGCACGGGACCACCGCCGATGGCGCCGGCCGCCAGGAAATACGAAGCAGACGACGCATCGCCTTCGACGTGGATCGTGCCCGGACTTTGATACTGCTGGCCCGGCTGCACGGTGAACGACTGCCAGCCGTCATGCTCGACCGTCACGCCAAAGCGGCGCATCAGGTTCAGGGTGATCTCGATATACGGCTTCGAAATCAGCTCGCCCGTGACGTCGATGGTGACCGCATGGTCGCGCGCCATCAGCGGCGCCACCATCAGCAGGGCCGTCAAGAACTGGCTCGACACGTTGCCGCGCACGGCGATGCGCTGCGCGTGGATGTGGCCGCGGCGGATGCGCAGCGGCGGGAAGCCCTGCTCGCCCGTGTATTCGATTTGCGTGCCGACGGCGTTCAGCGCGTCGACCAGGTCGCCGATCGGGCGCTCGTGCATGCGCGACACGCCATGCAGGGTGTAGTCGCCACCGATCACGGCCAGGGCCGCCGTCAGCGGGCGGATCGCCGTGCCGGCATTGCCCATGAACAGGTCCGCCTCGTGGTGCGGAAAGACGCCGCCGCAGCCTTCCACGTGGTGGATCTGGTGAGCGGTGGCCGGGTCGCCCGTCAATTCATCCTGCGTCCACTTCACGCCCAGCGACGTCAATGCCGTCAGCATGACGAAGGTGTCGTCGGAGGCGAGCAAGTCGATGATCTTCGTCGTGCCCTTGGCCAGCGCGGCCAACAGCAGCACGCGGTTGGAAATGCTTTTCGAGCCGGGCAGGCGCACCGTGCCCTCGGCATGCATCACCGGCTTCAAGTCGATATGGTGGGGGTAGTGCTTGGTCTGGGTCATGCTGGAATCCTTGAGTATTTATCGTGTGGGCGCGGGCGGCACTTCCGCCGTTTCAATCGCCTCGATCCATTGCTGCCGCGCGTGCTGGGCGTTCGCGTACACGCCTTCGATGGCGGCGCCGTCGTTCGCGGCCAGGTGGGCGCGCAAGGTCGTCAACTGCGCCAGGTAGGCGTCCAGTTCATGCAGCAGCGCCGGCTGGTTGGCCAGGCTGATGTCGCGCCACATTTCCGGCGATGAGCCGGCGATGCGCGTAAAGTCGCGAAAGCCGCTGGCCGCATATTGGAACAGCAGGCCCGCGTGCGGTTTGTTGGCAATGTCGTCGACCAGCGCAAAGGCCAGCAAATGCGGCAGATGGCTGACGGCGGCAAACACCTTGTCATGTTCTTCGGGGCTCAAGGTGTGCAGGATGGCGCCGCAGGCGCGCCAGGCGGCTGCCACCCGTTCGACGTCGTCCGCGGCGTTTTCCGCCAGCGGCGTGAGCACCACTTTCTTGCCTTGATACAGATCGATGATGGCCGCGTCGGGACCGTTCGTCTCGCGGCCCGCGATCGGGTGGCCGGGCACGAATTGCCCGACCTTGCCACCGAGCGCCGCGCGCGCGGCCGCCACCACGTCGCTCTTCGTGCTGCCCGCATCGGTGACGATGGTGCCCGGCTGCAGGTGCGGCGCGATGGATGCCAGGATGGCGCCCGTCTGCGCCACGGGCGCAGCCAGCAGCACCAGGTCGGCGCCATGCAAGGCTTGCGCCATGTCGCCGCCGATGGCGTCGATGATGCCCAGTTCGAGCGCGCGCGCCATCGACGCCGGCGAGCGGCCCATGCCAACTACCGTGCCGCCCGCGCCCGCGTGCTTGAGGGCGCGCGCGAACGAGCCGCCGATCAGGCCTACGCCAAAGATAACTACCTTGTTCAGTGCAGGCGTCGTCATATCGTCAGGCCAGCGCTTTCGTCAACGCGGCGATGAAGATGGCGTTTTCCTGCGGCAGGCCGATGGAAATGCGCAGCCATTGCGGCAAGCCATAGCTGCCCACGGGACGCACGATCACGCCCTGCTTGAGCAGCGCCAGGTTCACGCGCGCGCCCGCTTCATCGTCGTCGCCCACTTTCACCAGCACGAAATTGCCGTGCGACGGCACGAATTCCAGGCCCAGTTGCGCAAACGCCTCCGTGAACTGCTGGTAGCCGGCAGCGTTGTTGCGCGCACTCTGCTCCAGGAAGGCCTTGTCGTTCAGGGCGGCAATCGCGGCCGCCTGCGCCAGCGAGTTGACGTTGAACGGCTGGCGGATGCGGTTCATCAGGTCCGTCAGCACGGGCTGGGCGATGGCAAAGCCGATGCGCAGGCCGGCCAGGCCGTAGGCCTTCGACAGGGTGCGCGACACCACCAGGTTCGGATACTGGCGCACCCACGCCGTCGACTCGTACTGGTCATCGGCCGACAGGAATTCGTTGTAGGCCTCGTCCAGCACGACGACGACATGCGCCGGTACTTTCTTGAGGAAGGCTTCCAGCTGCGCCGCCGTCAGGAAGGTGCCGGTCGGGTTGTTCGGGTTGGCGATGAAAATCAAACGCGTGTCGTCGGCAATCGCCGCCGCCATGGCGTCCAGATCATGACCGTAAGCTTGCGCCGGCACGACGAGGTGGCGCGCGCCCAGGCCTTGCGTGGCCAGTGCGTACACGGCGAACGAATACTGCGAGTACACGACGGATTGGCCATGCTGCACGAAAGCGTGCGCGGCGATTTCCAGAATGTCGTTGCTGCCATTGCCCAGGGTGATCCAGTCGGCCGGCACGTCATAGCGCTTCGACAGCACTGCCTTCAAGTCGAAGCCGTTGGCGTCCGGGTAGCGGCCCAGGTCATCGATGGCGGCGATCATCGCCTGCTTGGCCGATTCCGGCATGCCGTACGGATTTTCATTCGACGCCAGCTTGACGATGGCTGCCTCGTCGAGACCGAATTCGCGCGCGACTTCCGCGATCGGTTTGCCGCTCTGGTAAGGGGCGATGGCGCGGACGTATTCTGGACCGATATTTTTAGACATGGTGTTCTTTAAAAGTTGGTGAATGATTAGGCTGGTGGTTTTTGTTGGGTTACGCTGCGCTAACCCAACCTACGGCTTATTGTAGGTCGGATTAGGCCGCAGGCCGTAATCCGACACCACCGTCGGCGTCACAGACTGACCGGATACGACCCCAGCACCTTGAAAAACGCCGCATTGCTCTGCAGCTCGCCCAGCGCCTGGGCGACGGCCGTGTCGTGCACGTGGCCTTCCACGTCGACATAGAAATAATACTCCCAGCTGCCCATGCGCGCCGGGCGCGACTCGAAGCGCGTCATCGACACGCCGTGCTTGGCCAGGGGCGCCAGCAACTGGTACACGGCGCCGGCCTTGTTCGGCACGGCCAATACCAGCGAGGTCTGGTCCTTGCCCGACGGCGCCGTCTGCAAGGTGCCCACGACGGCAAAGCGCGTGCGGTTGTGCGGATCGTCCTGGATATGGCCCTTGACCACGCCCAGCTTGTACTGCGCGCCGGCCAGTTCGCTGGCAATCGCCGCCACCGTACCGTCTTCGCCGGCCATGCGGGCCGCTTCGGCGTTCGAGGCGACGGCGTGGCGCGCAACGTTCGGATAATTCTGGTTCAGCCACACCTGGCACTGCGCCAGCGCCTGCGAATGGGCGCAGATGGCGGTGACGCCATCCATGTTGCCGCTCTTCGTCATCAGGCTGTGGTGCACGGCGATCGCCACTTCGCCGCTGATGATGAGGCTGGTCTGCAGCATCATGTCCAGGGTGCGGTTGACGGCGCCTTCCGAGGAATTTTCGATCGGCACGACGCCGAAGTCCGCCGTCCCCGCCTCGGCGGAACGGAATACTTCATCGATGGACGCGCACGGCAAGCCTTCGACGGCGCTGCCGAACTGCTGATACACGGCCTGTTCGCTGAAGGTGCCGGCCGGGCCAAGGTAGGCCACGGTCACGCGCTTTTCCAGCGAGCGGCAGGACGACATGATTTCGCGGAAGATGGTCTGCACTTCGCGGTCGCCCATGGGGCCGGGATTGCGCTCGGCCACGCCGCGCAGCACCTGCGCTTCGCGCTCGGGGCGAAACACGGGCGCCTGGGTTTCGGCCTTCACGTGGCCCACTTGCTGGGCGATTTGCGCGCGGCGGTTCAGCAGTTCGAGGATTTGCGCGTCGATCGCATCGATCTGTTCGCGCAGCGGTTTCAATTTATCGGTCATGGTGGTTTGTTTCGTCAGCTGTACTTCAATCATGGCCGCGCGGCCTGCGCCGGCGGCGGGCCGGCGCGGTCGTCTAGGCGACTCAGCGTCCGGCAAACTCGTTCAGATAATTCACCAAGGCTTGCACACCCTCGATCGGCATCGCGTTATAGATCGATGCACGCATGCCGCCGACGGACTTGTGGCCCTTCAGCTGCAGCAGGCCGCGCTGCTTGGCGCCGGCCAGGAATGCGTCGTTCAGACTTTCGTCGCGCAGATAGAACGGGATGGTCATGCGCGAGCGGTATGCGGGGTCGACCCGGTTCTGATAGAAGTCGTCCGCATCGAGCGCCGCGTACAGCAGCGCCGCTTTCTCAATATTACGCTGTTCCATGGCTGCAACGCCACCCTGGCGTTTGAGCCACTGGAAAACCAGGCCGGCGATATAGATGCCGTAGGTGGGCGGCGTGTTGTACATCGACTCATGTTCGGCCACGATGGTCCAGTCGAAGGCCGACGGGCAGATCGGCAGCGCCTTGCCCAGCAAGTCTTCGCGCACGATGACCAGGGTCAGGCCGGCCGGGCCGATATTTTTCTGCGCGCCGCCGAAGATGACGCCATATTGCGACACGTCGATCACGCGCGACAGGATGTGCGAGGACATGTCGGCCACGATGGTGGTCCCCGCCGGCACGCCTGGCGCCTGCTGGAATTCCACGCCGTCGATGGTTTCATTGGTGCAGATGTGCAGGTAGGCGGCGCCTGGCGTCAGCTTCCATTCGGAGACGGGCGGCACGCCCGTGAAATGGGTGGCCTTGGACGACGCGGCCACGTTCACGTTGGCATACTTGGCCGCTTCCTGGACCGACTTGCCCGACCACGAGCCTGTGTGCACGAAGTCCACGGTGGCCGGCTGCTGCGCCGCCAGTCCCGCCAGGTTCATCGGGATGATGGCGTTTTCGCCCAGGCCACCGCCCTGCAGGAACAGGATTTTATAGTTGTCGGGCACGGCCAGCAGCTCGCGCAGGTCGGCCACTGCCTGCTTGTAGATGGAAATGAATTCGGGACCACGGTGGCTCATTTCCATCACCGACATGCCACTGCCATGCCAGTCCTGCATTTCAGAGGCAGCTTGCGCCAGCACTTCCTTGGGCAAGACGGCGGGGCCGGCGGAAAAATTGTAGATATGGGTCACGATACGGTCCTTGGCAAAATGGGAATCTTATTGGGGCGACTGCGTGGCCGCCCGCATGACCTGGTCAAGCACGGCATTCACGCGCGGGATCAGCACGCGCTGGCTGATGGCCATCGACTCGGCCGACAGTTCCGGCATGGTGGCCAGCATCTTGCGGCCCAGCGGCGTCTTGTAGAAGGCCGTCAACTGCTCGACTTCCGGCACCGTGTAAAAGCGCGCATACAGGGGCACCATTTCGTCGCCCAGTTCGTCGATCAGGGTCGGGTCGGCCAATACCTGCGTCAGGGTGGCGATGGCCAGGGGGATTTCTTCCTCGGCGCTGGCCAGCGCGCGCGCCTTGCGCTGTTCGTCCAGGTTCGGGTTGCCGCTGATTTGCTGCTGCGCCGACTGGCGGATCATGGCCGGCACCGATTGCAGCATCTGGTCGAAGATATTGCGCGTCAGTTGCGGGAACTGCATCGCGTCGAGCATGCGCCGCACGGCCACTTTCATGGCGGGGCTGGGCGCCGCCTGGCGCGCCGGGGTGGCTTGCGCGCTCTGGGCCAGGGCCGGCAGGGTCGCAAGGAAGGCCAGCGAAAACGCGGCGAAGAAGGTGGCGACGATTTTTCTCATGGCATGCGGGATATTGAGTGACTTGTAAATAGACATTGCCGGCGATGCATGTCGGCTTACGCCCGACGGGCCAAGCCGACCTACGCAATTCTGTTGGCGGCATAAGCACGCGCCAATAGCAATTGGGGCTCCCGAAAGAGCCCCAATCATCTTACTCCGGCTGAGCCGGATCGACCGGATCGGCTGGTTCAGCCGCTGCCGGCGCAGGCGCGGCGTCCGCCTCCGTCGTCAGCTCGACTTCGTCGATATCCGTTTCCACCACGCGCTGCAGGCCGGACAGCTTGGTGCCGTCTTCCACGGCGATCAGGGTCACGCCCTGCGTCGCGCGGCCCATCTCGCGGATTTCCGACACGCGGGTGCGGATCAATACGCCACCGGTGGTGATCAGCATGATTTCATCGCTGGTATCGACCAGGGTCGCGGCAACCACTTTACCGTTGCGTTCGCTGGTCTGGATGGCGATCATGCCTTTCGTGCCACGGCCATGGCGCGTGTATTCAAGAATCGGCGTACGCTTGCCGTAGCCGTTTTCCGTTGCCGTCAGCACCGACTGCTGCTCGTTCTCGGCCACCAGCAGGGCGATCACGTGCTGGCCTTCTTCCAGGTTCATGCCGCGCACGCCGCGCGCCGTACGGCCCATCGGACGCACGTCGTTTTCGTCGAAGCGCACTGCCTTGCCCGAATCCGAGAACAGCATCACGTCGTGCTGGCCGTCGGTCAGCGCCGCGCCGATCAGGAAGTCGCCGTCGTCCAGGTCGACCGCGATGATGCCGGCCTTGCGTGGATTGCTGAAGTCCTTCAGCGGCGTTTTCTTGACGGTACCGAGGCTGGTCGACATGAAGACATAATGGTCTTCCGGGAACGTGCGGTTCTCGCCCGACAGCGGCAGGATCACGGTGATCTTTTCGTTGTCCTGCAACGGGAACATGTTGACGATCGGCTTGCCGCGCGAATTGCGCGAGCCTTGCGGCACTTCCCACACCTTCAGCCAGTACATGCGGCCACGATCCGAGAAGCACAGGATGTAGTCGTGCGTGTTGGCGATGAACAGCTGGTCGATCCAGTCTTCCTCTTTCGTCGCCATGGCCTGCTTGCCGCGTCCACCGCGTTTTTGCGCGCGGTATTCGGTGATCGGCTGGGCCTTCATGTAACCGGTGTGCGACAGGGTCACGACCATGTCCTGCGGCGTAATGAGATCTTCAGTCTCGAGGTCGGTGGCGTTGAGTTCGATCTGCGAGCGGCGCACGTCCTTGTTGCCGGCGCCGTATTCGTTCTTCGCGGCCGTCATTTCATCGGTGATGATGACGGTGACGCGTTCCGGCTTGGCCAGGATGTCGAGCAAATCGGCGATATGTTCCATCACGTCCTTGTACTCGTTGACGATCTTGTCCTGTTCCAGGCCGGTCAGGCGTTGCAAACGCATTTGCAGAATTTCCTGCGCCTGGTCGTCCGACAGCTTGTACAGGCCATCCGTCTGCATGCCGTAGTGCTTCGGCAGGTTTTCCGGACGGTAGGCATCGATGCCGCCTGGCGTCGTGCCGTCGCCCGTGCGGGCCAGCATTTCGCGCACCACGGACGAATCCCAGGCCTTGGCCATCAGCTCGACCTTGGCGATCGGCGGCGTCGGCGCGGCCTTGATGATGGCGATGAAGTCATCGATGTTGGCCAGCGCGACCGCCAGGCCTTCCAGTACGTGGCCGCGTTCGCGCGCCTTGCGCAGTTCGAACACGGTACGGCGCGTGACCACTTCGCGGCGGTGCGACAGGAAGCATTGCAGCATCTGCTTGAGGTTCAGCAGCTTCGGCTGGCCATCGACCAGGGCCACCATGTTCATGCCGAAGGTGTCTTGCAACTGGGTCTGCTTGTACAGATTGTTCAGCACCACTTCCGGCACTTCGCCCCGTTTCAGCTCGATCACCACGCGCATGCCCGACTTGTCGGACTCGTCGCGGATGTCGGAAATGCCGTCGAGCTTCTTGTCGCGCACGTTTTCAGCGATACGTTCCAGCAAGGATTTCTTGTTGACCTGGAATGGCAGCTCGTCGACGATGATGGCGATGCGGCCGCCATCCTTGCCGTATTCTTCGAAGTGGGTCTTGGCGCGCATGACGACGCGGCCGCGGCCCGTGCGGTAACCGTCGCGCACGCCGGACACGCCATAGATGATGCCGGCCGTCGGGAAGTCCGGTGCCGGGATCAGCTCGATCAATTCATCGATCGTGCACTCGGGATTGCGCAGCACGTGCAGCGCGCCGTCGATGACTTCGGTGATGTTATGTGGCGGAATGTTGGTCGCCATGCCGACGGCGATACCGGAGGAGCCATTGATCAGCAGGTTCGGGATACGCGTCGGCAAGACCGTCGGTTCCTTTTCCTTGCCATCGTAGTTGGGCTGGAAGTCGACGGTATCCTTGTCGATATCGGCCAGCAGCTCGCTGGCGATCTTGTCCAGGCGGCACTCGGTATAACGCATCGCCGCGGCGCCGTCGCCGTCGACGGAACCGAAGTTGCCCTGGCCATCGACGAGCATGTAGCGCAGCGAGAAATCCTGCGCCATGCGCACCAGTGTGTCGTAGATCGAGGCATCGCCGTGGGGATGGTATTTACCCATGGTTTCGCCGACCACGCGGGCGCACTTGACGTAAGGGCGGTTCCACACGTTATTCATTTCATGCATCGCGAACAAGACGCGGCGGTGCACTGGCTTCAAGCCATCGCGCGCATCGGGCAAGGCGCGACCGACGATCACGCTCATGGCGTAATCGAGGTAGCTCTTGCGCATCTCTTCTTCGAGGGAAATAGGAATTGTTTCTTTTGCGAATTGATCCATTGGCGGTTCGACTGATCTCAGGCTGTGGTTAACTTATCTGTTACGCAATGTATGACGCAATACTGCATATCCTGGGTGGCTGTCGTCGTGGACGCCGCGCCGCGCGCTGCTGGCGCGGCCCGGTGTCCATGTCGCAGAGTGCCAGAACAAATCGGCGGGCTGGCGGCACGGCCAGTACGGCTACCGCAAGGGTAGGTGCTGGCCATGCCGTGCCGCCGTGGGCATTTGCTCGACACTCTTGACAGTCAAGCGCACGATTTTAGCATGCGCGCCCAGCTACCTGTACAAATTGGCCATACCGGCAAGATTGGCAGTTTGCACGGGAGCCGTGCATGTTGCTCTGTCGATAATGCACAATGGCAATATCAGTTCAAGACACCTGCCCTTAAAAGAGGCAAAAAAAGCGATCAATTGTTACAGACGCGTTACAAATGGGCATTTTCGTTGCGCAAAAACAACGCACGGTCTAAAATCGGGCAAGCTTTGATTTAACCACGGTCGTGTGCCCCTGATGCGTGTGGCAAAATGACTGGGAAGTTAATTGCTAGTTTCGCAATCTGAAACGAGCGCATATGGTCTACATGATAAAATCTTGGCACGTAGCACCAGTAGCGCAGTGTTGTTCTGCGGATATCACCCCCCGAAAGGAAAAAAGAATGAATAAATTTGTAACGCTGTTTTTCGCTGCATCCGCAGTGATTGCTGGCTCGGCTTCGGCCCAAACCCCAACCTCCCCACCATTCGCGCCAGTTACCACTGACATCAAAGCACCAAGCCCAAAAAGCGCTTACGTGCAAGATGCCCGCGGCGTCATCGTGCGTGACCCATTCGGTCTGTGCTGGCGTACCGGCTACTGGACACCTGCTGACGCGGTGCCAGGTTGCGACGTACCACTGTGCGTAGAGCCAGAAACCCTGCAAGACGGCAAATGCGTGGCTCCTCCAGCACCAGTCGTACCTGCTCCAGCACCAGCACCAGTCGTGCCAGTGCCAGTCGTAGTTGCTCCTACCTCGGAAAAAGTCAGCTTCGCTGCTGATGCATTCTTCGATTTCGACAAAGCTACGCTGAAGCCAGAAGGCAAGTCCAAGCTGGACGAGCTGGCCGCACAACTGGGTGGCATCAACCTGGAAGTCATCATCGCTGTGGGTCACACCGACTCCGTCGGCACCGATGCTTACAACCAAAAACTGTCGGTACGTCGTGCTGATGCTGTCAAAGCCTACCTGGTCAACAAAGGCGTTGAAAGCAACCGCGTGTACACCGAAGGCAAAGGCGAAAAACAACCTGTTGCTGATAACAAAACTGCCGAAGGCCGTGCGAAAAACCGTCGCGTGGAAATCGAAGTTGTTGGTACCCGCAACAAGTAATTGCTGAACCTCTGGACTTGCCGCAAGTCATCGCGCAAGTCAAGAACAGCATGAAAAACCCCGCTACGGCGGGGTTTTTTTTCGTCCGTGGCTGCCCAATTGTAAAATTGCCGCTATTATTCGACCTATGAACGCCGACCCTCTCGAAATCCAAAAATTCAGTGAGCTGGCCCACCGCTGGTGGGACCCCACTTCCGAGTTTCGTCCCCTGCACGAAATTAACCCCCTGCGCCTGGAATGGATCAACGCGAAAGTGCCGCTGGCCGGCAAGCGCGTGATCGACATCGGCTGCGGCGGCGGCATCCTGGCCGAATCGATGGCCCGCAAGGGTGCCGACGTGACGGGCATCGACCTGTCCGACAAGGCCTTGAAAGTGGCCGACCTGCACAGCCTGGAATCAGGCGCCAAGGTACGCTACAAGCTGATCGCCGCAGAAGCCATGGCCGAGGAAGAGCCGGGCCAGTACGACGTCGTGACGTGCATGGAAATGCTCGAGCACGTGCCGGACCCCGCCGCCATCGTCAAGGCTTGCGCCGCGCTGGTCAAACCGGGCGGCCACGTCTTCCTGTCGACCCTGAACCGCAACCCGAAAGCGTATCTGTTCGCCATCCTGGGCGCCGAATACCTGCTGCGTTTGTTGCCGAAAGGCACGCACGACTATGACAAATTCATCACCCCGGCCGAGCTGTCGCAATACCTGCGCAGCGCCGGCCTGGACGTCAACAGCATGCGCGGCATGGGCTACAATCCGCTGACCAAGATTTACTCACTTAATAGCGATACCAGCGTCAATTACCTGGTGGCTTGCACCCGGCCGCTGTAACCATCACGCATAATACAAGGCGGCCGCGGCCGCCATTTTTCATTCCCACTTGACACACTTTGCCCGCCATGATCACTGACCATCTGCCAGCCCCGCGCGCCATCTTGTTCGACCTCGACGGCACCCTGGCCGACACCGCGCCCGACCTGGCAGCGGCCATCAACCTGCTGCGCGCGCGTGCCGGCCTGGCGCCGACGCCGTACGACATCCTGCGCCCCACGGCCTCGGCCGGCGCGCGCGGCATGATAGGCGCGTCGTATGGGATTGCCCCAGGCGAAAGCGGCTACGAAGCCCTGAAAGACGGCTTCCTGAACAATTACGAAGCGGCCCTGGCCGTGGAAAGCCATTTATTCGACGGCATCCCCGCCCTGCTGGAAGGCTTGACCGCCCTAGGCCTGGCCTGGGGCGTGGTCACCAACAAGGCCGCCCGCTTCACCGACCCGCTGGTCGGCCAGATCGGCCTGGGCGCCGCCGGCTGCGTGATCTCGGGCGACACCATGTCGCACCCGAAACCGCACCCCGCCCCCCTGCTGGAAGCGGCACGCCGCCTGGACCTGGCGCCGGAAGACTGCTGGTACGTGGGCGACGACCTGCGCGACATCCAGGCCGGCCGCGCCGCCGGCATGCGAACGGTGGCCTGCGCCTGGGGCTACTGCGGCCCCATCGAGCCGCAGCACTGGAACGCGGACCATTTGCTGGAGACGCCGCAGGCCTTGCTCGCGCTGGTCAGCGCGGTAGTGAAGGCGGCGCAGGAGCGGCAGCTGGCGGCTTGAGGCACATCCCTTTTCGCAGCAGAAAGCTGAGGTCTGACCCGACGGGTCAGCCCCCTTACGCCAATGGCGCGAATGCATCATGCAAGAGTGGGCAGATTGCGCTACAATGAAGGTTCTGTGGGGACGACCTGGTTTCGACGTGGGTTGCAAAGCAGCGCAGGGCATACCGAGGGCGGGCTACCTCGTAAATACAACCTGAAAAAACTTAACTGCAAACGATAACTCGTACGCACTGGCAGCTTAATCGCTGTTAGCTCTAGAACACCTCGTCCCTGGGGTGGGCCGTCAAAAGCTCTAGAGTCATTTACAGGGACTCGTCGTATGCTGGGTTACTTAGCGTCCGACTAAATAATAGGTAACTCGCTTGCCCATAACGTGCACATCCGTGCTGGCTGAGTTAAATTAAATGATAGTGCTAAGTATGTAGAACTGTCTGTAGAGTGCTTGCGGACGCGGGTTCGATTCCCGCCGTCTCCACCACTGAATTGTTTAGAATCAAGTAGTTAGCAAGATGAAGGCTGTCATTATTTGGGTTGTTTTTGGGCTGTTCTAGCCTGGGAATGACAACAAAATGACAGCTTTTTTTTGTTTTGATGAGGTGATTTCCAAACGTCTTTCCTTAAATTCAGCTCCCAAATGTGAGTAAGAGTCAGAATTCGGGACAAGTCGCTCGGCTCGTTGACAGGAAGCGTCTAGACGCCTCTCATAAACCTTGTCAAGTCTTTAATTACCACATAGACTGCGTTACGTAGTTCCAATTCGCCGAGGTTTTTTATGCAACAAGATTTTGTAAAGCCCAAGTTAGAAGGGCAACGCTTTAGCGATCATAGTATCCCGCTGGAGCTGTTGAAGGACTTCGCTGCGCTGGAAGAGATGTTGATTGCGGTTGCAAAATGGGAATACCTCAAGGTTAATCCTGGACGAGCGCGCGTACTTAAGAACTTCTCCCAAGGAGTGGAGTTAAAGCTCGCTCAGGTTGAGGAGGGAAGTGCTATTGCGGCTATCGTTCTCTCGTTCTCTACATTGGTGCCGGCACACGCTGCGACGTATTTGGAGATAGCTCGCTCCCAAATAGTTGAAGCCATTGCAGCAGCATCGGAGAATCGCAAGCCAGATTTACCTCCACAGTTTTTAGCCTATTTTGATCGCGTTGGTCGAGGCCTCAAAGAAGATGAGTCTATGTCGTTTGACAGGCCCGCTGGAGCTACGGCTAGGTTGACTCCAACTATCCGTAAGCGTCTTATTGATGCTGCACACGTTCAAACTTGGACCGAAGAGGTCTTTCTTCGGGGGCGTGTTTGTGAATTCGATCCAGCGCGGGGCAGCTTTGAGCTTGAGCTGCGGGATGGGTTAAAGATCAAAGCTCCGCTACATGAGCAGCATAGAACTTCGATATATGAGGCTGCTCGCTCTTATCCCGATAATGACTATATCCTTGTCCAAGCGATCGCGCTCAAAGACCGCAATAATAAGTTGAAGTCAATTCAGACCGTTGAGCAAATTAGCGAGTTGGATCCGATGGATGTTGCGCTCCGCCTTGATGAGTTAGCGCAGCTGAAAACGGGATGGCTAAACGGAAAAGGGCGCGGGTTCGACAGAGGCAGGCTTGATCGTTTGGCTGTCCAGTTCGACAGGTACTATTCCAGTGAATTTGCTATGCCTCATATTTATCCAACGGCAGAGGGTGGTGTGCAAGCGGAATGGTCACTGGGAGATTGGGAAGTCAGCTTGGAGATAAACGTGGACTCGTTGATTTCTGAGTATCAAGCGTTTAACGTTGCTACACGCGATACCAATGAGCACGAAATTAGCTTAGCCTCAGAAGTAGGCTGGATATTTCTACGAGATCAATTGTCCCAAATCGTAGGAGTGCAAGCATGACGCCGGATACTTTATTGCTACGTCAGGTGCATCCGAGCTTTGTACAGGAAGGACGAGTAACTTCTCAAGCCTTTCGAGCGACACCAAAGGATGAAAAAAAACTCTCCGTCTATGATGGAGATCAAATCACAGCATTGGATAGCTGGAGCCATTTTGTTCAGCAGCCCGATTGTAGCTCTGCCGGCGTGATGGCAATCTCGTGTGCTGAATGCGCTGCGCAGGCCTTGGTGGTCGACCCTGACGGAGTGCCATTTCCATCGCATGTGTCTATTGACTTCAGCGAGTTTGCTGAAAGCGAGATTAAAAAGAAAGCCAAAATCCTAGCAAGAGACGCTCAAATGCGCGGTTGGTTACATCTAACAGATTGAAAAAATGGGCCGGGGTCAGATACCGTCTTGAATGACAAGTCCTTTTGCCAAATAATGCGCATCAAAGGGCCTGTCATTGTGGATCACTCCATAGATCAGATGTGCTAGTTTGTGCATGATCGCGCCAATTACGGCTTTTTTCGCCATGCCCGTTGCAGACAAGCGTTC
>NZ_JAHKQY010000013.1:0-171456 GCF_019345455.1 Janthinobacterium sp. NKUCC06_STL
GCCGATGCCGCCGCCACCGCCAGCGCCGCCGCAGCGGCGGCATCGCTGCTCGCCGCACAGGCGGCGCAGGCCGACGACACGGCCGCCAACCAGGCAGCGGCCAATGCCGCCGCCGCCACCGCCGCGCATACGGCCGCCATCGCCGCCGATGCCCTGGCCGTCAGTACGGCAACCGCGGCAGCGAGCGCACTGGCTGCCGCCACGGCAGCGCAGAACGACGACGACGCTGCCGCGGCCGCAGCCGCCCAGGCTGCCTCCTCGCTGGCCGACACGCAGCAGGCACAGGCCGACGATGCGGCGGCGGCAGCTGCCACGGCCAACGCCAATACTGCGATAGCAGCGGCTGCGGCGGCCCATGCGGCCGATGCCGCCGCGCCGCTGGCGCAGGCACAGGCCGCCGCCTCCCTGCTGGCCCTGCAAGCGGCGCAAGCCGACGATGCGGCCGCCGCCAGCGCGGCAGCGGCAGCGGCGCAAGCGCACGCCAATGCAAACGCGGCGTATGCGGACGACGCGGCAGCGGCCCAGGCCAATGCCGACGCGCAGGCTGCCGACGCGGTCCTGGCACAAGCGAACGCCCTCGCCGCGCAGACCGACGCCAGCGCCCTGGCCGTCGTATCGAATGCGGACGCCGCCGCCGCTGCCGCCGCGCAGGCGCTGGCCGACCAGACCGATGCCGTGGCGCTCACCCAGGCCGCCGATGCGGCAACGGCAGCGGCGCTGGCCGCGGCGCAGACGGCCGCCCTGACGGACGCCAATGCCCTGCACCTGGCAGCCGATGCGGCGGCGGCCGCCGCCGTGCAGGCGCAGGCGCAGGCAGACCTGACGGACGCCAGCTCGCTGACGGTGGCGGCGAATGCCGATGCCGCGGCGGCGGCGGCGGCGCAGGCGCAAGCGGACCTGACGGACGCGAGCCAGCTGTTCGTGCTGAGCCAGAATGCCCTGCACAACCCGCTGACGGTGGCCGACTTCAGCACCGGTCTGCCGGCCGCCGGCGGCGACGTGATCGACATGTCGGCCATCGCCGACCTGACGGCTGCGGTGGCCGTGGGCGTCAACCTGAGCACGGACTTTGGCAACGACAACCTGTTCATCTTCGACGGCACGTCCGTGTCGATCGGCGCGGCGGCCAGCGCCATCGCGGCCGACAACAGCGTCTTGTCGGGCCAGGGCTACATCGTCATCGCCGATGCGCAAAACAGCGGCGCCGTGACGGTGTATCACTCGAGTGACCTGAGCAACGCCAACGCCATCGACACGGCGCTGGTGCTGCTCAGCGGGGTGAACATCACGCAACTGACGGCGGCCAACTTCGTCGTCTGAAGCCGGGCACCCACGCCAGGCGCCGCGCCTGGCACGGCGGCGGGAGCGCAACGCAATACGGTGCGCTCCCGCCACACCTAGAAATGCGTCAGGCCTCGGGGCGGAAAAATACGGGATGAGATTACGCGGTTTCCCAGCATTGTCTTCACTGCCACGCATCGCGGCCCTGCTGGCGGCCGTGGCCATGGCATCGGTATCGTCTTTCGCCGGCGCCCAGGGCGCCACCGCCTGGAGCTTCGACCAGGTCTTGCAGCAGGCGCTGCAAAACCATCCCGCCGTGCAGGGCAGGCGTTCGGCGCAGGCGGCCGCGCGCGCCGAACTCGATGGCGCGCAATGGCAGCGCTATCCCAGCCTGTCGGCGGAAGTGCCCACCGGTTCGCAGGAAACGGGCGGCGTGGTGCGCATCGAGCAGCCGCTGTGGAGCGGCGGGCGCATCGACGCCGGCATCGATGCGGCCGGCAGCCGGGTCGATGCGGCCGGCGCCGCCATCGAGGAAGAACGCCTGAGCCTCTCGCTGCGCGTGATCGCCGCCTACACGGAAGCGCTACGCCAGACGGCGCGCGTGCGCTCGGCGGAAGGGGGACTGGCCGAGCACCAGCGCCTGCTGGACATGATCAAGCGCCGCGTGGCGCAGTCGGTCAGCTCGCAAACGGACCAGCGCCTGGCCGAATCACGCGCCTACCAGGCGGCCAACGATGTATCGAATGCGCGCCAGGCGCTGGAAAACGCGCTGGCGCAGCTGTCGCAACTGGCCGGCAAACCCGTGCGCCTCGTCACCGCCAGCGGCATCGGCGTGGGCGAACCGCTGCCCGACGCCAGCCTGGAACGTGTCATGCGCCAGGCCATCGACTACTCCCCCACCCTGCACCGCCTCGAATTCGAGGCGCAGGCAGCCGATTCCGAAATCACCATGCAGCGCTCGGCCTACATGCCGAAAGTGGTGCTGCGCATGGAAAAGCCCACCGGCGGCGGCATCAATGCCGACAACCGCACGCGCGCCATGCTCGTGTTGCAGGCGCAGCCGGGCGCAGGCCTGTCGGCCAAGGCCGGCGTGGATGCCGCCGTGGCCCGGCGCGAAGGCGCGCGCGCCGCGCACGACGTGGCCGAACGCGAGGTGCGCGAGCGTTTCACCCTGGACTGGAACGAGGCCGAGGCGAGCCGCCAGCGCCTGGGCAACGCGGGCGAGGCCAGCACCACCTCGACGCAGGTATTCGAATCGTATGCGCGCCAGTACGTGATCGGCCGCAAGAGCTGGAACGACGTGCTCAATGCCGTGCGCGAAGCGACCCAGGCGCAGTTTTCGCTGGAAGACACGCGCGCGCAGGCGATTGCCGCCAGCCTGCGCCTGGCAGCGCAAACGGGCACCCTGGCCGGGCGCACGGCGCCGGCCGGCATGATGCGCGCGAATTGACACCGACATGATGCACACAGGAGACAGCGTGGATACGTCCATCAAACATGGCTTGCTGACACTCATCGAGCGGGCCGCCCGCCTGACGGGCCAGCACGTGCCTGCCGCGCGCCTGGCCGACCTGCAGCGCCAGCTCGATGACGCCGACGGCAATGGCGCGCCCAGCGCGGTACTGACCACCATCTGGCAGGCGGCCGGCCTGGAAGGCGCGGCGCGCCCGCTGCACGAGCCGACGCCGGGCGAGCTGCCGTTCGCCGTCTACAGCGCCAGCACGGGCTGGGGCTTGCTGCAGTCGCGCGGCGCGGACGGTGCCTGGCGCGGCGAAGGCATCGATGGGCGCGCCTTGCAACTGGCGACACTGGCCGGCCTGGCTTGCGTGGGCCTGCCGCGCCGCAGCGAAAAAAGCGCCGCCCGCCCCGGCGCCCTGGGGCTGGTGCGCAACGCCCTGTGGCTGAAGAAAAGCGTGTTTGTCGACGCCGTGCTGGCCACCGCGCTGGTAACCCTGCTGACCATGGCCACTTCGCTGTTTTCCATGCAGGTGTACGACCGCGTGATCCCGAACCAGAGCTTCAGCACCCTGTGGGTGCTGGTCGTGGGTGTGGCCCTGTCGATCGGCCTGGAATTCATCCTCAAGCAGGTGCGCAGCCGCATCGTCGACCACTCGTGCAATGACGTCGACCATGAATTGTCCGAGTGGTTTTTCCAGCGCATGCTGGGCATCCGCATGGAGTCGCGTCCCGCTTCCGTCGGCACCCTGGCGGCGCAGGTCAAAGGTTTTGAAATGGTGCGCGGCGTGCTGACGTCGACCTCGCTGTTCGTGCTCACGGACGTGCCCTTCGCCGTGATTTTTCTCGCCATGATCACCATCATCGGCGGCTGGCTCGTGGTGGTGCCGCTGGTGGCCCTGCCGCTGGCCCTCGTGTGCGGCCTGATGTTCCAGCGCGCCATCGAAAGCCATACGCGCAAGAACCTCAACGCCAGCAACCGCAAGGCGGGCCTGCTGGTGGAAGCCGTCGATGGCGTCGAAACCCTCAAGGGCAGCAGCGCCGAATGGATGATGCAGGCGCGCTGGGCCGAACTGGTGGCCGAGAGCAGCCACGCGGAGCAGAATATCCGCGACTATGCGGCCCTGTCGCAAAACATCACGGCCGCCTTCCAGCAGCTGACCAACGTGGCGCTGATCTCCATGGGCGCGTGGTTCGTGGCGGAAAACCAGATGACCATGGGCGCCCTGATGGCGTGCACCATCATCAGCAACCGCGCCCTGATGCCCATCGTGCAGCTGCCCGCCGTGATGGTGCAGTGGGCGCATGCGCGCGCCTCGATCGACGGCCTGGAACAGGTCATCAGCCTGCCCAACGAAGCGGACAACGCGCAGTTCGCGCTGACGCCGCGCAGTCTCGATACGGGCTTGCGCTTCGAACGCATCCGCTTTACGTATGGCGGCGCGCAAAAAGTGGCGCTGGAAGTGGAAAGCCTGGCCATCCGCCCCGGCGAACGGGTCGGCCTGGTGGGCGCCATCGGCTCGGGCAAGAGCACCTTGCTGAAACTGGCCTCGGGCCTGTACCAGCCGGCCGAGGGCAAGGCCTACCTGGGCGACGTCGACATGGCCTTGCTGGCGCCGGCCGTGGTGCGTGAAATGGTCGGCTACCTGCCACAGGAAACGCGGCTGTTCAGCGGCACCCTGCGCGACAACCTGCTGTTGGGGCTGGCCGACCCGGGCGAGGAAGCGATCCTGGCGGCGGCAAAGCGCACGGGATTGATCGAGCTGATACTGGGCCAGCCACGGGGGCTGGCGCTGGGCATCACGGAAGGCGGACGCGGCGTCTCGGGCGGCCAGCGGCAATTGATCGCCGTCACGCGTTTGCTGCTGGCCAAGCCGCGCATCTGGCTGCTCGATGAACCGACGGGCGCCATGGATGCGAAAACGGAGGCGCGCATCGTGGGCCTGCTGGGCGAACTGGCAGCCGAAGGCGTGACCATGGTCGCCACCACGCACAAGAACGCCCTCTTGCCCCTGCTCGACCGTCTGGTGGTGCTGCAGGCGGGAAGAGTACTGCTCGACGGCCCGCGCGATGCCGTGCTGGCCAAGCTGTCGGGCAAGCCGCAGGCTGTGCCCAGTACAACACCTGCGCCGGTGGCGCAAGGAGCCGTCGCATGAAACTGGCCAGGGTCGAAGCGAAAGAGGAAGCGAAACGGGGCCGGGTGCTGATCTGGAGCTGCACGGCGGCACTGGCCGGTGTCATCGCCTGGGCTTCGTGGGCGGAGCTGGACCAGGTCACGCGCGCCAATGGCCAGGTCATTGCCAGTTCGCGCAATCAGATCATCCAGGTGGCCGATGGCGGCGTGCTGGCCGAGCTGCGCGTGCATGAAGGCAGCGTCGTGAAAAAGGGAGCATTGCTGGCCCGCTTCGACCGCACGCGGGCCGAAACGAGCTACCTGGAAAGCACGGCCAAGGCGGCCGGTCTGAAGGCCGCCGTGGCGCGCCTGCAAGCCGAGGTGTTTGGCGGCGCGCCGAAGTTCCCGCCCGAACTGCAGGCGTTCCCGGAATTTCGCGCCAACCAGCTGGCCCTGTTCAGCAAGCGCCAGGGCGCCGTGCAGGCGGAGGTGAGCTCGCTGGAAAGCGCCATGAAGCTGATCAAGGAAGAGCTGGAAATGAATCTGCCGCTGCTGGAAACGGGGGATGTGAGCCGCGCCGAGGTGCTGAAACTGCGGCGGCAAGTGGTCGACATCCAGGCGCAGATCACCAACCGGCGCAACAAATATCTGCAGGACAGCCAGACGGACCTCGTGAAAGCCCAGGAAGACCTGGCCGGCGTGCTGCAGACGGTGACCCAGCGCAAGGAGCAGCTGGGCTCGACGGATATCTACGCGCCCACGGACGGCATCGTGCGCAACGTGCGCCTCACTACCCTGGGCGGCGTGGCCAAGCCGGGCGAGGAAATCCTGCAAATCGTGCCGACGGACGATGACCTGATCATCGAAGCGAAAGTCAAACCGGCCGACATCGCCTTCATCAAGCCGGGCCTGCCCACGGCCGTGAAACTCGACGCCTACGACTACGGCATCTACGGGCGCCTGCGCGGCACCGTCAGCTACATCAGCGCCGATACCTTAAGTGAGGACAACAAGGGCAACGAGCAGCCCTACTACCGTGTGCAGATCAAGACCAGCGGGCGTAATCTGATGGGCAAGAATGGCGAGCCTATCCTGATCCAGCCCGGCATGACGGCCACGGTGGAAATCAACACGGGCCGCAAGACGGTCTTGCGCTACCTGACGAAACCGATCACCAAGACGTTTTCGGAGTCGATGGGGGAGCGCTGACGCGGCGGCCTTTTAGCCGGCCGGCTTCAGGCGGCCAATGACGCTGGCCACCTTGGCCGTGATCATGTCGACCGCGGGGCCATTCGCGCCATGCGGCAAGATGACGTCGGCATTGCGCTTGGTCGGTTCGATGAATTGCTTGTGCATCGGGCGCACGGTTTCCAGATACTGCTCGATGACGCTTTCCACCGAGCGGCCGCGCTCCGTGATGTCGCGTTGCATGCGGCGGATGAAGCGCACGTCGGAGGCGGTGTCGACAAAGATCTTCAGCGACATCATGTCGCGCAAGTTCTCGTCATACAGGGCGAACAGGCCTTCGATGACGATCACCGGCGCCGGCTTGACGGGTATGGTCCGGCTGGAGCGATTGTGCAGCGTGAAGTCGTACTCGGGCATCTCGATCGCTTCGCCATTGCGCAAGGCCTGGATGTGCTGCACCAGCAATGGCCACTCGAACGCCTGCGGATGGTCGTAATTCTGCTGGCGCCGGACTTCAGGGGAGAGATGGGTTTGGTCGCAGTAGTAGTCGTCCTGCATCACGACCGAGACCATGTCGGCGCCAAACGACGCCAGCACTTGTTGGGATACGGTGGACTTGCCACTGCCGCTTCCGCCAGCGACACCAATAACAAACGGTTGGAAGGAAATAGTATTCATGCCGAATGATACCGGAAACATGAGCGGACTGACAGGGAGCGGCTGCAAAGCCGGGCCTGTCACGCGCCATGCACCAGCCGCGTATACAGCTCGGCCACCCGCTCTGCCGTGATGCCGTCGCGCTGTTCGATGGCCAGCGGATGCTCCGTCGGCTCCAGCTCGATGGATGGGCGCACGCCATCGTCGCGCAGGTGCACGCGGGTTTTCAGGTTCAGGGTAGCCGGGTACACGGGCAGCTGCGTGCTCAGCCAGCCGAAGAAGGGGCCGATGTGCGCCCGCTGCGCGTCATTGAAGCAGGCATCCCAGGAGTCGAAGCTCTCGCCACTCAGTGACACCCACACGCCCCAGCTGAACGGCTCATCCGAGCCATGCACGGGGATGTCGATGGTGGCGCGCACGAAACAGTGCGCTTCATCGACGATGCAAGCGTCGCTGTCGAGCTGGCAGCGCGCTTCGCGCTCGGCCGGCGCCATCTGCTCATACAGCCACGGCGCATCGGCGCCGAAGCTGGGCATGCCCGTGTGGGTCTCGCCGCAGGAGCGGCACAGGAAGGAAAAAGTCATGCGTGAAGGCCGTTTATTCGAATTGTTTGTGGTGTTGAATGCTAAATAGTTACTAAGGGAAACTGTGCGCTTGGTATTCTAGCAAAATGATATTCTAAACAAGCTCAGGATGCACAGACGGGACGACTCGCGCCACCTGCATTGCATGCCTGACCTCTTTCAGTATCGATTGACTATTTACCAGGGATTCACAATGAACGAAGAAAAGTTTTGGCAGCTGATAGAGCAAATCGACCGTGAAGCCCTGGAGGACGGCGACGCCGATGCCGCGGTGGAACCATTGACCGAAGCGCTCGCCGAGTTGCCGGTCAATGATATCAAGGGCTTCGAAGAGTGCCTGGCTCAGGCACTGTACAAGCTCGATGGCAAGGTGTTTGCGGACCATGCCGGCAACTCGGGGAAGTCGGATGACGGCTTCCTGTATGCGCGCTGTTTCGTCGTCGGCTCGGGCAAGGCCACGTATGACAGCGTGCTGGCCGACCCCACCCTGATGCCCGACCAAACGGACGACTGGCTGGAAGAACTGTTGAGCGTCGCTGCCGAGGCCTGGTCCGAAAAGACTGGGCGCGATACCGATGACTGGGAATTTACCGCCAGCGTCGATTATGAAACCGGAAGCAATTCCGCCGCCTGGCCCGGCTAAGGCGGCCATGCACGCCATCGCCGCAAGCAAGGCATATATCAAACTGGCCGAAAGCGATGCCGGGCAATGGAATGCGCACATGGCGGCAGCTGAAGCCGTGTTGCGCAGCGCCTGGCAAGCAGCCCCGCAAGCGGATCGGCAAAATACCGCCCTGATCACTTGCCTAGGCGCCGTGCTGTGCGACCAGGGCAAGTAAAGGGAAGCCGTCAACGTACTGGAAACAGCGCTCAAGCTGGGCTCGACAGACAGCCATACGCATTACAACCTGGGGGTGGCCCTGGCGGGACTGGCAAAACCGCGCAAGGCCATGGCGCAATTTGGCAAGGCGCAGGGCCTTGCCCCTTCGAGCCTGACCTGGACCGCCTATTTCGACCCGCAGGCCCAATAGGCGCTTGCCCGAAAATTATTCGAACTGCTTGCGGAACGCCTCGAACTGCGCCGCCAGTCCATCGAAGTCGCTGCGCAATTGCAGCACTTCCTGTTCCAGCTGGGCGACACGGCTGCCCTGCTGCGGGGCGCTGACGGCGCCGGCGTAGCCTGCCGCCGTCTCGATCTGCGCCAGCGCCTCTTCACCGCCGAGCAAGTGTCCGTAGCGCGGCTCCTTGGCGCCAGGCGCGACGGCCAGCTTGGCCACCAGCGGCGGGTATTTGTCGATCAAAAATTGCAGGCCGGATTCCACTTCCGCCACGGACTTGAATTCATGTACGCGGCCGCTGCGGCTGCGGATTTCGCCCGCCGTCTGCAAGCCGCGCAGCATCAATATCGTCAGGATGGCCAGCTTGTCCTGTTCCAGCGACCACTTGATGCGCATGCGGTGTTCATACTTGGCGACCCGCGCGCCCGCCTGCGTGATGCCGTTGACGAACTTGCGCTGCATCAGCCGCTGCAGCACGTCGTACACGGTTTCCTCGGACAGGGCCATGACGGGGTCGCGGCTGGACAGCTGATTGCAGCCGTTCGTCAGCGCGTTGAGCGAGAGCGGATAGCTGTCCGGCGTCAGCGCTTCCTTTTCGGCCAGCACGGCCAGCACGCGGATCTCGAAAGGGTCGAGCAGATTCGGATTGTCGCTGCTTTTTTCTGCTGCGTTTTCAGCTATGTTTGCGTCTGTAGTCATGCCTGTATCCTTAATCAACCAGCTTGTTCATTTGCTCGGAATCGAATTTATCACACTCGGGCACGCCCTGGCAGCAGATACCGGCCGCCTTCAGGGTGGCGAGGATGGTTTCGATGCGCTGTTCCTGTGCCACGGCATGCGTGATCAGGCCTTGCAGGGCTTTCGACAGCGGATCGTCGCCGTTGGGCGTGACGCCATACGCGGCGAACAGGTGGGCCGTGCTGCCCTCGCGCAGGGCGCTGACATCCTTTTGCACGATGTGCGCGGGGTTGCCGACGGCCGTCGCGCCGGACGGCACGGGTTTCAACAGCACGGCGTTCGAACCCACCTTGGCGTACTCGCCCACCGTGAAGCTGCCCAGCACCTGCGCGCCGGCGCCGACGATGACGCCGCGCTCGAGGGTCGGATGGCGCTTGGCGCCGCTGTGCAGCGAGGTGCCGCCCAAAGTAACCCCCTGGTAGATGGTGCAGTCGTCGCCGACGATGGCCGTCTCGCCGATCACCACGCCGAAGCCGTGGTCGATGAAGACGCGCCGGCCGATGACGGCGCCCGGATGGATCTCGATGCCCGTGATGATGCGGGCGATATAGGAAATGAAGCGCCCTACCCACTTCATGTGCCGCGTCCAGCACCAGTGCGCCCAGCCATGCATGACGATGGCGTGCAAGCCGGGATAACAGGTCAGCACCTCCCAGCCATTGCGAGCGGCCGGGTCACGTTCGATGATGCTGTTGATGTCTTCGCGCAGGTGGTGGAACATAATGACAATGGATAAGGTGGAACGCAAATGGTAGCGTATTCGGAGAGGGAATGCTGGAGGGGCTGACGTCGAGAGGTTCCTCAACGGCAAGCTGGGGTCAGACCCGACGGGTCTGACCCCAAGTGACGCTAGCTTATGCTTCTAAAGCAATCCGCTGACGGCGGGCTTCGTAAAGACACACACCGGAAGCGACCGACACGTTCAGACTCTCGACGGAGCCGAACATCGGGATACTGACGAGGATGTCGCAGGTGTCGCGCGTCAAGCGGCGCATGCCTTCGCCTTCGGAACCCATGACGAGAGCCGTCGGGCCCGTGAAATCGGCTTCGTACAAGCCTTTTTCGCCGTCGTCCGAGGTGCCGATCAGCCAGATGCCGCGATCCTTCAGTTCACGCATGGTGCGCGCCAGATTCGTCACGGTGATGTACGGGACGGTTTCGGCGGCGCCGCTGGCGACCTTGGCGGCCGTGGCGTTCAAGCCCACGGCGCGGTCCTTCGGCACGATGACGGCATGTGCGCCGACGCCGTCGGCCACGCGCAGGCAGGCGCCCAGGTTGTGCGGGTCGGTGATGCCGTCGAGAATCAACAGCAGCGGCGGGCCGTCGATGGCGTCCAGCAGCTCATCGAGATTGCGCGCCAGCGACAGTTGCGAGGCAAACGCGATCACGCCCTGGTGGCGGCGCGTGCCGACGATCTTGTCCAGACGCGACGAATCGACGGGCATGACGCGCACGTTGGCAGCCTTGGCGGCGGCGATCATGTCCTTCATGCGGCCGTCGACGCGGCTGGCATCGACGAAAATTTCTTCCACGGACGACGCTTCATGACGCAGACGCGAGGTGACGGCGTGGAAGCCGAAAATCATTTTATTCTTCATTTGTTATCGTTTCTTTTATCGCTTGTTCTTGCTTGATTTTGATACAGTTTTTGCTGCACGTGGTGCCGCCGCAGCGGGTGCCGCGGCTGGTTTCTTGCTGCGCTTCGGCGCGGCTGCCTTGGGGACTGCCGCCTTGGGGACTTCCTTGGCAACAGACTTGGCGCCGTTGGAGCGGCCGCCGGAACCCTTGCCGGGTTTGCCACCGTTGTTGCCGCCGGTGTTGACGCTGGCCTTGATCTCGTGGCGCTGCTCGGTCGCGGGACCGGGCTTGACCATCGATTTCTTTTCGCCCTTGCGCTTGCCGCCAGCTTGCTTGGCTGGCGCTTCTTCGCCCGCCAGTTCCGCATCGGTCACCAGACGCAGGTCGATCTTGCGCGTTTCCAGGTCGACACGTGCCACTTGCACCGTCAGACGGTCGGTCAATTGATAACGCTTGCCCGTGCGTTCGCCGCGCAATTCATGGCGCGCATCGTCGTACTGGAAGTAATCGGTGCCCAGCTCGGTGACGTGCACCAGGCCTTCGACAAACAGGGTGTCGAGCTGCACGAACACGCCGAAGGTAGTCACGCCGGTGATCGTGCCGGTGAACTCCTCGCCCAGTTTGTCTTGCATGAAGTAGCACTTCAGCCAGGCTTCCACGTCGCGCGACGCTTCGTCGGCGCGGCGCTCGTTGGCCGAGCAATGCACGCCCAGCGCGTCCCAGATGGTCAGATCCGTCTTCTTCGGCTTGCCGTCGGCCTTGTCCTTCGCCTGCTGCTTGCGCGTGGCGTTCGACACGTTCGTGTTCAGCACGGTCTTCTCGGACAGCTTCGGCTCGTATTTCTTGCCTTGCAAGATGGCCTTGATGGCGCGGTGCGTCAGCAGGTCGGGATAGCGGCGGATCGGGCTGGTGAAGTGGGCATACGCCTCGTACGCCAGGCCGAAGTGGCCGATATTGTCCGGGCTGTAGACGGCTTGCTGCATCGAGCGCAGCAACATCGTTTGCAGCAGGGCCGCGTCGGGACGCTGCTTGATCTGCTGCATCAGGGTCTGGTAATCGGATGCCGATGGCGTGTCGCCGCCCGTCAGGTTCAGGCCAACCTGTTTCAGGAAGGTGCGCACTTGCGTGAGCTTTTCCTTGGTCGGGCTGGCGTGGATGCGGTAGGTGCCTGGGTGCTTGTTACGCAGCAACAGATCGGCCGCGCAGACGTTGGCCGCCAGCATGCACTCTTCGATGATCTTGTGCGCTTCGTTGCGCGTGCGGGGGATGATCTTTTCGATCTTGCCAGCCGTATTGCAGACGATATAGGTTTCCGTCGTCTCGAAATCGATGGCGCCCCGCTCCGTGCGCGCTTTCAGCAAGGCGCGGTAGACGGCTTCCAGATTCTGCAGGTGCGGCAGGATGTCCGCGCGGCGTGCCGCTTCGGGTCCCTTGGTGTTGCCCAGCACGGCAGCGACTTCGTCATACGTGAGACGCGCGGCAGAGTGGATCACGGCCGGGTAGAACTGGTAAGCCTTCAGCTCGCCCTTGTCGCTGACGACGGCGTCGCAGACGAGGGTCAGGCGGTCGACGGCCGGGTTCAGCGAGCACAGGCCATTCGACAGCTTTTCCGGCAGCATCGGGATGACGCGGCGCGGGAAGTAGACGGACGTGCTGCGCTCCAACGCGTCAATATCGAGCGCGTCGTTCGGTTTCACGTAATGGCTGACGTCGGCAATCGCCACGATCAGGCGGAAGCAGTTGGCGCGGCCAATCTTGACGGGTTCACAATATACGGCATCGTCGAAATCGCGCGCGTCCTCGCCATCGATGGTCACCAAAGGCACGTCGCGCAGGTCGACACGGTCTTTCAGGTCGGCGGCGCGCACTTCGAACGGCAGCTTTTCAGCTTGCTTGAGGGCAGCGGCGGAAAAGATGTGCGGCACGTTGAATTTGCGCACGGCAATTTCAATTTCCATGCCGGGATCATCAAGCGCACCGAGCACTTCGACGATCTTGCCGACCGGCTGTTTGAAGCGCATCGGTTGCTCGGTCAGTTCGACGCTGACGATCTGGCCGGCTTTTGCCTTGCCGACCGAACCGGTGACGAGGATGTCCTGGCCGATGCGCTGGTCTTCCGGCGCCACGACCCAGGTGCCGTTTTCATGGATCAGGCGGCCGATGACGTGGGTGTTGGCGCGGTAGGTGACTTCGACGATCGTGCCTTCAGGGCGGCCGCGGCGGTCCGTGCCGACGATGCGGGCCATGACCTTGTCGCCATGCAGTACTTTCTGCATTTCTTTCTCGGGCAGGAACAGGTCGGCGCTGGCGTCGTCGGGAATGACGAAGCCGAAGCCATCGCGGTGGCTGGTGACGCGACCGGCGACAAGCGCGCTCTGGTCGGCCAGACTGAAAACACCGCTGGCGTCAGACTTGAGCTGGCCGTCGCGCTCCATCGCCTTCAGGCGACGGACCAGGACATCCATGGAATCGGCATGCACTTGCAGCGTTTTCCCGAGAGACTGCGGGTCGAGAGGCGCGTTGACGCTGCGGAATATGCCGAGAATGTCCTCCCGGCTGGGGATGGTGTGGGTATTTTGGCTCAAAAGTATTTCTATAGTTGTTATTGACAGTGATCAAACGGAAGACAAAGACCGATGACATCACCGTCAATATTGACACGGTGATGTCCGGTAGTGTACCGGAGGACGCCTTGGTTTGCCTAACGGACAGCGTAGCGGAAACCGAACAAGTGCCCCGCCGATGAAAAAAAGGAGAAAAGCTGCGCAATGCATTTGACTTCGGCAAATATTGCTCTATAATCTCGGTCTCTTGCAGCGACAAACCTTCACGGGAATGCAGTTGCAGGAAAGCGGTACAGGGTTGATGTGCAGTATGGAGCGAAAGCTCATCTGGCGCAAAACTCTTCAAGTCGCTATAATAGCAGAATTGTTGTGAAGTTATTTTTCAACAAGTAGTAATAGCAGCATCAGTGCCCACGTGGCGGAATTGGTAGACGCGCATGGTTCAGGTCCATGTGCCTTCGGGTGTAGGGGTTCGAGTCCCTTCGTGGGCACCATTACCTAATTCGCAAAAGGCCGCAAACTTTCACGAGTTTGCGGCTTTTTTCATTTCCGCAGCAAAAAGCACTCCCCTCCAGGCAGCCGGATCACCTGACACGCGCACGGACGGAAAGCTGCGGAAAAGCGCTGAAAAAAGAGGCAGATCCAGCCATTTTTCATAGGGAACAGCCCTTTTCAGGCGAAAAAACATGTTTCTTGAAGAAAAGTGCAAAATGTTGATTGACCGAATGCGCGCCAGCCCTTATGATTTTGTCCTCGCTACAGAACACGCAGCGACAAGCAGCAAGCAGTAACAATGCCCACGTGGCGGAATTGGTAGACGCGCATGGTTCAGGTCCATGTGCCTTCGGGTGTAGGGGTTCGAGTCCCTTCGTGGGCACCACCAGCAACAAGTTGTTCATTGTTGTGATCCGCAGTACAGTAGTAAGATAGCAGCAACAAGCAGCACAATGCCCACGTGGCGGAATTGGTAGACGCGCATGGTTCAGGTCCATGTGCCTTCGGGTGTAGGGGTTCGAGTCCCTTCGTGGGCACCACCAGCAACGAGTTGTTTTCGTTGTAGTCCGCAGTACAGTAGTGAGATATCGTTGTAAGCAGCATCAGTGCCCACGTGGCGGAATTGGTAGACGCGCATGGTTCAGGTCCATGTGCCTTCGGGTGTAGGGGTTCGAGTCCCTTCGTGGGCACCATTACCTAATTCGCAAAAAAGCCGCAAACTTTCACGAGTTTGCGGCTTTTTTCATTTCCGGATGCCGTGCTGCCACGGCATCCTCCCTCCCCTTACTTCGCCAGCGCCGCCTTCACGGCGTCAAGCAGGCTCGTCGTCGGACGGCCGATCAGCGCGCTCAATTGCTTGCCATGGTCTTCCAGGCCGCCCTTGGCCGCGCCCGCATCGGAATCAGCCAGCAGGTCGGCAAAGCCTTCCGGCACACCCACGCCCACCAGCGCCGCCTTGAAGTCCGCCTGCGGCAAATCTTTATACACAATCGGCTTGCCCGACTGGCGCGCCACTTCGGCCGCATATTCCGCCAGGGTAAAGCCCTGGTCGCCCGCCAGCTCATAGATGGCTTGCGGTTTATCCGCTGTCAGCACGGCAGCGGCGGCAGCAGCGTAATCAAGACGCGCGGCCGACGAGAAACGCCCGTCTTGCGCCGCGCCCAGCACGACGCCATGCTCGAGCACGGGCGCCAGGTGTTCCGTATGGTTTTCCAGGTACCAGCCGTTGCGCAGGAAAGTGTACGGCAGGCCGGATGCGCGAATCGCCGCCTCCGTGATCACGTGCTCGGCGGCCAGGCCCAGCGGCGACGTGTCGGCGCGCAAGACGCTGGTGTAGGCCAGCAGGGCGACGCCGGCCCGCTTGGCCGCATCGATGACGTTCTGGTGCTGCTGCGCGCGCTGGCCCACTTCGCTCGACGAAATCAGCAAGATTTTCGTGGCGCCCTTGAATGCCGCATCGAGGCTGGCGCCATCGTTGTAGTCGGCCTGACGCACTTGCACGCCTTGGGCGGCCAGATTGCCGGCCTTGGCCGGGTTGCGCACGGCGGCGATGATGTTGGCTGCAGGAACGGATTTGAGCAGGCTGGCGATGACGTGCTGGCCCAGATTGCCTGTGGCACCGGTGATGACGATCATGATTTCTCCTTGGTACGTGGGTGGTAAAACCCTATAATAGGACTATTACTTACTTATTGTAAGTACGTACCTTTTGGTAAGTATGAGTAAAATCTCAATTAACAAGGCCAACTATCATGTCCACAGACACTCCCGGCGCCAGCCTGCGCGCCGCCCTCGCCCGGCAAACCCAGGGCGCGCACCTGCTGGCGGCCGCCTGCCCGTCGCGCGCCGTGCTCAGCCACTTGACCAGCCGCTGGGCCGTGCTGGTGCTGGTGCTACTGCTGAGCGGCACGCGGCGCTTCAGCGAACTGCGCCGCGAAGTGGGCGGCGTCAGCGAAAAAATGCTGGCGCAAACCCTGGACGCGCTGGCGGGCGACGGCTTCGTGCTGCGCCAGGCGTATCTGGTGATCCCGCCCAAGGTGGAATACAGCCTCACGCCGCTGGGACGCGAAGCGGCCGAACGCCTGGCCGTGCTGGTCGACTGGATCGAGGATAATTACCCGCGCATCGAGCAAGCGCGCGCCGATCTGGCGCCGCAGGCCGCACAAAACGCCGCCTGAACGAGTGCTGCGACCCTTGCTTTTGGTCATCAAGAATTATCGTTTACTCCTACTTGCCTTGATGTAATACTAGGCCCATGAAACGCGTAAGGGCGCGATACCATGAATCAGTTGATTTCTTCCATCACCGACCGGGCCAATGTGCTGCTGGTCAGCAATTCGCCGAACGATGTGCGCGAACTGCTGTATGTGCTGGACCGGCATAACCTGGGCACGGGACTGGCGGGCGATATCGACGAAGGCGTGGAACTGGCGGCCGGCGGCACGGACCTGATCCTGCTTGACGCGGCCCTGGCCGGCTCGAATATCGGCGCCACCTGCATGCGCCTGCGCAATGCGGGCGGACGCCACAGCGTGCCCCTGCTGCTGATGTCGGCCACCCCCAGTGCCGAGGAGCAGGGCCGCAGCGTGGGTGCCGGCGCCTCCGACTACATCAAGATGCCCTTCAATGCGCGCGACGTGGCGGAAAAAATCCTCATGGAACTGGCGCTGCACAGGGCCGAGGCGCCCGCGCCGCATGCCGTCACGCCGCCGCGCCCCCTGCATCCGCAAACGCTGGAAGTCAATTACCACTCCATCCTGGCCGGTTCGCCCGACGCCGTGCTGCTGTTCGATATCGACAACCGCCTGCTGATCGACGCCAACCACCTGGCCGAGGAATTGTTCGGCATGCCGCTGGCCGAGCTGCTGCAAGGCGGCATGGAGCCGCTGTTCCCCAAGCATCAGGGCGATGGCCGCGCCTCGCCGCAATTGCTGGAAGAAAAGATCCGCGATACCTTGCAAGGCAAGATCGTCGTCTTCCGCGCCAGCTGCTGCCACCGCGACAGCCACCCGATCGCCTGCGAAATCCGCCTGATGCGATTGTCCGTGCCAGGCCGCCAGCTGGTGCATGCGCGCATCATCGACTTGACCGAACGCAACCTCGCCGAAGCGATGCGCTCGGGCCAGAGCGCCCTGCTGGAAATGGTCGCCAAGGGCGCGCCCTTGACCCCCACCCTGAACCACTTGCTGCTCTTGATCGAAGGTCAGTCGCGCGGCGTGCTCTGTTCCATCATGCTGCTCGACGACGACGGCGTCCACATGCACAGCGCGGCCGGCCCCAGCCTGCCGCCCGAGTACATGGCCCTGCTCGAAGGCGTGGCCATCGGCGACGGCGTGGGTTCCTGCGGCACGGCCATGTTCCTGCGCGAACCGGTGGTCGTCACCGACATCATGCACGATCCGCTGTGGGCGCCCTACCGCGAACTGGCGGCGCCGTTCGGCTTGCGCGCCTGCTGGTCGCGCCCCATCTTCGGCCAGGATGGCGCCGTGCTCGGGTCCTTCGCCATGTACTACCGCGAAGTGCGCAAGCCAGACGCGCGCGACCTGGAACTGATCGACACGGCGACCGACCTGGCCGGCATCGCGATTGGCCGCATGCGCCACGAACGCGAACTGCAGCGCCACCGCGCCCACCTGGAAGACCTGGTGGCCGAACGCACGGCGGCCCTGACGCTGGCCAAGGAACACTCGGAGCAAACGAACCTGGAACTGGCCGCCGCGCTGGAAAACCTGTCCATCACGCAGGAAGAACTGGTGCGCCGCGACAAGCTGGCCGCGCTCGGCGCGCTGGTGGCCGGCATCGCGCATGAACTCAATACGCCGATCGGCAACGGCCTGGTGGTGGCCACCACCATGGCCGAACGCACGCGCGAAATCCAGGCCAGCTTCCTTGACGGCCTGCGCCGCTCCGAACTGGGCGCCTACCTGACCCAGGCCAGCGAGGCGGACGCCATCATGCTGCGCAACCTGCAGCGCGCGGCCGACCTCGTGTCGAGCTTCAAGCAGATCGCCGTCGACCGCGCCAGCTCGCAGCGCCGCCACTTCCTGCTGCGCCAGTTCGTCGCCGAACTGATGCTGCCCCTGTGCACGCCGCTCAAGGCCGCCGGCCTGAGCCTGACGCAGGATGTACCGGACGGCCTGGCCATGGACAGCTATCCCGGTCCACTGGGCCAGGTGCTGAGCAACCTGCTGGAAAACTGCCTGCGCCACGCCTTCGAGGGCCGCAGCGGCGGCACCATTCACATCAGGGCGCGTGGCAGCGACGACGGCAAGACGATCACCATGTCCATCGCCGACACGGGCGTGGGCATCGCCGCCGACGACCTCGTGCACGTCTACGACCCCTTCTTCACGACCAAGCTCGGTTCCGGCGGTTCGGGCCTGGGCCTGCATGTGGCGCACAACATCGTCACGGGCGTGCTGGGCGGCCATATCGACGCCACCAGCAGCACCGGCGCCGGCAGCGGCACCACCTTCACCCTGCAGCTGCCGGCCGCCGCGCCGCAAGCGCCCGCCCCCTGAGGGGCAAGCGCGCTACAATGCCAGCAAGCATTTCTTTCGGAGTACCCATGAAATACCTGACCGCCGCCGCCCTGCTGGCAGTTTGCGCCGGCGCAATGGCCGGACCCGCCCCCTGGTACAAATGGCGCAGCAAGATCGACGGCACCCTGTCGTGCGCCCAATCGACCCTGGGATTTGGCTGGGAACTGGCCTCGGGACCGTACAAAGATAGCCGTTGCGAAAAACCGGCGCTTGTTAAATAATGGGGCCATGACCACACGGGGCACCGGCTTGAGATCAAGCGATGGCATTGCGGCGTCGAAAGAGTATGGAACGATAAGAACGTATCTATTCAAACCGAGGAGACCACATGTTTACGAATCCCGAACAATTCGCAACGGCCACCAAGGCCCTGTTTGAATTCCAGCTAATGACCTTCAACACCCTCACCTCGAAGGCCGTGCAAGGCGTGGAACAGGTATTGGCGCTGAACATGGCCACCGCCAGGTCCGGCATCGAGGATGGCCTTGCCGCCGGCAAGGAAATCAGCCAGGCCAAGGATCCGAAAGCCGCCATGGCCGCCGCCGCCGCCCAGCTGCAACCGGGCGTGGCCGGCGCGAAAGCGTATAAACAGCAACTCGACGACATCATCAAGGAAATCCACACGGAATTCACCACGGCCGCCGAAGCCCATGTGGCCGAAGCGAAAAGCAATCTGAGCGCCCTGATCTACGACGTCACGAAAAACGTGCCGCCAGGCTCGGAAAACGCCGTCGCCATCGTCAAGGCCGCCATCGACAACGCCTTCCTCGGTTACGAACAAGTGACCAAGGCCACGAAACAGGCCGTCAAAACAGTGGAAGAGCAGATCGCCAAGGCCAGCGCGCAAGTAGCGCAGGCAACGGAAAAGGCGACGGCCGGCGCTACGGCAACAGCTGAAAAGGCCGCGCCTGCCGCCAAGCCGAAGGCGGCCAAAAAATAAGGTCACTCAATGTGGGGTCAGACCCGCCGGGTCTGACCCCAGCCTTTGCTTGGGTTCATCTCACCGGCACAATCCGGTACACGCAGCGCCTTCCCCCCTCCAGCAGATATTCGCTGCGCTCCACCGTGCAATCGCCCCCCAATACCCGTTGAAAGATGGCCAGCTCCGAGCGGCAAAAATTCTGGCACGCCGTGGCCGCCGCGCAAATCGGGCAATGGTTTTCCACCAGCAAGACACTGCCATCGTCCTGCGGCTCGGCATGGGCCATGTAACCTTCGCCATCGCGCGCCCGCGCCAGGCTGTCCACTCGTTGCGCCAAGTCAAGCCGAGGGTCGACCAGCTTGCCGTAGGCCGCTTCACTGCTGCGTTCGCGCGCGCCGATCAATTTATCCAGGCCCTCGTCGCCGAACAGGGTTTTCACTTGCGCGATCAATTCCAGGGTCAGGTCGGCATGCCGGTCGGGAAAGCGCGCGTGGCCTTGCTGCGTCAACTGCCAGCGCCGCGACGGGCGTCCCACCTTGTCGGCCACGTCCTCGAAAGCCACCAGGCCACGCTCGAGCGCCGCTTCCAGCTGGCGCCGCGCGCCCATGGAGGTGATATCGAGCAAGGCCGCCAGCTGTTGCGCCGTCTGCGGCCCGCGCATCTTCAGCAGGAACAGCGTCTGCTCCGACGTGCTCATGCTCATGCCACCGCCTTCGCGTCAACGGCGCCAGCCAGCTGGCGCCGCCAGGCGGCCATGCGCCACGCGGCCCAGGCGGCGGACACGGCGCCCGCGACGAGGATCAGCCGCGTATCGATCAGGGTCAGCACGGAGCCGCTGAGGGCGACGACGATGTTGGCGATGCAAAAGGTGGTGGCCAGCAAGCCCATCACGGCGCCCTGTCCGTGCGCGCTGAAACGCTCCGCGCACCAGCCCTGGATCACCGTGTTGTACAGCGCATTCGGAATGCCGAACAGCACGATGGCTGCGATGCCCACCCAGATATTACCCAATGCCAAGATCCCCACGGCCAGCGCCACGCCGCAGGCATACCAGCTGGCCCGCAGCAGCGGCGCATGGCGGCTGGGACCGCCCGCCAGCAAGGACGTGATGGTCATCGTGCCGCACAGTCCCACATTCACCCAGGCAATCTCCTGTGCGTGGTAATTGGCCGTTTCGACCAGCCACAGCGGATAGAACTCGTAAAAGCTGGCCACGCCGCAGGTCAGCGCCAGTTGCACGATGAACAGGGTGCGCAGCTCGTCGTGGCGCAGCAGGTTCAGCGAATGGCGGTCGCGCGCCACTTGCCACCATGACGTCGTCAAGAGCGAGGGCGTTTCGCGCGGCAAGCCGGCGGCCACCAGCACGGCGACGAGCATGAGGGCGGCGGCGGCAATCCAGAATGGCACCGTCACGCCCCAATGCAGGGTCGCGCCCGCCAGGATCGGGCCTACCAGCCAGCCCAGGTAAAACGCGCCGTTCAGCCATGACATGGCGCGCAGGCGCAACGGCCCCGTCAGCTGGTCGGCCAGCATGGCGCGCGCCACGGCGCCGTTCCCTTCAAGCAAACCCGTGATGAAACGGGCGACGATGAACAGCGGATAGGACTGGATCACCAGCGCCCAGGCCGTGATGGCGTGACCGATGGCGGCACCCACGGCAGTGCGCATCAGCAAGGGACGGCGGCCATAACGGTCGGACAAGGGGCCCAGCAAGGCCGAGCCAATCAGCAAGCCCAGCGGATTGATGGTCAGCGCCAGGCCGAACAGCAATTTCGACGGCAAGCCGAGGAAATTGTTGAAGGCATTCGGCGCCTCGGCCGCAAACAAAGGCGGCAGGATCGGGTATGGCAGGGAGGCGCCGATGGTCGACAACAGCGCCAGCAGGCAAGCGGCGGAAATTAATATGATGTTTTTCATGCGGACTCGATGGATATAGTCTGGCAAGGTTACGTGAGCACGCCACATAAGTAAACTAAAATGTTTATTAATTATGTCCATCACTGCTGCCATGGCGCCAACCGTGCGCGCCATCGCCTCGACTATCATTTGCCCATCACTCACGTTTAACGGGGCAAACATGACACTGTCAGAAATTGAACGGCAACACGGCTTCACCTATCCCACATTGTATCGGCAGCTGGAGCGCGACGGCATGCTGGCCGTGGGCGAATATGGGCCCGACTGGTACAAGCTGGTCTATCCCACCTTGACGGACCGGCCCACCCTGCTATTGCATGCGGACGATTTCGAATTGCTCAACATCGAGGCCGTTGCCGCGGAAGTGGAAGCGCTGCTGGATACGGACGATTACCGGCAGATCGATCCCGCCTTCCAGTTCATCCCGTTCGCACAAACGGGCGCGGGCGACCACTACTGCTTTTTCGCCTCAAGCGAGCAAGACGGCGAGATGCCCATCGTGCTGCTGTGGCATGACGACAATGAAGCCCAGTACCTGGCGAAAAATCTGCAAGATTTCATGGTTCACATGTTGTTGAACAGCATGGCCGACCAGGACACATACAACGACGTCAGCGACGAGGCATTCAAGGATCAACTGACGAAAACCCTGGGCACGCATGCACGCTACCTGACGGCGCGGCAAGCCGACGTGCTGCAGGGCCTGCTGGCTCGGGACATCATCGATTACGACATGGCGCTGCCGAAGGGACGCACGGAAGCGCACCGGGGCTTGCTGACCGACATCGAACTGGCCAGCCTGCGCGCGGAATTGATTCCCTACGAAAAGTTCGACAGCGGTTTTGCCTACAGCACGGCTGACTGAACATAATTCGCTGGGCAAGCGGCGGCTGAAGGTTTAAACTGTATATAAACACAGTAAAACCGATCACCTTGCATCTTGCCCTATTGCCATCCCCATGTTGAGAGTCCTGGAAAATCCCCTGTACTATCTGGATAATTTCCAGGATGTGCTGAACTGGATCGGCGCGCGTTACGCCGATCTGCTGAGTCCTGAAGAAAGGCAGTTCATCGCCGCCTTCGGCGCCCTGCCGCAACCATCGCGCGCCCTGTTCGTGCGCCTCGTCATGCGCAAGGGCTGCCTGTTTCGCGCCAGCAAGCTCAATTACCCGGAAATCGGCGACACGCGCGCCGCCGCCCTGCCCTTGCTGGCAACTAGCTGGGTGGAAGCCGATCCTGCCATTTCGCTCGATGAACTGTTCGACCTGCTGCTGAAAGCGGAAATCGCCCAGGCCTTCGACCTCGACGCGCCCCTGAAGGCGGCGCGCAAGGCGGAACAACTGGACGCCTTGCGCGAGCAGCATGGGGAAAATAAAGCGTTTTCCGCCTGGCATCCGGCTTCCACTGATTTGCTGTACCGCATCGGCCTGCAAGCGCTGTGCGACCGCCTGCGCCTGATTTACTTTGGCAATTATCATCAGGACTGGTCGGAATTCGTGCTGTCCGACCTCGGCGTGTACCAATACGAAAAAGTGGAATTCTCGCCGCAGTCGCGCGGTTTTCGCACGCGCCAGGATATCGAGCACTATGAAGTGCTGCACCAGTGCCGCGAACGCTACAACGACAGCGCGCCGGCCGACGAGGTGCTGCAGGAACTGGCTGCGCTGCCCTTGTCCGAGGACAACACCTGGCTGGCCAGCCGGCGCGACAAGCTGCGCTTCCAGATCGCCCAGCACCTGGAAAAATGCCAGGACTGGCCGGCAGCCTACCGCGCCTACGCCGATTGCCGCTATCCGGGCGCGCGTGGCCGCGCCATCCGCGTGCTGGAGAAAGATGAGCAGCCGCAAGCTGCCTACGAGCGCCTGATGATCGCCCTCGCGGCGCCGGAAAGCGAAGCGGAACAGCAATTGCTGCTGCGCATGGCCCCCCGTTTGCGGCGCAAGCTGGGCCATGCGAAGCAGGCGGCCAGCGCGGCGGCCGCCGTGGAACGCATCGACCTGCTGCTGCCCTGCCCGGAACAGGCGTGCTACGTGGAAGCGGTGGTGCAGCAACATCTGATGCAGGACGACGCCCCCGTGTATTACGTGGAAAACACCCTGATCAACTCGCTGTTCGGCCTGCTGTGCTGGCCCGCCATCTTCAAGGCCATGCCGGGCGCCTTCTTCCACCCGTTCCACCGTGGACCAGCCGACTTGCACAGCGCCGATTTTTACCAGCGCCGCAGCCTGGACTTTGCCGTCTGCCTGGCGCAACTGGACGATGGCAGCTACCACGCCGCCATCCGCGCCACGCTTGCCGCCAAGCACGGCATCGTCTCGCCCTTCGTCAGCTGGGACGTACTCGACGACGGCTTGCTGGACCTGGCCCTGGCCTGCATCCCGGCAGTCCACCTGAAGAAGGCGTTCGAGCGCATCTTGCTCGACATCAAAAGTAACCGCAGCGGCTTTCCCGACCTGATCCAGTTCTGGCCTGCCGAACGGCGCTACCGCATGATCGAAGTCAAGGGTCCGGGCGACCGCCTGCAAGACAACCAGCTGCGCTGGATCGCGTATTGCGCCGAGCACGCCATGCCCGTCAGCGTGTGCTACCTGCAATGGCAGGCGGCAGCATGAGCCGCAACACTTACACCATCGCCGTGCGCGCCCTGTGCGAATTCACGGCCAAGGTGGGCGACCTGGACTTGCGTTTCACGCCGTCCCCCACGGCGCAGGAAGGCATGGCCGGCCACGCCACCGTCACTAGCCGGCGCGATGATGATTACCAGCGTGAAATCAGTCTTTCCGGCGACTTCGGCCCCCTGCATGTGCGCGGCCGCGCCGATGGCTATGACCCGGCGCGGCGCCAGCTGGAAGAGATCAAGACCTACCGGGGCGAACTCGACGCGATGCCCGCCAACCACCGCCAGCTGCACTGGGCGCAGGCGCGCATCTACGGCCATTTGCTGTGCCAGCAGCTGAACTTGCCCATGCTGCGCGTGGCGCTCGTGTATTTCGATATCGTGAGCCAGAAGGAAACCGTCATGCACGAGGAATGCACGGCCGAGGCGCTGCATCTGTTCTTCGAGCAGCATTGCACGCTGTTTCTCGACTGGGCCGAGCAGGAAATGGCGCACCGGGCCAGCCGCGACACGCAACTTACCAGCATGGCCTTTCCCCATGCGGACTTCCGCCCGGGGCAGCGGCAATTGGCCGAAGCCATGTACAAGGCCAGCAGCCGTGGCTGCGGCTTGCTGGCGCAGGCGCCGACCGGCATCGGCAAGACGGTGGGCAGCCTGTTTCCCATGTTGAAAGCGACGGCCGCGCATGGCCTCGATAAACTGTTTTTTCTCGCCGCCAAGGTGCCGGGCCGGCAAATGGCGCTCGACGCCTGCGCCATCCTCAAGGACAGCGCCCCGCTGCTGCCGCTGCGCGTGCTGGAACTGAGCGCCAAGAGCAGCGCCTGCGAACATCCTGACAAGGCCTGTCACGGTGAATCGTGTCCGCTGGCCAAGGGTTTTTACGACCGCTTGCCACTGGCGCGCGAGGTGGCGCTGGCCAGCGGCTTGATCCTCGACAAGGAAGCCGTGCGCGCCATCGCCTTGCAGCAGGGTATTTGCCCGTATTACCTGGGCATGGAGTTGGCGCGCTGGAGCGACGTCGTCATCGGCGACTACAATTATTATTTCGACCTCAGCGCCATGCTGTACGGCATGACCCTGGCCCACGACTGGAAAGTCAATGTGCTGGTCGACGAAGCGCACAATATGGTGTCGCGCGCGCGCAGCATGTATACCGCCGAGCTGGCACAGATCGACCTGAAAATGCTGCGCAAGTTCGCGCCCGACGCCTTGAAAAAGCCGCTCGACCGCCTCTCGCGCCAGTGGACGGCATTATTAAAAGAGCAGGATGGCGACTACCACGTGCATCCCGCCTTGCCCGACAAATTCTTTGGCGCCCTGCAAGGGGTGGCGACGGCCATCGGCGACTACATGGCCGAACACGCGGCCGCGCTCGATGAAGATTTGCAGCGCTTTTATTTCGACGTGCTGCTGATCAACCGCCTGGCGGAAAGCTTCGGCGCGCATTCGCTGTTCGACGTCAGCAAAACGGAGACGGGTTCCACCGTCTGCATCCGCAACATCGTCCCCGCGCCGTTTCTCAAGGAACGCTTCGCGGCCAGCCACAGCACGGCCCTGTTTTCCGCCACCCTGAGCCCATGGAATTACTACAGCGACACCCTGGGCATGCCAGCCAACACGGCCTGGGTCGACGTGGAATCGCCGTTCCAGGCGGAACAATTGTCCGTGCGCGTGGCCGATACCATTTCCACACGCTACCAGCACCGCGCCGCCTCCTTGCTGCCCATCGCCCAGCTGATGGCGAAGCAATACGCTGAAACGCCGGGCAACTACCTGGCCTTCTTCAGCAGTTTTGACTACATGGAAAAGACGGCCACCCTGTTTGCCCAGCATTACCCTGACGTGCCCATCTGGCAGCAGCCGCGCCGCATGGACGATACTGCCCGCGCGCAATTCCTGGGCCGTTTCGGCCTGGACACGCGCGGCATCGGCTTTGCCGTTTTGGGCGGCGCGTTTGGCGAAGGCATCGACTTGCCCGGCGCGCGCTTGATCGGCGCCTTCATCGCCACCCTCGGTTTGCCGCAGATCAACCCCGTCAACGAGCAGATCCGCCAGCGCATGGGCGACATCTTCGGCGCCGGCTACGACTACACATATTTGTATCCGGGCATGCAAAAGGTGGTGCAGGCGGCCGGCCGTGTGATCCGCACGCAGTCGGACAAGGGCGTCGTCTACCTGATCGACGACCGTTTTTCACGGCCGGAAATCCGCCAGCTCTTGCCGACGTGGTGGGATGTGCAGCTAGCTACTGGGTAAAACAGCTTCAGGCGTTGCCAGCCCGCTTGCGCGACACGCCGGCTTTCCGCTTTCCTGGGGGCGTCGCAGGCGTAGCAAGTGCAATATCATGGGCATCGGCATCAACTTCCTGGCTGCGCAGAAAATTTTGCAGTTCGATACGCACGCCGTTTTGCGCAACGACCGACATCTCCAATGTCATGCCCAGCGATTGCAAAAACCGGCGCAAGGTCGAGACATAAGTATCGGTACGCTTTTCCAGTTGGGAAATGGCATGCTGTTGAATCCCCAGTTCCCTCGCAACTTCCGCCTGGGTCTTGCCTACTGCCTTGCGGAAATCCGTCAGCGTGGTGGCGTACGCTATCATTTCTTGCATCTTTTCTTGGGATAGAGCCGCAATTTTTGCCTGCCGCTCGGCCGGCAAACTGTGGATGACGTCGTTCACATTTCTTCCCATGACAAACTCCTGCTCCTGAAATCATCTACTGCCTTTGTCCTGCCTTGCCTTCGCCGCAGCCAGGTTGGTGAGATGTTGCTCATAGCGAGCATTTGCCTTGAATAACAAATCCCTGTAAAACTTGTCCTCATTGACACCTTGCTTGGCCGCCGCAACCAGAATGACCGCCTCACGCCTCGTATCGAAAGCAAAGACCGCGCGCCACACCTCTACCCCGTTATTGGCCTTGAAACGCAGCTCTTTCATGTTCGGGTGTTTGGGATTCTTCAACGTCCCAACGTGAGGACGCCCGGCAGCCGGGCCCAGCTTCGACAGCGCATCGGCACTCGCCAGCAATTCATCTTGAACATCTACCGGCAGAGCATCGAATTCCGCATCGAAGTCATCGTGAAACGTGACCGGCCATGTCCTCGGCGCATTCACTATCACCTCCAGATGATATCATGCGTAGATGATTATGCATCTACGCCAGCGAAAATGCTAACCCACCAATAATCTAAGCTTCTGATACCCCGCCTTGCTCACGGGTATCCTCGTATCATCGCGCAAGATGGCCACGTGGCTGTCTTTCGTCGCCGCCTCGATGCGGCGGATACCGTCGATATTGAGCAGGTACGACCGGTGCACGCGCAGGAACTTGGCGGGATCGAGCTGGGTCTCCAGTTCCGCCAGCGTCTGGCTTTTCAGGTAGGACTTGCCCTCGGAACGGATGCTGATGTAGTCATCTTGCGCCTCGATGTAGTCGATGCGCGCGCTGGCGATCACGTGGACCTTGGCGCCATCGCGTATCAGCACGCGGTCCAGCGGCGCGCTGCGCGTGGCCGCCTCGCGTGCCAGCGTCAGCACAGTCTCGGGCAAGCTGCGGTGGGCGCGCGCATGGGCCAGCGCCTGGTCGAAGCGCTGTTCGCTGAATGGTTTCAGCAGATAGTCGAGGGCATGGCATTCGAACGCCTTCAAGGCGTACTGGTCGTAGGCCGTGACAAAGATCAAACGCGTCTTGGCGCCGATCAGCTCCGCCACTTCAAAACCATCGAGGCGCGGCATCTGTATGTCGAGAAACACCAGTTCCGGTGCCAGGTCCGCGATGGCCTTGACGGCTTCGAAGCCGTTGGCGCACTCGGCCACGATATCGATATCGTCGTGGCGCGCCAGGTATTCGCGCAACACGCTGCGCGCCAGCAATTCGTCATCGACGATGGCCACCCGCATTCTTGCCTGCATCATGCTTCCTCCGTGTCGCCGGTCTGCGCCGGCATGGAAATCATCACTTCGAAATGGCCGTCGCGCCGGCCCCAGTGCACGCTGGCCTCATGGCCATACGCGCCGGCCAGGCGCTGGCGCACGTTCTCCAGGCCGACGCCATTGCCGCGCTCTGGCCCTTGATCCGCATCCACCGGATTGCGCACGGCGAGCTGCAGCAGGCTGCCTACGCGCCGCGCCTCGATGGCGATCAGGCCGCCCTCCGTCAAGCCGCAGATACCATGCTTGACGGCATTTTCCACCAGCGGCTGTATCAGCATGGGTGGCAGCAGACACGCCAGCGCGGCAGTGTCGAGGCTTTCCGCCACTTGCAGGCGTGCGCCGAAACGCACGTGCTCGATGGCGAGAAAGTGGCGGATCAACACCAGTTCCTGCTCCACGGTAATGTGCTTGTGCGCTTCCAGGCTCAGGCTCTGGCGAAAGAAACTGGCCAGTTGCACCGTCATCTGGCGCGCGCCCTTCGCATCGATAGACGTCAGGGCGCTGATGGAGTTCAGGCTGTTGAACAGGAAATGCGGATCGATCTGCGTGCGCAGCATGCGCAACTGCGCTTCCTGCGCCGTCAGTTGCGCTTCCAGCCCCCGCTGCTCGGCCATCCTGGCGCGCATGAATTCGAGCAACAAATAATGTACGGCGGCAGCCAGGCAATAGAGCAGCGCGCCCAGGCCGAAGAACAGGGCCAGCAGCGATTGCGTCAGGTTCACGCCCAGCCAGCGCAGCTCCAGCAACAGGCTGACGCTGTTCAAAAATTGCAGCAGGGTGGCCCACAGCAAGCCCGCGAACAGCGCCGCCACGCCCATCACGCCGGCGATGGCGAATGGATGGCGGGCGTGCAAGGGATAGGCGCGGCACAGGTAGTACGCGGAAAAACCCGAACCGATCGCATACACGAGCGTGGCGGGCACCACCAGCACGACGGCATTGAGCCAGGGCGCGTGCGCCACCCTGGCCAGGATGGAGGCCAAGGCCAGGCCCAGCGCGATGCAGACCAGGAACACCACCACGGCGCCACGCCGCTTCGACAAGGGCCCCGACATGCGCGCCTAGTTGCGGATTTCCAGGCCGCCCATGATGGCGTAGCCCGTCACGTACAGGCGCTTGGCCTGGTTCGGCGGCACGATGGTCTTTTCCTCGAAGCCGCCGAGGATGGGCGTGCCCTGCAGCACGACGCTCCAGTCGGGCGGAATCTTGATGGTGACGCCGCCGCACAGGGCAAATACGTTGAGCACGGCTTCGCCTTCAATCGACGCCTGGCGCAAGTCGATTTCGCAGCCAGCCATGATGACATTGATATCGCCGCCCTTGAAGCGCTGCGACGACATGCGCCGCACATAGCCGCCGAGGATGGCCGTCACTTCGATGATGCTGTCATCGTCCGATTGTCCGCTGGCGCCGGGCGCTGCTGTGGCAGCGGCGGCATCCTTGTCGAGCGACACGGCGCCATTCCTGGCCTGGCCGAACGAGTCAGGCGCTGCGGGGCCATCCTGCTGCGCCCCAAAGCGCCGGCGGCGCTGGCGCTGCTGCGCGCCGGGCAAGGATTTCGACACGACGGCCACGCCCAGGCCGATGATCAGCAAGGGCCACAGCAAGTCCCAGTTCATGTAGAAGATACCCATGTGCTTGAGGGTCCAGGCCACGCCCAGCAGCACCAGCATGCCGCCCAATAAATAACCGTTCGCGCTGCGGCTTTGCGACAGTTTCAGCAGGCCAAACACGATCAGCGCCGTGGGCCAGAAGCGGAAGGTATAACGCACATCGATGAAACCGAGGTTATCGAGCAGAAACAGCAGCCCCAGACCGATGACGATGACGCCCAGCACGATCTGCGATGGCGAGTGCAGCGGCGGTTTATTTTTCATGCTCGGACTCCCGGTAGGCAATAAAATGTTTGTTCAGCAGCGGTTCCAGCACCAAACCCACGCCCCAGGCGATCAGCAAGGCGGGCCAGCTATTGTAAAAATGCAAGTTCCACAGTTCTTCATACGATACATACCACCAGACGGCGAAAAAGATCAGCCACAGGCCGCTCAGTACCTGCTTGGCGGACACGGGCGTGAGCAGCTTGTTCAAGCCGAAGACGACCAGTATCACCGGCCAATAATGCCATAGTGAATAGTAATCGTGGAGATAGATCACATCGAGCCGGTCCAGCAGGACGATGGCGCCGATGGCGATCAGCAGCACGCCCCACAGCAGCTGGGTACGGCGGCAATAGGCTGGTTCAGGTTTCACGGTCACCCCTTGAAGTTGGTTGATCGTAAAGATACGCGGATTTCGGGGAGGAGAAAACAACGCTTCGGCGAATGGCGGAAAGACAGCGGTGAATGGCGCAACGCTGGAAATGACGGGCAAAAAACAGGCAAAAAAAAGACCGGCTAGGCCGGCCTTGAAGGGGTTCGCAGTCCACACCGCGACCTGGAGTTGCAGTGCACAGCCGCGTGGCGCAGGGCGCAAACGCGAACAGAAATCTGGTGCCGATCCTCGAGGCGACCGGCTGACCTGCTGGAAGATCGAACATGCCGCCAACCTCACGGCAGTGCGTCTCAACCAAGCAGAGACATCATACTCCCGATCGTCAGACAGCACCGTTCGCTAGCGCACACTGATGGAGTTTTGCTGAGCTGCATCAACCCGTGATGGCGTGCGGCGGTTTGAGCATGTCCTTCTCGATCCATGCCAGCACGGACGGTCCCTGCGGCTGCCAGCCCAGCAGCTTGCGTGCCCGCTCGCCGCGCACGCGGCTGTTGGAGCCAAGGCCATACGACGCCATCTCATAACCCCATTCGGCAATCGCCTCGGGCAGCGGCCAGTCCTGCGCGGGCCCCAGGTCCAGCGCGGCGGCGATGGCGGCCGTCATGTCGCGGAAAGCCGCTTCGCCCGATTCGACAAAGTAAAAGGTGCCGGCCGGCGACTTTTCCAGCGCCAGCAGATACAGGCTGACGACGTCGTCGATATGCACATTGGACCAGATGTTACGGCCCGGCCCCACGTGGCGCACGATGCCGCTCTTGCGCGCCTGTTTCAGCAGGCGTGGCAACTGCACGCTGTCGCGCGGCAAAGCGCCATGGCCGTAGATCAGGGTGTTGCACAGCACGCTGGCGCGCACGCCCTGGCTTGCGCTGGCCAGGACCAGGTCGTCGATGGCGACGCGGGCCGCCTTGTCGGCCGTGGGCGCCGGCAGCTTGTCTTCATAATAGATCTGTTCCGTACCCTCACCGCCCGAGGCGTCGCCCACGATGGACGAGCCGCTGGTGTGCAAAAACACTTTGTTGGTGCCGGCCAGCGCTTCAAGGATGGCTTCGACGGCGCCACGGTGGTCGCTGCTGGCCGCATTGATGACGGCATCGGCCGCCCTCGCCTGCTCGATGAGCAATGCGCGGTCGTTCAAATCGCCGTGTACGCCCAACACGCCGACCTTGGCCAGCTCGGCCACCTGCTCCGGCTTGCGCACGAGGCCCGTGACCTGATGGCCGGCGCGCACGAGGCCCGCCGCGATGGAACTACCGATAAATCCCGCTGCGCCCGTAACAAATACCTTCATGTCTTGCTCCTTTGTTGGTTCAGATTGCAATCAATCACACCAGCAAAGTATGCCCGCTTTCGTCTTTCGCAAAAAGCAGCCAGGCAGCAAAAGATCTATGACTTCGGCGCAACAATCTTCTGCTTGAGCTGCAGGGCGGCAATGTAGCGGCTTTGGTAAGCAGGGTCTTCCGGCGTCAGCAAGGTGAGCCTGTCGCGCGCGCGGGTGGCGGCCACATAAAAACGGTTTTCCTCTTCCAGCGGGTCGGTCTTGCTGCGCGGGAATTCATCGACCGCCAGGTAGGGCAAGATCACGTGGTTGTATTCGAGGCCCTTGATCTGGTCGATGCAGGCGATGACCAGCTTGGCCTTGCCGGTCGAGACTGTCACGGCTTCTTCCATCTCGCCCAGCCAGCCGGCAAAGCCGCCCAGCGCCACGCCCGCTTCGCGGCACACGGCAATAAAACCGTGCAGGGAACGGGCGACGACGCGCGCCTGGGCCGGGTCGACATAGATGCGGCGCGCCGTCTGTTCCAGCTGCATCAGGCCAAAGATGTGCTGCAGGGCGTCACCGGCCAGGGCGTCGGGGGGCAGCGCGCGCAGGTAATCGACGGCGGCCAGGGTCAGCGCCGCCTTGTCCTGGTTCTGCGACTTGGCCAGCTGGTTCGTCAAAAAGCCTTCCAGCAAGTCGGGATAGTTGGCCACGTCAGCCTTGGCTTGCTGCAATTCCGCGCGCGTAAAAGGGATTTCCGCGAAAGCCACCAGGGCTTCGAGGATTTCACCGCGGCGCGGGCCGCTCTTGATCGCGTGCAAATCCTTGCGGGCGATGGCAACCATGCCGCGCAACATCAGCACTTCCAGGCTCAGCAGATAGCTGTTCATGTCCACCAGCCCATACGCGATGCCGCTCTGGAACAGTGCCGTTTCCACGCGGATGGCCTGGTCGCGGTCACGCAGCAAGATCGCCGTCGTGCCCGCATGCGCATGTTCGAGCGCCGCGATCAGCTGGGCGCTGCACGCTTGCGGCTGCGTATGCTCGTATTGCAACACTTCGATGTGGGTGGCGCGCGACAGGGCCGACACGCTGGCCTTGTTTTTCAGCACGCCGACAGCCTGCGCCAGCTGCGGACCGTAGCGGTAGGATGCCGTCAGCGGCAGGCGCTGCAAGGCCGGGAACTCCTGCTCGAAGCGCTGGCGCAGGAAGCGGTGGTCGGCGCCCGACCACGTGTAGATGACTTGATCCTTGTCGCCGGCGCCGCAGAAAAACGCGTTGCCACGGCGTATCAGCATGGTCAGCAGGCGGAATGACGCTTCGTTCAAGTCGTGCAATTCATCGGCCACGATGATCTGGAAGGCCGGCAATTGCTGGCGCAGCGGCTCGTCGCCATCGAGCATGCGCACCAGGTCGTAGGTGGCGTCGAACGGCGCGCGGAACTGGATATCGCCCGTGTCGGCGCCGCGCAAGCCTTCGTATTCGCGCAGCCACAGATAATGCGTGCGCGACATGCCCAGCATTTCCAGGTTGTCGTCCAGGGAATTGCTTTCGAAGTCAGGATGTTGAAAATCCAGGCGCGCCTTGGTGCGCAACTGCAATTTCAAGAACTCGGCAATCGCCCCGTTGGTCGTGTTGATTTCCAGCGGATAACGGTGAGCATACTTTTCCGACACCACTTCCAGCGCTTCCCAGGCTACCGGGCGCAGCTCTTCATCGCTGCGCATGGATGCCACCTGCATGTTTTCCAGCTGCAGCAGCACCTTGCCGGCAAACGCGTCGAAGGTGTCGACCGTCAGGCGCTTGACGACGCCGAGCGGCACGCCCACTTCCAGCAAGCGCTGGCGCAGGGCCACGCGCGCCGCTTCCGTGAACACGAGGGCCAGCATGCGTTCGGGCGCCCGCCCGCGGTGCAGCGCCTCGGCCAGACGCAGGGCCAGGGTCGTCGTCTTGGCCGCGCCGGCATTGGCGTCGATCAAGACCACTTTCTTTTGCGCCGTCTGGATGGCGATCTGCTCCGGCGTGGGCGTGATGCGTTTGGGAATGAATTGCGGGGCGTTATCTGTACTCAAGGGTATCCTGAAATGATGTCTGTTTTCGGCGCGCTACCAGGCACAGGTGCGCAGGCCGGCAAAGATGTCGCCCCGTTCGGGCGCATGGAAGGCGCGCATGCGGGGCGAATGCAGGCGCGCCGGCGTGGCGAAGGCGGCGCCGCGCAGCACCTGGTGCTGCATGAAATACGGCGCGGAATATTCGCGCCAGGCATCCACCGCAAAGCCCGGATACGGTTCGAACGGCGTCGCCGTCCACTCCCACACCTGGCCCCAGTGAAAGCGCGGGTGGCCGGACAGCGCAGCATACTCCCATTCCGCCTCGGTCGCCAGGCGGCGCCCCGCCCAGGCGCAGTACGCCTGCGCTTCATACAGGTTGATGTGGCGCACGGCTTCGTTTGGCGGCAAGGTCGTGCGCTGGCCGAAACGCATGGTGCGCCACTGCGTTGCTTCACGCAGCCAGTACAGGGGCGACGAGCGCTCCTGCCGCATCAGCCAGGCGCTGCCGGCCGCGCTCCAGAACTGGCGGTTCTGGTAGCCGCCATCGGCGACAAAATCGGCAAACTGGGCGTTCGATACGGCGCAGGCATCGATGGAAAACGGCGCCACGTAACAGCTGTAGGGCGGCGATTCATTGTCGAAGGCAAAACCGGCCCCGCGCGGCGAGCCCAGTTCGATGCTGCCGCCAGGAAAAGCGATCTCGCCCGCGCCTGGCGGCAAGGCCGGGCTGGCAGCCAGCGATTCCGGTGCTTCCAGACCCAGCCATTGCAAGCCGGCCAGCATTTCTTCGCCGCACAAGTCCTCATGCGCCAAAGCCAGGCGGTACGGCGCCAGAGCATTGTCGACATTGGCTTCGCGCGAGAGTTTATCGAGCACCCGATCGAGTACTTCGCGGCAATACGTCTTCACGGCGCCCGGGCTGGGCAATTCCAGCTTCCAGCGCGCGCGGTGCTCGACCATGTTGGCGTCGAACAAGTCGTCGCCGCGCGTCAGCAGGGAGTTATAAATGGCGTCGGCCGGATGGCTGGTAGCGGCTTCGCGCAGGATGAACCACTCGGCAAACCAGGCGATCTGCGCCAGTTGCCACAAGGGCGGGACGAGGCGCGGATGGCGCGGCAAGCCGGCCACCACGTCCAGGCCGGCAGTGACGTAACAGTCGAACAGGGAAAGCGTATTCTGGCGCGCGGCTTGCAGCGACTGGGCCAGTTGCTGCGCGCCGGCATGGCGAAAAGAGGCGTTGATTAAAGTCATGGCCTGATTGTAACGACTTATGCCAAGCTTGCACCAGTCGCCAGGGAAACAAGGGGGAAACTATCCCCCTTGCGGCTTACTTGACCAGCAGCTCGCCCTGTAGCGGCGTGACAACGGATTTGGGCATGCTGACGATGAAACTGCTGCCCTTGTCGGCCACGGACTGGATGGCCAGGGTGCCGCCATGGCGCAGCAGAACGTGCTTGACGATGGCCAGGCCCAGGCCCGTGCCCTGGGTTTCGCGCGAACGGCTCTTGTCGACGCGGTAGAAACGCTCCGTCAGGCGCGAGATATGTTCCTGGCTGATGCCGATGCCCGTATCTTGCGCGATGAATTGCGGTCCGGCCGGGCCATCCTGCCAGCGCAAGGTGATGGTGCCGCCCGCTGGCGTGTAGCGCACGGCGTTCGACGCCAGGTTGCCAAACGCGCTATACAGCTCGTCGTAGCTGCCCAGCACGTCGGGACCGTTGCATTCCATGGTCACTTCATGCTTGCCGGCCGACAGCCCCTTGGCGTCGCGCAAGACTTGCTGCATGAGCTTTTTGACGTCCACGGGCTCGGGGCGCAGCGGGTAGTCGACCGATTCCAGGCGCGACAACGTCAGCATGTCCTCGATCAGATGCTGCATGCGGTGACCCTGCTCCGTCATCAGCTTGAGGTGGGAGGCGCGCGTGGTGGCGTCCAGGTCCAGTTCGGCGGAAGCGATTTCCAGGAAGCCGACGATGACGGTGAGCGGCGTGCGCAGTTCGTGCGAGGCGTTGGCGATGAAGTCGCGGCGCATCATTTCAATGCGTTCCGTCTCCGTCACATCGTGCGTGACGAGGATCTGGCGGCGGTTCTCAAATGGAATGATCTGCACGATCAGCTTGCGGTTGCGGAAAGTGATCGTCAGCGGCTGGTCGTAGCGGCCCAGGATGATGTAATCCATGAACTCGGGGCTGCGGATCAGGTTGGTCACGCGCATGCCCTTGTCGCGCTCGTGCGTGAGGCCCAGGTGTTTCTCGGCGGCCGGGTTGCACCATTCGAGGAACAGCACGTCGTCCATGATGACGACGCCGTCCGGCAACAGGTGCATGGCCTGGCGGAAACGCGCCAGCCATTCCGTCAGCTCGGCCTGGTTTTTCTCGTCGTCGCGGCGCATGCGGTACAGGCGCGCAAAAATGCTGGTCCAGGCGCCCCAGCCGTCGGGCAGCTTGGCGCTTTGCGGATTGTCCAGCCAGTTACTCAGCTGGAACAGATACGACAGCTGCACGAACACCATCATGGCCATCAGCACGAAGGCGATGCCCAGCGCATACGTGGCGCCAAACAGATACCAGACGACGGCCACGCCCAGCAGCGCCAGCACCATGCGCAAGGCGGCCGGTACCCAGAACAGCAATTTCGGATTCATAGAGTCAAGCTTTACTTTTCAGACAACATGTAGCCGACGCTGCGCACCGTCTTGATCAGGCTTTCCGCCTCTTTCAAGGCTTTGCGCAAGCGCAATACGTGGACATCGACCGTGCGTTCCTCGATCACCACATGGTCGCCCCACACCTTGTCGAGCAGCTGGCTGCGCGAAAACACGCGTTCCGGATGGGCCAGCAAGAATTTCAGCAGCTTGTATTCGGCGTGGCCGATATCGATCTTCTGTTCATCCATCATCACGGTGCAGCTGACGGGATCCAGGGCCACGTTGCCGGCGCGCATGGGCGCCTGCGCGTGTTCCGGACTCTTGCGTCGCAAGAGAGCTTTGGCGCGGGCCAGCAGCTCGCGCGGCGAGAACGGCTTGGTGACGTAATCGTCGGCCCCGCTGTTCAGGCCGGCCAGCTTGTCTTCTTCCATGCTCTTGGCGGTGAGCATGATGACGGGGATGGCGGCGAAATTGCGGTCGGCGCGGATGCGCGACAGCAGGCGCAAGCCCGTCTGGTCCGGCAGCATCCAGTCCAGCAGGATCAGATGCGGCGTGCGGTGCTGGATGAATTCCCAGGCATCGGCGACGTTTTGTACGGAACAGCAATTCCAGCCGGATTCGCGCAGCGAATAGGTGACCAGTTCAACGATGGCCGGCTCATCTTCAACAATCAATACCGTGGTTTTATCAGATGCCATAAAGCTTACTCAGGGAGCTCCTCGGAAATGGCGGGAGCAGCCACCTTGGTGTGGCGGATGTCCTTGCCTTCAACCACGTAAATCACGTATTCGGCGATGTTTTTCGCATGGTCGCCGATCCGTTCGATGGCCTTGGCCACCCACAGGGTATCGAGCGCCGCCGAAATCGTGCGCGGGTCTTCCATCATAAAGGTGATCAAGTTGCGCATGATAGACCGAAACTCATGGTCGATGATGGCATCTTGTGCAATTAATTGTAAGGCCTGCTTGCCATCGTTGCGCGCGAACGCGTCCAGCGCGTCGTGCAGCATGTCGGTGGCCGTGTTGGCAATGCCGCGCACCATCTCGTAATGGTTGACGACGCCGTTGCCGCGCTTGTGCAGATTCTTCGCCACGCGGGCGATTTTCGTCGCCTCGTCGCCTACGCGTTCGAGGTCGGTAATCACCTTGATGGTGGCCATGATGGTGCGCAAGTCGTTGGCGGCCGGTTGGCGGCGCACGATCAGATGGCTGCAGGCGTCGTCCAGCGATACTTCGAGCTGGTTGACGACGTCGTCTTCGCGCATCACGCGGTCGGCGCGTTCCGGGTTGCCGATGCGGAAGCACGTCATCGCGTCGAGGAACTGGGTTTCAACGATGCCGCCCATCAGGAGCACTTTCGAGCGGATCGCTTCGAGTTCGTTGTCGTATTGCTTGGATGAATGTTCGCCTATCATGCCGTCTCTCCGTATTCAGTTGTCTTGTATGTATAGCTATGCGGGATGGATCAGCCGAAGCGGCCCGTGATGTAATCCTGCGTTTCCTTGCGGGCCGGATTCATGAAGATCTGGTCCGTTTCGCCGAATTCCACCAGCTCGCCCAAATACATATAGGCCGTGTAGTCGGAGCAGCGCGCCGCCTGTTGCATATTGTGCGTCACGATGGCGATCGTGTAATCCTGTTTCAGTTCGCTGATCAGTTCTTCCACTTTCGAAGTCGAGATCGGGTCCAGCGCCGAGGTCGGCTCGTCGAGCAGCAAGACGTCCGGTTTGACGGCCACGCCGCGCGCGATGCACAAACGCTGCTGCTGGCCGCCCGACAGCGACAGGCCGCTCTTCGACAGTTTATCTTTGACCTCGCCCCACAGCGCCGCCTTTTTCAGGGCCCACTCGACGCGCTCGTCCATTTCGCCCTTCGACAGGTCTTCATACAGGCGCACGCCGAAGGCGATGTTGTCGTACACGGACATGGGGAACGGCGTCGGCTTCTGGAACACCATGCCAACCTTGGCGCGCAGCATGTTGACGTCCTGGTCCGCGTCAAGCACGTTGCGGCCGCGGTACAGGATCGAGCCTTCCGCGCGCTGGCCCGGATACAGGTCGTACATGCGGTTCAGGGTGCGCAACAGGGTCGACTTGCCGCAACCGGACGGGCCGATGAAGGCCGTGACCTTTTTCTCGTGGATATCGAGGTTGACGTTATGCAAGCTTTGCGTTTTGCCGTAAAAAAAGTTCAGGCCCGAAATCTCGATGGTTTTTTTCTTTGGTGCCAGGTCTTGTGCTGGATTCATTTGCGTATTCATATGGGTTCGCTTCGCTCGGTATCTGTTTAATTAGGGACTTTTTGGCTGAACACGGTGCGCGACAGGATATTCAAGGCCAGCACGCTGAAGGTGATCAGCAGTGCGCCGCCCCAGGCCAGCGAGCGCCAGTTGTCGTACGGGCTCATCGCAAACGATGCGATGACGGACGGCAAGTTGGCCATCGGCGCATTCATGTTAAAGCTCTGGAACTGGTTATTCAGGGCCGTGAACAGCAGCGGCGCCGTTTCGCCGGCGATGCGGGCCAATGCCAGCAGAACACCGGTGATGACGCCCGCCTTGACGGCGCGCAAGCGTACCAGGGTGGCGACTTTCCAGCGCGGCGCGCCGAGAGCAAACGCGGCTTCCAGCAGGCTGTTCGGTACCAGACGCAGCATATTGTCCGTCGTGCGCACCACTACCGGCACGGCGATCAGGGACAGCGCGATGGCGCCGGCATAACCGGAAAAGTGTTTGACGTGCGCCACGTACAGCGCATACACGAACAGGCCGATGACGATCGATGGCGCCGACAGCATGATGTCCGTCACAAAACGCGTCACTTGCGCCAGCTTGTTTTCTTCGCCGTATTCGGCCAGGTAGATGCCGGCCAGGATGCCGATCGGGGTGCTGACGACAGTCGCCAGGCCCACCATCAGGGCGCTGCCGACGATGGCATTGATCAAGCCGCCGCCTTCGCTGCCGGGAGCCGGCGTCGTTTGCGTGAACAGGTCGACGGACAGGGCGCCGAAGCCCTTGATCACCAGGGTGAACAGGATCCACACGAGCACGGCCAGGCCCAGGGCCATGGCGGCCACCGACAGGGCGATGCCGATGCGGTGCATCAGCAGGCGCTTGCGGTAGACGGGATTCATGGCCGGCTTGGCCGGAGCGTCGAGAGTGCTTACTTGGCTCATTTCGTGCCTTCCTTGCGGGACATGCCTGCCAGCATCAGCTTGGCGGCGGATAAGACGATAAAGGTGATGACAAACAGGATTAGGGCCAGCGAGAACAGCGAGGCCACGTGCAGTTCGGATTGCGCTTCGCCAAATTCATTCGCCAGCAGGGAGGTGATGCTGTTACCGGCGGCGAACAGCGACCACGACAGTTTATTCGCGTTACCGATGACGAAGGTCACGGCCATGGTCTCGCCCAGCGCGCGGCCCAGGCCCAGCATGACGCCGCCGACGACGCCGGTCTTGGTGTATGGCAAGACGATCTTGCGCACGACTTCCCAGCGCGTGCAGCCCAGGCCGTAGGCCGATTCTTTCAGCACGGCAGGAACGATCTCGAACACGTCGCGCATCACGGAAGCGATGAAAGGGATGATCATGATGGCCAGCACCAGGCCGGCCGTCAGCAGGCCGATGCCCATCATGGGGCCGCTGAACAGCTGGCCGATGACCGGTACGTTGCCCAGGGTGGCTTTCAGCAGGGGCTGGACGTGGTCGGCAAACAGGGGCGCAAACACGAACAGGCCCCAGATGCCGTAGATGATCGATGGCACGCCGGCCAGCAGCTCGACAGCCGTGCCCAGCGGGCGGCGCAGCCAGGCCGGGCAGATTTCCGTGAGGAACAGGGCGATGCCGAAGCTGACGGGAAAGGCGATCAGCAGGGCGATAACGGAGGTCACCAGGGTGCCGATGATGGGGATCAGGGCGCCGTACTGGTCATTGACGGGGTCCCATTCCGCGGACACGATGAAATGCAGGCCGAAGGTCTTGAAGGCCGGTATCGATTCCATGATCAGCGAAATGATGATACCGACCAGGACGATCAGCACCGACAGGGCGAACAGCATCGTCACCTTGTGGAACATGAAATCCTGGAAGCGCTGCTTGCGCATGGTGGAAAGCATTTGCGCGTGACTGATGGAATCGGTCATGGTGCCGCCTGGCATGGGGATCGTGGAGGAGGTAGATTGTGCGCTCATAGTGTGCCATATGGGTGGTACTGCAGGTACTGCTATTTTTATCGTGCTCTTTTAGCCAGGAACGCCTGCAAGGGCTTGCGGGCGGTCCTGGCTAACTCCCTGCCCCGCCGTGTTGCTGGCGGGGACAAGGACATTCTTGCTTGAATAAATCGTAGCGAGCGGCAACTAGTTGTGGCTGAGAAGCGGAGCTGTGCTTTAGCACAGTGAGCATCGCAGGCCGCAAATAGCGCCGCGCAGTAGGTTTATTAGTAGATCGACTTGCCCGATGCATCTTTCAGGTTAGCTTTCCACGATTCCTGCACCAGTTTGATGACCGATGCCGGCATCGGCACGTAGTCCAGTTCAACGGCAGCGGCGCCGCCGTTCTTGTAGGCCCAGTCGAAGAATTTCAGGACTTCTTTGGCCTTGGCTGCGTCAGCCTGAACTTTGTGCATCAGGATGAACGACACGCCGGTGATAGGCCAGCTGTTCTTGCCAGCCTGGTCGGTCAGGACCACGCCGAAGCCTGGGGTTTGCGTCCAAGGTGCCGAAGCGGCTGCTGCCTTGAAGTTTTCGTCGTCAGGCTGCAGGAAGTTGCCGTCCTTGTTTTGCAGCTGGGTGTGCGACATCTTGTTTTTCTTGGCGTAAGCCCACTCGACGTAGCCGATCGAACCCTTGATACGCTGTACGTTGGCGGCGACGCCTTCGTTACCCTTGCCGCCCACGCCCACGGCCCATTTCACAGCCGAGCCAGCGCCGATTTTCGATTTGAATTCCGGGTTGGTTTTCGACAGGAAGTCGGTGAACAGGAAGGACGTGCCCGAACCGTCGGCGCGGTGCACCACGGTGATTTCCGTGTCCGGCAGCTTGACGCCACTGTTCAGCGCGGCGATTTCAGGCGCGCTCCACTTGGTGATCTTGCCCAGGTAGATGTCGCCAACGACTTTACCCGTCATTTTCAGCTGGCCTGGGGTTACGCCGTCCAGGTTGACGATGGTGACCACGCCGCCCATGATGGCCGGGAACTGCATCAGGCCCGCTTCTTCCAGCTCTTCCGCCTTCAAAGGCATGTCCGAAGCGCCGAATTCAACAGTCTTGGCCTTGATTTGCTTGATGCCAGCGCCGGAACCGACGGACTGGTAGTTCAGGCCGTTGCCCGTATTGGCTTTGTACGTCTCGGCCCATTTGGCGTAGATCGGGTACGGGAAGGTTGCGCCAGCACCTGTCATATCTGCCGCCATGACGGAAGCGGAAGAAAATGCCATCGCTGCCGAAGCACCCACGACGATAAATTTGAACATTTGCTTCATTTGCATATCAAGTCCTCAGGGTTGTTAGGGCTCAAAGTCCCGGTTGAATGCTGCGCAGTCTAGCAAGCGAATATGACAGCTTTATGACATGGGTAAAAAATCCTGAAATAATTGCCTACGCCCCGAGGATGGCCATTTTCGGCATGAAAAATGACAGGACGGGCGACGCTTTATGACAGCTTATGTCACGCTTACGTCATATTTCATGATTACACTCACAACGCGTCATACATGATGAAATACGGCTAGAATTAACTATCTGCAAAGACAAAAGAATATGAAACCTGAACTGCACACGGAAGTGACCAAATCGGGCATCCTGCTTGACCGCGAGCTGTCGCAACTGACTTTCAACCGGCGCGTGATGGCCCAGGCGGAAGACCCGAACATTCCGCTGCTCGAGCGCCTGCGCTACCTGTGCATCGTCAGCAGTAACATGGATGAGTTTTTCGAGGTGCGCGTGGCCAGCCTGCTGGCGGCCGGCAGCATCGGCGGTACGCTGGCGGGCCACCCTGCCCTGGCGGCCAACCTGGAGCGCATCGGCAAGGAGTGCCATGCGCTGGTGGAACGCCAGTACGAGATATTAAATAGCGACGTCTTGCCGGCCCTGCGCGAAGCAGGCGTGCATTTGCTGCGCGACAGCGACCGCAACGAAGCGCAGCGCGCGTGGGTCAAGCAATACTTCGACCGCGAAGTGCGGCCCCTGCTGACGCCGATCGGCCTCGACCCGGCCCACCCGTTCCCGCAAGTGGTGAATAAAAGCCTCAATTTCATCGTTTCGCTGAGCGGCAAGGATGCGTTCGGCCGCGGCACGGCGATCGCCATCGTCAAGGCGCCCCGCGTCTTGCCGCGCGTCATCAAGCTGCCGGACGAGATTTCCGGCGATGGCGTGTCCTTCTGTTTATTGTCGTCCGTTATCCATGCGCACATTTCCGACCTGTTCGCCGGGCGCGAGGTGATTGCCTATTCGCAGTTCCGCGTCACGCGCGACAGCGACCTGTGGGTCGACGAGGACGAAGTCAAGAATTTGCGCCAGGCATTAAAAGGCGAACTGGTCGGGCGCCAGTTCGGCACCTCGGTGCGCCTGGAAGTGGCACGCAATTGCCCGCCAGAATTGTCGCAATTCCTGCTCGACCAGTTCAGTCTGGATCAAAGCCGGCTGTACCGCGTCAACGGCCCCGTGAACCTGGTGCGCCTGTCGGAAATGATCGACCACGTCAAGCAGCCGGAGCTGCGCTTCCCGCCCTTCTTCCCCGGCCTCGCGCATAAAGCCATCGGCAACGACATCTTTGCCGCGCTGACCAGGCACGACATCCTGCTGCACCACCCGTATCAATCGTTCCAGACGGTGATCGACTTCATCCGCAGCGCCGCCTATGATCCGTCCGTCGTCGCCATCAAGCAGACGATCTACCGCACGGGCATGAATTCGGACTTGATGGAATCCTTGATCACGGCGGCGAAGATGGGCAAGGAAGTGACCGTCATCGTGGAATTGATGGCGCGTTTCGACGAAGAAGCCAATATCAACTGGGCCGACAAACTCGAGCAAGCCGGCGCACAGGTCGTGTACGGCGTGGTGGGATTGAAAACCCATGCCAAGGTGGCGCTCGTCATCCGCCGCGAGGAAGGCAGCTTGCGCTTCTATGCCCACTTGGGCACCGGCAACTACCACCCCACGACCACCAAGCTGTACACGGATTTTGGCTTGCTGACGGCGAACCAGGACCTGGCCGTGGAAGTCAATGAGGTCTTCATCCACCTGACCAGCCTGACCAAGCCGCACAACCTGAACCATTTGTGGCTGGCGCCGTTCGGCCTGCAAAGCGAGATCATCAAGGCCATCCGCAACGAGGCGAAGATCGCCCGCTCGGGCCGGCGCGGGCGCATTATCGTGAAAGTCAACGCGCTGGTCGACGAATCCGTGATCCGCGCCCTGTATGCGGCCTCGACCGATGGCGTGAAGATCGACCTGATCGTGCGCGGCGCCTGCACCCTGAAGCCGGGCGTGCCGGGCCTGTCGGAAAATATCAAGGTGCGCTCCGTGATCGGCCGTTTCCTCGAACACAGCCGCATCTACTACTTCCGCAACGACCTGGCGCACGATGTCTACCTGGCCAGCGCCGACTGGATGAGCCGCAACCTGTTCCGCCGCGTGGAAGTGGCTTTCCCGGTACTTGACCGGGCGCTGAAACGGCGCGTGATCGCCGAGGGCCTGAATCCGTATTTGAAGGATAATACCAATGCATGGGAACTGGAGCCGACGGGCCATTACGCGCGCCGCAAGCCGCGCGGCAAGCAAACGCCGTTCAGCGCCCAGCAATATTTGATGCATACACTGGGCACGCCGGGCGCGGAGGTCGGCGAATAGGCAATTCTACACAGAGGAGTACAGCATGGATCTCATCTTGTGGCGACACGCAGAAGCCGAGCCGGGCGTTCCCGACCTCGAACGCGCCCTGACCGTCAAAGGCCAGAAACAGGCGCGCCGCATGGGCGAATGGCTGGCCTCGCAACTACCGGAAAATTGCCGTATCCTCGTCAGCCCCGCCCTGCGCACCCTGCAAACGGCGGAAGCGCTGGGGCGCAAGTTCAAGCTGATGCCGGAACTGGCGCCCGGCGCCGAGGCGGAAGACATCCTCAAGGCGGCCAACTGGCCCGGCGGCAAGGAAACCGTGCTCATCGTCGGCCACCAGCCCACGCTGGGCCAGGCGGCCGCCCTGCTATTGACGGGCGAGGAGCAGGAATGGGAAATGCGCAAGGCCAGCGCGTGGTGGTTTTCCCAACGTGAGCCGGGCGACCCGATCAGCGTTTATCTCAAGGCGGTGATGGCACATGACCTTGTAGTGAAATAGGGCTGCTCAAGCAGGGAAATGCGCAAGGCCAGCGCAAGAATGGACCGGTTCTCCCAACGTGAGCCGGGCGACCCGATCAGCGTCTACTTAAAAGCCGTGATGGCGCATGACCTTGTGGTGAAATAAGGGAAATGCGCAAAAAGTGCGCTGGGACAAATACTGGCAGAAATTACAACACGGCAGCCTTGTAAAGCGCTGCCGATCTGCTAGAGTTTAATTGCATCAACTACGTGTTGGAGCGCTGCTCTGGCACATTGAGCAACCCAGCGGACAGCCGTCCAACGGCGGCTGAAAGACCATGTTAACCTTCCTCGTTTTTCTCTTCATCGCCATCTTCGCCGCCATCATCGGCTTCGTCGCCTTTGAACTGGTCGAAGAAATGCGCGGCAGTCACCACAAGCTGATGGACCGCTACCACGAGTAGTGTTCACCTCGGCAATATCGAATGGCGCCAGCGACGGCATATCCCCGTCCCTCGCGCCATCCTTGTATTTACACTCCCGCCTTACACTCCCGTTTTGAACTTCGTATAGATGCGCGTCATCAAGCGGCGAATATCGGCTGTGGTCGCTTCCGGCGCGGCCATGCGCTGCTTGTCCGCGTCCGACAGGAAGATGGCCTTGTTCTCGCCGATATCCTTGCGCACATATTTGATGCTGGCCGGATTCGGATTCGCATAGAACACCTTGTTGCTCAGGCTGGCATGCACTTGCGGGCGCAAAATGTAGTTAATGAACAGGTGCGCATTGGTCGGGTGCGGCGCGTCGGCGGGAATCGCCATGGTGTCGAACATCAGGGCGGCCGTCTTCGGCACCAGCACCTGGATCACGTTGCCGTTCTTCGCGTCGATGGCGCGCTGGCGGGCGATATTGATGTCGCCAGACCAGCCCAGCGCCACACAGACGGAACCGTTGGCCATGTCATTGATGTAGCCGGACGAGCTGAACAGAGTCACGTAAGGACGGATCGCCTGCAGCACCTTGCCCGCTTCCTGATAGTCGGCGGCCGTTTTCGAGTAGGCGGGCTTGCCCAGGTATTGCAGGGCGGCCGGCAGCACTTCGGACGGCGAGTCGAGGAAGGACACGCCGCACGATTTCAGCTTGGCCGCATATTTCGGGTCGAAGATCAGGTCCCACGCGTTGTCGGGCATGGCCATGCCGCCCAGCGCGGCCTTGACCTTGTTGACGTTGATGCCCACCGTCGTGTAGCCCCACAGCCAGTCGACCAGGTAATCGTTGTTCGGGTCGATCTTCGACAGCTTGGCTTGCAGGTTCGGGTCCAGGTTGCCCAGGTTCGTCAGCTTGCTCTTGTCGAGTTTACGCAGCAGGCCGGCATCGATCTGCAGGCGCGCCCACTGGGCCGTCGGCACGACGATGTCGTAACCGGACTTGCCCGCCACCAGTTTCGCATTGAGGATTTCGTTATTGTCGAAAACGTCGTAGCGCACCTTGATGCCCGTTTCCTTTTCAAAATTCTTGATCGTATCGTCGCCGATATAGTCCGACCAGTTATAGATGTTCAGGACTTTCTCTTCCTGAGCCTGAGCTTGCGCAGACAAGGCCAGTGCGGCCGCCGCCAAGGCCAGTCCCACTCCAATGCGCCGCCCTGCTTGCCATGTGTTTGCCATCGTACCGCCTCCGGAATTAGTCAGAAAATAGTGACGATGATAGCAAGAAGGGCGCGATCAGGTCTAGCCTGATCGCGCCCTTGCTAAGATTCAACCCAAAAGCGAAGACTGGGGTCGGACCCTGAGGGTCCGACCCCGGCCTTTCGCCGTTGGGGGCACGAATTACACCTTATCCAGCCCCACCTGCGCGCCCGTAAACACCAGGTTGCCGTTCTGGGCGTCGATGCGGATCTCGTCTTTCGGGCCAAAACGACCTTCCAGGATCAGCTTCGACAGCGGATTTTCGATCTGCTGCTGGATCGCCCGTTTCAAAGGACGGGCACCATACACCGGGTCGTAGCCCGCTTCGGCAATTTGCTGCAGTGCCGCGTCCGTCAAGCTCAGCTGCATGTCCATGCGCGCCAGGCGCTCTTCGAGGATTTTCAGCTGGATCTTCGCGATCGCGCCGATGTTTTTCTCGTCGAGGCCGTGGAACACGACGATTTCGTCGATGCGGTTGACGAACTCGGGACGGAAGTGCGAGCGTACCTCGGCCATCACGGCCAGCTTCACGACGCCGGGATCATCGCTATCCATCGCCTGGATCTTATGCGAACCCAGGTTCGAGGTCATGATGATGACGGTATTCTTGAAGTCCACCGTGCGGCCCTGGCCGTCCGTCATGCGTCCATCGTCGAGCACTTGCAGTAGCACGTTGAAGACGTCGGCATGCGCCTTTTCCACTTCGTCGAGCAGGATCACGCTGTACGGCTTGCGGCGCACGGCTTCCGTCAGGTAGCCGCCCTCGTCGTAGCCCACGTAGCCCGGTGGCGCGCCGATCAATCGGGCCACGGAATGCTTCTCCATGAACTCGCTCATGTCGATGCGTATCATCGACTCTTCCGTATCGAACAGGAAAGTGGCCAGCGCCTTGCTCAATTCCGTCTTGCCGACGCCCGTCGGCCCCAGGAACATGAAGGAACCGTACGGACGGTTCGGATCGCTCAAGCCGGCGCGCGAGCGGCGGATGGCGTCTGCCACGGCCGTGATCGCTTCATCCTGGCCCACGACGCGCTCATGCAGCTTCTCTTCGATGTGCAGCAGCTTGTCGCGTTCGCCCTGCATCATGCGCGACACGGGAATGCCCGTCGCGCGCGACACCACTTCCGCGATTTCCTCGGCGCCCACTTCCGTGCGCAGCAGTTTCGGCTGATCCGGGTCGAGTTTCGGGATGCCGCTGTCAGCCTGCTTGAGCTGGGCTTCCAGCTGCGGCAATTTGCCGTACTGCAGCTCCGACACCTTCTGCCAGTTACTCTCGCGCGTGGCCTGCTCCATCTGCAGCTTGACTTGCTCGATCTCTTCCTTGATGTGCGTACTGCCTTGCACCACGGCTTTTTCCGCCTTCAGGATTTCCTCGAAGTCGTTGTATTCGCGCTGCAGCTTGACGATCTCTTCCTCGATCAGGCCCAGGCGGCGCAACGAGGCTTCGTCTTTTTCCTTCTTGACGGCTTCGCGCTCGATTTTCAGCTGGATCAGACGGCGTTCCAGCTTGTCCATCACTTCCGGCTTGGAGTCGATCTCGATCTTGATCTTCGCCGCCGCTTCATCGATCAGGTCGATCGCCTTGTCCGGCAAAAAACGGTCGGTGATGTAGCGGTGCGACAGCTCGGCGGCGGCGATGATGGCCGCGTCCGTGATTTCCACCTTGTGGTGCAGCGCGTACTTGTCCTGCAAGCCGCGCAGGATGGCGATCGTCGCTTCCACGGTCGGCTCGTCGACGAGCACTTTCTGGAAGCGGCGCTCCAGCGCGGCATCCTTTTCGATGTACTTGCGGTACTCGTCAAGCGTGGTCGCGCCCACGCAGTGCAGTTCGCCGCGCGCCAGCGCCGGTTTGAGCATATTGCCGGCATCCATCGCGCCGTCGGCCTTGCCCGCGCCCACCATGGTGTGCATCTCGTCGATGAAGACGATGGTTTGCCCTTCATCCATGGCCAGTTCCTTCAGCACGGACTTCAGGCGCTCTTCGAACTCGCCGCGGAACTTGGCACCGGCAACCAGGGCGGCCATGTCCAGCGCCAGTACGCGCTTGCCTTTCAGGGACTCGGGCACTTCGCCATTGACGATGCGCTGCGCCAGGCCTTCGACGATGGCCGTCTTGCCGACGCCCGGTTCACCGATCAGCACGGGATTGTTCTTGCTGCGGCGCTGCAGGATCTGGATGGTGCGGCGGATTTCATCGTCGCGGCCGATAACAGGGTCGAGCTTGCCCTTGCGCGCCCGTTCCGTCAGGTCCAGGGTGTATTTTTTCAAGGCTTCGCGCTGGCCTTCGGCTTCCTGCGAGTCGACCTTGTTGCCGCCGCGCACGGCGTCAATGGCCGCTTCCAGGGCCTTGCGGGTCAGGCCGTTTTCACGCGCCAGCTTGCCGCAGTCGGACTTGTCGTCCGTCATGGCCAGCAAGACCATTTCGCTGGACACGAACTGGTCGCCTGCCTTTTGCGCTTCCTTGTCGGCCAGGTTCAGCAAGGCCACGAATTCGCGGCTAACCTGCACGTCGCCGCCCGTGCCCGACACTTTCGGCAAGCGTTCGATCGACGCGCCCAGGGCCTTCGACAGGCCGCCCACGTTGACGCCAGCCCGCTGCAGGAGCGAGCGGGCGCCGCCGTCGTCCTGGTTCAACAGGGCCGTCAGCAAATGGACTGGTTCGATATAGGGATTGTCGTTGCCCACGGCCAAGCTTTGCGCATCGGCCAGGGCTTCCTGTAATTTGGTAGTGAGTTTGTCTTGTCGCATGAAAAGCGCTCCCGGTTAATTAGTTGTTAACCAAATTGGGGTGAGGCAGTACTTTTCAAGCATACACAAAGCAGAAATCCGCTGCACATAGGAAAATACTAGCGTGCGCGGCAACCAGACGTCAGACGGGACCGGCTTTCGACACCCATTTGTCCAGCGCCGTTTCGTCGCTGTCGCGTGCATCAACCCAGCGCGCCCCTTCGGGCGTGTCTTCCTTCTTCCAGAATGGCGCTTCCGTCTTCAGGTAGTCGATGATGAACTCGCAGGCGGCAAACGCCTCGCCCCGGTGGGCGGACGAGACCGCCACCAGCACGATCTGCTCCTGTGGCAGCAGCGGCCCCACGCGGTGGATCACCAGCGCGCCGGACAGGGGCCAGCGTTCCCGCGCCTGCTCGACGATGGCGACGATGGACTTTTCCGTCATGCCCGGATAGTGCTCCAGTTCCATGGCGGCCACGTCCAGCCCTTCGTTCATGTCGCGCACCGTGCCGACGAAGCCGACGACGGCTCCCACCTTGGGGTTGCCTGCACGCAATTGTGCGATTTCTTGACTCAAGTCAAAATCGGCTTGCTGGATGCGGACGCTGGTACTCATTTGGCATGGCCTCCAATGCGACGCAGCAAGGTTTCGATGCGGCTGGCCGTGCGCGCATCGGTGGCGGCGGCAATCGCGCACAACTGCATCAGCTGCGACGCTTGCGTGAGCGGCTTCTGGCCTGATTTGAGCGACGATTGCAGCACTTCCACCTGCATTTTCAGGCGGTCGCGGGCAAATTCGGCGCCGCTGTCGACACCGGCGACGATTTCCAGTCGTAATACTTCCTCAAGCAAGCGCTCCTGATTCGATTGCAATTGCTGCACGTAGGCGGCGCTGCCTTCGCCCAGCGCGGCCTGGGCCGCGGCAAAGCGCTGCTGCAGACTGCGTTCGTACTGGGCGTCGAGTGGTGGCAAGGCGCTCCAGCGCTCGCTCCACGCTTGCGTGTCGGTGGCGGCACCGGCGTCAAGCAGCGCCGCTTCCAGCGATTGCACCAGGCGCAGCTTGTCGCGCAGGGCATTGGCCTGGGCCGCACCGGCCCGTTCGGCGATGGCGTCCGCCTGCGCTTGCACGCCAGCCACGGCCGCCTGGTAGCGCTGCTCGATCTTCGCTTCGCTGGCGCGCGGCACGGGGCCCGTGGCGTTCCAGGCGGCGCGCGTGTCGCGCAGCAAGTGGTTGATGAAGGCGGAGCGGCTCTTGTCGTCGCCCTCGGGCACGACGGCCGTTTCCAGCGCGGCGCACAGCGCTTCGCGCGCATGCAGGTGTTCGCGGCGCTCGTGGTCGGCCGCGTGGGCCGTTTCCTTGCGTCGGGCGAAGATGTCGTCGCAGGCGGCACGGAAACGCTGCCACAGCGCCTGTTCCGCGCGGCGCTCGAGCGGCAGGGCTTTCGCCAGTTCCTGCCATTTATCCTGCAAGGCTTTCAGCATGTCGACCGTGTTGCGCTCCGAAGGCTTGAGCAAGCCCACTTCGACGATCAATTGTTCGCGGCGCGCCGTCTCGATCTGGCGCTGCGTATCGAGCGGCTTCGACAGGGCGTCCAGCGCGGCGCCAAATTCCGCGTCCAGGCGCTTCTTTTCCTTGCGGTCGATGGTGCCCAGGCGCGTCCACGCCTGGCGCAAGCGCTGCGAGGCGGACGCGACGTGTTTCCAGTCGGTACTCTCTTCGGCCGCCAGGGCCGCCGTTTCCGCGATCAATTCCTGGGCCTTGGCCGCATTGCCGTGGCGCTCTTCGGCCAGCTGCTTGAAATGCTGGGCCGCTGGCGCATAGGCCACGCTGCATGCCGCGTCGAAACGCTCCCACAAAGACTTCGGTGCGGGACCGGACAGGGTGTCGAGCGACTTCCAGCGCTCGCGCAGGCTGCCCACTTTCTTGGCCAGCTCGGCCATTGGCAACTCTTGCGCCGGCAATTCCTCGCCCGCCTTGACCAGTTCCTCGCGCGAGACGTTGCCGCCCCAGCGCGCCCAGTCGGCCAGGCGCTTGAATTCGCCGCGCACATGGGCCAGGCGATCCGCTTGCGCCGGCGTCAAACGGCCGTGCTTGGTGTCGCGCAAGGTCTTGTCGTGTTCCGAAGCCACGTGCAGCAAACCATCCTGCAGGGCCGCTTCCATGGCGTCAAGCACCTTGAAGAATTGCTCCGTCGCTTCTTTCGACACGGGCGCGTGTTCCTGGCGCGGCTTGCGCGGTACAGGTAGAGGCTCGGCATGGGCCGCTGCAGCCTCTGTTGTTGCCGTCTGCACGGGCGCCGGCGCGCTGGCCAGCAGGGCCGCAAATTGCTGCTGCAGGCTGTCGGACAATGGCGACTCGGGCAGACGCGGCAGGGCTTGCCACGTGCGTTTCAAGACATCCACGTCGAGGCTGGCGGCGTCTTGCGCCTGCCATTCGGCCAGCGCGGCCTGGCGCGCGTCGAACACGGCCTGGTGTTGCTGCAGCGCCTGCAGGGCGGACTGCGCCTGCTCGCGCGCCTGGCTGAAATCGCTTTCCAGGTGTTTCGGCAAGGAAGCGCGCTCGGGCGATTGCGCATGCTGCGCATGGTCCGTGTCCAGGCGGGCCAGCGCCTGCGCCAACTCGTCGGCGGACTGGCCCTTGCTGGCCAGGGCGCGCATGGCACCCACGGCGTCGATCACGGCGCGCTGCAGCAGCACTTGCGCTTCCAGGCGGGCGGCCAGCGCGGCACGCGCGGCGGCAAACGCCGTCGCCAGCTCGGGCGTGGCCTTGATGACTTGCCATTGGCGGTCCAGCTCGGCTACCTGGTTCGGACTCAGCTTTTCATCGTTCAACAGGCGCTGGGCCGTGTCGATGCTGGCCTGGGCGCGCTGCGTCTCGGCCGCCTGGTGGCGGATCAGGTCGATGCGGCCCTGCATCAGCTTGGCCACGCGGCGGTCCGTGTTGCGCATGGCGTGGTGGACTTTTTCCAGCAAAGGCAAGGCATGAACGTGTTCGGCCGCGATCAGACGGGCATCGGCAAATTCGCTGGACAGGATGAAATCGGCAGCTGCGGCTTCGTCGCCGGCCACGGCATGGGCACGCGCAACCTGTTCAGCGCGGCGCGATGCGCTCTGCGCCGAGGCGGCGGCCTGTTCTGCCACGACAGGATCGGGTGCGGCAGTCTTGCTGGCAGAACGCTTGAAGAGAAATTCGAACATGACGGGTTTCGCGTGGATCAAAACCACCATCATAACAAAGCCCCGGGTATTGCATCGGACAGGACTGAACAAGTTATCAAATGAATAAAGCGAATCTTTCCCTATATCTTTTCCCTATGACGGCGCGCCAGTCAGCATCACAAAAAACACCCCCGGCAGATACTGCCTGGCGGGGTGTGCGCTTGCTACCCATTCAAGCCTGCGCGCGCAGCGGCTGCAGCGGCACGGGCGGCGCGGACGCGGCGCCATCCGCTGCCGTTTCAGCGCTGCCGCCGGCTGCCTGCAAGGGCGTTGACAAAGGCGCTGGCAAGGGCGCTGGCAAGGGCGCTGGCAACACAAAGGGCAGCACTTGCGCCCTGCCACGGCGCGCCTCCTGCGCGCGCGCATCGTGGGCGAGGAACTGGTAGGCGATGGCAAACCACGCTTCGCCGACGATGACCTTGCGCGCCAGCGCGAACAGCTCGCGCTCTTCCTTTTCCAGGCGCTGCAGCAAGGCCGCGCAAAAGGCGTCGATGGCGGCGCACAGCTGCCCGGCCTGCAATTCGGAATGGTCGATGGCGGCGCCCGCGCGCTGCTGCACCACATTGATGCTTTCCAGCGCCGCATGGTTCAAGCCATTGAGCTCATTGAGCAAGCCGTCGGCATGCGGTGCGGCCTGGCGGATGGCGGGGATCAGATACATCTCCACCTTGCGCCAGTAGCCTCCCTGGTACAGCCGGTTCAGCCAGTCGCCCGCATATTGCAGTTGCGCCAGGCTGAGCTGGCTCTGATGGCGCAGCTGCACATGCATGTACTTCTGAAAAGCCAGCAAGCTCATGCGGATGCTGGCCTGTTCCACCGACAGGGAAACCAATATATATGTTGCCGTAAGCATGCACTCACTCCCGAAAACGCGCTGGATGTCTGATCCTGGAAGTGAAAGTGTAAAGACTACCGACAGGGGTGGGCTTGATCCTGCACAAACCCGTGGCGGGCCAGCCGCGCTTTCTTTTACGGCGCGCGCAAGCCGATATGCAGGTTCACGACGCCAGGCTCTTCCGACGGCGTGACTTCGCCGCCAAAGCTTTTCACCAGCCGCTGCATGCCCTTGTTGCGCGCCATGGCCTCGCCCACCAGCGCTTCCGTGCCGCGGCTGCGGAAGTAGTCGACCAGCTTTTCAAACAGGATGTGTCCCAGCCCCTTGCCCTTCAGGGCCGAGCGCACGGCGATGGCGAAATCGGCGTGAATGTTATCCGGGTCGGCCACGGCGCGCACCACGCCCAGGGTTTCCGGCTTGCCGTCCGGCCCCGTGTGCGTGGCGATGAAGGCCATGGCGCGGTCGTAATCGATCTGCGTCAGGCGCGCCAGCTGCGACACGGGCAGCTCGCGCATGGACGTGAAAAAGCGCAGGCGCACGTCGTCCGGGTCCAGCGCGTGGAACAGGTCCATGTGCTGCGGCGCGTCTTCCGGGCGGATGGGACGCAGCAGAATCGGCTGGTCCATCCACGTCACCTGCTCTTCCAGCTCCTGCGGATACGGGCGGATGGCCAGGCGGTCGCGCTGCTGGCCCGGCTGCAAACGGATGCGCGCGTCGAGGGCGATCACGCCGTCGGCGTCGGCCACCAGCGGGTTGATGTCGAGTTCGGCCAGCTCGCCGATGTCGGCCACCAGTTCGGCCACCTGGATCAGGGTGTAGCAGATGGCGTCGATGTCGGCCGGCGGCTGGTTGCGGTAGCCGGCCAGCAGTTTCGACACGCGCGTGCGCGCCAGCATGTCGCGCGCCAGCACCATGTTCAGCGGCGGCAGGCCGATGGCGTGATCGGCCGTCACTTCCACGGCGATGCCGCCCTGCCCCACCAATATGACGGGGCCGAAGGCGGCGTCCGTCGTGACGCCGACGATCAATTCATGCGATTGCGGCCGGCGCGCCATCTGCTGCACGGTAAAACCGTCGATCAGCGCGTCGGGACGCATGCGCCGCACGCGCTTGAGCATGGCGGCGGCGGCCGTGCGCAGGATGTCGGGCGTGTCGAGGTCGAGCGCCACGCCGCCCACGTCGGATTTGTGGGCGATGTCGGGCGAATGGATTTTCAGCGCGACGGGATAGCCGATGTCCGCCGCCACGGCCAGCGCTTCTTCCACATCGGCCGCCATGCGCGTGGTGGCGACGGGAATGCCGTAAGCGGCCAAAATCTCTTTCGAGCGGCATTCGCCGAGCACCGTCTGGCCGGCCGCCAGCGCGGCGGCGACGATTTCGCGCACCCTGGCGCGGCGCGGCGTGGCCGACATGGGCAGTTGCGCCGGCACCTGCATCAGGGTTTCCTGGTTGCGCCGGTACTGCACGATCTGCATGAAGCCATGCACGGCCTTTTCCGGCGTGTCGTAGGTGGGAATGCCGGCCCGGTTGAAGACCTGGCGCGCGGGCGCCACGGTGGTGCCGCCCAAGAGGCAAGACAGCACCGTGCGCGAGGTCGCCTTGATCAGCGGCGTGACGGCTTCGGCGATGTCGATCGACGACACCATGGCCGTGGGCGCATGCAGCAGCAGCAAGGCGTCCGCCTGCGGCTCGTCGAGCAAGGGCTTGATTGCGTCGGCATAGCGCTGCACGGCCGCGTCGCCGGGCAAGCCGACGGGGTTGTCGTGCGACCAGCCCCGTGGCAGCGCCTTTTCCAGCGCGATGACGGTATCGGGCGACAGTTCGGCCAGTTTGCCGCCGCTGCTCACCAGCGCATCGGTGGCCATCACGCCCAGGCCGCCGCCGTTGCACAAAATCGCCAGGCGCTCGCCGCGTTGCGAGCGGATGTGCGTGAGGGTTTCCACGGCGTCGAACAGTTCTTCGGCCGAATACACGCGCAGCATGCCGGCGCGGCGGATGGCCGCGTCGTACACGGCGTCGGAACCGGCCAGCGCGCCCGTATGCCAGGCCGCCATGGCCGCGCCTTCCGCCTCGCGCCCCGCTTTCAGGACGATGACGGGTTTGCTGCGCGCGGCCGCGCGCGCCGCCGACATGAATTTGCGCGCCGCCTGGATGTCTTCCATGTACAGCAGGATGGCGGCCGTGTCGATGTCGCCGGCCAGGTAATCGAGCAAGTCGCCGAAATCGATATCGTAGCTGGCGCCCAGCGAAATGAACTTGGAAAAGCCCACACCGTGCGCGTTGGCCCAGTCGAGCACGCCCGACACCAGCGCCCCCGATTGCGAGACGAAGGCGATCTTGCCGCTCGTCGCGCCGACATGGGCGAAGCTGGCGTTCAAGCCCAGTTTCGGCACCAGCAACCCCATGCTGTTGGGACCGAGGATGCGCAGCAAATGCGGCTTGGCCGCCTTCAGCATGGCCAGGCGCAGCGACTGCTCGCGCACGGGGTCGAGGCCCGACGTCATGACGATGGCCGCGCGCGTGCCCAGCGCGCCCAGTTCGCGGATCAGGGCCGTGATGGTGGCGGGCGGCGTGCAGATGATGGCCAGGTCCGGCGCCTTGGGCAAGTGCGCCAGCTTGCGGTAGCATTTCAGGCCCATCAGCTCGTCGTACTTGGGATTCACGGGCCAGATTTCCCCTTGGTAGCCGCCGCCCAGCAGGTTGTACAGGGCAATGGCGCCCAGCTTGCGCTCGCGCGCCGTGGCGCCGATCAGGGCCACCGAGGCCGGCTTGAACAGCTTGTCGAGATTACGGATGCTCATGTTCTGGCCTCATGGATTGCCGGAGTGGCTTGCTTGGTAACGCCCCAGTGTAAAGGATGCGTTGCCAAAAAAATTTGACCTTGCGATGCGTTTCACAAAAAACCATGCGCCTACTACCAGCGCGAGCGGTGGCTTTCCGTCACCCCGGCCAATTGCGCCACGATGCGCTTGGGCGACTCCGCGCTGGCGCGCACCCACCCGCTGAACGTGCCGATCGGCTGGATGTAGCGGCTGGCGGCGATCCACAGGTTTTTATCCTCGCGCCGCGCGCCTTCCGGCTTGAAGTGCAGGTCGAGCAAATCGTCGTCCGTCCACACATGCCACGGCGCCAGCGGGTTGTCGGGATTGAAGTCAAAATGCGCGCGGCCCAGCGGATACAGCTGGCCATCGAGCCACAGCGCGTTTTCATGCGCGCCGAAATAGCCGGCCTGCAGATTGAAACCCAGGTCCAGGCTGTGCGCCGAGGCCCAGCGCCATTCCGTCTCGCGCGCCAGCAGCCCGTTCGAATAATCGAAGCTGGCCACGCCGTCATCGAGGCTGTAGCCCATGGCGCCGCAGCGCACGGTGCCCCACAAGGGCAAGCCGCCCGACTTTTGCGTCGCATGCACGCTGCCACCCTCGCCCACGGGCCCCACGGCCAGCAGGGTGGGCGCCACGGGCGGGCCGCATTCCGCGTCGATGCCGAAATGGCCGCAATCGAGCCGCAAACGGTAGCGCTGCTGCGGCAGGGCCTCGATGAAGATCACTTGCGAAAGAAAGCGGAAACGGCTGCTGGCGCCCGCGTGCGGCGCGACAGTAGCGGACAGGCCCGGCACGCCATCCTGCGAAAAGGCCGCCACGATCTTGCCCTTGTGGCGGTCGAAGGCATACGCGAACGCCGTGCTGGTCCAGCCCAGGTCGACGATGGCCACGCCGCAAAACAGGGTGGGCGTGGACAGGGCCACGTAATGCCAGCGCTTGTGATGGAACTGCCGCCAGAGGGCGCCACGCGCGTAGGGCGGCGCCAGCGCGGCCCAGTCGAAGGCGTCCAGCTGGCCCGTGTAGCGGCCGAAGCATGGAAGTCCATCAGCGTCGAGCAGGTGGGAAGGAGCAGCTGGCAGCGTCATGCGGCCTGCCTTGCGGCAGCGCCGCCGTCGTGCAGCGCCTCGGCCAGCTGGGCGCCGAAGGCTGCAGGCTGTGTCTGCGCAATATCAATCTCCGGGCAGACATGCCAGAGCGCCAGGCGCCGCACGGCGCCGGCCACGTCCTGCACCAGGCGGGCACTGAGACGCACGCCCACTTCCAGCGCCAGCGACTTGATCTCGAAGCGCCCCTGCGCGCGGTGCGCCTTGGCGTCCAGGCGTCCCACCAGCGCGCCACGGCGCAAGATCGGCAAGGTGAAGTAGCCATAGCGGCGTTTTTCAGCGGGCGTGTAGCATTCGAGCCGGTAGTCAAAGCCGAACAATTCCAGCGCGCGGCGCCGGTCCCAGACGACAGGATCGAACGGAGATAAAATCGTCGTCAGGGTGGGCGCCAGCTTGCCGGCGGCCGCGTCGCGCAGCAATTGCGCATGGTCCGCATGCACGTACACGGTGTCCATCCAGCCATCGACCGTGCAGCGCAGCAGCGCGCCCTCGTCCACCAGCGCCTGCAAATCGTGCGCCAGGCTGGCGCGCGCCTGCTTCGTGCGGAAGTAGTCGCTGATCCAGCTGGCCCGCGCCAGTCCCAGCGCCTTCACGCTGGCCAGCAGCAGGCGGCGGCGCACCTGTTCTTCCGGCGGCAGCAAGCCGTCGTGCCAGCCCGGCAGCACCCTTTCGGCCAGGTCGTAATAGCGCTGGAACTGATGGCGTTTGGCGATCATCAGCACGCCCGAAGTAAACAAGACTTCGAGCGAACGCTTTTCCGGCTTCCAGCTCCACCAGCCGCCCGCCTTGCCATCCGTGCGCTCGAAGTCGGCCGAGCGCGCGGCGCCGTTGGCGCGGATATGTTCCAGCACCGAAGCGACGGCGTCCCCCTGCTCGGCCATCCATTTGACGGAATACTTCCATCCCATGGCGGCCGGATCGAGCATGCGGTGGCGGTACAAGCCATAGTCTTCGATGGGCACGAAGCACGCTTCATGCGCCCAGTATTCGAACAGCGCGCCCTCGGCCAGCAATTGCTCCAGCCACGGCTGCGGATAGTCGCCCAGCCGGCTCCACAGCACCAGGTAAGGGCTGCGCGCGACCACGTGGATGGTGTCGATCTGCAGCACGCCCATCTGGCGGATGGCGGCCAGCACGTCGGCCTTGACGGCCTTCTTGCGGCGCGCCTGCAGCAAGCCCTGCGCGGCCAGGTGCAAGGCGCGCGCGGCGGGCAGCGACAAGGAGGGGACTTCGGAAGGAATGGGCTGGTGGGGGCTGTGCATAACAGAAAGATACCGCATTCTGCCCGTCGCTTGTGCGTTTTATCGCTATCGGATCGCGCGGCCGCTGGCCACGCTAGGCTGCCGGAAACACGACCGTCACCGCCAGCCCCCGCCCCTGCAAGCCGGTGCCGAGGATGATGTCCGCGCCATGCCGTTCGGCGATGCGGCGCACGATGGACAATCCCAGGCCGCTGCCGGGCAGCTGTCCGCCGCCCAGGCGCACGAAGCGTTCGAACACGCGCTCATGCAATTCCTCGGCGACGCCCGGCCCCGTATCGGCCACGCGCAGGTAGCTGCGCCCCGCTTCCACGCCGCAGCTGACGGCCACAAAGCCCGGCGCCGGCGTATAGCGCAGCGCATTCTCGACCAGGTTGCGCAGCAATATCTGCAGGCTGTCGGCATCCAGCGCGCACGGCGCCGGCGCAAGGTTCACGGCCAGCGACAGCCCGTATGGCGCGGCCAGCGCCTGCCACTGGCTGGCCTGCCGAGACAGAAGCTCGGCCAGGTCGCCCGGCGCCAGCGCTGTCTCGGCATGCGACTGCGGATCGAGCCGCGCCAGCGCCAGCAACTGGTTGACCAGGCGCGTGGCGCGCTCCACGCTGGCACCCAGGGCGGCGATGAATTCCTCGCGCTCGTCCGTGCTGCGGGCCCGCTGCAGCACTTGCAGATTGGTCTTGATGGCGGCCAGCGGCGTGCGCAGCTCGTGCGCGGCATCGGCCGTGAAGCGCTGCTCGTTGTCGCGGCTTTGCCGCACCCTGCCGAACAGGCGGTTTATTTCCAGCAGCAGCGGGTGCAGCTCGGCGGGCGCGCCAGCGAGCCTGACGTCGGCCAGTTCATCAGGCGTGCGCGCCGACACTTCATCGGCGGATGCCTGCAGCACGCGAAACACGCGGTGGATGCTCCACCAGATGGCAATCGTGGCCAGCGCCACCAGCAGCAGGCCGAACACGGCGATGCGGTAAAAGAAGCCGCGGCTGATGTCGTCGCGGTGGCTGGTCGGCTCGGCCACCAGCAGTTGCAGGCTGCGCTGCGGGTCCCACAGCGAAAATAATCGCCAGCGCTGGCCGGCTATGCTGGTCCACGACAGGCCGTCCGGCGCGCTGCGCGACAGGGCGATGTCGGTCGCCGCATCATTGCGATACAGCACGCGCTGCTGCGCGTCGCGCACCTTGAACAGCAAATACTGGTGGGGATTCGGCTGGCCGCGCAGCGGCAGGTCGATCGGCCCCGTCAAGCCGTGTTGGCGCACATCCTTTTCCACCAGCGACAGCAGCAAATGGCCCGTCTCGATCAGCGACTGGTCAAACAACTCCTGGCTTTCGCGGCGCGCTTCCACGTAGACGATGGCGGCGCTGCCCACCCACAGGGCCAGGGTCAGGCCCAGCAGCACGGCCAGCAGGGTGCGCCGCAGCGACCATGTTTTCACGCCGCCGCCAGCCGTTAAGAATCTCTTAAGAACTTCTGCGCAAGATCCGGAGCGAAATATTTTTTGGGTAGCCATGGGCACAATTGTAAATGATTCTTATTGTGTCAATGATTCCCATTAGCTTGCAGCAGCAACATCAACCGATAACTCATCCACCATCAGGAGTTTGCATGTCCAACAGCCCCCGCCGCGCGCGCCTGCCGCGTCCCACCACCCTGGCCCTGGCCTTGGCCGCCCTGTCCTGCCTGCCGGCGCACGCCCAGACGGGCGCGCCGGCCAGCATGCCCGAAGTGGTGGTTTCCGCCTCCGGTTTCGAGCAGGACATCAAGCAGGCGCCGGCATCGATCACGGTGCTGACGCGCCAGGAACTGTCGAAGGAGCGCTTCGGCAACCTGACGCAGGCGCTGGAAAGCGTGGAAGGCATCGACGTGGGCGCGGCGGGCGACAAGACGGGCGGCATGAACATCAGCATCCGCGGCATGCCCAGCGACTACACCCTGGTGCTGATCGACGGACGCCGCCAGAACGCGGCCGGCAACGTCACGCCGAACGGTTTCGGCGGCACGCAGACGAGCTTCATGCCGCCGCTGGCCGCCATTGAGCGCATCGAGATCATCCGCGGCCCCATGTCGACCCTGTACGGCTCGGACGCCATGGGCGGCGTGATCAACATCATCACGCGCAAGGTGGGCAAGCAGTGGATGGGTTCTATCTCTGCTGACTACACCGTGCAGGAAGAATCCGATTTCGGCGACGTAAAAAACGGCCGCTTCTACCTGAGCGGCCCCATCGCCACCGACCTGCTGGGCCTGTCCCTGCGCGGCAGCAAGCAGCGCCGCGATGCGGCCAACATCCGCTACAACGACGCGGCCGGAGGGGCGAATGTGCCGAGCATGGGCGCCAACCCCGTGCGTGCGGACATTGAAAACTTTGGCGCGCGCCTGGCCTTCACGCCAAACCGCTACCACACCGTCATCCTCGACGCGGACGCGGGCCGCCAGACCTACGACAATTCGAAGAAGCAGCTGGGCACCCTGGGCTTGCAAGGCGGCTACGGTCCCGAGCAGAAATACAACCGCGACCAGTGGATCCTGTCGCACACGGGCCGCTTCGGCTTCGGCACGTTGGATAGCAGCTATATGGTGAACAAGACGGAAACCCTGGGCCGCACGATTCCGCCAGGCACGCCCGGCGCCGTGGCCGGCAGCGCGCGCACCCTGGAAGTGGAAAGCCAGGTGTTCGACACCAAGCTGGTCATGCCGTTGGGCAAGCACATGGCGACCGTCGGCGCGCAATGGTGGAAGGCGGAAATGACGGATGGCGTGGCGCCGAAAAAATTCGAATTCACGCAAAAAGCCCTGTTCGTGGAAGATGAATGGCAAGTGCTGGAGAACGTCGCGCTGACCTTCGGCGCCCGTTATGACGATCACAGCATCTTCGGCGGCCAGACCAGCCCCCGTGCCTATGCCGTGTGGAACGCAACGCCACGCTGGACCGTCAAGGGCGGCGTCAGCAAGGGCTACAAGACGCCGCGCGTGGAGCAACTGTCGCCAGGCATCAACGGTTTTGGCGGCCAGGGCACGATCCCCCTCGTCGGCAGCCCGAACCTGAAGCCGGAAACGAGCACGACAACGGAGATCGGCGCCTACTTCGACAACCTGGCCGGCTGGACGGCCAGCGGCTCGCTGTTCAACAATGAGTTCAAGGACAAGATCACGACGGGCACGGGCCTCGTCAACTGCGACTACCGCCCTTCGCCCAACCGTCCCGGCTGCGTCAGCTTTGGCAACTGGCCCAACGTCGATGCGTTTGGCCAGTCCGTCAACGTGGATGAGGCCGTCACACGCGGCGTCGAGCTGAACACGCGCTTCCCGCTGAGCAAGACCTTGTCGGCCAGCGCCAACTACACGTACACGGAAAGCGAACAGAAGAGCGGCAGCAACGCGGGCAAGCCCCTGAGCGACACGCCGAAGCACGCCGTCAACGCACGCTTGAGCTGGGATATCTCGCGCGAATGGAACGGCTGGCTGCGCGCCGAATACCGCAGCGAGCGCTTCCGCGATCCGGGCACCTCGGCTTCCACGCGCGCCGCCAAGGCCGCGCTGGGCGACTACAAGGGCTACACCATGCTGCACCTGGGCACCAGCTACCAGCTGAACAAACGCGTGACATTGAACGCGGCCGTGTACAACCTGCTCAACAAGGACTTCATCGACTACCAGCCATACCGTGGCTCATCGGCGCCGACCTTGACCTACGCCAACCGCTATGTCAACAGCCTGGACGGACGCCGCCTGTGGTTGTCGGCCACCGTCGATTTCTGATGCGTTGATGGCTGTCCAGCCATAGAGCACAAGGGGCTGCCTCAGGGCGGCCCGTTTTCTTTGTCAGGCCGCTTTGGGCTTGTCGATGCAATAACCGATCGCATGCACGGTGCGTATCAGGTTGCGCCCCAGCTTCTTGCGCAGGTGGTGGATGTGCACTTGCACGGCATTGCTTTCCACCTCGCCGCCCCAGCTGTACAGGTTTTTCTCCAGCTGTTCCCGGCTCAGCACCCGGCCGCCGTGTTCCAGCAGCAGTTGCAGGATGCGAAATTCCTTCACCGTCAGCAGCACGGGCAAGCCCCCTTGCGTCACCTGCCGGTCGGCGATATCGAGCACCAGGTCGCCGTGCACGAGATTTTCGCGCAGGCGGCCGGCGGCGCGGCGGCAGGCGCTGCGGATGCGCGCGGCCAGTTCGTCGAGGTCGAACGGTTTCACGATGAAGTCGTCGGCGCCCGCGTCGAGTCCGGCGATGCGCTCGCCCACCGTGTCGCGCGCCGTGACGACCAGCACGGCGCCGCTGTAGCCGTTATCGCGCAGCACGCCCAGCGCCTGCATGCCGTCCTGTCCCGGCAAGCCCAGGTCGAGCAGAATGCAGCCATAGTCGTGCAGGCGCACGGCCGTGTGCGCGTGTTCGGCGCTGGTGACCCAGTCGACGGCATAGCCGCCCTGTTCCAGGCCGATTTGCGTGGCGCGGCCCAGCTGCGGGTCGTCTTCGGTCAGCAAAATGCGCATGGGGAAAGCGGCGCGGCCCGCTCAGTCCTTTTTCTTGATCAGGCCCGCCAGCGCGGCAAACGGATTGTGCGTGGCGGGCGCCAACTCGGCCGACAGCAGGCCGGCGCCACGGTCCGCTTCCAGGTAGCGCGAGTGCTCATTGTCGTGGCAATACAGGCACAGCAGTTCCCAGTTGCTGCCGTCCGGCGGATTGTTGTCGTGGTTGTGGTCGCGGTGGTGCACGGTCAGCTGCTGTACGTTGGCGCGCGTAAATTCGCGCATGCAGCGGCCGCAGACCCACGGATACATCTTCAGCGAGCGCTCGCGGTAGCCGCTCTCGCGCTGGTCGGCGGCGCGGCGCGCTTCGGCCACGATCTTGTCCAGCCGTGCCGCATCGGGCTTTTTACTCTGCATGACAACTTTCGATATGGGAGGTAGAAGCGCCCATTTTAATGAGGATGGGGGCGCAATTGTACTTTTTCTGCCACGCCGCCAGCCCGTGTCGCCGCCGGCGTGCTTTTTTTAGCGTGCGCGGCACCACAATTACTTGATTTAACGCAAAATAAGCCCAGCGACAGACCGCGAACAGACGATGGGCGTGGCGGCGACGGGCTTATGCGCAAGGCAGCCGATTTCGGCTATCATGCGCGCCACGCCGCCCCTCCCTTTTTCCATGAATCTAGCCTGCAAGCGCCCGTGATAGCGATAACGAGACCCCTGCAACGCCTTGCCCGCCGCCTGTACCGCATCAGTCTGGTGCCCCTGTTCGCGCTCATCCTGCTGCTGGCGCTGTGGGCGGCCGTCTACTATCAGGTGGGCCAGGAACGGGCCAGCGCCGTGCGCGACGCCGTCGCCGTCAGCCAGTCGCTGGCGCGCACGCTGGCCGACCATACCAGTTTCACCCTGCGCCAGACGGATCACGCCACGCAGCTGTTCAAGCTCAAATACGAGGAAACGGGCGGCGGCCTGCGCCTGAATGAATTCACGCGCCGCCAGGGCCTGCTCGACAGCGTGCTGCCATCGAAGCTGGAACTGCCGATCGCCCTCATCGACGCGCACGGCAATGTGCTCGACAGCGCCCACGCCTATCTGCCGGAAAACCTGGCCACGCAGCCTTTTTTCAGGGCGCTGGCCGCCAATGCGTCCGACACGGCCCTGGTCGACACGCCGATGCTCGACGCGGACGGCAAGCGCTGGACCATCCGCCTGGCGCGCCGCCTGAACGATGCGCGGGGCCGCTTCGCCGGCGCCATCGTCATCCACGTCGACCCCACGTATTTCGTCGACGACTACGACCGCCTGAATCTCGATGAACAGGGCGCGCTGATGCTGGTGGCGCGCGACAGCGGCCTGACGGTGGGGCGCATCGGCGAACAATTGATACTCAGCGACCGCATCGACTTCCGCATGCCGGGACCGCCGCAGCACGCCGCCGAGGAACTGCTGATCGAGCCGCCCGTCGACGCGACGCCGCGCATCTACAGCTACCACGAGCTGCCGCGCTACCCGCTGCTGGCCGTGGTGGGTGTGAGCCGCACCGTCGCCCTGGCGCGCTTCGAACACCGCCGCCTCGTGTATGTGGGCGCGCTGCTCGCCGCCAGCGTACTCATTGCCGGCTTCACGGCCCTGCTGATGCGCCAGAGCGCGCGCCTGCGCCGCAGCATCCGCCAGGCCACGGAAACGCAAGCCTTGCTGCGCGCGGCGCACCAGGGCAGCCTCGATGCCGTGCTGCTGCTGAAAGCCTGGCGCTCCGCGCCGGGCAAGCCGGTGGAAGACTTCACCTTTGCCGACATCAACGAGCGGGCCGCCGACATGCTGGGCAAGCCGCGCTCCGAACTGCTGGGCCAGCGGGTGCTGCAGCAGATGCCGCTGCTGCGCGGCGAGCGCTTCTTCCAGCGCTTCGTGCTGGTGATGGAAACGGGCCGGCCGCTGGAAGATGAATTCGAGCTGCCGCTGGCCTCGGGCGGCACGCGCTGGCTGCGCCACCAGGTGGTGCCGATCGCCGACGGCGTGGCCGTCACATCGCGCGACATCAGCGCGCGCAAGCACGACGAACTGGCGCTGCAGGATAACCGCAGCTTCCTGCAGTCGCTGATCGACCATTTGCCCGTGCTGGTCTACGTGAAAAGCGCGCGCCCGGAAAACTTCGGCCAGATGGAAGTGTGGAACAAGGCAGCCGAGGACATCACCGGCCACCTGGCCGCCGACGTCATCGGCAAGACGGATTGCCAGGCGTTCCCGCCCGACTTCGGCCTGCACGATGCCGAAGACGACCGGGCCATCCTGGCCGAGCGCGGCGTCATCGACCATACGGAAAAGCCGCTGCGCCTGCCCGATGGCAGCCTGCGCTACCTGCACGCCGTCTCCGTGCCCGTGTTCGACGAGCGCCAGCAGATCGAACATATCCTCGGCATCGCCGAAGACATCTCGCAGCGCCGCCAGCAGGAACTGGAACTGCGGCAGAAACAGGCCGAGCTGGCCGCCGTCAACGACGCCTCGCCGCTGGGGCTCGTGCGCCTGGACCGCCAGCGCCGCTGCACCTACGTCAACCGCACCTTCGAATCGATCACGGGCCTGCCGCGCGCGGCCGCCCTGGGCGCCGGCTGGACCAGCGCCCTGCATCCGGACGACTATCCGCTGATGCACGTGGCGCTGGAACAGCTCACGCGCAGCCATGCGCCGTTCCAGTCCACCTTGCGCTGCCTGCAGCGAGACGGCAGGCTGTTGTGGGTATCCGTCAAAATCGCCCCCATCCTCATCGACGGCCAGATCGAAGGCTACGTGGGAACCCTGGACGACATCACCACCTTGCGCGAATCGGAAGTGGCGCTACTGGAAAGCGAAGCGCGCCTGCGCACCATCGCCGACACCTTGCCGGCCATGATCGCGTACATCGACGCCGACCAGGTCTACCGCTTCCTGAACATCGCCTACGAACGCGAATTCGGCCTGACGGGCCGGCTGGTGCTGGGCAAGAGCGTGCGCGATACGGTGGGCGAAGCGCGCTACGGCACGGTGGCGCCGTATATCGAAAGAGTACTGGCCGGCGAAACGTTGAGCTTCGAGGAAGAAGACGACAAGGAAGGCATCGAGCGCTGCATGGAAGTGATCTACATCCCGCAGATCGGCGAAGACAAACTGCAGGTGGTGGGTTTTCACGTGATGCGCCAGGATATTACCGTGCAAAAGCGCGAAAAACAGCGCCTGCTGAAACTGGCCCAGGTCGACGCGCTGACGGGCTTGTCGAACCGCGCCGGCTTCCAGCAAAAACTCAGCGACGCCATGCATGCGAGCCGCCAGCAGCAGCACCTGATGGCCGTCATGTACATGGATATCGACCGCTTCAAGCCCGTCAACGACACGCACGGCCACGGCACGGGCGACGCCCTGCTGCGCGCCTTCGCCCAGCGCCTGACGCAGACCATGCGCGCCACCGACATCATCGCCCGCCTGGGCGGCGACGAATTCACCATCATCATGGAGCAGATCACCCGGCCCGACGACGCGGCCGTGCTGGCGGAAAAAATCGTCGCCGCCATGCAGCAGCCGTTCGAACTCGATGGCATCACCGTGCGCATTTCCGCCAGCATCGGCCTGGCCTTCTACCGCGACGAAGACATTTCGCCCGCCGTACTGCTGCAGCGGGCCGACGTGCTGCTGTACAAGGCCAAGCAGGATGGCAGGAATACCTATCGCGCCGGCGCGTTGACGGCTTGATATAGCCACTGGCGCATGCCGTCATTCCTGCTATATTGGCGCCTGTCTCCCCTACCCTTGCCACACCATGCGCCTGCTGCACACTTCCGACTGGCATCTGGGCCAGACCCTGCACAATTATGAGCGAGGCTACGAACACCAGCGCTTCCTCGACTGGCTGCTCGACACACTCGTCGCCGAACGCGTCGACGTGCTGCTCGTCGCCGGCGATGTGTTCGACAACGCCAACCCGTCCGCCGCCTCGCAAAAGCAGCTATATGTCTTCCTGCAGCAGGCGCGCGCGCGCCTGCCCGCGCTGCAACTGGTCGTCGTCGCCGGCAACCACGATTCGGCGGGGCGGCTGGAAGCGCCCGGCCCCCTGCTGGCCGCGCATGGCACGCACGTGATTGGCCATCTGCTGCGCGACGAGGCAGGCAATATCGACCTGGAACGCCTGCTGCTGCCGCTCGCCGGCAGCGACGGGCAAGTGCAAGCGTGGTGCCTGGCCGTGCCCTTTTTGCGCCCCGGCGACGTGCCGAAACTGCCGGCCGGCGATACGCAGGACGCCTACCTGGGCGGCATCGCCCTGCTGTACCGCCAGCTGGCGGACCTGGCGCTGGCGCGCCGCCAGCCCGGCCAAGCCATCATCGCCATGGGCCACTGCCACATGGTGGGCGGCGAAATGTCGAACGATTCGGAGCGCCGCATCGTCATCGGCGGCACGGAGATGCTGCCGTCGGGGATTTTTGACGCCGCCATCGCGTATGCGGCGCTGGGCCATTTGCACAAGGCGCAGGCCGTGGGCGGCCAGGAGCACATCCGCTACTGCGGCAGCCCGATTCCCCTGTCCTTCGCGGAGGTGAACTACCGCCACCAGGTGCTGTGCCTCGACATCGATGGCGAGCAATTACGCGAGGTACGCGTCATCGAAGTGCCGCGCGCCGTGCCCTTGCTGCGCGTGCCCGCCACGCCGGCGCCCATCAACGAGGTACTGGCGCAGCTGGCCGCCCTCGACGTGCCCGCCGCGCCAGCCGAAGCGCAGCCTTTCCTGGAAGTGCGCGTGCGCCTCGATGCGCCGGAACCGGGCCTGCGCACACGCATCGAAACGGCGCTCGACGGCAAGCACGTGCGCCTGGCGAAGATCGAAACGTCGAGCGCCGCGCGCAGCAGCGCGCCCGAAAACCTGACACTCGACCAGTTGGCCCAGCTGCAGCCCGACGACATCTTCCGCCGCCTGTACCTGCAAAAATACGGCAAGGAAGCGCCGCCCGAACAACTGTCCGCCCTAGCCGAACTGCTGCTGCCCGGCGCGTGAGCGCAACTGAAGAACCATGAAAATCCTGAAAATCAGCGGCAAGAACCTGGCCTCGCTGGCCGGCGAATTTGAAGTCGACTTCCAGCAGGAACCGCTGGCGTCATCCGGCCTGTTTGCCATCAGCGGCCCCACGGGCGCGGGCAAGAGCACCCTGCTCGACGCCCTGTGCCTGGCCCTGTACGACGCCACGCCGCGTTTGCTGAAAGTGCTGGGACGGGGCAGCGCCCTGCCCGACGTGGGCAAGGAAACCGTCAATGCCCAGGATACGCGCACCTTGCTGCGCCGCGGCACGCCGGACGGTTACGCGCAAGTGGACTTCGTCGGCAACGACGGCGCAAGCTACCGCGCGCGCTGGAGCGTGCGCCGCTCGCGCACCAAGGCGGAAGGCGCGCTGCAGGCCACCGCCATGAGCTTGCACCAGCTGCCCGCGCTGCAGCCCATCGGCGGCACCAAGACGGAAGTCAAGGAAGAAATCGAAAAGCGCATCGGCCTGTCGTTCGACCAGTTTACGCGCGCCGTACTGCTGGCGCAAAACGAGTTTTCCACCTTCCTCAAGACGGAAGACAATGAACGGGGCGAGTTGCTGGAAACCCTGACCGGCAGCAGCATCTATACCGACATTTCCATGCGCGCCTTCGAGCGGGCGAAAAAGGAAAAGCAGGTCCTCGAACGCCTGGGCGAAAAGCTGGCCGACCAGCGGCCATTGTCGCCGGAAGAACGGGCCGATACCGAAGCGTCAAGTGGTGCAGCCGAGACCACCCTGCACACCATCGACTTGCGCAAGGCCGTACTGGAACTGCAGCAGCGCTGGCACCAGGAGACGCACAAGCTGCAAAGCCAGATAACAGTGGCGCAGGTAGTGCTCGATGGCGCGGATGCCGAACGAGCCGCCGCCGAAGAGCGCCGCGCGGCGCTGGCGCAGTGGGAATTGCTGCAGCCGGCGCGGCCCCTGATCGACGATGTGGCGCGCCTGGCGAACGACATCGCCAGCACGGGCGCGGCCTTGGAAGCGTCGCGCGCGCAGGCGGCGCAGGCCGAGGCCAGCGAGACGCAACTGGCGCAGGCCGTGCAGCTGGCGGCGGCGGACTTGCTGGCCAGGGAAGCGGCGCAGCGCGATGCGGCACCCCTGCTCGACCAGGCCAAGGCGCTCGACGCCGGCATTGCGGCCCACTTGCCCGCGCATCGCCAGGCGCAAGATGGCGCCCTGGCCGCCGACCAGGCCAACGAGGCGGCGCGCGCCACCTTGCACGATCTGCAGCAGCGCCAGCAGGCCATGCAGGCGGAGCAGGAAACGGGCCGCCTGTGGCTGGCGTCGCACCAGCAGTGGCAGGCGCTGGCCACGTCGTGGCAATTGTCGGATCAGCTATTCGCCCAGGCCGGGCAAGCTGCCGCGCAAGCCGATGCGGCCGAGGCCAAAGTGGCCGAAGCGGCGCAGCTGGTGCGCGCGGCAGGCAACGCGGGTCACGAGGCGCAAGCCGCATTGACGGCCGCTGCCGCCACGCTCGCCGCGCACGATGCGCAGCGGCGCGAGGCGCTGGCGGCCATGCAAGCCATCGATGGCCAGGGGCTGCAGGAACAGCGCGGCCAGCTGGAGGCACACGCGCGCATGTTGAGCACCGCGGAAAAAACCTGGAGCGAACTGGCGCGCCAGCAGCAGGCGTTGGCGCACTGGCAAGCGAAGGCAGCCCAACTGGCGCAGGCCGCGCAAACGGAAAGCACGGCACTGGCGGTGGAAGCGGCGCAAACGGCGCTGCTGGAAGCGCGCCTGGCGCAGGCAGAAAAATCCTTGAAAGGCGCGGAAGCAGCATGCGCGGCCAGCGTCGCGCAGCTGCGCGCCACCTTGCAGGACGAGCAGCCCTGCCCCGTCTGCGGCGCGCTGGAACACCCATATATCCACGCTGGCCACGCCGACGAGGCCTTGCAGGCGATGCTGGCCAGCTTGCAGGATGAGGTGCTGGCTTGCCGCACGCAGGCGCGCGGCAATCTGGAACGGCTGGCCACGCACAAGGCGGCACTGGCCGCCCATCTGCACGAACAGGCGCAGACGGCGGAAGAACTATCTGCACTGCCGTCCATCATCGACAGCCTGAATGCACAGTGGCAGCCGCATGCCGACATCTTGCCGCTGCCGCAGGAAGACCAGCGCGCGGACTGGTTCGCGCAGCAACTGGTGGCCAATGCGGCAGGCTTGCAGGCGCTGGCGCAGCAGGAAGCGGCGCTGCGCCAGGCCAGTACACTGCGCGAGCAGGCGCAGGCGGCGCATGAACTGGCGTCCAGCGAGCACGCGCGCTGCACCAGCACCGTCGCCGAGGCGCAAGCGCGGCTGGCCCAGCTGCAGGCGCAGCAAGCGGGCAACGCCGACAAGGGCGAGACGGCGCGCGCCGCGCTCGATGCCTTGCTGGCGCAGCTCGATGCCGCGTTTGACGACGTGGAAGGAGCCGAAGGCTGGAAAGACAACTGGCGCGCCGGTCCGGCCGCCTTCCGCGCGGCGCGGGAATCGGAAAGCCGGCAATGGCTGAAACAGCAAACGGACCAGGACCAGCGCGGCCACGCGCTGGCGACCCTGGCGGCGCAACTGGAAGCGGCGCTGCTGGCCGCCGGCAAGGCGCAGCACACGGCGCAGGAAGCCCACGCCGCCTTTGCGGCCGCCGATAAACAGCGCACGGCCCTGCAAACGCGGCGCAGCGCGCTATGGCAGGGTCAGGCCGTGACCGAAGTGGAGCGCAGCCTGACAGACGCCATCGCGCAGGCCAAAGAACATCTGGCGCAGCAGCAAACGGCGGCGCAGTCGGCCAGCCAGCAGCGCACGCGCCTCGATGAAGCGTGCGTGCAGCTGGCGCAACGCCTGGCCGCCTTGCGGGAACAGGAACACGGCGCCACCGCCGCCCTGCACGACTGGCTGCAGCAGTTCCAGCAGCGTCACGCTGGCCACGCGCCCGCCACGCTCGACGCGCTGCGCGCGCGCCTGGCCATCGCGCCGGACGCCATGCGCGCCGAACGCGACGCCCTGCAAGTGATCGCCGACCGCCACACAGCAGCCGTCTCCGTGCTGGCCGAACGCCGGCAGCAACTGGCCGCGCATGTGCAGCAGCCGCCGCAGGCGCTGGAAATGGACGTGGCGGCGCTGCAGGCGGCGCTCGACGCACTGCTGCAGGAACGCCAGGCGGCCAACCAGGAAGCGACGCGCCTGCGCCTGGCCATCGCGCAGGATGACGCCAGGCGCCACAGCGCGCAAGCGATGCTGGCGCAAATCGAGGCGCAAGCCGTCATCGAGCGGCGCTGGGCCAGCCTGAATGAATTGATCGGCTCGGCCGACGGCAAGAAATTTCGCAACTATGCGCAGCAATTCACCCTGGAAGTACTGCTCGGCTATGCCAACGCGCACCTGAACCACCTGGCGCGCCGCTATCAGCTGGAACGCATCGACAACCCGAACAATCCGTCGCTGGGCCTGATGGTGCGCGACCAGGACATGGGCGGCGAGCTGCGCTCCGTGCATTCACTGTCGGGCGGCGAATCGTTCCTCGTTTCGCTGGCCCTGGCGCTGGGCCTGGCCTCGCTGTCATCGAACCGCGTGCGCGTGGAATCGCTGTTCATCGACGAAGGCTTCGGCAGCCTGGACACGGAAACCCTGCGCGTGGCCATGGATGCGCTCGACGGCCTGCAAGCGATGGGCCGCAAGGTGGGCGTCATCTCGCACGTACAGGAAATGACGGAGCGCATCGCCACGCGCATCCTCGTGCAGCCGGGGTCTGGCGGCAAGAGCGTGGTGACGGTGCGCTGACTTAATAGCGGCTACCTAGCGACTAGCGGCTGGCCGGCTCCCGGCACAGCCTGAGCAGATCCCAGCCCAATTCGCGGCGGATCTGCTCGGGGTCGGGCGGCGGCCGGCGCTGTTCCAGCTCCGCTTTCAGCCACTTCCTGACCAGCTCCTTGGCGGGCTGTGCAGGCTTTTCCTTGTCATGCTTGTCCATGGTGCTACCTCTTCAATGGCGGTCAGACGACCTCCTATATACGCTCAACGTCATGACGCGGATTCAGTTGACGTACGCGTGGCGCAGATGCAACAACGTGTAACGATGGCTGGAGTGCGTTAAAATCGCCGCCTTCGCGCAGATGAACTCTACGCCCCGCAACAGTTCAAGGAACCCCATGAAAGCCGCCCGCAGCCTCACCTTCAAGTGCGTAAAATGTCACAAAGCCATGCAGGTCTACCTGCAAAAAGTCTCCGCCTGCTCGCATATCCAGCCGTACCAGGGCATTTGCGCATGCGGCGAACTCAAGCGCCACGCCACGGGCCAGGCCGATGCCGTCAAGTCTTACCTGGAGTCGGCGGACGGTAGCTGGTCGCACCACCACTAATGGTTAAAGAATGGGCGTAGAACGCCGTTAATAACGGTACTTCGCTCATTGAGAAACCGCCATGTCCCAGCTTCCCGCCCTTGCCAGCCGTCAACCCGCCTCGAATACGCTGGCTGGCCAGCAGCCGTCCCGCACGGGCAGCGGCGCCACGGGGTTGGCAGGCTCGTCCCTGATGCAGCGCACGGCGCAAGACGTGGTGGCGCTGTCGAAAAATGGCCTGGACCTGTCGGCCAAGGGACTGTCGCAACGCACCGATGCGCTGGGCAACGCCACCGTCGACGTGGCGCAGGATTTTCTGAACAACATGACGCGCCAGCTGTTTGGCGACGGCGCCACTGTCGCCTTCGATTCCGTCGACCTGCAAGCCGGCTCCAGCTTCAGCAGTGGCAGCGTCTCGGGCGCGGGCGGCAGCAGCCGCGCGGCCGCCTTCAGCCTCGATGAAAACGCCCATTTCATCGGCAAGGGCAAGATCACGACGGCCGATGGCCAGACCTTCGACTTCGAAGTGGAAGTGCAATATCAATCGAACATCAGCGCGGGCATGCTTGAGCAAACGCAGAATGCCGCCGAGGAAGCAGGCTCCGCCGATGACACAAACCTGCCCGCGAAAGAGTTGCCGGCCACGCATTTCGCCGGCAATCTGCACGACCTGTTCAAGCTGCTGGGCCAGCAATTGCAAAGCCATCTCTATCAGGGCAGCGCCGATGACGCCAGCGCCAGCGGCAAGGATGGCGACCTGGCGGGTAGCCTGAGCTTGCGTTTGCTCAAGCTGGTGCAGCCGGATACAGCGGTCGACGCAGTCAAGGAAGAGCAGGCGCGCGCCCGTGCGCTGGCACTGGCCTATGGCACGGACACGGCAAACAGCACGGCCAGCAACGTATAATGGAAGACGGCCTGCGCAGGCGACCATGCCGCGCGCCCACCTTCTATCGATTGAATCCCATGTCCGACACTTCTTCCCCTACCGTTCATCCGCAGATCCACTGGAGCGAAAACGGCGCCGAGCATTCGGCCCGCTGGCGCTCGGAAAGCGGCATGCCGCCGCCCAAGCGCGTCGTCATCGCCGATGACCGCACGACGGCCGACCAGGCTTACCGCCTGGCCTGCGAAGGCACGGCCATGCTGTGGCGCGGCGACTTCCAGAACGCGCGCCAGCTGCTGCAGGCGCTGGCGCGGCGCGCCGACCACAAGAACGACAAGCCGAGCAAAAAGGCCAAGGCCGCCAAACTGGCGAAGCCGGAACCATCCGCCACGGAAGCGTTTCACTTGCACCGTCAGGCCCAGTCGCAGCGCGCCCGCACCTTGGCCATGCTGCTGCTGCCTTTCGATGCCGACTACACGATTCCGCTGCGCCGCGCGCCGGACGTGAAACTGGCGTGCAATGAAGCGTATGGCCGCGGCGAAGAAGCGTTCGTCGCCTCGCTGCGCGAACTGCTGGGCCTGATCGGCGCGCACGAATGGCGCCGCACGGGCGTGGAACTGCCGGCCCTGGGCCAGCGCATCCATCCGCATTACGGCGTGTTCGCGCCGATCCGCGGCGAATACGTGGGCCTGGTGATGGAAGCGCCGCTGCCCGCGCGCGCCAAGCTGGCCTTCGACATCGGCACCGGCACGGGCGTGCTGGCCGCCGTGCTGGCGCAGCGCGGCGTGCAACGCATCGTCGCCACCGACCAGGACCCGCGCGCGCTGTCCTGCGCGCGCGAAAACCTGGCCCGCCTCGATGTGATCGACAAGGTCGAGGTGGTGCAGGCCGACCTGTTCCCCGCCGGCCGCGCCCCGCTCGTCGTGTGCAATCCGCCATGGCTGCCGGCCCGCCCAAGCTCGCCGATCGAATACGCCGTCTACGATCCGGACAGCCGCATGCTGCGCGGCTTCCTCGCCGGTCTGGCCGACCACCTGGAACCGGGCGGCGAAGGCTGGCTGATTTTGTCGGACCTGGCCGAGCACCTGGGACTGCGCCCGCGCGCACAATTACTGGAATGGATCACGCAAGCGGGCTTGAAAGTCATCGACCGCCTGGACGTGAAACCCACGCACCCGCGCGCGCAGGACGCCACCGACAGCCTGCATGCGGCCCGCTCGCAGGAAATCACGTCGCTGTGGCGCCTGGCGGCGGCGTAATCGAGGATCTGAAACCCGGCCATTGCGCATTGCAGCAAACCCCGCTATAATTCGCCTGCGGGGTGGAGCAGTCTGGCAGCTCGTCGGGCTCATAACCCGAAGGTCACAGGTTCAAATCCTGTCCCCGCAACCAACATATAAAAGCCGCTGATTCCTGCAAGGGGATCGGCGGCTTTTTCCATTGCGGCGCAGCATGCCCATGCCCCTCCTGCACACCAAATGCCCCCGCTTGCATTGCGCTCTTTCGCAATGCAACAAACTGGTATATAATTCGCCTGCGGGGTGGAGCAGTCTGGCAGCTCGTCGGGCTCATAACCCGAAGGTCACAGGTTCAAATCCTGTCCCCGCAACCAATACATAAAAGCCGCTGACTCCTGCAAGGGATTCAGCGGCTTTTTCATTTCAGGCCGGGCCAATACTGTCAGTACTTTTATGCGGTAACGCTGGCCCTGATCTGCCTGGCCGCCGCATGCAGGCTGGCCGCCACACGTTCCAGCTTGTCGGCGCCCGCCGTTTCAGCCAGCGCGGCAAAGGCGCTGATATGAAACGTGGCCACCATCGCCGGCGACACTTCCAGCTCCAGCGCCGTCTTGCTCAATTCCGTCGACGCTTCAAGATAGGGCTCGCTGCCCGCCTCGAACGCCTGTTTGGTTTCCAGCAACTCCTGGCCGCCCTCGGCCTTGGCAAGGCAAGCGTCGACCTTTTGCTGGAAGGCCGGCAAGGTGTCGCGCACGGGGCCGGGTTCAGGCGCCGCTTCGGGTTCCACTGGCGCAGGCGCGGCTGCGGCCGGCTTGTCCGCCGCCGGCATGTCGCGCATAGTCAGCCAGCGCTCGACGGCGAGGAAATCGGCAAACGGCTCGGCCACCTTGGGATTCATCAGCCAGACTTCGCCCGTGCGCCAGTCGATCCGGGCGCCGCGCTCATTTCTCGCCAACAGGATATCCTTGCCGCCATCGGGATTCGACACCCGGCCGATGTCGAGCCAGTTCATCAGTTCCGCCTGGCGCGACATCGCGTTGACCCGGTGAAAAAAGGCCAACCATAAGAATCTGGCGACCAGGAGAACCAGGGCACCGCCAACCATCCACATCATTTTTCGCTCCGCACCACATCGACAAGCCGCATTTTCTCACATGAAAGCTTGCGCCAAGGAAACTTTTACATCTGCCGTGCGCAGGCGCAAATCCGGCACCGCACACGAGCCGGGCATGCAGTCGCATTTCAGCAACGCCGCGTTTTCCTGATTGCCTGGCGCGCGCCGCTGCGCTATTATGAGAACAATTCTCATTTAGATTAAGCCGCATTCCACCCGCCATGCTGTCCGCCCCTTCCCCGTCGTCCGATTTCCAGGCCCTGTATGCCGAGCACCATTCCTGGCTGCTGCACTGGCTGAAGCGCCGCCTGCACGATGCGGGGCTGGCCGGCGACCTGGCGCAAGATACCTTCATCAAGATTTTCGTCGCGCGCAGCAGCGCCGGGATCGCGCAGCCGCGCCCCTTCCTGGCCACCATCGCCAAGCGCCTGCTGGCCAACCACTGCCGGCGCGAAGCGCTCGAACGGGCCTACCTCGACGCCCTGCTGCATCAGCCGCAAGCGTGCACGCCGTCGCCGGAAGCGATGTCCCTGCTGCTCGAATCGCTGCAGCTGGTCGACCGCGCGCTGGAGCAGTTGTCCGCCAAGGCCAGGGCCGCTTTCCTGCTGGCCCACCTGGACGGCATGACCTACGCCGAGATCGCGGCCGAACTGGGCACCACCACGCATTCCGTCAAAAAATACCTGAGCAAGGCCAACCTGCTGTGCTTTTTTGCCGTGCCCGATTTTGCCGCATCCTGACATGCGCGGCGCCACCGTCTATGCCCAGGGCCAGCCCATCGACCTGGCCATCGCCATGCAGGCGGCCGAATGGCTGGCCACCCTGATGAGCGGCGCAACGACGCCGGCGGAAAAAGCGGCCTGGCACGAGTGGCGCCAGGCGCACCCCGACCATGAGCGGGCGTGGAAACACATCGAAAGCGCCAGCGGCGGCTTGCGCGAACTCGATGCGCAGGCCAGCCGCACGGCGTTGACACAGCGCTCCCGCCCTGCCTCGACCATCTCGCGCCGCCGCAGCCTGCAGTTGCTAGCGTGGGTCTCGGCCATCGGCCTCACGGGCTGGTTCGGCGCGCGCTCGGGCTATGCGCCCGTCCTTGCCCGCGCCGCGCTGGCCGACCTGTCCACGGGCGTGGGCGAACGCCGCGAGCTGCCCCTGCCCGACGGCAGCCGTCTGCACCTGAACAGCGGCAGCGCCGTCAACATCCGCTACACGGGCACGCAGCGCCTGCTGCAACTGGTGCAGGGCGAAGTGTTCATCGCCACGGCTCGCGAAACGGGCCGCCCTTACCGCCCCTTCCTCGTCGAAACGGCGCAAGGCCAGGCGCAGGCGCTGGGCACGCGCTACTCGGTGCGCCAGACCGAAGGCAGCACGCTGGTCGCCGTCGAGGAAGGCGCCGTCCGGCTGATGCCGCGCCATGGCAACGCCAGCCCCGTGCTCCGCGCGGGCCAGGGCGGCGGCATGACGGCGCACGATGCCCTGCCCGCGCACGCCGTCTCGCCCGACATCTGGGCCTGGCGCCAGGGTTTGCTGCTGGCCGACGCCATGCCGCTGCGCGACTTCCTGCATGAACTGAGCCGCTACCGCCACGGCTTGCTGGGCTGCGACGACGCCGTCGCCGGCCTGCGCATCTCCGGCGTCTTCCCCCTGGCCGACCTGGACGCCGTGCTGCTGTCGCTGCCCGATTCCCTGCCGGTGGACGTGCGCCTGCGCACGCGCTACTGGGTGCAGGTCGAGGCGCGCCAGCCGCGCTGAAAATATATTTTGACGCCGGCGCAAAAAAAGTACCCGCTTTCGTTTCTCGCGTGACCTGTGTAGGCAACGTTCTTTTTGACGACTACACCACAAGGTAACCATGTCTCTTGCCATTCATTCCCAGCCGCGCATCAAGCGCATGGCGCATGCCATTCAACTCGTCTTCATCGGTTCGGCCCTGCTGCTGAACGCCCAGGCGCCAGCCCTGGCGCAGGAAAGCGCCGCAGCGCCAGCCACCAGTCAGGATTTCCAGGTGCCGGCCGGCGACCTGGCGGAAGCGCTGCGCCAGGTCGCCAGCCAGTCGCGGGTCATTCTCAGCTTCACGCCGGAACAGACGCGCGGCAAGACGTCGGCCGGCTTGAGCGGTCGCCACGACGTGCTGGCCGCCCTGAACGGCGTGCTGCGCGGCACGGGCCTGAAGGCCGAGCGCAGCGCCAACGGCAGCTTTGTGCTGCGTCCGGCCGATGCGGCGGCGGGTGGCGAAGCGCTGTCGATGATGCCGGAAGTGTCGGTCAAGGCGCAGCAGGATGCGACGGAAGGCTCGGGCGCGTATGTCTCCACCCTGCCGATCGCCACGGCCACGCCGCTGGGCCTGTCCGTGAAGGAAACGCCGCAATCGGTCAGCGTCATCACGCAGCAGCGCATGCAGGACCAAGGCTTGAGCACGATCGCGCAAGTGATGGCGCAAACGCCGGGCATCACCCTGTATTCGCTGGGCAGCGAACGCACGGGCTTTACTTCGCGCGGCTATTCGATCAGCAATTACCAGCTCGATGGCGTCAGCACGCACTCGGAAACCATGGGCCTCAATGCGATACCGTCGCAAAGCCTGGCCGACATGGCGCTGTACGACCGCATCGAAGTGCTGCGCGGCGCCTCGGGCCTGATGACGGGCGCGGGCGATGCCTCGGGCGCCATCAACATGGTGCGCAAGAAGCCGACGGCGCAGTTCCAGGCGTCCGTCGAGGGCGAGCTGGGCTCCCACGATGAGCGGCGCGCCATGGCCGACATCGCAGGTCCGCTGAACGAGGCAGGCACGGTGCGCGGCCGCCTGGTGACGGTGTACGAGGAAGGCGACAGCATCGTCGACGGCTACAACCGCGACAAGAAAGTGGTCTACGGCGTGGTCGAGGCGGACCTGTCCGCCGACACGAAGCTGACGGCCGGCGTCACGCACCAGCGCAAGCGCACGAACGGATCCTTGTCCTACCTGGGCTTTCCCCTGTTCTACAGCAACGGCGCCAGGACGGACCTGCCGCGCTCGTTCAGCCCGGCGGCCAAATCGAACCGCTTCGACACCAATTCGACCGACCTCTTCGCCACTGTGGAACACGCGCTGGCCAACGACTGGAAGCTGAAAATATCGGCCAACCGCGTGCAATCGTCGCAGGAAGAGCGCGCCGTCTACCTGAACGTCAGTGGCGGCTTGCCCGATCAGGCCACGGGCGATGGCCTGCGCTTGAACGCCGACTACCGCGACTACCAGCTCCAGATCAACAGCGTGGATGTCAATGTGCGCGGACCGTTCAGCGCATTCGGCCGCCAGCACGAACTGGTGCTGGGCATGGACTACAGCGAATTTCAAAGCACGACGGATGCCCGTTTCGACAAAAGCATCGAGCGCACGCCCGCCAACCTGTACCGCTGGAATTGCACGGCGACGCCCGTGTTTGGCGGCACCTATGGCACCAACGACAGCACGCGCCGCCAGGCCAGCGTGTATGCCGCCACGCGCCTCCATCTCTCCGAGCGCCTGAAATTGATCGCCGGGGCAAAAGTGCTGCGCTACGACGAAAATTACATCTCGAACACGCCTGCCGAGTCCTATTACAACGCGGCGCCAGCCTCGGAAAGCCGCGTCGTCACGCCGTATGGCGGCCTGGTGTTCGACATCGACGGCACGCACAGCGCCTACGCCAGCTACTCCACCATCCATCAGCCGCAAGCATCGCAGGACCGCTATGGCCAGCTGCTGGCGCCGCGCGAAGGCAAGACCCTGGAAGCGGGCGTCAAGAGCGGCTGGCTCGATGGGCGCCTGAACACGGCCGCCGCGCTGTACCAGATCCGCCAGAACAACCTGGCCGAGTCGGATCCAGGTTACTACGTGCCTGGCACCCAAAATTTCGCCAGCCGCGCCATCAAGGGCGCCAAAACCCAGGGCGTGGACCTGGAAGCGACGGGCGCCCTGACGCCGGACTGGAACATCTCGGCCTCGTGGTCGTACAGCCAGACGGAAAACAATGAAGGCAAGGCCATCCTGGGCACCTTCCCGCGCCACCTGGTGAAACTGTGGACCACTTACCGCCTGCCCGGCGAGCTGCATCGCCTGACGGTGGGCGGCGGCATGAACTGGCAGAGCCGCGTGTATTCCGACATCGACGCATGGCAGATCAAGAGCACCCTGCACTGGGAACAGAAGGCGTATTCGGTGGCCAGCCTGATGGCGCGCTACGACGTCAACGACAAGCTGTCGGCCACCGTCAACGTGTCCAACCTGTTCGACAAGCAGTACACGGCCTCGATCTCGGACTGGTGGTACTCGGGCATGTATGGCCCGGCGCGCAAGGTGGCGTTGAGCGTGCGCTATCAATTCTAGGCCGGGCTGAATATTTCACATTGGCGCAGGGCCGGTGATACAATTTTCCCGCTTCACGGGCGTTGCCGACCATTGCCGTCAACGCCCGTGCCCATAGAGACACCCAAGGAGAATGTGTGAAGGACCTCGCCCCCGCCCTGCCAGCCGATCCGGCCGACCAACCCGCCAATCCCTCGCGCCGGCGCATTTTCCAGGCCGCTTCCGCAGTCGGCCTGGCCGCCAGCCTGCCGGCGCTGGCCGACGCCGCGCCAGCCAAGAAGACCATCGCCAAGGGTTCGCTCGACGCGAAGCTCAAGGCGCACGTCAAGAACGTGGTCGTGATCTACCTGGAAAACCGCAGCTTCAACAACCTGTTCGCCAACTTCCCCGGCACCAGTGCGCCCCTGTCCGCCGTCACGGCGGAACAGGCGCAGCAGCTGGACCGCGACGGCAAGCCGCTGGCCACCCTGCCGAAAATATGGGGCGGCCTCGTGCCGAACCAGCAAAATATCGGCGGCATCGATTACCTGATCAAGGAAGAGCAGATTTCCGGCCTGCCGAACGCGCCCTACAAATTGAGCGACGCAGCCGGCAAGCCCCTGCCCGAGAGCATCATCACGCGCGACCTCGTGCACCGCTTCTATAACAACCAGATGCAGATCAACGGCGGCAAGAACGACGGCTTTGCCGCGTGGGCCGACAGCGGCGGCCTGGTGATGGGCCACTACGGCGAAACGTCGAAAAACCTGAACCTGTGGCAGATCGCCGAGCAGTACACCCTGTGCGACAACTTCTTCATGGCGGCCTTCGGCGGCTCCTACATGAACCACCAGTTCCTGGTGACGGGCCGCGCCAACGAATACTTCAATGCGCTTGATACGGCGGCGAAGAAAAAGATCGCCGTGCTGTCCGACGGCCCGCAAGGCGTGCGCCTGGCGATCTCGCCCGACTGCCCCGCCTCGGCGCTGGACGGCAAACCGAAATACGTCAATGACGGCGCCCTCACGCCGGACGGCTATGCCGTCAACACCATGGCGCCGCCCTACCAGCCCAGCTATGTCCGTCCCGCCTTCGACGGCGACCCGCTGCATGCCGATCCGGCTGACGCGAATACCCTGCCGCCGCAAACCTACGACACCATCGGCGACCTGCTGTCGCGCAAGGGCATCAGCTGGGCGTGGTATGGCGGCGGCTGGCAAGCGGCGCTCGACCACAAGGGCGGCGGCAGCAAGCCGAACTTCCAGTTCCACCACCAGCCGCTGAACTACTTCAAGCAGTTCGCGCCAGGCACGGCGGCGCGCGCCGAGCACCTGCGCGACGGCGGCACGGGCGACAGCCCCATCTCGAACAAATTCCTCGCCGCCGCCGTGGCGGGCAAGCTGCCGGCCGTGACCTTCTACAAGCCGCAGGGCAATCTGAACCTGCACGCCGGGTACTCGGATATCGAATCGGGCGACCAGCACGTGGCCAACGTCATCCAGCATCTGAAGGAATCGCCGCAGTGGAAAGACATGATCGTGGTGATCACGTTCGATGAAAACGGCGGCTGGTGGGATCACGTGGCGCCGCCAAAAGGCGACCGCTGGGGTCCGGGCACGCGTATTCCCGCCATCGTCGTCTCGCCGTACGCGAAGAAAGGCGCCGTCGACCACAGTTTTTATGACACGACGTCGATCCTGCGCCTGATCACGCGCCTGCACGACCTGCCGCTGCTCGAAGGCCTGAAAGTGCGCAATGACGCCTTTGCGTCGCGCGGTGCGCTGCCGCCGGGTGACCTGACGGGCGCCCTGAGCTTCCGCTAAGCCACCCACAATGCGGCACGCCTGTGATACACTGCGTGCCGCACTTAAATCCGCAGGACAAGTTTTCCTGCAGGTTGTCCCAACAATGAGCCCGACTCCAGTAGCCGGGCTTTTGTTTTGTGGATGAAGTTAAAGCGTATGGACATAGGCGGGCAGCACCTTGCCCGCCCCCTGGCTTTCGCAGGCCAGGGACTGAGGTTAGCAAATGAGAGATAAAAAAGACAACGCCACCATCGACTTGCCCGGCTTCGGCCCGCCGCCAGCGCACGAGGCCCAAGAGCCGGCGCCGGAGCCGCAGCGCCGCGCGCGCGCGCGCAAGGTGGCTTTGAAGCAGGTGCAGCTCGAATTGCTGGAGCCGACCGATGCCTCAGGCCTGCCCGTGTGGACGCGCGACGCCGGCCTTGATCTCACCGGTTTGCCCATCTGGGCGCCCGACAATTAGTATCCATGCCGGCGGCCGTTTGCCGCCAGCTTCCACACCACCATCCGCACAAGGGCGTAGAACGCCTGTAGACTGTGCCCATCCACCCGCTTTTTACCGGTTCCCGCCCCTATGAACACCACCACTGCCACTACCACTTCCTTTTCCAGCCTGCCGCTGACGCCCGCCTTTTTGGCCAACCTCGATTCGCTCGGCTACCACGAGATGACCACCATCCAGGCGCAAAGCCTGCCGGCGGTGCTCGATGGCCGCGACCTGATCGCCCAGGCGAAAACGGGCAGCGGCAAGACGGCCGCCTTCGGCATCGGCATCCTGCACAAGCTCAATCCGGCCTGGTTTGCCGTGCAAGGCCTGGTGCTGTGCCCCACGCGCGAACTGGCCGACCAGGTGGCCAATGAGCTGCGCCGCCTGGCCCGCGCGGCCGGCAACATCAAGATCCTGACCCTGACGGGCGGCGCGCCGATGCGTCCACAAATCGCCTCGCTGGAGCACGGCGCCCACATCGTCGTCGGCACGCCGGGCCGCATGCGCGACCACCTGGGCCGCGGCACCATCAACCTCAATCACGTGCAAACCCTGGTACTCGATGAAGCGGACCGCATGACGGACATGGGCTTTTACGAAGAAATCGCCGGCATTGTCAGCGCCTGCCCGGCGCGCCGCCAGACCCTGCTGTTCTCGGCCACGTATCCGGAAGACATCCGCCGCGCCACGGCGTCGTTCCTCGTCAATCCGCTGGAAGTGACGGTCGAGGCGCAGCACGACAACGACAAGATCGAACAGCGCTTCTATGAAATCGGCTTCGACGAGCGCAATGGCGCCGTCGGCAAGCTGCTGAAACACTTCAAGCCGGAATCCACGCTGGCCTTCTGCAACACCAAGGTGCATTGCCGCGAACTGGCCGACGAACTGCGCCAGCAAGGCTTTTCCGCGCTGGCCCTGTACGGCGAGCTGGAACAGCGCGAGCGCGATGAAATCCTGGTGCTGTTCGCCAACCGCAGCTGCTCCGTGCTGGTCGCCACCGACGTGGCCGCGCGCGGCCTCGATATTTCCGACCTGGGCGCCGTGATCAACGTCGACGTGTCGAAGGATACGGAAGTGCACATCCACCGCATCGGCCGCACGGGCCGCGGCAGCAAGAAGGGCCTGGCCCTGTCGCTGTGCGCGCCGAACGAGAAAAAATGGGTCAAGCTGATCGAGCAGTACCAGAACAGCGCCGCCGAATGGCACGACCTGAAGGAACTGGCGGAAGATGACGGCATGGAGGCGCTGCCGGCGCCGATGGTCACCCTGTGCATCATGGGCGGCAAGAAGGACAAGCTGCGTCCGGGCGACTTGCTGGGCGCGCTGACGGGCGACGCTGGTCTCACCAAGGAACAAGTGGGCAAGATCAACGTGTTCGAGTTCATGACCTACGTGGCGCTGGACCGCAAGGTGGCCGAAGCGGCATTCAAGCGCCTCAACGCGGGCAATACCCTGGGGCGCGACTTCGGCAACATCAAGGGCCGCAGCTTCAAGATGCGCTTTATCGAGGCGTAAGCGCCTGCAATGCACGCAGGGCCGCCATGGCCCTGCGTCCCGGATAGTCTTCCCACACGGGATACTGCCGGCGGTAGTAGCAATTCCAGTAGCTGATGGCGCGCCGCTCCAGGGTGGCCACATAGGCGGGATTGTCCCGCAGGTAGCGCGTCAGCGCATCGGCATTCCAGGCCGGCAGCGCCGCGCCAATTACCTCGACAATCTCCAGCACGTATTCGCCGCACAGGTGCACGACGAAGGGCACCGTCCACGCCCGCTCCTGCAACAGCAACTGCCTTGCACACGCTTCGCGCACATGGCCGTCGTGGTGGCGCGCGCCCAGGCACAGGGCGAGCACGCCCGCGTCGCCGGGCAGCCGCGTGCAGGCCAGCAAGCGCTCGCTGTCGTAATACGTGCGCGTCGGAATCAGCAAGGCCTGTCCATCCTGGCGCACGGCAAATGGCGGGGGCGCGTGATTACTCCCCAACACGGGCAGCAGCTGCGCCACCGTGCTGGCCAATGCGGCCGGAAAGGCATCCGCTTCAGCCATCGCCAGCTTCCTTGCACACCTTGCGCACGCCCAGCGCAGGCATGTCGACCTTTTCAAAGATCACATTCGAATACCATTCGGCAGGATCGCCTTCGGTGGGCTTGCCCAGCGAGATATAAAAGCCGCCATGCGTGAACAGCGCCGTGGTTTCCTTGCCCGGCCTGGCGGCTTGCAGGAAGATCGGCCAGGCAGCCCTGTCGACTGGCGTAAACCGCGCGGACAGCAGCGCCAGCAGGCGCGCATGCGTGGCCGGCGCATACGGGAACAGATACAGGTACTCGACCAGTTCACCGCCATCGGCCAGGCGCGTGACGGCGGATGTCGCAGCCTCCACGGCATCCTTGCCCGCGCCAAAACTGCACAGCACCCCGCCGCTGTAGGCGAAATCGATGACGGTCGCCGGCGCGCACGCCTGCCGTTCGCGGTCGATGCCGACGGGCGGCAGCGCACGCACTTGCGCCAGCAGCGCCTCGCCGGAGGTGGCCAGCGCGGAAAAGCCAGGGCATTCGCTGGCCGCCTGCGCGGCAGAAAAGGCAAAGCAACAACTCAATAGCAGCAAACGGCGCTTCACGGCATCTCCAGTGTCATCGGGCGGCCATTATGCCGGACATCTTCACAAAGGCCGCGCCTGTTGCCCCTGCGGCGTATCGTCGATGTCATAGCCGGCCGCGCGCGCCAGTGCACGCAAGCGGTCCGCCTCGGCCCACTGGCGCTGCGCGCGGGCGATGGCCCGTTCCGCCATCCATGCCTGCACCGGCTGCGGCACGGCCACCTGCGCTGGCTGCCAGGCCAGCAGATCGAGTCCCAGGGCCGCATCGAAACGGGCCATGGTAGCCTTTTTGACGGCGTCCGGCAGCGCGCTTTTCAACAGTTCCCAAGCCACGGCCAGGGCGCGTGGAAAGTTCAGGTCATCGTTGATCTGCGCCGCGAAGCGCGCCAGCCATGCAGGATCAGGGGCGGCCTCACTGTCCGCCTGGCCCAGCCCATGCACGCTGACACGCAGGCGCGCCAGGCCGCTGCTGGCGGCGCGCAAGGCTTCGTCCGTGAAATTGAGGCTGCTGCGGTAATGGGCGCCCAGGCACAGGTAGCGGTAGGCCAGCGGATCGACGCCCTGCTCCACCAGGCTTTGCAAGCGTAAAAAGTCGCCCGACGATTTCGACATTTTCGCATCCTGTGTTTTCAGAAAGGCGCCGTGCAGCCAGAAGTTGGCCAGGCGCGTGCCGTGGCGCGCTTCCGTCTGCGCGATCTCGTTGCTGTGGTGGACGGCCACGTGATCTTCGCCGCCGCAATGGATGTCGAAATACGCGCCCAGGTGCTTTTCCGCCATGGCCGAGCATTCGATATGCCAGCCGGGGAAACCCAGGCCCCACGGGCTGTCCCACTCCATTTGCCGCTGTCCCGGCACGCCGCTGAACTTCCACAGCGCGAAGTCGCAGATGTCGCGTTTCTCTCCCAGTTCCACGCGCTTGCCCGCCTGCAGGCCGTCGCGGTTCAGGCGTGCAAGTTTTCCATAACTATCCTGGCGCGTCGTGTCGAAATAGATGCCGTCGTCCGTGCGGTAAGTGTAGCCCTTCGCTTCCAGGTCGAGGATGAAGGCAATCTGCTCGGCGATGTGGTCGGTGGCGCGGCACCAGACGGTGGGCGGCAGGATATTCAGCGCGCGCAGATCGCCCTCGAACGCGCGCGTGAATTCAGCGGCGATATCCCAGGCTGACTTGCCGCTGCGGGCGCTGCGCGCCTCGATCTTGTCGTCGCCGCTGTCGGCATCCGACGTCAGATGGCCGACGTCCGTGATGTTCATCACGTGGCGCACCTGCAAGCCGTTGAACGCGAGCGCACGGCGCAAGCCGTCGACGAACAGATAGGTGCGCAGGTTGCCGATGTGCGCGTAATCGTAGACGGTGGGACCGCAGGCATACAGGCCCGCCTGGCCAGGGGCGATGGTCTCGAAGGGCCGCAGGCTGCGGCTATACGTGTCGTACAAATGAAGTGTCATGCGGGACTTTCATGTGCGTTGCGGAAAAAGAAAATGGCCACAGGTTTTTCAACGCTGTGGCCATCGGAATGAGGAGTAAAAATTTAACGGCGCCGGGCCGCATCCTCGCGAAGCCAGGTACACGGACACAGCGCAGCGGCGGCGCGGTATGCAAGGACTGGATGGAGGATGGAAGAGATCATGGTGAGAATATCGCATGCGCGCGGGCGGGCCGTCAAGCCCTCCCGCGGCGCCAGCTTATTTTTTCGCCTGCTCGATATGCGGCAGCAGCACCGTCAACATGCCCAGCAGCGGCAGGTAGGAGCAGATTTTGTACACATAGGCGATGCCTGCCACGTCGGCCAGGTGGCCCATGGCGGCGGCCGCGATGCCGGACACGCCGAACATCAGGCCAAAGAAAATCCCCGCGATCATGCCCACCTTGCCAGGCACCAGTTCCTGCGCGAAGACGACGATGGCGGAAAACGCGGACGAAATCACGAAGCCGATGATCACCGTCAAGACGGCCGTCCAGAACAGGTCGACGTAGGGCAGCAGCAGAGTAAATGGCGCCGCGCCCAGGATGGAAATCCAGATCACGCGCTTGCGGCCGATGCGGTCGCCGATGGGGCCGCCCATAAAGGTGCCGGCCGCCACGGCGGCGAGGAACAGGAACAAATACAGCTGGGCATCGCCGAGCGACAGGTGGAATTTGTCAATCAGGTAAAACGTGTAATAGCTCGACAGGCTGGCCATGTAGATGTACTTCGAGAACACCAGCAGGGCCAGCACGCCCAGCGCGCCAATCACCTTGTTGCGCGACAAGTTCGGTCCAAGGCCGCCCGTCTTCGGCTTGAAGCTGGCCAGGTGGCCGCTGTACCAGTGGCTGACCTTGTACAGCACGCCGATGGCCAGCACGGCCAGCAGGCTGAACCAAGCGACATTGCCGTGGCCACGGTTGACGATGACGGCGGCCGCCAGCAGCGGTCCCAGCGCGGAACCGATATTGCCGCCCACCTGGAACAGCGACTGGGCAAAGCCATAGCGTCCGCCCGAGGCCATGCGCGCCACGCGCGACGCTTCCGGGTGGAAGGTCGAGGAGCCGACGCCGATCAGGCCAGCGGCGAGCAGCAGAGTCGGGAAGGTCGAGACGACGGACAGCATCAGCACGCCGGCAAGGGTAAAGCACATGCCGATCGGCAACAGGAATGGCAGCGGACGGCGGTCCGTGTACAAGCCGATCCAGGGCTGCAGCAGCGATGCCGTGCACTGGAACGTCAGGGTAATGAGGCCGACCTGGGTAAAACTGAGTGAAAACTCGGCTTTCAGCATCGGATAAATCGACGGCAATAATGCCTGGATCAAGTCATTGAGCAAATGCACGAAGGCGACGGCGCCCAGGATGTGCATGGCCAGACCGGATTGTTGTTGGGAACTATGAAGCGAGGGAGCCGCCGGCACGGGCGTGGCCAATGCTGGGGCAGTTGTGGTTGTGTGCATGTGTCATCCGCAATAATCGGGCACGGCGGGCGGCCCGGCAAAGAAGCCAGTATAGTATGGTCGCGGAACTGATAACTTCCAATAATCGTCGCCCAAGTGACAACCGAGAGACAAGCCAACGCCCACATGTACACCCAGCAACCCGCCCAGACCCATCCCGACGGCGTGCCATTCAGCCGCAGCACCAGCTCGCACGATTACCAGCACGTGCCGCGTCCCGTGACGGCCATGTCCAGGCAATACGTGTCGGGCGACTACACGGCGCCGCACAGCCACGTGCGGGCGCAACTGCTGTATGCGACGGAAGGCGTGATGCGCGTCTCCACCGAACACGGCGTGTGGATGTTGCCGCCGCGGCGCGCCCTGCTGATCCCCGTGGGCGTCGTGCATGAAGTCCACATCTTGAGCGAACTGAGCATGCGCACCGTGTACATCGATGCGCAAGTGGCGGCCCAATATGGCGACGATTGCAAGGTGCTGGAAGTGAGCCGGCTGCTGCGCGAGCTGATCCTGGCCTTGCTGGCCGAACCGGTCGAATATGCGCTGGCGGGGCGCGGCGACTGGCTGGCGCACCTGATCCTGTCGGAACTGGCGGCGGCCGATACCGTGCCCCTCGCCATCCCCTGGCCGCGCGACCGGCGCCTGGTTGCCGTCTGCTCGGCCATCATGGAAGCGCCCGGCAGCCGGCGCAGCATCGAGGAGTGGGCGCAGGATGCGGGCGCCAGCGCGCGCACCTTGATCCGTTTATTTCCCAAGGAGACGGGCTTGCACTACCGCCAATGGCTGCAGCAAGTCCACCTGGCCGAGGCCTTCTGCCGCCTGGACCGGGGCGAAGGCGTGGCGGCCATCGCCTATGCGCTGGGCTACGCCAGCCCCAGCGCCTTCAGCGCCATGTTCCGCCGCATCCTGGGCCGCACGCCGCAGCACTACCTGAGCGAGTGGCGCGCCGCCGATTAAACGAAAAAAGCAGCCCGTGGGCTGCTTTCGTCAAGTGGTTTGCCGGCAATTGTCGGCTTACCGGGCAAGGCGCCAATGATGGGCGCCGCGTAGGTCGGCTTAGCGTGGCAACGCCGCGCGTAAGCCGACAAGCTGCGTTGCCGGCATTGTCGGCTTACGCCCTGCGGGCTAAACTGGCCTACTCTTTTTCGCCCGCAATCAGGCGGTAAGCCAGCGCGCCCAGCAAGGCACCGATGATCGGTGCCAGCCAGAACAGCCACAGCTGGCTGGTGGCCCAGTCGCCCACATACAGGGCCACGCCCGTGCTGCGGGCAGGGTTGACGGAAGTATTCGTGACGGGAATGCTGATCAGGTGGATCAGCGTCAGCGCCAGGCCGATCGGCAGCGGGGCGAAGCCGGCCGGCGCGCGCTTGTCGGTGGCGCCCAGGATGACGATCAGGAAGAACATCGTCAGCACGATTTCAATGACCAGCGCCGACAGCATCGAATAGCCGCCCGGCGAGTGGGCGCCGAAACCGTTCGAGGCAAAGCCCTTGCTGACATCGAAGCCGGCCTGGCCGCTGGCGATCACGTACAGCACGCCGCCAGCGACGATGGCGCCCAGCACTTGCGCGATGATGTACGGCAAAAGTTTATTGGCGGGAAAACGGCCGCCGGCCCACAAGCCGATCGAGACGGCAGGATTCAGGTGGCAGCCCGAGATGTGGCCGATGGCGTAAGCCATGGTCAGCACCGTCAGGCCAAACGCCAGCGCCACGCCGACAAAACCGATGCCGAGGCCGGGAAAAGCGGCGGCCAGCACGGCGCTGCCGCAACCGCCCAGGACCAGCCAGAACGTGCCGAGAAATTCGGCGCCATATTGTTTCATGATGTATTCCTTTAAATAGTCGAGAAAACGTACCAGGGGACGACCAGACAGACCGCTCATTGAGCTCGCCCTCACCGCATGGCGATGGCAAAGCAAAACACCAGCAAAGTACGGCTACGCAATCGCAGCACAGCGCGCATAATGACATGTTGTCATTATCAAGGCAATATTAATCTCATGCAACAATAGTAATGGTTATCCTGGAATCAACTATTAATTTAATAACCATTATGGCGCGGGGCGGCGCATGTATTTGTGCGGCGCCTCCAGTGGCGCAAAACCAAAGCCCGCATACAGGCCATGCGCATCATCGGTCCCCAGCATCCAGGCGACCTCGCGCAAGCGCTCGTCGCCGAGCACGGCGGCCACCATCTGCTTGCCATAGCCCCGCCCCTGGTATGGCGGCAGCACGAACACGTCGCGCAGGTAGGCAAAATCCGTGTAGTCGGTGATGACCCTGGCGAACGCCACTTGCTGGCCACCCACGTAGCCACCGAAGCACAGGGCATTGGCGATCCCCTTGCGCACGGTTTCAATCGCCACGCCGCGCTTCCAGTACGACTGCTCGCTCAGGTAGCGGTGGATCATGGGCACGTCCAGGTCGCCGCGCTCGCTGGAAATGTGTAGTGGCGCGTGCATCAGTTCTTGTACAGCAAGTCGGCCTCAGCGATGCTGGGCTCGCCGAAATACACGGTGCGCAGTTCGCCCTTGGCATCGCTGCCCATGTACACGCCCGTCATGCTGCGCTGGGCCGGATCGTACAGAATAGAATAGCGGTGGCCGCAATTGTGCGGCTCGCAAACACTGCTCAGCAGACGCGCCTTGCCGTCGATCTCGACGGGCTTGAGCGGACTGGCCACGCCATCGGGCACCCAGCGCTGCCGCTTCAGGCCGGCCTTTTTCAGGCCGATATTGAAAGCCTTGCGAAAGGCGTAGTCAGACTTGTAAACATCGGGGAAATACGGGCAGGCAGGGCCGCCGTCGCAGCTTTGCGCCTGCTCGATCAGCGACAGTTTGGGCGTACGCGCTTGCGCAGGCATGGCAGCCAGCGTCACGGCGGCGCCAAGGAACAGGGGTAAGAGCAAACGTGCGGACATGCAATCTCCTAAAAGCATCCAATAATGGGTGCAGCATAGCAGAATGGCATGCTTGCGCAGCGGCCTCAGGGAGAACAGCGGATGCCGACCACCCCGTTGACCTTGCCTTCCGCCCAGCCCGTCTCGCGCCAGCGGTACACGCCGGGCGCGACGATGATCAACTGCCATTCCACCAGCTTGCCAGCGGCATTGACACGGGTTTCATTGTCATAGCGCAACGTCAAGCTATGCTCCGTTTCCGCCACCACGGTCACGGCGAAGCGGTTGGTTTCACCCAACTTGCTTTTCCACGTCCGGTCATTAAAGATCGCCAGCCGCTGATGATCGTCAGACAGCTGCATGCGCGTAAAGTGCCGCGCTTCTTCGCACACACTATTCGTATTCACGCTGTCGGACCAGCTGCCAGACAATTGCGTGGCGTCGAAAGGAGTCGGGGTGGCGGCCACGGCCGCGCTCAGCAGCAAGATTGCAAGCATAATTTATCGCAAGAAAACGAAAAGAATCATCATGGCAGGCGCAGCGCCAGGGTAATGCTCGACGGCAGCGCCGGCGTGCGCCGGTGCAAGGTCGCCTGCTCGTAGGCGTACGCCATCGCAATGAGCTGCATGTCACCGTGGGCAGGACCGATGAAGGACAAACCGACCGGCGCGCCGCCGGCCACGCCGGCCGGCACCGTGATATGCGGCAAGGCCGACGGCGCCTGCGCCACGCCATGGCAGGTAGGCCCCACCAGCGCATCGAAACCATGCGAGCACAGCAACGCTTCGATGCCGCCAGGCACGGGCGCGGCCGGGATCTCGATCAGTTGCGCGCCCTGTTCGCGCAACGCCAGCAGCGCCTGCCCGATCACGGCATCGGTCCCGGCACACTGGCCGAACAGGCTGCGCGCCACGCCGATGCGGCGCCCATGCAAACCGGCAGTATCGAGCACCACACCATCGGCCAGGCGCTCGCCGCTCAAGGCTGCGAGCAGCCAGGCCGCCTCACGCACGCTGGGCGCCATCGGTCCGGCCGTGGCTGGCTCACCGCCCTGCCCCGCGGCAGTCCTGCCCGTGGGCTTGATGGCGACCAGGCCGCAGTTTGAAGCAGGCGCGACGATGGAGCCGTCCGCCGCGCTGTCGACGGCCAGGATGGTCAGCCCGGCCCAGCTGGCAGTGGCATGCGGCACGCTGACGGCGGCCCACTGGCGCAAATTGCTTTTGCCGATGATGACGGCGCCGGCCGCGCGCAGGCGCGCCGCCACGAAGGAATCGCAGCCGGCATGCGTGGCCAGCGGTGACTGCGTGCGCGTCTTCATGCGGTCGCCCGTGGCGATATTGTCGCGCAGGACGACGGGAATGCCATGCAAGGGACCGCGCACCTTGTGCACTTGCCGTTCGCGGTCCATTTCCAGGGCAATTTTCAGCGCATCGGGATTGATTTCAATGCCGGGATAGGCGCGCGCGCCGATGCTGCACAGGGAGCGGATGCGCCCCAGGTACTGCGACGTCAGCGCATGGGAACTGAGTTTGCCTGCCTGCATCATCTGCTGTTGCGGCAAGACGCCCGCATCGAGCAGATGGGCCATGGGGCTGGCGGGCGCCGTGGCACGGGCCAATACGGGACGCGACGCGCCACCGCGTAACATCTGACTGCGCTGCATGGTATCTCCAGGAAACTTCAATGTTTCTGCCGCAATAATGTTCTAGCCATAGCATAGCAGTCCTTGCAACACAATTGTTGTTGAAGGGAATTATTTTTTAAGCAAAAAAAACGCTGCCCGAAGGCAGCGTTTCTTGATGATTCGGCACTGGGGCAAATCAGTTGCGTACGACACGCTTGTATTCGTTGGTACGGGTGTCGATTTCGATGACGTCGTCCTGTGCCACGAACAGCGGCACTTGCACGGTGTGGCGATGTGCGTCGATGGCGTTTTCGATCTTGGCTTCTTTCAGGACGTTGCCCGACGTGTTGCCCTTGACCGCTGGCTCCGAGTACACCACTTGACGGGCGATGGTCGTAGGCAGTTCAACGGAGATAGCTTTGCCGTCGTAGAAAATGGCTTCGCATTCCATGCCATCTTTCAGGTAGTTCAGCGCTTCGCCCAGGTTTTCTTCTTCGATTTCGTACTGGTTGTACTCGGTGTCCATGAACACGAACAGCGGGTCGGCGAAGTACGAGTACGTCACTGGCTTTTTATCCAGAACAACAACGTCGAACTTGTCGTCGCCGCGGAACACGTTTTCCATCGGGGTGTTCGTCAGAAGATTTTTCATCTTCCATTTGTAGGTGAAGCCCGTGCGGCTCGAACCGTTGACATCAGAACGCAACACGATCATTGGCTTGCTGTCGACCATGATGATATTGCCAACACGAATTTCTTTTGCGGGTTTCATAGGAATGTACGTAAAAAGTGGGTTGCATGAAGACCATCTGCCGCCTGTGCGCCATCAGCGCCGCAAGCTTGCGTTTGATCGGTTAAAAATACGTTAGAAATAACCGGGCATTTTACCTTAATTTTTGGCAAGCGCCTATCTCGTCGCGCCAGCGAACGCCAGCAGCTTACTTGCCAGATCGCCATTAGCCTGCATCTGCCGCTGCCAGGCCTGCGCGCGCGCCCGGATGCGCGGCAGATCGGCCTGCAATGCGGGCCACAGCTGCGCCCACGGCAAGCCATCCGCGCTGGCGCCGTTCCAGGCCAGCGCCGCTTGCACCAGGCTGTCGATGGCGCCGTCCGCGTCCATCGCATAGCGCTGCAGGAAGGCGCGCAATTTCACGTGATGCAAGTTTTCATCCTGCACATAGATATGCCAGAGAAACGGCTGGCCGGCCCATTGCGCGCGCACGAAGGAATCTTCGCCGCGCACGAGGTTGACGTCGCAAGCCCACAGCAGGCGGTCGTAATCATCTTGCGGCACGAACGGCAGCACGCGCACGGTGAGCGCGCCGCGCGTGCGCGCCGCACCGGCCTTCGCCGCATCGTCGCCGATAAACGCCTGAACGGCATCGAACGCGACGCCTTCCGGCACCAGGCATGTGATGGGTTCGCTGCCAGCCTGCCAGACCGCAAACAGCTCGGCGACGGGAGCGGACGGGTAGCAGAACAGCGATACCTTCAAGGCAGACATTTCCGCCGGACTCACGCCGAATTGCCCCAGGAATGCCGCCATGACGCCGGCATCAGCCTGGAATGCCAGCCTTTTTTCATCGAGCGCCGCCTCGCGCAGCAAGCCGCCCGTTTTATTGGTAAAACCGGGGAAGAAGAAATGCTTGATCATGCCGTGGCGCGGCGACGTCAACGCATGGCAGCCCTCGACCCACTCTTCCGCCGTCAAGCCTTCCAGGTTCAGCCACACTGGCTGCGGGGCGCACTGCGCCATGGCGGCAATATAGCCGGGCGGAATGTCGCATGCAAAAAACTCGATGACGATGTCGGCGATATCGGCGGGCGCAAACACGCCATCCTGATCGCGCCAGTGGCGCACCGTGACCCCGGAGACGTGCTGCGCTTCGGCCGCCACGTCGACTTCAGGACAGATGCGCTGGAAACTGGATAAATCATCGACCCACAGGGTGACGGCGACGCCATGCTCGCCGTTCAACTGCCGCGCGAGGCGCCAGCAAATGCCGATATCGCCGTAGTTGTCGACGACTTTGCAGAAGATGGCCAGGGATGGCGCGCGATCGCTAGGTAATGGCATGAGCAGGCAAGAGTGAAGGAAAAAGGTTGGCATGCCGGCAAACAACAAAAAAGCCGCGCTGTTACCAGGCGGCTTTGTTGTTGGCTGATTCAGCCGGTCTGGCGTCCCCAAGGGGATTCGAACCCCTGTACTCACCGTGAAAGGGTGATGTCCTAGGCCTCTAGACGATGGGGACAGAAAATCTGTCCAAGATGCATTACTCCGCATCCCGACCTGTTACTTTACGTGCTTACTGCTTGCGAATCTGGCGTCCCCAAGGGGATTCGAACCCCTGTACTCACCGTGAAAGGGTGATGTCCTAGGCCTCTAGACGATGGGGACAGAAATCTGTCCTGAATGCGCTACTTTGCATCCTGACCCGGTACTGCAGCAATATGGCAGAAACAAAAAAAGCCTGACTTGTCAGGCCCGTTCAGCGCTGCTCTCTTACTTTACAACTAAATCCTGGCGTCCCCAAGGGGATTCGAACCCCTGTACTCACCGTGAAAGGGTGATGTCCTAGGCCTCTAGACGATGGGGACCTGTGCTGGCTTTACTCTCAGCGGACTCTTCGTTGAAGGCTTTGCTTAGCCCCTCAAAAAAGCGTGCGCGAAGTTTAACACGAAGCGATTCACGAAATCAACTGCCGGGGGTTTTATTTTCCATCTTATTTGCACAGATCTCCCTATGGGGCAGAAGATGCGCGTGCGATATGGAAATACTGCGTTATTGCAATTTCAGCAGGCGAAAAAAAAGCCGCATAAGCGACTTATGGATGCCGAGTTAGGCCGACGGTGTTGTCGGATTACGCTGCGCTAATCCGACCTACGCCCTGAGCCGAGGGATATGACGATTAATAAACGGACGAAAAAAAAGCCGCTCGAGGCGACTTTGATTACTGTGTGATTTCTGCGCTGTTGGCGGAGGTTTGCGGGAGCTAACCGCTGACCTCTTGCATGCCATGCAAGCGCGCTAACAGCTTAGCCATATTCCCCCAAGGGTATGGCGGAAATACTTCGCCAAAATAAAAAAAGCCGCTCTAGGCGACTTTGATTTATTCACTACCTGTTTCTGCGCTGTTGGTGGAGGTAAGCGGGATCGAACCGCTGACCTCTTGCATGCCATGCAAGCGCTCTCCCAGCTGAGCTATACCCCCCGGGCGCAGAAACACTGCTACTTCTTTACTACAACACCAGTCTGAACTGGCGTCCCCAAGGGGATTCGAACCCCTGTACTCACCGTGAAAGGGTGATGTCCTAGGCCTCTAGACGATGGGGACCTCGGCACTACAGTTTGCTACTTTACTTCTGCGCTGTTGGTGGAGGTAAGCGGGATCGAACCGCTGACCTCTTGCATGCCATGCAAGCGCTCTCCCAGCTGAGCTATACCCCCCGGGCGCAGAAATAATAAAAGCCGCACTTGGCGACTTTGTTCCACTACTTGCTTTCCATCCAGATTCCGTTTTTTACGGGCCTGAACTTACAACAATCAGTACAAACAACTGCCACTACTATACCACAACTACCTGGCGTCCCCAAGGGGATTCGAACCCCTGTACTCACCGTGAAAGGGTGATGTCCTAGGCCTCTAGACGATGGGGACCGCGGAACTTCCAAACAACATCTGCACCACTTCAACAAGCAACATCATTGCTGCTGGTGGAGGTAAGCGGGATCGAACCGCTGACCTCTTGCATGCCATGCAAGCGCTCTCCCAGCTGAGCTATACCCCCGTTGGTGCAGAAACAAGAGTATAGCAAAGAAGTTTCACTCTGCAAATACCCTTTTTCGTCTATGAGCAACTTTTCATAGGGGCGGTTTCCGCACCGTATTTTTACGCGTATTTCATCGCGGCGATTACAGCCACTTTGCCAGGCGCGCCAGCACGGTTTCACGGCCGAAGATCACCACTACCTGGTCGATGGCAGGCGTCTGCAGCTGGCCCGTCAAAATCAAACGCAAAGGCATGGCCAGCAGCGGCATCTTGATGGTGTTGGCGGCCAGCACTTCCTTGATCATGGCGGCAACGGCTTCCTTGCTCCACTCCACCGTGGCGATACGCTCGGCAAACTGCGCCAGCACGGGCTTGATGGCATCCGTGATGTGCTGCGTCGCCAGTTCCGCTTCCGGCTGCGGCGCGCGGAAGAACAGCATCGAGGCGGCAGCCAGTTCATTGATGGTATTGGCGCGCTCTTTCATCATGCCCAGCACTTGCGCCAGGTCCGGCGCGCCTTCGAAGACGGCGCCGGCGGCGGCCATTTGCGGACGCGCCAGGTCGGCCAGGCGCGTGTTGTCGGCTTGCTTGATATAGTGGTTGTTCAGCCAGGCCAGTTTTTCATTGTTGAACTGGGCCGCCGATTTCGACAGGTGGTTCAGGTTGAACCACTCGCAGAACTGCTCGGTCGAGAACACTTCATCGTCGCCATGGCTCCAGCCCAGGCGCGCCAGGTAGTTCAGCATCGCTTCCGGCAGGAAGCCCTGCGCCGGGTAATCCATCACGCTGACGGCGCCGTGGCGCTTCGACAGTTTCTCGCCGTCCGCACCCAAAATCATCGGCAGGTGGCCGTACAGCGGCAGCGGTGCGCCGATGGCGCGCAGGATATTGATCTGGCGCGGGGTGTTGTTGACATGGTCGTCGCCGCGGATCACGTGGGTGATCTGCATGTCCCAGTCATCGACGGCCACGCAGAAGTTGTACGTTGGCGTGCCGTCAGGGCGGGCGATCACCAGGTCGTCCAGCTCGCGGTTCGAAATCGTGATCGTGCCCTTGACCACGTCGTCCCACGTCACGTCGCCATCGAGCGGATTCTTGAAGCGCACGACGGGCTTGCGGTCGGCAGGAATGGCCGGCAGGGTCTTGCCCGGCTCCGGGCGCCAGGCGCCGTCGTAGCGGGGCTTTTCGCCGGCGGCGCGCATGCGTTCGCGCATCGCTTCGACTTCTTCCGGCGACGAGTAGCAGTGATATGCCGTACCCTCAAGCAGCATCTGCGCCACCACTTCGCGGTAGCGGTCCATGCGCTGCATCTGGTAGAACGGGCCTTCGTCGTGGTCCAGGCCCAGCCACTTCATGCCTTCGATGATGGCTTGCACGGCTTCCGGCGTGGAACGCTCCACGTCCGTGTCTTCGATGCGCAGCACGAAAGTGCCGCCGAAGTGGCGGGCATACGCCCAGCTATATAAAGCGGTGCGGGCGCCGCCCAGGTGCAGATAGCCGGTCGGGCTGGGAGCGAAACGGGTACGGACGGGAGTAGCGGTTGTGGTCATCGAAGTAGTCAGGCTTGAATAAGTAAAACGCCATTTTACTACCTAAGCAAAGCCCTAAGGCAAACCCCACCACGAACGCTGGGGTCAGACCCTGAGGGTCTGACCCCGGTCCTTCAAGGGGCTTGTCTTATAGTGCCAGCAGCCGCCTTTTCACCTCGTCCGCCTGGGCATGCAGCGCCCGCTCGAACAGGGCGACCAGTTGTGACAGGGGCCGGTGCAAAGGTTTCACGAGATTCACCGTGAACGGCAAGGACACGGCAAAGCGGCGGATCTGCAAGCCCTGCCCCGCATAATCGAGGGCAGTGAGTGGATTGACGATGGCCAGCCCCACGCCTTCGCGCACCATGGCGCAGACGGAGGCGGCGCTGTGGGTGTCGAGCGCCATGCGCCGCTCCACGCCGGCCTGCGCGAAAATGGCGTCGATCTGCTGGCGGTAAGGGTCGACGGCGGCCAGGCTGATGAAAGGCTGGCCCGCAAAATCCGCCGGCTGCAGCACGGTTTTACTTGCGAGCGCATGGCCATCGGGCAGCACGCACACTTCATCGACGGACATCAAGGTATCGAGCGCGGTGCCCGGCGGCGCATTACCCACTTCCGTCAGGCCGATGTCGTGGCGCTGCGCCGACAGCCACTCTTCCAGCAGCGGCGACTCCTGCGGCGTGATGCTGATGCTCACCTTGGGAAAATCGGCGACGAAGCGTTTGCACGCCTGCGGCAGCAGGGACTGGGAAAACACGGGCAGGCAGGCGATCGACAACTGCCCCTGGTCGAACTGGCGCAAGGCCGCCGCCGTGCTGACGATGCGCTCCAGGCCGAAATACGCGCGCTGCACTTCCTCGAACAGTTGCAGCGCCTGGGCCGTCGGACGCAACCGCCCCCGCTCGCGCTCGAACAGGGTGAGGCCCGTCAAGTGCTCGAGACGCGCCAGCTCGCGGCTGACGGTGGGCTGCGACGTGTGCAGCATGGCGGCGGCGGCCGTCACGCTGCCCGTCGTCATGATGGCGCGGAAGACTTCGATATGGCGCAAGGAGATAGTCATGTCCATATCATAAATGAATAAGGTCAGCGTAAATGGATATTTTATGTTTAGCCTAAAAAGCGGCATCATGGCCAGCATCGTAGGTCGGATTAGCGGGCAAAGCCCGCGCAATCCGACACCACCTCGGACGCCACCCATCACATGACAAAGACAACCACCATGAAACCAGTGCCAGACGCCACCCTCGCCCAACTCGCCCAGGAACACGGCACGCCATTGTGGGTGTATGACGCGGCCACCATCCGCGCGCGCGTGCAGCAGCTGTCGCAGTTCGACACCGTGCGCTTCGCGCAAAAGGCCAATTCGAACATCCATCTGCTCACCCTGATGCGCGAAGCGGGCGTGCACGTGGACGCCGTCTCGCTGGGCGAGATCGAACGCGCGCTGCAGGCAGGCTTTACGCCGGCGCAAACGAATGGCGCCGCCGGCGTGGTGTTTACGTGCGACCTGTTCGACCGCCCTACCCTGGCGCGCGTGGCGGCAGCAAAGATCGAAGTCAATTGCGGCTCCGTCGACATGCTGCGCCAGCTGGGCCCCGTGTCGCCCGGCCACCGCGTCTGGCTGCGCATCAATCCCGGCTATGGCCATGGCCACAGCAACAAGACCAATACGGGCGGCGAAAACAGCAAGCACGGTATCTGGCATGAAGAGCTGCCAGAGGCGCTGGCCGTCATCCGCGCGCATGGCCTGCACCTGGTCGGCCTGCACATGCACATCGGCTCGGGCGTCGACTACAGCCACCTGGAAACCGTCTGCGGCACCATGGTCGACCTGGTCAAAAACATGGGCCACGACATCGAAGCCATTTCCACGGGCGGCGGCCTGTCCGTGCCTTACCGCGAAGGCGAGCAGCCCGTCGACACGGACCACTACTTCCAGCTGTGGGATGCGGCGCGCAAGCAGATCGAGGCGCACCTGGGCCACCCCGTGCACCTGGAAATCGAACCGGGCCGCTTCCTCGTGGCCGACGCGGGCCTGCTGGTGGCCGAGGTGCGCGCCACCAAGCAAATGGGCGGCAACCATTTCACCTTGCTCGACACGGGCTTCAATGAACTGATGCGCCCCGCCATGTACGGCAGCTACCATGAAATGTCGGTCATCGCGCATGACGGCCGGGCACTGGACACCCAGCACGCCACCGTGGTCGGCGGCCCCCTGTGCGAATCGGGCGACGTGTTTACCCAGCGCGATGGCGGCGTGGTGGAAACACGCCTTCTGCCTGCAGCGCAGGTGGGCGACTACGTCGTGTTCGAAGGCGCGGGCGCGTATGGCGCGTCGATGTCGTCGAACTACAACAGCCGCCCGCATGCGGCCGAATACCTGGTCGATGGCGAGCAGTCCCGCTTGATCCGCCGCCGCCAGACGGTGGCCGAGCTGATCGCACTGGAACAACTGTAAAACCACGCCCGCGTGCGGGCATGCGCATCTGCTAACATCGGGGCAACTCGATGAAAGCCCGCCATGCCCGCCACCACCCTTGTCCGCCGCAGCGGCGTTTTTCTGCTGCCCCTGCTGCTGCCCGCCGTCCTCGCCGGCTGCGCTTCTCTGCCCTCGCTGGATGGGCGCAGCACCTCCAGCGTCATCGCCGATACGGCACATACCCAACTGGCCACGGCCATTGCCCCCATGGTGGCGCAGCATCCGGGCGTGTCCGGCATTTACCCGCTGGTCGACGGGCGCGACGCCTTTGCCGCGCGCGCCCTGCTGGCCGCCGCCGCCCAGCGCAGCCTGGACGTGCAGTACTACATCTGGCACAAGGACATCACGGGCACCCTGCTGTTTGACGCCCTGCGCCAGGCGGCAGAACGGGGCGTGCGCGTGCGCCTGCTGCTCGACGATAACAACACGGCGGGGCTGGACCAGACCCTGACGATGCTGGGCAAGCAGCAGAATCTGGAAATCCGCCTGTTCAATCCCTTCGTGCCCCGTTCACCGCGCGCACTGGCCTTTGCCACGGACTTTTCCCGCCTCAACCGGCGCATGCACAATAAATCGTTCACGGCCGATAACCAGGCCACCATCGTCGGCGGGCGCAATGTGGGCGATGAATATTTTGGCGCGGCCGGCGACGTGCTGTTCGCCGACCTGGACGTGCTGGCCATCGGCCCCGTCGTCGACGATGTCTCGCACGATTTCGACCGCTACTGGAACAGCGCCTCGGCCTACCCGGCCAGGCTGCTGCTGACCAGCCCTGTCGACGGCGACGCGGCCACCATCGCCGCCGAGGCGGACCGCATCGACGACACCAAGGCAGCCGAGGAATACGTGCAGGCGCTGCGCACCTCGCCCTTCGTCAAGCAGATGATGGAACGCACCCTGCCCTTCGAATGGGCCAGGACGCGCATGGTCAGCGACGACCCGGCCAAGGTGCTGGACCAGGCCAGGCCAGGCACGGGCGTGGCGGACAAGCTGCAAAACCTGCTCGGTGTGCCGGAAAAGGAAGTGGACCTGGTGTCGCCGTATTTCGTGCCCGGCAAATCGGGCACGCAAGCCTTTGCCGACCTGGCAAGAAAAGGCGTGGGCGTGCGCATCCTGACGAATGCGCTGGAAGCGACCGACGTGGCGGCCGTGCATGCGGGCTATGCGAAGTGGCGAAAGCCGCTGCTGGAAGCGGGCGTGCTGCTGTACGAGTCGCGCCGCTCGTGGGAACGCGGCGATGCGCGCGAACAGACCGGCCGCTTCGGCAGCTCCGCATCGAGCCTGCATGCGAAGACATTTGCCGTCGACGACCAGCGCATCTTCGTCGGCTCGTTCAACTTCGACCCGCGCTCCATCGAATTGAATACGGAAATGGGCCTCGTCATCGACAGCCCCGCGCTGGCCAGCCAGCTGGGCCAGGCCATGCGCACCACGATCCCGCAGCGCGCCTACCAGGTGCTGCTGGGCGACGACGGTGCGCTGTACTGGATCGCCCGCGACGCCAGCGGCGCCACCACGCGCTACGACACGGAACCGGGCACCAGCGTGTGGAAGCGCATGGGGGTGGCGATTTTGTCGGTGCTGCCGATAGACTGGCTGCTGTAAGCTGTTTTGCCAACACTGTTGTCGGATTACGCGGGGCTTTGCCCCGCTAATCCGACCTACGCTCTATGCCCACCACAAGGCCAATGTAGGTCGGCTTAGCGCGCAGCGCGTAAGCCGACAACACCACAAGCCAACATCGTTAGCGCACCGCCTCCGTCAACACCCGCCCTTCCGACGCCGACGGCTGGCGTATGCGCAGCAGGTGGGCCAAGGTCGGCGCGATGTCGACCACTTCCGCGTACTGGCCGTAGGCGCCCGGCTTGATCCAGCGGGGGCCGAAGACCATCAGCGGGACGTTGGTGTCATACGTGTACGGCGTGCCGTGCGACGTGCCGCCGCTGCCCTTGCCGAAGTACCAGGCCGGTTTTGTCACCAGCATCAGGTCGCCCGACAGCTGGCGGTTCCAGGCGCGGCGCATCAGGGTGTCCATGCGCGTGGCGACGGCCCCCGTTTCCATTTGCGTGCGCGTGTAGACTTGGGCCAGGCCGTCCTGCTGCAGCAGGAAGCGGGCCGCCGTGTCTTCCAGCGCGGCGCGATGGACGCCGTTCTTTTCCGCCAGCGCGTAATCGAGGTAGATATTCGGCAGCGAGGACGTCGTCACCAGCTTGTCGATGCCCAGGCTTGTCGCCAGGTGCTGGTTCAAGGCATCGACCAGTTTGGCGCCATCGATGCGCTTGGCCGAGAAGCCGCGCGTTTCGGCAAATTCCGGCACGTTGGCAAAACCATGGTCGGCCGTCAACACCACCAGCACGTTGTCCATGCCGACTTTTTTATCGAGATCAAGAAAGAAACCGGCCAGCATGCGGTCCAGGCGCTGCAGGTGGTCGTGCGACATCTTGCTTTCCGGGCCGTAGGCATGGTTCACGTAGTCGTGCGCGGACAGGCTCACGCCGAGGATATCGGGCACGCCGGCCGGGTTGCGGCCCAGGTTTTCGCCATCGATGGCGGCGCGGGCGAATTCCAGTGTCAGTTCATCGAGGAAGGGACCGGATTTCAGGCGGCTGTAGTACTCGCCATCGAGCTTGCCGCTGTCGCTGTAATAGGCAAACGGGAAGGTGTTGCGCGTGCCCGGCTTGGCCGCCACGATGTCATCGCGGGCATCATTGACATAGGCCGAATCGGCCAGCAGCGGCGTCCAGCTCTTGCCGTAATAGCGGTCCTGCGGCTTGGCCGCCTGGTAGCGCTGCACCCATTGCGGATGCTGCTGCATATAGTAGGTGCTGCTGGCGAAATTGCCCGTCTTTTCCATGTACATGTACGCCGTGCCCGTTTTCCCGGCCAGCAGGATGGCGCCGCGGTCCTTGCCCGACACGGTGACGACCTTGGATTTGTCGCCCGTGGAGTAGCGCAATTCATCGCCCAGGGTGCTCACGCGCAGTTTCGTCGGCGCCGTGCCGTCGTCGCTCTGCGTCTCTTCGCCGATGTAGTGGAAATTGCCATCCTCGGTGCAGTACACGGATTTTTTCGTGACGGGATCGATCCAGTTATTGCCGATCACGCCATGCTGGTAAGGATAGGCGCCCGACAGCACGGCCGAGTGGCCGATGGCCGTGACCGTGATGCCATGCGCCTGGTGCGCATCGCTGAACCACGCGCCCTGCTCCAGCAGGCGGCGGAAACCGCCCTGGCCGAACTGGTCGCGGTAGCGCGTCACCTGTTCCTGCGGCAAGCCGTCCACCACCAGCACGACCACCAGCTTCGGCTGCGCCGCAGAGGCAGGAAGCGCCTTGGCCGCATGCGCCTGGCACGCCGCCACGCCAGCGACCAGCAGCAGCGCCTGCGCCAGTTGCCGGGAAAGGGAGAAATGTTTCGTCATATCCGCTCATCAAAAGTTAGGCCACCGGCCAGCATACGCCGACTATATGACACAATAATGACAAGAGGCAACAATATAAAAAAGGCCAGGTTCCATCGCTGGAACCCGGCCTTATGCCGCAACAGACAATCTGCCTGACTTACTTGACCGTCACCTTGATGCTTTTGCTCAACTCCGGTCCATATGACTGGTGCGCGCCATTGGCAAACTGCATGGTGAGCGTGTACTGGCCCGGCGGCAAGGTGACGTCCGTTTCCGTTTGTCCTTTGCCGAAATGCAAATGCTTGTCATCCATGGGTATCATCTCGCCCGCCTTCATCGGCCCCATATTGATGAGCAGATGATGGTGGCCCGTCTTGGCCGTCATGTCGCCGGCCGGCTTGACGTCCATGCCTTTGACGGCAAATTTCACTTTGAACGGGCTCGTCACCGTCGCGCCATCGACTGGCTCGACGAACGAGACGGATTGGGCGAAAGCGCTGGCGGCCAGCAGACTGCCGGCGACCAGGACTGCGGCCTGGCGCAGGAATACGGTGGTCAATTGCATGATGTCTCCTCTTGTTTGATAACAACACAGACTGCATGAAACCATATTCCTGCTGACAATGGCGCAGGATTGTTAACCCATGAAGAGCCGGGGTCGAACCCTGAGGGTTCGACCCCAGTCTTTGCCTTGGGCTTAAGCTGGCTATCGATCAATCGTTCTTGATCACGATGCTCGGGAACTTGCTCGTCATGTCCTTCGCCTTTTCCGCCACCTTGATCGCGATGGTGCGAGCGATCTGCTTGTAGATCACGGCGACGGGGCCTTCCGGCTCGGCCACGACGGTGGGCGTGCCCGAATCCGTCTGCTGGCGAATCGCCATGGTCAGCGGCAAGGCGCCGAGGAATTCCACGCCAAAGTCGGTGCACATCTTCGCGCCGCCGCCGGCGCCGAAGATTTCTTCCGCATGGCCGCAGTTCGAGCAGATGTGCGTGCTCATGTTTTCCACCACGCCGAGGATCGGGATGCCGACCTTCTCGAACATTTTCAAGCCCTTGCGCGCATCGAGCAGGGCGATGTCCTGCGGCGTCGTGACGATGACGGCGCCCGTGACGGGCACTTTCTGCGACAGGGTCAGTTGAATGTCACCCGTGCCTGGCGGCATGTCGACGATCAGGTAATCGAGGTCGCGCCAGTTGGTCTGGTCCAGCAATTGCTGCAAGGCTTGCGTGACCATCGGGCCGCGCCACACCATCGGTTCGTCCGGATCGATCATGAAGCCGATCGACGACACTTGCAGGCCGTGGTTTTCCATCGGCTCCATGCTCTTGCCGTCCAGGGTCTTCGGCTGGCCGCTGATGCCCAGCATCATCGGTTGCGACGGGCCATAGATGTCGGCGTCGAGCATGCCGACGGTGGCGCCTTCGGCCGCCAGGGCCAGGGCCAGGTTGACGGCCGTGGTCGATTTACCCACGCCGCCCTTGCCGGAAGCGACGGCGATGATGTTTTTCACGTTGCTCATCGGCTTCAAGCCGCGCTGCACCGTGTGCGAAATGATTTTCGACGACACGCCCACGCTGACGTTGCCCACGCCCGGCAGCACGCGCAGGGCGGCCAGCACGGATTTGCGGATCAGGTCGATCTGGCTTTTGGCGGGGTAGCCCAGTTCGATGTCGAGGGAAATATCATCGCCATCGACCTTCAGATTCTTGACGGTTTTGCTGGAAACGAAATCTTTATGTGTATTTGGATCAATAACCTGGGCCAGCGCGGCCTTGACGTCTTCTACTGTGATGCTCATGTAAATCTCCGTGTGTACTACATATGTGCAATACGCGCAGTCTAGCGCAAATTTGCATGGCGCGATGGCGGCAAAAGCATCACTTGCCGGCGCTGCATCTGCTCATATTGCCTTTCCGCTGTTAAAATGTCCTATTATCCATCCCAAAAGTGCATCAATCATGACTCGCAAGCTGTTCGTCACCACTGCCCTGCCTTACGCAAACGCCGCTTTTCACATTGGCCACATCATGGAATACATCCAGGCCGATATCTGGGTCCGGTTCCAGCGAATGCAACGCGATGGCGCAGCCGGCCGTGAAGTGCACTTTGTGGGCGCCGACGATACGCATGGCACGCCCATCATGATCGCCGCCGAAAAGGAAGGCATCACGCCGCAGCAATTCGTCGCCAACATCGCGGCCGGCCGCGCCCAGTACCTCGATGGCTTCCATATCGCCTTCGACAACTGGTATTCGACCGACTCGCCTGAAAACGTCGACCTGTCGCAATCGATCTACCGCAAGTTGCGCGATACGGGCCTGATCGTCACGAAAACCGTCGACCGCTTCTTCGATCCGGTCAAGGGCATGTTCCTGGCCGACCGCAACATCAAGGGCGAATGCCCGAAATGCGGCGCCAAGAACCAGTACGGCGACAATTGCGAAGTGTGCGGCGCGGCCTACCAACCGACCGACCTGGTCAATCCGTTCTCGGTCTTCACCAACGCGACGCCCGTGATGAAGCCGTCGGAACAGTATTTCTTCAAGCTGTCCGACCCGCGCTGCTTCGAATTCCTGAAAGATTGGCTCAATACGCCAGGCCGCCTGCAGCCGGAAATGGTCAACAAGGTCAGCGAATGGCTGGGCGAAGCCGGTGAAAAGCTGGCCGACTGGGATATTTCGCGCGATGCGCCCTACTTCGGCATCCCGATTCCCGATGCGCCGGGTAAATTCTTCTATGTGTGGATGGATGCGCCCGTCGGTTACCTGGCCAGCCTGAAAAACTATTGCGACAAGAAAGGCATCGATTTCGACGCCTTCCTGAATGACCCGTCGACGGAACAGATCCACTTCATCGGCAAGGACATCGTTTCCTTCCATTTGCTGTTCTGGCCCGCCATGCTGAAGTTCGCCAATCACCCGGTGATCGACAAACTGAAAGTCAACGTGCACGGCTTCCTGACGGTCAACAACGAGAAAATGTCGAAGTCGCGCGGCACGGGCATTTCGCCGCTGCGCTACCTGGACCTGGGCATGAACCCAGAATGGCTGCGCTACTACATCGCCTTCAAGCTGAACTCGAAAGTGGAAGACCTGGACTTCAACGGCGAAGACTTTGTCGCCCGCGTGAACAGCGATCTGATCGGCAAGTACGTGAACATCGCCAGCCGCTGCGCCGGCTTCATCGCCAAGCGTTTCGACGGCAAGCTGGCGTCGACGCTGTCGGAAGGCGCGCAAAGCTGGATCAACCGCGCCCTGACGGTGGACGTCAACGGCGTCATCGTCGAGCGCCAGGCCAGCATCGCCGCGCACTTCGAGAACCGCGAATTCGGCAAGGCCTTGCGTGAAATCATGGAAATCGCCGACATCACCAACCAGTATGTCGATGAAAACAAGCCGTGGATCCTCGCCAAGGACGTCGAAAAGACGGCCGAACTGCACGACGTGTGCACCACGGCCCTGATCCTGTTCCGCCAGCTGACGATTTTGCTGTCGCCGGTCCTGCCGGGCGTGGCCAAGAACGTGGCATCGTTCCTCAACGACGCGGAATTTACCTGGGCCGACACGCAAGTATTCGGCGACGCCGTCTCGAACAGCATGCTGGGCCGTACCATCGGCGCCTACAGCCACTTGATGACGCGCATGGACGCGAAGATGATCGAAGCGCTGTTCGACGCGCCGCAAGCTGCCGCCGCCATTGCCGCGCCGGCCGGCGACGCCGCGAATGACGCCGCAGCGCCTGCAGCTGCCGCCGCTACCGCCATCGAGGAACTGGCGCCCGAGATCAAGATCGACGATTTCCTCAAGGTCGACCTGCGCATCGCGAAAATCGTCAATTGCGAACTGGTCGACGGCTCGGACAAGCTGCTGCGCCTGACCCTCGATGCGGGCGAAGGCCGTCTGCGTAACGTATTCTCGGGCATCCGCTCGGCTTACCAGCCGGAAGAACTGGTCGGCAAGCTGACGGTGCTGGTGGCCAATCTGGCGCCGCGCAAGATGAAGTTCGGCATTTCCGAAGGCATGGTCATGGCCGCATCGAGCGCCGACGAGAAGGCCAATCCGGGCATCTACATCCTGAACCCGTGGCCGGGCGCCGAACCTGGCATGCGCATCCGTTAAGCCACCACAAGGACTGATGATGAATATCGTGGTGCGCGAAGCAACGAATGCCGATGCACAGCTGATGGCCGAGCTGACCCGTGCCGCGTGGGCCGGCAAGGTGGCCGCCGCGTCCAGTGGACACCACGAGACGGCGCAGCAAGTGGAAGAGCAATTGCGCCACGGCGGCGGTTTTCTGTTGCTGATCGACGACATTCCAGCCGGTTCGCTGCGCTGGATGCCACTCGACAGCGACCCCGCCATCTGGAAGATTTCACGCATGGGCGTGCTGCCCGCCTACCGGGGCAGCCACGTTTCGCAGCATTTACTGGAAGCCATCATTCATCACGGCCTGTCGTGCCAGGCCGAGGAATTGCGCCTGGCCGTGCGGCGCGACCAGCGCAAGCTGATCGATTTTTATGCGGCCTTCGAATTCGACCTGGCCGAAGAACTGGAATATTCGCACGCCAACCCCGCCGAACCGGCGCCGATGGTGATGCGGCGTTTGCTGCGTTATTGATTTTTAGCAATTTCGCCCCGGACTTGCCGAGACAACAACCCGCCAGGCCGCACGGCGCGGTAAAATACGGCCGGCTGACCTTACCCATAAGACACTCAGAAGAGAATATGAAACTGCCTGCAAAACACAACAACTACGTATCCGACCACACCTTGTTCATCGCCGAACTGAAGGCCAAGAACCCTGGCATGGAAGCGGGCCAGCAAGCGGGCCGCGCCCTGCTGTGGGACAAGCCGGCCGTCAGCATCGATGAGCAGGAACGCCAGCTGGCGTCGGCCGTCAAGCAACAGGCTTACGTTTACCAGAACAAGAACTAAGATCTGGAACCGGCACGATGTTGCCTGAAGAGTCTGCAGTCACGCCGGAAGCCGACGCTTCCGGTGCCGGCGCAGTCATCGAGTCGCCCGAACCTGTCGCTGAAGGCGACGGCAGCGGCGACCCTGCAGCATCTGCCACGGCAGTAACGGACGCGGCGCCCGCCGCCGACCCGCTGGGCATCGCCCGCCTGTATGGCGAGCCGATGCTGCGCATGCCGACGGATTTGTACATTCCGCCGGACGCGCTGGAAATCTTCCTCGAAGCCTTCGAAGGCCCGCTCGACTTGCTGCTCTACCTGATCCGCAAGCAAAATTTCAACATTCTCGATATTCCGATGGCGCAGGTCACCCTGCAATATCTGAAATATGTCGACCAGATCCGCGTGCGCAACCTGGAACTGGCCGCAGAGTATCTGCTGATGGCGGCCATGTTGATCGAGATCAAGTCGCGCATGCTCTTGCCTTCGCGCAAGAGCGATGTCGAGGAAGATGGCGGCGACCCCCGTGCCGAACTGGTGCGCCGCCTGCTCGAATACGAGCAGATCAAGCTGGCCGCCTACGACCTGAACGCCATCCCCCAGTTCGAGCGCGATTTCGTGCGCACACAAATTTTCATCGAGCAAAGCCTGACGCCCACCTGGCCCGACGTGGAACCGGTGGACTTGCAGCAGGCGTGGCTCGACGTGCTGAAACGCGCCAAGCTGACCCAGCATCACCGCATCAGCCGCCAGGAACTGTCCGTGCGCGAGCACATGTCGAGCATCCTGCGCCATTTGCAATCGTCGCGCTTCGTCGAGTTCAGCGAGCTGTTCGACATTGCCGGCGGCGTGCCCGTGGTGGTGGTCAACTTCGTGGCCCTGCTGGAACTGGCCAAGGAAACCTTGATCGAAATCACGCAGGCAGAACCGTTTGCACCCATCTATGTCCGGCTGGCCTATTCGCCCGCCTGACCCCTTCCCTTTGTCACTGACCACCGTACAACGGGGTTTTAGCGAAAGCAATCCATGAAAATTATTTCCGACATCGAAGAATTGCGCGACCAGCTCAGCGGACAGCTGCGCACGGCGTTCGTCCCTACCATGGGCAACCTGCACGAAGGCCATCTGTCGCTGATGCGCCTGGCGCGCAAGCATGGCGACCCCGTCGTCGCCTCGATCTTCGTGAACCGCCTGCAATTCGGCCCGAACGAAGACTTCGAAAAATATCCGCGCACCATGGCGGCCGACATCGCCAAGCTAGAAAAGGAAGGCGTGTACGTGCTGTTCGCGCCGACGGAAAAGGAACTGTACCCGGAACCGCAGGAATACCGCGTGCGCCCGCCCGATGACCTGGGCAATACGCTGGAAGGCGAGTTCCGCCCCGGCTTCTTCGAAGGCGTGTGCACGGTCGTCACCAAGCTGTTCTCGTGCGTGGGCCCGCGCGTGGCCGTGTTCGGCAAGAAGGATTACCAGCAGCTGATGATCATCCGCAACATGGCGCGCCAGTTCGCGCTGCCGACGGAAATCATCGCCGCGGAAACGTACCGCGCGGACGATGGCCTGGCCTTATCGTCGCGCAATATGTATCTGTCGGAAAGCGAACGCGCGGAAGCGCCGGAACTGTACAAGGGACTTAATTTCGTGGCCGAGGAAGTGCGCAAGGGCAATCTGGCCGTCGGCGAACTGGAACAGGCAGCCATGCAGTTGCTGGACGGCCGCGGCTGGAAATCGGACTACATCGCCGTGCGCAAGCGCGCCAACCTGCAAGCGCCTAGCGCCGCCGAACTGGCCGCCGGCGAACCGCTGGTGGTGCTGGCCGCCGCCAAGCTGGGACAAACCAGACTCATCGACAACCTCGAAATTTAAGCATTGTCACAACGGGGCCATTCGGCCCCGTTTCTTTTGGCTATGTCACCGTCAAGTGTGGGAATGCGCCCAACGTTGCTTTCAATAACGTTTCCGATGAACGGATGCGCCTGGCGTCGAGTATCCAGCGCCAGCCCAGGTAGTTCGGCAGGTAGCGCGTCGCCACGCCGTGAAAGGGCCGTAGCCATGCGCGCAAGCGGCTGTGATAGGCATTGACGTTCTGCACGTGGGCGGCCCCTCGCACACGGATGCCAGCGCGCAAGTTGACTGCTTGGTGGCTGATGCCCGCTTCCCTCGCAAAAGCCAGATAGGCGGCATGACCGTCGGTCACCAGCAGCACGTCCTTGTGGATAACGGGTAGCAGCGAATGATGCAGCTGTGCCTTCGTCAACGCCCCTTTGCCCGTGACGAAATCGAGGGTCTGGCCCGTACGGTCGCGCGCTACCAAGATGCAAACCTGTTCATTGGAAATGCCGCGCTGATGGGCATGGCCGCCACGGCGGCGCGCCGGACGCGTCATCTGCCTGGATCCCTTTTCTGATTCCAGCACGTAGAGCTCATCGGCCTCGGCAATGCCATGCAGACAATGCGGCCGGTCCGTCTTTGCTACGCTGAGAAAACGGTGTCGCCAGCGAAACGTGGTGTTGCGGTGCAGTCCCAACTGCTGAGCGGCCTGGCGTACCGACCTGGAATCAAGCAGGCAATCCGCATAGTCGAGCCACAGCGATTTATGGCGCAAGTGCGCCAGCGGCGTGCCCGTCAAGGCATTGAATGTGCGTCCACAGGATACACAGCGGTAGCGCTGCAGGCCGTGCGCATGGCCATGCCGGTGCAGGTGACACGATTGGCAGGCGGGACAGCCCAGGCGTGCTTGCGTAGCGTTTTCAAGCAGCGTGACGGTCACATCGTGTGGCCCATTGCCACACAGCAAGGCTATTCCTGCCTGCCGCTGGCGTCGGTTCAACTGCGCAAACTGCGCGATAAAGCGTCTCCATTCGGCTGGCTGCATGATCGGCTCCTGCATGGTGGGTATGCAGTGTCAGACAGCCCAGCCAAGGAAAGATTCAGGCAGATCCCCTATTTATCGATGACAGAGCCTTTCTTTTTACTTCTCCATCCCTACCAGCTTGAGTTCGGCAAACAGCGGTTTGTTGCTGCCGCGTGCCGCTTGCAACATGTCATAGCTGGCCGCATCGAGCACGATTTCTTCTCCCGCCCACAGCTTGCGCTGGTTTGCAGGCAGCCTCAGGCTGCGCAGGATGGCCCGCACCTGGGCTGGATCGGCTGCCAGCAGGCGAATGGCGTGCGCATGGCGCTGTGTGCCCGTAAGGATCGGCAAGCCGCCTTCCGGGCCGTTCTGGCTTAGGCTGACATAGTCATGCCCACCCACGCGGTGCAGATAAGCATGCCGGCCATCGGCTTCGGCAGGCGGCTGCGCGGCCAGCTCCTGCATCTCGACCGACGCGACAGGCGCAGCGGCGGTTTGTTCAAGGCTCACGCCACAGCCCGCCAACATGGCTGTGCTCAGGGCAAAAAATAATACGGGTGCTCGGCGCATCGCGCGCTCCTTCTTGTCGGGGTCGGGGACAAAGGGAAATACTGCAGCGATCATGGGCCAAATTATTTGACGTGTAAAGTTAACTTTAGGAAATATTTAATTCCTTTGCGCAATCTCATGTGATCGGCGCAAGCGGACGAAAAAAAACGCCGCCGGTTTGCACGGGCAGCGTTTTCTTGATAACGGTCAAGCCTGGATCAGGCGCCGGCTTTTTCCAGCTTCTCGAAAATCTTGTTCAGCTTTTCATCGAGGGTCGCGGCCGTGAACGGCTTGACGACATAACCGCTGGCGCCAGCCTGGGCGGCGGCGATGATGTTTTCTTTTTTCGCTTCGGCGGTGACCATCAGCACGGGCAGCTTGGCCAGTGCAGGATCGGCGCGGATATGCTGCAGCATCGTCAGGCCATCCATGTTGGGCATGTTCCAGTCCGACACGACGAAATCGAACGATTCCGCGCGCAGCTTGGCCAGGCCCATCACGCCGTCTTCCGCCTCATCGACGTTGGCATAACCCAGTTCCTTCAACAGATTCCGGACAATGCGGCGCATCGTCGAAAAATCGTCAACGACTAAAAATTTCATCTTTGGATCAGCCATGAATAACTCCGTTGTTTCTGTAGCGGTTTGTTAATAATATCGACATGAATGCCGACATTATGGTCGACACTACGGCAGCAAGTTGTAGGATAGCATTTTCGTTGCTTTTAGGCGAACAAACTTGCCTCAGATCATATAAAACGTGGCTTACACGCGCAAAGCACGCATGCCGTGCGCCGCCAGGTGTCCCAGCACCATGCCAGGCAACGCCGTCAGAGCGCCGACCTCATGCGTAGCACCAACAGCGATCGCCTCGCGCGGCATGCCGAACACCACGCAACTGGCTTCATCCTGCGCAAAATTATACGCTCCTGCGGCCTTCATCTCCAACATGCCTTGTGCGCCATCCTTGCCCATGCCGGTGAGGATCACGCCGACGGCATTTTTACCGGCCGATTGCGCGGCCGAACGGAACAGCACATCGACGGACGGGCGGTGGCGGTTCACCGGTTCGCCCTGGTCGATCTTGGTCATGTAATTGGCGCCGCTGCGCGTCAGGGTCAGGTGCGAATGGCCGGGCGCGATGTAGGCGTGGCCGGGCAGCACCCGTTCGCCGCCTGCCGCTTCCTGCACCGAGATCTTGCACAGCGAATCGAGGCGGCGCGCGAACGAGCGCGTAAAGCCTTCCGGCATGTGCTGCGTGATCAGGATGCCGGGGCAGTCGGACGGCATCTGCATGAGAAATTCGCGGATCGCTTCCGTGCCGCCAGTCGAGGCGCCCACGATGATCAGCTTTTCGCTCGACGTCAATGGGCTGCGCAGCGCAGGCAGCGGTGCGGCCACCTTGTCGCCGGCCGACGGCAGGGTGCGCGCACGGATGCGCGCCTTCGAGGCGGCACGGATCTTGTCGGCGATCATGTCGGTGTACTCGCGCATGCCGCTCTGGATGGAAATTTTCGGCTTGGTGACGAAATCGACGGCGCCCAGTTCCAGCGCCCGCATGGTGATTTCCGAACCGCGCTCGGTCAGCGACGACACCATCAATACCGGCATCGGACGCAAACGCATCAGCTTTTCCAGGAAATCGAGGCCATCCATCTTCGGCATCTCGACGTCGAGGGTCAGCACGTCGGGGTTGGTCTGCTTGATCATCTCGCGCGCCACCAGCGGATCGGGCGCCGCTCCCACCACTTCCATGTCGGGCTGGCTGTTTACGATTTCCGTCATAACGCTGCGGATCAACGCCGAATCATCCACGATCAATACTTTGATCTTCATATATTTTCCTTTGGGCCTACCGGCCCATTAAAGCACCTGATCCCACCTACTGCGCGTCGCGATTTGCGGCCTCCGATGCTCACTGTGCTAAAGCACAGCTGCGCGTCTCGGCCACAACTCCCATCCGCTCGCTACGGTGTGATCAGGTGTTGTTATCTGTATATCACACTATTAAAACAGTTCGACTTCGCCGCCCACCGGCGCGACCTTGAGGCGGCTGGCGTAATCGAGTTCGCGGCGTACCAGCGTATCGTTATGCGTCTGCATCAGCTTTTTCACCAGCACCTTGCCGCTGCGGGGGAAAAAATACACTTTGCGCGGATGGATGTCGTTCAGGTCTTCGGCCACCACGCGCATCTTTTCCGCCTTCAGGTAATTGATGACGAAGGCAGCATTGCGTTCGCCGACGTTGATCGCCGTGAAGCCGCGCAGCACGGCGCCGCCGCCGAACACTTTCGCTTCCATGTTCTCGCGCCGCGCGCCCGCCTTCAGCAGATCGTTGATCAGGATTTCCATGGCGTAGGTGCCATAGCGCATCGACGCGGAAATCGGACTGTTCGGGTCGCTGCCGCCATCGGGCAGCATGAAGTGGTTCATGCCGCCCAGGCCCGTGACGCGGTCGCGGATGCAGGCCGAGACGCAGGAGCCGAGCACGGTGACGATCAGCATGTCCTTGTTGGTAAAGTAGTACTCACCAGGCAAGATCTTGGCGGCGTCACAATTGAACGTCCTGTCGTAATAGACGTTAGTGGCGAATTGCTCTTTGGATTCCAGGCTCATATTTCACTCTCATGTACGATGCGACGATGCCTTGGGCGCGGCGCCCCGAGGCTGATCGAGCTCATAGACTGTTTTACCGCGCAGCTTCAATGAATCCGACACGTACAGAAAATTCTCCGAATGGCCCGCAAACAGCAGGGCATCCGGCTTCATCAAGGGCACAAAGCGCGACAGGATCTTGCGCTGCGTCGCCTTGTCAAAATAAATCATCACGTTACGGCAAAAGATGACGTCGAACTGCCCCGTCAATGGCCAGCCGTCGGCCAGCAGGTTGAGCGGCTTGAAGGTGATCATCTGGCGCAATTCCGGGCGCACCCGCACCTGCCCCTCGCGATCGCCCTTGCCGCGCAAGAAAAAGCGTCGCGCACGGTCGGCCGGCATCTTGTCGAGCCGGTCCAGGTTGTAGACGCCATTGGCAGCCGTGGCCAGCACGTTCGTGTCGATGTCCGTGGCGATGATGGTGACCGGCGGCGTGAGCGTATTGAACGCCTCGCACACCGTCATGGCGATCGAATACGGCTCCTCGCCGGTGGAACTGGCCGAACACCAGATGGTGATCGGCCCGCTCAGTTTTTTCACATGTTCGGCCAGCAGCGGAAAATGATGCGCCTCGCGGAAGAACGACGTCAGGTTGGTCGTCAGCGCATTCGTGAACGCTTCCCACTCGTCGCCCATGCGGCCAGCTTCCAGGTCGTCCAGGTAGCGGACGAACGAGGAGATGCCGGTCGCGCGCAAGCGCCTGGCCAGACGGCTGTAGACCATCTCCTGCTTACTGTCGGCCAGCGCGATGCCGGCACGCTTGTAAATCATGGCGCGGACCCGTTCGAAGTCCTTGCCAGTGAAATCAAATTCCTTGACCGAATCCGTTTTAGTTTGCGGCATTTTATTTTTACCTCTCTATGACTACTCTGACCAATGCCTTTGCAAGTATAACTAGCGGGACCGGGTTGGCGTCAGAACTCTTCCCAATCGTCGCCGCCGGCTGCCGCCAGCTTTTTCGCGGGCGCTGGCGTGCCGGCTTGCGCCGTCTTTGCCAACCGCCGTGTATTTGCCGCCACGCTCGGTGCCGGCCGTGCCGCCGCCTTGATTGCTGGCGCGGGTACGGGCAGGGCCACCTGCGCCGCGCTCTCGCCATCGAGCTTGAAGATGCTGACGGCGTCGGCCAGTTTCTGCGCCTGGTCCTGCATGCTTTCGGCCGCCGCCGCCGCTTCCTCGACCAGCGCCGCGTTCTGCTGCGTCATCTGGTCCATCTGCGCGATGGCCTGGTTCACTTCCTCGATGCCATGGCTCTGTTCCTGCGTCGCCGCCGTGATCTCGCCCATGATGTCGGCCACCTGCCGGATCGACGTGACGATCAGGCCCATGGTCTGCCCCGCTTCGTCCACCAGGCGGCTGCCCGCATCGACCTTGTCGACCGAGTCGCCGATCAGGCCCTTGATCTCTTTCGCCGCGCCAGCCGATCGTTGCGCCAGATTGCGCACTTCCGACGCCACCACCGCAAAACCGCGTCCCTGCTCGCCTGCGCGCGCCGCTTCGACGGCCGCATTCAATGCCAGGATATTCGTCTGGAACGCGATGCCGTCGATGACGCCAATGATGTCGACGATCTTGCGCGAACTGTCCTTGATGGAACCCATGGTATCGACCACTTGCGCCACCACCTTGCCGCCCTGCTCCGCCACCGACGACGCCGACACGGCCAGCTGGTTGGCCTGGCGCGCGTTGTCCGCGTTCTGCTTCACGGTCGACGTCAGTTCTTCCATCGACGATGCCGTCTCTTCGAGCGAACTGGCCTGCGTTTCCGTGCGCGCCGACAGATCCGCATTGCCGCTGGCGATCTCGCGCGATGCCACGGTAATCGTGTCCGTTCCATTGCGCACGTCGCTGACCGTTTGCACCAGGCTCTCGTTCATGTCCTTGAGCGCCTGCTGCAAGGCGCTCGTTTCATCCTTGCCTTCGACCACCACGCGCGACGTCAGCTCGCCGGCCGCCACCTTCTGCGCCACGGCCAGGGCGCCGGACAATGGCACCGTGATCGAGCGCGTGATGAAGATGGCGCACCAGGCGCCGATCGCCACCGCCGCGCCGCCCAGGATGAACAGCACCATCATCAGGCGCGCGTCGGCCGCCAGCGAGTCATCCATGAAGCTTTGCTGCGCCACGTGCTGCAAGTCGAGCAGCTTGTTGATATCGGCCAGGGTCGTCTTGTTCAATGGGTCGATGCGGGTGGCAATCACCTTCGCCGCGCCCTCGCTGTTAAACGCCAGCACCTGCCCCATCGCTTCCTTGAAGGCGGCATCGACTTCGCCGTCGACCTTGGCGATATTGGCCAGCAGCGCCTTCTCGCCCTCGGACAGGCCCAGGGTGGCCAGCTTGCCGCGCGCGCCGTCATACAGCTTGCGCTGCTCGCGCACCTTGCCCTCTTCCGCCTGCATCAGGGCCACATCGCCCTGCAAACCGATATTGCGCATGGCGATACCGGTTTCCAGCATCGCGCTTTTCATCAGCGACGCCTGCGTATTCTTTTCGCTTGCCAGCGCCAGGCCCGTGAGCAACTGGGCCTTGTTACGGTAATTCAGTGCATTCGCCGAAACGATCACCACCACCAGGATGGCGAGAATGCTGCCAAAACCTATCCCCAGCCGGGTGCCTATCTTGAAATCGCGCAAACTCATTACAGTCTCCAATATTTATGTGAACGGCGCCCGTTCAACCGGACGGCGCCGTGTTGTGGCCTGGTCTCTGTCGGACCTTGCAGCCTGCCGGCGCGCCTCTGGCCACGCCGGTACATGCATATCTGTAGTGATTCTTTGCGTGCCAAAACGGCGGCGCACCGGGCGCCGCCTTGCTGCCATGCGACGGCTTACGCCGCCAGCTTGTCGATCAGGCCCATCTCGCTGCTCGACATCAGCTTGTCGATGTCGACCAGGATCAGCATGCGCTCGTCGATGGTGCCCAGGCCGATCATGTAGTCGGTCGAGAAGGCGGTGCCCATTTCCGGCGCCGGTTTGACCTGCTCCGGCGTCAGGGTGGTGACGTCGGAAACGCTGTCGACCACCATGCCGACGATGCGTCCGCCGATGTTCAGGATGATCACCACCGTGAACTGGTCGTACACGGGCGTACCCAGGTTGAACTTGATGCGCATGTCGACCACGGGAATGATGATGCCGCGCAGGTTGATCACGCCCTTGATGAATTCAGGCGCGTTGGCGATGCGGGTGACCGCTTCGTAACCACGGATTTCCTGGACCTTCAGGATATCGATGCCGTACTCTTCGGAGCCCAGGGTGAAGGCCAGGAATTCACGGCCGGCGATGTCCTTGCCGTCGCCCGCATTGCTTCCGGACGTTTGTTGAGTATCTGACATGGTGCGTTTTCCTATCTTTATCTATCGGTATTACGAAAAAATGGACTCGTCGGCCAGCTGGCGAGAGGAACGGATCAGGGCGGCGACATCGAGAATCAGCGACACGCCGCCATCGCCCAGGATGGTGGCGCCGGAGATGCCCACCACCTTGCGGTAATTCGATTCGAGGTTTTTCACCACGACCTGCTGCTGTCCCACCAGGTCGTCGACAAACAGGGCCGCCTTGCGCCCTTCCGTCTCGAGGATCACGCAGATGCCTTCCGAAGGGCTGGTAAAGCGCGGCGCGATGTCGAACATCTGGTACAGCGGGATCAATGGCAGGTATTCGCCGCGCACTTTCACCACCTGCCCCTTGCCACTGATGTCCTTGATATCCTCAACGGCTGGCTGCAGCGATTCGATGACAAAGCCCAGCGGTAAAATATACACTTCGTCGCCGACCCGGATCGACATGCCGTCCAGGATGGCCAGGGTCAGCGGCAGCGAGATCGAAATCGTCGTGCCGAAACCCTTGGCCGAACGGATGTCGACGACGCCGCCCATGGCGCTGATATTGCGCTTGACGACATCCATGCCCACGCCGCGGCCCGACACGTCGGTGACCGCTTCGGCGGTGGAAAAACCGGGTGCGAAAATCAGCTGCCACACGTCGGCGTCGCTCATCGTCTCGGACACGTCCAGGCCCTGCTGCGCGGCCTTGGCCAGGATGCGTTCGCGGTTCAGTCCCGCGCCGTCATCGGATACTTCGATGATGATGTTGCCACCCTGGTGGCTGGCCGAGAGGAACAAGCGGCCGGCCTCGGTCTTGCCGGCGGCCACGCGGGCGGCCGGCATTTCCACGCCATGGTCGATACTGTTGCGCACCAGGTGCGTGAGCGGATCGACGATGCGCTCGATGAGGCCCTTGTCCAGTTCCGTGGCGGCGCCATTCGTGATGAAGTCGACCTTCTTGCCTAACTTGGTCGCCAGGTCGCGCACCATGCGCGGGAAGCGCGAAAAAACGAAATCCATCGGCATCATGCGGATCGACATCACCGCTTCCTGCAAGTCGCGCGTATTGCGCGTCAGGTGGCTGACGCTGTCGAGCAGTTTTTCATGCAGCATCGGATCGAGCGCGCTGGCGCGCTGCTCGATCATCGCCTGCGTGATCACCAGTTCGCCCACCAGGTTGATCAGCTGGTCGACTTTCTCGATCGAGACGCGGATCGACGACGATTCGGCGCCGGCCTTGTCGCCTTCTTTCTTGGCCGGTTTCTTTTCCTGCTCCGCTTCAGCCACGGCGCTGGCCACGACCGGCGCGGCGGCAGCGCTGGCGTTGCCCGCCTTGGCCGCGTCGGCGCGTATCTGTTCGAGCGGCTGGAAGAAACCGTAGCCCTGTTCGGCGTCGCTCTGCACGCCGGCGGCGGCGCGGATATCCTCGAGCGGCTGGAAGAAGCCATAGCCGGGATCGGCCGCGCCAGGCGCGCCTGGCAGCGGGTCGAAGAAACCGTAACCTTGCGCCTTTTCCTGCGCCGCGCGGGCCGCTTCGGCTTCGCCTGGCGCCAGTGGCGGCGCCTGCGTGATCACCATGTCGTCCGGATTGAGTACGAACGAGCAGATGGCCAAGATATCGTCCAGGCTTTCATGCGTCGTCACTTCCAGCACCTTGCGCGCATCGGGCAAGCTGGACACGGCGACGTCGCCCAGCAAGCCCAGTTCGGCCGCCAGCGCATCGACTTCGCGCCCTTCCATCTGCGGCAGTTCCAGGCGGATGCGATGGCCGCCGGCATGGCTGACGGCGGCCTTTTCCGCCGTATGGAAGGCCGGCGCGACGGGCGTGAGCGCGGCCACGGGCACGTCCTGCGAGAACGACTGCAGCATCATGCGCACATTGGCCACGGCATCCTGGTCGACGGCGCTGCCCAGGCGATGGCCATCGAGCTGCATCTTGAGGATATCCTTGGCCGCCAAAAAGGCGTCGACGTGTTCCGCCGTCAGGGCCATCTGGCCCTGGCGGATGCGGTCGAGCAGCGACTCGAGGATGTGCGTCACCTCGCTCATGTCGGAAAGGCCGAACGTCGATGCGCCGCCCTTGATCGAATGGGCGGTGCGGAAAATGGCATTCAGGTCTTCGGCGTCGGGCGCCGCAATATCAACGGCCAGCAGCAGCCGTTCTTTTTCAGCCAGCAGTTCTTCGGCCTCATCGAAAAAGACCTGAAAAAACTGGCTAATATCGATGGTCATAGGGTGACTCCGTCAATTGCATCGTTGTGCTGCGCGGCTGGCATCAGCCGATCACCTTCTTGACCACTTCGATCAGGCGTTGCGGATCGAACGGCTTGACCAGCCAGCCATTGGCGCCGGCGGCACGTCCCTTCGATTTCATCTCGTCCGACGACTCCGTCGTCAGCATCAGGATGGGCACCTTCTGGTAGGTCGGCAGTTCGCGCAGCAGCTTGATCAGCTCCAGGCCATCCATGCGCGGCATGTTCTGGTCCGTCAAGACCAGGTCCACGGTTTGCAGCTTGGCTTTTTCCAGTCCGTCCTGGCCGTCGACGGCCTCCACCACCTGGTAACCGGCGGCTTTCAGGCTGAACGCCACCATCTGGCGCAATGAGCTGGAATCGTCCACTGCAAGTATCGTTTTGGCCATCTTTGCTCCCACTTATTCCGGGCATCCTGCCCGAGTATTTGATTAATCAATCCATGCAACCACAAGCGTTCAGCACTGGCATGCTAGAACAGCTCGATGTCGCCACTTTCCAAATGCTGTTGACTGACAGCCTTGCGCAGCACGCTGCGCAACTCCAGGCTTTGAATCGCCAGCGCCATGCTGACCCGCCCCAGCAAGGCGACAATTTCTTCATTGTCGCTCTCCGGCAACATCTCCGCGCCATGCTCGCCCAGGGTCCCGAGGAACTCGCGCAAGCCCGTCACGCGCTTCAAGGTGCGCTCGATCAGCTGGCTGGTCATGTCCTGGAACTGCAGGCTGGTGATGGCGGCATTCACGTAGCCCCCCACCTCATCCTGCAACGCCAGCAGTTTTTCGCGCTGCTGCTCGGCCGGAATGCCGCCGTCGAGCAGCAGCGCGATGGTGTCTTGCTGCGCAGCGACGGCTGCATGTATCGCCATGAAATTGAAGGACAGCTTCTCGATCGCCTCTTCCAGCAAGATGCCGGTCTGCACCAGGTCGGTTTCCACCTCTGTCAAGTGCTTGCGGCCATGGTCCGACACGCCAGACAGCAGGCGCTTTACATGCGAGCCAAGTATTTTCTTTCTTGTCATAAAGGTCTCATTGTTTCAATACATCACGCGTCGACAGCCTTGCGTGTTATTTTTTCGCCGCTACCGGGCTGGGGGCTGGCGCCGCCGCGGGCGGCGCGCCGGCCGCCAGCCCTGAAGCGACAGCGGCGGAAGCGGCATCGGTCACCGGCAGCTCGATCGCCGAGCCATCGCGCAGGACATTTTCTTCCGTGCGCTTGTTCATGACGATGATGCTGATGCGCCGGTTGATCGGATTGAAGGGATCGAGCTTGTCCAGGTGGGCGGCCGAGCCCAATCCCACCACGCGCAATACTTTTTCTTCCTTCATGCCGCCAATCACCAGTTCGCGCCGCGACGCATTCGCGCGGTCGGCCGAGAGTTCCCAGTTGCTGTAGCCGGCATCGCTCATGTAGGGCGTCGAATCCGTATGCCCGGACAGGCCGATGCGATTCGGCACTTCATTGAGCACAGAGCCGATGGCGTGCAGGATTTCCTTGGTGTACGGTTGCAGGTTCGCATTGGCCAGCGCAAACATCGGACGGTTCTGCTCGTCGACGATCTGGATGCGCAAGCCTTCGCTGGTGATATCGAGCAGCAACTGGTTCTTGTATTTTTTCAGCAGGGGATTGGCGTCGATGGTCGCTTCGATGCGCGCCTTGAGCGCCTGCAGGCGCTTGCCTTCCTCGCGTTCGAGCGCGGCCTTGGCGGAATTGAGGTCGAACGATTTGCGCTGCTGCTCTTCCTGCGCCTTGCGCACTTGCCCATCCTGGCGCGACAGGTCCTGGCCGCCGCCCTGGATCACGGAATTGCTCTCGCCGCTGCCGGAACCGCCCGCCATCGCCACTTTCAGCGGTGTCTTGAAGAATTCGGAAATGCCGTTCAAGTCGCCCTTCGAGGTGGAGCCCAGCAGCCACATCAGCAGGAAGAAGGCCATCATGGCCGTGACAAAGTCGGCGTAGGCGATTTTCCACGCCCCGCCATGGTGTCCGCCAGCCGTCTTCTTGATACGCTTGACGATAATCGGGCGCATGCCTTCATCGGCCATGGCGTCCCCCTTCCGTGTGCTGCAAATGACTCATGGTGTCCAGGCGTATATTCACTGCTTACTTCGTTTTCGATTTCTTGATGTGGTCTTCCAGCTCGTTGAACGTCGGACGCTCGGTCGAGAACAGCACCTTGCGGCCAAACTCCACGGCCAGCGCCGGCGCATAGCCGTTCAGGCTGGCCAGCAGGGTCACTTTCACGCACTGGAACATCTTGCTCGACTCTTCCAGCTTCTGCTCGAGCAGGCTGGCCAGCGGACCGACGAAGCCATACGCCAGCAAGATGCCGAGGAAGGTGCCGACCAGCGCGTGCGCGATCAGCATGCCCAGCTCGGCCGGAGGGATGCCCACCGACTCCATCGTGTGCACCACGCCCATCACGGCGGCGACGATACCGAACGCGGGCAAACCATCGCCCACCTTGGCGATCACGTGGGCCGGCACGGCGCCTTCGTGATGGTGCGTCTCGATTTCGTTGTCCATCAGGTTTTCGATCTGGAACGCATCCATATTGCCCGATACCATCAGGCGCAGGTAATCGGTCATGAATTCGACGATGTGGTGGTCGGCCAGCACGGCCGGGTACTTGGAAAACAGCGGGCTTTCCTCGGGCTTGTCGATATCGCCTTCGATCGACATCAAGCCTTCCTTGCGCACCTTGCTGAGCACTTCGAACAACAGCGACATCAGTTCCATGTACAGCTCTTTGGTATAGCGCGAACCCTTGAACAGGCTGGGCAAGGCGGCGATTGTCGCCTTGATGGCCTTGTTATTGTTACCAACAAGGAAGGCGCCCAGGGCGGCGCCGCCGATCATCAGCAACTCCAGCGGCTGGAACAGCGCCGCCAGATGGCCGCCGGCCATTGCGAAGCCGCCAAAGACCGAGGCGCAGACGATGATGTATCCGATTATGACTAACAAGTGCCCTGACTCCCAATAATGGCCGGGGCTGTATGCCCGGCATGTTCAAACCTGTTCTGTCTTCTAGCGGCTGCGCCGCCGGCAAAGACAGCGGCAAAAAAAGCAACCGGAAGTTAATTGAAATGCGCTGCTTTTCAATGCAATTCCGAGAAAATGCCGTGTGGAACTACAATAACGTGAGATTGCCCCACGGGCAAGCAAATAACGCAGACAATTGCTTAAAAGCACCATATGTAAAGTAAAGGGCCACCCTCTGTGGCGGCGATGGTCTTATCGGGCGCGCGTGCCGCGATCTGGAATTCGTAACTAAGAAGCATGCTACCGGGCAACATTTCCTTTTCCGCCTTGCGCCACAGGGCCGCCATCGCCGCTGGCGACAGGTAGGCAAAGACGGCATCGTAGCGGCCGAAGTCGAGCGCCTCGTAGTCGCCGCGCAGGAACTGCGCGCGGCTGCCCGCCAGCCGTGCGCGCAAGCGGCTTGCCAGCCACGGCAGCGGCGCCAGCTCGATGCCGGAAAACTGCCCATCGGGCCGGCGCCGCGCCAGGTCCAGCACCAGGCCGCCCAGGCCGCTGCCGATATCGATCAGCCGCACGCCGGGACGGTCCGCGATCAGCTGCGCCACGGCCTGCCACACCTTCGGCCCCGATGGGTAAAACGGCACTTGCGTGCGGAACGTGGACCAATACAGGCTCAGCAGGAAAACAAAGGCCGCCAGGAAGACGGCCGGCGGCAGCTCGAGCAGGCTGGCGGCCAGCAAGGCGGGCGCGAACAGCAGGCCGATGGCGCACCACCAGCGCGCCAGTCCCGCGCGCCACGTGATGAGCGCCGCCAGCACGCCCTGCACCAGCGCCACGGCCGGCAGCGACATGGCCACGCCCGCGCGCGCCAGACCATATACCAATAGCAACATCAAGGGAAAGGCCAGCACCTGGATCAGGATGGCCTTGAGCGCGGGCGCGCGCAGGATTTGTTGCAGCATGGGACAGTCAACGGAAGAAAACGCCAGTGTAAGCGAAAGCACCATGAAAAAACCGGAGTCCGGTCTGGCGACCGCTCCGGTTTTCTCTGAGGCTATATTGGGACAGTAATTCGGGCAATATCAGGCGGCGACACTCGGTGGCGCGGCAGCGGCCGCTTCATCGCGCGCCTTCTTCGTTTTGCCGGCACGCGAAGGCATGTGGCACAGGCCGCACACATAATCGGCGTTCAGGTCGAGGCAGTTGACGACGAACTTGCCGCCGCACTTGCCGCAGGGCGCCATGTCCAGCATCTTGCTGCTGAAAAAGCGCACCAGGGTCCAGGCACGCGTCAGCGACAGCAGCGGCTCTTCGCCCGCTTCGGGCGGCATCTGTTCCAGATACAGTTTATACGCCTTCATCACGGCTTCGATGCCCGTGGCGCCGGCGTGGTCGACGAGGAATTTGTGGATGTTGATGAACAGCGAGGAATGGATATTCGGTTGCCAGGTGATGAACCAGTCGGTGGAAAACGGCAGCATGCCCTTGGGCGGCGAGACGCCCTTCAATTCCTTGTACAAATTCAGCAGGCGTTCGCGCGACAGCGAGACTTCGGTCTCCAGCAGTTGCAAACGGGCTCCCAGCTGTATCAGTTCGATGGCCAGCTGGATTTCCTGCGCTTCCGATACGACACTTTTTTTGGCCATGCTGTGTACTCCGCGACTGACTGATACTAACTAACTGCTACTGACTGAAGATTACTGAATCAAGCGATTTCTTCGACGCCCTGGCCTGCCATCAGGATAGCTGCGTGCGATTGCGCCAGCGAGCGGTCTTTATTGTAGTTCGTCAACATGCCCAGGATGGCGCTGTCGTCGAAGCGGAAGCGGGCCAGCATCATGTTGCCGCCAGCGAGCTTCAGGATCTGCGCATTGCTCATGCCTTCGATCAGTTCGGCGATTTCGGCGGCAATGCCCAAACGGAAGATGGCCGTTACCTTGTCCGCACGAATCATTTGCTGGGCCAGCATCAGGTAGCTCAGGTTAGCGTCGCGAATCTCAGCCATCATGTCGTTAGCAGTCATTTCCATCTCCTCAATCCGTTGAATTCAGCTGGCGTTGTGTGTTGCCAGTGAGATACATTCTGCAGGAGCAACATTAAATGCAACAGAGGCGTAGCGCTGTATTTTTGGTCGGGCAATAGCGGATGGGATCGTAGGTGTTTGTCTGACAAACACTACTCGATCATGGTCGCGCGCCAGCAACGGCGCGGGTATGGAGGGTTGGCTCTGGGCCGGATTTAGCCAATTTTTGGCCTGTAAAAAATATCACTTTTTTACAACAACTTGATCGGAATCAAGCCTGTCTACCTAGATAACGGCTGCTCTGGCGGGAACTTTAGGGCTTTTTTGAAAAATATTTCAAAAACCCGCATTCTTTTTCCGTCGGTTTGACACCGTTCATGTAATTGTTGACGGCGGCGAATCGCAGAACTTTAGGGCTATTTGAAAATATTTTTAAAAATCGTGATTTTTTTCGTTGACGCCCCGCAGGCACGTACTTTCCGCGCTTCAACCCGAGCGGAAATTCCGCTTTCCAGCGTGAATTTGCTACACTGCCTGCTTCCGCACAATACTTTAAGCTTCAAGCAATATCGTGCCACTGAGACAAGTATTAATATGAAAGCCACCATGATTTCTCGACATGACTGCAGCGCGCGCGACCTCGACGATCCGCTGGCGCCCCTGCGCCAGCAATTCGACTTGCCGCAAGGCGTGATTTACCTCGACGGCAATTCCCTGGGCGCGCGGCCGAAAGCGGCCCTGGCCCGCGCCCAGCACGTCATCACGGCCGAATGGGGCACGGACCTGATCCGCAGCTGGAATACGGCCGGCTGGTTCGACCTGCCCAAGCGCCTGGGCGACCGCCTGGCCCCGCTGCTGGGCGCCGGCACGGGCGAAGTGGTGATCACCGACACCACCTCCGTCAACCTGTTCAAGGCCCTGGCCGCCGCCCTGCAGATGCAGGCCAGCGATCCCGCGCATGCGGCGCGGCGCATCATCGTCAGCGAACGCAGCAACTTCCCCACCGACCTGTACATGGCGCAAGGCCTGTCCGCCTGGCTCGACCGCGGCTACCAGCTGCGCCTGGTCGACAGCCCGGAAGAACTGGCGCATGCCATCGCTGCCGATTGCGCCGTGGCCATGCTCACGCACGTGAACTACCGCAGCGGCTACCAGCACGACATGGCCACCATCAGCAGCCATTGCCACGCGCAAGGCGCGCTGGCGCTGTGGGACCTGGCCCATTCGGCCGGCGCCGTGCCGCTGGACCTGAACGGCGCCGGCGCCGACCTGGCCGTCGGCTGCACCTATAAATACCTGAATGGCGGCCCCGGCTCGCCCGCTTTCATCTGGGTGCCTGAAAAACACCAGGCGCGCTTCCGCCAGCCTTTGTCCGGCTGGTGGGGCCACGCCACGCCGTTCGCCATGGAGCCGGGCTTCGCGCCCGCCGACGGCATCGCCCGCGCCCTGTGCGGCACGCAGCCGATACTCTCGCTGGCCCTGGTCGAATGCGGCCTCGATATCTTTGCGCAAACGAGCATGGAAGCCATCCGCCGCAAGTCGCTGGATCTGACAGATCTGTTCATCGCGCTGGTGGAGCAGCGCTGCGCCAGCCATCCGCTGGGCCTCGTCACGCCGCGCGAGCATGCGCGCCGCGGCAGCCAGGTCAGCTTCACGCACCCGCACGGCTATGCCGTGATGCAGGCGCTGATCGCGCGCGGCGTGATCGGCGACTACCGCGAACCGGCCATCATGCGCTTTGGCTTCACGCCCCTGTACACGAGCTTTGCCGACGTGTGGGATGCCGTGGAAATCCTGCGCGACATCCTCGACACACTAGCCTACGACATCGCCGCCAAGCGCGATGCCGTCACCTGAAGCATCCCATGAGCGACGACAAGAATATGAACAAGGAAAACACCAGCGGCTGTCCCATGCATGCGGGCGGCCAGGATGCGCAGTGGCATGGCGCGCAGATGGATTTCAGTGAATCCATGAGCTACGGCAATTACCTGGCGCTGGACCGCATTCTGACGGCCCAGCATCCGCTGTCGCCGAACCACAACGAAATGCTGTTCATCGTGCAGCACCAGACGAGCGAATTGTGGATGAAGCTGATGCTGCACGAAATGCACGCCGTGCGCGCCAACCTGCAAAGCGGCGACCTGGCGCCCGCCTTTAAAATGCTGGCCCGCGTGGCGCGCATCATGGACCAGCTGGTGCACGCCTGGGACGTGCTGGCCACCATGACGCCACCCGAATACACGGCCATCCGCCCTTACCTGGGCGCCTCGTCCGGCTTCCAGTCTTACCAGTACCGCGAGATCGAATTCATTTTGGGGAACAAGAACGCGGCCCTGCTCAACGTGCATACGACGGCGCCGGAAACCTATGCGGTGCTGGACGCCGCCCTGCGCGCGCCCTCCGTCTACGACGAGTCGATCAAGCTGCTGGCGCGCAGCGGCCTGCCCATCTCCCCCGAGCGCCTGAACGCCGACTGGACCCTGCCGACCAGCGCCGACGCCTCCGTCAAGGCGGCATGGCTGGAAGTCTACCGCGACCCGTCGAAACACTGGGCCCTGTACGAACTGGCCGAAAAGCTAGTCGACCTGGAAACGGCCTTCCGCTTCTGGCGCTTCCGCCACGTGACGACGGTCGAACGCATCATCGGCTTCAAGACGGGTACGGGCGGCACGGCGGGCGTGAGCTATTTGCGCAAGATGCTCGACGTGGTATTGTTCCCCGAACTGTTTGCCCTTCGCACGGAGCTCTAAAAATGCCAGGCCAAATCTACTGCGCGGCGCGCCTTGCGGCCTGCGATGCTCACTGTGCATGCGCACAGCTGCGCGTCTCGGCCACAATACACTGCCGCTCGCTACGATTTTGTCGGGCATTTCAAAAGGAGAAAAAATGATGTCGTCTCTCGTCCTGACCCTGGCCGGCTTGTGGAATTCCGGGCCGCAGCACTGGCAAACCCATTGGGAAGCGCGCCACCCGCAATGGTCGCGCGTGCCGCACCGGGAATGGCAGACGCCGGACAAGGACGAATGGGTGGCGGAGCTCGACCGCGCCATCGCCGCCTGCGAGCGCCCGCCCGTGCTGGCGGCGCACAGCCTGGCCTGCACGCTGGTGGCCCACTGGGCGGCCAGCGGCTCGCCGCACAAGATCGCCGGCGCCTTCCTCGTTGCCCCCAGCGATGTGGAAGCGCCCTCCTACCCCGCCGGCACGACGGGCTTTGCGCCGATGCCGCTGCTAGCCTTGCCGTTTCCCAGCCTGGTGGTCGCCAGCGGCGATGATCCCTACGTCAGCTTCGCGCGGGCACGCGCGTTTGCCGCCGCCTGGGGCAGCGATTTCACCATGATCGGCGACGCCGGCCATATCAACGGCGACGCCGGCTACGGCCCGTGGCCGGACGGCGAACAGCTGCTGCTGGACTTCTGCGCCGCGCACCAGCCCTGAACGTGGGCGCGCACACGATAGACGCGCGCCCGTTTGCCCGTAAGTAAGAACGCAGGCAGAATCGTGGCCTTTCCATTGCGGCGCCCCGGCGCCAGCCTCACGATGAAACGTCTGCTTCTGCCCTTGCTGCTTTGCTCCGCCCTCGCCCACGGCGCGCCCTTCTACGAAGGCAAGACCCTCGCCCATCCCGCCATCAGCGCCGCGCAGGACAGCGGGCTTGACGTCGCCTTCCTCAAGGAAAAAGAAGGCGTCAACGGCTATTACTGCGAGTGCAAGAGCGGCACCTCGAAACCCATATTGCTCGACCAGTTCGGCAATGCCGTCATCCGCTCCGTCTTCTACGCCTCGCTGGACCAGGAGACGAACGACAGCGTGCAAACCATGCTGGTGCTGTTCCGCCAGGACGGCAAGAATGGCTTGCGCGCCTACCGCTACGACCGCAGTTCCGGCAAATACCGGCGCCTGGACGGCTTGCAGCCGGCGTTGAACCGCATCGTGGCGCAAAGCGCCGCGCCCAACGCGGGCCAGGTCAAGGCGGCGCTGGCGAAACTGGCGCCGATGGACTACAGCGTCGCGCGCGGCAAGAGCGGCAATGCGGACTTCGACGCCATCGACCATACGCAGGGCACCATCGTCGGCTACTACAGCGATGAGGGCAAGCCCGTGGCGGCCGGCAGCCAGGACGCCATCATCTACAAGAAAACCTTCGAGAAAAAAGGCGAGCGTTTTCTCACCGCCAGCTACACCCTGTACAGCGATGTCGGCGCCGGCATCCTGCGCAATTACCGCCTGTGGCAAGTGACGTGGGAAACGGCGCCGAAGCAGTTCACGGGCAGCCAGGAAGGCCCTTCCGTCATCTACAGCCTGGCCTGGGACGACGGCTCGGTGGTCGAGCGGGGCCAGTACGCGAAGGGCAAGCGCCAGGGCCTGTGGGTGCGCGACGGCATGCACGAAGGCAGCGAAAAAGGCCACTTCGTCAACGGCCTGCAGGAAGGCCTGTGGTCCTTCAACTATCCCAAGCAGAGCGAGAGCGGCATGTACCGGGCCGGCAAGCGCGAAGGCCGCTGGACGGTCGTCAACTATGCCGATGCAGAGGAAGTGACGGGCTTCGACACCTACGCGGGCGGCCAGCTGAACGGCCCGCACGAACGCAGCATGGGCGGCAAGCTGCAAACGCGCGGCAACTACGTCAACGGCGCGCGCCATGGCGCGTGGATCACGGAAGACGGCGACGGCAGCTTCATCGAAGGCTTGCGCGACGGGCCGTGGAAGCTCAAGCTCAAGGACAAGGCCACGCAAAGCGTCACTTTCGTGCAAGGCAAAAAACAGGGCGAAGCGATCGACACGGATGCGCAAGGCGCGCTGCGCCTGCGCGACCATTACCAGGCCGGCGTGCTCGAAGGCAGTCGCACGCGCTATCTGGGCCCGGCCGGCAAGGAATACGCGGTCTACACGGCCTCCTACCGCAGCGGCCAGCTCGATGGGCGCGAACAGGCGTTCGACGACAGCGGCAAGATCCTGCGTCTCGACACCCTGTGGGACATGGGCAAGAAGCAGGGCCTGGACGCGCGCTACTACCCGAACGGCAAGCCGGAACGCCTGGCCGTCATCGACCAGGGCCGGCTGCTCACGCACCTGCGCGAGTACTATGAGGACGGCAAGCTGTTCAACGACATCCACCGCTGCACCTTCAAGGAGTACGGCAGCACGCGCGACGACGTATGCGAGTACCACCACATGTACTACCCGGACGGCAAGCCGCAGTATTACTACGCCTTCCAGTACGGCCAGCGCCAGGAAGGCTATTCGAACTACCCGAACGGCAAGCGCAAGGACGAACTGCTGGTCGACCGCGCCGCCGACACCTCCGTCCTCAACGTCTATTACGAAAGCGGCCAGCTCAAATGCACGGAGCCGCGCAGCGGCCACAGCACGCGCACGGTCAACGGCGAGACCATGATCAGCTACGCTTCGACCGACCGCGATGGCGACAATATCTGCTACCACCCGAACGGCAAGGTGGCCAGCATCTACACCTTCCGCAAGCGCGTGCTCGTCGAGTGCGGCAAGCGCTACGACGACACGGGCAAGCAGACGTTTCCGGGACCGGAAGGCTGCCCTCCCCCCAGGAAAGTCGACTATCCGATAGGACTGTGACCATGACGCAAACAAGACAGCCGCTACGCATCCAGAACCCCGGGCGCATCGACGCCAGGGCGATCCGCGCCGCCATCGCGGGCGGCCAGCAGGTGCTGGTGCAGTTCGATACCCTGGGCGAGCCGGAGCCGCTGCTGGCCGACCTCGACGCCCTGGCCGCCACCTGCGGCACGGCGCTGACCATCCGCATCTACGGTTACGACCCGAGGGTGTTCGACGCCCGCATCCTGCGCGCGCTGCCGCATGTGGCCAGCCTGTCCATCGACTGCCACTGGCAAGCCATCCATCTGGAAACCCTGGGCGAGCTGCGCCACCTGAAGCGCCTGAGCCTGGGCGTGTACCAGCTGGCGCAGGCAGACATCCTGCAGCTCGACAATTTGCGCGGCCTCGAATACCTGAACCTGGGCGAGTCGGCCAAAAACAATATCGACCTGGCGCCGCTGCGCCACTACGCGCAGCTGGCCAGCCTGGTCATCGAGGGCCACCACCTGCACATCGACACCCTGGCCGGCCTGCCGGCGCTGCACGAGCTGTCGCTATACCGCATCAAGAACAAGGTGCCGTTGGATTTCATTTCGGAGATGGCCCGCCTGGACCGGCTGCTGTTGCAGCTGGGCGGGCGCGAATCGCTCGCGCACATCGAAGCGCCCCTGTTGCGGAAACTGGAAGTGATACGCGTGCGCGGCCTGGAAACCCTGGGTGATATCGGCCGCTTCCCGCTGCTGCAGGCGCTATGGGTGGAAGACCAGATCAAGCTGCGGCAGATCGCGCTGGGACCCAATCCCGTGCTCGAACGCCTTAGCCTGCACACCTGCAAGACGCTCGACAGCCTGCCCGGCCTTGCCGCCTTGCCCGCCCTGCGCCAGCTGTCGGCCTCCGAAACCATGCTCGACATCGACGCCTTGCTGGCGCATGGTTTGCCCGCGTCGCTCACGCATGCGCGCCTGCGCACGGGCAAGAAAACCCGCGACGACGCCATCGCCGCGCAGCTGGCGCAACTGGGCTACGAAGAGGCGCGCCCTGATTGAATTCAGCGGCTGGCCGCCAGCTTGCGCTGCCACAAGGCCACGTCGATCATCACGCCATCGGCGCCCGTGTTGCGGATGTAGACGCGATAGCTGCCCTGCCCCATGTTGCCATCGAGGTAGGCCGTGCGCTCGTTGCGCTGCAGCCGGGCGCCCTTGGCCAACTGGCGGTAGCGCTCGACCACCGTGTCGAAACTGGCATAGCTGCGCAGCGCCACTTCCAGGTCGCGCGGCGGGCGGCCTTCCGCATGGTCGAGCACATTGTTCTGTTTCTTGCCCTTGAGGGTCAGCGGATAGGCAAACACGCCGGCGCCGGCCGACGTCAGCACCGTCGATTTATCGAGCAGCAGCGGCAGCAGCGCCGGCGGATACGCGGGCGGCAGCTGGGCGCGGTTCCAGCCCGGCAGGGCCGGCTGCGCCAGCACATATTCAATGCTGGCGATCTTTTGCCCGTCGGCGCCCGCTTCCTTGTCGCCCGCGATCAGCGCCAGCATGGGCGGCAATTGCCGGGCCCAGGCCAGCAAGGGCGCCGCATCACCGACCAGCATGCCCTTGCGGTGGAACACCGTCAGCACGGCATTCGGATCGGGATTGCAGACCTTCGCCAGCGGCTGGCCCTCCAGGCGGCAATGCCCGTTGACGAGGCCAAAAGCGATGATGGCGCCGCGCTTGTCGAGCAGCATGGCACCGCGTTCGCGGCCCTGCTTGCGGTCGTTCATCGACGCGAGCAACTGGCGGCCATCGGCCAGCACGGTGCGCGTGGCGTCGCGCTTTTCGCTGATCGCTTCGAGCGCCTGCGCCAGCAGCAATTCATCGTCTTCCGTGTAGCTGCCGCGCGCGTAACCGAAGAAATCGAACAGGGCCGCGCGCACTTGCGGGTCTTCGCTCAATCGCGGCAAGGGACCGCCGGCCAGCAAGGACGACAGGCTTTTCCCGGCCGGCGCAGAGGGCGCCGCCGTGGCGCGGGCAGGCTGGGAAAGGACGCAGGCCGCTGCCAGCAAGGCGCCGCCCAGGGTGCGGTAATTCGAAAAAATGATATGCATGATTCTGTCTGTCGGGGATTAGACCGCGATTACGGCCACGCATGGCGCGCCGGCGATTCTAGCATGGCGCCCGCGCCCATGCGGCGCGGCTGGCGGACGGTGCATATGCCAGCACGGCTGCTATGATGGCCGCAATGACGATACCCGCCCACGCCCCGCCCCTGCTTGTCCTCCTGCCCGGCATGGATGGCACGGCCAGCCTGTTCCACCGTTTTGACGCCGCCTTGCGCACGCAGGCCGCCATCGCTACCCTGGCCATCGCCTATCCGGCCGCGCCGCTCGATTACGCGGCGCTGGAAGCGTTCGTGCGCGAGCGCCTGCCGCAGGGCCGTCCGTTCGTCGTGCTGGCCGAATCGTTTTCCGGGCCGCTGGGGGCAGCGTTGCGCGCCGATCCGCCGCCCGGCATGCGCGCGCTGATCCTGTGCTGTTCGTTTGTGCGCAATCCGCGCCCGATGCTGGCGCCGCTGCGCCACCTGCTCGGCCTTGTACCCTTTGGCGCCATGCCCGGCTTCGCGCTGCGCCAGGCGCTGCTGGCGCCCCACGCCACGCCGCAACTGCAGGCGGAACTGGCAGCGGCGCTGGCGCAAGTGCCGCCCAGCGTGCTGCGCCAGCGCCTGCGCGCCGTGCTGGAAATACGCGAAAAGGACGCCTCGCGCAGCTTCGCGCGCGGCAGCCTGCCAGTGCTGTATCTGCGCGCCCGCCACGACCGCCTGGTGCCGCCGGCGAACGCCGTGCAGATACTGCGGCAGGCAGCGGGCGCGCAACTGGTTGACATCGCCGCGCCGCACATGCTGCTGCAGGCGGCGCCGGAAGCGGCCGCCGTCGCCGTCGCCGCTTTTATTGCGGGGCTGTCAGCCGCGCAGGTATCCGCTTAAGCGCGCGCTGGCCAGCACGGCCAGCCAGCTCAAGCCGCCCGCCAGCACGCTGAAGTAGATCGCCCGCAGCGGATGCTGGGGCAGCAGATACGCGAGCACGGCCGCGCCCAGCAAACCGCATAGCACCGGCTTCCACCTGCCGGGCGGCAACAGCGCCAGCAGCAAATTTGTGCCCGCATACACATAAAACACGAGCAGCAAGGCCAGGCCGCCGGTCACGCCGCGCGAGCCGAGGCTGCCGAACAGCTGCGTGTACAGGTAAAAACCCAGCCAGCTCAACACAATAAACAACAGGCAGCCCAGCGCATGCGCACCCAGGCCCACCATCAGGCGGTTCTTCATGGCAATCATCCGTATCGTCTCGTGCAAAGCCGCATCATAGCGATTTTGCTGGCGCTACATCGATTGACTTGCCTACCTACTAGATGGTAGACTTACTTCGAACCCGGCATTTCAACCGGCAATCCTTACGCGCCACGGCGCATTCGACTCTTTGCGAGGCATCACATGCAACAACTGTTCACCCCTTATGATCTGTCCGACATTTCACTGGCCAACCGCGTCGTCATGGCGCCGATGACGCGCACGCGCACCCTGGAAAACAATCCCGACGCGCTCACCGCGCTGTATTACGCCCAGCGCGCCTCGGCCGGCCTGATCGTCACCGAAGGCTTGCCCGTCTCCGATGAAGGCCGCGGCTATTTGTACACGCCCGGCATCCATAGCGACATACAGGGCCAGGGCTGGCGCCAGGTGACCGATGCCGTGCATGCCAAGGGCGGCAAGATCTTCGCCCAGCTGTGGCACGTGGGCCGCATGTCGCACGTATCGATCCAGCCGGGCAACGCGGCGCCCGTCGGCCCCAGCAACGTGGCGGCGGAAAACACCACCGTCTACGCCTGGACCGAAGCGGGCAAGGCGGGACCGGTGCTGCCCAGCGTGCCGCGCGCGCTGACCGTCGACGAGATCGCGCGGGTCACCGCCGACTTCGTGCATGCGGCAAAAGTCGCTATCGACGCCGGCTTCGACGGCGTTGAAATCATGGCGGCCAACGGCTTCCTGTTCGACCAGTTCCTCAGCAGCGCCGTCAATACGCGCACGGACCAGTACGGCGGCAGCATCGCCAACCGCCAGCGCTTTTTGCTCGAAACGGTAGACGCCCTGTCGGCCGCCATCGGCAGCGGCAAGGTCGGCGTGCGCATCTCGCCGTTCGGCCGCCTGTACGACATGCGCGCCTATGCCGACGAAGCGCAGGTGTGGAGCAGCGTGGCGCAGGCGCTCGATACGAGGCAGCTGGCCTATGTGCACCTGAACTACCAGCCCACCATCACGGCGGCGCAAGTGCCGCCGGGCTTTGGCGCGCAATTCCGCCAGGCCTACCACGGCACCCTGATCGGCGCGGGCGGCTTCACGCAGGAACTGGCGCGCAGCGAGCTGGAAAAAGGCGACCTCGATCTGATCGCCTTCGGCATGCCGTTCATTTCCAACCCGGATCTGGTGGAGCGTATGCAAAACAACTGGCCGCTGGCCGACAGCGACCGCTCGACCTATTACGGCGCCAGCGGCGCCCCGTCCCAGGGCTATACCGACTATCCGGCGTATGGCGCGGCGGCCGGCGCCAACATGCTCAATGGCATCAACGTGGCAGCATTGCAGCAATTTGCCCAAGGCGTGGCAGGCCATCCAGACAAAGGCGACGCCCGTTTCAACGTCAAGACCCGCTGGCAACACCAGACGCGCAGCGTGGCCACCGTCAGCCACTATGTGCTGGGCGGTGAAAAGCATGCGCGCCATTTCGAGATCGCCTCGGACGAACCACATGAATTGCTGGGCCAGAACACGGCGCCGAATCCGCAAGAGCTGCTGATGGCCGCCCTCAACGCCTGCCTGTCGGTCGGTTACGCGGCCAATGCGGCGGCCATGGGCATCACCGTGCACAGCCTGGAGATCGAAACGGACGGCAAGCTGGACCTGCGCGGCTTCCTCGGCCTGGACGAGAGCGTCAATCCCGGCTACGACGAAGTCAGCTACGTGGTGAGACTGCGCACGGATGCTTCGCGCGAACGCGTCGAGGCGCTGCACCAGGCCGTGACCAAAACGTCGGTCAACCTGGCCAATTTCTCGAAGGCCATCCGCATGCTGCCCACCCTGGAAATAATCGAGGCCTGATTCCCCTCCCGGGAATCATCGAACCACCAACCCGCGCGCAAGCGCCTATACAGCGAGGAAATCATGGAAGACTGGAAACAAGCTCGGCAAGATATCAACACACGTGCGATGCAACTGAACGCATTGACGCCCGACACCATGAAAGGCATCGCCGCATTGGGCGGTGCCGGCGACAAGACCAACCATCTCGACGCGAAAACACGGGAACTGATCGCGCTGGCCGTGGCCGTCACCACGCGCTGCGACGGCTGCATCGCCTTCCACGCTGCCGCCGCCAAGAAACTCGGCATCACCACCGAGGAAATCGCCGAGGCGCTCGGCGTGGCGATCAACCTCAATGCCGGTGCCGCGCTTGTCTACAGCACCCACGTGCTGGACGCATTTGACAAGGCTTGATACAAGGCGTGATACCGCCGCCATTCAAGGAGCAACCATGAAACACATCCCACAAACGCTGGTCGTCGACATCTGGTCCGATTTCGTCTGCCCCTGGTGCTGGATCGCCAAGCGGCGCTTCGAGAAAGCCCTTGCTGCTTTCGAGCACAGGGACGCCGTGCAGATCAGGCTGCGCGCCTACCGCATCGCGCCCGGCCATCCAGCGGAGCCGATCAAGGCAGCCTTGCTGAAAAAGTTTCGCGATCCGCTGGCCGCCGAAGGCATGTTGTACTCGGTGCAGTCGCATGGGGCGGCGGAAGGCCTGGACTACCGCTTCGATACCATGCTGTTTGGCGACACCATGGATGCGCACATGCTCGTCAAGGCTGCCGGCGACGCAGCATCGCAACAGCGCCTGGCCGAAGTGCTGTATGCGCAGAGTACTTCGCACGGCAAATCGCTGTTCGACCGCGATTCTCTCGCCTTGCTCGCGGCCCAGGCGGGCGTGCCTGCCGAAGTGGTGGAGCAGGCCTGGTCGACACCGCAATGGCGCCAGCAGGTGCAGGACGATGAGTACCAGGCCTCGCGCATCGCTTCCGGCGTGCCGCTGTTCGTCTTTGGCAATGGGACGCACATTTCCGGCGCGCAGCCGCCAGAGGTGTTCAGCCAGGCGTTGGAGAACCTCCATGCGCAATCGCGGCAGGACCTGGCCGCATCGGCCGGAGAGGTCTGTGGCCTGGACGGCTGCATCCTGCCTTAAACGCTGGCGGCGGCGTCCCTCGCAGGCGCCGCCGTGTCCAGGTAGCCGTGGGCCGCGCGTCCCAGGCGCCGCGCAAGCGACGCCATATCCGTTTCTCCCCGCAGCGCCGCGGCGTCGATAATGCCGCGGCATAGCGCAATCACGTCGGCGGCGGCCATATCAGGATCCGCGACGCCATGACGCGCCAGCAGCCCCGCGAGCTGGCCGGCAAGCGCCTGCCGCAAGGCCTCGTCCTCACGCTGCAAGGATGGCGACGACGGCGCCGATTCCAGCGCGAGGGCAAGCGCGGGTCGCCTGAACTGGTGCGCCAGGCCGGCCATCACACCTTGCTCTATCGCGGACGGCAATTCGCCCTCCAGCGCCATGGCCAGACCCACGTCGTGCAGCAGCAGCGCGCGTTCGCGGCGTACCAGTTCGGCCAGCAGCGCCTCTTTCGACGGGAAGTACTGGTACAGCGAGCCGATGCTGACGCCAGAGAGCTCGGCAACGTGATTCGTCGTCAGCGCGGCCCATCCCCGCACCTCGATAATGCGAGCAGCCGCCTCCACCATCGCCGCCACGGTGGCAGCCGATCTGGCCTGGGACGGCCGCTTGCGGGGTTCTCCATGCGCTGCAGTTTTTGCCATGAATGCGAGTAGCGGAAGTGGGTAGGAAAACTTATTCTAAACGTTCCGCAAACAACGGTCCTTGCCGATACGAGAACGCCATGCACACCTATACATTCCTGCTGATATTGCACATCGTCGCCGCCATTGCCTTCATCGGCCCGATGATGCTGACACCGCGCCTGCTGAATCTGATGCGCGAGCCTGCCGGCCGCGATACATTACATAAACTCCATCAACAGATCGCCGTCGCAGGCTGGATACTGCTGGTTGGCGGACTGGTCCTGCTGTACCAGCAAGAATGGGCCTGGCTGCACATGGGCTGGATGCGGCTGTCGCTCGCGCTGTTTATCGGCGCGCAAGCCATCGACCATTTCTGGGCGGACAAGGTGGAAGCGAAGGTAGAAGCGAAGGTGGAACAGGGACACGCGCAGGCGGACGCCAGACTGGGAATCTGGCTGTGCATCAAGCTGGCCGTGTTTTTGACCATCTGCGCGCTGATGATCGCCAAACCAGCCCTGTTGGCCTGAACAGGCTGGCCTGCGCTACGCCAGATTGTCGAGCAGGTAATGAAAAGCGGCCAGCGGATCGGTCGATGGCCCCAGGGCCCAGCCGATAAAGCTGGCACCCTCCAAGGCGCTGAGCAGCATGAAGGCATAATCCTTCGGCGCTTTCCGCAAGGTCCAGCCATGCAGCTGCGCCGCCTGCACGAGATTGTTTTCCATCCAGTCCAGCTGCTGCGCCATCAGTTGCCGGCCCAGGGCCTGCAGCGATTCGGGCAGCGCCGCCATTTCAGCCGCCAGCGCGCCGCACAGCGGCAGCAAATGATCGTTGGCGCTGGCCAGGAACAGCCCGCCGAACTCGCGCAGGCGTTCGACCGGATCGGCATGCGCCGCATCGATCGCTTGCAGCTTTTTCGTAAACACCTCGATATATTGCGTGATCAAGGCCACGCCGAGGTTTTCCTTGGTGGGGAAATGATGGTGGATACTGGCCTTGCGTATGCCGATTTCCTCCGACAAATCGGCATAGCTGAAAGCGGCGTAGCCTTTCGACCGCAGGTGGATCTCTGCGCTTTTCAAAAGGGCGTCGCGGGTACTCACTGACATGACAGACTCCTGCACCAACGGCCATGCCGGCCGTCGACGGATTAAATTCAACAAGGGGCAATTATGCCTGAAGTCGCCGCGGCCAGGGCTTGATGCACGCGCATGCGGCGCTGAACGTCACGCATGAAAAAAGCCGGCCCTTTCGCGAGGAAAGGGCCGGCCTTGATGCATCAGCCGCCGTGTCGGATTACGGCAAGGGAATTACTTCGCCGAATTGAGCAGCAATTCGTTGAGGCGTTTCACGAAGCTGGCCGGGTCGGCCAGCGAACCGCCTTCGGCCAGCATGGCCTGGTCGAACAGGATGTTGGCCCAGTCGCCGAATTTGCCGCCTTCCGCGTCTTCGCATTTCAGACGCGTCACCAGCGGGTGGTTCGGGTTGATTTCCAAAATCGGCTTCGATTCCGGCGCGCTCTGGCCCGCCGCCTTGAGCATGCGCAGCAGGTTGCCCGACAGTTCGTTTTCATCGGCCACCAGGCAAGCTGGCGAATCGGTCAGGCGGAACGTGACGCGCACGTCCTTGGCCTTGTCGGCCAGCACGGTCTTCATCTTGCCGACCAGGTCGGCGTACGAGGTTTCCGTTTCTTCGTGCTCTTTCTTTTCCGCTTCGTCTTCCAGCGCGCCCAGATCCAGGCCGCCCTTGGCGACGGAAACCAGTTCCTTGCCTTCGAAGTCCTGGATAAACGACAGCATCCATTCATCGACACGGTCCGTCAGCAGCAGCACTTCGACGCCCTTCTTGCGGAAGATTTCCAGGTGCGGGCTGTTTTTCGCGGCGGCGTAGTTGTCGGCCGTGACGTAGTAAATCTTGTCCTGGCCTTCCTTCATGCGCGCCACGTAATCGGCGAACGAGGTGAATTGTTCGTCGCTGTCGTTGGCGGTCGACGCAAAGCGCAGCAGCTTGGCCAGACGTTCCTTGTTGGCCGCGTCTTCGCCGATGCCTTCTTTCAGCACCTGGCCGAATTCCTTCCAGAAGACGGCGTACTTGTCCTTCTTGTCCTGCTCGTCCGCGTTCGCCAGTTCTTCCAGCATGCCCAGCACGCGCTTGGTCGAGCCTTCGCGAATCACCTTGACGTCGCGCGATTCCTGCAGGATTTCACGCGATACGTTCAGCGGCAGGTCGGCCGAGTCGATCACCCCGCGCACGAAGCGCAGGTAGGTTGGCATCAGCTGCTCGGCATCGTCCATGATGAAGACGCGCTTGACGTACAGCTTGATGCCGCCGCGCTTGTTGCGGTCCCACATGTCGAACGGCGCCTTGGCCGGGATGTACAGCAGCTGCGTGTATTCGCTACGGCCTTCCACGCGGTTATGCGTGTGCGTGAGCGGCGACTGGAAGTCGTGCGACACGTGCTTGTAGAATTCGTCGTACTGTTCCGGCGTGATGTCGGCCTTGTTGCGGGCCCACAGGGCACTGGCCTGATTGACGGTTTCGAATTCGTCTTTGACGACGGTTTCTTTTTTCTCGTCGTCCCACTCTTCTTTCTGCATCACGATCGGCAGCGAGATATGGTCCGAGTATTTGCGGATGATAGACTTGATCTTCCAGCTCGACAGCAATTCGTCTTCGCCTTCACGCAGGTGCAGGATGATGTCCGTGCCACGGCCCGTTTTTTCGATGGTCTCGATGCTGTAATCGCCTTCGCCGGCCGATTCCCAGCGCACGCCTTCGGAGGCGTCCGCGCCGGCGCGGCGCGTTTCGACGGTGATCTTGTCGGCGACGATGAAGCCCGAATAGAAGCCCACGCCGAACTGGCCGATCAGGGCCGCGTCCTGCTGCTGGTCGCCCGACAGCTTGCCGAAGAATTCCTTGGTGCCCGACTTGGCGATGGTGCCCAGGTGCGAGATCGCCTCGTCGCGGGTCATGCCGATGCCGTTGTCGGAAATGGTGATGGTGCGCGCATCCTTGTCGAAGCTGACCTTGATCTTCAATTCGTGATCGTTGCCGTACAGGGCGTCGTTATCGATCGCTTCAAAGCGCAATTTGTCGGCCGCGTCGGACGCGTTCGAGATCAATTCGCGCAGGAAGATTTCCTTGTTCGAGTACAGGGAATGGATCATCAGGTGCAGCATTTGCTTCACTTCGGTCTGAAAACCCAGGGTTTGCTTTTCGGAGACAGCCATTTTTACCTCATAGTCTTGTGGATGGACGGATTCTACGGAGTTGGGGATGGTACAAGCGATTTCAAGAGCTCCCGAAAAATGTGCTGTTTCAGCCCAGTGTGCGGTCGAAAAACGCCCAGATGCGCTCGTCCTGCACCGTGGCCAGGTTCAGGCGCATGCGCGTCGACGGCAGCTGGCGCGGCGAAAACAGGCTGCCCGGCGCCAGCACCAGTCCCTCGGCCAGCGCCTTTTCGGCCAATACATTCGTGTCGCAGCCCGCATCGGCCCACACGAACATGCCGGCCGATGCCGGCTCGAAGCGCAAACCCGCCCGTTCGACCTTGCGGTAGGTATCGTCGCGCACCTTGTCGAGCCGCGCGCGCAGGCGTTCCGCATGCTTGCGGTACAGCCCCTGCGAGAGGATTTTATACACCACCCTTTCGCCGATGTCGCTGGTGGTGAGGGTAGCCAGCATCTTGCGGTCGGCCAGGCGCTGCGCCCGTTCCGGGGACGTGGCGATGAAGCCCACGCGCAGGTTCGCCGCCAGGCTCTTGGAAAAGCCGCCCAGGTAAATCACGCGGCGCAGCTGGTCCAGCGCGGCCAGGCGCGTGGCCGGCTGCACTGCGCCACCGGGATGCATGTCGCAATAAATATCGTCTTCGACGATGAGGAAATCATGCTGTTCGGCCAGACGCAGCACCTGAAACGCCTTGGCCGCCGACAGCGACGTCGAACTGGGGTTGTGCAGCACCGAGTTGATCACGTACAGCCTGGGACGGTGCAGGGCCGCCAGCTCGGCCAGCAAGGCGATATCGGGGCCGTCACCGAGGCGCGGGATGCCGATGACGTGCATGCCCATGGCGGCAAAGGCACCGAACATCAGCCAGTACGCGGGATCGTCGACGAAAATGGTCTCGCCGGGGCGGGCAAACTCGCGCGCCACCAGGTCCAGCGCCTGCATCACGCCCACCGTGGTGACGATCTGCTCGGGCGGGCAGGCGATTTCCAGCTCCGCCAGCTTCAGCTGCAACTGCTGGCGCAGCGGCAAAAAACCCTGCGGCGCGCCGTAACCGAGCAGCAAACTGCCGGGCTGGCGGCTGACGTCGCGCAAGGCGCGCGCCACCAGTTCGCCATCGAGCCACTCGGCGGGCAGCATGCCGGAGCCGGGCGCGGGGATGGACGGTGTCTGGCGAAACATGTTACGGATCAGCCACACCACGTCCATCGGCTGCGCCACCGCGTCCTGCGCGCCAGCGGGCGGCGCCGGCGTGTTCAGGGGCGAGCGCTCGCGCACGAAAAAGCCGGCGCCGCGCCGCGATTCCAGGTAGCCGCGCGCCACCAGCTTGTCGTAGCTGGCCACCACCGTGGCGCACGACACGCTCAGGCTGGCGGCGCACTGGCGGATCGAGGGCATGCGCGCGCCGCCGCGCAGCAGCTTGTCGTCGATGCGCGCCGCCAGCGAGCGCGTGATCTGGTCGATCAGGGTTTCGCCCGAGGCGCGCGACAGCAAGGGCAGAGACGGAGAGGCGAGTGTATTGCTCATATGACCATCACAGTATGTGAAATTATGCGTAGAAGTGTATTTGTACTGTATTGCTATTGCGCCCTAGGATAGCAGTACCGGGCGCATTCATCCACATCTGCCCGCCTTTATCTCACACACCCGCACCAGGACAGCCATGCCATCGCACGCCACCACCACCTCCTCCTCCAGTCACCCCTTGCGCCTGGGCGCCGACCGCACAGGCCTGTTGCTGGGCTTGATCGCCGTCGCCCTCTTCAGCCTGACCCTGCCCTTTACGCGGCTGGCCGTGGCCGAACTCGACCCCACTTTTGTCGCCCTGGGCCGCGCCTTGGTGGCCGCCTGTCTGGCCGGCCTGTGGCTGTGGCAGCAGCGCGCGCCACTGCCGCGCCGCGAGCAATGGCTGCCGCTGGCGCTCGTGTCGCTGGGCTGCGTGCTGGGCTTTCCGTGGCTGACGTCGATCGCCATGCGCAGCCTGCCCGCTTCGCACGGCGCCGTGCTGGTGGGCATTTTACCGCTGGCCACGGCCGTGTTTGCCGTGCTGCGCGGCAAGGAACGCCCCTCGCCGGGATTCTGGCTGATGGCCCTGCTCGGCACGGCGCTGGTGGTGGCGTTCGCGCTGCGCCAGGGCGGCGGCAGCTTTCACCTGGCCGACTGGCTGATCTTTGCCGCCGTGCTGCTGGCCGCACTCGGCTATGCGGAAGGCGGACGCCTGGCGCAAGCCATGCCGGGCCAGCATGTGATTTCCTGGGCGCTGCTGCTGGCCGTGCCTTTCGTACTGCCCGTGGTGCTGTGGAACGCCTGGCCGCAGCGCGCGCTGATGGCGCAGGCCAGCGGCGCGGCCTGGCTGGGTTTTGCCTACATCTCCGTGTTTTCCATGTTTATCGGTTTCTTTTTCTGGTACCGGGGCATGGCGCTGGGCGGCGTGGCGCGCGTGGGACAGACGCAGCTGCTGCAGCCTTTCCTCACCCTGGTGGGCGCGGCCGTGCTGCTGCACGAGCCACTGACGGGTGAAAGCCTGCTGTTTGCCGGCGCCGTGATCGCCGTGGTGGGGATCGGGCGCAAGCTGAAGTAAGCTTCCTGACGCCCATTTGCAACGCCCTTGCGCGTGCGGATGGGCACGGCGGCGTGCAGGCCGTACAATACCGCAGCACCATGGCGACGCCTATCCGGCGCCGCTTGCGCACGCACCGCCACAAGCGGGCCAACAAATCCAGCCGGCGCAGCTCGGCATCTTCTGTGAGACTCGTATGAAAATTGAAAATCCGAATCCGATCCAATGGCGCTTTGCCGAACGCGCGGAACAGCTGCAAAGCTCGTTCATCCGCGAAATCCTGAAGATCACGCAGCGTCCCGAGATCATCTCGTTTGCCGGCGGCCTGCCCTCGCCCGCCACCTTCCCCGTGGAAGAAATGAAGACCGCCTTCGACAAGGTCCTGTCGAACAATGGCAAGGTGGCCCTGCAATACGGCCCGACCGACGGCTACCTGCCGCTGCGCCAGTGGATCGCCGATTCGCTCTCGGGCAATGGCGGCACCATCATGCCGGAACAAGTGCTGATGACGTCCGGCTCGCAACAGGCGCTGGACTTGCTGGGCAAGGTCCTGATCGACGAAGGCAGCAAGGTGTTGGTGGAAACCCCCAGCTACCTGGGCGCCCTGCAGGCGTTTTCCGTCTACCGTCCCGAATTCGTTTCCGTCGACACCGATGACGAAGGCCTGGTGCCGTCGTCGATCAATCCCGTCGCCGATGGCGCGCGCCTCTTGTACGCGCTGCCGAACTTCCAGAACCCGACGGGCCGCAGCCTGTCCGTGGCGCGCCGCGTGGAACTGGTGGAAACCTGCGCCCGCCACGGCCTGCCGCTGATCGAGGATGATCCGTACGGCGCCCTGAGCTACAGCGGCGAGCCGTATCCGAAGATGATCAACATGAATCCCGATGGCGTGATCTATATGGGCTCGTTCTCGAAAGTGCTCACCCCCGGCATCCGCCTCGGCTACGTGGTGGCGCCGATGCCGCTGGTGCGCCGCCTGGAGCTGGCCAAGCAGGCGGCCGACCTGCACACCTCGCAGCTGACGCAGATGGTCGTGCATGAAGTGATCAAGGATGGCTTCCTGGACCGCCATATCCCCAGCATCCGCAGCCTGTACGGCAACCAGTGCCAGGCCATGCTGTCGGCGCTGGAAGAGCACTTCCCGGCCGGCGTCACGTGGACCAAGCCGGAAGGCGGCATGTTCATCTGGGTCACCCTGCCGAAGCACATCGACGCGATGAAACTGCTCGATGAAGCCATCGCCAATAAAGTGGCATTCGTGCCGGGCGCGCCGTTCTACGCGAACACGCCGGAAACGCACACCCTGCGCCTGTCGTTCGTGACGGTGCCGCCGGAACGCATCCGTGTAGGCATCGCCATCCTGGGCAAACTGATCGCCGCAAAAATGTAACTCGCCTCTTCACGCCCCGCAGCTGCGGGGCGTGTCCCAGCTGCCCCCGGCGCCGGGGGCACGCGCCTTTTCCGCCTAAAAACCGCCTTCACGACAGCAACTGCGTGTATTTATTTTTAAACATAGTATAAAAATAATACTTTCCACCTTGCGCAACGTCGATTTTTTACCCAAAAAATTGGCAAGGCGGTATGATTTGAACGCTGTATCCGATTTGAATCCGGTCAGCATCACCGACAGTGCGGCAAACGCTGGCAGCGCAAAGTACATCGAGAAGGCCGGAAGCAATGAGTTCAGGCAGTGTGGAACATTACCAGCGGCGCGACGCCGCCATTTTGATTGTCGACGATGCGCCGGCCAGCCTTGAGGTGCTGCGCAAGCTGATGAGCGAACAGGGCTATCAAACCTATGTTGCCACGTCCGGCGAACGGGCGCTGGCGATCGCCCAGCGCGCCCGTCCCGACCTGATCCTGCTCGATGTGCTGATGCCGGACATGGACGGCATCGAAACGTGCCGCCGCCTCAAGCAGCACCCGCTGACGCAGGGCATCCCCGTCATCTTCATGAGCGCCAGGACGGAAACGGAAGATGTGGTGGCCGGTTTCGACTGCGGCGCCGTCGATTACATCAGCAAGCCGCTGCGCATGGCCGAAGTGTGCGCCCGCGTGCGCGCGCAGCTGCAAATCCGCAGCAACAATGAAACCCAGCAGGAACAGGCCGAGCGCCTGCGCACCATCGTCAACAACATGGCCGAGGGCTTGCTGATCATCGAGGCGGACGGCCGCATCCAGTACACCAATCCGGCCTGCGACCAGTACCTGGGCTACCGCGAAAATGAACTGTCCGGGCGCTTCATCGGCGAGCTGCTCAGCCCCCTGGTGACGCAGGAATACCTCGATTACTTCGCCATGCACGCGGCCAATCCGGAAAAGGCGCACAACCACGGCACGCGCGAAGTGGCGATCCGCCACCGCAATGGCGAGGCGCTGAGCATGGACCTGACCCTCACGCCGATGTACCTGCGCCAGCCCCTGTATATCGGCCTGCTGCACGACATCACGCACCACAAGCAGTCGGAAGACGCGCTGCAGCGCGCCGCCTACCTCGACCCGCTGACGCAGATCGCCAACCGCCGGCATTTCGACAGCTTCCTGGAAAAAGAGTGGCAACGCGCCGTGCGCGGCGGCGGCGCCGTGTCGCTGGTGGTGCTCGACGTCGACCACTTCAAGCTGTACAACGACAGCCTGGGCCACCCGGCCGGCGACAGCTGCCTGCAGCAGGTGGCGCAAGCGATCGCCTCGCACGCCGCCCGCCCGGGCGACCTGGCGGCCCGTTACGGTGGCGAGGAATTCGTGCTGCTGTTTGCCGACACGGATGCCGAAGGCGCCCTGCACCTGGCCGAAACCATCCGCACGCACATCGAGGCGCTGCAACTGCCGCACCCGAGATCGATCACCTCACCGTGGATCACCGTCAGCATCGGCGTGGCGACCATCCGCCCGCACCAGCTGGACGACCGCGAAGCGCTGTTCGTCGCCGCCGACCGCGCCCTGTATGTGGCCAAGGAAGGGGGCCGCAACCAGGTGCGCGTCACACAGTCGGGCAGCGCGGCCTGGGAAACGGTCAAGGCGCTCGTCCAGCGCTAGCCGGTCACTTTTCAGGATAGCCGGTGATGTCGGCGATTTCACGGTACAGGGGCTGCAGCCGCGCATACATCTTGCGGTACACGCGCCGGTACAGTTTTTCATAGACCATGCTGTGCTCGGGATGCGGCTGAAATACCTTGCCCTTGCGCGTCATCGCCTGCACGGCGGCAGGAAAATCCGCATGCCAGCCCAGGCCCACGCTGGCGGCGATGGCCGCGCCCAGACCCGAACTTTCATATACGTGGGCGCGCGCGGCCGGCAAGCCGAAAATGTCGGCCGTCAGCTGCATGGCGGCGTCGCTTTGCGAACCGCCGCCCGCGATGCGCAGCTCCGTGATGGCGATGCCGCTGCGCCGCTCGATGCGCTCCTTGCCTTCGCGCAGCGCATACGCGAGACCTTCGAGAATGGCGCGGTAAATGTGCGCGCGCGTGTGCACGTCGCCAAAGCCGATCATGGCGCCCTTCGCTTCCGGCCCCGGCACCTTGATGCCGGGACTCCAGTACGGCTGCAGCATCAGGCCCATGGAGCCGGGCGGCACGGCCTCGACCAGGCGGTCGAACAGCGCTTCGGCAGACAAGCCCGTGCCATCCTCGGCCGCGGCAGCCCGTTCGCGGTCGCCGAACTGCTCCTTGAACCAGTTGACCATCCAGTAGCCGCGGAATATCTGCACTTCCGTGCTGTAAGCGCCCGGCATGGCGGCCGGATACGGCGGAATGAAGCGCGTCACTTCCACGTATTTGCGGTTGGTCGTGTTGATGGTGGCCGTGGTGCCGTAGCTCAGGCACGCCACGTGCGGTTCGACGCAGCCGGCGCCCAGCACTTCGCACGCCTTGTCGGCGGCCGCCGCCAGCAGGGGCGTGCCTTCCAAAATGCCCGTCGCCGCGGCGGCCGATGCCGTGATGGCGCCCATGCGCGTGCCCGGCGTCACCAGCTCGGGCAGCATCGATGGTTTAACGGCAAGTGCCTGCCATTTCCAGTCGAAGCGCCCGGCCCACGCATGGCGCTTGTAGTCGAAGGGAATATACGCCACTTGCGAGCCGGTCGAATCGACGTAGCGTCCGCAGAGGCGGTGGTTCAGAAAGCCCGACAGCAGCAGGAATTTGTGCGTGCGGCGCCAGATGTCGGGCTGGTGCGCGCTGATCCAGTTGATCTCGGCCTCGCGGCGAAAGTACGTGATCGTGCCATCAAGGCGCGTGGCGCGAAACAGCGCGCGCCACCATGGCGCCAACTGGGGGATATCGCGCGTGCTGCGCTGGTCCAGCCAGGTGATGGCGGGCCGCAAGGGCTGGCCCTCTTCATCCACGTTGACGACCGTGCCGCGCTGCGTCGTCACGGCCACGCCGGCCACCGACGATTTGGCGATGTCCGTGCTGTGCCACAGCTGCTGGCACGCTTCGCACACGGCTTGCCAGTAGCCGTCGGCGTCGTGCTCGGCCCAGCCGGGGTGCTCCGAGTAATACGCTTCGAGGAACACTTGCGCCTTCGCCGCCAGGTTCCCGTCCCGGTCGAACAGCAGCGCGCGCACGCTTTGCGTGCCATTGTCGATGGCAAGAATGTACGGCCCCTGGCCGGCTGCGCTGGCCATGGCCTCAGCCCAGGCTGGCCAGCGCGGCGCGCAGCGCGGCCAGCAGCGCCTGCGGATCTTTTTCCGGCTGGGCGCTGAAGACAGGCGCCTCCCAAGCCTGCCCCCGCACTGCCACCACGCGCAAGCGTCCCTGTACATTCCAGGCCGGATACCAGCCCACGTCGACGATGTCGCCATTCGCGCACGTGATTTGCAGCAGGTCTTCACCCAGGTCGTCGACGAGGACGTCAACGCTCTGGCGCAAGTCCAGCGGCGACAGGCTGTCGTAGGTGATGCGCGCGTCGCCCAGTGCCAGGGGCTGGCCAAACAAGGTGGTCTCGATGATGCTCTCCTTTTTTATCGTTGCTTTATTCGCCTTGCGGTACGCTGTAATGGCGGCGCCACAGGGCCAAGTAACGCTGCTGTTCTTCTTCCCAGCGCGCGTCGTCCCAGCCCAGTTCATGCTGGCAGATGGCGCGCAGGCGCGGCATGATAGCAAGCGCGCCGCCAGCCAGCTGCAAACCGAGGCGCGTGCGCCGCAGCAGCAAGTCGTCCAGGTGCTGCACGTCCTCGCTGCGCGCGCCCCAGCGCAGCTGCGCCCACAGGGTCTGCGTGCCGGGAATCGGCGCCAGTTCGCCATCGTGCGCCGCCTCACACAGCGCTTGTGCGGCTGCGCCATGACGGCCCAGCAGGCGTTCGCGCTGCTCGCCATCGAGCGCCAGGGCCTTGCCCGACAACGGTGGCGTGGCGTCGAAAATCGGCAAGGGACGCAGATCCGCCTGCCAGCCCGGCAGCAGCGGCGCGGCGCGGCGCAAGGCATCCAGGGCGATCACGCGAAACGTCGTCAGCTTGCCGCCGGCCACCGTCAGCAAGCCGTTTTCCAGCCATAGCGCATGTTCGCGCGCTTCCTTCGACGGGTCAAGCTGGCCGCTGCCGATCACGGGACGCACGCCGGCAAACGTGGCCAGCACGTCGTCCTCGCCCAGCGCCAGCTGCGGGAACTGCCAGCGCAAGGCGGCCAGCAGGTATGCGAGTTCGCCGCGCGTGATGGCCGGCTCCACGTCCAGGCTGGCGCCGTGGTCGACATCGGTGGTGCCCACCAGGGTCACGCCCTCCCATGGATACGCAAACACGGGGCGGCCATCGTGCGGATGCATCAGGCTGACGGCTTGCGCCAGCGGCAAACGCCATGCCGGCAGCAGCAAATGGCTGCCGCGCAGGGGCCGCAGTTTCGGCGCTTCTCCCACTTGCCCCCGCAAGGCGTCGGCCCAGGCGCCCGTAGCGCTGATCACCAGGCGCGCACGCACGGTGGATACCGTGCCATCGAGCGCATCGTTCAAGGTGGCGCCGGCGACCTTGCCACCTTCACGTAACAGCGATGCCACGCCCAGGTAATTGACGGCCACGCCGCCATGGCGGCGCGCCTCCTGCAGCACGCGCAGCACCAGGCGCGCATCGTCCGTCTTCGCGTCCTGGTACAGCATGCCGCCCTGCAGATCTTCGCGCCGGATGTGCGGCGCCAGCATGGCAAAATCCGCCGCATCGACATAGCGGCGCGCGCGCCGGCCCGCCATCACGTCATAAATCGCCAGGCCCAGCATGAACTGGCGCCGCCCCGGCTTCCTGCCCGTGTAGTCGCCAAAGGCGAAGCCCTGCGGCTCGACCAGCCCGGCCGCATCCGTCAGCAAGGCTACCCGCTCGTGCACCGATTCGCGCGTCATGGCGAACTGCCCCTGCTTCAGGTAGCGCAAGCCGCCGTGCACCAGCTTCGAGGAACGGCTCGACGTGCCCCAGGCGAAATCGCGCTGTTCCACCAGCAGCGCCGTCAAGCCGCGACGCGATGCTTCCAGCAAGATGCCGGCGCCCGTGATGCCGCCGCCGACGATCAAGATGTCCCACTCGCGCGCCAGGATGCCAGGCAACTGCGCCCTGTTCACAAGCCGCCTCCCGCCTCGGGCAGCAGTTTGCCGGGGTTCATCATGCCCTGCGGATCGAACTGGCGCAGCAGCGCGCGCATGGCGGCGATGCCCAGTTCACCTTTTTCGGCCGCCAGCCATGGCGCGTGGTCCGTGCCCACGCCATGCTGATGGCTGATGGTGCCGCCGTTGGCGACGATGGCGGCGCTGGCAGCGTCCTTCAGACTGCGCCAGCGCGCCATGTTGTCTTCAAATGTCGGCGCCAGCCGGTACACATACGTGGTGTAGACGCTGGCGCCCTGCGCGTACACATGCGACAAATGCGTGTACGCGTGCACCTGTTCGCCGTGCGCGGCCAGCGCATTGACACCCGCCTGCTCCAGCGCCGCCATCATCGGGGCCACGCGGGGCCAGTCGACGGCCGTTTCCACCGTGTCGATCACATAGCCGTGCTCCCAGGCCCCGTTGCGCAGGTAGACGTTGCGAAAGCGCCCCTGCTTCCATTTGTCGCCCATGTGCCGTCCCACGTGCACGCCGCCATGCCGCCGCGCCAGCGCCAGGGCGCCGCGCAGGGCCGCACGCGCGGGGCCGGCTTCTCCACTGACGCCCAGCATCAGCATGCACTTGCCTTCGCCGCAGCCGCGCAGCGACAGATAACGTTCCAGCAGTCCCACCAGTTTTTTATGCCCGGCCAGGGTCAGCATGGTTTGCGTTTCGACCGCGTTCGACAGGCGCAGCATGCACAGCGGCAGTCGTGACTGGGCCAGTACCCGCACGGCTGCCTGCGCCTGGCCCCAGCCGGCGAAAAACACGGCGTGGAACGCCTCATAAGGCGGCAGCGGCGAGACGCGCACCGTCGCCTGCGTCAGGATGCCCAGCCGCCCTTCGGAGCCGAGCACCATTTCGCGCAAGTCGATGCCGGCCGCGGAAGCGGGAAACGTGGGGATGCGCAAGGTGCCGGCCGGCGTTTCCACTTCGCCGCCCGCGAACAGCTGCTCGATGCGGCCATAGCGCAACGACTGCTGGCCCGACGAGCGCGTGGCGATCCAGCCGCCCAGGGTCGAATATTCGAACGACTGCGGATAGTGGCCCAGGGTGTAGCCTTGCGCGCGCAGCTGCGCTTCCAGGTCGGGGCCATACACGCCCGCGCCGAACGTGGCCAGCTGCGCTTCGCGGTCCAGGTGGCCCAGCGCGCACAGGCGCGCGAGGCTGATCGCCAGCACGGGACGCGGCCCCGCCGCCACCGTCAAATGCCCGGCCACGCTGGTGCCGCCACCGTGCGGTATCACGGCCACGCAGGCCTGGCGCGCATACGCGAGCAGCTGGCGCACCTGCAGCGCGCTGTCGGGAAAGGCCACGCCGTCGGGCACCGCGCCGATGCGGCCATGGCGCAATTTGAACCAGTCGGGCAGGCTTTGGCCGAGCGCATGGCGCACGCGCGTGGCAGGCTTAGTGTCGATCAGCGGATGCGGCGCCAGGCGCGAAGCGGGCACTTGCGCGCAAGCGTCGTCGAAGGTGGCATCGGCAATGGCGCTGCCCGGCCCCAGGCGCTCGCGCAGAAACGCCAGCGCGTCCTCGCTCAGCGCATACGTGATGCTTTCATCTCCCCAGCCATTCCAGCGTTGCATCGACATCCCCTGTGTTCGGCCAGTTGCGCGCCACGGCGGCTTGCTATACTGTCCCTGCCTGATTTTCTTGCTTGATTTTCTTGCTTGATTTTCTTGCTTGACCGATAGCATATGCCGCCACAGACGAAGGGTATTGGTTTTTCATGACAATCGCATTGTTCCATCATGACAAATACTGACGGCCGGGTCGCCGGCGCCTATCTGCTGCCGCTGCTCGAAGCGGCCGGCGCGCACGGTATCGCGGCAGCCACCCTGGCGCAAGCGGCCGGCGTGGCGCCGCACAATCTGGAAGCGTCCGCGCCTGGCCTGCCCGCGCGCGACTACGTGCGCCTGCTCGATGCGGGCGCGCAGCTGGCGGGCGATGCACATTTCGGCCTGCACGTGGGCCAGCGGGTGCGCATGGGCACGTACAGCGCATATGGCTTGATACTGCTCAGTTGCAGCAACGTGGGCCAGGTGCTGGAACAGACGGCCCGCTATGAACGGCTGGCGCACGACCTGGGCCGCTCGACCCTGCAGCGCGATGGCGCCGTCGCGCATTACGGCTGGACCAGCAATTACCCGGGCGCCAGCCGGCATTTGGTCGACAGCGTCTTTGCCGGCGTCAAAGTCAGCGGCGACTGGCTGGCCGGCATGCCACTGCCGCCGGCCCGGCTGGCGTTCAGCCACGATGGCGGCGGCGACTTGCTGCGCCACGCGGCCCACCGCGACGAATACGTGCGCGTGCTGGGCAGCCTGCCCGATTTCAACGCCGCCGCCAACACGGCCACCTTTGATGCGCAATTGCTGGACTGGCCCGTGCCAAACGCCGACGTCAGCCTGTACCCCGTGCTGTGCCAGCATGCGGAACAGTTGCTGGCGCAGCGCCAGGCAGAAGCGGACACCGGCGGCGCCATCGACGCGCAAGTGCACGCGGCCATCGTGGCGGGCTTGCGCCAGGGTTCCGCGCGGCTGGCCACCGTTGCCGCCAGCCTGGCCGTGACGCCGCGCACCTTGCAACGCAAGCTGGCCGACGCGGGCACCAGTTTCCAGGCCCTGCTGGATCAGGCCAGGTACGGCCTGGCGCGCGACTATCTGCGCGAGCCCCATTTGTCACTGGTCGACATCGCCTTCCTGCTCGGCTACCAGGAACAAAGCGCGTTCAATCACGCGTTTCGCACCTGGGCGGGCACCAATCCCGGCGCCTGGCGGCTACAGGAAATCCTTGACAGGCAGCAAGCCGTTTAGCCGTGCGCGGGGCATGCACAGCCCGTTTTCTCGCTATACTGCCATAGTCAGGTTTTCCACGATCACTCCAACCCGCAATGCAAAGGATTAATATGCAACTCAAAGACAAAGTCGCACTGATTACCGGCGCCGCCAGTGGTATCGGCAAGGAAATGGCCATTGAATACGCAAAACAGGGCGCCAAGGTGGTCATCGCCGACCTGGCCCTGGAAGCGGCCAGCAAGACGGCCGAGGAAATCAAACAGTCGGGTGGCCAGGCGTTTGCCGTCGCCATGGATGTCTCGAGCGAAGAGCAAGTCGACAAGGGCGTGGCCGATGCCGCGGCCCACTTCGGCGGCATCGATATCCTGATCAGCAATGCGGGCATCCAGATCATCAGCCCCGTCGTCGACTACCCGTTCGAGCAATGGAAAAAGATGCTGGCCATTCACATGGACGGCGCCTTCCTTACCACGCGCGCCTGCATGCGCGAAATGATCAAGGCGGGCCGCGGCGGCGCCATCATCTACATGGGTTCCGTGCACTCGCACGAAGGCTCGCCGTTCAAGAGCGCCTACGTGGCCGCCAAGCACGGTTTGCTGGGCCTGGCCAAGGTGGTAGCCAAGGAAGGCGCGAAAGACGGCATCCGCGCCAACGTCATCTGCCCCGGCTTCGTGCGCACGCCACTGGTCGACAAGCAAATCCCCGAACAGGCGGCCCAGCTGAACATCAGCGAAGAAGACGTGATCAAGAAAGTGATGCTGAAAGACACCATCGACGGCGAATTCACCACCACCCAGGACGTGGCGCAAACGGCCGTATTCCTGGCGGCCTTCCCATCGAACGCCTTGAGCGGCCAGTCGATTGTGGTCAGCCACGGCTGGCACATGCAGTAAACACGTAAGGCATCCGGCAGGCGGCGCCGTCCGCCTGCATCACCGCATCTGAAAGCTCCCAATTGCAAGACAACACTTACCGTCACCCGCGCGCGGGCTGGCCGGGGCGATTGTTTGCCGCGCTCGCCAATAGCACGCGCTTCGCCAACCTACGCCAGGCTGTCATGTCGCGCCTGCCCTTCCTGACCCTGCACAGCGACGTGCGCGATGTCATCTACGTGAGCTGGCTGGTCGACGCCGCTGCCGCGCAGCGGCTGCTGCCCGCCGGCGCAACCCTGTGGCAACGCGACGGCAAGACGCCGTTCACCGTGCTGACCTACCGCCACGGGCATTTCGGCCCGGCACTGCTCGGTCCCTTGCGCCGCCTGCTGCCGTCTCCCCTGCAAAGCAACTGGCGCTTGTACCTCGACCACACGCCAGCGGGCGCGCCGGACGTGCCTTGCGTGTATTTTTTGAAAAATATCATGGACAGCCTGCCCCATGCGCTGGGCACGCGGCTGTTCAGCGACATCCTGCCGACCCACCTGGCCGCCGGCATGGCGCTGGAAGTCACGGCCACGCAAGCGCGCTGCAGCATTGCCAGCGGCGCCGGCAGCGCGCCGCTGCTCGACGTGCAGGCGGACATCGTTGCGGAGCATGGCCTCGATGCCGGCTGGCAGCAGCTGTTCGGCAACTGGCGCGACGCCGTCGCCTTCCTCGCCTGCCAGGATGCGGCCATCGCCCCCGTGCCACGCAACGGCAAGCTGGTCTTTGGCGAAATCGACTTGCCCGTTGATGTGGATCAGGTGCAAGCGCTGACGGCCGTGCGCGCCGACTGCGGCTTGCTGGGGCAACTGCCGCCCGTGTCAGCACCGTTTGCCTTTGTCGTGCCCAAGCTTGCCTTCAAGGCGCTGTCAGAGCGCCTGCTGTAGCGCGGCGACGCTCGGGCGCGCGCGAAGGGGTAGCCTGGCCGCCCCTGCGCCGTTCCAGCTTGAACAGGGCCATCGCCTGCTCCAGTTGCAAGGTCTGGTCTTGCAGCGACGCGGACGCCGCCGCCGATTCTTCCACCAGCGCCGCGTTCTGCTGCGTCACTTCATCCATTTGCGTGACGGCCATATTCACTTGACCGATGCCGTGGCTTTGCTCGCGCGAAGCGGAGGCGATCTCTTCCATGATGCCGTGCACGCCCTGCACGGCGCCCAGCATTTCCGCGCTGCTGGCGCCCGCCTGCTGCGCCAGCTTCGCGCCCGCCTGCACCTGCGCCAGCGATGCCGTGATCAATTGCTTGATTTCTGTGGCGGCCGACGCGCTGCGATGGGCCAGGCTGCGCACTTCGCCCGCCACGACGGCGAATCCCCGCCCCTGGTCGCCCGCGCGCGCCGCTTCCACGGCCGCGTTCAAGGCGAGGATATTCGTCTGGAAGGCAATGCCTTCGATAATGCCTGTAATGTCGCCGATCTTCTTCGATGAAGCGTTAATGTCCGCCATCATCGCCACCATCTGGCCGACGAGTTCGCCGCCGCGCCCGGCCAGGCCGTGCACCTTGCCCGCCATGTCGCTGGCCTGCACGGCGTTGCCGCTGTTTTGCTGCACCGTGGCCGCCAGTTGCTCCATGCTCGACGCCGTCTGCTGCAGGGCCGACGCCTGCGCTTCCGTGCGGCCCGACAAATCCATATTGCCGGCGGCAATTTCCTGGCTGGCCATGCTGATGCGCAAGAAATTGCCGCGCACGTCGCCGACGATGGAATGCAGGTTCACGCGCAACTGCCGCAGCGAGCGCAGCAGCTGCCCCATCTCGTCGCGCCGCGTCGTATCGAGTTCGCCCGTCAGGTCGCCGCCCGCCATCACGTCGCAGGCCTGGCGCGCCTGCTGCAACGGTTGCAGCACGGCGCGGTGCAAGCTGTGCCAGAAATACAGGGTGGCGCACACGGCCATCACGGACAGGCCCGTCAGCCAGCCGTGGCTTGCATCGGGCAACACGCCCGCATTCCACGCCAGTTGCAGCAGCAGAACGGCCGTCAGCAAACTCAGATTCCAGCCGATGCGCTTGCCCAGCGGCAAGTCGCGCAGACTCGCGAACTTGGCAAGCCAACCCGTGCGCACGGCAGCGCCCTGGCTGATGACGATGCCATCGGCCTGCCCCGCCTTGATGCGCGCGTACAGGGCGGACGCCTGCGCCACCTGCTGGCGCGTGGGCTTGGTGCGCACGGACATGTAGCCGACAGCCACGCCGTCTTCCACCACGGGCGTCACGTTCGCCAGCACCCAGTAGCAATCGCCGTTCTTGCAGCGGTTTTTCACCATGCCGCTCCACGACCGGCCCGAGCGGATGGTGGCCCAGAAATCGGCGAACGCTTCGACCGGCATGTCCGGATGCCGGAGGATGTTTTGCGGCGCACCGATCAATTCTTCCGCGCTGTAACCGCTGACGGCGATGAAATACGGGTTGGCATACGTGATATTGCCTTGCAAGTCGGTAGTCGAGACGATGGTCTCGGTATCGCTCAGATTGATTTCGGTATCGCTGACGGGAAGATTGAGTCGCATGGTCACATCCTCAGAAGTAGCCCGTACGGTGACGGGTATGCGGACAAGGAACGGTCGCCAGCCAGGAAAGCGGACACGGCACTGGCACCATTATTTTAATATTTTATTATTAACAAAATGCACTTTATTACGGCTGTGCCAGCCGTCATGCCATGGCGGCTTCGCCGGCCCAGTAACGGTCGACGTCCTGCAAGCGCCAATCGGTTGCGCTTTCCGTGGAAACAATACGCTCCTGGCAACCCGGCGCGGCCAGGTCGACGACGGCTGGCGCGATGCACGTGCCGGCGCGGATGGAAAAAAAGACGCGCACGGTGGGCGCGGTCAGCGGCTTGCCCGGCGCCTGTCCCACCACCACGGCCAGACGTTCCGACTGCAGCCGTACCAGGGTGCCCAGCGGATAGATGCCCAGGCATTTGACGAAGGCGGCGAACAGTTGCGCGTCGAGATGCCCGCCGCGCCAGGCGGCCATGCGGCGCAGCGAATCGGCCGGGCACCAGCCCTGCTTGTACGGCCGGTTCGAGGTGATCGCATCGTACACGTCGCAAATGGCGCCCATGCGCGCAAACAGGCTGATTTCCTCGCCGCGCAACCCCTCCGGGTAACCGCTGCCATCAAGCTTTTCATGGTGGTGCAGGCACACGTCGAGCGCCACCGGATCGATCTCGCCCACTTCGCGCAACATGCGGTGCCCGGCGGCCGGATGGGCGCGCACGGAAGAAAATTCCGCTTCGCTGAGGCTGCCAGGCTTGTTGAGGATGGCGGTCGGCACGGCCATCTTGCCGATATCGTGCAGCAAGCCCGCCAGGCCGGCCGAGCGTACCTGCTCGGGCGCCAGGCCCAGCTCCCTGGCCAGCGCCGTCATCAGCGCGCACACGGCCACCGAATGCATATACGTGTAATTGTCGGCGGTTTTCAGACGCGCCAGGCCCAGCAGCAGGTTACCGCCGCGCAGCACCGACGCGGCGATATCGTCGACCAGTGTATAGGCCTGCGCCGCAGACAAGGCCTTGCCCATGCGCACCTCGTCAAACATGGTCTGCACGGCCTGGCGCGAACGTTCGATCAGGCGCCGGGCGTGCGCCAGTTCCTCGTCGCGCGACCTGGCTGGCGCCGCATTCGGGACGGGGCCGCTACCTGTTGCCGGCGCAGCTGCAGCCAGCGGCACGGCAGGCGGCGCGGAAGGCGGCACGGCAACCGGCGGCACCAGCCCCCGCGCCGTATCGATCCATACCTCGCAGAGGCGTGCCGCGCGGATACGTTCCAGGTCAGCCGGCGACTCGAGCAGGAAGGAACGCGTCCAGAACGGGTTATCGAGCCAGGAACGGCCCAGGCGCTCGACATACATTCCCAGCACCAGTTCACTACTCGTTATTTTTTTCAGCACGACGGTTCTCCACACAGTCAGATCGCGGCATTTACTTGCGCATTATCAATATCATACGCTGAAAAATAATGATTAAACCGAATATTTATTTTATATGGCAGAATCGCAATAAATACAACAATAATCACCAATTCTATCGCTTTCACTCAAATAAATATTAAATCAATAAATATATCAATTAAACCATGCAGAATTTACAGTTTTGCATGCATTCTGCCGATGATGGCGGCGCATGCCTGCCAGCGGCCTCATGGGCCGCCGCTTGGGCATACTGTGCAGAAGGGAAGTGTGCCAGCGCCGGCGCCCCGACGTGGGGCTGGCGCTATGGAGAAAGAAGTATCAGGCGGACGCGCGAACGGCGTCGCGAACGGCGGCTTAGCGCGGCACGTAGCGCCAGGCGCCGTTTTCCAGCATAAAGGTCAGTTCCGTCTTGATGGCTTCCGGACGGCTCGGCACGCTCAATTCCGTATCGCATACGAGGTAGCCTGTCTTGCGCTTGACATCGCACTCGTTGACGGCCTTGACCTGCATGGTGCTTTGCGCTTCCTGCATCTGCACGTCCTTGGCCGCTTCCGGATTGCGCGCCACTTCTTCCTTGGCCCACGCGCGTATCATCGCTTGCGCCTCGGCCGGCGACGGCCCCGTGAACTTGGCGTTCTTGCGTTCGACGCCGACCCAGGTGCCGCCCTCGTTACGCAATGGCAGTACATTAAAAGCATCGCGCATGCCGGCGCTCATGCCCACCAGGCACACCACCTCGCCCGGCACTTCCTGCGACTCCTGGCAGCCCTGCAGGCTGGTCACCTTGACGGCGATCGGTACCGGCATAGCCGATTGCATCTTGGCTTGGGTCTTGGCCACGCCCGCCTGCACGGCGGCGTGGATTTGTTCGAGTGTCGGCATGGTGGCCGCCTGGGCCGGCAGGGCGGCGAACAGGGCGGCGGCGGTCAGGGCGAGGGAAGTCAGGCGCATGGGTATCGGGAGTAGTGAGCTAAGGCCGGCAGTCTAGCACTTTGCATAACAACAGCTGTTTCTATTGAGAATGATCCTCGCCATCGGGCGCGAGAAAGGCGCCACCCGCGTCCGCCTGCCCGCGCAAACGCAGGCCGATGCCGCGCAGCATCTCGACCAGTTCGCGCAGACGCAAACCCTCGTCCGTCAGCCGGTATTCCACCTTGACGGGCACTTCCGCATAAATCGTGCGCGTCAGCAAACCGGCCTCTTCCAGCGCGCGCAAGTCCAGGGTCAGCATGCGCTGCGAGATATTCGGCACGGCGCGGCGGATTTCGCTGAAGCGCTTCGGCCCCGCCATCAGATAGCTGAGCAGCACGGTTCTCCAGCGCCCGCCCAGCAGTCGCATGGCTTCTTCCACGGCGCAGCCGGAGACATTGTCTTTCATGCTTTGCTTCCCGCCTGGTATAAAAAATGTACCTATACCACATTATTCTGCCTTCTTCCAAATAGTAACCATTGCCCTTAGACTGCCCTTCCCCACCCAACTTGGAGTTTCGACTTGGAAACCACCCTGATCTACAGCGTCCCGTTCGGCTGCTCGTTTGCCGCCATTGCCGCCCTCGAATGGAGCGGCTTGCCGTATCGTTTGGCCCGCGTGGAAGCGCGCGATCCGGCCAGCAAGCAGCATCCGGCCTTTCTCGCCATCAATCCCCTGAGCCAGACGCCGGCCCTGCTCACGCACGCGGGTGCGCCGCTGCTGGAAAGCATGGCGATCCTGCTGCACCTGGCCGCCCGCGCGCCAGGCAGCAGCCTGGGTTTTGCGCAAGGCACGCCACAATACGACCGCCTGAACAGCGTGCTGTCCTTTTTGCACACGACGTTTCACGCGGCCTTCATGCCCGCCTTCCAGGCCGCGCGTGCGGCACCGGACGATGCGCGCGCGGCCGTCTGGCGCGAGATGGCCATCGAGAAGGTGAACAAAAGCCTGGCGCACCTGGAGCGCCTGCTCGCTGGCCGCAGCTGGCTCGCCTCCGATAACGCGCCGACCATCGCCGACGCCTACCTGGCGGCCACGGCACGCTGGGCAGAACCGCTGCAGCTGGCCAGCCTGGCCGATTATCCGAACACGGCGCGCGTGCTGGCCGCGCTGGAACAGGACCCCGGCATCCGCTTCGCCCACGCCATCGAAGCTGGCTTGCCGGCCACCAGCCAGGGCGGTTTCCGGGGCCACGTGGCGCTCGACCAACTGGCAATGGCGGCCGGCTAACCGGCGGTCAACTCCCGCAGCAGGCGCGTCTTTATTGCTATGATGTCGGCCTGCCGGCGGTACAGCCGGCCACGTTCATATCACATCAACAACGTCGCAATAACATTGGGAGTTTGAATGAGTTTACGTCTGCTGCTCTTGGGAGCATTCAGTGCCGCCCTGGCCACCACTGCCGCCGTGCCGGCCTTGGCCGCGCCGCGCGGGTTCACCGTGGAAGACATGGTGGCCATGGAACGTGTGGGCAGCCCCGTGCTGTCGCCGGACGCCACGCGCGTCGTCTACACGGTACGCACCACCAACCTGGATAAAAACCGCGGCAACACGCAGCTGTGGATGATCGACCTGCGCGCACCGAATGCAGCGCCACGCCAGCTCACGCGCGGCGATGCCAGCGCCAGCGACCCGCAATGGTCGCCGAACGGCGACGCCATCTACTTCCTCTCGGGCCGTTCCGGCTCCTCGCAAGTATGGCAACTGCCCCTGAACGGCGGCGAAGCAGCCAAGGTCACCGACCTGGCACTGGACGTCGACACCTACCGTTTGTCGCCGCAAGGCGACCGCCTGGCCTTCAGCATGGGCGTCTTCCTCGATTGCGCGGACATCGCCTGCACGAAAAAGCGCCTCGATGAAAAAGCCAAGAACAAGGCGAGCGGCATGGTCTACGACCAGATGTTCGTGCGCCACTGGGATACCTGGGCCGATGGCCGCCGCAACGCGCTGTACTCGGCGCCGATCGATGCCACCGGCAAGGTCAGCGCCATGCCCGTGAGCCTGAGCGGCACCCTCGATGGCGACGCGCCATCGAAACCGTTCGGCGACAACGGCGAATACCACTTCAGCCCGGACGGCAAGACGGTCGCCTTCTCCGTGCGCGTGGCTGGCCGCACGGAATCGTGGTCGACCAACTTCGACGTCTACACGATTCCTGCCACTGGCGGCCAGGCGCCGCGCAACCTCACGGCCGACAATCCGGCCTGGGATGCGAAAGCCACCTGGTCGCCCGATGGCCGCACCCTGGCCTATGTCGCCATGACCAAGCCCGGCTTCGAAGCGGACCGTTTCCACCTGGTGCTGATGGATGTCGCCACCGGCAAGAAACGCACCGTGGCCGACGACTGGGACCGTTCCGTGGCCGACTTCCGCTGGACGCCGGACAGCAAGGCTTTCCTCGTCGCCGCCGACGATGTGGGCCAGCACCGTCTGTTCCACATCGACGCGGCCAGCGGCAAGGTCGCTGCGCTGACGGGCAAGGGCGCCGTGGGCGACTTCGACGTGCGCGGCAATACCATCGTGCTGGCGCAAGCGAGCCTGACGTCGGGCGCGCAGCTGTACACGCGCAAACTCGACGCCAAGTCGGAAAACGCACCGATGGTGCAGCTGACGAAGCAGAATGCGGCGGCTCTGGCCGACGTGCGTTTCGGCGAATATGAACAGTTCTCGTTCGCCGGCGCGAATGGCGAAACCGTCTACGGCCACGTCATGAAGCCGTGGAATGCCAAGGCGGGCGAAAAGTATCCGGTCGCCTTCCTCGTCCACGGCGGCCCGCAAGGCAGCTTTGGCAACAGCTGGAGCTACCGCTGGAACCCGCAAGTGTATGCAGGCGCCGGCTACGCCACCGTCTTCATCGACTTCCATGGCTCCACCGGCTATGGCCAGAAGTTCACGGACTCCATCAGCGGCGACTGGGGCGGCAAGCCGCTGGTCGACTTGCAGAAGGGCCTGGAAGCGGCCACCAAGAAGTTTCCATGGCTGGACCGCGAGCGCAGCTGCGCGCTGGGCGCGTCGTATGGCGGCTACATGATGAACTGGATCGCCGGTAACTGGCCGGACGGCTTCAAATGCCTGGTCAACCACGACGGCGTGTTCGACCAGCGCGGCATGGCTTACGCGACGGAAGAACTGTGGTTCACGGAATGGGAAAACGGCGGCCCGTACTACGACGCGCCAGCCAAGCACGAACAGTTCAACCCCGTCAACTTCGTGAAAAACTGGAAGACGCCGATGCTGGTGGTCCAGGGCGACCTGGACTTCCGCATCCCCACCGCACAAGGCCTGGGCACCTTCACGGCGCTGCAGCGCCAGGGCATCCCGAGCAAGCTGCTGGTCTTCCCGGACGAAAACCACTGGGTGCTGAAGCCGGCCAATTCGCTGCTGTGGCATCACACGGTGCTGGATTGGTTGAATACCTACACAAAGAAGTAAGCGGATACATGTCGGATTACGGCCTTCGGCCTAATCCGACCTACGTAAAAAAGCCGCGCGGTGCAGAGATGCACCGCGCGGCTTTTTATCGTGCAAGTGGATGGTAGGTCGGATTAGCGGCGCGCAGCGCCGCGTAATCCGACACAGCAGCACATCAATACGTATTAAGCGCCTTGGCAAACTTCACGATCCACAAACGGCTAGGACGCTCGCGGTCGTCGCCGCGCGCCACGCGGATGGTGTTGGCCGCGTTGCAGCCGGCCGCGCTGCTCGTGACGATGGTGCCGCTCGCATCGACCGTGCACTTGGTCACGTCGGCGCCATCGACTTCCACGCCGTTCGCGTCAAAGATCTTGGTTTTCAGGCCGAAGTCATTGTCGTTGGCCAGCGCGATGGTGGAGTCGTCGATCAGGGTCAGGCCTTCCGCCTTTTCCGCCGCCCAGCCGATGGCGTTCAAATCCAGCAGCAGGGTTTTCTTCAACGGCGTGACGGCGGCCCAGTCGGCGCCATTGACGGCCGCGCCGCCCATGCTGCTCTTTTCCAGGTCGGACGTCGCCGCGTTGAAAGCGGCCGCCGCGATATCCGTGGCGCCCTTCAGTTCGACCAGCATCAATTTATTGAACACCTTGCCCGACGGCGCGGCGCCCTGTTCGATGACGAGGAACTTGCCGCCGCCCAGCGCCACCATGTCACCCAGCTTGGCGTTGCCCGTGCGGCCATCCTGGTAGTCGGCCGCATTGAGCGGATACGCATACATCTTGCCGCTGGTACCCGACGTCGGATCGAATTCGATCCAGCGCGTGAAGCGGGCAAAGCGCTCGACCTGTTCATTCTTCTTCGTCACCGTGTACGGCGCCGTGCCGTCAGACAAGGGGCTTTGCAGGAAGGCGTACAGCTTGTCGTTGCTGGTATCTAAGGTCATGCCTTCCATGCCGCGATTGGCGCGGCGCTTGGCGAACAGCGCCGGCAAGCCCTTGCCCGGCTCGTATTTGGCCTGGATGATGCCCGTGGCGGCATCGATCTTGACGATGAAGGGGCCGTATTCGTCGGACACCCACAGCGCATTGCGCTTCGTATCGACGACGATGGCTTCCGAATCGAGGCCGCCCGCGTTGAAGACGGCCTTGCCGCTTGCGTCGAACTTCATCGCATCCATGACGGGAATCTCGGCCGAGTTGCCGACGGCGCCCACGGGCACGGGCAAGCCCGAGCTGTTAACGGTGGCCGATACCTTGATCGGCGTGCTCGATGACAGGACGGCGCCGTTCTTGCCCACCGTGAGCACGCCGAACGAGGGCGTGAAGCTGGGCGACGGGAAGATCTTGCTGCCGATCGTGCCCTTGCCCGAAGGGTCGGGCACGATCGGGCCGTCGCCGTTCGGGCCACGGTCCGTCAAGCCGTAGAATTCCAGGTCGCCCGCCGCGTTTTTGCCCTTGTAAGCCAGGCCGGAACCGTACGATGGCAGGAAGCCGTTCGGGAATTCGCCCTTGATCTTGGCGTTGGCGCCTTCGTACGGCACGTAGAATTTATCAGCCGCCTGGATCTGGTAGCGCGTCACCGTCACTTTCACTTCGCCCACCGGATTGGCTTGCGTCAGGACCTCGTTGACGGGCGCGCCAGCTTTCGAGGCGAGCGTGTCTTCGAAATGCTCGCGCACGAGGGCGCGGCGCTCCGCATCGACCGTGCGGCCGGCGAATTTCGCGCCCACGGCAGTCAGATGCGTGGACAGGGCCGCATTGAAGACGGCCGGGGCGGCGGCAAAGTCCAGGGTCTTGCCGGCCAGCGCGGCCTTCACTTCCGCCGTCAGCCTGATGCCGTTCGACGGATCGCTGTCCTCGTCCAGCAATTGCAGTGCCAGCAGGCGGTTGACGACCTTGTCGTCCGCCACATTGGTGCTGGCGGCCAGCGCCAGCGGCGTGACGATGGCGCCGCATGGGGCAGAACCCAGGGCCAGGCCGCCCACGCTGAAGGCCACCGTATCACCGGGGTTGCAAATGAATTCGCCCTTGGCATTGGTGCTGGCCTTGGCCGCGCTGCCGGCCACGTAATCGAGTCCTTCCACCGCGCCGTCGAGGAACACGCCCGTTTGCGCCACGGGCCTGGAAGGCTCCGCCGGCGTGTTATCGCTGCCGCCACAGGCGGCCAGGGTCAGGCCGGCGGCGATGGCCAGCAGGGTCAGTTTCGGGATCGACGTTACGGCAGTGTTCATGCATTCCTCGGCTAAGGTGGGATTGAAGCCGTGGAGCATAACCAGTCAACGTGACAAGCCCGTGACAGTCCTCATGCCTGTGGCATATCCGCCACGGGCCCGCCGATGCCGCCAAAGCGCCCATCGGCCTGGCGCCGGAATTGCTTCGGCGTGACGCCCTTCACCTGCAGGAAGCGGCGATTGAAGTTGGCCACGTTCTGGAAACCCACGTCGTAGCAAACGTTGGAGACGTATTGATCCGTGTCCATCAGCAGCTGGCAAGCCTTGTTGATGCGCAAACGGCTGAGAAAATCCGTAAAACTGTTGCCCGTCGCCTTGCGGAAGAAGCGCGAGAATTTACTCAGCGACATGCCCACCTGCTCGGCCAGCATTTCCGCCGAAATCGGCTCGCGGTAATTGTCCGTGATGTAGTTGAGGACGGAATTGACCTTGGCCAGGGTGGCGTCATCGTCGTAGGAACGCAGGGAGGCGCTCGACAGCAAGCGGTAATTGGCCGTGCGCGCCAGCTTGCTCATTAATTGCACGAATGCGGCAAAGCGTTCGGCGCCATGCGTGGCGCGGATGCGCGCCAGATGCTGCTCCGCTTCCGCGCCCATCCCGAAAAACTCCACGCCATAGCTGGAGCGTTCCAGCAGCGGCAGCAGTTCGCGCAATTCGGGGATGAGGCGCGCGGCGCCCGCCAAGGGCGCGTGGGCGAACTGCACGATCATGTCGCGCAGGGCCACGCCGCCTTCCGGCATGACGTTGGAAATCCAGTTGTGCGGCAATCGCGGGCCCGTCAGCACCAGGTGGCCGGGCGAAAATTCGCCGATATAGTCGCCCACGAACAATCGCCCGCTGGTGGCGACGATCAGGTGCAGCTCATATTCCTCGTGGCAGTGCCAGCGCACGCGCGAGCTGGGGTAGCCATGTTCCAGGTAATTGATGATGCCATCGTAGCTTTCGCGTTCCAGTTCGGGCGCCTTGCGCTCGCTGTCCCTCTGCCATAGGTGTTCCATGCTAGTCTCTCCCAGGCTGTCCCCGCCTGCGCCCTCGAATGTACCTCAAAAAACCTCAGGCGCCAAAACGGCCCAGCGCCTGCTGGCGAAACTCCTTCGGCGTCATGCCCTTGAGTTCCAGGAAACGCCGGTTGAAATTGGCCACGTTATTGAAACCGGACTCGTAGCAGATGTTGCTCACATACCTCTCCGTCTCCATCAGCAGCTGGCAAGCCTTGTTGATGCGCAGGCGGTTGACGAAGTCCGTGAAGCTGTTGCCCGTGGCGCTGCGAAAGAAGCGCGAAAACGTCCGCTCGGGCATGTCCACCTGCTCGGCCAGCTGTCTCAGCGAAAACTGGCTGCTGTAATTGTGCACGATGTAATTGATGGCCGAACTGATGCGCGCCAGCGCCACGTCGTCGTCGCTCGATTGCATCGGCACCGTCGACAGCAGCTGGTAGTCGCTGGTCTGCGCCAGTTCTCCCAGCAGGGTCAAAAATTCGATGAAGCGCGGCAGGCCGCTGCTGTCGCGGATGCGCCGGAAACGGCGCAGCGACTGTTCGCTGACGCCAAAGAATTCCACGCCGTGCAAGGCGCGCTGCAGCAGCGGAAAAATATCCTTCAGTTCGGGAATGGCGGAGGCCATCGAGGCCAGCGGCGCATGCGAAAACTGGATCACCATGTCGCGCAAGGCCACGCCTTGCGGCGGCGTGCCAAGCGAGACCCAGTTGTGCGGCACGCGCGGCCCCGTCAGCACCAGGTGGCCAGGCGTGAACTGGCCGATGTAGTCGCCAACAAACACCTTGCCGCTCGTCTCGACGATCAGGTGCAGTTCGTACTCCTCGTGGTAGTGCCAGCGCACCAGCGCATTCGGAAAGCCGTGCTCCAGATAGCGGATGAAGCCAAAACTGCCTTTCGGCTCGAAGCCGGGGGTGGCGTCGCGCTGCTGTTCCAGCTCCATCTGCGGCAACGAGGCATCGGCTTTGCGTGGCATGGCGCACCCTCCCCGTCAGGCGACGATCTGTTCCAGCGCCGCGCGCGCGCCCAGCCCATACAGGCTGGCCAGCGCATCGCTCACCGCCTGCGTGAACGCGGCTGTGTCGCTCAACTCGCCGAACAGCTCGCGCAAGGACAGCAAGGCCGCAGCGTCCGCCCCGCCCTGCAGCGCCAGCGCGCGCAGGCGCGCCGCATACGGATCGTTCAAGGGCATCTCGCGCCCCGCTTCATCATGGCCTTCCAGGTAGCGGAACCAGCACGCCACGGTAAATGCCAGCAGCTCGATGGCGCCCCCCTTGGCCAGCGCTTCGCGCACAGACGGCAGGACGAATTTCGGGATGCGCGCCGAGCCTTCCGTGCCGATGCGCGCCAGCTGGTCGCGCACGGCGGGGTTCGAGAAGCGCTCGATCAGGGTATCTTTATAGCGCGCCAGGTCGATGCCTTCCACTTCGTCAAGCAAGGGCGTCACTTCCTCGTCCATCATGCGCCGCACGAGCAGGCGGATGCCAGGATCGTCCATCGCTTCGTGCGCAAACGTGTAACCGAGCTGCATGCCGATGTAGCACAGTGCCTGGTGGCTGGCATTCAAGAGGCGCAGCTTCATTTTTTCATACGGCAGCACGTCGTGCGTCATCTGCGCGCCCACCAGCTCCCAGGCCGGCCGGCCCTGCGGGAATTCGTCTTCGATGACCCACTGGCGGAACGGCTCGCACACGACGGGCCAGGCGTCGATGATGCCAAAGCTGTCGCGCACCAGCGCCCGGTGTTCATCCGTGGTGGCCGGCGTGATGCGGTCGACCATGCTGTTGGGGAAGCTGCCATCGCTGGCCAGCCAGCGCGCCAGCTCAAGGTCGCGCAGGGCGACAAAGGCCAGCAGCATCTTGCGCGTCACGTCACCATTATTTTGCAGGTTATCGCAGGACATGATGGTAAACGGTGCCAGGCCCCGCTCGCGGCGCAGGGCCAGCGCGGCGGCCAGGTAGCCGAACGAGCAGCGCGGCGATTCCGGATGCGCCAGTTCGTAGACGATATCGGGGTGAGCCGCATCGAATTCGCCCGTGCCCTGGTTCACATAATAGCCGCCCTCGGTGATGGTCAGCGCGACGATGCGCGTGCCAGGGTCGGCCAGCTTGTCCAGCACGGCTTGCGGCTCGTCGGGCGCATACAGGTAGTCGCCGATGCAGCCGACGATGCGCGCCGTATCGCCGGCCGCGCTGCGCTCGACCACCGTGTATATGCCATCCTGCGCCCGCATGGCGTCGCGCATGGCCGCATCGTGCGCCAGCAAGCCCACGCCGCAATAGCCCCACTGCGCGTGTTCCTGGCCCGGCAAGGCCAGCAAATCGTCGAGATACACGGCCTGGTGGGCACGAAAAAAACCGCCCACGCCGATGTGCACGATGCTGGGCACGAGCGTCTCGCGCACGTACGCGGGCACGGTCACGTTCCCTGGCAGCTTGGCCAGGTTCGCCTGTTTCAGTTCAATGGCGCTCATTTCAAACTCCCTTGGCGGCGGCATAGGTCTTGCCGGCGCGGTCAAAATAATGGACGAAGCCCGGCTCGAACGTCAGATGCGTCTGCTGGCCCGGCTGCAGGCTGCTGCGCTCGGCGCCGCGCGACACCACCTGCACATTGTTCGGCAAGCGCACATAGGTCAGGGTTTCCACGCCCAGGGACTCCACCAGGTCGACGGTGACGGGCACGCTACCCGGCTGCGCCGCGCCCAGGTGCACGTGTTCCGGGCGGATGCCGACAAAGCCGTCGGCCTGCGCCGCGCTGCCCGCCTGCGCCAGCAGCTGCGGCGCCGCATCGGCCGGCACCACGTTCATGCTGGGCGTGCCGATGAATTGCGCGACAAAGCGGTTGGCGGGACGGTCATACAATTCCAATGGCGAGCCATGCTGCTCGATCTGCCCATCGCGCAGCACCACGACCCTGTCGGCCAGGGTCATCGCTTCGACCTGGTCGTGCGTGACGTAAATCGTGGTGGCGCCCAGTTCGCGGTGCAGCTTGGCGATCTCGATGCGCGTCTGCACGCGCAGGGCCGCGTCGAGGTTGGACAGCGGTTCATCGAACAGGAACACTTTCGGGTCGCGCACGATGGCGCGGCCGATGGCCACCCGCTGGCGCTGGCCGCCCGACAATTCCTTCGGCGTGCGCTCCAGGTAACGCCCAAGGTCGAGGATGGCGGCCGCCTTGTCGACTTTCTCGCGGATGATGGCGGGATCGACGCCGGCCAGTTTCAAGGCGAACGACATGTTCTGGAACACCGTCATGTGCGGATACAGCGCATACGATTGAAAGACCATCGCCAGGTCGCGCTTCGATGAAGGCACGCTGGTGATGTCGCGCCCGTCGAGCGACAGCTTGCCGCCGTCGATCGGCTCCAGGCCTGCGATCAGGCGTAGCAAGGTGGATTTGCCGCAGCCGGACGGCCCGACAAAGACGACGAATTCGCCCTGTTTGATCTCCAGGTCGATGCCCTTGATGGCGCGGTGCTCGCCAAAGAATTTTTCGATATTGCTTAGTTGAAGGTAAGCCATGATGTGGGTCTCTATTTTGTAGTTTATTTGACTGCGCCGAAGGTCATCCCCTGCACGAGTTGTTTTTGGCAGAACCAGCCCAGCGCCATGATGGGCGCAATCGCCATCAGCGACGCGGCCGACAATTTGGCCCAGAACAGGCCTTCCGGGCTGGAATACGAGGCGATGAGCCAGGCCAGGGTGCCCGCGTTGGAGGCGCCCAGGTTCAGCGACCAGAACGATTCATTCCACGACCACACCATGCACACCAGCGCCGTGGAAGCGATGCCGCCCACGGACAGGGGCAGCACGACATGGCGGAATTCATCCCACACGGTGGCGCCATCCATGCGCGACGCCTCGAGGATTTCGCGCGGCAGCTCCTTCATGCTCGTGTACAGCAGCCAGATCATGATGGGCAAATTCATCAGCATGAACATGATGGTCAGGCCGATGCGCGTGTCGAGCAGGCCGAAGTACTGGTAGCAGATATAGATGGGCATCAGGGCGCCCACGCCGGGCATGTAGCGCGAACTGAGCATAAATTTCAGCAAGCCGATGGTGCCGCCCGTGGGAAAGAAGGCCATCGAATACGCGGCCGGGATGGCGATCAACAGGCCAATGGCCGTCGAGAGCACGCTGGTAAACAGCGAGTTCCACGCGTAGCCGAAGTAATTGTCGCGCGCCAGCACTTCGCGGAAGCTGTCGAGCGTGGGCGTGAAGAACAGCAGCGGCGGCGTGGAAATGGCTTGCCCTTCCGTCTTGAAGGCCATCAGGCCCAGCCAGAAGATGGGAAAGAACAGCAGCAGCGCGACCAGCCAGGCGGCGGCTGTGCGGCCATACAGATTGAGTTTGCTATGCATCAAGGTCTCCTTATTTCGACAGATTCTTGCCGATGACGCGCATCAGGAAGAAGGCGGCGATGTTGGCGATGAGCACGGCGAACAGGGCGCCGGCCGAGGCCGCTCCCACGTCATACGACAGCAGTGCCTGCTGGTAAATCATGAAGGTGATGGTGGTCGTGTCGAAGCCAGGACCGCCGCCCGTGGTGGTAAAGATTTCCGCAAAGATCGACAGCAAAAAGATCATCTCGATCATCAGCACCACCGAGACGGCGCGGCCCAGGTGGGGAATGTAGAGGTAGCGCAACTGCTGCAGATACGTGGCGCCATCCATGCGCGCCGCTTCCAGCTGTTCCCGGTCCATCGACTGCAGGGCCGTCATGAAGATCAGGCAGGCGAACGGCAGCCATTGCCACGAGACCATCATGATGATGGAAAACAGGGGGTGGGCCGAGAGCCAGTCGACGGGCGTGGCGCCAAAGAATAGACTGATCTGCGCGAACAGGCCGTAGATCGGATTGAGCAGCATGTTTTTCCACATCAGGGCATTCACGGCTGGCATGACGAGGAAGGGCGAAATCAGCAGCACGCGCACAATGGCGCGTCCCGGGAAGGCTTCATTGATCAGCAAGCCCAGCGCCGTGCCCAGCACCACCGTGACCAGCATGACGGAAAACAGCAAGGTAAACGTGTTCTGCAAGGCCGGCAGGAACGAGGCATCCGTAAAGAAAAAGTGAAAATTGGCCAGGCCATGGAATGGATGGCCGCTCGGATCGAGCATGGAATAGCGCACGAACGCGTAATACAGGGTGATCAGCAGCGGGATCACGGAAATGACGGAGACGGCGACCACGGCCGGCGTCAGCAAAGTCCGGGGGATAATGCGTTTCATAATATTCTCTTGGGACAAGGTGAAATCTGGGGTCAGACCCGGCGGGTCTGACCCCTGCTTTACGCCGTTGGGGTAAGCAAACTACTCGACAAGGACGCTGCGTTATTTGTAGTAGCCGCCCTTGCGCATTTCTCTTTCCGCCGTCTGCTGCGACAATTCCAGCGCCTGGTCCACCGTCACTTTGCCCAGCAATGCTGCCGCCATCTGCTGGCCTGCCGCCACGCCGATCACCTGGAATTCGGGAATCGACGCGAATTGCACGCCCACGTACGGCGATGGCGGCAAGGTGCTTTGCACGGCACGCGTGGTGGCCAGGGCCTTGCCTTCGGCGGCGGCAAATTTCGCCACTTTCTGGAACTCGGGGCTCGCATACGTCGACTTGCGCGTGCCCGTCGGCACGTTGGCCCAGCTCGTTTCCTTGGCCACCAGCTTCACGTAGTCTGGCGAGGTAGCCCAGTTGATGAAGCGCTGCGCTTCGTTCGGGTGCTTGGAGCTGGCTGGAATGGCCAGCGACCAGATCCACAGCCAGTTGGCGCCCCGCTCCGTCACGCCGACGGGCGACTGGGCAAACGCCACCTTGTCGGCCACCTTGCTTTGCTTGGGATCCGTGATGAAGGAGGCGGCGATCGTCGCGTCGATCCAGATGCCGCACTTGCCCTGGTTGAACAGCGCCAGGTTTTCATTGAAGCTGTTGGCGGCCGCGCCCGGCGGACCGTATTTCTTCATCAGGTCGACATACATGTTGACCGCGTCCTTCCACGGCTTGCTGGTAAATTGCGGCTTCCATTTCATGTCGAACAGCTGGCCGCCGTAGGAATTGGCCATGGTGGTGATCAACGCCATGTTGTCGCCCCAGCCCGGCTTGCCGCGCAGGCAGATGCCGTACACGCCGTTGGCCGGATCGTGCAGCTTGGCCGCCACGTCGCGCAGCTGGTTCCAGGATGGGCGGTCCTCGATCGTCACGCCCGCTTTTTTGACGAGGTCGCTGCGGTACATGATCATCGAGCTTTCGCCATAGAACGGCGACGCGTACAGCTTGCCGTCGCCGGACAGCCCTTCGCGGATGGCGGGCAGCAAGTCGTCGATATCGTATTTGGCGTCCGGCTTGATGGGGATCAGCCAGTTTTTCTTGCCCCAGATGGGTGTTTCATACAGGCCGATGGTCATCACGTCGAACTGACCGCCCTTGGTGGCGATATCGGTGGTCATGCGCTGGCGCAAGACGCCCTCTTCCAGTGTCACCCATTTGAGCTTGATGTCGGGATTGGCTTGCTCGAAGAACTTGCTGAGCTTTTGCATTTCGATCATGTGGCCGTTGTTGACGGTCGCGATGACCAGGTCGGTAGCGGCGAAAGCGGACGAGCTGAGGCAGCCGGCGATCAGCGCGGCAATGGCGGAACGTTTCATTGTGTGTCTCCAGTGTTTTTTGTCGTTGGCAATGCTCAGGTACTTGGCACCACGACCACAATGTAGCACCGGACTTTGATACTTTCTGATACTCCAAAACCGCAATTCGATACTCCTTTGCAAACCTGCCATGCGCAAGAGTATCGATATGTGGCAAAAACAACACTCTGAAAGAAAGTATCAGCACTTGCACGTTTTGTATCAGGGTGGTTAAAAAAGCGCTGCTAGACTTGGTTTTCGGCATTAGACCGCGTGCGGTGACCGTCCCCCGGGGCGCCACCGCTACCACCTACATTCTTCTGGAGACCGCATGAACCGCACTGCATTGAAAACCTTACCTGCCCTCATCCTGGCCATCGCCAGCGCTTCCGCCATGGCCGACCCCATGTACCCATCCGACGCCGAAGGCTTCCACGGCTACCTGCGCGCTGGCGCCGGCAGCAATACTTCGGGCGGTGGCGGTTCGCAAGGCTGCTTCGGCCTGGGTGGCAACACCATGAAATACCGTCTGGGCAATGAGTGCGACGCCTACACGGAATTCGGCTACACCAAGTCCGTCGCCA
>NZ_JAHKQY010000014.1:0-122635 GCF_019345455.1 Janthinobacterium sp. NKUCC06_STL
TTTCATTATTTCTTGTGAACATTTGATATTTTAAGTTAGACGCCAATCCGAAGATTGACGCTGCACTTACATCAAATGCCCACACTTATCGACTGTTAATTGTTAAAGAACGGTATTCGGTGCTACTTTCGCGCTATCGACAAAGCGTTGTGTTTGTCAGCTGCGAAGAAGGAAGAGTATGAAGCAATTTGCTACGTCCGTCAACTCCTTCTTTTCTACTACCCAGCCCCTGAAGGCCGTCCCTTTTGTGTCGCAAACCAGTGCGTCTCATCGGGGAGGCGAATCATATCAAAGACCGTCGAAGTTTGGCAAGCGCTTTTCCAGGAAAGCGTGCATGCCTTCTTTTTGTGCAGGCGTACCGAAGGCGGCCTGGAACAGCCGGCGCTCATAGGCGACGCCATCGGTCAGGGTAGTTTCAAAAGCGCGGTTGACGCAATCCTTGATCATCATGGCCACCGAGGTCGGCATGGCGGCAATGGTCCTGGCGGCAGCCAGGGTTTCTTCCAGCAATTTATCGGCTGGCACCACGCGCGATACGAGGCCGATGCGTTCCGCCTCGGTGGCATCGATGGTACGCGCCGTCAGCAGCAGGTCCATGGCCTTGGCCTTGCCGATGGCGCGCGGCAAGCGCTGCGTACCGCCCGCGCCTGGCGTGACGCCGACCTTGATTTCCGGCTGGCCGAATTTGGCGCTGTCGGCGGCGATCAGGAAATCGCACATCATGGCCAGTTCGCAGCCGCCACCGAGCGCATAGCCAGCCACCGCGCCCACCACGGGTTTGCGCACGCGCAAGATATGCTCCCAGTTGCGGCTGATGTAGCCTTGGGTAAAGGTGTCCGGATAGGTGTAATCGGCCATGGCCGCGATATCGGCGCCGGCGGCAAATGCTTTTTCGCTGCCCGTGAGCACGATGCAGCCGATATTCTCGTCCGCATCGAACTTCAGCAAGGCGTCGCCCAGCTCATTCATCATGTTGTCGTTCAAGGCATTGAGCGCCTTGGGGCGGTTCAGGCGGATGATCGCCACTTTGTCCTGGATGTCGATGATCAGGTCTTCGTATTGCATAGTGTCTCCTCTCGATGAACGGTGCAACGATTGTAGCGGCTAACGGCAGCGGCGCGGCAGGTGCGCTGCTATTATTGTGAGTCCGATCATCTTTATCGAGCAGCGTATTTTCTCTCCCCTCTTCCAGTACTGCGCCCGTTACCTGCGCGGCGACGGCAGCGCCGCCAGCGTCAATTTCCGTCGCTTGTGGTTCAGCAACGGCCTCAATTGCTTCGGCGCCCAGATCACCTCGCTGGCCCTGCCCCTGTGCGCGGTACTGTTATTGCATGCGACGCCGGAACAGATGGGCGTGCTGGTCGCCTTGCAGGCACTGCCGTTCGCCCTGTTCGGCTTGCCCGTCGGCGTACTGCTGGACCGGCGCAGCAAGCACCCGATCATGCTGTTCAGCGAAAGCATGTCCGGCCTGGCCTTGGCCAGCGTGGCCGTTGCCTATTGGTGCGGCGTGCTGTCGATGCCATGGTTATATATAGTGGGGTTCATCATCGGCACGGGCTTCGTCGTCGGTGGCGGCGCCGAACAGGTGTTTCTGACTTTCCTGGTGGGCCGCGACGGCTTGATCGATGCGCAATCGAAATTTGCCGCCACCGAATCGGCTTCGCGCCTGATCGGCCCCGGCCTGGCCGGCGTGCTGGTGCAAGTGCTGTCCGCGCCTGTCGCCATCCTGTGCACGGCTTGCGGCTATCTGGTTTCCGTCTTTAATTTGCGCGCCATGAGCGTACGCGATCCGCGGCCAGCACCGTCAAGCAAGCACGCCTTGCGCGACATCGCCGATGGCTTGCTGTTCGTCTGGCGCGAACCGCTGCTGCGCGCGCTGGCCTGGGGCGCCGGCATCTGGCACTTTTTGTTTTACGCCAGCATGGCTTTGACGGTGCTGTTCGCCACGCGCGACCTGGGCATGAGCCCTGGCGTGCTGGGCATGACGCAGATGCTCGGTGGCGCCGGCGTCTTGCTCAGCGCCTTCATCGTCAAGCCACTGACGCGCCGCTACGGCGCCGGCCGCACCATCCTGATCGGCCTGGCATCAACCTCGCTCTGCTTTGCCCTGACACCCACGATACCCGCCGCGCTGTTTGGCAGCGCGGCCGCCAGCGCCGTGGCCTACGCCATATTGATGTTCTTTTTCGATTGCGGCGTGATGCTGTTCTTTATTCCCTACCTGGGCTTGCGCCAGAAGGTCACGCCCGACCCCATGCTGGGCCGCATGACGTCGACCATGCGCTTCCTGACGGTGGCGACGGCGCCGCTGGGCGCGCTGGCCGCCGGCTGGGTAGCGGAACACTTTGGCGTGCGCAATGGTCTGGCTTGCATCGCGGCAGGCAGCATTGTGTTGACGGTCGCGATGGTGTGGGGCACGCCGCTGCGTAGCGTGCGCACCTGAAGCGGTGAACGGGCATACACTGGCAAAAGATTGCTTTGGGACACTATTCACGCCAAAGCCTGTGAGGTTTGATTTACATCAAGGTTTTAATTGATGTAAATCCATAAGCTGTCTTATATCACTTGAGGAGCACGCTATGTATAACACCATCTTATTTCCTACCGACGGTTCGCCGTTGTCCGACAAAGCCGCCGAGACCGCCCTCGCCTTCGCCCAATTGAACAAAGCCAAGCTGGTCGCCATCAGCGTGGTGCAACCGTTCCCGTTCTCGCCGATGGCCGACGGCGGCATCGTGCTCGACGCCAGCCTGTATGAACAGCAGATGCAGGAAGCGTCGCAACGCGCCATCGACAAGATCGGCGTAGCGGCAAGCGCCGCCGGCGTGCCTTTCGAAGGCGTGGTGGCCGTGTCGCCGAGCCCGCATGATGAAATCGTCAATGCGGCGCAAACCTACCATTGCGACATCATCCTGATGGCTTCGCATGGCCGCAAGGGCTTGAACAAGCTGTTCGTGGGCAGCGAAACGCAAAAAGTGCTGGCGCATACCCATCTGCCAGTCATGGTCTTGCGCTAAGCGACACCACGAACTGCCCGGCGCCGCTTTCCCTAGCGCGCCGGCGCCTGTTTCGGCAACAACACCCACACGGCGCCGCTCTGCTTCATGCGGCCCGCATTCTCGGCCGCTTCCGCGCCAAAACCAAAGAAATAATCGACCCGGATCGGCCCGCGAATGGCGCCGCCCGTATCCTGCGCCATCACCAGGCGCTGCATGGGAATCTCGCTATTGGCTTGCGTGGTGGACAGGAACACGGGCGCACCCAGCGGCAGGAAGCGCGAATCGATGGCCACCGAGCGCTGCGGCGTCAGCGGCACGCCCAGCGCGCCCTTTGGCCCCACTTTCGGATCGGGCAGGCGCTCTTCCTTGAAGAACACATAGCTGGGATTGGCGTTGAACAATTCATCCTTGCGCGTGGGGTGGCCGGCGATCCACGCCTTGATGCCCTGCGCGGACGCCTGGCTCAGGGTCAGCTCGCCCTTGTCGACCAGGTAGCGGCCGATCGATTTATACGGGTGGCCGTTTTGATCCGCATAGGCCACGCGCACGGTTTCCTGCGTATCGGTCAGCTGCACGCGCCCCGATCCCTGTACTTGCAGGAAGAAGGCCTCGACTTCGTCATCCACCCACAGCAATTCCTTGCCCGTGACGGACGTGGCGCGCTCGATGTCGGCGCGGGTGGCGTACGGCACCACCTTCTTGCCGACCAGCTTGCCCCGCAAGCGCATGTTTTTCAGTTCCGGATACACGCCGGACAAATCCACCGAGACCAGGTCATCGGGCACCTTGTACAGCGGTGTCTGGTATGGGCCGCCGCGCTTGCGCGCGCCGTGCAGCAAGGGTTCGTAGTAACCGGTCACCAAGCCAGTATTGGCGCCATCGGCGGCCACCACTTGATTGGGCACAAAGAAAGTCTCGAAAAACAGGCGAATGGCCTTGTCGCTGTCCGCATTCACCTGGCGCGCGATCGTGCACGATTCCTTCCAGTCCGGACGCTTGACCAGCACGCCGCACGATGCCATGAACGCGGGCCAGGCGGCGCGCATGTCGTCGCGGGCCCAGCCAGGCAAGGCGGCAAACTTGGCCGGCACGAAGGTGGGCGCCGCCACATCCGTGGCATCCTTGGCGTCGGCCGGCTTGGCCGGAACCGGCTTGACGACGGTCGGCGCGATGGGCGGCGCCTTGCCGCTGGCAGCGGGCGGCGCGGGCGGCGTGGTACAGGCGGAGAGAGCAAGCGCGACGGCGCCGATTGAAACGGGTAGACTACCGCGTGTCAACAGACGGCGGGTAAATACTAAGCTGCGGGTAAATAACATAGGAGTGCGTATGTGGATCTTGATGATAGAGGCGCTGGTGGCGTTCTTCTTGCTGGCATTTATAGTCTGGTGGACCATGTATTCGGGCAAAAAGCCCGCACCGCCGGCGCGCAAGCAGCTCAGTGAAGAACAGGACGCCACTGAAAAACTGAAGTAAGGGGGCAAGCCCCCGGCGTTTCCTTAATGCAGGGTGCGCGGCACCGACAGCACGAATTCGGGAATCAAAGCTTCAAACTGATGACCATCTTCGGCCACGCAAAAGTATTCGCCGTGCATCGAGCCTTGCGGTGTGCCCAGCATGGTGCCGCTCGTGTATTCGAACTGCTCGCCCGGCTGCAGCAGCGGCTGGTGGCCGACGGCGCCCAGGCCGCGCACCTCTTCCACCTTGTTGTTCGCATCCGTGATGACCCAGTGGCGCGAAATCAGTTGCGCGCCCGCCGTGCCCGTGTTGACGACGCGGATCGTGTAGCTGAACACGTGCCGCCCCTGGTCCGGTGCCGATTGCTCGGGCAGGTATTGCGTCTTGACCGTTACCGTAAATTCATAAGTCGCCATCGTCATTCCTATTCAGACATTGCCAGTCATATTGTGTGTCGCGCGCGACGCATAGGCCATCGCGCGATGCGTATTCTGTGTTTCCCCATGCTTCAATGAGGCATGGTAACGGCGTCAGGCGTAAAATAGCGCATCTTCGCATTTTCTATCCTTTGGCTACTTCACCATGACAACATTCCGTATCGCTCCCAGCATCCTGTCCGCCGACTTTGCCCGCCTGGGCGAGGAAGTGCGCAACGTCGTTACCGCCGGCGCCGACATCATCCACTTCGACGTGATGGACAATCACTACGTGCCGAACCTGACCATCGGCCCGCTGGTATGCGAAGCGATCCGCCCGCACGTGCAAGTGCCCATCGACGTGCACCTGATGGTCAAGCCTGTCGATCGCATTATCCCGGATTTCGCCAAGGCTGGCGCGAACATCATCACCTTTCACCCGGAAGCGTCGGATCACGTCGACCGCTCCTTGCAACTGATCCGCGACAATGGCTGCAAATCGGGCCTGGTATTCAACCCCGGCACGCCGCTGCACTACCTGGAACACGTGATGGACAAGATCGACATCATCCTGATCATGTCCGTCAATCCCGGCTTCGGCGGCCAGTCCTTCATTCCGCAAGCCTTGAAAAAAATCGCCGAAGCGCGCCGCATGATTGACGAATCGGGCCGTGACATCATGCTCGAAGTCGATGGCGGCATCAAGATCGACAACATCGCCGCCGCCGCCGCCGCTGGCGCCGACACCTTCGTCGCCGGCTCGGCCATCTTCGGCAAGCCCGACTACAAAGCTGTCATCGACGCCATGCGCGCCGAGCTGGCAGCCGTCAAGGGCGCCTGATGCAAGCGGGCACGGTGAAAGACCACGTACTGGCTGGCGTGCGCGCCGCCATCATCGACCTCGATGGCACGATGCTCGACACCGTGCCCGATTTTCATGTCGCCATCAATGGCATGCGCGCCGAACTGGACCTGGCGCCCATCAGCGCCGACGCCATCAAGCTGATGGTCGGCAAAGGCTCGGAAAACCTGATCCGCACCGTGCTGGCGCTCGACTTCGATGCGGCCGGCGTGGAACAGCATTTCGAGCAGGCGATGGACGGCTACCAGCGCCACTACCTGGCCATCAACGGCCAGTTCAGCACCCTGTACCCGGACGTGGAAGCGGGACTGGCGGCGATGCAGGCGGCGGGCCTGCGCCTGGCCTGCGTCACCAACAAGCCCATCGCCTTTGCCCTGCCCCTGCTGAAACTGAAAAACCTCGACCAGTATTTCGAGATCGTCTACGGCGGCGATTCGCTGCCGAAGAAAAAACCGCACCCGATGCCGCTGCTGCAAGTGTGCGCGGACTTCGACCTGGCGCCATCCAAAGTGGTGGCCATCGGCGACTCTTCGAATGACGCGCAAGCGGCCAGGGCTGCGGCTTGCCCCGTCTTGACGGTACCGTATGGCTACAATCACGGACACTCTATACACGATACCGATTCCGATGGTATAGTAAAGACACTGCTCGAAGCAGCCCGTTTTATTAGCATGCAAAACTAACCGGCATACTGACCAAACCCAACACCATATCGTGAACACGTTTCTCATCAAAAAACACAATGTCACCCAAACCGGCTCGATTGAGGCCTGGCTTTGGCGACGCTGGCAATCCTGGCAGGCCTAAGGGCCGAGCCGTTACGATTGCTGCCGGCTGCACACGCGTCCTTTGCGCATTTTGCGCAAGTTCCATGTACCGGCAAGTTTTTTGATAACCCACCGCAGGGTTTGTGCACTATGCACACTCATACCCTGACGGCATGGAGAGAAACATGACCGAACTCGAATTCAAATCGCTGGCCCAGCAAGGCTACAACCGCATCCCCCTGATCGCGGAAGCGTTCGCCGACCTGGAAACGCCGCTCACCCTGTACCTGAAACTGGCACAGGCCCAACAAGGTGGCAAGAATACCTTCCTGCTCGAATCCGTCGTCGGCGGCGAACGCTTCGGCCGCTATTCCTTCATCGGCTTGCCCGCCACGACCGTATTGCGCAGCTATGGCAAGCGCACGGAAATCGTCAAGAACGGCGTCGTGATCGAAGAGCACGAAGGCAATCCGCTCGACTTCATCGAACAGTTCCAGTCGCGCTTCAAGGTGGCCCTGCGCCCCGGCATGCCGCGCTTCTGCGGCGGCCTGGCCGGCTACTTCGGCTACGACACCGTGCGCCACATCGAGAAAAAGCTGGCCGGCGGCGCGCCGAAAGATGACTTGAAGCTGCCCGACATCCAGCTGATGGTGACGGAAGAACTGGCCGTCATCGACAACCTGTCCGGCAAGCTGTATTTGATCGTTTACGCCGACACCACGCAGCCCGAATCGTTTTCGAAAGCGCAGCAGCGCCTGAAGGACTTGCGCATGATGCTGCGCCGCGGTGTCGATGCGCCCGTCACCAGCGCTTCCGTGCGCACGGAAACCATCCGCGACTTTTCCAAGGAAGACTACCTGAAGGCCGTCGCCAAGGCGCATGAATACGTGATGGCGGGCGACCTGATGCAGGTGCAAATCGGCCAGCGCATCCGCAAACCGTATGTCGATTCGCCGCTGACCCTGTACCGCGCCTTGCGTTCGCTCAACCCGTCGCCGTATATGTACTTCTATAATTTCGGCGACATGCAAATCATCGGCGCCTCGCCGGAAATCCTGGTGCGCAACGAGAAGACGGCGGACGGCGGCAAGAAAGTCACCCTGCGCCCCATCGCTGGCACCCGTCCGCGCGGCGCCACGCCAGAGCGCGACGCCGAACTGTCCGCCGAGCTGCTGGCTGACCCGAAAGAGATCGCCGAGCACGTGATGCTGATCGACCTGGCGCGCAACGACATCGGCCGCATTGCCGAGACGGGCAGCGTGCAAGTCACCGACCGCATGGTCATCGAAAAATACTCGCATGTGCAGCACATCGTCTCGAACGTGGAAGGCACCCTCAAGAAGGGCCTGTCGAACCTGGACGTGCTGCGCGCCACCTTCCCCGCCGGCACCCTGACGGGTGCGCCGAAAGTGCGCGCCATGGAAGTGATCGACGAGCTGGAAATCACCAAGCGCGGCATCTACGGCGGCGCCTGCGGCTACCTGTCGTTTGGCGGCGAAATGGATGTGGCCATCGCCATCCGTACGGGCGTGGTCAAGGACGGCATGCTGTACGTGCAGGCCGCGGCCGGCATCGTGGCCGACTCCATCCCCGAAATGGAATGGCAGGAAACTGAAAACAAGGCGCGCGCCGTGCTGCGCGCCGCCGAACAAGTGCAAGATGGCCTGGATGGAGGGTTTTAAGATGCTGCTCATGATCGACAACTACGACTCCTTCACCTACAACATCGTGCAGTATTTCGGCGAGCTGGGCGAAGACGTGCGGGTCTACCGCAACGATGAAATCACGATCGAACAGATCGAGGCGCTGAACCCGGACCGCATCTGCATCTCGCCCGGTCCGAAAGCGCCGGCACAGGCGGGCATTTCGGTGGAAGTGCTCAAGTACTTCGCCGGCAAGAAGCCGATACTCGGCGTGTGCCTGGGCCACCAGGCCATCGGCGAAGCGTTTGGCGGCAAGGTCATCCGCGCCAAGCAAGTCATGCATGGCAAGACTTCCCTCATCGCGCATACGGGCGTGGGTGTCTTCAAGGACATCCCCAGCCCCTTCACAGTGATCCGCTACCACTCTTTGGCGATCGAACGCGCCTCGCTGCCTTCCTGCCTGGAAGTGACGGCGTGGACGGACGACGGCGAAATCATGGGCGTGCGCCACCGGGAATACGATATCGAGGGCGTGCAGTTCCACCCCGAATCGATCCTCTCGGAGCACGGCCACGCCCTGCTGAAGAATTTTCTCGAGCGCTGATTTTCCGCGCACGCCACGGCGTGCCATCAGTGTCCTCCTGCGCCATCATTGAAGAAGGAAGCATCATGCCGATCACACCACAAGAAGCCCTGCTGCGCTGCATCGAACACCGCGAAATTTTTCACGACGAAATGCTGTACCTGTTCCGCCAGATCATGTCCGGCGAAATGTCGCCCACCATGATCGCCGCCCTGACCGTGGGCTTGCGCGTGAAAAAGGAAACCATCGGCGAAATCGCCGCCGCCGCGCAAGTGATGCGCGAGTTTTCCACCAAGGTGCCCATGGCCGACACCACCAACCTGCTCGACATCGTCGGCACGGGCGGCGACGGCGCGCACACCTTCAACATTTCCACCGCCTCGATGTTCGTGGCGGCAGCGGCCGGCGCGCGCGTGGCCAAGCATGGCGGGCGCAGCGTCTCGTCCTCGTCCGGCAGCGCCGACGTGCTGGACTCGCTGGGCGTCAACATCAACCTGCAGCCCGAGCAGATCGCCCAGTCGATCGCGCAAACGGGCATCGGCTTCATGTACGCGCCGAACCACCATGCGGCCATGAAGCATGCAGCGCCCGTGCGCAAGGAGCTGGGCGTGCGCACGATTTTCAATATCCTCGGGCCGCTGACGAATCCGGCCGGTGCGCCGAATATTCTGATGGGCGTGTTCCACGCCGACCTGGTCGGCATCCAGGTGCGCGTGCTGCAGCGCCTGGGCGCGCAGCATGCCATCGTCGTGTATGGCCGCGACAACATGGATGAAGTGTCGCTCGGCGCCTCTACCCTCGTGGGCGAGCTGGTCAACGGCGAAATCCGCGAATATGAAATCCATCCCGAAGATTTCGGTTTGCAGATGATCGCCAGCCGCAACCTGAAGGTGGCCGATGCCGTCGAATCGAAGGCGAAGATGATGGAAGCGCTGCGCGGTGAACCCGGCGCCGCCGCCGACATCGTCGCCCTGAACGCGGGCACGGCGCTGTACGCGGCCGGCGTGGCCAGCTCGATCGAAGACGGCCTGGCGCGCGCGCGCACCGCCGTCAGCTCGGGCGCGGCCCTGGCAAAACTCGATCAATTCGTGCAGGTCACGCAGCAGCTGGGCACACCAAAGCAAGCGTAAGCCCTCCGCCCTCCTTATAGAATAGCGACCATCATGTCCGACATACTCGATAAAATCCTGGCCGTAAAAGCCGATGAAGTGGCCAAGGCCAAAGCCCACCGCAGTCTGGCCAGCCTGCGCGGCGACGTGGAAAGCGACAGCGCCCTGCGCGCCGGCCTGCGCGGTTTTGAAGCAAGCCTGCGCCAGCACATCGCCGACGGCAAGCCCGGCATCATCGCCGAAGTCAAAAAAGCCTCGCCCTCGAAAGGCGTGATCCGCGCCGACTTCCGCCCTGCCGACATCGCCGCCAGCTATGCCCAACACGGCGCGGCCTGCCTGTCCGTGCTGACGGACGAGCAGTTCTTCCAGGGCAGCGTGGAGTATCTGCAGCAGGCGCGCGCCGCCTGCGCCATTCCCGTTCTGCGCAAGGATTTCATGGTCGATATGTACCAGATCTATGAAGCGCGGGCCATGGGCGCCGACTGCATCCTCCTGATCGTCGCGGCGCTCGACCATGGCCTGATGGCCGAGATGGAAGCGTGCGCCCACGAACTGGGCATGGGCGTGCTGATCGAAAGCCACGACGGCGAAGAATTGACGGCGGCCCTGAAACTCAAGAGCGCGCTGATCGGCATCAACAACCGCAACCTGCGCACCTTCGAAACTTCACTGGACACGACCATCAATCTCTTGCCGCGCATCCCGCAAGACAAATTGATCATCACGGAATCGGGCATCCACAGCACGGCCGACGTGCAACGCATGCGCGACGCGCACATCCACAGCTTCCTCGTGGGCGAAGCGTTCATGCGCGCGCCAGACCCGGGCGTGGAGCTGGAACGCCTGTTCAGTTAAAGCATGGTAGTCTGGCAGGCATGAGACACGCGATCACCGTCCTTGCCGCCGCCAGCCTGCTGGCAGCCTGCCAGAGTACGCCGCCACCAGCGGCGAACACGCCCACGTCCACGCCCCCTCGCACGCCAGCCGCGATACAGCTGGCCGCCAGCATCGACGCCTACAAATCGCTGGTGGCGCAGCAGATCATGGCCGCCAACGGTGCATACACGTTCAGCGGGCGCCTGCCGCCCATGCTGCCGGCCATCGTCGTGCTCGACCTAAGCGTGGGGCCGGACGGCGAACTGAAAAACGTGCACGTGCACCGTTCGCGCGACGGCGAAGCATCGGCCGCCGCGCTGGCCGCCGTGCGGCGCGTGCAAGACGCGTTTCCGCCGGCCGGGCACCTGATGCGCCGCCATGCCAAAACCTTCGATTTTTCCGAAACCTTTCTGTTCAACGACCAGTACCGGTTCCAGCTGCGGACCTTGTCCGGTCCGCAGTAACCGCGGCGGTATCGAGTTCGATGCGGTCGCGTCCCCGCTCCTTGGCCAGGTACAGGGCCGCATCGGCGCGCGACAGCAGCTGTTCCAGTCCTTCCACCACCGATGCCTGGCAAGCGACGCCGATACTGACCGTACACGGCGGCAGCCCCGCATGACTGGGTTCGTGCAGCAAGGCGCGGATGCGTTCGGCCACGCCCAGCGCATTATGCGCCGGCATGTCCGGCATCAGCACGACGAATTCCTCGCCGCCGAAACGCGCCACGCAATCCGATTCGCGCAAGGCGCTGCCGATGACGGCGGCCACGTGCGCCAGCACCTGGTCGCCCACCGCGTGACCGTAGCGGTCATTGATCAATTTGAAGTAATCGAGGTCGATGCTGAGCAGTGTCAGCGGCAAACGGCGACGCCGCAGATTGCCCGTCTCGCGCGCATAGGCGTCGCCAAAGCCGCGCCGGTTCAGCACCTGCGTCAGCGGGTCATGGGTCGAGCGGCGCTCGAGTATCTGCTGCAGGCGGCGCGTCGCCACCGTCATGAAGCCCACCGTCAGCAGCAACGCCATGAAATTGGCGACCGCCAGATAGATGCCGGCCGGCGTGCCTGCCACCGTCAGGTTCACGCTGGCGCCGCCATGCAGCAAGGCCGACATGCCGCGCACCAGCACCACCAGGGCTTGCATCAGCATCAGCACGCCAAAGAAAAAACTCGAGAAATGGCGTTCGCCATGACGCCACACCAGTTGCACCTGGCGCGCATAAAACAGGAAGACCAGCAGGGAAAAGACCGCCACGCGCGCCGAGAAATCGGGGCGCGCCAGCAGCCACCAGCTATTGCCGGCGATGGCCAGGGCAAGTATCAGCAGATAGGCGCGGCGGCTGGGCGCCAGGCCAAAGAATTTCTCCGTGCCCAGCATCGACAGGCCGATGCCGGCCACCAGCGCCGCATTGGCCGCGATCATCGACAGGGCCGGCGGCAGTACCTCGCGGGTGCCAAACAGCAGGGATGCGCATACCAGCAGCAGCAAACCGGCCGCCCAATGCCCCAGGCCATGCACCTCGCGCCGGAAACTGCGATACACCGAGAACATGACGATGCTCATGGCCCCGCACATCAGGGTCGTCATCAGCATGATGGTTCGGGGATCGAGGGTTTCCACGTTGGGCGCGATCTAAAATAAGCAGTTCGGCAATTTTAGTTTAGTTAAAGAAAAATTAGTTCATTTGCAGTAAATATGATGGCTATCCGCAGCTGCCGGCGGACGAGTTGCATTTGAGAAATTGCAGTCTGAAATAGAAAACCGGCCAGTGACGGCCGGTTTTCTGTCTTGCCGCGTGACGAACAGCTTATACAGCGCTAGGGCGCTTCGGCCCCGTGGCTTTCTTTGGCGCCGGCAGCAGGGTCAGGCTGACGCCGGGCACGCGGTCGCCCTGCAGCACGGCCGCAAACGTCATCAGCTCGTCGCGGCGGAAGGCGTGGATGGCGACTCTGGCGCCGACGGCGTAACGGCCCAGCAAGGTGTCCAGGTTGCTGCCCGTCACGCGCAAGCCGTCGACGGCCACCAGCACGTCGCCCGCCGACAGGCCGGCTGTGTGGGCGGCGCCACCCTGGTGTACCTGCGCCAGTTTGGCGTCGTTGCCGTCGCGCCCCAGGTTGACGTCCAGGCTGGCTTTTTCCGCCTTGCGCGCGTCGCTGTATTTCACGCCGAACGGCGCCAGCAGGCGCGCCAGCGGCACGTCGTCCGTGCCGCGGATGTAGCGCTCGAAGAATGGCTTCATGCGCGTACCGATAATCTCATCGAACAGGGCTTCGACTTCGGCCGGCGTCACGCCACGCGCTTTACCTTTGTAGAAATCGCGGCCATAGCGCTGCCACAATGCCTGCATCACGTCGTCCAGCGATTTGTCGCCATTCGTCTTCGTGCGGATCGTCAGGTCGAAGGCCAGCGCGATCAGCGAACCCTTGGTGTAGTAGCTGACGATGGCGTTCGGCGCGTTTTCATCCTGGCGGTAGTACTTGCCCCAGGCGTCGAAGCTGGAATCGGCCACGCTTTGCTTGCTGCGGCCGCTGCCGCGCAAGACGCTGTTGACGGTTTTTCCCAGCAGTTTGAAATAGGCCGCTTCATCGATCAGGCCAGCGCGCACCAGCATCAGGTCGTCGTAATAGCTGGTGAAGCCTTCGAATAGCCACAGCAGCGGCGAGTAGCTTTCCGCCTGCAGATTGTACGGCGCAAAGGCGGCCGGCTTGATGCGCTTGACGTTCCAGGTGTGGAAGTACTCATGGCTGCACAGGCCGAGGAATTTCAGGTAGCCGTCGCCGATTTCCGTGCTGGTCGACGCTGTCGTTGGCAAGTCGGCGCGGGCGCAGATCAGCGCCGTCGAGGCGCGGTGTTCGAGGCCGCCGTAACCGTCGCCGACGGCCATGGTCATGAACACGTAACGGTCCATCGGCGCTTTCTTGGTCTTCGGCTCGAAGAAGGCGATCTGCGTTTCGCAGATGGCTTTCAGGTCGCGGCACAAGCGGTCCAGGTCCAGGTTCGGCACCTTGCCCGTGACGACGATATCGTGCGGCACGCCATGCGCGGTGAAGGTGGCCAGCGCGAAGTCGCCCATCTCCACCGGGTGGTCGATCAGCTCATCGTAGTTGGCGGCCTGGTAGCTGCCGAAGCCATAGCGCTTCGCCTTGAGTTCCGGCAGGGTGGTGGCCACTCGCCAGGTCTTGCAGGCCGCATCCTTCGGCTGCACGATGTGCACTTCATGGGCGTCGGATTCCTGGCCCAGCACGCGCAGGAACACGCTGGTGCCGTTGAAGAAGCCGTGATTCTGGTCCAGGTGGGCGGCGCGCACGGACAAATCCCACGCATATACGTCATATTCGACCGTCAACGGGCCCTTGCACGGAGCGGCTTGCCACGAGTGCTTGTCCAGTTTGGTCAGCGCCACGGCCTTGCCCTCGGACTCGGCGCGGATGCTGACGATGTTGCGCGAAAATTCGCGGATCATGTAGCTGCCCGGAATCCAGGCCGGCAAGGCAAATACCTGGCCGATGGCGGCCGGCGACTTGACCGTCAACGTCACCTTGAACATGTGACCGGCCAGATCAAGAGCGGCGATGCTGTAGATGATGCCGGCGGCCGGCGTGGTTTTCACTGCGGTTTTCGCCGCGGCTTTGCTTGTGGCTTTGCCGCTTGCCTTGGCTCCCGCCTTGGCGGTGATTTTTTGAATCGGTGCTTTCTTCATGTTTTCCTCGTGTCTGGCCTGTCTTCCCGGGAACGCCACTGCCCCGCCTTACAAATCGTCAGGTGTATCAATATCGCGCAAGATGCCGCTGTCGTCCACTGTCACTTCGCACACGGCATGGCTGTTGACGATGCTGCGCGCACCCTGGTCGCCATCGAGCGCCAGCAGCAGCGGCAAGTGAACGGCGCTGAACGCGACAGGATTGCCGCGCCGTCCCTGGAACACGGGCACGGCGATGCGCGCGCCATCGCCGATGGCGTGCGACAAGGCGGCGATTGTAGCCGCTTCCACGTAAGGCATGTCGCCCAGGGCGATCAGCCAGCCCGGCGCGCCGCGCACATAGTCGATGGCGCAGGTGAGCGAAGCGGCCATGCCCGTGTCGGCGTCATGGCAGACGCGCACCTCGCAGCCCAGCGCACCGAGCGCACCCGCCACCTGCGTGTCGTCTGCGCGCACCACGGCCAGCACGCGCGGCAGGGCCGCCAGCATGTTCCTGGCCGCCGCCACCACCACCGGCAAGCCCGCATGCGGGCCTTCCGTCAACGGCTGCAATAATTTGTTCTGCACGCCGGAAGGGTCGAACCTGCGTCCCCTTCCGGCTGCCAGCAAGATGCCGACCGTACTCAAAAAACTACTGCCGTCATGCGGCCGCCAGGTCGAACGGCAGCTTGCGCAGGCGCTTGCCCGTCAGCGCAAACAGCGCATTGGCGAATGCAGGCGCCAATGGCGGCACGCCCGGTTCGCCCATGCCCGTCGGCGCGTCGCCCGACGGCACCAGGTGCACCTCGATCACCGGCATGTCTTGCATGCGCGGCACGGGGTAGTCGCCAAAGTTCTGCTGCTGCACCACGCCATCCTTGAGCGTGATGGCCGCGCCGGGGATGGTCATGCCCAGCGCCATCAACGCGGCGCCCTGCACTTGCGCCTCGATCGTCAAGGGATTGACGGCCAGGTTGCAATGCACGCCCGCCCATACCTGGTGCAGCTTGGGCGCACCTTCCACCACGGACGCCGTCACCACGTAGGCGACGACGGAATTGAACGACTCGTGCATGGCCACGCCCCAGGCTTGTCCCTTCGGCAGCTTCTTCTTGCCATAGCCGGACTTGGCCACGGCCAGGTCCAGCGCGGCGATGTGGCGCGTGTGCTTCGCGTCGATCAGCTGCTTGCGGTAGGCGACGGGGTCCATCTTCGCCACGTGCGCCGCCTCGTCGATCAGGGTTTCCATCACAAAGGCCGTATGCGTCGAGCCGACGGAGCGCCACCACAGCACCGGCACGTTCGCCTTGGCCGTGTGCACGGACAGCTTCATCGGCAGGGTGTACGGCTCGCCCATGCCTTCGACCATGGTGCCATCGACGCCATTTTTCACCATGAAAGCCTCGAACGGCGTGCCGGCCATGATGGACTGGCCCACGATGGTGTGGTCCCAGGCCACGATCTTGCCCTTGGCGTCGAGGCCAATCTGCGCGCGGTGCACATGCGACGGCCGGTAGTAGCCACCCTTGATGTCATCCTCGCGGCTCCACATCAGCTTTAACGGACCGCTCTTGCCCGCCGCCCGGTATGCCTTGGCGACGTTGACGGCTTCCACCACATAGTCGGACGAGGGCACGGCGCGCCGGCCAAAGCCGCCGCCCGCCATCATCGTGTGCAGGGTTACTTGTTCCGGTTTCAGGCCGGACGTGGCCGCGATCGCCGCCTGGTCGCCCGTCTGGAATTGCGAACCCACCCACATCGTGCATTTGTCCGCCTGCAGGTCGACGACGCAGTTGAGCGGCTCCATCGGCGCGTGCGCCAGATAGGGGAATTCGTAGACGGCTTCGATCTTTTTCGGCGCCTTGGCCAGCTTGCCCATGTCCGCAGGCCTGGCGATGGTGCCCGGCGTTTTCGCCAGCGCCTTGAAGGCGGCCAGCTGCTTGTCGCTGCTGACCTTTTCCACGGCGCTGCTATCCCACTCGATCACCAGCGCGTCACGTCCCTGCTTGGCAGGCCAGTAACCGTCGGCAATCACCGCCACGCCGCTGCCGCCACGGTCGGTCTTCACTTCCAGTACCTCGAGCACGCCCTTGATGGCTTTCGCCTTGCTGGCGTCGAATGTCGCCACCTTGGCGCCAAACACGGGCGGACGCGCCACCATGGCTACTTTCGCGCCAGGCGGCTTGAAGTCGATGCCGAACTGCTGTTTTCCCGTGGATTTGGCCGCCGCGTCCAGGCGTTTCACGGGTTTGCCGATGATGACAAAGTCGCGCGGGTCTTTCAGCTTGACGGTGGCGGGCACGCTCTGGCGCATGGCCGCGTCGGCAAATTCGCCATACGTCGCTTTTTGTCCGCCGGGGCCATACAGCACGCCCTTGGCGGCGCGCACCTGATCGGGACTGACTTTCCACTGCGCGGCGGCGGCGCCCACCAGCATGGCGCGCGCCTTGGCGCCGATTTCGCGGTACTGTGTAAACGAGTGGGCGATGCTGCCCGAGCCGCCCGTCATCTGCATGCCGTAGGCGGCATCCTTGTATTGTTCTCCGGCGGGCGCCAGGGCGCCGTGCACGAGACTCCAGTCGGCGTCAAGTTCCTCGGCGATCAGCATGGGCAAGCTCGTTTGCACGCCCTGGCCAAATTCCAGCCGGTTCACCTGCACCGTCACCGTGTTATCGGGGGCGATGTGCAAAAACGCGTTCGGCGCATACACGGGCTTGGCGGGCGCGGCATCGGCCGCCTGCGCCAGCTTGCCTGCGCCCGGCAGGAAAAAGCCCAGCATCAAGCCGCCGCCGGCCACCGCGCCAGCCTTCATGAAACCGCGCCGCGACACCCCATCGGCCGCGCCAGCGACAGCCACCGGCGCCGCTGCCAGCGCCGCGCCCAGGGTCACCCCGCCATGCTGCAATGCTTCCTGATTCAACCATTCGATACGCATGCCGTTCTCCTCAGGCCAGGGTCTTGGCCGCGTCCTTGATGGCTGCGCGGATCCGTTGATAGGTGCCGCAGCGGCAGATATTGCCGCTCATGGCGCCGTCGATGTCTACATCGCTGGGCGCCTTGTTGGTGCGCAGCAGCGCCGTGGCGCTCATCACCTGGCCGCTTTGACAGTAGCCGCATTGCGGCACGTCGTGGCGCACCCACGCCGCTTGCACGGCCTTGCCCACCTGGTCGTTTTCCATCGCTTCGATGGTGGTGATCTTTTGCGTGCCGACCGAGGAAATCGGCGTGATGCACGAGCGGATCGGCTGGCCGTCGAGGTGCACCGTGCAGGCGCCGCACAGGGCCGCGCCGCAACCGAACTTGGTGCCCGTCATGTTCAGGTTATCGCGCAACGCCCACAGGATCGGCGTGGATGGATCGGCGTCGACTTGCGTGTCGCGTCCGTTGATATTCAAGGTAATCATCTGCTGCTTCCCCTTTTTTGGATTGTTATGGCGTCTACGAACAACACTTGATGATACGACAGCGAAAAAAAACGCAAAAAAAAACGCGCCTTGCGAGGGCGCGCCGTCCAGCCTTCCTGGCGACAGCCCGGATTACTTAATGGTCGAGAATTTCTGTTCCAGCGTTTTCGCATCGACCGCGCCCGGAATGCGGCTGCCGTCGGCAAAGAAGATGGCTGGCGTGCCCGAGACACGCAATTGCTGGCCCAGGGCCAGGATTTTTTCATGCGGGTTGGCGCACGTGGCGGCCACCGTGGCCGGCGCCTTGCCATTCAACATCCAGTCATCCCAGGCCTTGTTGCGGTCCGGCGCGCACCAGACATTGCGCGACTTGACGATGGAGTCCGGCGACAGGATGTTGTACATGAAGGTGTAGACGGTGACGTTGTCGATTTCCTTCAGGGCGTTCTGGCGGAAGCGCTTGCAATAGCCGCAGTTCGGATCTTCGAACACGGCGATCACGCGCTTGCCATTGCCCTTGACGGTCTTCATGGCGGAATCGAGCGGCAGGTCGGAGAACTTGATGCGGTTGACTTCATCCAGGCGCACCTTGGTGAGATCCTGCGACGTCTTGGCATCGAAGACGTGGCCGACGAACAGGTACTGCGCGCTCTTGTCCGTGTACAGGATGTCGCCACCCGTACGCACTTCGTACAGGCCGCCGTACGGCGTTTCCTTGACCGAATCGACCTTGGCGCCTTCGCCCAGGCGCGGCTCGATCAGCTTTTTGATGTTTGCTTCCGTCGGCGTTTCCGCGCCGGCGCACGACATCATCAGGCCCGAGGCCAGTACCAATGCGATTCTGCTCATTTTGATCACTATCACTTCTCCACTTGTAACGCCCGGCGAAACTGGCAGGGGGCCCGGCGCCGTTATCTCTTTAATAAAACGAGCGCCGCAGACCAGCTGCGGCGACCTTGAATTTTCACTAATGCCATTATCCGGCGATATCTTAAGATACGCTGATATTTACGGATGCCCCAAGGCGTGCGCAATCATTTTTCGCTTCAGGGCAGGTAATTTATCCAGCAAGTTTAATCCCAAATTGCGAACCACGCGCAACGGTTCCAGATCGGCGCCAAATAATCGCGCCAGGCCATCGGTGGCCAGCTGCATCAGCAGCACGTCTTCCTTGCGCGCGCGCGCATAGCGGGCCAGCACGCGTTCATCGCCGATGCCGCGGTGCGCTTCGCGTTCGCTGATCGTCTTGACCAGCTGCGCCACGTCGGCAAAACCCAGGTTCATCCCGTGGCCGGCCATCGGGTGCACCACGTGAGCGGCGTCGCCGACCAGGGCCACGCGCGGCGCCACCATGGCGTGCGGGCGCATCAGGGTCAGCGGAAACGCGCGCACCAGTTCCGGCTGCAAGGGCGTGAGTTTGCCCAGCTTGTCCTGGCAATACGCGGCCAGGCGCGCGGCCAGGGCGTCGGCCGGTTCGGTCATCAAGGTATCGGCCAACGCATCGGGCGCCGACCAGACGAGAGAAACGCGGTCGCCCGGCAACGGCAGCAGCGCGACGATGCCTTCGCTGCCCGTAAACCACTGGTGCGCCGCGCCATGGTGCGGCTTTTCGCAGGCGAAGTTGCTGACCACGCCGCGCTGGCCATACGAGCGGTAATCGAGGCCGATGTCGCACTGGCCCCGCACCCACGACTGGGCGCCATCCGCGCCCACCACCAGCGCGCAGGTGATGGTGTCGCCGCCATCGAGGTGCACGATGGCCGAGTCATTCGTCCATTCCAGACGGCTGGCGCGGCCCTGCAGCACGCTGACGTTCGGCGCGAATTTGAGGGCGGCGTCCAGCGCCTGGCCCAGGTTGCGGTCTTCGACGATCCACGCCAGGCTGCCCACATGGGCGCCGTAGGCGTCGAAACCGAGTCCGCCCGCCTGCGCGCCGTCGCCGTTGACCAGCATGGCGTCGACTGGCGCCACCCTGTCAGCCTCCAGGGCGCCCCACACCTTCAACGACGACAGCAAGTCGTGCGCCGTGTGATTGAGCGCATACACGCGCACGTCCCAGCTGGCTTCGACCGGCCTGGCGGCCAAAGGGGATGCCGGCACCGGCGGGTTCGCCGGAGATAACAGGGTGACGCTTTGTCCTGCCTGGGCAAACGCCAGCGCCGTGGTTTTCGCGATGGCGCCGTTGCCGACGATGCAAACGTCGCTGTGACTATGCATGAAGCGCCGCATGGTAGGGGGAGTGGGACTGTTCATGCGGCCATTATAGCGTTTGCCCCACCTGTTTCAGATAGTCCCGAAGTACGGGACGCGTGCCCCAGATCAAGCGGTTCCATGAAAGACGGGCAGCACGTGGTCCGCGATCTCCTGCATCGTCTCGGCCAGCGGGCGGCGGTTCTGCCGCAGCTGCAGGCCGATATGCCGCACGCCGGCCGCGCGCATGGCGTGCAGCTCCGCGATCAGGCCATCGCGTCCGGTGCGCCCGCCGAAGCGGAAGCGCTGCAGCGGCAGGTTCGGATCCTCATCCAGGTCCAGGTGGATGAAGCTGACATACGGCTTGTCCTCGCCGGCCACGGCGCGCCATTGCGCCGAACGCCGCGCATGATCGTCCGGCGTGCCCGGATAGGCGAGCCAGCCATCCATCTGCGCGCCGATCCACGCGGGCGACTGCTGCGCCAGCCCCGCCACCAGCAGCGGCAAGGGCGCGGCCGGCTTGGGCAGCAGACGGATGCCGGGCGGCAGGCGCATCTCGCCCCAGTCGCGCAGCATGGCGACCTGCTCGCGAAAGGCGGCGCCGCGCTGGTCGAAATCGCGGCCAAACACGGGATACTCGACGGGCCGGTCGCCGCTGGCCACGCCCAGCAGCAAACGCCCGCCGCTCAACTGGTCGACGCTGGCCGCCGCTTTTAACGTCAGCACCGGCTCGCGCAGCGGCAGCACCACGGCCGCCGTGCCCAGCAAGATATTGTCCGTGATACCGGCCAGGTAGCCGAGGTAAGTAAACACCTCGAAGACCTGGGCCGCGTCGCCGAACGACGGGTCGTACAGGGGCACGTCGCGCAGCCACAGGGCGCGGAAACCCAGGCGGTCGGCCAGCTTTGCCAGCGCCGCATGCTGTTTCAGATCCGGCTCGCCCGGCACGCGGCCGGACGCCGCATGCGCATGGCGCCCCGTGGACGACCAGTCGTTATCGAGCGGCAGTTCCAGGCCGATACTGAAGCCACCCTGCCCCAGCTTTTGCATCGCAGTCATGGGCTTCACCTCAATCCCACTGCGGCGCCAGGCCGTCCGGGTTGGCCAGGCGTTCGCCACGCTCCAGGGTCGCCATCTGCGCCATCTCGTCCGGCGACAGGGTGATGCGCTGGAAATGCAGGTTCGCTTCCAGGTTGGCGCGCCTGGTCGACGACGGAATCACGGCAAAGCCCTGCTGCAGCGACCAGCTCAGCGCCACTTGCGCCGGCGTCACGCCGTGCGTGGCGGCGATGGCAGCGATCACGGGATCGACCATCACCTTGCCGTACGCGAGCGGCATGTAGGCCGTGATGTGGATGCCCTGGCTGCGCGCGAAATCGATGGCCTTGCGGTTTTGCAGGAACGGGTGGATCTCGATCTGCTGCGTGGCGATTTCTGCCGCGCCCACCGTATCGATGGCTTGCCGCAGCTGCGCGTTGGTGAAATTCGACACGCCGAGGGCCCTGGTCAGCCCCTGCGCCTTCGCCTCAGCCAGCGCCGCCATGTAGTCGGCCACGGGAATGGCGTCCTGCGGCGACGGCCAGTGAATCAGGGTCAGGTCCAGCTGTTCCAGCCGCAGCTTGTGCAGGCTGTCTTTCAAGCTGGGAATCAGCTTGTCGCGCTGCAGGTTCTCGATCCAGATCTTGGTGGTGACGAACAGCTCATCGCGCGGGACGGCGCTGGCGGCGATCGCCTGGCCCACTTCCGCTTCATTGCCGTAGATTTGCGCCGTGTCGATATGGCGGTAGCCGACATCCAGACCCGTGGTGACGGAATCGATGACGACCTGGCCCTGCAGGCGGAAGGTGCCCAGGCCGATTTCAGGGATGGCGGTGTGATTGGTGGTGGCGTTCATGCGGCAGTCCTCTCAAATACATGTCGATGGCCACACTATGCGCCCATCCTTTGTTGAGAAAAATACCGTTTATATCAAATCATATTTGACCTACGCGCAAGTAATGCAATGCCGATCCGGGAAATACAGGAAAAGTCGCCGCCGGCTCTTGCATTCCCGTTTTGGTCTGCTATAATTCGCCACCTTGGCCTGGTAGCTCAGTCGGTAGAGCAGAGGATTGAAAATCCTTGTGTCGGTGGTTCGATTCCGCCCCGGGCCACCAAGAATTCGTTATACGCTCAAAAACGCCACCTTCGGGTGGCGTTTTTGTTTGTGGACTGCGCCAATTCACCGCAGCATCCCCCTCTTCCGGCCGCATGCCGGCATCCTCCCCTCATCCGATACGGTATTTCCCCTCCAGCGCATGGCCCGGCGGCCTGACGCGAGACGCCAGTACCCCGATACCGGCAGATATTCCCCATGGGAAACATGTTAAAATTAAATAAATATTAACACCGGCATCAAGGATGATGAAAATGAAAAAATGGTTCTTGCTGGCTGCCACCAGCGCACTTGCAGGCATGGGCACGGCACAGGCCACGCAAGTGGCAGAGCAAGTGAAAGGCCCATCGAGCGCAACGCCTCAGGAACAGAAGAGTGCCGTCCTCCACAGGCCATGGGAACGAAAGGTGGAGGGGGAGAAATTTTCCATGGAGATGCTCGACAGCGACCGCCTCGATCCGGCGTATCCAGGCTTGCCGCTGGGCGCGGTCATCGAGGCAGTCAAAAAATTTGTGCGCGAGAAAAAGGGGGAGTTTGAATCGACGGCTGACTACAAGCGCAGAATGGCGGCAGCGCTGAACGAAAAAGTGGTGGCGGATTCGAGCTTGAATGATGCACTGGCCTTTGTTGTTTCCGTCAAAAAAGACGGAGCATATTCCGTTGGCATTGGGTACGATTTCAATGCGGATACGGGAATGGTGAAGCTGTATGTCTTTCCCCGCACACGAGACTTGAATGGCATCGGCGCGCCTGACTATGACATCAACAAGCCTTCCTATAAAGGACTGGACCAATTTGACTTGAGTTCCAAATTGAACTCGAAAGGCCGTTATAAAGGACGCAGCACCTATCGCGGCTACTATCGCGGCTACTATCCCATTGAAGAAACGTACACATCCACGATGGGCGTTGCCGTCAATCGCATCCCATTCCTGGATATTGACCGGGGCTACACCCAATACATAAAACCTGCATTCCAGTTTACGCTGGAAAATGCCGTCGCGGCAAAAGAATTGCCGGTCTTGAAGGCGATGATCGTGATGCAGCTGGCATCGCCTTACATTGCCTACGACTACGAGTCGTCCGATTCAACACCACAACAAATCGACGTGACTACGACAGATAGAGTATTTCTTACTGGGAATATCTTGGGCATCGTTTTTTACTCCGGCATCACTGGCGAAATCCTGGGGCGATTACCAGCGTCATTTGGCCTGCCTGCTGCCAGGCAAGCCACGAATGAGAGAAGCGCGCCCGCAGCGCAGTAATGGCAACTGTCCAGATACCGGCCTAGCCTTGCATCTCCCCGTGCCTTGCTTGCGCCGGGTAACAGAATTTGCCGCGCCAATAAAAACGCCAACCTTCGGGTTGGCGTTTTTATTGAATCGAGCAAGGCTGCCGGCTGCGGCCAGCCCCGTCGTTCTTACCACATCAAATCATCCGGAATCTGGAACGCCGCATACGGATCATCCTCATCCACTTCCGTGCTGGCCTGTTTCACGCGCACGACGATGGCGGGGTCGCGTTCGGCGATCTTGTCGGCGATGATGCGCGGCACCAGTTCCACGGCGCCGCCCAGGCAGACGATCACCAGACGGCCCGCCACCAGATGGGCTTGCACGGCGGCCGTCACGTAGATGCGCTCGATCTTGTTGTTGAACGTAAAGTTATACGGCACGTCGCCGTTGTTGCCCTTGCTCTGGCGGTTCTTTTGCACCATTTGCGCGATCTGCGCCACGATGGCCTTCTGGTTGGCGGCCGCGTCGCGCTGGGCGTTCAGTTCGCGCGCGCGTTCCGCGTTCTTGCGCTGGGTCTCGAGCGCGGCCAGGCGTACTTCGTCGACGCTTTGCGTGCCGCTCTTGCGCTCGTCCTTTTTTTGCTTGCTCTTGTCCTGGTTGGCCAGTTTGACCTTCTTCTTGTCGACCAGGCCGGCCTTTAAAAACTGCTCTTGCAACGAGACCATAACTACTCCGTATTGAGGGTGCGCCGGCCAAGGCAGCGGCATCGGCCGGTGGAAAGACGCTAGCATAGCAAAAAACAGGGGCGCTGCCGCCGTAACATGGCTGCCCGGGCCAGCCGGGGAGCGCCTTGTGCCTGCCAGTAACAAAAAGACACACTCGAGTGGAAATTTTGTTGATAAATGTCATATAGTTAGTTACGTTCTGCATATCGGCATTGCCTGCCGATTGCATGTCCCCTTCCACTGACTGCGCCTAAAGGATTTACCATGAAACAATTCATCGCCCTCTGCATCGCCGCCGCGTTTGCCAGCACCGCCTTTGCCGCCGCACCGGAAGCGGCGCCCGTCGCCAAGACGGCGCAACAGTCAAAAATGACGACCTGCAATGCGGACGCCGCCGGCAAAAAAGGCGATGAGCGCAAGGCCTTCATGAAGGAATGCCTGAGCGCCAAGCCGGCACCGGCCATGACACAGCAAAACAAGATGAAGGCGTGCAATGCCGACGCCAAGGACATGAAGGGCGATGCCCGCAAGGCTTTCATGAAGGAATGCCTGAGCGCGCCGAAGAAATAAGCGCCTCGCCGCTTGCCCCACAACGCCAGCATCATGCTGGCGTTTTTTTATTGCGCTGCGTACGCCTGCATCAGCCGGTCGAGGAAAACAAACAGCTGGCCGTTCATGGCTTGCCAGTCATGGGCGCGCAGGGTGGCTGGCTGTTGCACGAAGCGGTGCGACGCCAGCGTGGCCAGCTCTGCTTCCGACGCGGCGATCAGCAGCTCGACCACCTCCGGCGTGAACTCCATATGGCACTGGAAGCCGTACACCAGATTGCCGTATTCGACGATCTGGCGCGGGCAGCCTTCGCTATAGGCGATGACCTTTGCGTTGCCGGTCAGGCCCGGCATGTCGCTGTGCCAATGCCCGCTTTCCAGGACATCGCCGACATGCTTGAACTTGTCGTTCTCCCGCCCTGCCTCCGTCAGCATGATGGGAAACTTGCCGATCTCCTTTTCAGGGCTGTGCGCATGGGGCGCTCCCAGGGCCGCGCCGATCAGCTGCGCTCCCAGGCAAACGCCGACCACGGCCTTGCCCGCCGCGACGCATGCGGCTATCAGGGCCTGTTCGGCTGCGGCGTCGAAATGCGGGCATTCCTCGCGCGTCGTCGACGGCGACTGCGGTCCGCCCATGACGACCAGCAGGTCGATGTCCGCGATGGAAGGGGGCAGCGGCTCATGGGCATGGACGCGGGAATACGTGGCCTCGTGGCCCCGTTCGCGCACCCAAGTCTCGTAGGCGCCCGGCGCCTCGAATGCTTCATGCACGACGAAATGGACTTTCATGATGTTCCCTTCTGTGACGAGTAACTAAATAAAAACTATGGCCGGCCCAGCACCTGGGCCAGCACTGCGGCGAACGCCTGCGCGCCCGCTTCATCGATGGTCGACACGGTAATCCGCAATCCCTGCGCCGGCGCCTGTACGCCGAAGGCTTCGCCGCCGCGCACCAGCCAGCCATGCCGGGCCAGCGCCAGCACGGCCGCCTGGCTGCTGTCCGGCAGCGGCAACCACAGGTTCAGGCCATCGGCGGGACTGGCGCAGACCAGGCCGTGCGCCGCCAGCGCCGCCGCCACCATGTCGCGGCGGCGCGCATAGTCGGCGCGGGCCAGGACCACTTGCGCGGACACGTCGGGCGACGACAGGCAGGAACTCACGGCATCCTGCAAGAGATGGCTGACCCAGTTCGTGCCGGGCGCCAGGCGCAGGCGCAGGCGCTGGGCCGTCTGCCCGTCGCTGGCGACAACGGCCAGGCGCAGGTCGGGGCCGAAGATCTTCGACACGGAACGGATCAGCGCCCAGCGCCGGGCCGCAGAGGGAATCACGTCCTGGTAGCCGGCCGTGGACAGCAGCGAGAAATGGTCGTCGACGATGACCAGCACGTGCGGGTAAGCGGCCAGCACGGCGCGCAGCTGGTCCGCGCGCGCCGCGCTCAGGCTGCAACCGGTGGGATTGTGCGCACGGGGCGTGACGATAATGGCTTGCGCGCCTTGCGCCAGCGCCCGCTCCAGCGCCCCGGCCTGCATGCCCTCGGCATCGACCGCCACACCAACGGCGTGCAGCCCGGCGCTGCGCAAGGTGTTGATGCTGCTGACGAAACACGGGTCTTCCACGGCCACCTTGTCGCCCGCGACCAGATACGCCCCCAAGAGGCGCTCGACCGCATCGACCGCCCCATTCGTCAGGGTGATGTCGTGGCCTTCGGGGCAATCGCCGTCCAGCCAGCGCCGCGCCAGGGCTTCCAGTTCCGGATCCACGGTAGCCTCGCCATACAGGCGCGGACGGTATGGCTTGCGCGCCAGGGCCGCGCCGACATCGGGCAGCCAGGCCAGGTTCGGATTGCCGCCGCCCAGGTCGGCCAGCGGCGAGCCGGGCAGCAAGCCTTCCTGCTCGCCGGGATCGCGCTGCGCGCGGATGGCCGTGCCCAGGCGCCCTTGCGTGACCGCGATGCCGGCCGTCACCAGGCGCTGGTACGCCAGCGACACGGTATTGCGGTTGACGCCCAAGGTCGCGGCCAGCTCGCGCACGGTCGGCAGCTCCTGGCCCGGCGCCAATTCGCCCGCCTGCGTCAGCGCGCGGATGCTGTCGAACAGCTCCGCCGCGGTTTTCCCTGTGATTTTCACGATAGTCTCAGTCATGGTATATTTTGGCATAGGACAATAATACATCACCGCGGCGACTCTTGCCGCCCATAAAGCGAATACAAGGCTGACACATGCACAACGACACTCCCCTGCTCACTCCCACCATGCACGAACAGCATGGGCGCTGGCCGCAAGCCGTGTCGGTGGACGACTTCCGCCGCAACCTGGCGGCAGTGCATGCGCGCATGGCGGCCGCATGCCAGCGGGTCGGGCGCGATCCGGCCGGCGTGCGCCTGCTGCCCGTCAGCAAGACCAAGCCCGAAGCGAGCCTGCGCCTGGCGTACGCCGCCGGTTGCCGCATGCTGGGAGAAAACAAGCCGCAGGAGGCGGGCCGCAAATGGGAAGCGATGGCGGATCTGGCCGACCTGCAATGGTCGGTGATCGGCCATTTGCAGACCAACAAGGCCAAGCTGGTGGCGCGCTTTGCCAGCGAATTCCAGGCGCTCGACAGCCTGCGCGTAGCCGAGGCGCTGGAGAGGCGCCTGCAAGCGGAAGGGCGCGGGCTCGATGTGTTCGTGCAAGTGAACACCTCGGGCGAAGCCAGCAAGTACGGCTTGCCGCCGGACGAGGTGGCCGCTTTCCTGCGCCAGCTGCCCGCCTTCCCGGCGCTGCGCGTGCGCGGCCTCATGACCCTGGCGCTGTTGTCGGCGGAAGCCGTGCACGTGCGCCGCTGCTTCGTGCTGCTGCGCGAACTGCGCGACCGGCTGCGCCAGGACGTCCCGCATGGCATCAGCCTCGACGAGCTGTCGATGGGCATGTCCGGCGATTATGAAATCGCCATCGAAGAAGGCGCCACCGTCGTGCGTGTCGGCCAGGCCATCTTCGGCGCGCGCGACACGCCCGATAGCCACTACTGGCCGGCAGCGGAAGGTGGTCGCGCCGTCAATCATGCCGAATGATCAAGATGACATGCTGAAAGATACCGCGTAATATTTTTACCATACTGCTCAGCTCGGCAGCAGAGCTCACTGGTGAAAGGACGGCAGCGTGGCCGCGTCAAACGATCTCGCGCACTGGCGCGGACAGATTTTTGCGCGCCTGCTGCAGGCGGTGCTGCTGCTGGGCATCGTCACTGCCATTCCCAGCGCCCTGCTGGCCGCGCGCGAAGCTATCTGGTCCATAGTCATCCTCGACGTGCTGGCCATCGGCTGGATCGGCCTCATCTGGCATTGGCGCGCCATGCCCTACCGCTGGCGCGTGTGGCAATTTCTCATCGTCGCCTACCTGGTGGGCGTGGGCCTGCTCCTGAAAATCGGCCCCGTCAGCCAGATCTACATGATGCTCATGCCCGTGCTGGCGGCCCTGCTGCTGGGGATGCGGCCCGCCTTGTCGACCCTGGCCCTGACGTCGCTGACCATCTTTGTCCTCGGCCTGCATCCCGACGTCGCCCTGCACGTGCAGGGCGTGCCCGACTCCCCCGTGCTGCGCGCGCTGATCGTGGCCCTGAACTTCCTGTTCATCGCCGCCGTGCTGACCCTGTCCTGCGCCTTCCTGCTGCGCCACCTGGAACGCAGCAGCCAGGCCCTGTCGCAGCTGAATGCCGACCTGCGCTTGACGGCCACGGCGCTGGCCCGCCTGAACGACATGGTCATGATCGCCGAAGTGGCCGATGCCCCCGACTCCGGCACGGTGCCGGCCACGCGCATCATCTTCGTCAATGACGCCTTCGAGCGCAGCAGCGGCTATGCGCGCGCCGACGTGCTGGGCCGCAGCCTGCTGTTTCAACAAGGCGACGCCACCGATACGGACGAACTGGCGCGCATCGCCGCCGCCATGGCCCAGGCCCAGCCGGCCAGGGCGGAATTGCTGAATTACAACAAGGCCGGCAAGGCGTACTGGGTCGAGGCGGAACTGGTGCCGTTCACGGATGCGGACGGCAAGCAGACGCACTGGGTGGCCGTCGAGCGCGAAATCGACGAGCGCAAGAAATCGGAAGCGGACATCCACCGCCTGGCCTTCTACGACGTGCTGACGGGCCTGCCCAACCGGCGCCTGCTGATGGATCGCATCGCTCACCTGCTGGCCGCCGCGCCGCGCGACCAGTCCATCAGCGCGCTGATGTTCATCGACCTCGACCACTTCAAGCACATCAACGATGCGCGCGGCCACGCCACCGGCGACGCGCTGCTGCGCCTGGCGGGCGAACGGCTGGCGCAGCTGATGCGCAAGGCCGACACGGTGGCGCGCATCGGTGGCGACGAATTCGTCGTGCTGCTGGCGCACCTGGCCGATGACCTGGACAGCGCCGCCCGCGCGGCGGCCCAGGTGGCCGAGAAAATCCGCGCCGCCATCGCGCGCGACTTCGATATTGAGGGGCAGTCCTATCATTGCAGCGCCAGCATCGGCGTGACCCTGCTGCCGAAAACGGGCCAGCAGGCGCACGACCTGCTGCGCGAAGCGGACATCGCCATGTACCGCGCCAAGGCGGAAGGGCGCAACGGCATCGCCTTCTTTGAGGCGGCCATGCAGGCGGGCGTGGAGCGCCGCCTGACCCTGGAACGGGCGCTGGCGCGCGCCCTCGATGCCAGTCAACTATGCATGCACGTGCAGCCGCAGGTCGACCGCCACGGCCGGGTGACGGGCGCCGAATTGCTGATGCGCTGGCCGCAGGCGGACGGCAGCCATATCGCGCCCGGCATCTTCATTCCGATTGCCGAGGAGTCGGGGCTGATCATCAAGCTCGGGCACTGGGCCCTGCGCGAGGCGTGCCGCGCGGCGACCATGCTGGCGCAGGCCGGATCGCCCGTCGCCCTGTCGGTGAATGTCAGTCCGGCCCAGTTTCGCCAGCCCGATTTCACCGCCCGCGTGCAGGCGGCGCTGGCCGAACACGGCACGCCGGCCGGCGCCCTGATCCTGGAACTGACGGAAGGTTTGCTGATCGACCAGCGCGACGCCTCGCTGGCGCGCATGCGCGAGCTGGCGGCCCTGGGCATCCGCTTTTCCATCGACGATTTCGGCACCGGCTATTCCAGCCTTGCCTACCTGACCTCGATGCCGCTGTATGAACTCAAAATCGACAAGCGCTTCATCGACGACACGCCGCGCGATGCGCGCGATACGGCCATCGTGCAGGCGATCCTGGCCATGGCGCGCCACCTGGGCTTGCGCGTCGTGGCCGAAGGCGTGGAAACGCAGGAGCAGGCGGACTTCCTGCTCGCCCACGATTGCGACGGCTTGCAAGGCTATCTGTATGCGCGGCCCATGCCGCTAGCCGACTTTCTCGGCTGGCTCGCTCACAATCAAGCTTAGCTTTACGACATTTCCTGTACGAAACTCCTCCGCTAGAATACCGGCCTCATAGCCTGTACCTTCACCATCCCCTTTGATTAAAGCGATCCCCGATGCGTCTGGTTCTACCTCTGCTGCCGCTGCTGCTCTCTCTGCTGCCCGCCGCCCATGCGGCCCCTTCCTCCACCGCCACCGCGCCCACGCCGATCACGCTGGACCAGGCCATGGCCGATCCCGACTGGATCGGCACGCCCGTCGAAGCGGCATGGTGGGGCTGGAATGGCCAGCTCTACTACAAGCAAAAACGCCTCGGCTCGCCCCTGCGCGACACGTATCAATTGCCAGGCGCGAACGCGAAACTCAATAGCGGCAAGCAGGTCGACGATGCGCAGCTGGCCAACCTCGATGGCCAGCAAATGGTCGTCAACCGGGCCGGCACGCGCGCCATCCTGCTGCGCAACGGCGACTTGTTCGAGCGCGACCTGAAGAACGGCGCCTTGATCCAGATCACGCGCGGCGTGACGGCCATCAGCGACCCGCAATATTCCAGCGACGGCGGCGCCGTGCAATACCGCAGCGGCAGCGACTGGTTCAGCTGGAGCCGCGCGGAGCGCCTGAGCGCTCCCGTCGCCCTGCTGCGCGCGGCCAAGGACCCGGACGCCAAGCCGGAAGCGGACGCCCTGCGCGAATTGCAACTGCGCCTGATCGTCAACCTGGCGCGCCAGAAGGATGACCGCGACGCAAGCCGCGAACGCCGCCATGAAGAGCGCCGCCTGGACGCCACGCGCGCGCCGGAACCGATCTACCTGGGAGAAAAAGTCACCATTTCCGGCAGCGCCCTGTCGCCGGATGGCCGCTGGCTGCTGTTCGTCACGCAGGACAAGGCCGCCGAAAAGGGCAAGCTGGGCAAGCTGGCCCGCTACGTCACGGAAACGGGCTACCCGGAAGCGGACGACGAGCGCACGCGCGTGGGCCGCAACATGCCGATCGCGCAAAGCCTGAAGCTGGCTGACCTGCGCACGGGCCAGGTGCGCGAGATCGCCTTTGACAACCTGCCCGGCATCGCCACCGACCCGCTGGCGCTACTGCGCGCGGAACAGAAACTGCCGCCGTTGAAAGGCAACCGTCCCGTGCGCATCGACGCCCAGCGCGACGGCATCGCCTGGACCGATGACGGTTCCAAGGTGGCCGTGCGCATCCGCGCCATCGACAACAAGGACGGCTGGCTCGCCAACGTCGACCTGGCCAACGGCGCCCTCGTGCCCGTGCACCGCATCAGCGACGCGGCCTGGGTCAACCGCCGCGCCGAGGAATTCGGCTGGCTGCCCGACAACGCCACCCTGTGGTATCTGTCCGAGGAAAGCGGCTACGCCCACCTGTACGCGAAAACGGGCGCCGCACCGGCACGCGCCTTGACCAGCGGCCAATGGGAAGTGAGCGCCGTCGAATGGAGCCGCGACGGCAAGAACGCCTATTTTCTATGCAACCGGCAGGCGCCCGGCACGTATGAAGTGTGCGCCAGCACGGCGAAAGAGGGCGGCGCGCGCGAAGTCACGAATTTGAAAGGCGTGGAAAACTTCGGCCTGTCGCCCGATAACGGCAAACTGCTGCTGCGCTATTCCACCAGCTATATGCCGGCCCAGTTGGCCAGCGTTTCTGTCTCTGGCGGCAAGGCGAACATCCTGACCGATACACGCAGCGACGCCTTCAAGGCGCGCAACTGGGTCATGCCGGAACTGGTGCAAGTGCCGTCCACGCATGGCGCGGCGCCGATCTGGGCCAAGCTGTACCGGCCAAAGCAGCTGGAAGCGGGCAAGCGCTACCCGATCGTCATGTTCGCGCACGGCGCCGGCTACCTGCAGAACGTCACCGAGCGCTATCCCGTGTATTTCCGCGAACAGATGTTCCACAACTTGCTGGTCGAGCAAGGCTACATCGTGCTCGACGTCGACTACCGCGCCTCGCTCGGTTACGGCAGCGCCTGGCGCACGGCCATCTACCGCCAGATGGGCCACCCGGAACTGGAAGATTTTATTGACGGCGCCAATTGGCTGGCGCAGCAGCACCAGGGCGACATCCGGAACGTGGGCATCTATGGCGGCAGCTATGGCGGCTTCATGAGCCTGATGGCCCTGATGCGCGCGCCGGACATCTTCAAGTCGGGCGCCGCGCTGCGCCCCGTGACGGACTGGACGACCTACAACCACGAGTACACTGCGAATATCCTGAACACGCCGGACATCGATCCGCAAGCCTATAAAATCTCGTCGCCGATCGAATATGCGGACAAGCTGACGGGCAACCTCCTGATCGCCCATGGCATGATCGACGACAACGTGTTTTACCAAGACTCCGTGCGCCTGTCGCAGCGCTTGATCGAGCTGAAAAAGGATAACTGGGAAATGGCCAGCTACCCGATGGAGCGCCACGGCTTCGTGCAGCCGGAAGCGTGGTATGACGAGTACCGCCGGATTTACCAATTATTCCAGCGTACGCTGAAGTAACTGGTGTCGGGGTCAGACCCGCCGGGTCTGACCCCAGGCAAGCACTCAGTCAAACGGCACCGGCCGCGGCGTCGTATCCGACGATGGCGGCAGGATCGGCAGCACGATGTGCGGCTGCTTGCCCGTCAGGGTTTTCAGGAAAGCCACCAGTTTCGCGTTTTCGTCGGGCGTAAAGGTGCGGCCCAGTTGCAAGCGGCCCATCACGTCGACGGCTTGCGTCAGGGTCGCCGCTTCGCCATCGTGAAAGTACGGGTAGGTCAGCTCCACGTTGCGCAGGGTCGGCACCTTGAAATTGAAACGGTCCGCATCCTTGCCCGTCACGGCCGAGCGTCCCTGCGCCGTCATCGCCGTCTTGTACGGTTCCACCACGCCCATCTTCTGGAAAGTGTTGCCGCCCACGGCGGGGCCGTTATGACAGGCGATGCAGCCGCTCGATTTGAACAGCTGGTAGCCGGCCAGCTCGTCTTTCGTCAGCGCGCTTTTCTTGCCTGATAACCATTGATCGAAGCGGGAACCCGGCGTCACCAGCACTTCTTCAAAAGCAGCGATGGCGCGCGTGACTTGCTCGATGGTCAGCTTGTCCTGGCCAAAGACTTGCCGGAACTCCGCGCGGTAGGCGGGAATCGAGGCCAGCACGTCGATGGCCAGCTCGTGCGTAAAAGCCATCTCGCCGGGATTGGCGATGGGGCCGCCCGCCTGCTCCTGCAAATCCTTGGCGCGGCCATCCCAGAATTGCGCCACGTTCATGCTGGAATTGAGCACCGTGGGGGAATTGATGGGCCCGCGCTGCCAGTTGTGGCCGATCGAGGTCTTGATATTGTCCGTGCCGCCCATGCTCAGGTTATGGCAGCTGTTGCAGGAAATAAAGCCCGAGCGCGACAGGCGCGGATCGAAAAACAGCTTCTTGCCCAGCTCGACCATGGCTGGATTGGCCACCTTGGCGGCAGTAATCGGCTGGATCGGTTCCTTTTCCGCGGCATGCAGGACGCCGCCAAAGGCCAGACTGGTGATGAAGAGGAAGGGTGAGAGGGTGCGGCGCATAGTCTAACTCCTGGAAACATTCCCGAATCGGCGGCGCGCGCCGGCGCGGGAATGCAGCGCACCGGCCCGGTTGCCACCCGTACATCGCAGGTTGGATGTTGATTTATATTAACTTTGACGGGTTGACAATGGAAATGACCGGGATCAAGGTTCTGGCCAAGTGCGAATCGCGCTTGCCATTTACGCAAGCCTGGCACATGATAAGGACATGCAAACGCCAACCTACCCTACCCTGTTGCCCCTGCTGCGCGCCGCGTGCGCCAGCTTCCTGCTGCTGGCCGCCAGCGCCTGCGGCAGCGCCCCCACGCAAGATGATGCGCCGCCCGCCCCCGGCAATGCCGGCTTGCTGGCGCAAATCCAGGCGGAAGTGGGCGCCGCGGCCTGCGATTCCACCCAGCAATGCCAGACCATCGCCATCGGCGCCAAGGCTTGCGGCGGCCCCGAGCGCTACCTGGCCTGGTCCAGCAAAAGCAATGACGGCAAGAAACTCAAGGCACTGGCCCAGGCACAAGCCGAGGCCAGCCGCAAGCAGCAGCAGGCGGACGGCATGATGTCGACCTGCTCCATCGTCACGGATCCGGGCGCCACCTGCGAGGCAGGGCGCTGCGTGCTGCAAAAGAGCGGCCTGGGCGGCAGCGCCGCCATGTAATCGAGTGCTACTGCAACACGTCAGGGCTGCAGCTGCAAGGTCTTGACGATCTTGCTTTCCACTTTCTCGCCCGCGCCCGACATGGCATTCTTGCTCTCCTTGCGCAGCAACAATAAATGGTCGCCGCTGACGCCATATTGGCGCGTCTCGTCCGTCTTTTGCGTAAAGCTGATGACGACAAAGGCGCGCCCGCTCACATCCACGTGGAAATGGCTGGCCAGCGGCGTGCCATCTGCTGCGATCCACACATCGAGGCCGCCGTCGAACTTCTTCACATACTTGCGGTCTTTCTCAGGCACTTTGTCGAGCGACAAGGTAAAGCTGAGCAACCGCGCCGGCTTGCCCTTGTAGCTATCCATTTTTTCGCCGCTGAACACGGCCTCCTCGATCTCGCGCGACAGGGCATCCGCCGCCGACACCATGGAACGCAGTTCCGTTGCCTTCATTTCCCCCAGCGCAAAGCCGATCGGCGTCTTGACCTTCGGATCCTTCACCCTGGCGCGCTGCTCGGCCTCCACTTTCGCCAGCAACTCCTTGCCGTAGAGTACCTGCAAGCCCGCCGACCCGCCCTCGACAGTGACAGTGGCCTGGCCGCTATCCTCTTCCGCCGCCTTGCCCTCGCCCTCGCGGCGCCAGGATTTCGATTCGACCTGCGCCTTGATCGGCATCTGCCCCTGCAAGCGCGCCAGCGCCGCATTCAGCTCGGCCAGCCCATCGGCCCGCGCCGCGCCACAAAACAAACTGAACAAGCCCGCCACCGCCAGGCCCTGCACTCCAATACGTCGCTGCATCGCCACATCCCTTCAGCTCATACAAGGATGCCAAAACACCATGTTTTGGCCATCTGTTGCATTTGAACACAGCCAGCTCTGGTCAGGTGGAAAGTCTTTCTGCTATAATTCGCCGCCTTGGCCTGGTAGCTCAGTCGGTAGAGCAGAGGATTGAAAATCCTTGTGTCGGTGGTTCGATTCCGCCCCGGGCCACCAAGAATTCAGCATTAAATATCAAAAAGCCAACCTTCCGGTTGGCTTTTTTGTTTGTCTTTGCCCAAAACATCCCCCTCCCCACCGCTATGTACGCAAACGTACGGACTGCAGGCGCGCAATAGCCCATGCTGCAGGCAGACCACACACCCTTCCCGCCGCCAGCGCCCTGCGCGACACGGCGCAACGGCCACCTGGCCAGTTCTCCCCGCCACACCGCCATGCGAAACTCGCGCCCGACGCCGTCGAGCCGTTCCGTACATTACGGCACACTGCCAAAGGATGCATCATGAAAACTACCCTGATATTGCTCGCGCTCGCCTCTACCCTTGCCTTGACCGCTTGCCAGCGCGAAGCACCACCCGCGCCTACCGTGGTGCAAGTCGTTCCCGGCCCTGCCGGCGCGCCTGGTCCTGCCGGCGCTACCGGTGCCACGGGCGCAGAAGCCCCTGCCGGCGCGACCGGTGCCACCGGCGCCACGGGCCAGACCGGCGACAGCGGTGCCGCCGGATATGACGGCGCCAAGGGCGCCACTGGCGCACAAGGCAACGACGGTGTTCAAGGCAACGATGGTGCCAAGGGCGACGACGGCGCCAAAGGCAAGACGGGCGACACGGTGATTGTCGTTCCACAACGCTAATACGCCTCACGCTTCACACCACAACGCCAACCCATGCGGTTGGCGTTGTGCGTATGCGCTGTACCGCACAGTAACATCGGCCGCATCGGACTACCCTATCCTCATTACACAGGGAGATATCGCATGCTGACGATCATACTGCTGGTGGCCCTGCTGGGCTTGGCTTTGCTGTTCGCGCCCGGCCCCGTGCGCCGCGCCCTGCTTGCCCCGCACTTGCTGGCCTTGTTCAAGCGCATCATGCCAACGATGTCCGACACGGAACGCGACGCGCTCGAAGCGGGCACCACGTGGTGGGATGCCGAGCTGTTTTCCGGCCAGCCCGACTGGCCAAAACTGCTGGGCTATGGACGCGCCGCGCTCACGGCCGAGGAGCGCCACTTTCTCGAGCATGACGTCGAGCGGCTGTGTGAACTGGTCAACGACTGGGAAACGCAGCAGGCGCAGGATTTACCGCCGCAAGCCTGGGACTACATGAAAAGCCAGGGTTTCCTCGGCATGATCATTCCCAAGCAATACGGCGGCAAGCAATTCTCCGCCTACATGCACTCCCAAGTGGTGATGAAGCTGTCGAGCCGCTGCTCGGCGCTGGCCGTGACCGTGATGGTGCCCAATTCGCTGGGGCCGGCCGAACTGTTGTTGCACTACGGCACCGAAGAACAGAAAAACCATTATCTGCCGCGATTGGCCGCCGGCACGGAGATTCCCTGCTTTGCCCTGACCAGCCCGTACGCGGGTTCCGACGCGGCCGCCATTCCCGACCTGGGCGTCGTGTGCATGGGCATGCATGAGGGCCGCGCCACCCTGGGTTTCCGCCTCACGTGGAACAAGCGCTACATCACCCTGGCGCCCGTGGCCACCTTGCTGGGCCTGGCATTCCAGACCAGCGATCCCGAGCATCTGCTGTCCGACAACGATGCGCCCGGCATCACCTGCGCGCTGATCCCCGCCAGCCACGACGGTGTCGTGATCGGCCGCCGCCATCACCCCTTGAATGCCGCCTTCCAGAACGGCCCCACCTCCGGCAACGATGTCTTCATCCCCATCGACTGGGTCATCGGCGGCCAGGCGCAAGTGGGCAAAGGATGGCGCATGCTGATGGAATGCCTGGCGGCCGGGCGCGCCATCTCTCTGCCCTCATCCAGCGTGGGCATGGGCAAGATGGCCGTGCGCGGCACCGGCGCGTATGCGGCCGTGCGGCGCCAGTTCAACATGCCGATCGGCAAGTTCGAAGGGGTGCAGGAAGCGCTGGCCCGCATGGGCGCCAACCTGTACCTGATGGATGCGGCGCGCACCCTGGCCGCGCACGCCGTCGACCTGGGAGAGAAGCCGGCCGTCATTTCCGCCATCGTCAAATACCACGTCACGGAACGGGGACGCGCGCTCGTCAATGACGGCATGGACATTCTCGGCGGCAAGGGCATCTGCGTTGGCCCCAACAATTTCCTCGCCAGCGCCTACCAGCAAATCCCCATCGCCATCACGGTCGAAGGCGCCAACATCCTCACGCGCAGCCTGATCATCTTCGGCCAGGGCGCCATCCGCGCGCACCCGTATGTGCTCAGGGAAATGGCCGCCGTAAGCGAAAGCGACGGCCGCAAGGCTCTGCGCGATTTCGATGCGGCCTTCTTTGGCCACGTGGGCTTTGTGCTGGGCAACCTGGCCAGGGGATTGTGGTACGGACTGGGCGGCGCGCGCCTGGCAGCCGCGCCCGACGCCGGCGCGCCCGCACTGGCGCCCTACTACCGCGCGTTGACGCGGCTGTCGACGGCGTTTGCCGTCATGACGGATATGTCGATGTTCGTGCTTGGCGGCGAACTCAAGCGCCGCGAACGGCTGTCCGCCCGGCTGGGCGACGTGCTGGCGCAACTGTACCTGGCCTCGTCCGTGCTGAAACGCTACGAGGATGATGGCCGGCCCGAGGCCGACCTGCCCTATGTGCACTGGTCGCTGCAAGATGCGCTGGTCAAGGCGCAGCAGGGTTTGACGGGCGTGCTCGACAATTTCCCCGCGCGCGTGCTGGCCATGCTGCTGCGCACCCTGCTGTTCCCGTTTGGCCTGCCCCATCGCCCACCGTCCGACGAACTGGGCAGTGAAGTGGCGCTGGCCCTGCAAACGCCGGGCGCCAACCGCGAACGCCTGCTGGCCGATGGCCATGTGGCCAGCGACGCGGCAGATCCCGTGGCTTGCGCCGAGCGGGCGCTGGCCCTGCTGCCCGACGTCCTGCACATCGAAAAACGCCTGAAGGATACACCCGAAGGCGCGGCCCTGCGACACCTGCCGCAAAGCCTGTCCGCCATGCAACAGTGGCTGGCGACGGCCAAGGCCGCAGGCTCGGTCAGCTGCCAGGAGCACAATACCTTGCTGGAATATGCGCGTTTGGTCGACGGCTTGATACAGGTCGACGATTTTGCGCCGGAGACGATGCGACAGGCACATGGCAGTGACACCAGCCCGATCGTGCATGTCCTTGGTGGAGAATCTCCTGCTGGTGAAAACCGTGCCGCCTAACTGGAAAATCTTCTTTCTGGCTATTGGGCACTAATGATGCGGACAAATAGTCTAATTGCCCGACTGCGCCGGTTTTTATGTTGAAAGCCAACTCAAGGATTCCTTTAGCGACATACCCAGGGGCACAATTCTCAAGGTGGCAGCTAGAATGATTGCTCGAGGCCAACAAAAGGAACTGTAATGGGTATCAAAATGAACACAGCACTCGATAGTGCTGGCATTGAATGGACCGCCGAAATTTATTCGAAGGGAAAAGGCACGGAGCCCCTTCGTTGCTCCCATTGCTCTGTTCACGTCACCCATCAGAATGCACATACGCGGGAGCGGGACGACAAACCTTATCTGGTATCTGCTTATTTCCGTTTGCTTCCTGGCGGCCATCATGCAGAAGGATGCAAGCATGCCATCAACGACAAGGTCAAATCGATAGCAAACGAATCGACGGGGCTCTTTGAAAGCATCCGCAATGGCCAATACCGGCTGCGCCTAGTCATGATCAGAGACGCATTGTCAGAACTGAGCAAAAAAGCAACGAATAGTGACGAAAAATCTGCAAACGGCAGTAGCAAAACATTTGAAAGTTCACGAGGAAAACTTCCCGCCTATATCAACTCGGCCAAGCGTGTGCTGCAATTACGTGCACTCTGCGATGAGGACGAAGAGATTGCGATGTATCTGGAATTGATATTCGAAGGTAACACGACCGTACCATGGTCTCATTTCTATTTCGAGACAGAGCGCCATCTTGATGCCTACAGAAATGCGATACGCAATACAGTACAACACCCTATCGCCTTGCATGGCACGGTCAAATCGAAGCGCATTGGCATAGGCAAGAATCAAACAAGCAATGTATTGAACCTCACAAAAAACAAATACCTTGCGGATGCCAATGATCCGGAAATTGGTATCGGCGTCGAAGCCAGTGTCTGGTGCGAGAATGCTGACTGGCTGGCAAAACTCAATACTGGTGATGAGGTTGTAGTCTTCGGTATGTGGAAGGCAAAAGCAGGAGAGATATTAGCGTCGAGCAAACCGGAGCAGTACCGTTTCAAATCATTCATTACTCATAAACTATCGCTCTGGCCAGCTCTCGCGACACAAATTACACGCGTATCTTAGTTAAAAACGACCGTCTGTTTCGACGCAGGAAAATGCATTCCCATGGTGTCGAATTAGTGCAATTTCTTGACGTTAGGCAATGCAATATGGGGCCAGCCAGCATAAGATCGCCGGCTTTGCCCATCCCCCATGCGCCACGCTCCCGAACTCCTCCTGCCTGCCGGCTCCCTGGCCAAGATGCACGCCGCCTTCGACTTTGGTGCCGACGCCGTCTACGCGGGCCAGCCGCGCTACAGCTTGCGCGTGCGCAATAACGACTTTTCGACTTTGCAAGCCTTGCAGGAGGGCATTGATGGCGCCCATGCGCGCGGCAAGCAATTCTTTGTCGCCAGCAATATCTTCGCCCACAACGCCAAGCTGAAAACGTATTTGCGCGACATGGAGCCGGTGATCGCCATGCGCCCCGACGCGCTGATCATGGCCGACCCCGGCCTGATCATGATGGTGCGCGACAAGTGGCCGGACGTTCCCGTGCACCTGTCGGTCCAGGCGAACGCCGTCAACTGGGCCGACGTGAAGTTCTGGCACCGCATGGGCCTGACGCGCGTGATTTTGTCGCGCGAGCTGTCGCTCGACGAGATCGAGGAAATCCGCCAGCGCTGCCCGGAAATGGAACTGGAGGTATTCGTCCACGGCGCCCTGTGCATCGCCTATTCGGGCCGCTGCCTGCTGTCCGGCTATTTCAATCACCGCGACCCGAATCAGGGCACGTGCACGAATTCCTGCCGCTGGGATTACAAGGTGAAAAATGCCACCGAAGACGCCAGCGGCGACCTGGGCGGCATGCAGGTGGTGCCGCTGGAATTTCACCAGGCGCTGGCCGAGGCCGACAACAATGCGTTTTCCGCCCTGCATCAGCAGCCGCGCCACCCGCTGGCCGATCAGCCATACTTCATCGAAGAAGCCCAGCGTCCGGGCCAGCTGATGCCCATCCTCGAAGACGAGCACGGCACCTACATCATGAATTCGAAGGACTTGCGCGCCGTCGAGCACATCGAGCGCCTGGTGAAAATCGGCGTCGATTCGCTGAAAGTCGAGGGCCGCACCAAGTCGCTGTACTACGCGGCACGGACAGCGCAAGTCTACCGCCAGGCCATCGATGATGCCGTCACGGGCAAGCCCTTCGACATTGGTCTCTTGGGCCAGCTGCAAGGCCTGGCCAACCGCGGCTATACGGATGGTTTCTATCAACGCCATCATACCCAGGCGCACCAGAACTACATGCGCGGCGCGTCCGAGGCGGACCGCAGCCAGTACGTGGGCGACGTGCTGGGCGTGACGGACGGCTGGGCGCGGGTGGACGTGAAAAACCGCTTCGCCGTGGGCGACCGCATCGAGGCCGTGCATCCGGGCGGCAACCGCGACTTCACCATTACCCGCATGCTCAGCGACGACGGCAGCGAGATCCAGGTGGCGCCCGGCAGCGGCCACTTCGTGCGCATCGAACTCGACGGTGCTCTCGACAAGGCCTTGCTGGCGCGCTATTTGTAACCGCCAGTCTGGCGGCGGCAACGGCAAACCAGTCCGCAAGTGTTTGATTTGACAAGAAAAATTTCCGCTGGCATGGCCTAAACAATTTGTTTAGGCTTCAACATTACTATACGATACGGCCACCCGCGCCCGGGGGCCTGATCGGCATCCCGTGCGTCCCTGACACGTTCACCGGAATCCCCGATGCCACCTGCCACACCTGCCCTGATCACCAATGACGCCGTCGTCCTCGGCCTGCTCGCCATGACCCTGGGGGCCGTCTTCTGGAGCGCCTCGCGCCCCGACGGCTTCTGGAAAAAGTTCTACACGTACATTCCTTCCCTGCTGATGTGCTATCTGATCCCGGCACTGCTCAACACCTTCGGCATCATCGATGGCAACGCTTCCGGCCTGTACGCCGTGGCGCGCGATTACCTGCTGCCCAGCGCGCTGGTGCTGCTGTGCGTGGCCATCGATTTCGGCGGCATCATCCGTCTCGGCCCCAAGGCCATCATCATGTTTTTGACGGGCACGCTGGGCGTCATGCTGGGCGCCCTCGTCTCGTTCGAGGCGCTGCGTTTGATCCACCCGGAAACAGTGGCGGGCGATACGTGGCGCGGCATGACGACTGTCGCCGGCTCGTGGATAGGCGGCGGCGCCAACCAAGCGGCCATGAAGGAAGTGTTTGAAGTGGATGCCACCCTGTTCGGCCAGTTCGTCGCCGTCGACGTGCTGGTGGCCAACGTCTGGACGGCCGTGCTGCTGTTCCTGGCCGGCCGCGCGGGCGCCTTCGACCGCTGGACCGGCGCGGACTTATCCGCCATCAATGCACTCAAGGACAGCATCGAAAGCTACCGCACGCAACACGCGCGCATCGCCACCCTCACCGACATCATGATCATCCTCGGCGTGGGCCTGGGCGTGACGGGCCTGTCGCATTTCCTTGCCGGCCCCATCATCAGCTGGATCAACACCCTGCCCGCCGCCTGGCGCTTGCAGGACTACAGCCTGACGTCGAACTTCTTCTGGATCGTCGTGCTCGCCACCACCTTCGGCTTGCTGCTGAGCTTTACCCGGGCGCGCAGCCTGGAAGGCGCGGGCGCCTCGACCATCGGCTCGGCCATGCTGTACGTGCTGGTGGCTACGATCGGCATGCACATGGACCTGAAAGCCCTGTTCGACAAGCCTTTCCTGTTCCTGCTGGGCCTGATCTGGATCGCCGTGCATGGCGGCCTGATGCTGCTCGTCGCCAAGCTGATCCGCGCACCGCTGTTCTTCATGGCCGTCGGCTCGCAGGCGAACATCGGCGGCGCCGCTTCCGCCCCCGTCATCGCCAGCGCCTTCCACCCGGCCCTGGCGCCCGTCGGCGTGCTGCTGGCCGTGCTCGGCTACGCGCTGGGCACCTACGGCGCCTACATCACGGGCTTGATCTTGCGCGGCATGGCGGGGTGACGCTCCTGGCAGCACAATGACGACAACGCCAGCCTGCGGGCTGGCGTTGTCGTTTATGGGCTGCTCAGCTTACTACCAGCCACCACTAGTTGCTGGAGGGAGACACAATACATAAATAAAATACAACTTTATGAATGAAAGGGCATGAAGTGGGATAGTATTTTAAAGCAACATAATTTCAAGAAAGTAATTTTTGCTTTAAACGCATCCTATCGCACGCAACAAGGCTCAGTTAGCCTCTCCGCCACTCATGAATGAACGTCTCCCCACTCCGTTGGCGAATGCCAGGTCAGTATGGACCAGCAACACGCGCCCAACGCCCGCTGAAATGCGTGAGCTCGCCTACGATACAACGTCATCGTCGCTGCCCGATAAAAAACTGCTGGTCTGCGCTGCACCTCGCGCATCGAGCAAGCGACTGGCCCGCCTGTTGCTCGGCGCGGGCATGGGCGTGCCGCTGGAATATTTCAATGACAACAGCATACAGGCGCTGACGGAGCGTTGGCAGATCAAGCAACAGGATTACCTGGCGCATATGTATGCCAGGCGTTCCGCAAATGGCGTGTTCGCGTCGAATATCCAGTTTCCCCAGATTCAAAAGTGGCCCCATGCACACGATTTTGCTGCCCTGTTCGAAGGCGCAACGGTCATTCATTTGATCCGTGACAACAAACTCGCCCAGGCAGCGTCCCTGGCGACCTGCATGGTCACGGGGCGCTGGGGTTTCGAAGCCGCCACGGTGACAAAAAATTACTCGACCTGGCGCCTGAAACTGGCGGCGCGCAAGGCCATGCAGCTCATTGCCGAGGATGAACAACTTTGGCAGAACTGGTTCAGGCAACGGGGTATCGAACCGCTCGTCATCAGTACCGAACGTGTCAACCGGCACGATCTGACGCTGATCAATGAGATTGCCGGTTTGCTCGGCGTCAGCGCCGATGTGGCAAGTGCCCAGCGCATGCTGGACGTGGATCAGGGCGCCTACCCGGGCGATCCGGAACTGAAATCGCGCTTTCGCGCCCTCATCGAAGAACTCGCGGCACGCAGCTAATCCGCGCCCCCGGCTTCGCCACCTCGTTAAACACATAGAACAGGACGAACATTGAATATCTTTATGGTGCGGCCCACCACGCGCAACATCGGAAACGATCTCATCGGCTATGCTACCGCCGAGCTCCTCTACGAAGTGTTCGGAGAAGCCACCAATGTCGTCAGCATTCCCGCCTTGAAGGGACCGCAGTTTGGCGGCCTGGTAGCGCGCCAGATCTATGACATGAACCGTCTCGCCGACGCCGTCATCGTGGGCGGCGGGAATCTGTTTGAAAACGGCCAGCTGTCCTATGATGCCCAGGCCGTCAATGCCTTGCGCCGGCCGATGATGCTGATGGGCCTGTCCCACGGCCGCATCACGGGGCGCGACGGGCAAATGGAAGACCGCACCGATGCGCTCAGCCCGACTGCGATACGGCACTTGGTCGAGCACGCCAAGGTGGCCATGGTGCGCGACACGGGCTCGCAAGAAATCCTCGCCGACCTTGGCGCCAAGGTGACGGTCGGAGGCTGCCCCACGCTGTACTTGCCGCCGAATGCCGAAGGCGAAGCGGCCACGGGCGGCGTGATCATTTCAGTCCGTCACCCCATGCGCATGAGCGTTCCTGCCACCTTGCAGTGGCGCATCGCAGAAGACCTGCGCCGCCTGATTGCCGCCCTGCGTGCCGAATATGCGCAACCGGTTTATCTGGCCTGCCACGACTACATCGATCTCGAATTCGCTGCCGGTTTCCCGGAAGCATCGCCCATGTACTTTGACGAGGTCGGCCGGTACATCGAGGCGCTGCGCACCTGCAAGCTGCACGTCAGCTACCGCCTGCATGGCTTCCTGCCGTGCCTGGCCATGGGTTCGCACAGCATCAATCTGTCGTATGACGAACGGGGCCGCTCGATGCTGTCGACCATCGGCATGGCGTCGTGGGATGTCGATCTGATGCAAAGTGGCGACTGCGTGAGCGCCATCATGGACCGCGCACGCTCGGCCGCGCAATATCACCGCGCCCGCCAGGACGCTCTGCCGCTGATACAGGAGTTGCGTCAGATCACGCTGCGCGGCTTGCAGACCTTGCGCACCCTGGCAACGGAGCAATGAGATGAGCTTGCCATCCTCGTCCCAGGGCGTGTGGCTGAAATGCCACGTCCGCGACCTCTCATCCTGGGAGTCGATGACCGAGCGCGTGCTCAGCGAGCTCATTTCCACGGTCGGGCAAATGAAAGGCGCCGCTGCGGCCCAGCTGCTGCGCCAGCATGGCATCGAGCGCCTGCACGAAGTCATCGACACCGACGATGTGGCGTCCTTGCGCAACCAGGTACTGGAGCGCCTGCGCCAGCCCTTGCTGGCCATGGCAACGGCCGTCGGACGCCAGGTCCTGGGCTGGGATGGCGACTTCTATGTGGACGACTATTTGATCCTGCGCATCAACTTCCCTTATGAAGTGGCCCGCAAGACCAATCCATCGAGCGAAAATCCCGGCATTGGCAGGCTCAGCGCTAGCGTGCGCGACAAATTCCAGACGCGCAAGGTCATCGACCCCGTGTATGCGCCGAAAGCGTATCACCGCGGCCACCCGCCCGCCGCCTGGGCGCATGGTCCGCACATCGATAGCTGGGCCGGCCACTCCCGCGACGGGCGCAATATCTGGTGGGCCATCGGCGAAGTGCCGGCGCAAGCGGGCATGGTGCTGTATCCGGAATTGGCCAACGTCCCGCTGCCCTGCGAGCGGCGCACGCTCTATCTGCAAGCGGGCTACCGCCTGCCCGTGCCCACCTACCTGCCCCTGGCAGCAGGCGAGATGCTGGTCTTCGATCCCGAAGTGCTGCACGGCACGCATCTGAACACGACCGATGCCACGCGCGTGGCCATTTCCATGCGCCTGAACGCTTCCAGGCCAACGTTCGATCCCGCCTGCTTTTATTCGCGTGAATTCTGGCGCCGGGCCACCGATATCGAGCAGGGCCATGATGAAGTCCTGCATCTGCAACGCGAAGACAACTTCGGTGCGCCCGTTGCCAGCATCCCCGTGCAGACGCCGCCTGCCGTTCCCGTCATCGCTGGCCAGCTCGACCAGACAAGCGGCCTCATACATGGCCAACTGCCTGCCGCCGGGCCGGATACGCAGCGCATCATCGTCGATGCCGCGCCATATCGCATCATGCTGGTACACACCCGCGACGGCACCCGTGCCTACGACGCGGCCTGCCCGCATTACGGTGTAGACCTGGCCGACGGCGGATGTGACAGCGATAAAGTGTATTGCCCGGCCTGTGCCATCTCGTTCGACTTGCAAACAGGAAAATCATCGTGCCCGTCATTGACACTGCAACCGTATGAAGTCCGGCAAGACGGCGCAACCGTACGCATCCGTGTTGCGCCGCCTGCGGCCGTGGCGACATGAGCGCAGCGGCAGTCAGCGTCATCATTTGCACCAGGAACGGCTGGTCGCGGGGATTTCTCGACGACACCTTGCAGTCCTTGCTGGCCCAGTCCCGGCCCGCGCAAGAAATCCTGCTGATCGATGACGCCAGCAGCGATGGCACGGCCGCCTACGTCCGGCAAGCCTACCCGCAAGTGACCGTCCTGCCGAATGCCGGCAAGGGACTGGCGGCGGCCCGGAATACGGGCGTGGCCGCGGTGCGCTCTGCATGGGTGGCATTCATTGACGATGACGACATCTGGCGCCCTGAAAAACTGGCCGAACAACTTGCACAGGTACAAGCATCTGAAACGCCGGATGCGATTGTGTATGCCTCACAAATTGCCACGCTTAACAGCCATGGCGGCAATCCCGTGGCTTGGGCAACGCCACGCCAGTTTGCCTCCTGGCCGGCCTGTCTGCTGGGCTCGCCTATTCAGCCATCCGGCGTGCTGCTCAGCAAAAAATTACTTTCCCGCATGGGGCCCTTCAACGAACAGATACAGGAAGGTGCCGCCTACGATTACTGGATACGCTGCCTGAGCGCCGGGATGTCCATCCGCTACAGCACCAATATCCTGCTGCATTATCGGCAGCATCATCCGCAGATGACGGCGCCGGCGCGCAGGCTCGAGCATTTCCTGAATATCGACGCCATTGTCGCGCCCTATCTCGAGCGGCTGGCGCCGGCGCTGGCAAAGCGGGTCCGCTGCGCGCGCCTGCTGAACAATTTGCGTTCCCTGCTGGGCCATACCGGCATCTCGGCGGCCGTGCGCTACTGGCGCGCCAGCGTGCCGCGCCCGGCACCCGGCGTGCGCTCCGTTTGCTATTTCCTGCTCGATACCGTCGCATGCCGGGCGCCGCACCGGATCCGCCACACACTGCGGCAGCGCGCCATGCAGCTACTGATCGGCAAGAAAACGTCCTTGCCCGAACTGCGCCCGGAACGCTCCGGGCATCCGATGTAAAGGGCAAAAACGCCAGCGCTTCCGCTGGCGTTTTTGTTTTTTCGGTCAACTTCCCTACCAGACCACTGCCTGTTTTGACATGCCGGCCAGCTGGAAAATGCGCCCCGCAATGTAGCAGAAACCCCTCAGAACCAAATTTCCGCACCATTTTCGTGCGAAATCTGCGATGATAGTTGCCCAAATAACCGATTACCTCCATGGAATTCTGATGAAATACGCATCTGCTCACGAGTATGTCCAGCATGTCGCCGCACGCAATCCAGGTCAACCCGAGTTTCTGCAAGCCGTCACCGAAGTCATGGAGAGCTTGTGGCCGTTCCTGGAACAGCACCCGAAATACGCGGAACAAGGCTTGCTGGAACGCTTGATCGAGCCGGAGCGCGTGGTGATGTTCCGCGTGTCGTGGGTCGATGACCATGGACAAGTGCAAGTCAATCGCGGCTACCGCATCCAGCACAGCATGGCCATCGGACCGTACAAGGGCGGCATCCGCTTCCACCCTTCCGTGACCCTGTCCGTGCTGAAATTCCTCGCCTTTGAGCAAACATTCAAGAATGCCCTGACGACCTTGCCGATGGGCGGCGGCAAGGGCGGCGCCGATTTCGATCCGAAGGGCAAGAGCCCGGGCGAAGTGATGCGCTTCTGCCAGGCCTTCGTCAGTGAACTCTTCCGCCATGTGGGTTCGGACACGGACGTGCCGGCCGGCGACATCGGCGTGGGCGGGCGCGAAGTGGGCTATATGGCCGGCATGATGAAAAAGCTCAGCAACCGCGCCGACTGCGTGTTCACGGGCAAGGGCGCCAGCTTCGGCGGCTCGCTGATGCGCCCGGAAGCGACGGGCTACGGCACCGTGTATTTCGCCGAAGAAATGCTGAAAACGCGGGGCCGCTCGTTCGAAGGCATGCGCGTGTCCGTGTCCGGCTCGGGCAACGTGGCGCAATATGCAGTGGAAAAGGCCATGGCGATGGGGGCGAAAGTCATCACCGTCTCCGATTCCAGCGGCACCGTCATCGACGAAGACGGCTTTACGCCGGAAAAGCTGGCCATCCTGATGGAGGTCAAGAACCATTTGTATGGCAGGGTCAGCGACTACGCTGCGCGCACGGGCGTGCGCTTCGAAGCGGGCGTGTCGCCATGGCATGTGCCGGTCGACATCGCCCTGCCCTGCGCCACGCAAAATGAACTGAACATCGACGATGCGCGCACCTTGATCGCCAATGGCGTGCAATGCGTGGCCGAAGGCGCCAACATGCCCACCACCATCGAGGCCGCCAAGGCCTTCGAAGCGGCTGGCGTGCTGTATGCGCCGGGCAAGGCCAGCAACGCGGGCGGCGTGGCCACGTCCGGCCTGGAAATGAGCCAGAACGCGGCCCGCATTTCCTGGCCGCGCGAAGAAGTCGATGCGCGTTTGCTGCAGATCATGCAAGGCATCCACGCCGCGTGCAAGCAATACGGCACGCGCGCCGATGGCACGGTCAGCTATGTGGATGGCGCCAATATCGCCGGTTTCGTGAAAGTGGCCGATGCCATGCTGGCGCAGGGGGTGATCTGACCGCAGCTTGGATGAGGCGTAGGTCGGATTAGCGCACAAGCGCGTAATCCGACGCCATCGTTGGCACGGCTGGTGGTGGTGTCGGATTACGGCGCCTTGCGCCTAATCCGACCTACGACATCTCCGGCTTCATCAAACTCTTGCGGCTGATGGTCCTGCCCGACACCATGAACTCGCCGTTGCCGCGGTAATGCAGGGTTTCCGGCAGCTTGGGCGACGTAGCCACGTGGGCTTTCACGCACTCGAAGATGAAGAAGCCGCCTTTCGGATTGCCCGACACCTGCGCCAGCTTGCATTCGAAGTTGGCGTAGCACTCGGCGATCAGGGGCGCGCCCACCTGCTCGGCCGGCTGGGCCGTCAAGCCGAAGGCCGTGAATTTATCCGTGTCTTCGCCGCTGCAGTTGCCGATGGCGACCACCTGGTCGACCATGTCGGCCGTGGGCAGGTTGATCACGCACTCCATGCTGCGCTTGATCATTTCATAGCTGTGGTTCGCGTCGGAAATGAAGCAGCCCAGCAAGGATGGCGTGAATTCCATCAGCATGTGCCAGGCCATGGTCATGACGTCGCTTTCGCCCTGCCACGTTGAACTGACAAGCACCACCGGCCCCGGTTCGAGGAAGCGCCGGATATCGGCGACGGGATAATCTTCTTTGTGGTAATTTTTCATCTGGTCTCCAGGACGCGGTACGCCACAGCATAGCCCAACGGCGCCTTGCCGGGCGCGCGGCTGGCTGGCGGCGCCGTGTCATCCGCGCCGCGATTTGTGCAGTTCATCGCAAATTTCTCCCCAATGGAGATGTTGCACAATAGAATACACTGATCAACTACTCAAGGAAACCGCCATGCGCCCTCTGTTCCTGTTGTCAGTCCTGTCCCTCGCCTGCCTGTCCACTCTCGCGCATGCCGACGAGCAAACCCGCACGGTAGCCGCCTTCAACGCCATCGACATCCGCGGCCCCATCAGCATCGAAGTCGAATCGGGCAAGGAGCAAAGCCTGCTGCTGCGCGGCGACCAGAAATTCCTCAGCGGCGTGATCACGGAAGTAGTCGATGGCGAGCTGAAAATTTCCATGAAGGACAAGGACATCAAGAAAACGGATGGCGACCCGCGCATCATCATCACCATGCCCACCTTGCGCAAGCTGATCGCGGAAGGCGCTGGCGAAAAGATATTGACCAAGCTCAATGGCCCAAGAGTCGACATCAGCTACAAGGGCGCGGGCCGCCTGGCCGCCGATGGCCAGGTCGACTGGCTGCGCCTGAAGGCGCAAGGCGTGGGCGAAGTCGATACGAAAGCCTTGCTGGCGAAAAACGTCGACGTCAATTTCGAAGGCATCGGCTCCGTCAAGGTGTATTCCTCGGGCGAACTGAACGCCGTGGTGCGCGGCATGGGCGAACTGACCTATTACGGCAAGCCGAAGATCGTGCACAAGTCGATCGCCGGCATCGGCAGCGTGAATGCCGCCAAATAAGATTTCCTAGAACAACAAGGCCATCAGGCCACTGGAGACCGCATGACCGCAACACATGACACGCAAGCACCGCTGGTACTGCGCGAAGACGAGGGTGGCCTGGTCACCCTGCGCCTGAACCGTCCGCTGCAATTCAATGCGCTGTCGGAAGCCATGCTGACCGCGCTGCAAGAGGCCTTCGATGCCATCGGGCAGCAGCCGCACGTGCGCTGCGTGGTGCTGGCCGCCGAAGGCAAGGCCTTTTGCGCAGGCCACGATTTACGCCAGATGCAGGCCACGCGCCAGCTTGCGTATTATCAAACCCTGTTCGCGCAATGTTCGCGCGTGATGCAAGCCATTCAAACCTTGCCCGTGCCCGTGATTGCCCGCGTGCATGGCATCGCCACGGCGGCCGGCTGCCAGCTGGTCGCCAGCTGCGACTTGGCTGTGGCGGGCGCGTCCGCGCGCTTTGCCGTCTCCGGCATCAACGTGGGCCTGTTCTGCGCCACGCCATCGGTGGCCCTGTCGCGCAATGTGTCGCCCAAGCGGGCCTTCGACATGCTGGTGACGGGCCGCTTCATCGACGCCGACACGGCCGCCGACTGGGGTCTGATCAACGAAACGGTGGCCGACGCGGCGCTCGACGAGGCCGTGGCGCGCCTGGCGCAGCAGATCATGGCGAAAAGCCCGACGGCCATCCGCTACGGCAAGCAGATGTTCTACCGGCAGCGCCAGCTGCCGCTGGACGAGGCATATGCGTATGCGGGCGACGTGATGGCGCGCAATATGATGGAAGAGGATGCAAACGAAGGCGTGAGCGCCTTCCTGGAAAAACGGCCGCCCAGCTGGGCGGCCGTCAAGTAGCTTAACGTTCCTGCTTCATCTGCTGCTGCACAGAAAGACTCAAGGTACCCAGGTCTTCCTTGCCCAGCAGCGGCAATTGCGCCAGCAGCTGCATCAGGGCGGAACTGCCCGTCACGTCCAGCTCGGATGACTGCACCAGCACCGTGCCGGCGCCCGTGAAGTCGATCTGCTTTTCCTCGCCCGACAGGGTAAAACCCGTGAGCGCGCCGGCGGCCGAAGCCCAGCCCTGCACGTGGGCGTAATCGTAGTGATACGAGGGGCTGGGGCAATCAGCCCAGCCCAGCACGGCCTGCTCGTCCACGCGGCACGGCAACTCCAGGAAATGCACGGGGCCGTTCGACGAGGCGATCACTTTACCCGTGCCGATCATGGTCAGATAGCCGGGCAAGGTCGATTCCTGGCAAATCACATCCTTGGTAAAACCCAGCAGGTTTTTCGCGCGGATGGTCATGTTGGCGTTGTCCAGGTCGTAGCACGCCAGGTCGTTGCCGTTGTCGCCCAAAATCAATTGCCCCTGGCCTTGCGCCACGACAAAGTGGTGGATGTATTTCGGCGCGTTGAAGGCGTTGCGCACGATCAGGTCGAGCACGCTGCTGCCCATGGCTTCGAAGCGCAGCTCGCCATAGAAGGCGATCATCTTGCCCTTGCGAATGAAGATCTGCTCCTTGACGTCGATGACATACGAAAAACGGTTCAGGTTATCGTTCTTCGGCAAGGTATCGGGATTGTAAATCGTCATGGCTTACCTTTCGCTCGCTTGGATGTAGACCGTGCCCTGGCCCGTAAATTTCACCTGGTACGATTCGCCGGACGCCTGGCCAACGAAGGTTTTCCAGTTCAAGTCCGTGACGATGGTCGAGCTCAGCTGCCCCGTGTGGCCGATATACGCTTGCGGGTCGACAAACACGGGCACGTCCGGCGTGACGGGCAAGCCGATGGCGTTACCATCGGACAAAATCGCCACGTCGCCCGTGCCCTGCAAGGTGGTGGTAAACAGCCCTTGGCCGGAAGCCATGCCGCGCACCACGCCCTGCACGCCGCCCTGGTTGCCAAGGAACATGGTGCCGGCCGTCAGGCGCGCATCGAAGGCCAGCAGGGAGTCGCTTTCCACATAGAAAGTTTCGCCGCGCACGGGGACGATGGTGACGAACAGGCCGCCCTGCGCGTAAAACACGCTGCCCGTGCCACGCGCCGACATCATGGCGTAGCCTTCATTCGTGACGGCGCGCATGGCCAGGCTTTGCACGCCCTGGCCGGCCAGGAAGGAGCGGCTGAACGCCACGTCGCCCTGGTAGGACACCATGGCGCCCTTGCGCGCGAACACTTCTTCATTGCCGAGTTTGACCTCAAGCATCTTTTCATTGATCTGCTGATAGACAGGCATCGCGGGTCCTCGCTAACTTAACGTTCGGCGGGCTGGATGAACACCACGCCCTGGCCTGTGAATTTGTGCTGGTACGATTCGCCCGAGCTCTGGCCGATCATCGTGCGCCAGTTGACATCAAAAACGAATTCCTGGCGGATATCGCCCTTGAAGCCGACGAAGGCGTCCGGGTCCACGCGCAGCGGGTGCGCCGGCGTCACTTCCAGCATGATCAGGTTGCCGCGCGAAATGACGGCCAGGTTGCCGTGGCCTTCGACGGTGGTGGAAAACAGGCCCTGGCCCGAGCTGGCGCCGCGCAAGCCGGCAAAGCTGGTGCCCGTCTTCAGGCTCGTGTCGTAGGCCAGCAGGCTGCTGCTTTCGATGGTCAGCTTTTCGCCGGCCAGCGCCATGACGGTGATCTCGGCCGCATTCTGCGCGAAAAACACCGTGCCCGTGCCGGCGGCCTGCATCACCTGCATGCCTTCGTTCGTCACCTTGCGCTTGAGCGCGCCGAAGAGGCCCTCGCCACCAAGCAGGGACTTTTCAAATTTGATGGCGCCCGTATAGGCGACCATCGCGCCGGCAATCGCCAGCACTTTTTCATCCTGCAGGCGCACTTCCAGCAGGCGGTCGGTATTGGTGCGGAAACTGGTCACGCGCGACTCCCCAAGAATGCCAGGGCACAAAGCCATGGCTATCCGACAAGATACCGTTGGCTCTGCCGGCACGCAAGCGCTATTCCTGGCGAACGGGGGGTTCCCATAAAAAAAAGGCGTGCCCGGAGGCACGCCTTGCGTTCACGCAAATAACGGTTTATTCCGCCAGCACCGGCCTGGCGCCGCGCGCGTTCTGGAACAGCGGCACGGGATCATTGGTATTGACCTCGACCACCGTCACGCCCTGCACCACGCCAGCTACCTGGTAGCCGACGGCGCCCAGGTGGCGCGTGCCTTCGGCCAGGTTGGACCAGCTCAGCGAGACAGTTGCGGTGCCGCCCGTGTAGGCCGTGCCCGGCATCAGCGCCTTGAAGCCGCCATTCGACAAGCCCGGCGCCAGCACCCACGACGACAAGGTGTAGTCGGCCTGGCCGTTTTGCGGCGCAAAACCGATCACGCACACCTTGTAAGTGCCAGCGGCCGGCAGACGCAGTTCCACCTGCTCATTGGAACTTTCGTTACCGCTGCTGCCGACCAGCACATTGGCGGCGTTGTAGACCTCCATGTCCATGTCGGTATTCGCGCCGCCCGTCGTTTCCGCATCGTAGGTGGCAAAGCGCGCCGCCAGGGTACCGGCCGGGATCACCACGTTGTGCACGTTCACACCCGTGGCGCCGCCCGCCTTGCAGGCAGCCGATGCGGCAGCGCCCGTCGCCGCCTGGCCGATCGTGCGCGCCTGGCGCACGGCTTCGACCATTCCCGACTTGACGCCGACCAGCGCGCCCGAGAAGCCCGTGCCCAGGGTCAGCACCTTGCTCCCCGTGGCCGCTTCGCTGCTGACCAGTGGAATGGCGGCCAGCGCGGTGCCGCGCGCCGTCAGCGGGCTGCGCACCGTGTGCGTGCCATCCGTCCAGCTCAGGGCGCCGTAGGTCCAGGTATTGGCCGGCGCCGTGGTGCGCGTCAGCTTGACCTGGTACTGGCCCTTGGCGCCTGGCGCCAGGCTCAAGCTGGTTGGCGTCACCGCCACCGTATAGCCTGGCAGGCTGGCCGAGACGTTGTAGACGGCGCTGCTGGCGCCCACGTTGGTCACCGTGCGCGTCAGGGTTTGCGTGCCCAGCACGTTGGCTGCCGTCAGCGATGCCAGGTTCAGGTTGTAGGCAGCGATACCGCCGATGGCCTGGCAGGTGGCGGCGCTGTAGACCTTCAGGTTCAGGCCGCACAGGAAGCGCGCATAGTCGATTTCCGACATGTCGTACACGAGGCCCGGATCGGCCGCGCTGTTCGGCGCGATGTGGCCGGCGCCCTGGCCCCACGGCAGCTGGCCCGAGTTCTTCGCCGTGGCATCCCACGACACGGAACCGTTCAAGCCGTCCGAATAGGTGCTGAAGGCCGTCGTCATCAGCGCCGACTTGATGGCCGCGGGCGACCAGTCGGGATGCTGCTGCTTGAGCAATGCCGCCACGCCGGCCACGTGCGGGCTGGCCATCGAGGTGCCGGAATAGAAATCCCACTCGGCCGCCGGCGCCACGCCGCCTGCCGCCACGGCATCGCGCTGCGCCGGGGTCAGGTCGGCCGTCACGCCGGCCAGCACGTTGGTGCCGGGCGCCGACAGGTCGGGTTTCAGGATGTTCGCGTTGGCCACGTTCGGCCCGCGCGAGGAACGATCGCTGACGATCGGCGCCTGCACCGTCGTGTCGGGAATCGTATGGATTTCACCCAGCGCCGCCGTGCCATCGGGGTTTGCAGCCATGAAAGCCTTCAGCGCGTCGCCCTGGGCCTGCGCCAGGTGCACGGTCGACAGCGCGTGCGCCTGGTTGATGATGGTGTTGGCGCCGCCGGCCACGTTGGCGATGATCACGCCCGCCGCGCCGGCCGTCCTGGCATTCGCGCTCTTGTTGACCAGCACGTTGCCGCCACGGTCGCACACGAGTATCTTGCCCGCCACTTTCGCCGGATCCAGATACGCCGAGGTGGCATCGGCCACGCCAAAGCAGCGCAGCAGATTGAGGTCCGTCGGCAGCACGCCGGCCAGGCCCGCGTCGCGCGACTGGATCAGCGGCAGCGCCGGCGTATTCGCATTGCTCGATGCGCCTTCCAGCTTGCTGCCATTGCTGAGAATGACGTTGGCAGCGTACAGGCGGTTGTGGGTGGAATTGGCGACCGTTGCCAGCCACGGGCTGATGTGCGACACGGGCGCCGGCACGTCGGGTGCGGGCGTGGCCGGGCCGGAATTGCCGCCCGACGTGGCGACAAACACGCCAGCTGCCGCCGCGCCCAGGAAGGCGACTTCCGTCGGTTCGTCGAAGGCGCCGCCGCCCGCGTTCGGGCCGATGGAGAAGTTGATGACGTTGACGCCATCCTTGACCGCCTGGTCGATGGCGGCCACGCTGTCGGCCGTGGCGCAACCGTTGCGGCCCGTCGATGCTGCCGTCCAGCAGACTTTATAGGCGGCGATGCGGGCGCGCGGCGCCATGCCGGACGCCTTGCCCAGCGACACGCCGTTCGAGGTGGCCAGGGCGCCGTTGTTGCCGCCGGCCGTGGACGCCGTATGCGTGCCATGGCCGCCGTGCCCCGTCAGGCCGGCGACGGAATCGCGCGGCGACAAAAATTCCGTCCAGTGCAGCGCCGACGTGGCGGCGCGGTAGTAGCGCGCGCCGATCAGCTTGTTGTTGCAATTTTCGGCGCTAAAACCTTCACCCGTCTGGCAAGTGCCCTGCCAGCTGGCCGGCGGCGCGCCGTACACGACATTGCCGCCGCTGTGGCTGGGCACGCCATTTTCGTCGAGGCGGTCGGCAAAGGCCGTGTTCTCGGGCCAGATGCCGCTATCGACGATGCCGATGATGATGTCTTCACCGGCGTGCGCCTTGCCGCCCAGCTGCTCCCAGATGCCGCCCGGCTTGTCCAGGCCCAGGAAGCTGGGCGTGTAGCTGGTGTCGAGCTGCAGGATGGAATCGGCGCTGATGCTGGCCACGCCGCTGTTTTTCTTCAGGGCCCGCACTTCATCGTCCGTCAGCAAGGCGGAAAAGCCGTTGAAGACGACACTGTACTGGTGCGTGATTTGCGCCGCGCTGACGGTGCCGGCCACGGCGGCCTGCTTGGTGTCGAGGTAGCTCAAATAGGCCTGCACATCGGCGGCGCCCACGTTGATGCGCGCGCCCGGCGCCGGTCTGGTGGCGGCCAGGCCGTCGACCTGGCCCGTGTAGGTGGCGGCCGGCTTGTCGACCAGCTGCACGATGTAGGAGCGGCGTTCCTGCGCCTGCGCCGCTTGCGCCAGGCTGGCGGCCAGCAGAAGGATGCCGAGTGAAACGGGACGTAATCTCATCTCACGCTCCTTGCACGTTGGCTGCGGCGAACTTGCCGCTGCGGCGGCGCGACAGCATGCCGATGGCGCCCAGGCCGGCCAGCATCAGCATGTAGGTCGACGGTTCCGGCACGGCGCTGACATTGATATTGTCGAGCGCAAACTGGCCCTGGTTAAAGGCGGGGAAATCGATGGAATTGCTGCATGCGCCCGTGTCATTGAAAATGCAGGCATTGAAGGTCAGGCCCGTAAACGCGTAGTTGCTGAAACCGCCCAGCAGGGAGGCGCTCTGGAAAAAGTAATTGCCATCGCTGCCCTGGCCGGGAAACGCCAGCGAGGTGCTGATCACCTGGCCGTCGCTGAGGGTGCCGCTCAGCTGCAGCTGGCCCCAATTCTGGTTCGGCAAGCCGGAGACAGGCGCGATGAAGGAATAATCGAAACCGGCTAGGGTGAATGCCTGGTGGTCGGCACGCGCGAAGTTCACGCCGCCATCGTTGAGGATAGCCAGGTAGTTGCCGCTGGCGCCCTGCGGGCAGGCGGCGATATCGCACGACGAACCCGCGCGGCCATCGAGAATGGCGCCCACGCCGCTGACGCCGCCGCCGGCCGCCGTGGTCGGATCGGCCAGGAACAGCAGGTTGTAGCTCGACGTATTGAGCGTCTGGCCGCTTTCATACACGTCGGGGCGCAAGTTGTCGAAGGTCAGGACACCGGCCATGGCCGGTGCCGAGGCCAGCACGGACAAGGTGGCCAGCGCGGCAAGGATGGTGGCGCGACCGCGGGTAGCGGATGTATTGGCGGTGGCGGGCGATACCCGCGCATGTGATGAACGATGCATTCTATTCCCTTGATTGTTGTGGATAGATAGGTCGGCAGGTCTGGCGCCCGCTTTCAGCTTTTTCACAAAAGTGTCAACAAATATAGCAAATCGCATAAAACAAATATCATATTTTTAATATCATTTATTTATTTTTTATCTAACTCCGCGAAACTTTGTTTTGTTTTATCTATGAAAGCTTGAGGAATCTCAACGTTACATTTGAACAACAATGCTTCGCACTGCAGGCGCATGGGCCAGCGCGCCGGCGCGACTTCGGATAAGCTCGAAAACCGCGCCTGCCGCGTCGTCATCCCCGTCACATCGCGGTACACCTGTTCCATCCTGGAACACTTGCCTGCCCCCTCTGCCCCGCCTGATCCACCCCTGCCGCCCTTGCGCCGATGGCATGAAGCTTGCACAACAAGGACATCTACCGTGCTCAGGGAGCAGCATCATGGAACACTACCAACTTGGCGCCCAGGCAAGCGCGCGCTCCCGGCCGCGCCGGACTGTCCTGCTGTGCTGCACGCTGGCGCTGGCTTTTTTCCTGCTGGCCGCCAGGCTGGACCTGGCCGAACGGCTGACGCAGTCACTCTGGCGCCAGGAGCACTGGCAACTCGATGAACTGGCTCTGAGCCTGCTGGTGCTGGCGCTGGCGCTGGCCGGCTTCGCCGTGCGGCGCGGACGCCAGGTGGCGCTGCTGCTGGCGCAAAACCGCGCCCTCACGCAGCGTCTGCTGCGCGCGCAGGAAGAAGAGCGCTGCGCGCTGGCGCGCGAGCTGCACGATGAAGTGGGACAAGATTGCACGGCCATCCGCGCCGCCGCCAGCTACATCCTGCGCGCGCGCGACGGCGACCAGGCGAACGTGCAGGCGTGCGCCGCCAGCATCGCGCGCTCGTCGGAAGCGCTGCATGCGATGGTGCGCACCATGCTGCGCCGGCTGCGTCCGCCCGTGCTCGACAGTCTGGGCCTGGCGCCGGCCCTGCAGGCGCTGTGCGACAGCTGGGCCCAGCAGCACGGCATCGCTTGCCATTTCGCGCCGCAGGCCATCCCCGACAGCCTCGACGACAGCACCGCCACCGCCATCTACCGCCTGGTGCAGGAAGGCTTGACGAACGTGGCGCGCCACGCGGGCGCCGACCGGGCCACGGTGGAACTGCGCGCCGATGCGCACGGCGTGCTGCACCTGGCCATCGAAGACAATGGCCGCGGTTTATGCACGGACAAGACGCCAGCAGATGGCTTCGGCATGCTGGGCATGCGCGAAAGAGTGGCCGGCCTGCGTGGCCATATCCGCTGGATCAGCGCGCTGGGCAACGGCTTGCGCATCGAAGTGGCCCTGGCGGCACGGTGCGCAGCATGAACGCGGCCATGACCCCGATCCGCGTGATGCTGGTCGACGACCACCCGGTGGTGCGCACGGGCTACCGGCGCCTGCTGGAACAGGGCGGCGATATCACCGTCGTGGCCGAGGCGGGCAACGGCGAAACCGCATATGGTTTGCACCTGGAGCACGCGCCCGACGTCTGCGTGACGGATTTGTCCATGCCCGGCATCGGCGGCCTGGAATTGCTGCGCAAGCTGCTCGCCCGCGACGCCGGCGCCCGCGTGCTGGTGTTTACCATGCACGACACGCCGCAGCTGATCGCGCGCGCGTTTGACGGCGGCGCCTGCGGCTTCGTCAGCAAGCAGGCCGACCCGGAACACCTGGTCGACGCCGTGCGCGCCGCCCATGCGGGCCGGCGCTACCTCTATCCGCACAGCGCGCCTGACGTGCTGCAAGGCACGGCCCGCAGGGAGGCGGAACGTTTGAGCAGTTTGAGCCAGCGCGAATTCGAAATCTTCCGCCTGCTGGCCGAAGGCCGCAGCGCCGCCGACTGCGCCCGCCTGCTGCACCTGAGCAGCAAGACGGTGGCCAACCACCAGACTTGCATCAGGGAAAAGCTCGACGTGCCCGGCCCCGCCGCCCTCGTCCATCTTGCCCTGCGCAACGGCGTCATTGAACAGATCCACCCTTAAAACACGTAGCGCAAGCCCGCACTCACGCTGCGCGGCGCGCCGGCCGCATAAAAGGTCGCGTTGACCATCGGATACTCGCCGTTCACGGCCGGCAGTGGTCGGGCGGCGAAATTGCCGTTGGCGTCGAAACCCGTCGCGCCCAGCTGGGCCGCCGTCGCATAGTTGCGGTCGAACAGGTTATTGATTTGGGCGAACACGCTCAGCTGACGTGTCAGCTGGTATTTGCCATTGAGTTCAAAGACCGCGTAGCCGCCGCTCTTGCCCGCACCCAGGTACGCTGGCCCGCCCGCCTGGTGGGCATTGTTTTCATTGCCGCGTGCATAGGCACTCGACACGGCCGTCATGGCCAGGCCCACCGTCCAGTCGCGCCCGCCCTCGTAATCCACGTATGCTTTGAAAATATGGCTCGGTGTCAAGGGAATGCGCTTGCCCGGCGTGATGGCGATATTGCCTTCCAGGCCAGGCGCGTCCGCGTCGCTGCTGCTGTTGGCGCTGCCGTTGACCGTCTCCCGGCTTTGATACGTTGCCTGCAGCCACGTGTAGTTGACGCCGAAGTCCAGCGCGCCCGCCTTGCCGTCCAGCGCCAGTTCGGCGCCCTGGTGGCGCGTCTTGCCGAAATTCTTGAAGTAGCCGAAACCGGCCTGGTTGTCGGCCACGAACAGGATATCGTCGTGGTTTTCCGCGCGGAACAGGCCCGCGCTCCAGCGGGCCAGCTCGCCCCACTGGCCGCGCACGCCCGCTTCCCATGTCTTCGTCACCACCTGTTTCAAGGGCGGGTCGCCGGCCATGGCGTTGGGCAGGCGGCACGGGTTTTCCGGGTCGGCGCAGCCAAGCTCGATGGCCGTTGGCGTGCGGCTGCCTTCGTTGTAGCCGAGATAGGCGCTCACGCCCGCAGCCGGCGCATAGGCCAGGCCGATAGCGGGATTGAAGCGGCTGAAACGGTGATCGCCATCGAGCGAACCGCTGCCGCCGCCCGGCGTGATGGCGTCGCGGTTGCGCACGGTGCTGCGGTTGTAGCGGCCGGAAACAGTCAGGGTCAAGTCTTGCTTGAGCGCGATGCTGTCGCTCGCATACACGCTCCAGGTGCGCATGCGCCCGCTCAAGTCGACCCGGTTATCCACTGGCGTGCCGTCGTCGCCGATCTGCGTGCCGTCGGCAAAGAAGTCCACGGGCGTGATGCCGCGGTCCGGGTTCAGGTAGCCGAACTGGCTGGTCTGGCGAAAGGTGGCGTGACTCGTGTCGAAGGCGGCGCCGGCCGTGACGGCATGGCGCGATCCCGCCAGGTCGGCCAGCGCCGTGAACTGGCCCGAAAAACCGTAGTTTTCCTGCTGCGTATGGCTGCGGTTGATCATGCCATTGCATTTTTCGGCCGGCTCGTCGTTCAGCAGCACGTTGGCTATGCAACGCCATTTCGGAAACGGCGTATTGCCCGCATTCGCCCCGCTGGCGGGAAAGCCCGTGTAGCCGGCCGCCGCCAGGGCGGCCCGTTCGGCCGCGCCGGGCTGATAGATGGACTGGTCGAGCGACTCGTCGTTCAGGTCGCCGTTGTAGGTGTGCGTGTCGATCTTGCGGTAGTAGACATTGCCGGACAAGAGCAAGGCAGCGCTGGCCTGGTGTTTGCCCGTCAGGTTCAGCAAGGTCGACCTGTTTTGCGTCAAGTCCGGCTTGGTGTAGACGCTGCGGTAATCGCGCGCCAGCAGGCGCTGTTCCTGCAAGCCGTTGCCCGTCAGCGCATTGTCCGCGTGGGCCACGGTGGCGGCAATGTCCGTGCGCGCATCGCTCCAGCCGAGCTTGCCGAACAGCTGGCGCACGTCGGACGGGGAATCGTCGCGCCAGCCATCTTCCTTGAAACGGTTGCCCGTCACATACCAGTGCCAGCCTTGCGCATTGCTGCCGCCATGTTCGAACTCGACACCGCGGCGTTGATCGGAACCCAGACGCGCCTCGACGGCGGTGCCGGAATTGCTGCGGCCATCCTTGGTCTGCAGGGCCAGCGCGCCGCCCAGGGTGTTGAGGCCGAACAATGGATTCGAGCCCGGCATCAGGGTCAGCGATTTGATGGCCATGCGCGGTATCAAATCCCAGCTGACGACGTCGCCAAACGGCTGGTTCAGCCGCATGCCGTCGAGGTACACGGACAGGCCCTGCGGCGTGCCCAGCAACGGCGAGGCCGTGTAGCCACGGTAGCTGACGTCGGGCTGGAACGGGTTGTTCTGCACTTCGTTCACGACAACGCTGCCCAGGTTGCGGCGCAGAAAGGCGGATAAGTCCAGCGCGCCGCTGGAGGCGATCTGCTGCGCGCTGGCCGTCTGCACGGGCGCGGCGAACGTGTCACTCGCCTGCTCCACGGTGGGCAGCGGCATGCTGCCCGTGATGATGACGGTGGGCAAGTCGCCCGAGGCGGCCAGGCTTGCACCAGCAGGCTCGGCAGCCTGCGCCTGGCACAGCGCCATGGCCGCGGCGGCGAATAAAGTCAGTTTCATGCGTATCCCCGTTTTTATCATGGTTTTTATGTCTGTCCAGTATCGGACAGCTACCATCGATGAACTAGGGAAAAACTCCCGCCGTGCGGGGAACTAACGCTGCAAGGGCAAGTAACTCTGCTTGAGCTGGCGCAAGACAAAGCTCGATTTGCTGTGGCGGATGCCGGGAATTTTGTATAAACGCTCGCGCAGCAGGCGTTCATAGTCGCGCGTGTCGCTCACGGCGATGCGCAGGTAGTAATCGTAGTCGCCCGAGACAAGGAACGCTTCCAGCACTTCCGGGATCATGGCCAGCGCGTGGCCGAACTCGAACAGGGCCTGGTCGGAATGGTCATCCAGGGTGACTTGCACGATGACGGTGTCGGCCAGCCCCACCTTGGCCGCGTTGACGTTCACCGTGTAGCCTTCGATGACGCCATCGTCTTCCATGCGCTTGATGCGCGCCCAGCATGGCGACGAGGTCAGGCCCACCTTGGCGCTCAGCTCGTGCAGGCTGATGCGGGCATCCTGCTGCAGGGCCGTCAGGATGGCGAGATCGAATTTATCCAGCTTCATTCTGTCATATCCTTATTTCACAGAAAATTTTGCTGAAGTCTACATTCTATACGAGAAAACCAGCAGCCTTTTCTGCCGGGGCAAGCAGAAAATAGACACATGAAACCCGATCCCGCTCCCCTCCTCGCTCCCGCCCACGATCTTGCGCCGCGCAACGGCGCCAGCACCCTGATCGACACCCTGCTGGCACTGGGCGTCGACACCGTCTTCGGCTACCCGGGCGGCGCCGTGCTGCCCCTGTACGATGCGCTGCACGCGCAACCCCGCTTGCGCCACGTGCTGGTGCGCCACGAGCAGGCGGCCGTGCACGCGGCCGAGGGTTATGCGCGCAGCACGGGCCGGCCCGGCGTCGTCTTCGTCACGTCCGGCCCCGGCATGAGCAATACCACCACGGGCTTGCTCGACGCCCTGTGCGATTCGATACCCGTCATCTGCATCAGCGGCCAAGTGGCCAGCACCAGCATCGGCACGAACGCCTTCCAGGAATGCGACGCGCTGGGCATTTCGCGCCCCGTCACCAAGTGGAACCGGCAAATCCGCGCAGCCGAGGAAACGGCGGCCGTGGTGCACGAAGCGTACGCGCAAGCCACGCAGGGCCGGCCCGGTCCCGTGCTGATCGATTTTCCCAAGGATATGCAACTGGCGCCCGTTGCGGCCAACACGCCGCCGCCATCCGTCGCAGCCGTCCCTGCTCCCCTGCCCGAGGCGGCCGATATCGAGCAAGCCGCCAGTCTGATCGCCTCCGCGCGCCAGCCCGTGTTCTATGGCGGCGGGGGCCTCATCAATTCCGGCCTCGATGCCTGCGCCGCTTTCGGCCAACTGGTGAAACTGGCGGCCGCGCCATGCACCCTGACCCTGCTGGGACTGGGCGCCTTTCCCGCCGCGCACCCGGCCTTCCTCGGCATGCTGGGCATGCACGGCACGCTGGAAGCGAACCTGGCCATGCACCACGCGGATCTGATCGTCTGCGTCGGCGCCCGCTTCGACGACCGGGTGACGGGCAGGCTCGATGCCTTCTGCCCGGGCGCGAAAATCATCCACGTCGATATCGACCCGGCGTCGATCGGCAAGGTGGTGCGCGCCGACGTGGCCCTGCGCGGCGATTGCGCGCCCGTGCTGGCGGCCTTGCTGGCGCAGCTGCGCGGCCGCTTGCTGGCCGACCGCCAGCCGTGGTGGCAGCGCATCGACGGCTGGCGCGCGCAGGAAAGTTTGGCCTTCGACGACACGCTTGACGTGATCGCACCGCAGGCGCTGATGCGACGACTGCAGGCGGCGCTCGATGGCAAGGACGCCATCGTGTCCACGGACGTGGGCCAGCACCAGATGTGGGCCGCGCAGCATATGCGCTTCGAGCAGCCGCGCCGCTGGCTCACCTCGGGCGGCGCCGGCACCATGGGGTATGGCTTGCCAGCCGCCATCGGCGCGCAGATCGCTCATCCGGGAAAATGCGTCGTGTGCGTCAGCGGCGACGCGTCGATTTTGATGAATATCCAGGAACTGGCGACCGCCGTGCAGCACCACCTGCCCGTGAAAGTAGTGCTGTCGAACAATGGCTACATGGGCATGGTGCGCCAGTGGCAGGAACTGCACCACGGCGAGCGCTACAGCCACAGCTACACGGAAGCCCTGCCCGACTTCGTCGCCCTGGCGCGCGCCTTCGGCTGGCAGGCGCACACGGTGAGCCGGCGCGAGGAGCTCGACGGGGCACTGGCGGCCTGCCTGGCATCGAGCGGCCCCTACTTCCTCGACGTGCGCGTGCATGGCGAGGAAAACTGCTTCCCCATGATGGCGCCGGGCGCGGGGCATCATGAAGTGACCCTCTCCAAGGGCAAAGTGTACAGCGAGCGGTAATCCGGCATGACCACCAGCCGCGCCAACGATGTTGTCGGATTACGCGTGGCGTTGCCACGCTAATCCATCACCTCTCGCCACCACGGGTAGGTCGGATTAGCGGCGGTACGCCGCGTAATCCGACATCACCACGGACCGGATTACGCCCAAATCCTGTAGACCCAATAACTTTCATCCTCGCGGCTGGCGCGTGCCAGTTCCGTGGGGCTCAGGCCCGTGATGGCGCGCACTTCGCGGCACAGGTGGGCCTGGTCGGCGTAACCGCCCTCGGCGGCAATATCGGTCCAGGAAGCATTGCCTTGCAGCATGGCTTCTCGCGCGTCGAGAAACGACTGTTCCGCGCGGCGCATGCGGCGCAGGGTGCGCATGGGCTGGCCGGCCCAGGCCTTGATGCGGCGCTCGATATTGCGCGCGCCGCTGGCCAGGCCCGTCGAGGCCGCCTGCACGCCCAGGCGGCGCACCCAGTCCTGGATGGCGCCGGCCGGCTGGTCGCCGCTCTTGCGCGCCAGCGCCCAGCGCGGCGCGAGAAAATCCTCCACCAGCCTGACGCGCGCTGCATCGTCGGGCGCGGCCAGCACGGCGTCGGACAAGGCCAGCCAGTCGGCGTCGAACAGCGGTGCCAGCGGACGCACCTGGTCGAACAGGGCCGCCATGTCGATGCCCGTCAACGCATGCAGGGCGGCCGGATACAGCATCACCATGAACGAGTGCACGGGGCCGGGGTTGTAGCTGACCAGGGGATAGCCGCGCGGCCCGCTGAACAGGGCCGGCGGCATGCGCACGTGCAGCAGGTCGGGAGCCGGCGCGGCCGCCTCGACATCGCCCGCGACCGTCCACAGCAGGCAGCACATGGGCGTGGCGGGAAAACGGTTCAGGCGCTGCGCGGGCGGCAGCGGCGCGCAATGCGTGGTGTCGCGCACGAGGAAGGCGCGCACGCAGGAAGCGAGCGCGGTGCGCGGCGCGATCAAACGGGTCAGGGGCGGTGGGGCGGCAGGCATGGCGACGATTGTACCGGCAATTTCTGGCCGCGCGCGCTGTCGTATTCGTTCAAGACGCGCATGCGCAAGCGCGCTACAGTCAGGCCATCGTTCCACGACAACAGGAGCTTGCCATGCCACCACTCGACCACGCCGCCGCATCCGCCACCACCCTGCGCCAGATCCGCCAGTTGCCGGGGCCATTCGCCTTGCCCATCATCGGCAACGCCATGCAAGTGAGACTGCCGCGCATCCACCGCGACGTGGAAGGCTGGGTACGCCGCTATGGCCCCTTCGTGCGCGCCTGGTTTGGCCGCACCCTGGTGCTGGTGGTGGCCGACAGCGAGGCCGTGGCCGCCGTGCTGCGCGACCGCCCGGACGGCTTCCGCCGCCCTCTCAGCAGCTACACGATTTCGGTGGAAATGGGTGGCAATCCCGGCGTCTTCCTGGCCGAAGGCAGCGAGTGGCGCAACCAGCGCCGCATGGTCATGGCCGGCATGGCGCCTGGCGCCATCAAGGCGTATTTCCCCGCGCTGGTGACGGTGGCGCAGCGCCTGCAGCGGCGCTGGCAGCATGCCGCCACGCAAGGCCAGGCCATCGCCCTCGACGGCGACCTGAAACGCTACACGGTCGACATCATCGCCGGGCTGGCCTTCGGCAGCGAAGTCAACACGCTTGAATCGGGCGAGGACGTGATCCAGCGCCACCTGGACGCCATCCTGCCGGCCGTGGCAAGGCGCAGCCTGTCGATGCTGCCGTACTGGCGCTACGTCAAGCTGCCCGTCGACCGGCGCCTGGACCGCGACGTTGCAGCGCTGGACGTGGCCGTGGCGCAACTGGTGCGGCAGGCGCGCGAACGCATGGCGCACGACCCCGCGCGGCGCGTGCGGCCACCGAACCTGCTCGAAGCCATGATCGCCGCCGCCGACGAAAAGGACAGCGGCGTGAACGACCGCGCCGTGGCCGGCAATGTGCTGACCATGCTGCTGGCCGGTGAAGACACGACGGCCAACACGATTTCCTGGATCATCTACCTGCTGCAGCGCCATCCGCACAGCCTGGCCAAGGCGCGCGAGGAAGTGCGGCGCCTGGCGCCCGACGTGGCGCAGTTCAGCGTGGCGCAAATGGATAGCCTCGACTACCTGGGCGCCTGCGCCAGCGAGGCCATGCGCTTGAAACCGGTGGCCCCCTACATTCCGCTCGAAGCGCTGCGCGACACGGTGGTGGGCGACGTAGCCGTGCCCGCCGGCAGCATGCTGTGGTGCGTGATGCGCCACGACAGCGTATCCGATGCGCACTTTCCCGACGCGCAAGCGTTCCGGCCCGAGCGCTGGCTGGAGGGCAGCGCCGAGGCGAACAACAAACGCGCCGCCATGCCGTTTGGCGGGGGCTTGCGCACCTGTCCCGGCCGCTATCTGGCCTTGCTGGAAATCAAGATCGCCATGGCCATGCTGCTGGGCAGCTTCGACATCGCCGGCGTCGATACGCCCGATGGCGGCGAGGCGCAGGAGCTGATGGGTTTTGTCATGTCGCCCATCGGTTTGACGATGCGCCTGGCGCGGCCGCAGTGATACCATGGGGGAAGTCCCATTCATTCGACCTCCCCATGACTATCCGCCTGGAATCGCCGCAGCAAGCCGACGTGCAAACCCTGATCGCCGAGCTTGATGCCTATCAACAGACCCTGTACCCGGCCGAGTGCGTCTACTCGCTGGACCTGGCATCGTTGCCGCCTGACACCCTGCTGTTCGCCGTCGCCCGCGATGCCGATGGCCGCGCGCGCGCCTGCGGCGCCATCGTCGTCACGCCCGCATTCGGCGAAGTCAAGCGCATGTACGTGCACCCGGACAGCCGCGGCCTGGGCCTGGCCAGGCGCCTGCTAAGCTTGCTGGAAGAGCAGGCGCTGGCGCGCGGCTGCCGCTTGCTGACGTTAGAGACGGGCATTCACCAGCCGGCAGCCATCGCCCTGTACGCGCGCCACGGCTACCAGCGGCGCGGGCCGTACGGCGACTATCCCGACGATCCGTTCAGTGTCTTCATGGAAAAACCGCTGCAGGTGGCGGCATGAGCGCGCCTGCCGACAGCCTGTTTGATATCCGCGCGCGCCTGCGCGCCTTTGCCGACGAACGCGACTGGGACCAGTTCCACACGCCGAAAAATCTGGCCATGGCCCTGTCCGTGGAAGTGGCGGAACTGGTCGAGCACTACCAGTGGCTGCCCACGGGCGCGGACGCCGAACTCGACGATGCCAAACGCACGGGCATCCGCCACGAGCTGGCCGACGTGCTGATGTACCTGGTGCGCCTGGCCGACAAGAGCGGCGTCGACCTGCATGCTGCCGTGCTGGAAAAGATGGCACTGAACGCGCAGAAATACCCGGCGCAACAGGTGCGCGGCGACGCGCGCAAATATAGCGAGTATTGAGCGAATACTGAGACACTCACGCGTGCGTGGCTGCCGCGCAAAAAGGCGTAGCATCAAGCCATGCGTACTCCTCTTTCCCTGCTGCTTGCCTGCCTGCTCTATGGCCCGGTTGCCCTGGCGCAAACCGCGCCCGTTCCGCAAGTCAAAGTGGACGCCACGCGCGACCCCGTCGATAAATCCTACCGCAAGATGCTGCAGGGCGTGGACCGTTTCGAGCGCGACCATGCGCTGGCGCCGCAAGCAGTGCTGCGCTTTCGCTTGCTACCGCGCCAGCCCGGTGTGGACATGACGGGCGTGCGGCTGCGCATCGCTGGCGACACCGTCAGCATCCCCTTGCCCCTGGCCGAGGACAACAGCTTTGCCCCCGTGCGCAATGCACAGGCCGCGCGCGAAGACGCCGTGCTGATCGCCAACCGCAAGGCCACCACCATGAGCTGGCGCGCGCAAGTCATCACGCCCGGCTTGCCGCCCGGCACGCGGCGCCTGGGCGACTTGCGCCTGGAATGCCGCGCCGGCATGGATTCGGGCCTGATCTCGAACGACCCGCAAATCATCGCCTGGCTGTCCAGCATGCTCTATAGCACGGACAAGGTCTGTTCCGAGCCGGACGGCAACTACCTGTTCTTCACGGACCGCCCCCTGTTCGGCGTGACCCTCGTGCATGGCGAGCGCAGGGTTTCATTACCGTTCAAGATGCTGTACGCGGGCGGCGAGCAGACCCCCGCCTCGCTGCCCTACTGCGATTGCCAGGTCTTGCTTGACCGCACGTATTACGCGCCCCTGTGGGACAGCAACTGGCCCGACGATACCCTGCTGGAATTTAACTATATGGACGAGGTGGCGCCATGAAGTGGCTGAGTGTCTTCGTGCTGATGCTGCTGGCCGCCTGCTCCGGCACGCGCGCCTTGCAAGCGAGCAAGAATGTGCCCTACGCTACGCTGGAGCAAACGGTGCAAGCAGGCAGCAGCACGCGCGAGCAAGTACGCGCGGCGCTGGGCGAGAGCACGTCCATCCGTTTCGACAGCGGCAATGAAGTGTGGATGTACACCTACCCGGCCGCCTCGGGCGCGCAGGGAGAGTATGTGATTTTGTTTGGCGGGGATGGGGTGGTGAAGAAGGTACGCAGCGGGGAAGTGTACCGGGTGAAGCAGTAAGAGTACCCCACAGGCAAAACCCGGGGTCAGACCCGACGGGTCTGACCCCAGCATTTTGCTACCTGGCCTTTAACAGCGCCCTTGCTGCCACACCCGCACCCACGCTACGCCCCACGCCGGCCGCCTTGCGCTTGGGCGAGGCCTTTAATTTGAAGATGCCGATCGACTGGGCCACGCTCTCGGTGCGCTGCGCCAGGCTGCTGGCGGCCGCGGCCGCCTGCTCCACCAGCGCCGCGTTCTGCTGCGTGATGCCATCCATGTGGATGACGGCCTGGTTGACTTGCCCGATGCCCTGGTTCTGCTCGCGCGTGGTCGAGGAAATCTCGTCCATCACTTCCGTCACGCGGGCCACCGAGGCGATCACTTCCGTCATGGTGGCGCCCGCATTGCTGGTCAGCACGCTGCCCGCATTCACGGTGGCGATCGAATGGTCGATCAGGTTTTTCACCTCTTTGGCGGCGGTAGCCGAGCGCTGCGCCAGGCTGCGCACTTCGCCGGCCACGACGGCAAAGCCGCGGCCATGCTCGCCCGCGCGCGCCGCTTCCACAGCCGCGTTCAAGGCGAGGATATTCGTCTGGAAGGCGATGCCATCGATCAAGCCGATGATGTCGAGAATCTTGCGCGACGAGGTGCTGATCTCGTCCATCGTGGTGACCACTTCGCTGACGATGGTGCCGCCCTTGGCCGCGACGGTCGACGCCTGCGCTGCCAGCTTGTTGGCCGTGTCCACGTGGTCGGCGCTGTTCTGCACGGTGGACGTCAGCTCTTCCATGCTGGCCGCCGTCTGTTCCAGGCTGGACGCCTGCGATTCCGTGCGGCTGGACAAGTCCATATTGCCCGTGGCGATCTCGGCCGTGGTGATGCGGATATCCTCGAAGTTGGCGCGCACGTCGCCGATGATGCTGTGCAAGTTGATGTTGGTCTGGCGCAAGGCCGCCATCAATTGGCCCATGTCGTCGTCGCGCACTTTGTCGATGACGCCCGTCAAGTCGCCGCCCGCCATCTTGCGCGCCATCGTGACGGCGTCACCCAGCGGAGCGACGAGCGAATTGTGCAGATGGGCCCAGAAATACAGCATCAGCGCGACGGCGGCGGCGGCGGCACCGCTGAGCCAGCTGCGCGTGGCCGTGCTTGTGTCTCCATCGATATTCCACACGGCGCAGCCGAGGATGGCCAGCACCACGCCAAAGACGATGCAATGGAAGGCCAGGTCTTGCGACAGGGTCAGCTTGCGCCATTCGGCCAGCTTGGCGACCCAGCCCTGGCGCACGACGCGGCCATTGCGGATCGCCAGCTTGGAGGTATTGCCGTCTTTGAAACTTTTATACAGGGCTGCCGCTTCGTTGATCTGCTCGCGCGAGGGCTTGGTGCGCACGGACATATAACCGATCGGGCGGCCGTTTTCGATCACGGGCGTGATATTGGCGAAGACCCAGTAGAAATCACCGTTCTTGCAGCGGTTCTTGACCATGCCGGTCCACGGCATGCCCGTCTTGATGGTGTCCCACAGGTCGGCAAACGCTTCGGCCGGCATATCGGGATGACGCAGGATATTCTGTGGCGCACCCAGCAGTTCCATTTCTGAAAAACCGCTGACTTCAATGAAATACTGATTGGCGTAATTGATGTTTCCCTGTAAATCCGTCGTGGAAACAATCGTCATGCCTTCATTTAATACGTATTCATTTTGCGTGATAGGCGTATTGACCCGCATCGTCGCTCCTCTATTTTTTTTCAACTAGCATAACAAAAACATAAAAACAATATACCACATCAAGCACCCTTGATATATCGCTTCGGCGACAGTGACACTGGTCAAATAATTTAATAAAAACCAATTCATTTATTTTTTAGAATTTACTTTGATTCAACTTGATTGATTTTATTGAATGCAAAATTCAAATTACGCGCACACACAATAATTAATAAAAAATTATGTATCTGCGCGGCAGGCGATAAATACGGCGTATGTGCCGATAAAAAGACGCAGGAAGACTGCCGTCATGGCCGGCGCATGGCGACACCTGCCGCCAACAATAACGCGGCAACAATATTCATTTCTTGAGGGAAAATAAAAACTGGCGCGAACGCGCCAGTGAGGGATGTGTCTCCAATCCGCGACACAGGCGCCGGAGCGCCCGTGTGGATGGATTACTTAAAGGTTTTGCGCGGCGACTTCGGACGCGGTGGCGCAGGCTTGCGCTCCGTCGTGCCGTCATCGAGGCTGATGCGCAGTTTCTGGCCAGAGACGACGACCGATTTCAGGTGGTCGAGGATTTCCGGCGGCATGCCTTCCGGCAGATCCAGCACGCTGTAGTTGTCAAAGATATCGATGCGGCCGATATGCTTGGCTTCCAGGTTCGCTTCGTTGGCGATGGCGCCGACGATGTTGCTTGGCGTCACGGCGTGCTCACGGCCCACTTCGATGCGGTAAGCCGTCACGCCCGGGCGTGGACGTTCCTTCTTCGGCGCGCGCGGCGCTGGGGCTGCCTCGCCCGCGTCCGCTGGTGCATCCTTGAACGCTGGCGCGGACTTGGCGGCAAACGGCTTGCGTGGCGCGGCTGGCGGCGCCAGGTCCGGCGCGTCGCCGTCACGGCTGATGCGCAGCTGCTGGCCCGCGACCCACACGGTTTTCAGCTGATCCAGCAATTCTTTCGGCATGCTGTCTGGCAAGTCCAGGACGCTGTAGTCGTCATAGATTTCGATGCGGCCGATGTTTTTCGAATCGATGCCCGCTTCGTTGGCGATGGCGCCCACGATATTGCCTGGTTTTACGCCATGCTGATGACCGACTTCAATGCGGAAGGTCTGCATGCCGGCGTCGGCTGGACGTTGAATGCGCTCCTTTTTCGGGAAGGCCGGGCGTTCGCTGCGCTCGTTGCGGTCGAAGCGGTCGCCCCGTTCCGGACGGTCGTTGCGCTCAAAACGATCCTGGCGCACAGGACGGTCGTCCTGCCACGTGGCTTGCTCGCGCGCCTTGTTCTTGTCCAGCAGCAGCGGCGTATTGCCACGCGCCATCTTCGCCAGGGCGGCGGCGATTTCGATGGCGGGAATGTTTTGCTCACGCTCGAAATCCTCGATCAGCGACTGGAACTGTTCCAGCTCGCCCAAGGCCAGGGTTTCGCTGATTTGCTCTTTGAACTTGGCGATACGCACGTCGTTGACGGCCTGGATCGTTGGCAGTTCCAGCATGCCGATCGGCTGGCGGGTCGAGCGTTCGATGGCTTTCAACAAGTTCTTTTCACGCGGGGTGATGAACAAAATCGCTTCGCCGCTGCGGCCGGCGCGGCCCGTGCGGCCGATGCGGTGGGTGTAGCTTTCCGGGTCGTGCGGCACGTCGTAGTTGACGACGTGGCTGATGCGCTCGACGTCCAGGCCGCGGGCGGCCACGTCGGTTGCCACGAGGATGTCGATCTTGCCGTCTTTCAACTGCTGGATCGTGCGCTCGCGCTGCGCTTGCTGGATGTCGCCATTGATGGCGGCAGCCGAGAAGCCACGCGCTTGCAGCTTGCCGGCCAGCTCTTCCGTACCCAGCTTGGTGCGGGCAAAGATGATCATGCCGTCAAACGCTTCCGCTTCCAGGATGCGGGTCAGCGCGTCGAGCTTGTGCATGCCCGACACCAGCCAGTAGCGCTGGCGGATGTTGTCGGCCGTGCCCGTCTTGGCGGCGACCGTCACTTCGGCCGGGTTCACCAGGTAGGTCGTGGCGATGCGCTTGATGACGGAAGGCATGGTGGCCGAGAACAGGGCCGTTTGATGGCCTTCCGGGGTTTCTTTCAAGATACGTTCGACGTCGTCGATAAAGCCCATGCGCAGCATTTCATCGGCTTCGTCCAGCACCAGGGTTTTCAGCTTGGACAGGTCGAGCGAACCCTTGTCCAGGTGATCGATGACGCGGCCTGGGGTGCCGACGATGACGTGCACGCCGCGGCGCAGGGCCGACAGCTGCGGGCCGTAGCTTTGGCCGCCGTAGATCGGCAACACGTGGAAGCCGGGGATGTGGGCGGCGTACACCTGGAACGCTTCGGCGACCTGGATGGCCAGTTCGCGCGTCGGTGCCAGGACCAGGGCTTGGGGTGAGCTTTGTTTCAGATCGATGCGCGACAGGATCGGCAAGGCGAAGGCGGCGGTTTTACCCGTGCCTGTTTGCGCCTGGCCCAGCACGTCGCGGTTCGCGAGCAATAATGGAATCGTGGCCGCCTGGATAGGCGACGGTGTTTCGTAACCGACATCCTTGAGCGCGCGAATCAGCGGCTCGCTCAGGTTAAGGTCGGAAAATAAGGAAATTGGTGTATCAGACATGAAATCACTCACAAGTTCGCTCGAATCGCCCAATGCGAAAGAGTGTATCTGCTAGTTTACTCTTTACTGGACCTTACCGGGTGGAACGAGGCGGCAGAACGCCATTTTTTGCATTCTAAAACGCAGAAAAATCGGCGATCCGCACGCAATTGGTGCAAAAATCAAACAATATTATGTGTTTTGCAATGGATATGCCGGTTTTACAGGTGCGCCTCGATATTGCTTGCCGCATCGACCGAGTGGCGCAAAAATTCCAGCAAGTCCTCGTTCAGCCTGTCCTTGTGCGTCGTCGCCAGACCGTGCGGCGCGCCCGCATACACGAGCAGCTTGCTGCCGATGATGAGCTCGGCAGTGCGCCGCGCCGAAGCGGCGATCGGTACGATCTGGTCGTCGTCGCCATGGATCACCAGGGTCGGCACATCGAATTTGGCCAGGTCAGCCGTGAAATCCGTCTCGGAAAATTGCTTGATGCACAGGTAAGACGCCGGCATGCCCGCCTGCATGCCTTGCCGCCAGAAACCATCGCGCACGCCCTGCGAGGGCTTCGCATCGGGCCGGTTGTAGCCATAGAAGGCCACACTCAAGTCACGGAAAAACTGGCTGCGGTCGGCCTGCACGCCGGCGCGGATGGCGTCAAAGGTGGATAGCGGCAAGCCCAGCGGATTGTCGTCCGTCTGCAGCATCAGCGGCGGCACGGCGCCCACGAGCACGGCGCCAGCCAGGCGCCCGGTGCCATGGCGGCCGATGTAGCGCGCCACTTCGCCGCCGCCCGTCGAGTGGCCGACGAGCGTGGCGCCCGTCAAGTCCAGCGCGGCGATCAGGGCCGCCAGGTCGTCGGCATAGGTATCCATGTCGTTGCCGTCGAAGGGCTGGCTGGAACGGCCATGGCCGCGCCGGTCGTGCGCGATGACGCGGTAGCCGCGCGAGGCCAGGTAAAACATCTGGTCTTCCCACGCGTCGGACGACAAGGGCCAGCCGTGGCTGAAGACGACGGGCGGGCCGCTGCCCCAGTCCTTGTAGTAGATCAATGTACCGTCGGCGGTACGCAGGGTATTGTTTGAATGCAAGTCAGGGGATGTCATGGAACGCTCCTTGTCGGTGAACCAGCAGCCATTGTGGCCGCAATGGCGCACGCACGCCGCGCGCTACGCTGGAGCATTGCGGTAGAGTAAGATTGCCGCTGCTTTGCTTTCCCGTATTCACTTTTGGAGTTGTCATGCGCTTTCCCCTCGTCCTCGCCGCCAGCCTGTTCAGCACGGCTACCCTCGCCCAGCCGCTCGTTGCCGAGGCGCCCCTGCGCGCCCATCTGTCCTTCCTGGCCGACGATTTGCTGGAAGGACGCGGCACGGGCCAGCGCGGCGGCGACCTGGCCGTGCGCTACCTGGAAACGCAGGCGGCCGTGGCCGGCCTGCAACCGTTGAAGGATGGCAGCTACCGCCAGGCGCTGACCATCGTCGGCAGCAAGGCCTTGCCATCGAGCACAGTGACGTTCAGCGCGGGTGGCAAGACCTTGTCTCCCTCCTTCGGCCAGGACATCGTCTTTGGCGCGGCGAATGGCCAGCAGACAGTGGCGTTCGACGCGCCCGTCGTGTTTGCCGGCTACGGCATTCGCGCCCCGGAAGAAAACTGGGACGATTTCAAGGGCGTCGACCTGAAGGGCAAACTCGTCATCATGATGGTCAACGACCCGCAGCCGACCAGCGCCGAACCGCAGCGCTTCGCCGGCAAGTCGCTCACGTATTACGGCCGCTGGGTCTACAAGTACGAAGAAGCGCTGCGCCAAGGCGCCGCCGGGGTCTTGCTGATACACACGACGGCATCAGCGTCGTATCCGTGGTCGGTGCCGGCCAACGGTTTCGGCCATGAGCGCTTCAACCTGGCTGGCGCGGGCAATGCGATGGAAGGCTGGCTGCAGGAAGACATGGCGCGCGCCCTGTTCCAGGCCGGCGGACAAGACCTGGACGCCTTGCGCGCACAGGCGGAAACGCGCGCATTCCGCCCCGTCGCCTTGAACGCGACGGTCAAGGTGGCACTGGATAGCCAGGTGCGCAGCATCGAACAATTCAACGTGGCCGGCATCGTGCCGGGCACGGACCCGAAATTGAAGGACGAAGCCGTCATCTACTCGGCCCACTGGGACCACCTGGGCAAGGATGACGAAGGCAGCCAACGCAGCGGCCAGAGCGACCATATCTACAACGGCGCCATCGACAACGCCTCGGGCGCGGCGGCCTTGCTGGCCATGGCGCAAGTGGCGGTGAAACAGCCGGCACGGCGCACGCAGATCTTCCTGTGGCCGGCCGGCGAGGAAACGGGCATGCTGGGCAGCACGGCCTACACGCGCAAGCCCTTGTGGCCACTGGCCAAGACGGCCGCCGACCTGAACCTCGACAGCATGAATTTCGTCGGCAAGACGCACGACATCGGCGTGGCCGGCGCCGAGCGCAGCAGCCTGTACGCGAGCGCCGCCAGGGTGGCCAAGCGCATGGGCCTGCGCCTGGCGCCGACCATCCCCGACCTGTCCGGCGCGTTTTACCGGGCCGACCATTTTGCGTTTGCCAAGGCCGGCGTGCCCGCCTTCAACGTGGGCTCGGCCGTGTTTTCCGGCGACGGTTCGTTCGACTTCGTCCAGGAGCCCAAAGCCTCAGGCGAGCGCCTGGTGGCGTTTAAAAAGGATTACCACCAGGTCACCGATGAATACCACCCGTCGTGGGACTTGTCCGGCATGGTGCAGCAGGCGCAATTTACTTTGAACCTCGGCTATGAAGTGGCGAATGAAAAGCAGTTGCCGACATGGAACAAGGGCGAGGCGTTTGGCAAAGTAAAGCGGTAACGTCAAGCGTAGGTCGGATTAGTCGGGCATCGCCCCGCGTAACCCGACAACATTGTTGGCGCCGGTGGTGGTGTCGGATTACGCGGCGTTGCCGCTAATCCGACCTACGAGCGTTCAAATCGCCATGATGCGTTTCAGGTCGACAAACGCCGTCTCATACAGATGCTGAAACGCGCCCACCATGACCTCTTCCACGCCTTCGGCCGCGTCGAACTCGCTCGACCATTGCGCCACGCATTCATTCGCGCCCGGTTCGCCCGTGACGCGCAGGGTGGAACGGTAGTTCTTGACGGGGATCGGGCCCGAGACGATGGTGTAGCTGTAGCTCTTGTCCGCTTCGCTGTAGCTTTGCAGGCGTTCGGCGATGATGGCGCCGTCTGTGGTTTTCAGACGGCGCACTCTGCCGCCGTGCTCGGACAAGCTGGTCTTGATGGAGCTCGACCATTCATTCAGCGACTGGAAGCCGCCGATAAAATCCCACACTCTTTCGGCGCTTGCCGCCAATGTTACAGAAACAATTACTTGGGCCATCTTTAATTCGGTTCCTCATCCAGGTTTGCCGGGCGCCGCGCCCGGCCGGCCGGAGTTGCCCGGCACAGCCGCTATTTTAGCGCCCATGCGGCTTTGCTGCTGAGCAAACCATGGCAACTGGCCAGCCTGGGGTGGCTACCTTACAGATTTTCCGCCAAGAAAATCAGGGAATTGCCATGCGCCTGGGCGGCGGCGCGCTGCTGGTAGCTGTCGCGGTGGGTGCAATTGAAACCGTGCTCGGCACCCGGGTAGATATGGATTTCCACGTCTTGCCGGTCTTCGAAACGCTCGGCGATCTTTTGCACGGCTTCCGGCGGGATATGGCTGTCCTGGCCGCCGAAATGCATGAGCAGCGGCACCTTGATGTTGTCAGCCAGGTCCAGCTTGTTCTGGATGCCGCCGCCGTAATAGGCGATGGCCGCATCGACCAGGCCGGCCGCGGCTGCCTGGAACGACAGCCGGCCGCCGAAGCAGTAGCCGACGGAAGCCAGCTTGCCCGTCACTTCCGGACGCGCGCGCAGGGCGGCAACGGTGGCGGCGATATCGGCGTCCGCCTGCGGATTGTCGGTTGCCTGCATCAGTTCGACGGCGCGCTTCCAGCCGTCCGCGTCATAGCCGAGCTCAATGTGTGCGCCGGCGCGCCAGAACAGGTCGGGCACCAGCACCACGTAGCCATCGGCCGCGTACTGGTCGGCCACGGCGCGGATGTGCTCGTTGACGCCGAAAATTTCCTGCAACAGGATGATGGCGGGGCCCTTGCCCACATGCGGCACGGCCAGGTAAGCCTGGAAGCTGCCGTCCGGGCCGGCGATATCGATCCACTGCGAAGTTGTGCTCATAGAAAACTCCAGTCTGAGGTTGGGGGAGGAAATGCCACAGCCAGGCATGTTACTGGTTTTTCGCGCTGCCTGCCCCCGCCCTTGGTTCAGGCTAATACATCTCGCGCAGGTAAATCACGGGACCCGACTTGAAGACGCCAAAGACGACGGTGCCCACGGTGCTGGGCAAGTACGCAATGCCGGGCACGGAAACATCGACGCTGCCGCTCTTGCCGACGCCGGGCGCCGCCAGGATCAGGCGTCTATTTGGCGGCAAGATGCCCTTGTCGACCGTATAAGTAACAATAGTGTTATTGGGTAATAAAAAGTCCTTGCATACCAGGGTTTTCTTGCAATTGGCAAACACCACCAGCGTGTTGTCGAACGCACTGATGCTGTCCAGCAGACTGGTGACCCAGGTCTTGCCATCCCAGTACTGCGCCTGCACCGCCAGACGCACGGGATAGCGCTCGGAACCGTAGTCATGCGGCACCATCAGGCGGCCCGTGAGCACGGTCAGCTGCGCTTCCTTGCCATCGGCCGGCGCCGAGCTCACATTACCGGCCGCCGGGTAGGCATACGTCGCGCGCAGCAGCAGCCCCGTCGGCGATGCCAGTGCCTTTGGCTCTTTGGGCACGGCATAGGCGGAAGGGAAACTGTAGGCGATGGAGCGCGTGGCAACGCCATTGCTGAAACTGCTGACGGGTACGCCCGTCACGGCCGCAGGTGCTTTTGCCCCATCCGTCAGCGTGCTACCCGATGGCGCCGTGGGCGGATAGCTGTTCTTCCCCGTGGCCGCGTCATACGGGACCAGCGTCACTTGCGTTTTGTTGATGACGTCATTCCTGGCGTCAAAATTCTTGGTGTCCACGCCACCCGAGGTCTGGGAACGGATGGTCAGATCGAAAGGCTGGCGCGAATACACGGCACGGTCGCCGGCACACACGAACGGCGCGCTGCACGGGAAAGGAAACTCCGTCTTCGTCCCCCCCGGGAGGTCCACTTTCTTGACCACCAGTTCCGTCACAAAGTGGTGCGGATAAAAGAGTACGGCATCGCTCGTCCCCTGCGACGTCAGGCCGCTGCCCAGATAACCGTATTGCAGCGCGGCCGTGAAATTGATCTTGCCCACTTCGGGCCAGACCAGCGGCGGCGCCGCGATGACGCCCCCTTTCTTCACGAAATCGAGATCGCCGCCGACCGTAGGATTGTTCGGCTTGTTGACGTCCGGGTTTTCGTAGACCGGCGCCAGCAGGATATTGCCGAGCACGACTTTTTGCACCGCGACACCGCTTTCGTTGCCAAAGTTCTTCGTCACGGCACCGAGCGCGTTGACGGCCGATAACGTGATGGGCGTCCCCGCCACGAGAGGCGCTGCCGCCAGGCCAGCGCGTTGCGTCGGCGCCAGCTTCGTCAACAGGAATTGCTGCGGCGCCACGATGACCGTGCCGCTGCCGCTCATGTCCAAACCTTTGTCGCTGCCGCTATCGGGCTTGTAAGAGGCCGTCAGGAGCAGCGCTCCCGCATCGGCATACAGCATGTTCGGCTTGGCCACGCCATCGGCGTCGAACGTCACTCTCACCTTGGTGCTCGTCCCGCTGCAACTGCTCTGGTCGCTGGCCGCCAGGGCAACATAGCTATTTTTGGCGCTGTCAAAGATGCGCGCAGGCAATGTCCCCTTGTCCGGATTGCTGTACGCACAAGTCAGGTTCAAGTCCTTGTTCTGGCCGGCGAACATGGTCACGCAAGCGGTCGGATTGTTGGGTGATACTTGCAAGGCGCTGATTTCCAATTTATACGGCACTTCCGCGTAGCGCGGAATGCCGCTCACCTGGAAGCCGCTGGAGAGAAAGCTGATCTGGCAATTGCTCGTGTTGCCGCCGCTCTTGCACACCAGCGCCCCCGTCGTGGCGGGCGTGCTGACCAGGCTCAGGGTAGCCATGCCCACCGTGGTCTGGCGCACCGTGACATTGGCGTTGACGCCGCTGGTATCGATCGGCGTCGACTCGCCGCCCGGGCTGACGGTGACATTCACGCCATTTTTGTAGACCGCGCTGCAACTGGCATCGGCGCAGGCTGTTACCTTCACCGTGGGCACCTGGCAAGTGAGCGCCGTCAGCGGGTGCTCGATCTGGAAATGGTGCAGTCCGCTCGGCGTACCGGGCCCGCATTTCGGCCCCATCGGTTCATTGAAGGCCCAGCCGCTATTGTTCGTCACGCAGCTGCACGGGTTCGATGGCGTATATGCCTTGCAGGTGATGGTTTGCTGCACCCGGCCCTGCCAGCCCAGAGTGATGTGGTCGACCTTGGCGTTGCCCGTGATATAGGCGTTGGACGAGTCGAGCGTCACCTCGCCGGCGTCCACATTGCCCTTGATGCCATTGCCGGAGGCGATCGACAGGGAATTGCTAGCGTCGACGTCGCCCGTGACGAGCAGGCCGGACGCCTTCAGGTCGATCGTCGGCGATTTCAGATTGCCCGTCACCTGGCTGCCGGAACCGATGGTCAGCGATACGCTGGCCGTGATATCGCCCTGGATGCGGGTACTGGCGGGCAGGATATTGACGATGGTGCCGCTGATCGGCCCGTTGATGACGGAACCCGAGGCGATTTCCACGGGGCCCTTGGCGCTGATCTTGCCCGTCACCTTGACGTTGTTCGAGCCCATCTTGATGGTCGTGGCGGAAACATTTGCCGTGATGGTCTGTTCCTGCGCGCCCATGAGGAAAGTGCCGCCCTCGGCTGTCAGGTTGCCCCCCGTGACTTTCAGGTTCGGCGGATTGATGTCCTTGATATCGAGATTGCCCTTGACCGTCAGCGTGGCATTGCCGCTCATCGTCAAGCCCTGGTTGTAGCTCATCGCCAGCGAACTGTTGACCGTCACGGCATACGCGCTGCCGATGACGATGACGTCGGTGGAGGTCAGCGCCAGCGAGGTGCACGTGTATTGCAAGCCATCCTGGCTCTGGCTGCAGTTGCTGACGGCGCCGCCATTGAAGTTGAGCGTGGCCGCGTGGGCAAGGGATGAGCCCAGCAGCAATGTCAGGGCGGCAAAAATGTGAAGTAAGCGCACGATATCGAGGAATCCGGTGGGTGGGGAGCCAGCAGGCGTGCCGGTTATTTCATGCTAACCTACGCCATCGCTGTTGTTGCATTATGGCAGTATTTATCCCCCTCGCGCATATCGCATGATCAAGCAAAGCCCCAAAGAATTCCCCCTGCGCACCGTCGACATCATCGTCTATCCCGGCTTCAAGGCGCTCGAAGCCATCGGCGCCATGAAAGTGTTTGACTACGCCAACACCCATTTGCGCCTGCGCAATCTGCCCGGCGGCTACGACGTGCGCATCGTGTCGACAGCCATCGGCCCGGTCGAGTCGGACACCCTGATGTCGCTGCATGCCAGCAAGGCGCTCGATGCCAGCCGCCTGCCCGACCTGGCCGTCATCGTCGGCTGCCACCACGTCGAGCAAGTCTTGCAGGACATCCCCGCCCTCGCCGCCTGGGTGGCCGAGGCGGCGCCGCGCATCGACACCCTGGCGGCCCTGTGCACGGGCTGCTTCTTCCTGGCCGAGGCCGGTGTGCTGGACGGCAAGAGCGCCGCCACGCACTGGAGCGCCGTGGACAGCCTGCGTCAGCGCTATCCATTGATACAGGTCAATGCCGATGCGATTTTCGTGCGGGAAGGGAAATTCTGGACGTCGGCCGGCGTGACGGCCGGCATCGACTTGGCCCTGGCCCTGGTGGAAGACGATTTCAGCCGCGATATCGCGCTGGAAGTGGCGCGCGACCTGGTCGTGTATCTGAAGCGGCCCGGCGGCCAGTCGCAGTTTTCCGTGCACCTGTCGAGCCAGATGACGACGCATCCGAGCATCCGCCAGTTGCAGGGCTGGATCATGGAGCACCTGGCAGAAGAGCTTACTGTGCCGCTGCTGGCGGCCAGGCTGGCCATGAGCGAGCGCAATTTTACGCGCGTATTCCAGCGCGAAACGGGTACCAGCCCCACGGAATTCATCGACACGGCCCGCTTCGAAGTGGCGCGCCGCTTGCTGGAAGACAATGTGTCTTCCTTAAAACAGGTGGCCGTGCAGGCGGGCTTGCATAGCGAGGAAAGGCTGCGCCGGCTGTTTCAAAAGAAACTCGCCATCACGCCGCGCGATTACCGCGAGCGTTTTTCCAGCACGGCGCGCTAGGATCTCAGCGCGGCTTGCCGTGACGCACGTGGCGCGTGGCCAGTTGGCGGCTCTGCCGGGCCAGCGGCGTAAACAGCAGTGCGCACAGCAGATACGTGGCCAGCAGCGCCAGCCAGATGGCGGGCGTGGCGAGGCTGGCGGCATTGCTCCACCACAAGGCCAGCAGGGAAGACAGGGCCGCGCCGAGGAAGACGGGCAGCATGCGGCGCAAGGTGGCGAGGTAGGCAGTGGCAAACATGAACGGCTCCCAAAGCAAGGCGGTGATGTCTTCACACTAGCAGGGGCAGGCAGCGAAGTACAGCGTGCCGCCCTGCCCCGTCCGTCAAGTGTTGCGCAATGAGTACATCCGATAAGATTAGTACAACACGACGGAACGGATCGATTCGCCGCTCTTCATCAGGTCGAAACCTTCATTGATGCGTTCGAGCGGCAGGCGATGCGTGATCAGGTCGTCGATGTTGAGCTTGCCTTCCATATACCAGTCGACGATCTTCGGCACGTCCGTACGGCCGCGCGCGCCGCCGAAGGCCGAACCGCGCCATTCGCGTCCCGTCACCAGCTGGAATGGCCGCGTGGAAATTTCCTGGCCCGCCGCCGCCACGCCGATGATAAAGGACTTGCCCCAGCCCTTGTGCGTGCATTCGAGCGCCTGGCGCATCAGGGTCGTGTTGCCCACGCATTCGAAACTGTAGTCGGCGCCGCCGTCCGTCAGTTGCACGATGGCATCGACGACGTTTTCCACCTCGTTCGGGTTGATGAAATGCGTCATGCCGAACTTGCGCGCGATGGCCTGGCGCGCCGGGTTGATGTCGATGCCGATGATTTTATCGGCGCCGACCATTTTCGCCGCCTGGATCACGTTCAGGCCGATGCCGCCCAGGCCGAACACGGCCACGTTGGCGCCTGCCTCGACCTTGGCCGAGAACAGGACGGCGCCCACGCCCGTCGTCACGCCGCAACCGATGTAGCAGACCTTGTCGAAGGGCGCATCTTCGCGAATCTTGGCCAGGGCGATTTCCGGCACGACGATGTAATTCGAAAAGGTCGACGTGCCCATGTAATGGAACAGCGGCTGGCCATTGAGCGAGAAGCGGCTGGTGGCGTCCGGCATCAGGCCGCGGCCCTGCGTGGAGCGGATGGCCTGGCACAGATTCGTCTTTTGCGACAGACAGAACTTGCACTGGCGGCATTCCGGCGTGTACAACGGGATGACGTGGTCGTCCTTTTTCAGGGTCGTCACGCCCGGGCCCACGTCGACGACGACGCCTGCGCCTTCATGGCCGAGAATGGCGGGGAAGATGCCTTCCGGATCGGCGCCGGACAGGGTGTAGTAATCGGTATGGCAAATCCCGGTGGCTTTCAGCTCGACCAGCACTTCGCCGGCGCGCGGGCCGGCCAGGTCGACTTCTTCGATGGTCAGCGGAGCGCCCGCTTTCCAGGCAATCGCGGCTTTGGTTTTCATGTGTGTCATTCCTGCTCGGTTTCAGATGCGCCATTATCGGGCGGCTGCCGGCACGGTGGCACAGCTGGCCCTGCGCTTGTCTGAAAACGCGGCGCATTTGTCCGATGCCGCCGCACGTTTGCGCCAGCGCAAACTTCCCGCCACAAAGACGCGCATTCTTGGCACATCCCCTCGAGCAGCCGTTGCGTCATTCCCGCAGGAGACTGACATGTGCCATCTACCTTTCCGCCTCCCCCGGCCCTGGCTGGCCCTGCTGCTGGCATGCTGCCTGGCCCTGCTGGCCGCCTGTGGCGGCGGCCATCACCACCCTGCGCCTGGTGCCACCACGGGCAGCCTGACGGTCACCCTCGGCGGCTTGCCGGCCGGCGTGGCGGGCGCCGTCACGGTCACGGGACCGGCGTCGTACAGCAAGGCGCTGACGGCGAGCGCCACGCTCACGGATCTGGCGCCCGGCGCCTACACGCTCAGCGCCGCCAGCGTAGCGCAAGGCACGGGAACGCTGGCGCCCACGCCCGTCACGCAGCAGGTGCAAGTCACTGCGGGGGCGACGGCCAGCGCGGCCGTCACGTACGCGGCCACAGCAGCGCTGGCCCTGCGCCTGCAGGAAGTGGCCAGCGGCTTGAGCGTGCCCATCTTCCTCACGGCGCCGCCCGGCGACAACCGTTTATTCATTATCGAACGGGCCGGCCGCATCCGCGTGGTGCAGAACGGCAACCTGCTGGCCACGCCCTTCCTCGACATCAGTACGCTCACCACCACCAGCGGCGAGCGGGGCTTGCTGTCGATGGCCTTCCATCCGCAATACGCCAGCAACGGCTATTTCTTCCTGTACTACACGAACCTGGCCGGCGATATCGTCATCGAGCGGCGGCAAGTGTCGGCTGGCAACGCCAACGTGGCCGATCCCCTGTCCGCGCTGAACATCATCACGATTCCCCATCCCACGTTCAACAACCACTATGGCGGCTTGCTCAGCTTTGGCCCGGACGGCTATCTGTACGCGGGCACGGGCGACGGCGGCAGCGGGGGCGATCCGCCCGGCAACGCGCAAAACACCAACGTACTCTTGGGAAAAATGCTGCGCCTGGACGTCAACGCCAGCACGGTGGCCCAGCCGTACGCCATTCCACCCGGCAACCCCTTTGCCACGGCAGGCGGGCGCCCTGAAATCTGGGCCTACGGCTTGCGCAATCCGTGGCGCTACGCCTTCGACGTGCCGGCCCAGCTGCTGTACATCGCCGACGTGGGCCAGGCCAACTGGGAAGAGGTCGACGTGCGCCCCGTGGGCCAGGCGGGCAACAACTATGGCTGGAACATCATGGAAGGGTCGCAATGCTACAACAGCGCCAGCTGCAACCAGGCCGGGCTGGTCCTGCCCGCCATCACGTACAGCAACGATGCGGCCAACGGCTGTTCGATCACGGGCGGCTATGTGTACCGGGGCGCGGCCTTGCCGGAACTGGCGGGGCAATACCTGTATTCCGACTACTGCAGCGCCTGGCTGAAAAGTTTTAGCTATAGCAATGGCACGGCATCGGCCGTGAAAGACTGGGGCATCACGAACGTGGGCAATATCCTGTCGTTTGGCCAGGACGCGCAAAACGAGCTGTACATGCTGAGCGGCACGGGCAAGGTGTACAGGATTGTGCGCAAATAAGCATACCCCCGTAAAGCGGCCCCGCGCACGCGGCTGGGACTGTTTTTCGACGGGGCGCGGGGAACCGGCTAGAATGGATTTTTTCCGCCGCGCCCTGCGCCCCAGCCCAAGAGAACACCATGGCCCGTTTGAAACTTGAATTTCCTGAAGACCAGTACTGCTATTCCTCGCAACTGACGGTACGCACGACCGACATCAACGCCGGCAACCATCTCGGCAACGATTCCATGATTTCCATGATTTCCGAAGCACGCGCCCGCTTCCTGTTCGAGTACGGCGTGCGCGACATCGAAGCGGATGGCACCGGCATCATCGTCACCGACCTGGCCACCACCTACCGCGCCGAAGCCCATGCGCGCGACCAGTTGCTGTTCGAAGTGGGCGTCATGGATTTCAATAAATATGGCGGCGACATTACCTTTCGCATCACGCGCCCGCGCGACAACACCCTGATCGCCATGGCCAAGTCCGGCTTTGTCTTCTTCAACTACAAGCGCAGCCAGGTCGTGCCCATGCCGGAAGATTTCGGCAGCAAGTTCCCACAGGTGAACTGGATCGACTGAGACGCGATACATTCTGCTCGTCATCCTGTATGCTTGTCAGGATGATATGCAAAATTGACCTGCGCCGCGCCGGCGCCTGCCTGTTGGCCGCCGCCTGCGCGATGGCGCCACCGGGCATCGGCCGTGCCGCGCCGCAAACCGTCATCCTGTACGGCGACGACGACTATGCACCGTACAGCTATGTGGAAAACGGCGTCTTCAAGGGCATGTATGTCGACATCCTGCGCCAGGTGGCCATATCGATGCCAGATTACCGGCTGGAACTGCAGCCGCGCCCCTGGAAACGGGGACTCGACGCGCTGGAAAAGGGCCAGGTTTTTGGCCTGTTTCCGCCCGGACGCAAAACGGAACGCTCGTACGTGCAACCGTATTCAGCCGTGCTATACCGTGAATCGGTGGTCCTGTTTTGCCATGAGGCCGTCATGCGCACGCCGCGCACGCGGTTTCCCGCCGACTTTGCCGGCCTGACCATCGGCGTCAATACGGGTTTTCTGCTCTCGGAAAAACTGATGGCGCCAGCCCGCGAAGGACTGCTGCACCTGGAAGCGGCCAAGGGGAATGAAGCCAATCTGAAAAAACTGGCCTTGCGGCGCATCGATTGCTACGCCAGCGACCGCGGTGCCGCGCGCCACACGGCGCGCCAGCTGCAGGGTGAACTGGCCACTTACGGCTTCGTCCTGCATGAAGTGCTGGAACTGTCGTCCGAAGCCACCTATATCGCCTACAGCGCGCGCAACACGCCGGCCTACAAGGCCGATTTCATCGCGCAGATGAATGCCGCCCTGCTGGCCCTGCGCCATAGCGGCCAGCAGGCGCGCATCGAACAGGCTTACTTGCGTTGACTTTTGCGTTGACTATTTGCGTTGATTAGCTGCCCTGCGGGTCGCGCGCGACGGCAAGATCATTTGCGTACCGGACGCTTCACTTGCGTGCCAAACGTGCTCGAGAACCAGTCATCGATCATCTTCTTCTCGTAGCGCAGCTTGTCGCCGCTCGCATAGCGATTGATGCGCGTCAGATAGGACATATCGGACAGGGCCGCATCGGCGTTGGCGATGACCTTGCCATCCTGCTCCAGCACATAGTGCAAGCGCATGCGCGGCCAATCGGCCTGGCCGGTCATCACGCGAAAATCCTGCGTGGAGCGCATGGCGGGATTTTCACGGCCAGCCATATCCAGATCCGTCACATCGATCTTCAGGGTCAGGCCAGGCTTGAGCGACTCTCCCAGTTTCTCGAAATGCGCCGTCAAGTCCTTGAGCACTTTTTCACGCTCCGTCTGATCGAAAGACACGTCCGAAAATTGTTCCGGCTTGGTGAAATGCACTTCCGTGCCCGCCCAGGCGGCACTGCTCGCCAGCAAGGCAAGACCAGCAATGAAGGTACGCGTTGTGTTCGTTTTCATGATGAGTCCTTTCAAGAATGTGGATGGCACTCCGGCCATTGTTTACGTTTTACTATAACGCAATGAGTTTCATTCTAAAGAGAAACTAATACATTGTTACTTTTCTTGCACAGCGCAACGAACATGGCTTAGGCCACAGACTTTTTTACAGATTCATTGGCAATATTAATTAAAACAAAGTATTGTCTTGAAAATATAGTTGCCTAAGCGATAAAGTATAGATGGTGTCGCCAGCAGGGATTTAAAGTGCTTTTTTGATATGCATGTTGCATGAATTTAGTCAATTATTCTTGCTTGTTGTTAATACTAAGCCGTCAGTCTACAATCGATAAAATGCGCCCGAAAAACGCGCAACGCCGTAGTGGCGCACAGGCTAGCCTGGCGCGGGCGTCTCAGCATTGCGTCAGTTATGCCTTTTAGCGGAACTCGCCCTTATGTCATTTTTGTCTTCAGCCTCACCCAAGTTACCCCCCTGGAAAGTCCTGCTCGTCGACGATGAACCCGACATCCATGACATCACCAAACTGACGCTGAGCCGTTTTCGCCTGGAAGGCCGCGCCCTGAGTTTCGTGCACGCCTACAGCGGCGCCGAAGCCAAGCAGGTGCTGGCGCGTGAAGAAGGCATCGCGCTGGTGTTTCTCGACGTGGTGATGGAGCGCGAAGACAGCGGCCTGGAAGTGGCGCGCTGGATGCGCGAAGACCTGGGCAACCAGTTTACGCGCATCGTGCTGCGCACGGGACAACCGGGACAGGCGCCGGAAGAACGCGTGATCGTCAACTACGACATCAACGACTACAAGGAAAAAACCGAGCTCGACCGCACCAAGCTGTTCACCACCACCTTTGCCGCCCTGCGCGCCTACCGCGACATCATGAAGGTGGAAGAGGCGCGCCAGGCCCAGCTCCATTACCGCGAAGGACTCGAGCGCGTCATCGCCGCCTCGGCGCACATTTTCAAGCAGCGCAACCTGCGCGACTTCGCCAGCGGCCTGCTGCAGCAAGTCGTCGCCCTGCTGCGTCTGGAAACGAGCATGCTGCTGCGCCTGCGCGGCGCCAGCGCCATCACGGGCGAGCAAGACTACGAAATTCTCGCGCAGATCGGCGACACGGACGACGGCATCCTCAGCCCTTCCCTGCTGTCGCAGCTCGACCATGCGAAGAGCAACAAGATCTCGCGCCTGCACGGCGACACCTATGTCGGCTACTTTCCCAACAGCAGCGGCAAGGCGTCCTTGCTGGTACTCAAAGGCGTGGAAGAAATTTCCGACCTCGATGCGCAATTGCTGGAAGTATTCTGCTCCGGCGTGGCCATCGCCTTCGACAACATCCTGCTGACGCAGGAAATCACCGATACCCAGGCCGAGCTGATCCTGCGCCTGGGCGACGTGGTCGAATCGCGCTCGCACGAAGGCGGCAATCACGTGCGCCGCATGGCCGAAGTGTGCCAACTGCTGGCGCAGGCGTCCGGCATGTCGGAAGAGGAAACCATGGTGCTGCGCCACGCGGCGCCCATGCACGACATCGGCAAAATCTCCACGCCCGACGCCGTGCTGCTCAAACCGGGCAAGCTTGACGCCGCCGAATGGGAAATCATGAAGCAGCATCCGACGGTGGGCATGTCCATCCTCGACGGTTCGCAGCGCCCGCTCCTGAAGGCGGCCGCCGTGATCGCCCACCAGCACCATGAAAAATACGACGGCAGCGGCTACCCGCAAGGCCTGGTCGGCGACAACATCCACAAATACGCACGCATCGCCGCCGTCGCCGACGTCTTCGACGCCCTCATGCACAAGCGCTGCTACAAGGACGCCTGGCCCCTGGAGCGCGTGGTCAGCTACCTGCGCGAAGTGAGCGGCAGCCACCTCGATCCGCAGTATGTGGAGTTGTTGATTGAGAATCTGGATGAAGCGCTGGCGCTGAATCAACGTTTTCCGGATTAGTAGGTCGGATTAGCGCTTGCGCGTAATCCGACATCACCACCGGCCACGTCAACAATGTTGTCGGATTACGCGGCTTTGCCGCTAATCCGACCTACGTCGCTGAGCAATACGCACACCAGCAAACCAGCAAACCACGCTGCGGCCCAAGCCCCCAACACAGGCTCTCCGGGCCAAGCGGGCCTGAAAAATGTCGAGGGCAAGGCGCAGCGACGCAGACAGTACGCATGTACGGCAAGGAGCTGCAACGCCGCCATCGGCATTTTCTCAGGCCCGCGTCTCCGGCCCGCCATTTTTAGGTTTTCAAGGACACATCATTGAAGCCGAGCGGAAAACGTATCTTGTAATGCAACCCCATCCCCGGCGCACTAACCACCTTCACCGTCCCACCCAGCGGTCCCGTCACCAGGTTGTACAGAATATGCGCACCGAGGCCGCTGCCGCCGGAACCGCGCTTGGTCGTGAAGAAGGGGTCGAACAGCTGGCCCAGGGTGGCGCTATCCATGCCCATGCCGTCGTCGCTGTAGTCAAGTTCCAGCATCTCGCCGGCCGTGCGCACGCTGATCTTGATCTTGCCCGGTTCGCCTTCGGCAAAGCCATGCACCAGTGAATTGACCACCATGTTCGTGACGATCTGCGAGACGGCGCCCGGATAGCTGCGCAACTGCACCTCGGGCGCGCAGTCGATCTCCACCTTGATCGGCTTGCCCTTGAGCTTGGGCTGCAGGGACAACAGGACTTCATCGAGGTATTTGCGCAAGTTAAAACTGCGCAATTCGTCCGAGGACTGGTCCACGGCCACCTGCTTGAAGCTGCGCACCAGCGCCGCGGCGCGCTGGGTGTTCGTCGTCATGATGCGCAGGGTCTGGTCGATGATGTCGAAAAATTGCCGCAAGCCGTCTTCATCGAGCTGGCCGCCGTCCATGTCTTCACGCGTGAGTTTCAATTCCTGCACCAGGTGGCTGGTGGCCGTCACGCATATGCCCAGCGGCGTATTGATTTCATGCGCCACGCCCGCCACCAGGCGCCCCAGGGACGCCAGCTTTTCCTGGCGCACCAGTTCCGACTGCGCTTCCTGCAAGGCGCTCAGGGCGCTGTTCAGGGCCGCGTTCTGCTCTTCCAGCGCTTCCTTGGCCCGGCGCATGGCGCTGTCGGCCTGGATGCGGGCCATCGCCACGGCCACGTGGCTGGCCATGAAGGCCAGCACGTCCAGTTCGGCCTGGCCATACACGACGGATTCGTCATAGCTTTGCACGATGATCACGCCATATTTGCGCTCGCCCAGCAGCATGGGCGCGCCCATCCAGCTGGCGATGCCGACATTGCCCAACGGCTCGTCCATCTCGCCGCTGGCCACCAGCGCCGCATAGCTGCCGGCATCGAGCAAACAAGCCTGGCGCCGCGCCAGCACGTACGAGCTCATGCCGATGCCATAGTGAAAACGTTTTACGGGCGCCTGCGCATCCTTCTCGTCAACGAAATACGGGATCGTGATGTCCTTGTTGTCCGGGTGATACAGGGCGATCAGGAAATTCTTGGCCGTCACCAGCTCGCTGATGATGGCGTGCAGGCGCGCGTACAAGGTCGTCGCGTCGGCCGCCTGCGCCGACAGATTGGCGATTTCATACAGCGCGTGCTGCAGGTTTTCCGCGCGGCGCCGCTCGGCCACCTCGTGCGCCAGCAGGGCCGTGCGCTCCTGCACCGCCTTTTCCAGGCGGTCCATGCTTTGCATGCCTTGCAGGGCGCTCGACACGTGCGTGGCGATCAGCGCGAACAGGGCCTGGTCTTCCAGGCTGAAGCGGTGCTGCGCGTCATAGCTCTGGATGACGATGGCGCCCAGCACCTGGTGCTGCTGGTCCAGCAGCGGACAGCCGATCCAGTGCTCGGCCGCCGTGCCGCCGCCCCAGGCGCCGCCGCCGATGGCGCGCATGGCGTCGTCGTCGGCCGTCATCACCAGTTGCTTGCGGTTGACGATGACCCACGCCGTGGGCGACTGCGCGGCGCTGGCCAGGCGCACGCCCTCATCCGGATCAGGCGCGGCGTCGAATTCATCGACAAAGTAGGGAAAGCGCACGAGGCCGTCGTCGTGGTCGCTGAGCGCCACGTAAAAGTTGGCCGCATACATGATGCGTCCCAGCGCCGCATGCACCGCCTGCAGGAATTCGCTGATATCGCTGCAGGTGCTCGAGCGTTGCCCGATTTCCAGCAACACGGTTTGAACGGCTTCCAGGCGGCTGAGACGGCTTTCCATGGGTGACTATGTACCTTGTGCAAGTATATGTTCTGAAAATCAATATTATCAGTTCAGCCCAGCCTTGGCACGGCATAAAACGCAGAATCTTGCCTTGAGGCAGAGCAACACACGCCACGCGCGCATTTGCCATGCTGGCAATACAGTGGCAGACTAGGCCCCTTCCTACAGACCAGACCGTCCTCATGACCGCCACGCTACGCGCCTCGCTTCGCCCCTACACCCTCGCCGGCCTGCTGGCCTTTGCCGCGCTGGGCATGCCGCCGCTGTGCGCCGCGCCAGCCAAGGCGCCGGCGGCGGAAACGGCCGATGGCGGACGCTATTTCGGCCCCCTCGTCGCGGGCAAGATGCATGGCCAGGGCCGGCTCGAATACGCGAGCGGCGCGTTCTACGAAGGAGGTTTTGCGCGCGGCGTGTTTTCCGGCCAGGGCAAGCTGCGCCAGGCGTCCGGCGTCGAATACACGGGGGCCTTCCGCCAGGGCGCCTTCGATGGCCTCGGCCGCTACACCTCGCCCAAGGGCGAAATCTATGCAGGCAGCTTCGTCAAGGGCAGCTTCGAGGGACAAGGCCGCTTCCAGGGCGCCGATGGCGCCACCTTCGAAGGCCATTTCAAGCACTGGCGTCCGCATGGCGCCGGCAAGCTGACCGACACGGACGGCACCGTCTTCGAAGGCGACTTCGTCCAGGGCCAGGTGCAGGGCAAGGCCAAAGTCACCACCAGCGACGGCATCCACTACGAAGGCGAGCTGAAAGACTGGAAATTCGAAGGCGAAGGCGTGCTGCGCACGGCCGACGGCGACGAATACCGGGGTGGCTTCAAGAATGGCCAGTTCGACGGCAAGGGCGTACTGCGCTATGCCGTGGCGCAAGCGGACGGCCGGCGCGAAGACAGCGGCAACTGGACGGAAGGCCAGCTGGACGACCCGGCCTTGGACAAGCTCACACGCGACAATATCGAGCTGGCCCTGTATAACCAGCGCAGCCTGCTCGACGGCGCCCTGGCCCGCATCGCCCCGCGCGATGCGGCGAAAAAAATCAATCTGTATTTGCTGGGTGTGGCCGGCGATGGCGCGCAGGAAGTGTTTCACCGAGAAACGGCCTTCGTGCAGCGCCAGTTCGACCGCGATTACGGTACCGTGGGCCGCTCCTTGATGCTCGTCAACAGCCGCAACACGGTGGCGCAGCAGCCGATGGCCACGCGCACCAGTATCGCCGCCAGCCTCGACGCCCTGGGCGCGAAAATGGACAAGGCCACCGACATCCTGTTCCTCTTCCTCACCAGCCACGGCTCGCCCGAGCACGAACTGGCGCTGGCGCAAAACGGCATGGACCTGCACAGCCTGCCCGCGCAAGAGCTGGCGTCCATGCTCAAGCACAGCGGCATCCGTTGGAAAGTCATCGTGATCTCGGCCTGCTATGCGGGCGGCTTCATTGCGCCCTTGAAAGATGACAACACCCTCATCATCACGGCCGCGCGCAGCGACCGCACCTCGTTCGGCTGCGACGACCAGAACGATTTCACGTATTTCAGCGAAGCGTATTTCAAGGAAGCCTTGCCCAAAAGCGCCGGCTTTGCGGAAGCGTTCGACCAGGCCAAGGTGCTGGTGCGGGCGCGCGAGGCGGCCGACTTTAACGAAGGCGGCATGGAGGCGGAAGAGCATTCCGAGCCGCAACTGTTTCAGGGCAAGGCCATCGCCGCGCAGCTGAAGGCATGGCGCGCCCAGCCACGTTAAGCGCTTCTTTCTGTACAATAGCCGTCACCATGCGCCGATTCTTCCTCATTTTGCTGCTGTTCGTGCTTCCGCTCCAGATGTCCTGGGCCGCGGCGAGCGCGTATTGCCTGCACGAGGAAGGCAAGGCGGCGCAGCACCTGGGCCACCACAGCCACCAGCACAAGGCCGAGTCAGACAAACAGCCGGCCGGCGACAAAAAGGTAGCTGACCAACAGAAAAAAGGCCAGCCGCACAGCGACTGCAACGTCTGCCACGGCATCGGCCACGCATGGCTACCGGCCGGCTCCAGCCTGCCCATCGGCGACATAGCGTCCGTCAACGCGGACACTTCTCCCTTCTTTTACGCTTCCCACATCCCGGACGCTCCCAAGCGCCCTGACTGGTCGTCGGCCGCCTAGGCCGACGGGACGTTTCACTCACTTTTCGCCTGATTAAGTCAGGCGCCAGCCTGCGCGTCCCGTCGAATTCTTTTCCATGCTTTTGGAGAATTCGATGCACCGATTCATTTTCTTGCTCTCCGCTGGCCTGCTGGCCGGCAATTTTGCCCATGCACAAGCTCCGCAGGAGCCTGCCGCCCCCCTGACCTTACCCGCCGCGCTGGCCCTGGCAGAGGGCGGCAACGCCACTTTGTCCGCCGCCCGCCACGAACTGGCGGCGCAAGGCGGCGCCCTGCAACAGGCACGCGCCTTGCCCAATCCGGAATTGCAAACCGTGCTGGAAGACACGCGGCGCGCCACGCGCAGCACCACCGTACAGCTGAACCAGTTGATCGAACTGGGCGGCAAGCGCGGCGCGCGCGCCGCCGTCGCCCAGCGCGGTGAAGACCTGGCGCAAGCGGGCCTGTCCCTGCAGCAAGCCGACACGCGCGCGGCCGTCACGTCCGCCTTTGTCGACGTGCTGGCGGCGCAGGAAGGCTTGCGCCTGGCCGACAGCGCGCAAGCGCTGGCCGCGCGCGCCAGCGACATCACGGCCCGACGGGTCACGGCCGGCAAGGCCTCGCCCGTCGAGGAAACCCGCGCCCGTGTCGCCGAAGCGAGCGTGCGGCTGGAACTGAACCTGGCCCGCAGCACCCTGGCCAGCGCCCGCAAGCGCCTGGCCGCACTGTGGGGCAACGCCACGCCACGCTTCAGTATCGCCGAGGGACGCCTGGAAACCTTGCCCGAGCTGCCGCCGGCCAGCGAACTGGCGGCGCGCCTGGGGCAAGCACCGGCCGTGCGCCAGGCGCGCAGCGCGCTGGCCCAGCGGCAAGCCATGCTGGACGTGGAACAGCGGCGCGCCACGCCCGACGTCACGGTGAGCATCGGCATGAAGCGTTCGGAAGAGCTGGGCCGCAACCAGGCCATCATCGGCCTGGCCTTGCCGCTGCCTTTGTTCGACCGCAACGCGGGCAACAAGCTCGACGCCCTGCGCCGCAGCGACAAGGCCAGCGACGAGCTGGCCGCCGCCCGCATCGCCGTGCAAACGGACGTGGCCGCCGCCATCGAACGGCTGGCCACGGCCCGGCTCGACGTGGAAAGCTTGCGCCAGGACATCTTGCCTGGCGCGCAAAGCGCCTACGACGCGGCCAGCAAGGGTTTCGAGTTCGGCAAGTTCGCCTTCCTCGACGTGCTCGATGCCCAGCGCACCTTGCTGCAAGCCAAAAACCAATACCTGCGCGCGCTGACGGAAGCGCAGCACGCCGCCGCCGACATCGAGCGCCTGCTGGGCACACCAGCTCCCCTGTAAGGAATCCCCGACCATGAACATCAAACTCGACAAAAAACAGACGATCGCCATCGCGTCCATCGCGGCCGCCGGCATCGTGCTGGCCATCCTCATCCTCGGCACGGGAAAATCCAGCGCCCCTTCGGTCCCTGCCGCCAAGGCGGAAGCACATGCTGAAAAGAAAGACGAACATGGCCACGAAGAAGTGGAAGGCCGGCTGGAATTGAGCGCCACGCAAAGCCGCGCCGCCGGCGTGGTCATTGCCACGGCCGCGCCCGGCCGCATCAAAACGACGGTGGCCCTGCCCGGCGAAATCCGGTTCAACGAAGACCGCACGGCCCACGTCGTGCCGCGTCTGGCCGGCGTGGTGGAAGCCGTGCACGCGGACCTGGGCCAGCTGGTGAAAAAGGGGCAAGTGCTGGCCGTCATCGCCAGCACGGAATTGTCGGAACAGCGCAGCGAATTGCTCTCGGCGCAGCGGCGCCTGTCGCTGGCCCGCTCCACGTATGAGCGCGAAGAAAAACTGTGGCGCGAAAAAATCTCGGCCGAGCAGGATTACCTGCAGGCCCAGCAAACGTGGCGCGAGGCGGAAATCGCCGTGCAGAACGCGCAGCAAAAACTCAGCGCCCTGGGCGCCACGAGTACCAGCAAAGGTCCGCTGAACCGCTACGAGATCCGCGCGCCGTTCGACGGCATGGTGCTGGAAAAACACATCACCCTGGGCGAAGCCGTCAAGGAAGACGCGAACATCTTCGTCATTTCCGACTTGTCGACCGTGTGGGCGGAAATCGCCGTGCCGGCAAAAGACCTGGCCACCGTGCGCGTGAATGGCAAGGCGGAAGTGAAAGCGTCCGCATTTGATGCCAGCGCGCAAGGCACGATCACCTATGTGGGCGCCTTGCTGGGCGAACAGACGCGCACGGCCAAGGCACGCATCAGCTTGTTAAACCCCGACATGGCCTGGCGCCCGGGCCTGTTCGTCACGGTGGAAGTGGTGTCCGGCGAAGCGGACGCGCCCGTCACCGTGCAGAGTACGGCCATCCAGACGGTGGAAGACAAGCCCGTCGTCTTCGTGCAGGTGAAAGATGGCTACCAGGCCACGCCCGTGGTGCTGGGCCGCAGCGATGGCACATTGACGCACATCAAACAGGGACTTGCCGCCGGCACGCCGTATGCGGCGCAAGGCAGTTTTGTCCTGAAGTCCGAGCTGGGCAAAGATTCCGCCGGCCACGAACACTGATCACGTCAAACTAAAGGAAACCATCATGTTTGAACGCTTGATCCGCTTCGCCATCGACCAGCGCTGGCTGGTGATGCTGGCCGTGGCCGCCATGGCTGGCCTCGGCATCTACAGTTACCAAAAGCTGCCCATCGATGCCGTGCCCGACATCACCAATGTGCAGGTGCAAATCAATACCCAGTCCGCCGGCTATTCGCCGCTGGAAACCGAGCAGAGGGTCACCTTCCCCATCGAGACGGCGATGGCCGGCTTGCCGAACCTGGAGCAGACGCGCTCGCTGTCGCGCTACGGCCTGTCGCAAGTGACCGTGATCTTCAAGGATGGCACGGATATCTATTTTGCGCGCCAGATGATCAACGAGCGCTTGCAGGAAGCCAAGGAAAGCTTGCCGGCCGGCATCACGCCGAAGATGGGCCCCGTGTCTACAGGCCTCGGCGAAATCTACCTGTGGACGGTGGAAACGCAGGACGGCGCGAAAAAGCCGGACGGCACGCCGTACACGCCGACGGACTTGCGCGAAATCCAGGACTGGATCATCAAGCCGCAGTTGCGCAACGTCACGGGCGTGACGGAAATCAATGCCATCGGCGGCTATGCCAAGCAATACCAGGTAGCGCCCTACCCGGAAAAACTGGCCGCCTACGGCATCAGCCTGCAAGACGTGGTGACGGCGCTCGAACGCAACAACAGCAACGTGGGCGCCGGCTACATCGAAAAACAGGGCGAGCAATTGCTGATACGCGCACCGGGCCAGGTGGCATCCAGGGACGACATCGGCAACATCGTCGTCGCCAATGTGCAGGGCGTGGCCATCCGCATCCGCGACGTGGCCGACGTGGTGCTGGGACGCGAGCTGCGCACAGGCGCGGCCACGGAAAACGGCCGTGAAGTGGTGCTCGGTACCGTCTTCATGCTGATCGGGCAAAACAGCCGCGCCGTCTCGCAAGCCGTCGACAAAAAGATGGTGGAAATAAACCGCAGCCTGCCGAAAGGCGTGCACGCCGTCACCGTGTATGACCGCACGGTCCTCGTCGACAAGGCCATCAATACGGTGAAGAAAAACCTGCTCGAAGGCGCCGTGTTGGTGATCGCCATCCTGTTCCTCTTCCTCGGCAATATCCGCGCGGCCGTCATCACGGCCATGGTGATTCCGCTGGCCATGTTGTTCACGTTTACGGGCATGGTGCAATACCATGTCAGCGCCAACCTGATGAGTTTGGGCGCGCTCGATTTCGGCATCATCATCGATGGCGCCGTCGTGATCGTGGAAAACTGCGTGCGCCGCCTGGCCCATGCGCAGCAGAAACTGGGACGGCCATTAACCTTGCAGGAACGTTTCCACGAAGTGTTTGCGGCATCGCAAGAAGCGCGCCGGCCCTTGCTGTACGGCCAGCTGATCATCATGGTCGTGTACCTGCCCATCTTCGCGCTGACGGGCGTGGAAGGCCGCATGTTCACGCCGATGGCCCTGACGGTGGTCATCGCCTTGCTGGGCGCCATGCTGCTGTCGATCACTTTCATTCCGGCCGCCGTGGCGCTGTTTATCGGCGACAAGGTGGCGGAGAAGGAAAACGCCATCATGCGCGCCGCCAAGCGCTGGTATGCGCCGCTGCTGGACAAGGTGATGCGCAACACACCCGTCGTGCTGACGGGTGCGGCAGTGGCCGTCGTGCTGTCGGGCTTGCTGGCCACGCGCATGGGCAGCGAGTTCGTGCCCAGCCTGAACGAGGGCGACATCGCCATCCAAGCCCTGCGCATCCCCGGCACCAGTTTGACGCAATCGCTGGCCATGCAGCAGCAACTGGAAAGCAAGCTGATGGCAAACCACAAGGAAATCGCCCGCGTGTTCGCCCGCACGGGGACGGCCGAGATCGCGTCCGACCCCATGCCGCCGAATATTTCCGACGGCTACATCATGCTCAAGCCCCGCGATGCATGGCCGGAACCGGGAAAATCGCGCGAGCGCTTGCTGGCGGAAATCGAAGCGACGGCCACCAGCTTGCCCGGCAATAACTACGAGTTTTCGCAACCGATCCAGCTGCGCTTCAATGAACTGATTTCCGGCGTGCGCAGCGACGTGGCCGTGAAACTGTTCGGCGATGACATGCTTGTCCTCGACAGCACGGCGGCGAAGATCGCCGGCGTGCTGGGCAAAATTCCCGGTGCAACAGAGGTGAAAGTCGAGCAGACGACGGGCCTGCCCATGCTGACGGTGCAGATCGACCGCGAGCAGACGGCCCGCTACGGCCTCAACATTGCCGACGTGCAAGCGGCCATTGCCACGGCCATCGGCGGGCAAGAGGCAGGCACCCTGTTCCAGGGCGACCGCCGCTTCGACATCGTCGTGCGCCTGCCCGACAGCCTGCGCAGCGACCTGGAGCAACTCAAACGCCTGCCCATCGCCCTGCCCCTGGGTGCTGCGGCGGAAGGCCGCGCGCGCTTCATCCCGCTCGGTGAAGTGGCCAGCCTGCAAGTAGCGCCGGGGCCGAACCAGATCAGCCGCGAAGACGGCAAGCGCCGCATCGTCATCAGCGCCAACGTGCGCGGGCGCGATATCGGCTCGTTCGTGGCGGACGCCACGCAGCAACTGCAAGCGCAGGTGGCCATTCCCGCCGGCTACTGGACCAGCTGGGGCGGCCAGTTCGAGCAACTGCAGTCGGCCACGAAACGCCTGGAACTGGTGGTGCCCGTGGCCTTGGCACTCGTGTTCGTCTTGCTGTTTGCCATGTTCGGCAACGTGAAGGATGGTTTATTGGTGTTCAGCGGCATCCCGTTCGCCTTGACGGGCGGCATCGTCGCCCTGTGGCTGCGCGACATCCCCATGTCGATCTCGGCGGCCGTCGGCTTCATCGCCCTGTCCGGCGTGGCCGTGCTCAACGGCCTCGTGATGATCGCCTACATCCGTCAGCTGCGCGAACAGGGCATGCCCTTGCACGAGGCGATACGCGAGGGAGCGATCACGCGCTTGCGGCCCGTGCTGATGACGGCGCTGGTGGCCTCGCTGGGTTTCGTGCCGATGGCCATCGCCACGGGCACGGGCGCCGAAGTGCAGCGTCCGTTGGCCACCGTGGTGATCGGCGGCATTTTGTCGTCGACGGCATTGACCTTGCTGGTGCTGCCGCTGCTGTACCGGCTCGCGTACCGCAGGCAAGAGGAGGTGGAAGAGGAGGCAGGTCGGATGAGCGTGGCCGAAGGGCACACGTAATCCGACACATTGTTGGCTCTGGTGGCGTCGGATTACGGCCTTTCAGGCCTAATCCGACCTACGCCCTGCCGCTGCTGTACCGGCAGGTGTATGCCGCAAGAGGTAGGTCGGATTAGCGCGCAAGCGCGTAATCCGACACATTGTTGACGCCGGTGGTGGCGTCGGATTACGGCCGGCGGTAGCCGCCCTCGATCCAATTCGCCGCTGACGTGGCATTGAACTTGAACGCGGCCGAGGTGCGCACCTTGGCGATCTGTTCGCCGTCGGCGTCGTAGGCGCTCAGTTCCGCGTACGGGTGGTCTTCGTCGGGCACGATGTCGAACATCACCTTGACTTGCCCCTCGTCGGTGGCGACGAACAGGTTCTTGTGCAGTTGCGCATGCAGCTGCTGCTCATGGCGGCGCAGCACTTCCGACGCCGTCTTGACCAGGGTATTGAAGGCGTTGACGTCGAGCGGCTTCGGGTTTTTCTTGTCGCGGCCCATGGTCCACGGGCCCACCAGCGCCGGCTCCGGCTCGCCATCCTTGATCATGGCCACGGCCCAGCCTTCATCTTCCTCATTCTTGATCACCCTCGCCGTCCAGCCATTGCCTACCCACAGGCGCGGCTCCTGGATCGGGGCGTCATTGTCTGGCTCGGCTGCTTCGTCGGAAAAGTCGGGGAAATCGGTACTCATGGCGGTGCTCGTGGTGGAAGGTCGGGGCTAGCATGATAGTCGAAAACGCCCTCCCGTGCCGCATCGCCGGAAGCGAAACGGCACGTCCTACGGCACGAGCCAGCCTGCCACCAAGGCAGCCGTCAGCACATGGACATAGCAGGCCGGTTGGGCCAGGTCAGCGGCGGGCCGGGCGGTACCCAGCGCGGGTCGATGGCCGGCAGCGGCGCATGGTAATTAAAGGGATTGATGATGATCGGCGGTATCGCCGATGGCGCGCCGACGGGCTCGGCGCAAGACTGCGTGGCGCTACGCTGGCGCGTGCTTCGATGGTGGGAAAGGGATAGCGATTGATCCCCGGTATCTGCAAACAAAAGCATGTTGCCCTCCTTGCGAGAGTGAGGTATTCAGTATAGGACGGCTTGCGCACATTACAAGAAAAGAAATCTTGTTCCAGATCAGCGTTTTTGCCCCGCCAGCGCCTTCCATACCGTGAAAATGACGGCCTGTCGCACGCCGCTGGCGGCCAGCCGGGCGCGCGCCTACAGTGTGACCATGCAAGACCCCATCACCCACACACCGAGGCTTACCATGAAAAAATTGCTCACCTTCGTCCTCATCGTCATGCTCGCCTGCCTGTTCCTCGACAAGATCAGCGGCAGCGACATGCACATGCAGTTCAACGGCGACGATGTCGACGGTCCGCTGGAGTGGCTGTTCGGCCTGGTGTTTGCCGGCGGCGGCTTGCTGGTCGCCGCCATTGCGGTGGTGTGCGCCGCCGTCGTCACGGGCGTGGTCCTGGCGGGAGTCGGCGTGGTGCTGATCGCCGTGGTGGCTCTGGGCGTGGTGCTGGCGCTGGCCTTGAGCACGCCCGTGCTGCTGCCGCTGCTGATTCCCGTCGCCATCGTCTGGCTGATCGTCAGCCGCAACCGCAAACAGGCGCAAGCGCGCCAGCACAGCCTGTAATCACTGCGCCATGAACTTGCTGAGCACGCCGTCGCCGCCGCCGTCATTCTGCTCGATGCGGTTGCGCCCGCCCCGCTTGGCCCGGTACAGCGCCTCGTCGGCGCGTGCCAGCACGGCGTCGCAATCGGCATCGGTGCCGGCCATGGCGGCCATGCCGATGCTCACCGTAATGGTGATCACGATGCCGCCATCGATGGTCAGCGAACTTTCCGCCACGCGCCGGCGCAGCCGTTCCGCAAACACGGCCGCCGCCGCCAGGTCGGTACCCGGCAGCAAGATGGCGAATTCTTCGCCACCCACGCGGCCCGGCACGTCGACCTTGCGCAAGGCCTGGCACATCAGCGCGCCCAGGTGACGCAGCACGGCGTCGCCCACGGCGTGGCCATATTCGTCGTTGACGCGCTTGAAGTGATCGATGTCGAGCATCAGCACGCTGGCGCAGCTGGCCAGCTCGCGCTGCAAGCGGGCATGCTCGTTTTCCAGCGAGGCCATGAAGTGGCGCCGGTTCGGCAAGCCGGTCAAGAAATCGGTGGTGGCCAGTTGCAGCAATTCCGCATTCATGCGCTTGCGCTCGGTGATGTCGAGCGAGGACACCATGACGAAATCGAGGCTGTCCGCATGGCCGGGCATCACCAGCAAGCTCAATTCATTTTGCCGCGCCGCCCCGTCGAGACGCACGAAACTGCTTTCGCACTCGTACAGGTGGGCGCCGCCAGCCAGCGCCAGCAGCGCATCGCCAAAACGGGGCAAGGCACTGTCGTCGAAATTCTGCGCCAGGCTCAAGGCACCGCGGCGCTGGTCGTCCTCGTTGGCGCGCACCTGCGCCAGCGCGGCGCCGTTCGCATCGATGATGCGCACCAGGCCCGCCAGTTGCCGCAGCGCGTCCGGACTGGCCTGGAAGTGGGCGCCCAGGTCGCGTACGCCCGCTTGCTCGAGGGCATCGAGCGCGGCGCGCACGGCCGACCAGTCCTGTTCCCACAAGGCCACGGGCGCATGGTCGTACAGGCTGCGGAAACGCGCTTCGCCCGCGCGCAGGGCCAGCGCCACCTGCGCCTGTTCGATGGCCATGCCGGCCAGGTGCGCCGCCTCGCTCAGCCGCGCCAGGTGCGCCGCGCCCGGTAACGTGGGCTGGCGGTGATACGCCATCAGCACGCCCAGCAGCTTGCCCGAGCCGCCACGCACGGGTTCGGCCCAGCACGATTGCAGCTGGGCCCGCCACGCCAGTTCCATCGTCTCTTGTGCATCGGCAACCGTATGCAAGTCGCCGACGATCACGCGCAGGCCGTCGCGCAGCGCTTGCGCGGCGATGCCATGCACGCCCTGCAGAGTGTCGAGGTCATGGCCATGGCTGGACAGGTTGAAAAACGCGGGCAAGCTGGGCGCCGCGCCCAGCACCAGGCGGTGGCGGCTTTCATCGAGCAGCAAGATGCTGCACAGCATGGCCGGATGGTCCGCTTGCACGCTCAGCACCACGCTTTCCAGCACCCGTTCCAGCGGCGCGCCCGTGGCCAGCATTTCCAGCACTTGCCGCCGAGTATGCTCGCGCCGCTCCATCTGGCTGCGCTCGCTGATATCGCGGAAGGTCCACAGGCGCGCCTGCTCATTGCCCAGTTGCATGCTGCGCACATATTGCTCGACCACCCGTCCATCGCGCAGATGCAGCACGTCGCGCCGCTCGCGGTGGCCGTGCGGCGCGTGGGTGCGTGCCCCGAGGAAAGGCGCGGCCTGCTCCAGCTGGCTTTCCACATGGCGCACCAGCGCCGCGCCATCGGCTTGCCAGTCGAGCGCATCGGGCACTTGCCACAAATCGCGGAAACGCCGGTTCGAGGTGAAGATGCGGCCATCGATATTGTCGACCAGAATGCCGTCGATGGTCGAATCGAGAATGCTGCGCAGCATGGCCTGGCTGCGCTGCGCCGCCTCGGCCATCGCCAGCACGCTCGCCTGCCCCTGCTCCAGCTGGCCCGTCAGTTCGCTCGAACGCGCCAGCGCCGCCTGGGCGCGGGCGCGGCCCGCCGCCAGCAGCCACGTGGCCAGCGCCAGCACGATGCTGGCCAGCAGCCCCGTCCAGGCCACCAGGCGGGGGCGCGCCAGCAATTCGCCATCGAAGCCCGGCATGGTGCGCACGCGCAAGGTCCAGGCATGGCCGGCAATGCTGATCGCTTGCCGCGACACCAGGCTGTCCGAGGCGGCAGACGACAGGGCGCCCGGCAAGCTGTCATACATCAGGGCCGCCTCGGACAATTGCGCGCCATCATAGATTTCCAGGTCCAGCTGGCGCGCGCTCTCGCCGCCCACGCCCGCCATCAGGTCGCCCATGCGAAATGGCGCAAACACCCAGGCGCGCAAGGCGGCGCGGCGCTGCGCCACGCTACCATGCAGCAAGCCATTGTCATACACGGGCAAGACGACGAGGAAGCCATGCGCCTGAGCGCTGCCGCCATCCTGCACCAGGTGGATCTTGCCCGTCATGGCCGCTTGCCCCGTGTCGCGCGCCTGCTCGAGCGCGGCGCGGCGCACGGGTTCGGAGCCGATGTCGTAGCCGAAGGCCAGCAGATTGCTCTCGCTTAAAGGTTCCAGATAAGTGATGGGCGCATGCCAGTCGCGCTGGCTGTGCGGACGCACCGCATAGCCGGGATAGCCGTCCGCGCGCACGCCGGCCTCGTGCCGCGCCAGGGCGGCGCCGGACAACAGCGGCAGGTAGCCGATGCCGTGGATGCCGGGAAAGTGGCGATCCACCTGCTGCGCCGCCAAATAGGCATGGAATTCGCGGCGCGTGACTTCCTGCGAACTGGCATACAGTCCCTGCACCCCGTGCAGCACCTGGATGTAGGTCTGCATGCGGCCGACAATGTTATTGACCAGTTCGCGCACGCGGAAATCGAAATCGGCCTGCACCTGCTGTTCGCTGGCGTTGTCGGCATTGCGCCAGGCGCCATACGTCAATCCCAGGCACAGCGCCAGCACCAGGGCGGCCAACACGCGCGGTCCCACCCAGTGCGACACTGGCCGGGCAAACCACGACGAAGACGCGCGTGTAGGCATGACAGGCTGACAGGCAGAACGGACATCAAACCGCTACACGACCAGCAACATGGCTGGCGGCGGGCTGCACGATTACCATCGGTAGTCGATGAGAATGATAGTACGTTACAGCAGGCGCCCTTGCAATGCTGAATATTGTATTAAAAAGAGCACACATTTCATCGATGCAATGATGTGTACTCCAGGAAAATTCGATGCCATGAAAACCATCGCCCGACACTGGTATGATCGCCCCGCAATCCATCACCGAGGAGCCGCGTTTGCAGCACGATAGCTGGCAGGGAACACTCTGGCTGGCGCCGGACTTTGCCATCTTGCATGGCGCAGCGGGCGCCACGGACAGCCACGCCCATTATGCGCACCAGCTGATGCTGAGCACGGGGGCGCCTTTCACGGCCGAGCTCGACGGCATCGTCCACACGGCGCGGCACTTGCTGGTCGATAGCCTGCGCCCGCACGCCATCCTGGCCGCGCCAGCGCCCATGCTGACCATCTATGCGGAACCGCAGCGCCTGAGCGGCGCGGCCCTGCTGGCCGCGGCCGGCAGCGCGGGCGTGCCCAGCCTGGACAATCTGGCTGCCGCGCTGCAGGCGCAGCCACGCGAGCACTTGCCCGATCCCCGCTTGCGGCGGGCGCTGGACAAGGTCGACGCGCTGCTGTCGGGCAAGGTCAGCGCGGCGGCCGTGGCCGAGGCCGCGCATTTGTCGCTGAGCCAGCTGGAACGCCTGTTCAGCGCCCAGCTGGGCTTGCCCGTGCGGCGGCTGGTGCTGTGGCGCCGCCTGCGCCTGGCCATCCGTTTCATCTTGCTCGGCAGTACCCTGACGCAGGCGGCCCACGGTGCCGGCTTTGCCGATGCCGCGCATTTTTCGCGCACCATGCGCAGCCTGTTCGGCGTGCGCGCCGACCGCAGCCTGCGCCAGCTCGACGTCAAGCTGCTCGATTGATGACGCGCTTGAGCGCCTGCTTCAAGCCGGCCGGCAACTCGGGCGCGCGCACGCCCTCTTCCGCGCGGAACGGTTCGATCAGTTGCGCTCCATATGCGGGCGGGTAATCGGGACGGCTGCCGATGCCCAGATCTTCGCCCCGCATGCGGTAGCCGGGCGCGTCGAAGGCCGTGCCCAGCAAGCGGTCCCAGCAGGTAAAAAACAGGCCGAAATTCACGTCGCCGGCCGTGCCGTATTTCATGTGATGAAAACGGTGCAGGGGCGCCCAGGCGAATACATGGCGCAGCGGCCCCATGCGCATGTCGACATTCGCGTGCTGCAGCAGCAACTGGATCGCCACGGCAAACGCCAGCACGGCCATGACCTTCTCAGGTATGCCCAGCAGCAACAAGGGCAGCATGCCGCCCGCCGCTTCCAGCAGCAAATGCAGCGGATGTTTCATCCAGCCATTGAAACCGTACATGCGCTGCACGCTGTGATGCACGGCATGCAGTTTCCACAGAAAATAATAGCGGTGGCTCAAGTAATGCACGAGCGTGATGCCGCAGTCGGCAATCAGGATGGCCAGCAGCAGCTGCGTCCAGAACGGCAGCTGGACAGGCCAGAATGCGCCCAGCGCCAGGTGCCCGGCCAGCAAGGGAAAGGCAGCCAGGCCCAGCAGGTACAGCGCTTCATTGACGAGCGCATGCAGCGTATCGCGCCAGCCATCGCCGTGAGCGTCGTTCCACACGCCGTCATACGGTGCATAGCGTTCGGCAAGAAAGGAAGTGAGCAGGGCCAGCAGCAGCAAGGGCGGCAAGACCCAGAAGGAATAGTGGCACACCGCAATCAGGTAACTGGCGGCGCCGATGAAGCCGGCCCAGAACACGGGGCCGTACAGCGCGGCAAAGAGGGATTTCATGGCAAGACGCTCCTGTGGCAAAAACCACAGCATGGCTGCTCTCTCCGCCGCGCCGCTTGAAGAAACGGCGCAAACTGTTTTTTACTTTGCTGCCTTGCGCGCAGCGTATTGCTGGTAGCCATTCGCGCGCAGGGCGCAGGCGGGGCAGGTGCCGCAGCCATAGCCCCAGTCGTGCAGCTCGCCCCGTTCGCCCAGGTAGCACGTATGCGTGCCGCTGCGGATCAGGTCCACCAGCGGCTGGCCGCCCAGGTCTTCCGCCAGGTCCCAGCTTTGCGCCTTGTCCAGCCACATCAGCGGCGTTTCCAGCTTCAATCGCGTATTCATGCCCAGGTTCAGGGCCACTTGCAGGGCCTTCATCGTGTCGTCGCGGCAATCCGGGTAGCCGGAGAAATCCGTCTCGCACATGCCGCCCACCAGCACCGTCAAGCCGCGGCGATACGCCACGGTGGCGGCCACTGTCATGAACAGCAAGTTGCGTCCAGGAACAAAGGTGTTCGGCAAGCCGTTTTCCTGCATGACGATCTCGACGTTCTGCGTCATGGCCGTGTCGGAAATGGCGGAAATGAGCGACAGGTCGATCATGTGATCCTGGCCCAGGCGGCTGTCCCACTCGGGCGACTGCTGGCGCATCTGTTCCAGTACGCCGGGGCGCACGGTCAGCTCGATCGCATGGCGCTGGCCATAATCAAAGCCGATGGTTTCGACGCGCTTATAGTGCTTCAAGGCCCAGGCCAGGCAGGTAGTGGAATCTTGTCCACCGCTAAACAGCACCAGTGCGGAGTCCGTTGCTAGCATAAATTTTCTTTCTATGTTTTTATCTGTTGCAATAGTGCGTGGGGAAACGAATTCCCCATGCAAAAAATACTTATTCGTCCGCCATCAGTTTACCTATTCCGGTAACATGCAGTCAGCATTTACTCATCTGGAGCACCATGTTTTCTGCACGACCCATACGGCATACGGCTGCCGGCAAGGCGATACGACCACGAATTTTGGCACAAGTAGTGACAAAAGCAATGGGTCAACTGACACTGGCCGCCGCCGGCGGTGCCATATTGCTGTTTCCCATCGCCCATGCCGGCGCGCAGGAGGCGGCGCAAGAGCGCCCGCAAGACGCCGTTGCCGACAGCCCCGCCAGCACGGAGGCGGCGCCCGCCCCGCTGCAGTACGAGGTCAAGGTCAACGCGCCCGGCGACCTCGATGAGTTGCTTGAAAAAAACCTGGACCTGGAACGCTTCCGCGGCAACCCGCGCATGGACCGCGAGCAATTGCGGCGCCTCGTGCGCGCTACGCCCGAAGAAGCCAAAAACCTCATCGCCACGGCCGGCTATTACACGCCCGTCGTCACGGTGCGCGTCGATACGACGGGCGCCAAACCCGTCGTCATCGTCGACGTCGATCCGGGCCAGCCCGCGACCATCGACAAGGTCGAACTGGAATTGCGCGGCTTCGATCCTACGCCGCCGCTGGCCGCCAGCGAACCCTACGATACGGAAGCCCTGAAACGCAGCTGGGCCCTGAAGACGGGCAGCGTGTTTCGCCAGTCCGACTGGGAAGCGGCCAAGCGCGCCCTGCTGCGCGAAGTGGTGCAGACGCGCTACCCGCGCGCCCAGCTGGTCGACACGCAAGCCGTGGTCGATCCGGAAACGCACAAGGTATCCCTGCTGGTGGTGCTCGACAGCGGCCCCGAACTGCGCTTCGGCGAGCTGCGCATCGAAGGCCTGAAACGCTACCCGGAAGCCATCATCCGCAACCTCGACAAGATACGTCCGGGTGAATACTACAGCGAATCAGCGCTGCAATCGTTCCAGGCGCGCCTGCAGGACACGGGCTACTTTGCCAGCGTGGAAGTGAGCGCCGACATGAGCAGCATCCTGGGCGAGCAGATCGAGGCGGGCCAGGAAAGCCAGGCGGCCGAGGCCGAAGGTGGCGCCATGACGAAACCCGTCAACCGCGGCCCCGCGCCGCTGTTGCCACTGGTGGTGCGCGTGACGGAAAACAAGCAGCAGAACGTCAGCGCCGGTCTCGGTTTCAGTACGAATACGGGCAATCGCGCCCAGCTCAACTATGACAACCTGAACGTGTGGGGTACGCGCTTCAAGAGCGCGATCACCATGGAAACGAAGAAACAGGCGGCGCACGCCAATTTTTATTTCCCCACCACTGAGCGCGGCTACAACGACAGCGCGGGCGCCTCGTTCGAGCGCAGCGACATTTCCAACGAAATCACGGCCGTCACGACCATTTCGGCCAAGCGCAACTGGGGCGGCACCAACCTCGAGCGCAGCCTGACGTTCGAGTTCCTCAGCGAAGACAAGACCGTCGTCGGCCTGGAACAGACGCGCAGCAAGAGCTTGCCGCTGACCTATGCCATCACCAAGCGCAGCCTCGACAGCCTGCTGTTCCCCACCAAGGGCTATGTCATCAACGCCCAGGTGGGCGGCGCCCTGCTGCCCGTGCTGACGGATGAGCGCTTCGTGCGCGTGGCCGGCAAGGCCGTGTATTACCGTCCGCTCGGTGAAAAAGGCGAGCTGATCGTGCGTGGCGAAATGGGCGCGCTCGGTTCGAAGGAAAAACGCGGCGTGCCGGCCGTCTACCTGTTCCGCGCGGGCGGCGACCAGTCGGTGCGCGGCTATGCCTACCAGGAACTGGGCGTCAAGGAAGGCGACGCCACGGTAGGCGGGCGCTACATGCTCACCGGCAGCGCCGAATACCAGTACTGGTTCAAGCCGAAGTGGGCCATTGCCGCCTTCTATGACGCCGGCAACGCGGCCGATACCGTGAAAGCGGCCATGACGCCGAAGTCGGGCTACGGCCTGGGGGGACGCTACAAGAGCCCCGTCGGCCCCATCAATGTCGACGTGGCGTACGGCCACGCCGTCCACGCCTACCGTTTGCACTTCTCTCTGGGATTCACTTTCTGATGTCCGATATGACTACCGAATCGCCCGGCGCCGTCCCTCCGCCGCCGGCGAAAAAACCGCGCCGCTGGGTGCGCTACACACTGATCGCCATCGCCAGCCTGGCCGTGCTGCTGGGCGGCGCCTTCTGGTTCCTGGGCCGCGAGTCGACCTTGCAGATGCTGGTGCAAAAAGTGGCCAGCGCCAGCGGCGGCGAGATCGAAGTGTCGGGCGTGTCCGGCTCGCTGTACAACCGCATGCACCTGGGCCACGTCAGCTACCGCAGCAAGACGCAGCACATCACGGCCGACAATATCGACATCAACTGGTCGCCGTTTCAGTTCTTCTCGGAAGGCATCGCCATCAGCGAACTGCACGTGGCCAGCCTGTCCGTGGAAAGTACGGCGCCGTCCGAGGAACCATCGACCATGCCCGCCAGCCTGGCCGCGCCGTTCAAGATCGGCATTGCCGACGCGCGCCTGGACAAGGTCACCCTGGTCAGCGCGGGCGGCAACACGGTATTTGAAAAGATTCACTTCACCTTGTCCGGCGACAAGACCCAATGGCAGCTGGAAGACGCCTCGGCGCTGACACCGTTCGGCCAGGCCACGGCCAGCGCGAAGATTGCTGCCACGCAGCCGTTCAAACTCTCAGGCAAGGTCGGCTTGACGCAGCTCAACCCCGCCGCCGGCGAAAAACCGGCCGCCCTGGCGCTGCAGCTGGGCGGCGACCTGAACGTGCTGAACGTGACGGCCAAGGGCAGCGCGGGCGCGGCCACGGCCGACGCCCAGCTGGCGCTGGCGCCGTTCGACCCCGTCATCATCCTGCGCTCGGCCAATATCCGTGGCCGCAACATCAATCCGGGCAAGTTCGACGCCACCTTGCCGCAGGCGGACCTGAGCCTGGAACTCGACGCCGCCATCGACACGCGGCCAACCAAGCAAACCGTGTCGGGCAAGCTGGCCATCTTCAATCACGCCACACCGGGCCCCATCGACCAGCAAAAGCTGCCGCTGCGCCAGTTCGAAGCGCGCCTGGGCGGCACCCTGACGGCCACCACGCTCGAATCGGCCATCATCGATTTCGGCAACGCGGGCAAATTCACGGGTAGCGGCAAGCTCAACCGCGACGCTGCCAATGCGCCCATCGGCAATGCGCAATTGACCTTGCACACGGACAAGATCGACTTGCAGCACATGTACAGCAGCATCAACAGCACCAAGATCGTCGGCGACATCGTGCTCGACAGCGACGGCAAGACGCAGACCCTGCGCGCCAAACTGGGCGAAGCCAAGCTGCGCCTGGATGTGGAAGCCACCCTGGCCGATTCCTTGGTGCAATTGCGCAAGGCGACCTTGCAAGCAGGCAAAAGCAGCGTCAATGCGACGGGCCAGATCAGCCTGAAGGACGAGCAGCCCTTCAAGGCCGTGGCCAGCACCAGCCGCCTGAACCCTGCCGACTTCGGCGCCTTCCCCGTGGCCGACCTGAACCTCGACGTGCGCGCCAGCGGCCACGTGGCGCCAACATGGCTGGCGAATGCGGACTTTACCGTGCGCCCCAGCAAGCTGCTCGACCAGCCTCTGTCGGGCAAGGGCAAGCTGACAGCCGACGCGGCCCATTTCAGCGGCATCGACGTGCAATTGGCACTGGGCAAGAACAACGTGACGGCCAAGGGCAACTTTGGCGGCGCCGGCGAAAAGCTCAACTGGAATGTCGATGCGCGGCAACTTTCCGCCCTGCAGGGCGACTTGCTGGGCAGCGTGCTGGCCAGTGGCGTGGTGCAAGGCACGATGCAGCAGCCGCGCACGAGCTTTGTTGCCGATGCAAAAGGATTGGGCCTCACCAGCGGCAAGCGTCCCGCAGCCGACAGCGCCATCCACGCCAGCGGCGACGTGGGCCTGACTGGGCCGAAGCAGACAGCGGAACTGAAAATGACGGGTTCCTTGCAAAAGATCAACCCGGCCACGTTTGGTGCATCACTGCCCAACGGCAACGTCAATGCGGACTTCAACGGCAACGGCCGCCTGAGCGGCGACTGGCAAGTGGCCCTCAACCTGGCCCTGCGCGAATCGACCCTGCAAAACGCGCCGCTGGCCGGCTACGCCAAACTGTCCGCTAACGCGAAACGCATCGACAGCGTCGATACGGAATTGCGCCTGGGGCCGAACAGCCTGCTGGCCAAGGGCGCGCTCGGTGGCGCCACCGACAAGCTGACATGGAAACTCGATGCGCCGCAACTGTCGACTCTGGGCCCGCGCTTTGCCGGCGTGCTGCAGGCAGCCGGCTCCGTCTCGGGCAAGATGGATGCACCCGCCGCGCAACTGACGCTCGATGGCCGTGACCTGACCTTCTTTGGCGACCAGCAACTGAAATCCATCAAAGGCAGCGCCAGTGTGGGCGCCGGCCAAGGCGCGCTCGACCCCATGGTCAGCAGCCTGGACATCACGGGCTACAGCACGCCCACCTTCAAGCTGGCCAGCGCCCGCCTGGGCACGACGGGCACGCGCGGCAGCCATACGGTGAACCTGGCGGCGCGCAACGACGATTTCGACGCCACCGTGCAAATCCGCGGCAGCCAGAGCGGCGCCAGCTGGACGGGCACCATCGACAGCCTGCAAAACAAGGGCCGCTATGCGCTCGTGCTGCAAGCGCCCGTGCCCGTCAAAGTGGCCGGTCCTGCCGGCAGCGGCGTGGCGGGCCTGGGCCAGCCGGAACAGATCAGCGTGGGCAACACGGTCATCAAATTACCGGCAGGCAGCATCACCATGCAAAGCCTCGTCAAGAACGGCCCCCGCTGGACCAGTTCCGGCCAGGCGGCCGGCGTGGCGCTGACCTATCTGGCACAAGTGATTCCGGCGCTGCAAGCCAATGCGCGCAGCGACCTGACCCTGGGCGCGCAATGGTCGCTCGACATGCAAGTGCCGACGGCCAAGCAGAAAGATCCATCTTTGGCCGGCATGCTGCACATCTACCGCGAAAAAGGCGACGTGACGGTCGGCGTGGAACAGCCGCTGGCGCTGGGCTTGCGCACCCTCGATGCAAGAGTGGACGTGGCCAACCAGCAGCTGCGCCTGGCCGTGAAACTCGATGGCGCGCGCGCGGGCCTGAGCGACATCAATGCCACTGTGCAAATGCTGGGCGGGCGCATCAGCAACGACAGCGCCCTCTCGCTGACGGGCACCACCAGCATCGATACACTGGCCTGGCTGGCGCCGCTGACGGGCCAGCCAGGCCTGGAACTGGGCGGCGCCCTGAAGGTGGCGCTGGCTGGCAGCGGCACCATCGGCGCGCCGCAGTTAAATGGCGACATCAACGGCAGCAAGTTGCTGGTGAACTGGGCCGACCAGGGCTTGAAATTGCGCAATGGCGTGCTGCAAGCCAAGCTGGCCGGCGATCAATTGCAACTGCAGCGCCTGAGCTTTGACGGCGGCGATGGCAAGGTGCAGGCAGATGGCTGGGTACGCTTTGCGAATGGCGAAGCAAGCCTGGAGCTGAAATTGATGGCCGACCGCCTGCAGGCGCTGTCGCGCCCTGACCGTACCTTGATCCTGTCGGGCAACAGCACCCTGGTGCGCAACGACAAGCGCTTCAGCTTCGAGGGCAAGTTCAAGGCCAACCGCGCGCTGATCGAACTGGCGCCGCAAGACACGCCGACGCAAAGCAGCGACGTGGTGGTGCTGGGCAAGGAAGTCAAGGGCGGCAAGGAAGCGCCGACACTGCCCCTGAATATCGACCTTGAATTCGACCTGGGCAACGCCTTCCACCTGCGCGGCATGGGCATCGATGCGGACCTGGCCGGCAATGTGCGCGCCAGGGTCATCAACCGCGCCGCGCCGCGCGTGACGGGCAGCATCAAGGTCACCAGCGGCCAGTACGCGGCCTACGGACAAAAGCTGTCGATCGAACGGGGCTTGATCGCCTTCACGGGCGCCTACGACAACCCGTCGCTGAACATCCTGGCCGTGCGCAAGCGTCCCGAAGGCGAAGCCTTGTCGGAAACGAATGTGGAAGCGGGCGTGGAAGTGCGCGGCACGGCCCAGGCGCCGACGGCCAAGCTGGTCTCCACGCCGAGCGTGTCGGACAGCGACAAGCTGGCCTGGCTGATCCTCGGTCACGGCGCGGAAACGGCGGCTGGCGATGAAATGGCCCTCTTGACGACGGCTGCAGGCGCCCTCTTCGGCGGCTCCGGCGGCGGCTTGCAGGGCAAGCTGGCCAGTTCGCTGGGACTCGATGAAGTGGGCCTGTCGCAGGCGCAAGGGCTGGAAAGCACGGTCGTCACCGTCGGCAAGCGCCTGTCGTCGCGCGCCTACCTGACGTTCGAGCAAGGCACGAGCACGGCGACGAGCCTGGTCAAGCTGCGTTATAAGCTGAACCGCCGCATCACTTTGCAATTCCAGACGGGCACGAACAATGCGCTCGACGTGTTGTACACGTGGGCGTTTGATTAGATTGGCGGCCAACAATGTCGTCGGATTACGCGGGGCGTTGCCCCGCTAATCCGACCTACGCTCCATGTGCATGCGCGTAGGTCGGATTAGCCCGCCAGGGCGTAATCCGACAACATTGTTGGCCAAGGTCTCAAACACAGCATCAACAAAAAACAAAGGGCGCCGCGGCGCCCTTTTTCATCAATACTGAAAACAGCTTACTCAGCCACGTCGAGCCCCCGCTCGATCATGCCTTCGACATACGCGCGCAGGTATTGTTCCAGTGCGGGGCCGGACAGCACATTGGCCGTCAGCGCGCCGTGCGGCGAGCCCTTCAGCACGCCGTCGTGGTAGACGCGCGCAATCCAGGCCACGTCCGCGCCTTGGGTGTAATCAAGTTCATAGTCGAACGATTCTCCGCTGACTTTGCGTGTGTAGACTTCCTTGACAATTGCCATCTAAAACAGCCTTTCTTGACGAAGTTAACTGGGATGCGGGTGCGGCACGGGATCGTCCTGCGGCACCGGGTGCACGGGCCCCGGATGGTGCCCGGGCGCTTCTTGCGGCTCCGGCGCCGGCATGGGTTCATCGACGGGCGCCGGGTCGGGCGCGCGGTGGGCATGGATGACTGACATGGCTGGCCTCCCTGCAGACAAAAGAAGACCATACCACGAGATGCCCGCCGCCTGCCATGTAAATGTCAACATGCAACCTTTAGCGTTTGACAAGCATCGCCGCCCGTCCCCATCTGGCTTACAATCGCTGTTTTACCCGTACCCGATTGCATACATGGAAACCACCACCCTCGCCCTGCTGTTACTGGTCCCGCTGCTGGTCTGGCGCATTTATTCGCGCCTGAAGAAACTGGTGGCGCGCCAGAAGTCGCAGCTGTGGCGGCACTGGAGCGTGGCGATCGCGTTTCCCGTACTGCTGTTGTTCCTGGCGACGACGACGAAATTCGACATCCTGCCCCTGTCCAGCCTGGGCGCGGCGGCACTGGCCGGCGGCTGGCTGGGCGTGCTGGGCCTGAAGCTGACGCGCTTCGAGCACGTCGGCAAGGACTTTTTCTTTACCCAGCACCGCTACCTGGGCCTGGCCATCACGATGCTGTTCATCGCCCGATTGCTGTACCGCGGCATGGAGATTTACCTGAACTCGCGCCAGGACGTGCCCGTGCCGCCGCCACCGTTCGGCCAGAGCCCGCTGACCATGGCCGCCTACGGCCTCGTCATCGGCTACTACGCCGTGTATGCCTGGGGCCTGGTGGGGGGGGGGCGGCGCCCCCCCCCCCCCCCCCCCCCCAACAAGCCCTTGCAAGCGGCCGAATAAGCCGGATCAGTAGTACTGGCACAGGCCAGTACACGTCGTCACCGACAGCGCCTGGCGTATCGTCGCCAGCGCAGGCGCCAGGGTGGGATCGAGATCCTTGTCCGCCTCGGCCAGGCTGGTCAGCATGCGCTCGCGCAAGGGCGGCGCCATCAGATTGGCATTCGCCGTGGCGTGCTGCGCCGCCGCTGCCAGCATGACCTTCTTCTGCGCCACGTTCCAGAACGGCACCTGCACGAACTGCACCACGTTCGCAAACATGGTGCTCGATCCCTTGCTGAAGGCGCGGGCGCGCATGCGCTCGGCACCGCTCACGTCCTGCGCCGGCTGCGTGCTGAACTCGGCTTCCATCAAACCGATCAAGTGCGCATGGCAATGCACGCCGAAGGCAAACAGGGCGGCCATTTCATCGCCATAATTGGCCAGGTTCTGCGTCACCTGCTCCCGGCGCGCCTGCTGCAGCTCCGCGCCGGACAGCAGCAGCGGCCGTTGCAAGCCAAACGTGTAATACGCCTTGCCCAGGTTGGTCGCCCGCTCGCACAGGGCCACGCTCTGGTTCATGTCTTGCAGCGCCGCGACGGGCGTCTGGAACAGGCGCGGGCCATCGGCGACCTGGGCAAACAAAGCCGCCACGGCAGGGTCGCCCAGGCGCGGCAAGCTACCTTGTGGCGTCGCCTTGGCCATCATCGCTTCCAGGCGCGTGGCAGCTTGCTGAAAATCGGTATAGCTGTCGGCCCAGGCGGCGGGCGCCACGAGGGCGGAGGAAAGGCAGAATAAACGGCCGAGGCGGCGCAGCGGCATTGAAATGGACAGGGACATGGATCAGGAAAACACTATTGGATAACTGGCAATTATAGGCAATCTGTATCCATAGTGCATTTAATTGCGTTTTACATCACATTTATCTAGGCGATGATGATGACGCGCGGCCAGCGCGCCGCATAGTCCTTGCTGGCCAGACGCTGAGCATAACCGTCCAGGCTGATGCGCGCTGGGTTGCGCCGCACCACCATGTCGAACAGGTCATCGAGGCCATGCGGCGCGACGATGCCGATCTCGCCATCAGGCTGCAAATGGATGCCGACCGCCGTGGCAAACTCGGGCCAGGAAGCGATGGCGTCGTCGAGCGACAGCAGGGGCGGCACGGCATAGCCGAACTCGCCTTCGAACCACAGGTGCACCCTGGCCTGGTTGCACACCTCCCATGGCACGCCGGGCAGCAAGGTGGTCAGGCGCTGGCGCAGCTGTGTTTCGCTTTCCGGATGCACATCGTGCGCATCGAAATACGCCACGTCGATATCGCTCAACGCCGATGGTTGCGCGTAGCCGTGCAAGGCGTCCCACACGAGGTTGCGCACGGCGCCGGCACCGATGCAGCAGTGGGGCAAGCCCAGCTGCGCCACGGCATGCAGCGCTTGCATGCACCAGGGCGTGCTCCTGGCGATGGCGCGCAAACGCGCTGCCAGTGCCGGCTGCGTACTCACGCGTGGGTCCAGGATCGCTTCCAGGCACGCGCCGGCTGGCTGGAAGCGACTGGAAACAGTCTACGCAGTGGGTGCTGAAGAGCAGCAGTTTCCAAGGCGCGGTCTTTCTATTTCTTCAGCAAGTAGTTCGGACGCAGCGCAGGCGCCTCGCCCGTATTCCCGCTGCCATTCTCGACATTGCCGAAATACACGTCCAGATCCTGCTGCGGACGGAAGTTGCGCAGTTTCACCTGCAAGGTGGTGGAGTTGATCTTGGTAAACGTGCCGGGGAAGCACAGGCTGATCAGCTCATCCGGCTTGCCCTTGACCAGGTTCAGGGTAAAGTCCTCGATGCCGTTCTTCCAGGTGTTGCCCGTCTTCAGGATGTACGAGACCCACTTGGCATTGACGAAACCACTCTCGCCCTGTTGCGCCGCCAGGCGGTTCCACGTCTTGTAGAAAGCCTTGTCGCCGCAATACTTTTGTTCAAATTCCTTGCCGTCGCCCAGGTAAGAGGCACCGGGGCCGGCGGCCACGAACGGTGCGTATTGATGGCGCACGCGCACCGTTTTACCGGCCGGGAATGTCTGCCGCCACTGGTAGACCACCGTCACGGACCACGCCGGCACCCATTCTTCGTCCTCGGACAGCTTGGCCAGCAAGCCGTCGGCGATCATGGCTTTTTGCTGCGCGGCGCTCAAGGGCGCCACCTTTTTTTCGAACGGGCTGAACGACGGGAAATAAGCGACCTGGGCATCCGACAGGCCCAGTTGCGCCAAGCGCGCCGTCACGTCACGGCCGTCGAGTTTGGCGACCAGCACGGTCTGGTAATCCTTGCGCTTGCCATCGACCTCGATCGAGAACTGCTGCGGCTGACCGTAATACGTGGGCGACTGGTGGTAGCCAGCCTCGTAGGCGGGCAGCGGAAAGATGATGGTCTCTTCCACATCGCTTTTCGATTCGTTCAGAAACTCGTACTCGACCTTGATCAATTCCGCGCTGACGGTCAGCACTTCCTTTTTCATGGCCACGGCGTCGGTCTTGCCGACGATAATGCCGCCGGCACTGACCGAGCCGATGCCGTCATTGGCCATGGCTGGCGCCGAGTACGCCAGCGCCAGCGCGGCCGGCAGCAGCAAGCGGCGCATCACGCCACCTTGCCCGGCACGGGCTCGACGCGGCGCTGCAGCACGAAAATCGGTTGCGCCCATTGGGTATCCTTTTTCTTCTTGCTGGTGATCAAAGTGAGCTCCGACGGATCGTAGACATCCGTGTTGTGCGTCAACGGCGTCGTCATCAGGTATTGCGCTTCCGTATTTTTCAGGAACTCGCCGACCAATTGAATATTGCGGATATCGAGGTGGGCAAACGGTTCGTCGATGAAGACGAAGCCGCCGGAACCGTCTTCCGATTTCAGCAAGCCGATCAAGAGCACCAGCGACTTCATCACCTGCTGGCCGCCCGACGCTTCGCCATCGTTCATGCCGATCACGCCCTTGCCGTCGAACTTGAAGCGCACGTGCAAGCCCGCCTGCGACAGCTGCACGTCGTCATTTTCCAGGCGCACGGGGTCGGCATGCACTTCGATGCCGGCCAGTTCGCCCAGCTCTTTGATGTTCTTGCTGTAGGTCTTGATGGTGTAGCGCAAGCGCTCCATGTAGGCGCCGCGGGCATTGCCCGTCGCTTCGATGGCGCGGTTGTTCTGGTAGCGGCGCTCGTCCGTTTCCGACTGGCGGCCATGCAGCTGGTCCGACAGGCGGTGATGCTGGTCGATGACGGTGGCGTCGAGTTCCCAGTCGTCGCGCGCCAGGCTGTTTTGCAGGCTGGCCACGCGCAGATCGACCTGGTGCGCGTTCTGGTGCTCGGCCACGAGCGCCGCGCGGCGGGCGGGACGGCGCCAGCTTTTCGGCAGGTGGCGCCACGCATGGCGCAGGGCCAGCAAGGCGCGCGCATGCTCGGCGCGCTGTTCAATCTGCTTCTTGTAGCCAAGGCGCGATCCCGCTTCCGCTTCCGACAAGGCCAGACGCGCGTTTTGCCACACCGTATCGGCACGCGTGCGCGCCACCGTGGCGTTCTTGGTCAGGTTTTGCAGCTCGCCCAGACGGCCGCCCACTTCCAGGCGCTCTTCCTTGAGCGGCTTGGAATTGCGCAGCGCTTCGGCGAATTCTTCCTGGCGTGCGCTCAGTTCCTTGGCCGCGTCGACGCCGGCGATGCGCGCTTTCAAGGCGCCCACTTCGGCCGCCAGCTTCGAGATCGCCAAGGTGAGCGTGTCTTCCTGGCCTTCCAGACCCGGCAGGGAGCGCAGCAGCGCTTCCAGGCGGCCGCTGCGGCCAGCCTGGCCGAAGCGGTAGCGCGACGCTTCCACGAACAGCGAACGGCCGCCGCGGCGTTCGCGGTGATAGGCCTCGGGCGTGATCCACTCTTCGTGGTTGCCCAGCTTGAAACCGGCTTCAACGGAATCGACTCTAGCAATGCGCGACAGTTGCTCGATCAGCCAGCTCGGCACAGGCGCGGAAAATTTCACCACGGCCAGCAGGCTCTCGTCTTTGGCGACGGGCGCCGTCACCAGCTCGGGCACGATGAAGTGGCGGTAGCGCTCCTTCTCGGCCAAACGGTAAGCGGCAGCCGCATCCTTGGCCTTGTCGAGCAAGACGACCGAGGCGTATCCGCCCAGCACGCCTTCGACGGCGCCCTGCCAGCGGCTGTCCGTCACTTCGACGATATCGGACAGCATCGCGTGGGGAATGCCCGCGTCGCGCAGCGCACGGCGCATGCCGCGCACATTATCCGGCTCCGGCATGGCCGTCTTGCCTTGCAATGCTGCAATCGTTGCCTGCTCGCCCGCGATGCGGGCCGACAAGGCGTCGCGCTGCTGGCGCTGGCGCAGCAGTTCCGCTTCCTTCTGTTCCAGCTGGGCCGCCACTTCGGCGATATCGCTGCCCGAGTCCGCCGCCAGCTTGTGCAGGCGGTCTTTCTGTTCCAGCAGGCTGTCCAGCGGTTTCAGCTTGGCATTGATCAAGGACAAACGGCTCTGCAGACCAATGGATTCCTGCTCCAGCAAGGTCTCATTCATCTGCGCGTCGGACAGGGCCTTCGCCTGCGCGGCCAGCGCATTGCGCTTGTCCGTCAGTTGCTGATCCGCCTGCGCCATCGGTTTGCGCGCATCGCGCAATTGGCGGCTGGCGATGGCCGCCTTTTCGCGCGCCTCGTGGTACTGCAGGCTGGGCAGCACTTCTTCCAGCAGGTTGCGACGTTCCTTATGCAGGCCTTCCCACTGGTGGTAATTGGCCACACGCAGGCGCAAGCCTTCCAGGTTGGTTTTCGACGCTTCCAGCTCTGTTTCGAAGCGCTTCAGCTCCACTTCCGTGTCGCGCTGGTGGCGCTTGGCTTCATCGTAGGCGTCCAGCACTTCCTTGTCGCCAAACACCTGGAACACCAGGTCGAGCAGCTGGCGCGGCGCGTATTCGCACAGCTTGTCCGTCTCGCCCTGCTCCAGCGCCAGCACTTTCGACATGGCCGGCGACAAGCCCGCATTGGCCAGGCGCTTGCGGTAGTTTTCCACACCGAGCCAGTCGTTGGCATCCGTGATGTCCTCGATCTGTACATTGCCCGGACGCATCAGATACTGGCGCTTCCAGTCGCCGCCATTCTTCTGTATCTGGCAAAACAGGGTCACTTCATCGTCGCTGAAGAAGCCGGAACTGCGGAACGGGCGGTTCGACAGCTGCTTGCCCACGTTCTTGTTGTCGACCACGGCGCGCAGCCAGGCCGTCTGCTGGCCCGAATGGCGCGCATAGTGTTTATAGGTGCGGCCCATCGAGCAGTCGAGGCCAAACAAGGTGCGCAAGGCGTCGAGCAAGGTGGTCTTGCCGGAGCCGTTCTGCCCCGCGATGGTGATGATCTTCGCGTCGAGCGGGATGTTCTTGATGCGCTGCCAGTAATCCCAGTGCACCAGTTCAAGTGATTTGATATGAAACATGGGCGCTTTCAGTGAGGGAGGTCGGACGCAGGCTCGTCGCCCGCATCTGGCAAGTCGCCGATGTCGGCGGACAAATCAGCCGATAAGTCAGCATCGAGGTCGACGGCCACCAGACGTGCCGGCGCCCGCTTGAACACGTCGGCCAGGGCGCCGTTGATGATGCGTTCCTTGAGCACGTCGGTATCCATCATCAGGTCGAGCAGCGGACCTTCGAGGATGAAATCGCCACGACGCTCGATGAAGCCCAGCTTGGCCAGGGTACCCAGGTTCATGTCCATGCGCGTCTTCTTGCCCAGCTTGTCGCCGAAGTCCGACAGCAGTGCCTTGTAGGAAATGCCGATCGACGCGTCTTCCGCGCGCGGCAACGGTTTTTCCGTGCCGAACATATCGTTCTGGTCGTCGTCCGCGTGCTGGTGCGTTTCCTGGCGTTCACGCTTGGGCAGAATGATCTGCGCCCACAGCACCACCAGCAAGGCCACGCCATCGCGCGCCAGGCCGAAGTTATTGTTTTGCCACACATCGCGCGCGCCGAAAATCTTCGGTTCGATGGTGCGCGTCAGTGCCAGGGTGACATGGTCGGCGTACACGTTGTCGAGCAGCTTCAAGCCGCAGGCCAGCAATCGCGCATCGATTTCGGCGCGGAACAGCTCGTCGGACAGCACGCGCTTGACGAGCTTGTCGTCGCGGCGCAGGGTTTGATGCGTGAGCAGGCGCGCAATCAGGATTTGGGAATCGTCATTCATCGGCGGTGCCGCTATCTAAATCAAGTGAAACATTCAGTGAAAGCGAGGCGATCGACATGGCCGCCACGTGGGGGTCGGTCAGCTGGACCATCTCGTCGGTCGGTGTAAAGGTAATCGGCAAACGGGCCAGTTCGGCCGTCGAGCCTTGCAAGCTCGCTTCGGACACGTCGCCCAAGAGCGGCAGCATCGAGGCGCGGTACGAGGCCACGGCAAAGCTGGCCGGCAGCAAGGAATCCTGCACGGGCACGGATTTCGGTCCCTCTTCGCCGATGCTGGGGAAATTGCCCAGGCTGGCGAAGTTCGACAGGCGGTCCAACAGGTCATCGAGTTCAAGCTGCATGGCGGGTCCGTCGCTGATGGTGGTGGGCGCATCCTCGCCGCTAGGCAGGCCCGTGTTGATGACGCCTGCCGCCCGTTCGGACAGCAGTTCCGTTTCGGCCACATCGATCATTTCGGCCGGCGTGGAGAACAGCGGTACGACGGGCTGGTCGATGGCGCCGTCGGCCAGGCTGGCCAGGTCGTCGTGCAGCAAGAGCCAGCGCTTGATGTCGGTAGTCGACAGGCCCGACTGGCCCAGGTGCACGCGCTGGCGCTCGATCTGGTTCAGGGCGCGCGAAAACATGCCTTGCATGTTCAGCAATTTACTTTGCGCGCGGCCGATCGCCTGCGCCGCCTTGTGCGTGGCGCTGTCCGCGTTTTCATCGGACGTGATCGCCACGAGAATCTCGGAACCCTTCTCGACCCAGTCGCAGGCCATGTTCCACTTCGCTTGCGCCGTGCGCAGCCGGAATTCGGAACCGGAAGCGATGGCGTCGGAGAATTCTTCCGTCAGGTCCACCAGGCGCCCCAGCAAATGCTGAAGTTGCTCGACCGACACGCCGCCGACGGCTTGCGCGCCCGCCACCTGCGACAGCAGGAAACCCATTTCCGCTTCGTCTTCCGTCTGGCCCAGGCCCAGCAAGCTGTCGATGGCGGACAGCACATTGCGCGCCATCGGCGTCACGCGGTACACGCCCTGCTGCGCATCCCAGGCCAGCAACTGGTTCGAGCGCAGGCGCAGCAAGACCGTTTCCAGGCTTTCGGGCAACAGATACGCCAGTTTCGTATTGATATCGGCGCGCGTATAGGCGGACGTGGCCGCATCGGACGCCAGCTCGCGCAACACCAGCAGACGCACCAGCACGCCATCGAAACCACCGTGGAACAGGGCCGTAAACACTTGCAGCAGAGGCTGCGCCCGCTTCAAGTGAAATACCTGCTCGATCTCGTCGGCCGAAATATTGGGCTGAAAATGCGCCTGCAAGGAATCGTGATGCTCTTGCTCTGTCTGATTTGCATCCGTAGCCACGGCTGTACTTGCCATTATATCAATCATTCTTTTCCGGATGAGTGTTCAGCGGGCGGCGCTGCGGGCTAACGCGGCGCTGCGGGGCGGGGGCGTCAGTATATCAGTTCTGACATGCAATTTAGCGCATGGGAGGGGAGCCAGCGGGCAGTCAGGTAGCCGAGTGTTGTATTGACGAAAACCCCAACGGCGAAGGGCTGGGGTCGGACCCTGAGGGTCCGACCCCGGTTTCTGCATCAGGGTTGAAAATTTGACGCAAAAATTGATAGCGAGCACTTACTTCTTGACGATCTTTTGCAAGGTTTGCTCGACGTAATCGCCGTCTTCATCGGCGAACGTCACCTTCACGGGATACCATTCCAGCGACGGCGCCAGCCACAGGTCCACTTGCTGGCCCTTCTTGTCCGGCGGCGGCGCCTTGATCAGGTGCACGGCTTCCACCAGACCCTGGCCGGTGGCGACGGTCTCCTGCTTGACGACCTTGAAGGTCCACGGTTCGGCGTCGTGACGGCCGGCAACGAAGAAGCTCCATTCCGAACCGGGCGTGAATTTCTCGGGGGTGGCGCGCGCCACGCTGACCAGTTGCCAGACGGTGCTGTTGCGGTCCTGCTCGCCGCCTTTCAGCGGATAGGTTTCATCGCCTTCACTGAAGACGATGGTCTTGCTGTCGCGCTTGAAGGTGGTCGTGGCCGCTTCCTTGCGGAAGCGCTTTTCCACGAACTGCGCCGGCGCCAGGCCGTAATCGTCGACCGTGCCTTCGCTGCGCTGTTCCAGTATTTTGCCGAACAGGGCCGCCTTGGTTTCGGCCAGCAGCGAGTACTTGCCATCGCCGGCGCGCCAGTTGCTGACGGATTCGCCGGACAGCGCAATGCCGCGCTGTTTCGCCTTGATCGAATACACGAGGTCAGCCGACGGCGCCAGCTTGTAAGGGCGCTTGATGACGGGGTGATCGACGGGCTCGTCCGCCGCCATGGCGGGGGACAGGGTGGCGGCCAGCAGGCTGGCGGCCAGCAATTGTTTTAAAGTTTTCAAAGTAGTCATTTATTTTCCTGTAGCGTCATTGACGCGAATTTGGGTCACGGTTTGCGTGGTCAGCGCCCCGTTCGCTTCGGTATTGCGTATTTGTACCGGATACCATTGCATGGACGGCGCCAGCCAGATATCGAGCTGCGACGAATACGTGCCAGGCTTCGGCGGCCGGCGCAAATGCCACGTCACCAGCCGGCCCATCCTGGTTTCCAGTTCTTCCTCGCCCACCAGGTGGAAGCGGAACACGGTCGCTTCCTTTTCCTCGCCGACGAGTATGTCGATATTGCCCACCAGCTGGTTGACGTCGGCACGGCCGATGGCGGCCAGCTGGAACGGCACGGTGGCCTTGTCTTGCGCCCCTTCCTGCCATGGCGCCGTGGCCGTCGTGGCCGAAAACGTGATGGCCTTGGCGTCGCGGTTGAAATGCGTGGCCGTTTGCGCGCGGCCCTTGCGTTTTTCCGTGGCCGTGACGGGCACGATGCCGCTGCCATCGATCACGCCTTCGCTGGTCAGCACCAGCAGGTTGATGCGCGTGATCAGCATGCTCAAACCCACTTCCAGCTTCAGCTGATACGTGTCACCCCGATTGTCCCACGCCATCGCGGCCACGCCCTGCCATTTGGTGCCGTCCGCATCGCGCCGGTCCACATGCAGGTCGAACTGGGCCGAGGCGGGCGCATTCGTCTTGTAGCGGCGTGCCTGCTCGACGGGCGGTGGCGGCGGCGCGCTGGCCGGCACGGGTGCGGCGGCCACGGCGGGCGCCGGCGCCGTGATGGCCGGGGC
>NZ_JAHKQY010000015.1:0-110116 GCF_019345455.1 Janthinobacterium sp. NKUCC06_STL
GATTGATGTCGTGCAGGATGGCGATGACGGCGTGGCCGCGCCCGGCTTGCTGGGGCGCCCCGGCAGCCAGGTCGCCACGCAAAATGGCAGCGGCGCCGGTGTGGGCGGCGGCATGGCGCAGGGCGGCGGACGCGGCCAGGGCCAGGGCGGCATGCGCCAGTCCAGCGGGCGCTGGGCGCGCCAGGGCCACAAAATCGTCCTGTACGGCGTCTGACATCATGGCCATCGGCGCTTACGCTGCCTGGATGCTGGCGCAGGAGGCACGCTCGCTGCTGACCCGGCTGGCGCGGCTGGAGCCGTTCGCGCTGATCGAACCGACGGTGCTGGCGGCCGCCCTGATGCCCAGCGCCCAGTCGGCCATCGAAAGCCAGCTGGTGCAGGGCCGGCGCGAACTGCGGCGCATGGTAGCCCAGTTCCAGTGGTGGTTGCGGCGCGAGCACGCCGACGGCGCCAGCATGGCCACGGCCGCCGAGGCGCAGCGCCGCTTTACCTTCCTGCGCCTGAAGTTCAATGCCGCGCTGACCCAGTTCGACCTGTTCAACGAAGTCATCACGCAGCGCAGCGAGCACAAGACGGGCGTGTGGCTGGCTGGCCTCGACATCGTTGCCGCCGATGCGCTGGCGCTGCCCGGCAATGTGTATCAGGCGCCGCCCGTGATCTGCTACCTGGACCGGGGACCGGGCGCGGCCATCCGCCGTGCGCGCACGCGCCTGCCGGGCGGCGGCGACAATCCCGTCGCCATCATCCGCCTGCCGCGCGAACGCATGATCGGCAGCAGCATCGCCTCGTCGCTGGTGCACGAGGTGGGCCACCAGGGTGCGGCGCTGCTGGATCTGGTGGCGTCCTTGCGGCCCGTGCTGCAAGCGATGCAGCACGGCGGCAGCGGTGCCGTACACGTATGGCAGCTGTGGGAACGGTGGATATCCGAAATCGTGGCCGATTTCTGGTCGCTGGCGCGGGTGGGCGTGGCCGCCACCCTGGGACTGATCGGCGTGGTCAGCCTGCCGCGCGTGTTTGTCTTCCGCCTCAATATCGACGATCCCCACCCGGTGCCATGGCTGCGGGTGCGCCTGAGCTGCGCCATGGGGCGGGCCTTGTATCCGCACCCGCAGTGGGACCGCCTGGAGCAGCTGTGGCTGTCGTACTACCCGTTGACGGGTCTGCCGCCTGCCCGGCAGCGGCTGCTGGAACAGTTGCAGGCCAGCATGGCTGCCCTCGTGGGCTTGCTGGTGCAGCACCGGCCGCCAGCCTTGCGCGGCGGCTCGCTGGTCGAGGCCATGGCCGTGCACACACGCCAGCCGGCCATGCTGGCGCAGCTGTTTCGCAGCTGGACCCTGGCGCCGGCGCAGATGTACCAGGCGACGCCAACCCTGGTGTTCGCCGTGCTGGGCCAGGCGCGCGCCAGCGGCACCTTGAGCCCGGAAGACGAAAGCGAGCTGCTGGGACGTTTGCTGAGCCACTGGGCCCTGCGCAGCACGCTGGACACGTCGGAGCTGTGCGCCGATGTCGTGCGGCATGGCCGCCAGTCCGGCAGGCCGCTGCCGCCCCTGGCGTCGCGTTTGATTATCCATTGAGGAGAATGACATGAGCAGCAAGATAAGCAGCAATATGGGTGGCAAGATGAGCAGCAAGAGCGGGGCGGCGGGCCAGGCCGGTCCGAAACACCACGGCGGCAGCATCGCTGTCACCGTACACGAACAGGACAGCGGCGTGAGGGTCGTCAATGCCGCCATCAGCCTGTATCGGGGCATGGATGCCGATTGCCATCTGTTCAATGCCGCCACCTGGGTAGCCGATTCCGCCATGCTGGTGGGCGTGCGCTGGACCGACGGCACCGGCCGCACCGTGTTTGCCGACCTGGCGACGGGCAGCTACGTGGGGGTGTATGGCAATTTCCCCGCCACGGCGCCCCAGTGCGTGATGGTGCAGGCCGGTTGCAGCGCCGTGCTGTGCTTCACGCCCCAGCTCAATCCCCAGGTGGGACTGGTGTTCGAGACAGCCGATTGCCAGCCCAGCGACTGCCATTTCGGCAGGGTGGGCGACCGCGCCGTGGCCACCGTTTCCTTTGACGGCGATCAAAGCGCCGATGGGCGCGACCAGGTGCAGGTGCTGGCCGCCGCGCCATGGGTGCCCATGCGCGGCGCGGCGAATACCTTTTCCACCCCCGTGCGGCGCGCCGGCATGCACCGTTTCATGGGGCAGATGATGCTGTCGCAGCGGCCCGAATTGCGCAGCGCCTTGCCCGTGCCCGAAGGGCTGAGCCCGAACGCCATGCTGGCCGTGGATGCGGAATACGAGACGGAAGAGCGCCAGCCGCAACCCATCTCGGGCAATGTGGGCGTGTCGCTGACGCGCACGGAAACGGAGCCGACGGAAGACTTGCCGCTGTGGACCTTGATACGCAACAGCACCGAGGCGATGTCGTTTACCAATTACCTGCATTTCATGGACAGCCTGTTTTGCGGCGACCTGGCCAATGTGCGCGGTTTCGAGCAGGAGCGCTTCGTCAAAAAGGCCGAGGTGTTCCAGCAGCTCAAGCAGCGCCGCGCGCTGCCGTTTTCCGATGCCGATTCTTACCGCGTGCTGAAAGTGGCGACGGAAGCGTTCGTGATGGTCAATTGCGGCGTGCTGAACCAGCCGCTGGCCTTCAATCCGGCCGAGGACAACGCCTACCTGGACCGGCGCGACATACCCCAGGGACGCGACCTGGAAACCGTGCTGCGCAACGATTACCTGGAAAACATCGACGGCTTCCAGACCTTGCCCTACCTGGCCGTGATCCGCCGCAAGCTGCCCGACATTCCCATCAGCATCCCGCGCGGCCAGGAAGGCGAAGTCGACCTGTGCTTTGGCATCATCCAGGAAAAGCTGGCCAATCCTTGCCTGCTGGAACTGATCTGGTCCTACTGGCATGAAGAGGGCATGCTGGTGCAAACCATGAACGCCATCGCGCAGCGCTTCCAGAACCTGCGCGCGCCGGGCAACCATCTCGATCCCCTGTCGAACACGGAAATCGACATGTTGCGTCCGCTGAATAATTTACTCTGGGGATACACGCAGGATGAACAGCATCGGCTGACCGTGATGCGCCGGAACTATGAGTATGACCATCACTACGGTGTGCGCCTGGACGGCAAGGCAGTGCAGCACTTCCGGCCAGCCGATAGCCGCTCCAAATTCCTGGAGGCCTTCCACCACTTGCTGCGCCTGCTCACTTCGTTCTACAAGCAGGATGACGACACCACCGTGAAGGCGGACGCCTTCCCCGTGCTGAATGCCTTGAAAGAGATCCACCTGATCCTGTCGCAGGGCGCGCACAACCAGTTCGGCGACTTGCCGTCGACGGCGCGCATCGAGATGCTGATGCAGCAATGGATGCTGGCGCGGCCCGAGTTCCGTGAATTCTTGCCGACGCGCGTGATGGTGGCGTATCCGGAACCGTGGATGGACAGGGTTGACGCCATGAAGAAACTGCAGGGCTGGACGGATACGAGCGTGATGCACTTCCGTAACCTGGCCATCTTTGGCGAGCAATTGCTGCTCTCCGTGCGCTATGGCAACTGGAGCGACATTTATGAACCGACGCAGGCCTTCAACTGGGCGCGCTTCTGGCGCCCGCAGGTGCAGGGCTATATCCACGGTTACCGCGCCGCCACCGGGGTCGATTTGTCCGTCGACAGCAGCGACCCGGTGGTCGAATCGACGATGCCCTCGGTGCTGCTGCGCCAGCGCCTGAGCCAGCAGCTGCGCAGCGTCTAGGGCGGGAGGGGACGCGTGCATGCTCGACTTTAGCAGTGCCCTGTACCTGGGCATGCGCCATCCGGCAGCCGCGCTGGCGCCGTGGAGCAGCTTGAGCCTGGGCCAGCCGGCCGCGCTGCAGGAACCGCCCGGCGCGCAGGCTCTGGCCATGGACCTGGCTGCGCTGCAAGGCTGCGAAGCGGCCTGCGTGCTGCCGTCGACCCTGCATTTGTTCTGGGACCTGTTCGGCATGCTGGCTGCCGAGCGGCTGGTGATCCTCGTCGATGGCGGCAGCTACGCCATCGCGCGCTGGGGCGCCGAGCGGGCGCAGGCGCTGGGCTTGCCGCTGCGATTGTTTCCCAGCGGCGAGATGGCGGCCTTGCGGCAACTGGTGGAAACCTGGGGCCGGCAAGGGCGGCGTCCCCTGATCCTGGCCGATGGCTATGTGCCGGGCAGCGAACAGATCTTGCCGCTGGCCGGCTATGCGGCCCTGGCGCAGCAGGGCGGCGGTTATCTGTTGCTGGACGACACGCAGGTGCTGGGCGTGATGGGTACACAGGGCGGCGGCTCGGCGCGGCTGCATGGCTTGCATGGAGAATCGCTGATCGTCGGCGCCTCGCTGGCCAAGGGATTTGGCGTGCCGCTGGCCGTGCTGGCCGGCAGCCGCAAGCTGTTGCGGCGCTTCGCGGCGCACAGCCAGACGCGCGTGCACGCCAGTCCGCCGTCGGCCGCCGTGCTGGCGGCGGCGCGGCGCGCGCTGGCGCTCAATGCGCGCCATGGCGACGTTTTGCGCGCCAGGCTGGCGGACAGGGTGGCGCAATGGAAGACGGGGATGGCGGCGGCCGGCATCGTTTGCCGCGGTGGCAGCTTCCCCGTGCAGCGCCTGCCCGGCCGCGCCCATTTGCAGCCACCCTTGCACGCAGCGGGCGTGCTGGCGCTGGCGCAAGCGGGGAATGGTCCCGGCGCGCTGACTTTTTTGCTGCGGGCGGACCAGACGCCGCGGCAACTGGAACAGGCGATGAACTTGCTTGAACATCACATCAGGAGGCGATATGCACGAAGCGTTTGAAGTGCTGCCCTTTGCGGGGCAGCCGGGAGCGGCCGGCGAACAGGAATGGTCGCAAGAGTGGTCGCAGGAGTGGCAAGGGGAGGAAGAGGGCGAGTGGGAAGGTGAATGGGAGAGTGAGTGGGAGCGTGGATGGGAAGGCGAGCGTGCGCGCCCGGGCGGCGGACGCGGTGCCATGCCCATGCGCGGTGGCGGATTGCGCGCAAGGCCACCGCTGCGGGGGCCGCGCCGTCCCGCGCCGCCACGTTACCAGGGCCAGGGGCGCCGGCCGCCACGCTATCCGCCGCCACCCTTGCCGTATCCGCCGCGCTACCGGGGCTGGGGCGGCTATGGCGCCATCTATCCCACCATTTATCCCACCATGGATACGGCGCCGTATCCCGTGTCCGGCGGCCAGCAGGAGCCGGCGCAGGACCAGGATCCAGACCAGGACCAGGATGGCGACCAGATGCAGGGTGAAGTGCCACCCATCCTGGCGTCCACCCTGGGCCGTGTGCCGGGCGCGGCCGCCTTGCGCTACCAGGCTGTGGGTGCGATTCCGCAGGCCGTCAACGATGCGAAGGCCACGGGGCCGGGCCTGTATGTGATCGAGTTCGACACCAAGGATGGCCGGCGCGCTTACAGTGGCCAGACCGATGATTTGCGGCGGCGCCTGAAACAGCACCACCTGTGCGGCAAGATGATGGGCATGGACATGAGCGCGCACGACGTATACGTGGCGCCGCTATCCTCGGCCGCGCAGCGGCGCAGCATGGAAAAGGATATCCACAGCGACATGTTTACCCACCGGCGCGGCGTGCTGACCAACCAGCGGCGCGAACTGGAAATGGCCGTGCTCGGTGAAATGTGGGGTTGACACCAGCACTTGATGACTGCGAAGGAGACCATCATGCACCAACTCGAATGCGAATGTGCGCAATGCCGGCAGCGGGCCGGCGCCGCGTTTGAAGTGCTGGAGTTCGGCCGGGACTGGCCCGGCAAGGGCCGCGCGCCGGCTGTCTTGAGCGAAGAGGAAGAATTGCAGTTGGCCATGGAGTTGCTGGAAGTGTCCAGCGAAGAGGAACTGGAACAGTTTCTCGGCAATGTCTTCAAGAGCGTGTGGAAGGGCGTCAAGAAGGTGGGCGCTACCCTTGCCAAGGTGGCCAAGCCGCTGGGCGGCGCCTTGAAAGCCGTGGCCAAGACGGCCTTGCCCTTTGTCGGTGGCGCCCTCGGCTCGATGATACCGATACCGGGCGTGGGCACAGCGCTCGGGTCGGCCCTGGGGCGCGCGGCCAGCAATGCGCTGGAACTCGAAATGGAGAGCGCAGCGCCGGCCGACCGCGAACTGGAACTGGCGCGCCGCTTCGTGCGCATCGCGGGGCAGGCGGCGCGCCTGGCGGCCGACGGCGACGGCAGCGCGGGCGCCGTGGAAAGCGCGCTGACGCGGGCCCTGCACCAGCAATTGCCGCACTTTCGCTCGCCTGCGCCGCAGCAGGAAGATGAAAGCGGACGCTGGCGCCGGCGCGGCAACCGCATCGTCGTCATGGGCGACTGGCAATAGCGTGGCACGATGATCATCGATTGCCACTGCCATGCGGGACCGGGCGACGGCTTGAGCGGGCCGTGGGACAGCGATGCGCCGCTGCCAGCCTACCTGCGCCGCGCCCAAGCGGCCGGCATCGCCCGCAGCGTGCTGTTCGCGACCTTCCACTCCGACTACGCCATCGCCAACCATGGCGTGGCGCGCCTGGTCGCGTCCGATCCACAGCGTTTTTACGGCTTTGCCTTCGTGCATGCGCGGCGCGACCGGGGCCGCATCCAGGACATGGTGCGCACGGCCGTCGAGCGTTACGGCTTTGTCGGCATCAAGGCGCACCGGCTTGACGCGCGCATCAGCGGCGAACTGTGCGAGGCGGCGCGCTTCTTCGGCTTGCCCGTGCTGTACGACCCGGCCGGCGAGGTGGCCGTGGCGGAATTGCTGGCGCAGCAGTATCCCGACGTAAACTTTATCCTGCCGCACCTGGGCAGCTTTGGCGATGAATGGGCTGCACAGCTGGCGCTGATCGACCATCTGGTGCGCCACCCTAACATCCATACGGACAGCTCGGGCGTGCGCCGCTTCGACTTGCTGGGGCAGGCCGTGCGCCGTGCGGGACCGCACAAGGTCCTGTTCGGTTCGGACGGCCCCTGGCTGCATCCGGGGCTGGAATTGCACAAGATTCATCTGCTGGGCTTGCCGCCAGCCGATGCCGCGCTCATCCTGGGGGAGAATTTCCTGCGGCTGGCAAGGCTGGGCTAGACACCGCAGCCGTCGCCATCGCAGGCACGGACGCCTGTGATGGCAACAATGACAGCGGCCGCTCGACGAGCAGGAACAGTGTCATTGCCGGTGGCAGGCTGAGAACCAGCATGAGCGGCATCAACAGTAAAAAGAAGGCCAGGCCATGCGCTTGCGGCGGATGAAACAGCGCCAGCGCCAGGAAGGCGCCTTTCAGCGCCAGGCCGTGGATCAGATAGTAGGAATAGCTGATATTGCCCAGCCAGCGCAAGGGCGTCCAGCAAAACAGGCGCGCCAGCCAGTTGGCGCGCGCCTGGAAGCAGCACAGGCAAAGCAGGAAAAAGGCACACGCCAGCAATGCCAGTTTCAGCAGCAGTGCCAGTGGCAGCAACAAACAGCCCAGCGCGCACGGCACGGCGCAGGCGGCCAGTGCGGGGGGCGGCGCGCGCCAGGCGGGCGCTGCCAGCGCTTCATGGGCAAGGATGCCGGCGATAAACAGCAGCAAATGGGCGGGGCCGCCGAAGATGGCGAAGAGGCCGCCTGCCAGCAAGGTCAGCACGGCGAAGAAGCGGCCGCGCCAGCTGCGGCTGCGCCGGCGCAAATCGAAGACCAGGATGAGCAGGGGGATCAGCAGGTAATACAGCATTTCGTAGCTGAGCGACCAGGCCACGCTGATGAACGGTGGCGCCGCCGTGAAGCCGCTGAGCAACAGAAAATTGCTGGCCAGATAAGCGACTGCCTGCGGCCATGCCGCCGGTATCCTGCTTTCCGACGGCAGGGCCCACGACAGCAGCAGGTACAGGACGAAGACACAGCTGTAGACGGGATAGATGCGGCGCGCGCGGCGGCGCAGGTAGGGCAGCAGCGCTTGTTGGCGGGACATCAGCGAGCCATAGATCAGATAGCCGCTGAGCACAAAAAACAGGTCGACCCCGCATTGCCCATGCTGTGCAGGGCCGTCGCCAGCGGCGTGATGGCGTTGCCGTCGCCGCGCCATGGCGCTTCCAGGCTGACATAGTGGACAAGAAACACCAGCAGCACGGCCAGGCCGCGCAAGCCTTCCATGGCGCGCAGCTGCGGCGCCGCGCCGGGGCGCGACAGTTCGAAACAGGCGGACAGGCGATGGCAGGCTGGGCTGGACATGGGCCGACTATAGCCGTCTGGCTGTTGCCGGTCTTATGGTGGCACAACATCAGGCGGCGCCAGCTGCGCTGCGCAGCTGGCCGCCTTGCGGCGTATCTGCAGCGCGCGGTCGCTCACGCCCAAGCGGGCGGCGGCGCGCTGGTTGTTGCCGCCTTCCTCGGCCAGCACGAGGCGGATGGCCACATCGGTGGCGCAGCGCGTGATGTGCGACAGCTTGCAGTCCTGCGCCAGGGCTCGCCGCACGGCCGCCTCGAAGTGCTGGTCGGGCCAGGGCGGCGCCAGCAGCCGTTCTTCGGGCGGCAGGGCGCCGATGGTGATGGGGCCGGGGCCGCAATGGCGGTGCCAGATGCGCGTGACGGTCTGGCGCAGTTCGCGCACATTGCCCGGATAGTCGCGCAGCAGCAGGTATTCCCTCACGGCGGCGTCCAGCGCGGGCGGCGGCCGTTGCGCCAGTTCGGCGAGGAAATGCCGGGCCAGCGGCAGGATGTCGTCCTGGCGCTCGCGCAGGGGTGGCGTCTGGCAGCGCCAGCCGGCGATGCGGTAATACAGGTCGGCACGGAAGGCGCCGCGCGCCACCTCGTCTTCCAGTTCGCGGTTGGTGGCGCAGACGAGCCGAAATTGCGTCGGCTGCCAGGTATTGCCGCCCACGCGCTTGTATTTGCGCTCCTGGATGGCGCGCAGCAGCTGCGCCTGCAGGGGCAGTTGCAGTTCGCCCACTTCGTCGAGGAACAGCACGCCGCCGTCGGCCAGGGCAAACGCGCCGTCGCGCGCCGCCGCCGCGCCTGTAAACGCGCCCCTTTCGTGGCCGAACAGTTCGCTGCCGGCCAGTTCCGGCGACAGGGTGGTGCAGTCGAGAATGGTGAAGTCGCCCCTGCAGTTGCCGAGACGGTGAACCAGTTGCGCCAGTAAATCCTTGCCCGTGCCCGTTTCGCCCGTGATCAGCATCGGTGCCTGGCTGAAGGCGGCCATTTCCACCACCTGGTGCAGCAAGGCGGTCCAGGCCGCGCTGTCGCCCACCAGCTGCTGGCGCACGGCGCCGGACGCCAGCAACTGCGCCACGGCTTGCCAGCGCTGCAGGCGCGCCAGCACCTGGCCCGTATCGATGACGCCGCCAGGCCACAGCAGCACATCGAGGGCGCCAGCGGCCATCAGGGCGCGCTGCTGCGCGCAGCTCGGGGGATGGCCGCAGGCGGCAATGGCCAGCACGCGCGCATGGCGGCACAGCACCGGCAGCGCTTGCAGCAGCACGCTATCGGCTTCGGCAAACAGCACGATGCCCGCACCGTCCTCGTCGCCATCGTGCCGCCGGGCTACAGTTACCTGAGCCTGCTTCAAGGCCGTCATCAGCAAGGCGCCGCTGCCAGCCGCCGCCTGCTGCATAATCTCCAGCCAGACCTTGAGCGCCATATGCCAGCCATCACGAGGGCATGAGTGGCCCATCTTAGAAGTCCGACACCCCAGCCGTTTGATCTGGCGCAAGCGTGCGCGGTAGCCCGTAATGAAAAACGCCGCCTGATTTGCATCAGGCGGCGCCATTAATGAAGTTCAACGAACGTCAACGTCTTTAGACGTTCTCGTCCAATTTCACGCAATCAACAAAATATCCGCGCTTGCCATCGACTTCGCGTTTCACCAGACCATGCACATCCGTCTCGAAGCCCGGGAAGCGCTCGTTGAAGTCGCGCGCGAAGCGCAGGTAGTCGACGATGGTCTTGTTGAAGCGTTCGCCCGGGATCAAGAGCGGGATGCCCGGTGGATACGGCGTCAGCAGGATGGACGTGATGCGGCCTTCCAGTTCGTCGATGGCCACGCGCTCGATTTCGCGGTGCGCCATCTTGGCGAAAGCGTCCGATGGCTTCATGGCCGGGATCATGTCCGACAAATACATTTCCGTCGTCAAACGTGCCACGTCGTAGGCCTTGTAGAAATCGTGGATTTGCTGGCACAGGTCGCGCAAGCCCATTTTTTCATAGCGTGGGTTGGCCGCCGCAAATTCCGGCAGGATGCGCCACATCGGCTGGTTCTTGTCGTAGTCGTCCTTGAATTGCTGCAAGGCTGTCAACAGGGTATTCCAGCGGCCCTTGGTGATGCCGATGGTAAACATGATGAAGAACGAGTACAGGCCGCATTTTTCAATGATGACGCCGTGCTCGGCCAGGTACTTGGTGACGATGGACGCGGGAATGCCCGTGTCACCGAACTGGCCGTCCAGCGACAGGCCCGGGTTGACGATGGTCGCCTTGATCGGGTCGAGCATGTTGAATCCGGGAGCCAGATCGCCGAAACCGTGCCAGTCATCCTCGGCGCGTATCATCCAGTCTTCCTGCTGGCCCATGCCTTCGTCGTTGAAGGTGGCCGGACCCCAGACCTGGAACCACCAGTCCTGGCCCCATTCCTGGTCGATCTTCTTCATGGCACGGCGGAAATCGAGCGCTTCCATGATCGATTCTTCCACCAGGGCCGTGCCGCCCGGCGCTTCCATCATGGCCGCGGCCACGTCGCACGAGGCGATGATGGAATACTGCGGCGACGTCGACGTGTGCATCAGGTAAGCTTCGTTGAAGGCGTCCTGGTCCAGCTTGACCGTGTCCGATTCGCGCACGAGGATTTGCGAGGCCTGCGACAGGCCGGCCAGCAATTTGTGCGTGGACTGGGTCGAGAAAATCATCGATTCCTTGGCGCGCGGACGGTCCTTGCCGATGGCGTGCATATTCTTGTAGAAATCGTGGAAAGTGGCGTGCGGCAGCCACGCTTCATCGAAGTGCAGGGTGTCGATCTTGCCATCCAGCATTTCGCGCAGGGTTTCCACGTTGTAGATCACGCCATCGTAGGTCGATTGCGTGATGGTCAGAATGCGCGGCTTCTTGTTCTTCGCTTCGCGCGCGAACGGATTTGCCTCGATCTTGCGGGCAATGCTTTCCGGCGTGAATTCATGCAGCGGGATAGGACCGATGATGCCCAGGTGATTGCGCGTCGGCATCAGGAACACGGGAATGGCACCGCACATGATGATCGAGTGCAAGATCGACTTGTGGCAATTGCGGTCGACGACGACGATGTCGCCTGGCGCCACGGTCGAGTGCCACACCATCTTGTTCGAAGTCGAGGTGCCGTTGGTGACGAAATAGCAATGGTCGGCATTGAAAATGCGCGCCGCATTGCGCTCGGACGCGGCGACCGGACCCGTATGGTCGAGCAGCTGGCCCAGCTCTTCGACGGCGTTGCAGACGTCGGCGCGCAGCATGTTTTCACCGAAGAACTGGTGGAACATCTGGCCGATCGGCGACTTCAGGAAGGCCACGCCGCCCGAGTGGCCGGGGCAATGCCACGAGTAGGAACCGTCGTTGGCGTAGTGCACCAGCGCGCGGAAAAATGGCGGCGACAGGCCGTCCAGATACGATTTCGCTTCGCGGATGATGTGGCGCGCGACGAATTCCGGCGTATCTTCGAACATGTGGATGAAGCCATGCAGTTCGCGCAGGATATCGTTCGGAATATGGCGCGAGGTACGCGTTTCGCCGTACAGATAAATAGGGATGTCGGCGTTCTTGTAGCGGATTTCCTCGACAAAGGCGCGCAGCGACTTCAAGGCGTGGTCGGTTTCCTCGATGGAACCGCCGCCGAATTCTTCATCGTCGATCGACAGCACGAAGGCTGACGCGCGCGATTGTTGCTGGGCAAATTGCGACAAATCGCCGTAGCTGGTCACGCCCAGCACTTCCATGCCTTCTTTTTCCATTGCGGCGGCAAGGGCGCGAATGCCCAGGCCGGACGTATTTTCAGAACGGAAATCCTCGTCAATGATGACGATAGGGAAACGAAATTTCATGCATGTCTCCAAAAAAGCAAGCCGCCCCTGACTTATGTGGAGGGGCGGACTAGGGCGCGACAGCCAGGCGGTAACGCAACCGGGCAGCCGCAGAAAAAAAATAAGAACGGGATTCTCGCAGAAATGCGGCCTCTGCGGGAAAAAAATATCACCCCACAGCGTCACAAGCTTGCACTAGCGTGACGCATGGGTGTGACAGGGGTATTACAGCAACATTCTGCTAACCACTTTCAACCTTATCAGGCTTTGCGTTCCAGCGTGACAAAGGCGTAAGGCAGGCCGGATTTCTCCGACACGTGCACCTCGCGCGCGGTTTCTTGCCACACAGCATTCTCCAGGGCAGGGAAAAAGGCGTCGCAGTCAAAGGTCTGGCCGATTTCCGTGATGATCAAACGCTGTGTCAAGGGCAATGCCTGCTTGTAGATTTCCGCGCCGCCGATGACATAGCCTTGGTTGCCGTCCAGCAGGGCGATGGCCGCTTCCACCGACGACACCGCTTCCACGCCCTCGTGGCGCCAGTCCGGATTGCGCGTGATGACGATGTTGCGGCGGTTCGGCAGCGGGCGGCCGATGGAATCGAAGGTCTTGCGGCCCATGAGGATGGGGTGGCCCGTTGTCAGACGCTTGAAATGCGCGAGGTCTTCCGGCAATTTCCACGGCAGGGTGTTGTCGATGCCGATGCCGCCTTGCTGGTCGGTGGCGACGATGATGGTCAAATGGCTCATTGGTTCTGTGAAAAAGGTGGGGGCGTAGCCCGATGCCCGTCATTATCGTTGAAATTGCCGGCGGCCTCCAGATGCGCACGCATGGCGTCGGCCAGCGGCCCCGGTGCTTCCAAGGGAATCATGTGGCCGGTATCGTCTTTCAGGATGTGCAATGTGGCTTGCGGCAGGCGCTCCGCCATGGCGCGCAGATCGTCGGGACGGACGAGCTTGTCGTCTTCGGCGCCCACGATCAGCACGGGGAAACCGAGTTCCGGCAAGCGCGCCATCAGGTCGGGGCGGTCTATGGTGGTGATGAATTGCGCCAGCAGCACGTCCTTGCCCAGGTCCAGCCCCATCTGCTGGATCAGGCCCGTGATGGCGGCATCGTCCAGGTGTGACGGGTGCAGCAGTTCGCGCAGGCGCTGGCGCGTGATGCCCGTATAGGCATTGCGCTCGAGCATGGCGACGATACGCTGGCGCGCGTCGACTTCCGCCGGCAGCAAACCTTGGGCTGAATTGGCGATCAAAGTAAGGGATTTCACGCGCCGCGGGTGCGCCAGCGCGTGTTCGAGCGCCAGGTAGGCGCCCAGCGAAAAGCCCACCAGATGGGCGTGTTGGGCGCTGTGGCTGGCGATCATCTGCTGCATCTGCGGGCGCGTGCGCGCCTGGTGCAGAGGCACGTGCCGCAGATCGAAGGCGTCGCCCAGGGCAGGCGCCAGGCGCGACCACAGGCGCGCGTCGCACAGGGTGCCAGGAATGCAGTCGAGCCGTGTCTTTGTATTGTTCAACTTGGTATTGTTCAAGGACAAGCCTGGGTTCAAGGAGGGTGAAATTTTTTGTCGAGTGGCATTATCCGCCATTTTTCACCTCGAGGCAGCGGCTCGGTATTTTCCTCATGGCATTATTTTCAATAGTGCGCGGCTGGCAAGCCGTCACTTTATGGTAGGCTCATGGCTCATCAAGCCGGGGTGCCGGCGACGTGACCTGAAACACCGAATGCAACCCTTAGCAACCAACCTTATTAAATAAAGAGGAAACACCATGGCGATCAGTTTGCAAAAAGGCGGCAATGTCAACCTGAGCAAGGAAGCTCCTGGCTTGAAGAAAATCGTGATTGGCCTGGGCTGGGACCCGCGCGCCACCGATGGCGCCGCATTCGACCTGGACGGCAGCGCCTTCCTGCTGAAAACGGATGGCAAGGCCCGTTCCGATGCCGATTTCATTTTTTATAACAACCTGAAGTCGGCTGACGGCTCCATCGTCCACGCGGGCGACAACACCACGGGCGGCGGCGATGGCGACGACGAGAAAGTTTCCGTCGACCTGGCCAACGTGCCGGCCGATATCGACAAGATCGCCGTGGCCGTCACCATCCACGACGCGGAAAACCGCAAGCAGAATTTCGGCATGGTCGGCAAGGCCTATATCCGCTGCCTGAACGGCGACAACGGCGCGGAAATCGCCCGTTACGACCTGTCGGAAGACGGCTCGACGGAAGCGGCCATGATCTTCGGCGAAATCTACCGCGCCGGCAGCGAATGGAAATTCAAGGCGATCGGCCAGGGTTTCAAAGGCGGCCTGGGCCCTCTGGCCCGCTCTTTTGGTATCAACGCATAAAAACACCTGTCAAAACCTACTGCGCGTCGCGATTTGCGGCCTCCGATGCTCACTGTGCTAAAGCACAGCTCCGCGTCTCGGCCACAACTCGTTGCCGCTCGCTACGGTTTTGTCAGGCGTTTCAACGCATATGTACATTCGTACTGTCTTCGGACGACGCGCCTTGCCCTGAGCCGTTGTCCGAAGCTCTCACATCTGAATAAATAGTCCCATGGAAAACCTGATCAAGGGGCAGCGCCTGGCGCTGTCCGGCCTCGTCACGGGCAATGTCGTGCAACTGGGCCTCGCCAGCGCCGGCGTGGCGCTCGATTTTGCCTGTTTCGGCCTCGATGCCGCCGGCAAGCTGTCCGACGACCGCTACATGACTTTCTTTAACCAGCCGCGCACGCCGTGTGGCGGCGTGGAAACCGCGGCGCCGTCCGGCGATGCGGCCGGTTTCAGCTACCAACTGGAGCGTTTGCCCGCCTCCATCGAACGCCTGGTCGTCACGGCCGCCATCGATGGCGCTGCCACCATGGCGCAGCTGGGCAGCGGCCATCTGCGCCTGCTCGACGGCGGGCGCGAGCTGGCCCGCTACACATATGCGGGCGCTGATTTTGCGCAGGAAAAAGCCGTCATGCTGGGCGAGTTCTACCGCAAGGACGGGAGCTGGCGCTTCATGGCCGTGGGCCAGGGTTTCAACGGTGGCCTCGATGCGCTGGTCGCCCATTTTGGCGGTGTAGTGGCGCAGGCGGTTGCTGAACCTGAACCGGCGCCGCCGCCCAAGATTTCCCTGTCGAAGATTTCACTGACCAAGGCGGGCCAGACGCACAAGGTGTCGCTGGAAAAGGGCGCGGGCGCGCCGAAAAAACTCACCGTCAAGGCCAGCTGGGTCGATAACGGCGATGGCGACGACGATAACGACGACCTTGATTTGCGGGTCGGCATCCTCTTGCCGAACGGCCAGATGCGCTTCATCCAGGCGCCCGATACGCCCGGCAACTTTGATACGATGCCCTTCGTGCGCCACCTGGGCGACGTGGCGGGCGCATCGGGCAAGGAGCCGGCCACGGAAACGGTGGAAGTCAATCCCGCGCTGGCGCAGCATTACGGCGGTACGGTGGGCCTCGTCTTCAGCGTGTATTCGGCGGTGGCCAATGGCGCCGTCTCGGTCGCGTCCATGCGGCCGAAGATGGTCATGCAATATGGCGAGCAGATCGTCGAGTGCGCGTTCGATTTCCGTTTGTCCAAGGCGGCCGACGACGATACCGTCTACACCTATGTGATCGGCATGGCGCGCATCACGCCCGACAGCATCATTCTGGAACCGTCGGGCAAGACGTCGGAACCGGGCAGCGAAGCGACGCCATGGCTGAGCTGGCAGGGCGACAGCCTGCAACTGGCCTTCAACGGTCCCGTCGTTTTCAAGGGCGAGGACAAGGAAGATGAAGATGATTGCAATGCGGACAATCCACGCCGCTATATCGCCTAGGAGGCACTGATGGAAACCTTGTCCAAGGGACAGCGCTTGCCGCTGGCCAATCTCGTTCCCGATGGCGTGCTGCAGGTCGGCGTGGCCGCGCAGGGGCTGGCGCTCGACGTGGCCTGCTTCGGCCTCGATACGGCCGGCAAGCTGTCCGACGAACGCTACATGACCTTTTTCAACCAGCCGCGCACGCCGTGCGGCGGCGTGGAAGCGCGCGCGGGCAGCGCCGGTGACATGGCCGAGTTTGCCTTGCAACTGGCGCGCTTGCCGGCCAGCATAGACCGCCTCGTCCTGACGGCGTCCATCGATGGCGGCGGCGTGATGTCGCAGCTGCAAGCTGGCCACGTGCGCCTGCAGGCGGGAGGACGCGAGCTGGCCCGTTTCGCCTTCGCGGGATCTGATTTTGCGCAAGAAAAAGCCGTCATGCTGCTTGAACTCTACCGCAAGGATGGCGGCTGGCGCTGCATGGCCGTGGGGCAAGGTTTTAATGGGGGACTCGATGCGCTGGTGCGCCACTTCGGCGGCGAAGTCGATCAGGCCGCGCCAGCCGCTGCTGCCACCCCTGCGGCGGCGTCGGCCGTCATGCAGGCGAAGATCAACCTGGAAAAGCGCGTGGAACGGGAAGCGCCGCAACTGGTCAGCCTGGTCAAGCAGGCCGGCGTGTCGCTGCAAAAAGTGGGACTGTCGGAGCACCGCGCCAAGGTGTGTCTGTGCCTCGACATTTCCGGCTCCATGGGGCGGCTGTATAAAGAGGGACTGGTGCAGCGCTTTGCCGAACGCATTCTGGCCCTGGGCTGCAAGTTCGACGACGATGGCGAGATCGATGTTTTCCTCTTCGGCAAAAACGTCCACCATCCGGCGCCCATGGCTTTAAGCAATTGCAATACCTACGTGGGCCAGGCGATACAGCGCCATCCGCTGGAAGGCGACACGCGCTACGGCGCCGCCATGCAGGCGATACGCGCATTTTATTTCCCCGACGCTGCCGGCGACGAGCGCACGCGCCCCGTCGCGGCCGAGTTACCCGTGTACGTCATGTTCGTGACCGATGGCGGCACGAGCGACCAGGCGACGACGGAGAAACAATTGCGCTGGGCCAGCAATGAGCCCATCTTCTGGCAATTCATGGGCATCGGCAAGGGGCGCAAGTCGAAAAGCAAGTTTCTTTCCGCCTTTGCCGATTCCGACTTCCCGTTCCTGGAAAAGCTCGATGAATTGCAGGGCCGCCTGGTCGACAATGCCAATTACTTTTCCGTCAGCTCGCCCGACGAGCACAGCGATGCGGAACTGTATGATTTGTTGATGACGGAATATCCGGGCTGGCTGAAACTGGCGCGCGGCAATGGCTTGCTGAGGTAGTGGTCATCGGATGAGGCTGTATGACCACAAGTGCAAGAGATTTGTAAATTGAAGTAAATAACAATGGTTCGCATTTGCTTTGCGCAAGGGAGTCGTGGCATGCTGGAACTGTGCCCATGCCTGTGCCCTCACGCCACGGCGTAGTGCCTCATCCGTAGCGTCTCCATTATTTTTTAAGCAAATGCATAAAATCCTCTTTCACTGTCTGGCGGGCGGCAGCCTGCTCGTCTCCGGCGCCGCCGTCCAGGCCCAAACCACGACTACCAGCGGCGACACCGTCGTCAAGCCCGCACCAGCCAAGGCGCCCGTCGCCGCGTCTACGCCTTCCGTCAGCGTGACGGCCGAACGTCCCACGGGCCGCATCGACCGGCAGGTTTACGACGTCAAGTCCGACGTGGGCAGCAGCAACGGCACGGCGGCCGATGCCTTGAACAATGTGCCGTCGGTCGCCGTCGATCCCGATGGTTCCGTATCGCTGCGCGGCAGCAGCAATGTGCAGATATTGATCGATGGCAAGCCCTCAGCCATGCTGCAGGGCGATTCGCGCGGCGCCACCCTGAACGCCATGGCGGCCGACGATATCGAATCGGTGGAAGTGATCAACAATCCCGGCGCCCAGTTTGGCAACGAGGCCGGTGGCGGCCCCATCCTGAACCTGGTGATGCGGCGCAACCGCAAGCCGGGCGGCTTTGCCACCGTCAACGCGAATGCGGGCATCGCAGGGCGCTACAACAGTGCCGTGTCCGGCACCTACAACGAAGGTCCGTGGGGCTACCAGGGCGGCATCAATGTGCGCCATGACGGCCGCAATTCCGTGGGCGAGGTCAGCCGCGAACGCCTGGAACGCGACACTGGCGCTTTCGCCCCCAGCAGCCAGCAGTCCAGCAACAATGGCTTGAATGACTCGCTGGGCTTGCACGGCACCGTCAATTACAACCTGAACGCCAACGACACCCTGGCCGCCAGTGTGTCGTATAACGGGCGCAGCAACGACCAGCGCTCGCTCGACCGCTACATCAACGGCGACAGCACGGGCAGCACCATCGGCGACTATGTGCGCAGCACCGTGCGCAACGGCGACAGCCGCAACACCAGCTGGGGCGCGCGCTACGACCACAAGGGCGAGTTGCCGGGCGAAACCCTCAAAATCGACTTGCGTGTGTCCTCGTCGACCAACGAGAGCGACAGCGATTACGCCAATACCTACGCGCTGGCCCCGGCCTATGCCTTCGACAGCCGCGCGCGCCAGCACAGCGAGACGGGCAACCGCATCGTCGACTTCAGCGGCGACTACGAGCGTCCGCTGGCGGGCGGCACGGCCAAGCTGGGCTACAAGGTGGCCGACAACAAGAGCAGTTTTGACACTTTATATACGGACATCAACCCGGCCAGCCTGCTGGAAACCGTCAACCCCATGCGCAGCAACCGTTTCGAGCTCGACGAGCGCACCATCGCGCTGTACGGCTCCTACCAGATGCGCCTGAGCGAACGCTGGGGCGCGCTGGCTGGCTTGCGCGCCGAATACACGGACTTGAACGTGCGCCAGATCACCAGCGGCAGCGAGGCCAGCAACAATTACGTCAACTATATTCCCAGCCTGTTTGCTACCTATAAAGTCAGCGACGAGAGCAATGTGCGCTTCAGCTATGCGCACCGCATCCGTCGCCCGAATGCGGGCGACCTGAATCCGTACGTGGTCTACCGCGATGAGTTCAATGTGTCGGCCGGCAACCCGAAGCTGAAACCGACGCAGACGGATTCGTTCGAGATCGGCTATGAAACGAAAATCGCGGGCCTGGAAAGCAGCTTGCGCGCCTATCACCGGCGCGACACGGACGCCATCGTCGATTACCGCTACTTTATCAGCGACAATGTGCTCTTGACCACGCGGGAAAACGGCGCAGGCAGCCATTCTAGCGGCCTGGAATTCAGCGTCAGCGGCAAGCTGACGCCATCGTTGACCTTGAACACGAGCGGCAACCTGGCGCGCAGCCAGCAAACGAGCTCGGACGACCTGGGCAACCGCAGCACGCGCACGGCGAATGCCCTGAGCGGCCGCGCGCGCCTCAATTACCAGTTCAACACCGCCAACCAGCTGCAGCTGGCCCTGCAAATGCAGGGCAAGATGCTGTCGGGGCAGGGCTACCGCTCGCCGAACAATACCTTGAATGTGAGCTGGCGCCACACGGTGACGCCGCAGCTGAGCCTGGTCATGAATGTGACCGATGTGTTCAGCAGCAACAAGATGGAAACCGTCATCAACAGCGCCTCGCTGCGCGAGACGAGCACGCGGCGCTTCGATGGACGGATGATTTATGTGGGGCTGTCGTACCGCCTGGGCGGCACCACGTCGGCGGCGAAAGAGGGCGAGCGCGAGCCGCGTTTCGGTCCGCCGGGCGGACGCGGCCCAGGCGGCCCCGGTCCGGGCGGGCCGGGAGAAGCAGGCTAGACCGCCAGCGCGATTTCTTGCAGGAAGTCGATGAAATCGTCCGTATGCTGCTCAAAGCGCCATTCGCCCGTGCCATGGCTGGCGCGGTACACGGGCAAGTCGCCGTCGATGCTTCTTTCTTCCAGATGCACACAGTACGGGTCGCCGCCCGCATCGGCAATCACCACCAGCTTCGGCGGCCAGCCCGCGATTGCGTGATGGCGCTCGGGATGGACGGAGTAGCCGTGCTGGGCCTTCACCAGCTCGGCCGCGCCGTACAGGTGCAGGCCCTGGGGAAAGCGCTTGCCGTCGACATGCACGCGCAGCGGCGAATACCATTCCAGGAAGCGGCGGTATATCTCCGGCAATACCCAGTGCGCGTCGATGGCGGCCATGTCCTCGGCGCTGGCGAGCGTCAGCCAGTTCGACGGTTGCGCCAGGTCCTGTTCGCGCTGGCGCCGCAGCGCCAGTTGTCGTTCCAGGAAGGTGGCTGCCTTTTCCAGGCGCGACAGCGGCTGGGTCAGCGAGTAATGCGTGGCGGGCGCCTTGTAGCCTGCACCGTCCGGGTAGCCATCCGCTTGCCAGGCCAGCACGGCGCTGAGTCGCAGCTGCTCTGCCTTCCAGTGGCCGGGATCGGCAGGCAAGCCCTGGTCAAACGGCTGGCGGCTGAACACGGCCAGGCTCTTGATCGCCTTGGCGCGCACTTCCAGGCTGGTGGCGCTCGACGCCGCCAGCGCCACCAGGGGCGCATATGCGTCCACGCCTGTACTTTTCAGCAAGCCATCTACGGCCCAGTACGCCAGTGCGGGCTGCTCCAGTGCCCAGGTGAAAAAGGCCGCATGTTGACTGCCTTCCACCAGATGCACGATATCGCTCATCAAAAAACTGCGCCAGTGCAGCAGTTGCCCATCGCGCGCATACGCCATCAGGATCTCGAGCACGGCCAGCCGCTCGTCCGCGGCATGCTTTTTGATCAGCCGCTCTTTCAGCCGGGCGAACTTGCTGCCATCCGTTTCGTCAAACAGCTTGCGGTGCAGGGCGGCGAGTGCTGTGACTGCCATCAGACGGCCATCGCGGCCTTGATCGGCGCGTGATGTTCATAGCCTTCCAGCGAGAAATCCGATGGCTCGATCTTTTCCAGCCACTCCGGCTCGTACTTGCCCGTCTTGGCATAGTCGGGCACGCGGTCGGAAATGACGAAGCGCGGCGCCGGGAACGGCGTGCGCTTCAATTGTTCTTCCACCATGTCGAGGTGGTTCTCATAGATGTGCGCGTCGCCGATGAAATAGGTGAACCAGCGCGGCGTGTAGCCCGTCAGGCGTGCCACCAGGTGCAGCAGGGCTGCGCCTTCGGCGATGTTGAACGGCGTGCCCAGGCCGATATCGTTGCTGCGCACATATAAACACAGCGAGATTTCGCGCGTGCTGGCGTTCGGGATGAACTGGTACAGCAAGTGGCAGGCGGGCAGGGCGACGGCGTCCAGCACGGCCGGGTTCCAGCCGTGGAACAGGATGCGCCGGCTGCCCGGGTTCGTCATGATGGTGTCGAGGCACTCGCGCAACTGGTCGACGGCCTTGTACAGCAGCACTTTTTGCACGCCGTCTTCGACGATGGGGGCGATCAAGGTAAAACCGTTCGCTTGCGCGTCGGCAATTTGCGCGGGCTGGTCGGCGGCCAGCAGTTTATAGGCGGGCCACTGGCGCCATTGCACGCCGTACACGGGACCGAGGTCATCCTCGCCTTCGCGGTAGGGGTTGGCCAGCCATTGCGCATTTTCATTCGCGTTCTGGTCCCAGACTTTACAGCCCAGCGCGCGGAACTCGGCCGCGTTGCGCGAGGCGCGCAGGAAGGCGCACAATTCGCCGATCACGGATTTGAAAGCCAGTTTCTTGGTCGTCACGGCAGGGAAATTGCCATTAGCCAAGTCGAAACGCATCATGGCGCCCGGCACGCTCAGGGTGCGGATGCCCGTGCGGTTGTCTTGCCAGCTGCCCGTTTCGAGCACGGTCTTGATCAAATCTTGATATTGCTGCATGTATTTCTCCAACGGTAAGGATGGTGATTGTAACGCAGGCGCGACAGGCGGGCCGCGGCCCACGCACATAATTACGCTGCTGTCTTACCTGCAAACATGACTCTGTGGTAATTTGTGTGTCCTTAAAGAAATACACAGAAACGGCAGATGCTGCACCATGTTCTTGCGACAATTTGTAAATAATAACAACGCCGCCGTGGTGGAGATGAGCAGGGCCGATTTTCTCAAAGCCAACCTGCGCCTGATCCTGGCCTGGCCCTTGCTGGGGCTGGTCCTGTGCGCGGTACTGTGGACGGCCACCTTGCTGCAGCTGGAGGCGGAAAAGAAGGTGGCGCAGCAGCAGGCGCTCGACGGCGTGTCCTCGTTGTCGAAAGCATATGGCCAGTATCTGCTGCGCACCCTGGAGCAGATGGACCAGCTGACCTTGCAGCTCAAGTATGAGTGGGAAAACTCGCGCGGCCACTTGCGTCTCGATCAATTGAAGATGCAGGGCATGTATGCCTTGCCGCAATTTGCCATCGTCGCCATCCTCGACCGCAAGGGCCACCCGGTGACGGCCACGGCGCCGCTGCAGCGCCTGCGCGTCAACGAGCGCAGCGATTTTTTGTTGCGCCACTGGCGCAGCAATTCCAGCGCGCTGCGCATCGCGCTGGGGAGGGTCAATGCGGCCAATGCGGACGATGCAGCCACGGTCCCCGGCGCCGACGAAAGCCTCGTGCATTTCACGCGCCGGCTGGAAGATGAGGATGGCAATTTCGACGGCGTGCTGCTCATTTCCATTCATTCCAGCTATTTTTCCGAATTCTACAACAGCGTCAATTTTGGCAAGTTCGGCATGTCGGCCATGGTGGGCGAAGAGGGCGAGCTGTTCAGCACGCGCCTGGGCGCGCGCGTGCTGCCGACCCGGCGCGGCCAGGGCACGCCATTCCTCGACACCAGCTTTCTGGAAACGGAGAGCGGCGCCATGCATTCCGGCGGCAGGATCGCTTTTTCTGACAAGCAAAATCGCTATGTGGGCTGGCAGGCGCTGAAAGCCTATCCGTTTACGGCCGTGGTCGGACTGTCGGATGGCGAAATGCTGCATCCCTACGAGGAAACGCGCACGATTTATCTCGGCATTGCCTTCGCAGTCACCTTGCTGCTGCTGGCCTTTGCCGCCGTCGCCACCGTGCTGTCGCTGCGCCTGGCGTGGCGCCACCACCAGTCCGAAGGCGTGCGCAATGCCTACCGCATGGCCACCGAAGGCACGAGCGACGGCTTTTATATCATTGCCGCCTTGCGCGGCGCGGATGGCAGCATCCTCGATTTCGAGATGGTCGACTGCAACGAGCCGGGCGCCGGCTATTTTGGCGTGCGCCGCGAACAGCTGCTGGGCATGCGCCTGCAGTCGCGCGCCCATGAGCCGTATTTCCGCGACCTGATCCATAATTACCGGGCCGCCATGGTTTCCGGTTTTTCCGAGGAAGAGATCGAACTGCCGGAAGGCAACCCCTTCAAGCTGCGCTGGATACGCCGGCGCGTGGTGCGCAGCGGCGACCGCCTGGCCGTCACCCTGCAAGACATCAGCACGGCCAAGGAGCACGAGCGCGACTTGCGCCGCCTGGCCAATGAAGACGGCTTGACGGGCTTGCCCAACCGCTACTGGCTGCAGCAATTTCTGCCCGGCGCCCTGGGCCGCGCCGCCATCGCGCGGCACATGCTGGCGCTGCTGTTCATTGACCTGGACGGCTTCAAGGATATCAACGATACGCAGGGCCATGCCGAGGGCGACAAGGTGCTGCGCGCCGCCTCCTTGCGCCTGAAGGCCGTGCTGCGGCCGGGCGACCACGTGGTGCGCCTGGGTGGCGACGAATTCGTCGTCGTGCTCGACCCGGTGGAAGACGACAGCCGCGCCGAACAGGTGGCGCAGCGCATCGCCATCGCCTTCGACGAACCGTTTTACCTGGGCAGCGAACGCCACAAGATGGGCGCCTCGATCGGCATCAGCCTGTATCCGCGCGATGGCGCCGAGACGGATGTGCTGCTGAAGAACGCCGACATCGCCATGTATGCCGTGAAAGTGGCGGGCAAGGGCCATCACCGCTTCTTCCAGCCGGAACTGTTCGAAACCATCCGCAACCGCCGCGAACTCGAGCAAAGCCTGGTGGCGGCGCTGGAGCAGGACCAGTTCCTCGTCGTCTACCAGCCGCGCGTCGACGCCATGAGCGGCCAGCTGTGCAGCATGGAGGCGCTGGTGCGCTGGCACCATCCGCAACATGGCATGGTGCCGCCGCTGGAATTCATCCCCGTGGCCGAGAGCAGCGGCCTGATTTCGCAGCTGGGCGAAGTCGTCATCGAAAAGGTGTGCCTGCAGATGGCGCGCTGGCAGGCCAGCGGGCTGGAACTGGTGCCCGTGTCCATCAACGTCTCGGCGCGCCAGTTCGGCCGCGGCGACGTGCACCAGGTGCTGGCGTCTGCCCTGACGCGCCACCGCATCGATGCGCGGCTGATCGAGGTGGAAATCACGGAATCGGCCATGATGGATGAACAGAACCGCGCCGTGGAGCAGCTGTCTGCCATCCGCGCGCTGGGCGTGCGCCTGCTGGTCGACGATTTCGGCACCGGATACTCGTCGCTGTCGCAGCTGCAGAAGTTCGCCATGGATGGCTTGAAGATCGACCGCGCCTTCACCATGGAGCTGGGCCGCTCGGAGCAGGGCGAAGTGTTCGTGCGCGCCATCCTGTCGATGGCGCATGCGCTGGGCATGAGCGTGGTGGCCGAAGGGGTGGAGACGCGCGAGCAGCTCGACATCCTGCGCGCCCTGCAATGCAACGAGGTGCAGGGCTATTTTATCTCGCGCCCCGTGCCCGCCGAACAGATGCTGTCGCTGATGCATCAGCGCTTTCTGATACCGCTGCCAGCCCCTGCGCTGGCACTGTAGAACGGCGCGATGGACGAGAAAAACAACGCTGTTTCATAAAAAGAGCGAACGTTCGCTTTTTTCTAAAAAATATTATATGCTTCGCTCATGCCGTCAGTGAATTGGAGTTCACGGCGGCAAGAAAAGTGCAAGACGGGGCAGTTTGGGATGCCCGCGATAGTGTGCCGAAGACCTTCATATAATAAAGAGAGACCAACTTGAAACATAAATATCTGCCCCTCCTGATCGTTGCCGCTTTCGCCGGCATTTCCTCCACCGCACAAGCATCGGGCTACCGTTTCGGCTCGCAAAGCGTTTCCGCCCAGGGCACGGCCGACGCCAGCGGCGCCGAAGCGGCCGACGCCTCGACCATTTTCTACAACCCTGCCGGCCTGTCGCGCCTGGAAGGCACGCAGTTCGTCGGTGGCGGCACTTTGGTAGTACCGCATTCGACCTACCAGGACACGGGCTCGCAGCAGTTTTGGAAGGGTAACCGTACGCCATTCACGGCCACCAAGGATTACGCCCCGGATGCGGTGGTGGCGCCTGCCTTGTATGCCAGCAAAAAGATCAATGATCAATGGACTGTGGGTGCCGGCCTGTTCGTGCCGTATGGCGCCAAGCTCGACTATGGCAATGACTGGCATGGCCGTTATGCGATCACCAATATCAAGCTTGAAGCCATCGCTCTGAATCCTTCCGTGTCGTTCAAGCTGGACCAGCATCACTCGTTCGGTTTTGGCGTAACGGCCGAATACATGAAGGCGGAACTGGGCCAGGGCGTGGACGTGCCGGGCACGGTTGCTTTCCTGGGCGAGAAAGCGCCAGCCGCATCGACGGCCTTCCTCGGCAATATCCTGAAAACGCAAGGCATGGCAGCGTTTGTCTCCGCGAGAACTGCGCTGCAGGGACAGATCAATGACGGCCACGCGTCGATGGATGGCCATGACTGGGGCTTTGGCTTCAACCTCGGCTATCTGTACCAGCTGAACGAAGGCACGCGTTTCGGTATCGCTTACCGCTCGTCGATTTCGCACCAGCTGAAAGGCAGCACCATCTGGGACTTCTCGCAAGTGACGAGCAACCCGGCCGTGAACGCCTTCATCGCCAAGGCCTCGAACAAGGTCAATTCCAAGGCGCTGGTGGAATTGCGCACACCGGAAACCCTGTCGGTCAACGCCTTCCACCAGATGGATGATCGTTGGGCTCTGATGGGGGACGTCACCTGGACCCGCACTTCGCGCCTGGAGAACCTGGACATCCAGTTCCCGCCGACGGCCGAAGGCGCCGAGCGCATTCGCCAGAACTGGAAAGATACCTACCGCGTGTCGCTGGGCACCAACTACAAATACAGCGAAAATCTGCTGCTGCGCGCCGGTATCGCACATGACCAGGCGCCAGTGCGCAGCGCCGAGTTGCGCCACCCAGCGCTGCCGGACAGCGACCGCATGCAGTACTCGATCGGCGCGAACTGGAAGCTGAACGCCAATTCCTCGATCGACCTGGCCTACAGCTATATCGACTTCAAGGATGCTGATGTCAATTACACAAACGACTGCTCGCCTGTCAAGACTGGCTGCACCGGCAACGGTGAAACCACCAAGGGCCTGTTCAAGACCCGCATGCAGTTGATCGGTCTCGCTTACAACTACAAGTTCTAAGCAGGTAGTGGCGGCCGACCCGGCCGCCATGAAATGAAAAAAGCGCCTTCGGGCGCTTTTTTTTTGGGGTGCATGGATTTTCGGGAGTTGTCGGCTTACGCGCTGCGCGCTAACCCGACCTACGCTCAGGCTTTGATGCGCATGGCCTGATCCAGCAAGGTCAAGGCCAGCCGCACGCTGTCGTCGGGCAGTTCCAGCAAGTTATCTCCCACATACCATTCCACCACGCTGTGCCCGGGCAGCGCCGCGTGGCTGGCGCGGCCGAACAGCCAGATGCCGTGGTCGGCGGCCACCTGGTTGCGGATGGCAATGGCCCGCTCGCGCGAGACGGGCAAATACAGGTGCAGCATGTTGGCCTGCGGCTGGGCGGGATTGACGGCTATCGATGGAAAATCGCGCAGCAGCGCGTACAGCCACTGCGTGCGCGCAAAATAACGGGGCATGGCGGCCAGGCGCGCGTCGAACTGCATGGCGGCGGCCACCACGTAGGGCGTGCGGTGCACGATATTGCCGCCCTGGCGGCGGAACCACTCGCGCGCCCGTTCGACAAAGGGGCGCCTGCCGGCCAGCATGGCGCCACCGAGGCCGCCGATGCCCTTGTACAGCGACACGTACACGGAATCAAAACCATCGCAGATGGCGGGCAGGGACTGCTGGAAACCCGCTTGCGCTTCCCACAGGCGCGCGCCATCCATGTGCAGATGGATGTTGTGCTCGCGGCAGTGCCGCTTGATGTCGTTCAATTCGTCCCACGACGGGCACTGGCCGCCGATTTCGCGCATCGGCAACTCCAATTGCGCGGCGCCCAGCGCATCGGGCACGGCGCGCAAATCGTCCGCCGTCCACGGACGGTGCGGGTCGCCGAGCATCAAACCCTTGAAGTGGTCGAGCAATTCGTGGTTGCCCCGTTCGTGGCGCAGGATGTGCGAAGTCGGATGCAGCGCCACCAGGCGCGAACCGCGGTCCTGGCACGCCAGGCGCAGGGCGGTGACCTGCGTCATGGTGCCCGTGATGCAGAACACGGCCGCCTCGAAGCCGAGCAGGCCGGCGATCTTGTGCTCGAACTGTTCGATCAGCGCGCCTTCGCCATAGGTGTCGTGCGCGATGTCGTTGGCCTCGCACCAGGCGGCCATGGCGGCAAAGGTGGCCGCAGGCGTCGGTTGGCGGTGGCCCGGCAGGACGGTGTGGCAGCGTTGGCGCAGTTCGAACTCGGTCACGGTCATTCCTTACAGGGTGGCCGTGGCGAGTTTCGCGCCGAAGCCGATGAACATGGCGCCCACGCCGCCGCCCATGCCGGCCGACAGGCGGCGACGGCGGCGAAAGGTGTCGGCCAGGCGCGCGCCGACAAAGATGATGGCCGTCAGATAGGTAAAACTGATCACCTGGCAAATCAGGCCCAGGCCGACGAAGGACAGCACCGGGTTCGGGAAGGCCGGGTCGACGAACTGGATGAAAAACGAGATGAAGAACAGGATGGCTTTCGGGTTCATCAGGCTGATGATCAGCGCCTTGCGGAATGGATCGCTTTCCTTGACAGGCGCTGGCGCGACAGGCGCTTCACCATCGGCCGGCGTGGGCGCGCGCAGCTTGCGCCAGCAGCCTATCAGCATTTGCAGGCCGATCCAGCCCAGGTAGGCCGCGCCGATGTATTTCACCACGTAGAACAGGGCCGGGCTGGCTTTCAGCAGCGAGGCTACGCCGCAGGCCGACAGCACCATCAGAATCAGGTCGCCGGCGAAGATGCCGAAGGCGCCCTGGTAGGCGGGCCGCACGCCGCGCTGCGCGGCGACCGACAGCACGTACATGGAATTGGGGCCGGGCAGGATGACGATGAAGATGGTCCCCAATAAAAAGGTCCAGAAATCGGTGATGCCCAGGTTGGCGTGGAAAAGTGCGTTCATGATGGTTCTGTTTAATTGATTTGTGCGTGATGGAATTGCAGGGCCGCCAGGTTGGCGTAAATACCTTTCATTGCGACGAGCGACGCATGCGTGCCCATCTCGACGATCTTGCCGTCTTCCATGACGATGATGCGGTCGGCCCGCTGCACGGTGGCAAGGCGGTGCGCGATGATGACGGTGGTGCGGCCCACCATGGCCGCTTCCAGCGCTTTTTGCACCAGGCGTTCCGATTCCGCGTCCAGCGCGCTCGTCGCTTCATCGAGCAGCAGCAGCGGCGGGTTTTTCAGCAGGGCGCGGGCGATGGCGATGCGCTGGCGCTGGCCGCCGGACAAACGCACGCCACGTTCGCCGAGGAAGGATTTGTAACCGTTCGGCAGGCGCTCGATGAATTCGTGGGCGGCCGCCATTTTCGCGGCCGCGATGACTTCCTCGTCGCTGGCGCCGGCGCGGCCGTAGCGGATGTTCTCCATGGCGTCGGCCGAGAAGATCACGGTATCTTGCGGCACGATGCCGATGGCGTCGCGCAGGGTGTGCAGGTCGAGCTGTTTGATATCCACGCCGTCGAGGCGGATGCTGCCGCTTTGCGGGTCATAAAAACGCAGGAACAGCTGGAACAGGGTGGTCTTGCCGGCGCCCGACGCACCGACGACGGCCACCGTTTCGCCGGCGCGGATGTCGAGGCTGACGTGATCGAGCGCCGCGGTATCTGGGCGTGATGGATATGAGAACAGGACGTCGTCGAGCGACAGCGCGGCGCCGTTTGCTGCGCGGGCGGGCAGCGGCAGCGGTGTGGCAGGCGACTCGATGTCCGATTTGAGGGCCATCAGTTCCAGCAGGCGTTCGGTGGCGCCGGCGGCGCGCTGCGCTTCGCCCATCACTTCGGACAGGGCGCCGATGGCGCCAGCCACGATGGAGGCGTACAGGATGAACTGGCCCAGATCTCCGCCCGTCATCGAGCCTTCCAGCACGGCGCGCGCGCCCAGCCACAGCACGAAGACGATGGTGCCGAAGACCAGCAAAATCGCGATCATGGTCAGCAAGGCGCGGGCGCGGATGCGGCGCATGGCCGTCATGAAAGCGCCTTCGACGGAGTCGCCGAAGCGTTTCGATTCGATTTTCTCGTGCGTGAATGCCTGCACGGTGGGCATGGCGTTGAAGATTTCACCAGCCATGGCCGACGCGTCGGCGATGCGGTCTTGCGAGTCGCGCGACAGCTTGCGCACCTTGCGGCCAAACACGATGATGGGAACTACCACCAGGATCAAGAGGCCGATGATGATGCCGGCCAGCTTGGCGCTGGTGACGAACAGCATCACCAGGCCGCCCAGGAACAGCAGCACATTGCGCAGCGCCATCGAGATGCTGGTGCCGACGACGGCCTGTATCAGGGTCGTGTCGGTGGTGATGCGCGACAGCACTTCGCCCGTCTGCGTGGTTTCAAAGAAGGCGGGACTTTGCGTGACGACGTGGCGGTACACGGCGCTGCGGATGTCGGCTGTGACGCGCTCGCCCAGCCACGACACCGTGTAAAAGCGCGCGGCCGTGGCCAGCGCCAGGATGGACGCGACGCCGAACAGGGCGAGGAACACCAGGTCGACGTGCTGGATGCTCTTGGAACCGGCCGCGCCACCGAAGCCGAGGTCGATCATCTGCTTGAAGGCGGCAGGAATGGCCAGGGTTGAGGCGGCGGCCACCACCAGCGCGATACCGGCCAGGAAGAACTGCTTGCGGTACGGCGTCAAAAAGGGCATCAAGCCCTTGAAGGCTGCCAGGCTGCCTTTTTTCAGCTCGCGGCTGGTGCCGGTGTCGGGAGTTGCTGCGGTGCTTGTGGCGGTTGTTGTACTGGTGCTGCCTGTTTCTGTGCTGGTTGTCATTGTTTTTCGCTTAGTCTTTACTGTATCTGGTATCGCATATTTATAATTGCTTATAACTTCATCGGCTGCACGTAGCCCGTCATTTCCAGGTAGGCGCGGCCCACGGGCTGGCCGTCGCGCTCCACGGTCACGGCGCCTTCCCAGTACACGGCCCCCGTCGAACGGCGCGAATCAAGCTCCTGGTCCGGCTGCAGCGGCTTGATCTGCCAGCGCGTGGGGCCCGTGCGGATCTCCGTGGCGACCGGGTATTCGGCCTGGGTGCGGGGTGAGCGCCACAGCTGCGTGGGCGTGAAATCGACGTCGCCGGGCGCGAACTGCGTCATCTTGCCGGAGGCATCGCGCCATGTCGCGTGCGCCCATAGTTTAGCACCTGTCTTGCTGCGGATCTGGAAGGCCATCAGGGCGCCGCCGTCATCGAGGTTGGCGCCTATCCAGTTCCAGCCACTGGCGTCCGCATCGAGCACCTGGCTGGACCACTCGTGATCGAGCCAGGTGGTGCCCGTCACGGCTTCGGCCTTGCCGCCCGCGCGCGCGATCGTACCCGTGGTTCGCAGCTGCGGTTCGCTGTAGTAGTAGCTCGATTGCGTGGGCCGCGCGCCCTTGCGCGAATAGCCGCCTTGGCCCTGCAGCAGCACGGGCTGGGTGGGCGCGAGGGTCAGCTGCAAGTTGAATTCGCGCGCGGCCAGGCTGACCCGGTAGCTGCCGTCCTTGTGCCGCTGCATGCGCCAGTCGTCGAGTTTGACGTCCGTGTCGCCCACCTTGGCGTAAGCCAGGCCGAAGCCCTCGCGCGCGCTTTTCTCGTCGTGCAGCAGCTTGCCCACCTTCGGATCGGACAGGGCCGCATGGCCGATGATCAGCTGTTTCGGCGCGAACGCGCTGGGGTTCAGCGTATCGGTAGCCGTGGCGCTGCGAAAGAAGGTCACCTGGTAGCCCAGTTGCTCGCCGCCTGCGGTTTTGACCCAGCCCGTGGCGTACCACCATTCCGTTTTATAGGCGGGATGGGCGCCGAAGTCGTGCGGCAGGCGCAGGGTCTGGCCGGCCGGCAGCGGCGTGACGGGGGCGAAGGCGGGCGGCGCGGCCAGGGCAGGCAAGGCCAGCGTCAATATCAACATGAAAACACGGCGCATTACCAGTCCTCCCTGACGGCGCGGATGGGGCCAGCGGACAGGGCTTGCCTGCCCGCGATCAGTGCCGTGGCGGCGGCTGCCGTCAGCAGGGCGCCGGCCACGGTGGCGATCAATGGCCATGGCAGGTGCAGCTGCATGGTCCAGTGGAACGATTGCGGGTTGACGATGAAGACCAGCACAAAGCTGATCAACAGTCCCAGGACAAAGCCGGTGGCGATGCCCAGCGCCGTCAGCGCGCCGCCTTCGATCGCCAGGATGGACAAGATCTGCCCGCGTGTCACGCCCACGTGGCGCAGCATGCCGAATTCGCGCGCGCGCGCCAGGGTTTGCGCCGAGAACGTGGCGGCCACGCCGAACAGGCCGATGACGATGGCGATGGCTTCCAATAAATACGTGACGGCGAAGCTGCGGTCGAAAATCTGCAGGCTCAGGGCGCGGATGGCCGAGGGGTTCGACACTTCCAGGCTGGCGCCGAAGGGCAAGGCCTTCAAACGTGTTTGCAGTTCGTCACCCGTGGCGTCCTTGGCCAGCCACAGGGCCGCGTCGCTCACGTCATTGTCGCCAGTCAGCGCGCGGTAATCGTCCAGCGGCATCTGGATGGCGCCGGACGAGCGCGCGTAATCGCGCCAGATGCCGGCAACAAAGAACTGGTGCAAGCCGCCCGCCAGCGGCAGGGCGATCTGCTGGCCCGGTTTGACGTTGTACAGGTCGGCCGCCGCCTCGGACAGCCACACGGGCCGGCTGCCTGCCGGCACGGGCAGCGTGTCACCCACCAGCACCATGCTCTTGCCCGGGTCTGGCAAATTGATGGGACGCGCCAGCAGCGCCACGTTGGGACGGTCGGGCGCCAGCGACAGCGAGCGCACGCGCTGGAAATCCACCCTGGCCACCTCGGGCAGGGCGGTGATGCTGGCCTGTTCGCGCGGGTTCAAGCCTGCCGTGCCGCCGCTGGCGGCCGTGCGCGCATACACGTCGGCCGGCAAGATCTGCAGCAGCCAGTCGTCGACGGAGACGCGGAAACTCGACACCATGATGGCCATTGCCACCATCAGGCTAAAGCTCGACAGCACGCCGCCGAGGGCGATGCCGGCCTGGCCCGAGGCATTCGCCAGGCGGGCCAGGGTCAGGCTGCGCACGGGCGCATGTTTGCTCGTTTCCGTGCGCAGCCAGGCGCGCTGCAGGAAGCGGAAGACGACGGCGGCCAGCTGCGGCATCAGGGCGATGGCGCCGATCAGCAGCAGCGCGATGGACAGATAGCCGAACAGCGGCAGTTCGAACACGGGCGGCAGGAACGTCAAGGCGCCGGCCAGCAGCAAACAAGCCAGCGCCGGCCAGGTTTTCGCCAGGCGCGTCGTCACGACTTCTTCGCTGCCCGATTTCAGGGCGATGGCGGGGGCCGCGCGGGCCGCTTCCAGCGCGGGCGCGGCGCAGCCCAGCAAGGCGACGCCGAGGCCCAGGGCGAAATACACGAAGGCGGCGACGGGCGTGAACTGCACCTGCGGCTGCACGCCCGCGAAATAGCCGGCGCCCAGGTCGCCGCCGAAGAAGCGCAGGGCCACGGCGGCCATGGCGTAACCGCCAGCGATGCCCAGCGCCGCGCCGACGATACCGAGGCTGGCGCCTTCGAGCAGCACTTGGCGCAGCAACTGGCCCCGCTCCATGCCCAGCACGCGCAGCAGCGCGAACTGGCCGCGGCGTCGGATGACGGACAGCGCCTGCGTGGAAAAGACCAAAAAGGCGCCCGTAAACAGGGCGACGAGGGCCAGCACCGTCAGGTTGACCCGGTAGGCGCGGCTCAGGTTATTGTTGCGGCTATTCTGGTTTTCGTCGTTGGGCTGGGCCACCTGGAAACGCCCCGGATACTGCGCTTCCAGTGCGCGCGCGAGATCGGCCTGGAAGGCGTCGCGGTTCACGCCCTGGCGCAGTTTCAAGTCGATGCGCGACAGCTTGCCCAGCTTGTTGAAGCGCCATTGCGCCGCGCCGATATCCATCACGGCGATGCGCTGGCCGGCGCGCGCCCGCTGCAGCGAACCGGCCACGCGCAGCGCTACCGTGCCCGTGCCCGATTGCAGGGCCACCTGGCCGCCTTCGGCGACAGCCAGCCAGTGCAAGGCGGCGGGCGACAGAAAGACGGCGTCGTCGGCCAGGGTGTCGAAAGGCTGGCCTTCGGCGGGTGCGCCGATCAGGTCGGGCGAGATGAAGCCGGCGCGAAAGACGTCGAGCGCCAGGATGTGCAGCGGGCCGCTGTCCCTCTTGCCGGCCACGCCGGCTTGCAGTTCCAGCACGGGCGAGGCCACGGCCACGCCGTCGCGCTGCGCCAGCTGCGGGTAGATGCTTTCGTCGAACAGCGTTTCGCGCCCGGCCACCTGCACGTCGGCCTGGCCGGACAGGCTTTTGACGGCCGTGGAAAATTCATTGAAGGCGGCCGCGTTGATCAGGTGGATGGCAAAGCCCAGCGACACGCCGATGGCGATGGCGAGGATGGCGACGAAGGCGCGCACGGGATGCGCGCGCCACTCGCCCAGCAGCAGCCAGCGCGACAGCAGGCGCGTGCCCGCGGGATTTGCTGCCGGCGCACTCAATTCAAGCATTCGACGGCCAGGCGTTCGCCGGCGCGCCGCGCTTTCAATTGGGCCGCGTCGCGGTTTTTGTCGCCTGCGCCGACGGCGTCCTGCGCCGCCCATTTCTGTTCCAGGCGCAGCTGGGCGCAGTGCTTGTCGCGCGTTTCCTTCTGCTTGGCGGCCCGCTCGCGCGCCTGGTCTTCCAGTTTTTCCTGTTTCTTGCGCGCCGCTTCCAGCTGGCTCGCCACCCGTTCCTGGCGCGTGGCCGCGCCCTTGTCGACGGCCGGCGGCGGCGAGGGGATTTCCAGGATTTGCAGCTGGCCGGCCGTGCAGGGCGTGGCGCTATAGCTGGTGTGGCCATCCTGCACGCATTTGTAGACGTCCTGCGCACTGGCGGAGCCGGCCAGCAAGGCCATGGCGCAGAGCAGGAGGGACGGCGATCTCACAATATCTTCCCCGGATTCATGATGTTCTGCGGGTCCAGCGCCTGTTTGACAGCGCGCATCAGCTGCAGTTCCAGCGGCGACTTGTAGCGGGCGAGATCCGCTTTTTTCAGGGCGCCGATGCCGTGTTCAGCCGAAATGGAGCCGCCAAAGCCATGGACCTGGTCATGCACGATGCGGTTGATGGCATCCTGGTTGGCGAGGAAGTCGCGGTCCGTCATGCCGAGTGGCGGCGCCACGTTGTAATGCAGGTTGCCGTCTCCCAGGTGGCCGAAGCACACGAGCTGGCAGCCGGGGAAGGCCGTTGCCAGGGCCGCATCCGTGACGCTGATGAAGTCGGCGATGCAGGAAATCGGCAGCGAGATATCGTGCTTGATGTTCTTGCCCGCCTGCGCCTGCGCCAGCGGGATGTGTTCGCGCAGCTGCCATAGTCCCTCGGACTGCGCCACGGAACTGGCGACGACGGCGTCGGCTATCAACTCGTCTTCCAGGGCCGCGCCGATGCTCGCTTCCAGCAATTCGACGGCGTGCGCCTCGGACTGGCTGCTGGACAATTCGAGCAGCACATATTGGCCATGCGGCTCGGCGAAAGGCCGCGGCAGTTGCGGGAACTGTTCCGCCACCAGTTGCAAACAGTATTGCGACATCAGTTCAAAACCCGTCAGGCTGGCGCCGCAATGGTCCTGCATCAGGCTTAATAAACGCAGGGCGTGGGCGGGCGTAGGCATGGCGGCCAGCGCCGTGATGCACGCTTTCGGCTGCGGGTACAACTTCATCACCGCGCCCGTGATGACGCCCAGGGTGCCTTCGGCGCCGATGTACAGGTCGCGCAAATCGTAGCCCGTATTATCCTTGCGCAGGCCGCGCAAGCCGCTCCAGATTTCGCCTTGCGGCGTGACCACTTCCAGGCCCAGGCACAGCTCGCGCGTGTTGCCGTAACGCAGCACGGCCGTGCCGCCCGCGTTGGTGGCCAGGTTGCCGCCGATGGTGCAGCTGCCCTCGGCCGCCAGCGACAAGGGGAACAGGCAGCCGGCGGCGCTGGCCGCTTCCTGGATGGTTTGCAAAATGCAGCCCGCGTCCACCGTGATGGTGCGGTTGACGGGATCGAGCGCGCGGATGCTGTTCAAACGCGCCAGCGACAGCACGATGGCCGTGCCGGCCGCATCCGGGATGCTGCCCAGGACCAGGCCCGTGTTGCCGCCTTGCGGCACGACGGGGACTTGCCATTGCGCGCAGGCGCGCAGCACGCCTGCCACCTGTTCCACCGTGGCGGGGCGCAGCACGGCCAGGGCCTTGCCGGTAAACCGGTCGCGCCAGTCGGTGAGGAAGGGCGCTGTGTCGGCGTCGTTGGTGAGTACGTAGGCTTCGCCCAGCAGGTCGCGGCAGGCGGCGAGAAAATCGGCTTTTTCAGTCATTTCTTGATACTCACTTTATTCACTTTTTCCAGCAGCTCTTTGGCCATGCGCTTGGCGGCCTTTTTGTAAGGACGCAGATACAGCACGGCGCAGACAAAATAGACGCAGACGATGGCCGCTTCGCCCCAGGCCATCAGGGCCGAGGTGGGGTTCGTGTCGCTGTAGCCGCGCACCACGCCTTCCGTAAAATACAGCAGGATCACCATCGACGACCATTGCAGGGTATAGACGTCGCGCTTGATGACGCCGTACAGTGGGATGAGCAGGGGTGCGGCCTTCAGGACGACCCAGGAGCCGCCCGGCTGCAGCGGCGCGATCACGGTTTCCCACAGCACGCACCAGATGATCAGGGTGACGAGGCTGGCGATGGCGCCCCAGTGAAAATACTTGTGCAGTACGCCGTGCATCATGCGCCTGCCAATTTCGCGGCGTTTTCCGCCAGGCGCCGGCCCAGGGCGATGGCCAGGCGCTTTTCATCGTCGCTCAGGGCCTTGTCGCCATCGATTCCCGACCAGTGCGTGGCGCCATACGGCGAGCCGCCCGTGGACGTCGTCATCAGTTCGGGATGCGTGTAGGGCAGGCCCATGACCAGCATGCCGTGGTGGAAGAGGGGAATCATCATCGACAGCAGGGTCGATTCCTGGCCGCCATGCAGGCTGCCAGTGGACGTGAACACACAGGCGGGCTTGCCGGACAGGCTGCCGGCCAGCCAGTCGCTGGCCGTGCCATCCCAGAAGTACTTCATGGCGGCAGCCATGTTGCCGAAGCGCGTGGGCGAGCCCAGGGCCAGGCCCGCGCACTCCTGCAAGTCTTCCAGTTCCACATAAGGCGCGCCATCGGGCGGCACTTCCGGCGCCGTCGCCTCGGCCACGGTGGAGACGGCGGGCACGGTGCGCAGGCGCGCATCGCATCCAGGCACGCTTTCCACTCCCTGGGCTATCAGCTCGGCCAACTGGCGCGTGGCGCCATGGCGTGAATAAAACAATACGAGAATAATCAGATTGGTTGGCTTCATCATTGGTATTATAGGGCGCTTTACAGCCTGATACGACTGCTGTCATGGCGCCGTTCTGATTTTGCACATGTTTTCAAAATATATAATCCCGTTCTTTCAATACCTGTGGCGCACCCTGCACATCGGTGCCGACATTGTGCGTGGCCTGACGTGGTCCGAAACGCGCGACCTGCTGCAATTCGCGCGCCGCCGCGTGCGCGAGGAAAGCCTGCCGCAAGTGGCCGGCAGCCTGACGTTCGCCACCGTGTTCGCGCTGGTGCCGTTGCTGACCCTGGCCCTGGCGATCTTCACCACTTTCCCTCTATTCAATACCTTCCGCCACGCGCTGGAAGACTATTTCGTGCAAAGCGTCATGCCCAAGGGCATATCGAACACCATCCTCGATTATCTGACCACGTTCGCATCGAAGGCCACGCGCTTGTCGGCCATCGGCGCGGGCGCCCTGATCGTCACGTCGGTGGGCATGATGGGCTTGATCGAACGTGTCTTCAACCGCATCTGGAGAGTGCGCCAGGAGCGCCGCTGGACCAAGCGTCTGCTGGTTTACTGGGCCATCGTCACCCTGGGACCGCTGCTGGTGGGCGTGTCGCTGACGGTGACGTCGCGCCTCTTCATGGCCACCAGCGGCGTGGTGGGCGCCGTGCCTTTCATCGGCGCCGTGTTTTATACCCTGGTGTCGATCGGCCTGACCATGCTGGCGTTTACCCTGCTGTACATCGCCGTGCCGAACCGCGACGTGGACTGGCGGGACGCGGCCTGGGGCGGCTTGCTGGCGGCGCTGGCGTTCGAGGTGGCCAAGCGCGGCTTCGGCGAATTCATCCAGGAATTCCCCACGTATTCGCGCATCTACGGCGCACTGGCCGCCTTGCCGCTGTTCCTCGTGTGGATTTACCTGAGCTGGATGATCACCCTGGTGGGCGCCTTGCTGGTGGCCGCCTTGCCCGTCGTGAAATATGAACGCTGGTGGTACGAGGCGGCGCCGGGCAGCGAATTCGTCGACGCCGTCGCTATCCTGAAAGTGCTGCACCAGGCTTGTCACTGCGCCGATTCGGCCCTGGTGGGCGCGGCGGAAATTCGCCGCAGCACGCGCCTGGGCTTCGAAGAGATGGAAACCCTGCTCGACAAGATGGTGCAGCAGGGCTGGGTAGGACGAGTCAACGTGGATGGCGCCGTGCGGGTGCAGTGGGGCAAGCGCGTGGCCGACAGTTCCGACCACTGGGTCTTGCTGGGCAACGTCAACCGTATCAGCCTGGCCGACGTCTACCGCCTGTTTGTCTTCGGCGGCATGCGCGTGAACTCCGGTTACCCGGCCGGTTCCACGAATGAGCGCGACATCAAGGCGGCCGAAGAAGCGGCCGCGCTGGCGGCGCAGGTGGAAAACGCCGTGGAGCAGGGACTGGGCCTGACTTTGGCCCAGCATTTTGGGGACGTGCGCTGCGCCTGATGGGCAATCAGGGGTTGAGCCGCTCGTACAGCAGGACATCGAGCGCGCCCGTCAGCGTATTGCCCTCTTCGTCGAGCAGGGTGTAATCCTGCTGGCTGTCGCCGAGCGAGGCGCTGCCCTCGATGCCGCACACCAGCTGGTATGTGGCGTCATCGATCGCCAGCTTGATCAGGGCCAGGACTTGCTCGCGCTGGCCATCGGCCAGTGCCAGTTCGTCGAGCAGGGCGCCAAGCCGGGTCTGCCCCTCGCATCCCTGCGCATATAGCGCCAGCAGCGACGCATTGGATGCGACGACATCATCGATGAATTTTTTTGCGTGCATGGATTCCTTGTCTTGCAAAAATCACAGCAGCACGGGCCGCAAGGCCGCCTGCAGCGCCACCGCCTGGAACGCGGCCGCATCCTGCGCGCGCACCACGCCCAGATAATAGGTGTCCTCGTCGCCGTGCAGGTTGACCAGGCGCAGCTGATGCGGCGCCAGGTGGGCGGCAATGGCGGCCAGGCCGTCGGCCATCGCGTCGCCATCCTCGCGCTGCGCCCAGCGGAAGTCCTGCAGCGCGGGCAGGCCGATATGCTGGGCGATGCGCGGCACTTCATCGACCGATTTCCAGTCCAGCGTGGCGCCGTGACCCAGCACATCGGCAGCCGTGGACCAGAGCAGGAAGAAGCAGGCCGCCTCGGGCGTATCGCCTTCGTATTCTTCTTCCGGGTCGTCCTGCGCCAGTTCTTCGAGCGTGATGTCCACGCAGCGCGCGGCCAGTTCCGCATCGCCTTGCAAGAGCAGGGCGGCGATGGCGCGCAATTGCTCGCGGTCGGCCTTGGCCAGGATTTGCGCGGGCGTGAAGCTGCGGCGCTTGGGGGGCTTTTTCTCGGGATTTTTCTTGCTCAAGCCGATAGACTCGCTCAACTGGGCCGTGATCGCCGCCTTGAAGTTTTCCACGGTGTCGAACTGCTCCAGCAACTGGCCCGTGAAATCCATGCTCCAGGCCATGCCATCCTTGACGACGTATAAAAAGTCGCTTTGCACGGCGACGCCACGCAAATGGTGGGCGGGTGGATACAGGGGCGTGAAAGCCTGTTTTCCATCCAGGGTCAGCATGCACGCGAGGCCTTGCGCGTCGATGGCGAAGATCAGGTTCTTGCGCAATTTGGGCGGCGACGAGGTGGTGGCGCAGTCGATGGCCTCGTACTGGCATGGCGCCAGCAGCTCGCCCTGGCTATTGACGAGGCCAAACAGGAAGCGCCCGGCGATGCGCTGGCTGACGATGGCGATTTTTTTCTTCGTGCCGATATCCTGCACGGAGCTGTAGGCTGGCGGCACCACGACCTTGCCCATCTTGTCGACCACGCCATACACATTGCGTTTTTTGTCATCGTCAGTCTGGTCTGTCTGGCGCTCGATGTCGATCAAGCCATCGTTGCGCAGGCATATGTTATCCACCCTGTCGATGAGCAGCGCGCCGTCGGGCAGGCGCAGCAAGCGGCTGGCGCCGTCCGGATCGATTTGCTGTAGCAGGTGGGGGCTGATCACGTACAGGGCACCGGGGGCGGGCGGCAGCACCAGCGTGCCGTTCAAGTCCATGACGCCGTGCGCGTCGGGCGCTTCCGCCGTGGCAAAGGTGATCCAGCCATCGTCCGCATAGTAAACGCCCAGGTCCACATAGCGCTGCGACAGCGGCACGATCCAGCGGCCATACGGCGTGACCAGGCCGGTGACGTCCGGTTCGCCGGCAGTGCTCACTTCATAGCACAGCGCGTCTTCTTCCCAGCCCACCACTTCCAGGCCTTGCAGGAAAGGCAGTTCGTCCGTGCCGAGTTCCTCGACATTGGCCAGCTGCGCGCTGGCCGTGGCCGACCAGTAGCCGGTGGCAGGCGACGCGGCGCCGATGGCCAGCAACGGCGCCAGCGCTTCCCGGTCGCCGCGCAGCAAGGCAGAGAGCAAGGCTTGCGCCTCGGCGCGCAGCGCGTCGAGCCCGGCCGCGTAGTCGGGCGTGCCGATATCGTGCGGGATCAGTTGTGCGCCATCGAGGATCAGCCATGGCTGGCCGCCCGCCAGCAAGGCGCTGATGGCGCCGCGCGCGACGATGGCGGCCGCGTCGCGCGGCTTGTCCATCAGCGCGGACAAGGCTTGCCAGCTGGCCTGCGCCTGCGCCATCGGCGCGGCCAGCACGCAGGGGCAGTCCTCGCCATCGCCGTAGATGGGCCAGGCGGTGGTCTGCGTGCCGGCGCCGATGAGTAGCTTGAACAGCATCGGCGTGTCCAGCCGCCACTCGGCCAGGCCCGTGATCGTCTCGGTGTCGAAGCCGGCTTGGCCGGGCAAAAAGGCGGTGCTGAACAGGGCTGCGGTATTGATCATTGATATTTGTCTGAAAGTGAACGGGGGATTCAGGGCGATGGCGGCATGACCCAGTGGGCCAGCGCGCTGCGCTCCAGTCCCAGGTGTTTGGCCGCGGCGGCCGCCTCGAAAGCCCACAGGCCGTAGTAGCCGCCCAAGCCTTGCGCGCGCAAATGGCCGTTGAACCAGTCTTCGCGCACCAGTGCGCCGTGCCAGCTTGCCAGGTAGTGTTGCAGGTGATCGAGCTGCTGCGCGGCATCGTCCGCATCCAGGCACTCGAACAGGGCTGAATAGGGTTCTGCGAAATACCATTCGTCGACGGCGGGACGCTGGGGATCAACGGTGGACAGTAGCGCCTCGTACACGCCGTCTTCGCCATCGAAGGCCGTCTGCAGGGCGGCCAGGCGGGCAGTCAGGTCGTGGCGGCCGAACAGCAGGGTCGCGCCCAGCAGCTGCAGGGTGCGCGCGTAATCCGTCAATTGTTCGAAATCAAAGGCCGGCAAGGCGTCGTCATCGTAGGCTGCGGCCAGGGCCGCGCGCGCCGTTTCGCAGGCGGCGACGGCCGTTTCCAGCGCCGGTTCCACGTCAGGCAAGGGCAAACCTGCCGTGTAGCGTAGCGAGAAGACCTGGTAAGCCGTGCTGGCGGCGGCGCACGCCCAGTAAGCCGCGTCGCCACCGTCGTTTTCCGCCTGCGCCTGCGCGCGTCCGTAGGCGGCCAGCAGGGCGTCGAGGTAAGCGAGGTTGCGGCCAAAGTCGAACGCAGTGCCGAACGTCTCGGGCGGCACCTGGCGCGGCGCGTGGGGCCAGGGCGTGGATGCAACCGGGCAGGTGGCGGCGCATTCGCGCTGGATGGCCCAGTCGGCGAAGATTTGCTGCATATACTGCGCCGTTTCGTCGTCGTGGACGATGGCCCCGACGCCCACAAAGGTCGTGCCCAGCAGGGTGTAACCAGGGAAGCGGCTGCTCTCGTAGGCGATGGTGGTCACGCTCTGGATGGTCCTGCCGTCGCTCAGGTCGCGCACGCGGAAGTACACATCGTCCCAGCCGGCCAGCGGTGCCGCTGGCGGTTCATTCGGCAAGGTCGCCCAGCTGCCGTCCTCCTGCTCTTCATAGGCGTCGAGCAGTTCGTCGAGGCCGCCGGGGCGGTCGATGCGGTTGTTGGCGTCGTATTGCAGGCCCAGTTCGGCCGCGAAGGCGGCCGCGTGGCGGCCCTCGAAGACCAGGTACTGGGAGCTCGTGGTGCCGACCAGCAGATCCGTGTGCTGGCCCGCCACGACGAGCGCCTGCGGCAGCCGGCACCATTGGTAGTATGGAATGCCGGCCATGGGGCCGCCTTCGTCCGCCAGCGGGTTAGTGAAGCGCAGCTGTTCCAGCCATTTATAGCGTTCGTGCCGCTCCGCTTCCGTGCCGCTGCCGCGGCCAGTCAATTCATCGTGCAGGGTATTCAACAACATCATTCGTCTATCCTAAAAAAGTCCGCGTGGCGGGTGCTTATACTGCTGCCGTTTGCGCAAACGCAAACAACGCGTCGAGCACGGCGTCCGGCTGCTCGGCCATCAATTCGTGCCCGCTGTCGACTTGCACCACCGTGCCATGCGCGATGGCAGACGTGAGCAGGCGGGTCGATTTGGGCGGCGTCATCATGTCGCGCGCGCCGAAAATAAATAAAGTCGGACAGTGTACCGAAGCGGCGGCGATTCCGCCGTTCGCGTAGGCATCGCAGGCGAAAAAATCCGTGTGAAACACATGATCGGGGTTGAGGGTGGCGATGCGCTGTTTCAAGCGCCGCGCGCCGCCCATGGCATAAAAGCCGGGGCCGGGGAACGACGGCTTTTGCGCGATCGACGAGTGCGACCAGATATTGACCATGTCGATGGCCGCCTGTTCATCGTTGAGCGACGTTTCCAGCAGCGCCGGCGAGACCTTCATCGGGTAGGTGGAGCCCAGCATGGACAGGTGGCTGACACGCCCGGGCGCCAGGAATGCTGCTTCCAGCGCGATCAAGGAACCCATGCTGTGGCCGACCAGCAGGGCCCTGGCCGCGCCGGCCGCATCCAGCACGGCCAGTATCCAGCGCGCCAGCTCTTCCACCGTGGTTTTCGCCGCGCCCAGGCTGCGCCCATGGCCCGGTAAATCCACGGCCAGCACGTTCCAGCCGTGGTGGGCAAAGTAGCGCGTCTGCAGGGCCCACACGGAATGGTCGTTCTGCGCGCCGTGGATGAAAACGGCCGTCGGCTGGTTCGGGTTGAATGGTTTGCCACCCGTGTAGCAGTAAGCCGTGGTGTTGTCGATGGTGAGCAGCATCTCAGGCGCCTTTCTGCGACAGTTTCAGGCCACGGGCCAGGTCTTCGATCAAGTCATCGGCGTCTTCCAGGCCGACGGACAGACGCATGGTGCCCTGCGTGATGCCCGCCTGCGCCAGCTGGTCGTCGGGCACGCGGAAATGCGTGGTGGAGGCGGGGTGGATGACGAGCGACTTGGCGTCGCCCACGTTGGCCAGGTGCGAGAATATTTTCAGACTGTCGACAAAGCGCTGGCCCGCTGCACGGTCGCCGCGCAGGCGGAAGGTAAACACGCCGCCCGCGCCTTTCGGCAGCAGGGTTTTCGCCAGCTCGTAATCGGGGTGCGACGGCAGTTCGGGGTAGGACACGGACTCCACGGCCGGATTGGCCAGCAAAAAGTCGATGATTTTGCGCGTATTGGCCACGTGGCGGTCCATGCGCAAGCCCAGGGTTTCGATGCCCTGCAAGATGGCGAAGGCATTGTGCGGGCTCATGACGGCGCCGAAATCGCGCAAGCCTTCGCGCCGCGCGCGCAGGGCGAACGGCGCTACAGTCGATTCCTCGGCGAAGACCATGCCGTGGAAGCCGTCATACGGCTCGCACAGTTCGGCGAAACGCCCCGTCTTGTCGTATGCCGTTTGCCAGTCGAAGGTGCCGCCATCGACGAGCAGGCCGCCGATGGCCGTGCCATGCCCGCACAGGAATTTGGTGGCCGAGTGGAACACCAGGTCGGCGCCATGCTCGAAGGGGCGCAGCAAATACGGCGTGGTAAACGTCGAATCGAGCATCAGCGGCAGCTGGTGTTCGTGCGCCAGCGCGGCAATTTGCGGGATGTTCAGCACGTCGAGGCCGGGATTGCCCAGGGTTTCGGCAAACAGCACGCGGGTAGAGGGCCGGATGGCGGCGCGCCAGGCGTCCACGTCGCGCGGGTCGACAAACGTCGTCTCGATGCCGAAGCGTTTCAAGGTGTAGGCCAGCAGGTTGTGCGAGCCGCCGTACAGGGCGCGCGAGGCGACGACGTGCGATCCGGCGCCCGCGATGGTGGACAAGCCCAGGTGCATGGCGGCCTGGCCGCTGGCCGTGGCGATGCCGGCCACGCCGCCTTCGAGGGCGGCGATGCGCTCTTCCAGCACGGCGTTGGTGGGATTCGAGATGCGCGAATACACGTGGCCGGCCCGCTCCATATTGAACAGCGAAGCCGCGTGCTCGGAACTCTTGAAGGCAAACGAAGACGTGAAGTGGATGGGCGTGGCGCGCGCGCCCGTGGCCGGGTCGGGCGCGGCGCCCGCATGCAGGGATAAGGTATCGAAACCGGGGTATTTCGGGCCGCTCATGGTGTCTCCGCCAAGTTTTATAGTGGCAAGATCGTAACCTGATTTACCTCTGAGCAAAAGGGCTCTCGTGCAGGGCGCATGGCGCCGTGCTGGCGAGCAGCGCGTGTAAGCTGCGGTGTAAAAAAAGTGACCGGCGCGGTGTGGCGGTGGTAGGATACCGGATCAGCGATATTCGGGCTGTTTGACCTGTGCGCGTGCGCCGCGCCGCAGGGAAGGCTGCTACGTGCCAGCGAAATCCTGGGCTTCAGGCGAACTCTCATCGCATGTCCACCAGGAAAGATTTTATGCCCGCAATATCGTTCGACGGCGACCTCGCCGTACCCGGACCTTCTATCGTCGACGGCCTGTGCCACGCAGGCTGGCTCATGCAAGAGCATTTCATCTCCCCTGAACTGAGCCGCCAGCTGGCCGCCGAATGCGTGCAATCCATGCTCAGCGGCAAGATGAAGGGCGCCGGCGTGGGCAGCGGCCATGCACCGCTGCTGCAGCCGGACATCCGCGGCGACCATATCGAATGGCTGGAACCGGGTCGTTCAGAGGCGTGCGACCGCTACCTGGCGCACATGGAAGCGCTGCGTTGCATGCTCAACCGCGAATTGTTCCTGGGACTGGAAGAGTACGAAAGCCATTTCGCCCTGTACGCGCCGGGCGCCTTTTACCGTGCCCATCTGGACCGTTTCCGCGATGACGACAAGCGCACCGTGTCCGTCGTGCTGTACCTGAACGACGACTGGCTGCCCGGGCACGGCGGCGCGCTGCGCCTGCATCCGCAAGGCGCGCCTGTGGTGGATGTCTTGCCGCAAGCGGGACGCATGGCCATGTTCATGTCGGGCGAGATGCTGCACGAAGTGCTGCCGACAGCGCGCGAACGCCTGTCCATCGCCGGCTGGTTCCGCCGCAGAGCGTAACGAAAAGGTGCGCGCAATCCCCCTCGATTTGATTGCGCGCAAGGCTGGATTTTTCCGCAGGCATAGGCTACAGTCGCAGTAAGGGCTAGAATAACTAAAATACCAATCACGCGGACAGGACGGCCAATATGAAAGTATCTGAAATTCTCCAAGTCAAGGGCAATATCCTCTACACGGTCACGCCTGACCAGCCCCTGCTTGACGCGGCCAATACCATGGCTGAAAAGGACATCGGTTCGCTGGTGGTCATGGAATTTGGCGACCTGGTCGGCATGCTGACCTTCCGCGAGGTGCTCAACGCGCTGCATGAAAACGCGGGCCAGATCGGCGGCGGCACCGTGCGCAAGCACATGGATGACCACCCGATCACCGTGACGCCGGATACGGAAGTCAACGAAGTGCGCCGCATAATGCTGGAAAAACACGCACGCTACCTGCCCGTCATGAACGCCAAGACCTTGCTGGGCGTCATTTCCTTCTACGACGTGGCGCGCGCCGTGCTCGAAGCGCAAAGTTTCGAGAACCAGATGCTGAAAGCGTATATCCGCGACTGGCCGGCCGAAACCACCGATTAAGCGACGCTGATCGAGTAAAAACAACGCCGGCAACTGCCGGCGTTTTGCATGGTTGATTCAAAGTGATGCCTAGGCAGCGCCCTGCAACGCTTCGTTGTTTAGCCAGGTGCCCAGCGCCGTGGCCGTCATCGGGCGGGCGAACAGGAACCCTTGCGCCATCGGACAGCCCAGGGCCTGCAAAATTTGCGCCTGCCGCTCGTCTTCCACGCCTTCCGCGATCACGGCCAGGCCCAGGTTGCGGCCCAGTTGGATGACCATTTCGGCGATGCTGCTGCCGCGCGCGGAACCCGTGATCTCGGTGACGAAGGCGCGGTCGATCTTCAGGCGGTCGACCTGCAGGCGCTGCAAATAGGATAGCGAGGAAAAACCCGTGCCGAAGTCGTCGATGGCGATGCTGACACCCGTCTGCTTGATCTGCCACAGCATTTTGATCAGCAGGTCCGGCTCTTCCATGGCCATCGATTCCGTGATTTCCAGCTCGATGAATTCGGGCGGCGCCTGCGTCTCTTCCAGCGCCGCGCGCAGCATTTCCAGGAACAGCGGGTGGCGGAACTGCACCTGCGACACGTTGACGGACATGACGAAGTTGCGGTGGCCCTGCTCGCGCAGCAGCACCAGTTCGCGGCATGCCGTGCGCAGCACCCATTCGCCGAGGTCGATGATGATGCCCGAATACTCGGCAATCGGGATGAAGCGGTCGGGCGAGATGAATTTGCCGTCCGGCGTCTGCCAGCGCAGCAGCGCTTCGGCGCCCACGGGGCGGCGCGTGGTCAGGTCGATCTGCGGCTGATACACGACAAACAGCTGGCCCTGGCTGAAAGCCGTGCGCAGCGCGTGCATCATGCGCACTCGTTCGCGGATTTCGATGCCCATGCTGCGCGAGAAATAGAAGTGTCCGGCGCGCTGCTGGCTTTTCGCCCGCTTCAGGGCGATATCGGCATCCTTCAGCGCATCGGCGCCCGTGCCCGCATGTTCGCCCAGCCGCACCAGGCCCAGGGTGGCGGACAATTGCACGTCCTGCCCATCGATGCAGAACGGCGCCTGGAACAGGGCCAGGATGTTGTTAGGATTGACTTGCGAGGAGTCGCCCAGCACGCAAAAGATGTCGCCGCCCAGGCGCGCCACCGTCAGCTGGGGGCCCAGCTGGGTTTGCAGGCGTCCCGCCACGGCCACGAGCAGCATGTCGCCGAACTGGTGTCCCAGCGCGTCGTTGGTCTCGGCAAAATGGTCGAGGTCCACCAGTGACAGGGTGGCGTCGTCGCGCGCGGGGCCGGCCAGGGTGGCGTCGAGGATTTCCACCAGGCGCGTGCGGTTGGGCAGCTTCGACAATTGATCGTAGAAGGCGGCATTGTGCAGGTGCGACACCAGCTCGACGTTGTCCAGGCCCACGGCGACGTTGCTGCAGAAGACTTCCAGCAGGCTTTCATCGATGGCCGACAGGGGGCGCGGCAGCACGAGGTAGGCGGCCGCGTCGCGGCTGGCCTTGCCAGCGAAGTACAGGGTGGCGTAGTCGTGCGCGTACACATTGCGCCGCTGCGCCAGGGTGTGCTCGATGGCGGCCATCACGCGCGGGTTTTGCAGGCCGCACAGCGCGCTGTGCGGCAAGCTGGAAAAGCTGCCGGTGCAGGCCGAAACGAGCAGTTCCCGTGCGCCATTGTCCTGCAAATCCTGCACGCACAGCACGCCGTCGGCGCGGATGCCCAGCAGGTCGGCGATCTGCGCCAGCACGCCGGCCGAGAAATTCTGCACGCCGTGCAGGGCCATCAGCTGCGTGCTGGCGTGGACGATACGGTCCAGGCCGCGCCGGCTGCTGCTGATCGAACGGATCTGCTCATACGAGCGGATGGCGGCCGTCACCGTGGTAAACAGCTTGATGCGCGTCAGTTCGGACTTGGTCTTGTAGTCGTTGATGTCGAAATCGCGGATGGCGTCGATTTCCGGCGCATAGCCGGGCTGGCCCGTGCGCAGGATGATGCGTACGTCCGTCATTTTCAGGGTTTCGCGGATGTAGCGCACCAGGTGCAGGCCCGCGTCATCCTGTTCCATCACCACGTCGAGCAGGATGACGGCGATGTCGTCTTCATGCTTGAGCAGTTCGCGCGCCTGGCCGGCCGAATACGCATGCACGAATTCCAGCGGGCGGTGCTGCATTTCCAGGTTGCCGAGGGCGAAAGTGGTGGTGGAGTGGACGTCTTCATCGTCGTCGATGATCATCACCCGCCAGACGCTGCGCGGTGCGGCCGTCAGGGGCGCCGCTGGTTGTTCATCGAGGAATACCAGGTCGTCGTGATCGTCCTTGTTGGCGTCAAGGGGGATGATCGGTGCGGGCATGTATAGCTTCTCCAGGATGACTCGGAACGAGATGTGAGCACATCAGAAATGTCCATGGCGTTGTTGCAGCGCCTCGCCGTACTTGCGTACTGTCTTCGGCGCCGCGCCTAGCCCTGACCATTTCTGATGCACTCAGGGCGCATCGAAAATGTAGCACTCAGGTACTGCCGAGGATCGCACATTTTCTGATGGTCCATCGTCCAAGTATATAGCTATTTAATAAGCAAAATGTTTTTTTAAATCTATTCTGTGGAGCAATATTTGTTGTATTGCATGATTGCAACTCATCTCTGGTATTTTTTATATGAAAAAATACGCGGGATTTTAAAATGGCGAGATGGGTGGGGGAATATCGGGGCCTGGCGTGGCATTAGCGGCATGGCATGCCCCGCAGGCTGGTAGAATTGAGTTTTCCAGTCCTCACACTTCCTACTATGTCCGGCAATTCTTTTGGCAAGCTGTTTACTGTTACCACTTTCGGCGAATCGCATGGTCCGGCCATCGGCTGCGTGATCGATGGCTGTCCTCCTGGATTGATCCTGTCGGAAGCCGATATCCAGCCCGAACTGGATCGCCGCAAGCCGGGCACGTCGCGCCATGTGACGCAGCGCCAGGAATCCGATACGGTGGAGATTCTGTCCGGCGTGTACCAGGGCGTGACGACGGGTACGCCCATCGCGCTGCTGATCCGCAATGAAGACCAGCGCAGCAAGGATTACGGCAATATCGCGGAAAGCTTCCGCCCCGGCCATGCCGACTACACCTACTGGCATAAATACGGCGTGCGCGATCCGCGCGGCGGCGGGCGCTCTTCGGCGCGCCTGACGGCGCCCGTGGTCGGCGCGGCGGCGATCGCCAAGAAATGGCTGCTGCAGCAGTACGGCACCACGTTCAAGGGTTGCATGAGCCAGCTGGGCGACATTCCCGTGCCGTTCCAGTCGTGGGAGCACGTGCATGCGAACCCGTTCTTTGCCGCCAGCGGCGACGCGGACCTGATCGCGCGCATGGAAGCAGCGATGGACCAGTTGCGCCGCGACGGCGATTCCATCGGCGCGCGCATCGACGTCATCGCGCAAAACGTGCCCGTCGGCCTGGGCCAGCCCATCTACGACAAGCTCGACGCGGACATCGCTTACGCCATGATGGGCATCAATGCGGTCAAGGGCGTGGAAATCGGCGCCGGTTTCGATTCGGTGGCGCAAAAAGGTTCCGAGCACGGCGACGAACTGACGCCGGAAGGCTTTATCGGCAATAACGCCGGCGGCGTACTCGGTGGTATCTCGACGGGACAGGATATCAGTGTCTCGATCGCCATCAAGCCGACGTCGTCGATCCGTACGCCGCGCCGCTCGATCGATAAGGAAGGCAATCCCGTGATGGTCGAAACCTTCGGCCGCCACGACCCGTGCGTGGGCATCCGCGCCACGCCGATCGCCGAAGCCATGCTGGCGCTGGTGCTGATCGACCACGCCCTGATGCACCGCGCGCAATGCGGCGATGTCAGCGTGAATACGCCGAAGTTGAAGTAAGGAATGTTGTGGTGTCGGATTACGGGCCTGCGGCCCTAATCCGACCTACGACCTATGCCATGCGTAGCGGCAAAATGTAGGTCGGATTAGCGCAAAGCGCGTAATCCGACAACATTGTTGGCGTCCGGTCACGCCACTTTATTCGCCACCAGCTCCAGCTGGTGCCGCATCTCCACCGACTGCACCAGCAACGCTCGGATATCGTTTATCAGGTTGAATTCCGTCTGGTTCAGCTGAATTGGCGGGAAGCTGTCGTCCCAGTCGCCATATAAAAATCCCGTGGGGTGGCCGTTGGCCGACAGGGGCAGCACGACGAAGCTGCGCGCTTCCGACAACGTTGATTTCCACCATTGCGGCAGCTTGGCGGCAAATTTCGGGTCGCGCGCATTGTCGATGAAAATCACGCGGTCGCTATTGAGGGCCGCGTGGAAGACGTTTGGCTCATACGCGTCGCCAAACACCATCAGGTCCTGCAGGTCGGCCATGCCTTCGCCCATGCTGATGCGCGCCGAATACAAATGATCCCTGTGGTTGCGCACGAACGCCACCGAGCGTGAAAAATCAAAACCCTGATGCAGCGTTTCGAGCGCCATCGAGACCATCTGTCCCGGACTGGCGCTGCCGATGGCGCCGCGCAGGTCGGCCAGGCCGCCGATCAGCACGCGGTTGCCTTCGGCGCGCATGCGCGTGGACGCCAGCTGGCGCGCGCGCCGTTCGGCCGGTTTCGACAGGGGCGCGATCGACAGGTCGGCCGCCGCCATCGCCTTGGCCTTGTCCACGGCCACCACCAGGTCCGTCGCCGTGATGCCCAGAGTGCCCGCATAATCGTCGATCAGCGCATGCACTTGCGCCGCACCGGCCGCATCGTCATGCCACAGCGAGTCGGCGCAGCGCGCCGCCATCGTCGACAGTCCGGCCATCCAGTCGGCGCCGCTGACGGGAGAATTATCCGGCGACGGGTCCATCGGACGCATGCCGTTGATCAGGTGCTGCGGCAAGCCCCAGTGGGCGGCCGTGGCATAGCCCACTTCCGGCAGCGACAGGCCGAGGATTTCGCGCGCGGCGGCCGCCTCGTTGCCGGGACCGGCGTGCGCCTGCATGCGGGCCCAGAAGTCCGTCATATAGAACGTCACCATCATGCGACCAAGGGTGTGCAGCATCGAGCAGACGACGGCTTGCTCCGCCTGCAGGCTGCCGGCGCTGGTGGCCACCTGCTGCGCCACCATCCCGGCCAGCACGGCCTTTTCCATTTCCACGTGGGCGCTGACGGAATCGGGCGAGGCCTGCGACAGTTCCTCGATCAGTTTCAAGCCCAATGCCAGGTGTCCGATAGCGTCGATGCCCAGCACCAGCACGGCTTTCGACACGGTGTTGACGCGCTGGCCGAAGGCCGAGTACATGCCGCTGTTGGCCAGTCTGAGTACCTTGTGCGTGAGGACAGGGTCGGACAGCACCGTCTGCGTGATGTCGAATTCGTGGTCGTCCTCGCCGCGCATGGCGCCCAGGATGGCGCTGATGGCTTTCGCGAAGCCGGGCATGTCGCCCTGCTGGCGCGTGCGCGCCCACAGCAGGTCCAGGGTGTTTTTGCCGAGCTGTGTCGGCACCGTGAAATGACCTGGATTCATTGCACCCCTCCGCGCGGTTCATTGGCAGACGGCGCAGGCACCAGCGCCGCATAGGTTTTGTCGCTCAAGGCCGCTAGCGCCGCGTGGGCCGGCATCGGTTTGCCCGTCAGGTAGCCTTGCACATACTGGCAGCCGCGCGACTCGATGAAATGCATCTGCTCTTCGGTTTCCACGCCCTCGGCCACCACGGACAGGTTCAAATGCTTGGCCAGGTCAAGAATGGTGTTGCAGATGGCCGCATCCTTGCTCGATTCGGGCAAGTCCTTGATGAAGGTGCGGTCGATCTTCAGCACGGAAATGGGGAAGCGCTTCAGATACGCGAGCGAGGAGTAACCGGTGCCGAAATCGTCGATGGCGATGCGCGCGCGGCGCTCCGTCATCTTGACGAGGATGGTTTCCGCATGCACGGGGTCGATCATCAGGGTGCCTTCCGTAATTTCCAGCACCAGGTGTTCGCCGGACAGCCCGGAAAACGCGATGGCGTCATCGAGCACGTCGAGGAATTTGTCGTTGCGGAACTGGCGCGGGCTGATGTTGACGGAGATGTACAGCGGCCGCTTGGCCACTTCCTGGAACTGCTTGAGCTGCACGCAGGCCGCCTTCAGCGCCCAGGCGCCCAGCAGGTTGATCAGGCCATTGGCTTCGGCAATCGGGATGAAGCGCACGGGAGGCACCAGGCCCAGGGTCGGGTGCTTCCAGCGCATCAGGGTTTCGAAACCCTGGATTTGCCGCGTGTGCGCGTCGACGATGGGCTGGTAAAAGAGTAAAAACTCGCCTTCGCGCACGGCCTGGAACATGGCCGCTTCCAGCGAAATATCGTGTTCCGACGGGCCATTCAGGCGCGGGCTGTAGACCAGGCAGCGGGCCTTGCCCGTTTCCTTGGCGCGCGACATGGCCGCATCGGCCAGTGCCACCAGGCGCACTTCATCTTCCGCATGCAGCGGATAGATAGCCACGCCGACCGAGGCACCCACGTAGATCGTGTGGCCATCGACTTCGAACGGCGCCTGCAGGGTGGCCAGCAGGCGGCCCGTCACCAGCTTGATCTGCGCGTCCGTGGCGCTGCCGGGCAGCACGGCGACGAATTCATCGCCGCCCACGCGCGCCAGGGTGTCGCTGTCGCGCAGGGTCTTGCGCAGGCGCGCCGCGGCCAGACGCAGCACGGCGTCGCCGACCGGGTGGCCCAGGCCATCGTTGACCTTTTTGAAACCATCAAGGCCGATGGTGGCGACGGAAAAGCCCTGGCCCGAACGCGCGGCCTGGGCGATCACCATGCGGATGCGGTCCGACAGCAGCAAGCGGTTCGGCAAGCCCGTGAGCGCGTCGTGCGTGGCCATGTGGCGCAGCCGTTCTTCCGTATTGTGCTGGGCCGACGTGTCGCGCCCGACCACCAGCAGTTCGGCCATGCCGGCCGCGTTCATATAAGAAGACAGGCGCAGTTCGAACCAGATCTCCTGATCCGGCGTTTGCAGGCGCACTTCCAGGCGGCCCGGTTCTTCCAGGGCGTCTTCCAGCGCCGCCTGCAGCGCCGCGCGCGACGCTTCGGCGGCCAGCGGCAGCAGCAAGTGGCCGAACATGCCCGAGGGCGCGGCAAACAGGGTGGCCGCGCGCTTGCTTGCGAACAGGATCAGGCCGTCCGTATCGAGCCGGAACACGACGTCGCCTGCCTCTTCCATGAGGTTGTCCAACTCGTGGCGAGCCTCGCGGTGGGCGGCGGATGGGGTACTGGAAAACATCGTGCTGGCTTTTACCTTTTTGTTATCAGTGCCGGCGCTCGCTGCAGGGCAGGGCGCCAACGGAAAGACTGCGTCGTGCGTGCCGCGTGCCATAGGGGCCGAAAGGGCGGCTATCGGAACGCGATCCACACGAAATGTATCATTGAAAAGCACCCGATTACATGAAATAGAGCAACATTGCTTCAGGTTTTGTAAATATTCCTGCCTTCCATGAAAAAAATCATGTCGCGCGGGGCATGTGGGCATTTTCATTCCACATGGAAACATTTATCTGCGCCTGCTTCCACTGGCGCGCTTGCCCCGCCATGCGCTTTGCGCTAGTCTGGCTGGCAGACGGTGTTGACGGTGCGCCAGCGACGGCAAGGGCGCCATGATAACAAATCGCGGGAGACTCCCATGAATGCCTTTGACACGCATGAAGTTTTTAATCAGGCCACGCCCTTTGAAAACGTCAATCTGTTCGCCTGCGACCCGGCGCTGATCGAAGCGCTGCTGCGCGAGGGCGGTGGCGCGGCCTTGCAGGAGCTCGACGCGCTGGGCGACAGGCTGGGCCGCGCCGAAACCTATGCGCTGGCGCGCCTGGCCAATATCCACACGCCCGAGTTGCAGCAGTTCGACCGGGCTGGCCGCCGCATCGACGAAGTGCTGTTCCATCCGGCCTGGCATGAACTGATGGCCATCCTTGTGGGCGCTGGCGCGCACGCTTCGCCCTGGGCCACGCCCGGCCCCGGCGCCCAGGTGGCGCGCGCGGCTGCCTATCTATTATTGGGACAGGTGGAAAACGGCACGCAGTGTCCCGTGACGATGACGTATGCCTCGGTGCCGGCCCTGCGCCAGGCGCTGGACCTGCCGCACATCGCTGCGCGCTGGCTGCCGAAAATCCTCTCGCGCGAATACGATCCCCGCTCGCTGCCCGTGGAGCAGAAGCGCGGCGCCCTGGTCGGCATGGGCATGACGGAAAAGCAGGGCGGCTCGGACGTGCGCAGCAATACCACGCGCGCGACGCCTGTGCCGCCGGCCGAGGCGCGTACCCTGTTCGGCGGCGAGGCTGCCGGCGCCTGGCGCATCGTCGGCCACAAATGGTTTTTTTCGGCACCACAGTGCGATGCCCATCTGATCCTGGCGCAGGCGGACGAGGGGGGATTGTCGTGCTTCTTCCTGCCCCGCTATCTGCCCGACGGCAGCCGCAACGCCATCCGCGTGCAGCGCTTGAAAGATAAACTGGGCAATCGCTCGAATGCCTCGTCGGAAGTGGAGTTCACCAATGCCTACGGCTGGCTGGTGGGCCAGCCGGGGCGGGGTATTCCCACGATACTGGAAATGGCCAGCCACACGCGCCTCGATTGCGTGCTGGGCAGCACCGGCATCATGCGCGCCGCCTTGACGCAGGCGCTGCACCATGCACGCCAGCGGGCCGTGTTCGGCAAGCCGCTGGCCGAGCAGCCGCTGATGCAAAACGTGCTGGCCGACCTGGCGCTTGAATCGGAAGCTGCCACGGCCTTCGCGCTGCGCCTGGCCCGCTGTTTCGATGAAAAGGACGATGCGCAGCAAGCGATGCTGGCGCGCGTGCTGACGCCGGCCGGGAAGTACTGGATCTGCAAGCGGGGGCCCGGCTTCGGCTTCGAAGCGATGGAGGTGCTGGGCGGCACCGGCTATGTGGAAGACGCGCCGCTGGCGCGTTTATATAGAGAGCTGCCCGTCAACTCGATCTGGGAAGGTTCGGGCAACGTCATGTGCCTCGACGTCTTGCGCGCCTTCGGCAAGTCGCCGGCCGCGCGCGACGCCCTGGCGGCCGAACTGGCGCTGGCCGGCGATGAACACGCCGACTTTGCGGCATACCGCGCGCGGCTGCTGGCCGACCTGGACGGGCCGCAAACGGATGAATTCGGCGCCCGGCAATTATCCGAACGCATCGTGCTGGCCGTGCAGGCCGGCTTGCTGCTGCGCCATGCGCCACCGTTTGTGGCGCAAGCCTTCCTGCAGTCGCGGCTGGTGCAAGCGCCTGGCGGCGCGTATGGCCGCTTGCCGGCCGGCACCGATTGCAAGGCCATCCTGGCGCGCGCGCTGCGCGAGTATTGATTTCAATAAATCCGATTATTTCGAAAATTCCGGCCACAGGCGGGCTGGGGGCTGGGATAATGCTGCAATCCATCATTTTATCGATACACAGCGCGCTTGCGGCCCAGGCTTGCCGCCGCGCCAGCTACAGAGAAAGAAAAACAAGATGAAACAAGATCCACGCTTCCCGAATTTGTTCATTACCGATCACCCTTTGATCCAGCACAAACTGAGCCACATGCGCGAGCACGACACGTCGACGCGCACCTTCCGCGAGTTGCTCAAGGAAATCACTTTGCTGATGGGCTATGAAATCACGCGCGACCTGCCGCTGACGACGCGCGAAATCAAGACTCCATTGGTCACCATCGACGCGCCCGTCATTGCTGGCAAGAAGCTGGCCATCGTGCCCATCCTGCGCGCCGGCATCGGCATGAGCGATGGCTTGCTGAACCTGGTGCCATCGGCGCGCGTGGGACACATCGGCGTGTACCGCGATCCCACCACCCACATGCCAGTGGAATACCTGGTGCGCCTGCCCGACTTGAATGAGCGTACCTTTATCTTGTGCGACCCGATGGTAGCGACCGGCAATTCGGCCGTGTATGCCGTCGACGTGCTGAAAAAGCGTGGCGTGACGGATGAACAGATCATCTTCCTGGCGCTGGTTGCCGCGCCGGAAGGCGTGACCGTGTTCCAGAACGCGCATCCGAACGTCAAGATGTTCTGCGCCTCGCTCGATTCGCACCTCGATGATCACGCCTACATTGTGCCAGGCCTGGGCGATGCCGGTGACCGCATCTTCGGCACCAAGTAAGCGAACTCAGGCGAGTATTGCGATGGCAACCTTGATCGACCCGGATTTCCGCGCGCGTTTGCGCGCCCTGAACGAAAAGTATGCGGCTGGCGTGCCGGCCCTGTTGCAGGCGATTGCGCAGGCAAGCGGCCGCTGCGACAGCGAAGGCCCCCGCCTGGAGCCGTTGACGGAGCTGCACCGCGCGCTGCACGCGGTGGCCGGCTCGGCCGCTACCTTTGGCTTTGCCGCGCTGGGGCAGGAGTGCCGGCGCATCGAGCAACTGGTGCGCGCCATGCTCAACACCCCTGAGCAAGCGGTGGCGGAATGGTCTGCCGTGCGGGCGCAAGTGGTGGCGCTGCTGGACTGGGCGCGACGCGACGCGGCTGCCACCCATTTCACCGCGTAAGTGACCGCGCCATAGTAATGTGGTTGCAATGATTCATTTGATACAACGCAAAGCACTCGCGTCGCAGATTAGGATATAGTGTCTCCATGCCGCTGGTACAGGGCGCCGCAAGACGGGGATTTGGCTATTAAAGTAGTGTTCGCAAGTTTATTTTGCGAAAGAATGGTTTTTCTCAGTTTTGTTGGTATAATTGGGCATCGTTGGATTCGAGGTAGTAGTGCAGTTTGTCTGTCATTTCTTTCTTGCTTCAAACGATATAACGGGCGCAAGCCCAACTTAACTGAAATAGGAAATTGTAATGGCAACTGGCATCGTAAAATGGTTCAATGATTCGAAGGGTTTCGGCTTTATTACCCCTGACGAAGGCGGCGAAGATCTGTTCGCTCACTTCTCGGCTATCCAGTCGAACGGCTTCAAGTCCCTGCAAGAGAACCAACGCGTTTCTTTTGAAGTGACCGCTGGCCCTAAAGGCAAGCAAGCTTCGAACATTCAGCCAATCTAATACGCTGGATCAAACGAAATAAAGAAATCCTCGGTCTCCGAGGATTTTTTTTCGTCTAAATTTCCGTGAAGTATCGGTTTTGCGAGGGTTTTATGGGCTGCGCGGCTCTTTTTGCGTGCCTGGCATCACTGGTAGGTCGGCTTAGCGCTTGCGCGTAAGCCGACAAGGGTGGCGTATGGGCTGGTGTCGGCTTACGCTGCGCTAAGCCGACCTACGCCAACCTACGCCAACCTACGCCAACCTACGCTCAGCTGCGTTCTTCCATATAGCTTGCAGTGGCTAGATTGCCCGCTCGCGCCAGTAGTCGGGTTGCGAATAACTGTGCCTCAAAAAATCCACAAACGCCCGTATGCGCAGCGGTAAGTGGCGGCGCTGGGCGAACACGGCATAAATGTCGTTGCCCGGCGCGGCGAACTGGTCCAGTACCGTCACCAGTTGGCCCGAGGCGATCTCGGCGCCCACTTCCCACATCGAGCGCCACGCCAGGCCCTTGCCGGCCAGCGCCCAGTCGTGCAGCACTTCCCCATCGTTGCAGACCATATTGCCCGCCACCTTTAAAATCACATTCTTGCCATTTTCGCGGAAAGTCCAGCCCCGCTGGCTGCCTTCGCTGCTGATCGCCAGGCAATTGTGTTTCGCCAGGTCGGCCGGAATACGGGGCGTGCCCGCCCGTTTCAGATAGGCGGGTGAGCCGACGAGCACGCGCTGGTTGTCGGCCAGCTTGGTGCTCACGAGCGAGGAGTCGGACAGGCTGGCGATGCGGATGGCCACGTCGATGCCTTCGCCGATCAGGTCGACGAGGCGGTCGTTCAGGTTCAGCGACACCGTCACGTCGCGGTGCTCGGCGACAAAAGAGGGGATCAAAGGCGCCACGTGCTGGCGGCCGAAGCCGGCCGGCGCGGAAATGAGCAGATGGCCGCTGGCCTTGACGCTGCGCTCGGCCACGGCCGCTTCCGCCTCTTCGAGTTCACCGAGGATGCGCTGGCAATCTTCCAGGAAGGCGGCGCCTTCATTCGTCAGCGCCAGCTTGCGCGTCGTGCGCTGCAGCAATTTGACGCCGAGGCGCTGCTCCAGCGCATCGAGGCGCCGGCCTATCATGGCCGGGGCGATGCCCTCGGCGCGCGCGGCGGCCGACAGGCTGCCCTTGGCCACCACTTCCACGAAGGTCGATATTTGTCTGAACTGTCCCATGCCGTGCTCCCGCGATGCCATCACTTGTGATAAAAACGCATAGATGAAGTGATTTTTAATCTCGTTTCCATGCCTTATAGTGCAATACTATAGAACAAACGCGTCGCCCGGCAGAGTGTTTTTGCGCCTCTGTCCAGCTTGTCCGCGCAGGCGTTCGGCTTATACTTGGATCACCAGATTACCTTTTCTTATATTGACTAAAAACCGGAGAACTTCATGACGCAGAACACGATCGCACTTCCAGAAGGCATGCAAATCACGGGTGACATCCAGCCCGGCTATGCACAGATTTTGACGCCGGCCGCATTGGATCTGATTGCCAAGCTGACGCGCGCTTTCGAGCCGCGCCGCCAGGAATTGCTGGCCGTGCGCGTGGAACGGGCCAAACGCCTCGACGCGGGCGAGCGTCCTGATTTCTTGCCAGAAACCGCGCACATCCGCGACGGCGACTGGAAGATCGCGCCGATCCCGAAGGCGCTGGAATGCCGCCGCGTGGAAATCACGGGTCCCGTCGAACGCAAGATGGTCATCAACGCCTTCAATTCCGGCGCGGACAGCTACATGACGGACTTCGAGGATTCGAACACGCCGAACTGGGATAACCAGCTGACGGGCCAGATCAATATGTTCGATGCCGTGCGCAAGACGATTTCGCTGGAGCAAAATGGCAAGTCCTACAAGCTGAACGACAAGATCGCGACCCTCGTCGTACGCCCGCGCGGCTGGCACCTTGATGAAAAGCACGTGCTGGTCGATGGCAAGCGCATTTCCGGCGGCATCTTCGATTTCGCCCTGTTCATGTTCCATAACGCCAAGGAACAACTGGCGCGCGGCGCCGGCCCGTATTTTTACCTGCCGAAGATGGAATCGCACCTGGAAGCGCGATTGTGGAACGATATTTTCGTCATGACGCAAAACGAATTGGGCTTGCCACAAGGCACGATCAAGGCGACCGTGCTGATCGAAACCATTTTGGCGGCCTTCGAAATGGATGAAATCCTGTACGAACTGAAAGAGCACAGCTCGGGCCTGAACGCGGGCCGCTGGGATTACATCTTTTCGTGCATCAAGAAATTCAAGCTGGACAAAGATTTCTGCCTGGCCGACCGCGCGAAAGTCACGATGACGGCGCCCTTCATGCGTGCCTACGCCTTGCTGCTGCTGAAAACCTGCCACAAGCGGGGCGCGCCAGCGATTGGCGGCATGGCAGCCTTGATCCCGATCAAGAACGATCCGGAAAAGAACGACATCGCCATGGGCGGCGTACGCAATGACAAGGCGCGCGACGCCACCGATGGCTACGACGGCGGCTGGGTTGCTCATCCGGGCCTGGTGGAGCTGGCCATGGGCGAATTCACCAAAGTGCTGGGCGACAAGCCGAACCAGATCGAGAAACAGCGTCCCGACATCGACGTGAAAGCGTCGGATCTGCTGAACTTTCAGCCGGAAGCGCCGATCACGGAAGCGGGCTTGCGCTACAACATCAACGTGGGCATCCATTACCTGGGCAGCTGGTTGGCCGGCAATGGTTGCGTGCCTATTCACAACCTGATGGAAGACGCGGCCACAGCCGAGATCAGCCGCTCACAAGTGTGGCAGTGGATTCGATCCAGCAAGGGCGTGCTGGAAGATGGCCGCAAGGTGACGGCCGAGATGGTGCGCGCCATGATTCCCGAAGAGCTGGCCAAGGTACAGCGCGATGCGCCAGGCGGCAATGGCCCGACCTATGTGCGCGCCGGCCAGATATTCGAGGAAATGTCGACGTCGGAATCGTTCGCCGAATTCCTGACCTTGCCGCTGTACGAGGAAATCTGATCCTGATCAAATAGCAGCATAAAAAATCCCGGCGATGCCTTAAGCATCTGCCGGGATTTTTTATTGTGGAAGAGTTCGCTTAAAAATTATTCTTCCACATTCGTAGCGCAGCGAACGCTTCCACGGGTGAGGCATCTGCCGTCAGCTTGCCTTCCACCTTCAGGCTGGTCAGGATCGCCGGTTCGCGATAGCGCAGGAAAGGATTCGTGGCTTTTTCAAGGGCGATGGTCGACGGCACGGTCGACAAACCCTGCTGGCGCTTTTCCGTATCGATGGCGATGCGTTCCTGCAAGGCCACATTGCCCGGTTCGACGGCGTTGGCAAAGCGTAAATTGGACAAGGTGTACTCATGCGCGCAAAATACCTCGGTATCGTCGGGCAGGGCGGCCAGCTTGCCCAAGGAATCGGCCATCTGGCCCGGCGTACCTTCGAACAGGCGGCCGCAGCCGCCCGCAAACAGGGTGTCGCCGGAAAACAGCCACGGTGCGCCGCTGCGTTCGTCGCGCTGGCGCACGTAGGCGATATGTCCCTTGGTATGGCCGGGCACGTCGATGACGCTCATCTGCAAACCCAGCTCGGGCACATGGGCGACATCGCCTTCGGCAAGCGGTTCCGTGATGGCTGTGATAGCCTCATTGCGCGGGCCGAAGACGGGGACGGCGAAATGCTGCAACAATTCAGGCACGCCACCCGTGTGGTCGGCGTGGTGATGCGTGAGTAAAATGGCGCACAAGGTCAATTGATGGGCTTGCAGCGCATCGAGGATGGGTGTCGCATCGCCGGGGTCGACCACGGCGGCGTGGCGGCCGTCATGGATCAGCCACAGGTAATTGTCGGCAAAGGCGGGCACGGCAAGTACCGATAAAGCGTGTTCAGGGGAGTGTGTCATGAGCAAAAGAGAAAACTGAATGGACAGTGTGGCATCCGAAAAATCCATTATAGCGCTTGACGGCTGGCTGCAGACGCCGGCCGGTCTGTACGTGCGCGCCTGGGAGCAGCAATGCCTCGACAGCCTGACCGTCGATATCTTCGGTTTTAATGCCGTGCAGATCGGCTTGCCCCAGCTCGATGCGCTGGCGGCCAACCGCATGCCGAACAAATGGCTGCTCGATGCGCGCCTGCCGTCGCGCTCGCCGCAGGAGCGCCGCCCGACCCTGGTGTCGGCCTTCGACGAGTTGCCGTTCGATTCGCAAAGCCTGGACCTGGTGGTCTTGCCGCACGTGCTCGAATTTGCCGCCGAGCCGCACCAGGTCTTGCGCGAAGTCGAGCGCGTGCTGATCCCGGAGGGACGCGTGATCGTCTGCGGCTTCAATCCGGCCAGCCTGTGGGGCATGCGCCAGGGGGTTGGGCGGATCACGGGCCGCCACTACCTGCCGCAAGCAGGCGAGCTGATCTCTATGCCGCGCATGAAAGACTGGTTAAAATTGCTGAACATGGGCGTCAGCCAAAGCTACTTCGGCTGCTACGCACCTGCCTGCAGGACAGAAAAATGGCTGCGCCGCAACGCTTTCATGGACAGGGCCGGTGCGCGCTGGTGGCCATATTTGGGCGCAGTGTATATAGTGCAGGCGATCAAGCGCGTCAAAGGGATGCGTTTGATCGGTCCGGCGTGGACCAAAAAACCGGCGACGGCGCCCGCAGGCGCACCGGTCACGAATAAAAGGCGGGAACAGCAAGATGGCTAAGTTTGAAGGCAAGGTAGAGATTTACGCCGATGGCGCATGCAAGGGCAACCCCGGCACAGGCGGCTGGGGTGCGCTGATGGTGGCCGATGGCGCCAAGAAAGAAATTTATGGCGGGGAACTGAATACGACGAATAACCGGATGGAATTGAAGGCCGTGATCGAAGCCTTGACGGCGCTCAAACGTCCTTGCCAGGTGGTGCTGTATACCGATAGCCAGTACGTGCAAAAAGGTATCAGCGAATGGATCCACGGCTGGAAGGCGCGCGGCTGGAAAACGGCGGCCAAGGCGCCCGTGAAGAACGTCGACCTGTGGCAAGCGCTCGATACGGCCCAGGCCGTCCATGAAGTGGAATGGCGCTGGGTGCGCGGCCACAATGGCCATCCGGGCAATGAGCGGGCTGATCAGTTGGCCAACCTGGGCGTGGAAACCGTGCGCGCGTAAGCATATCCAAGCTCGGGAGTTGTAATCGCAGGGCACAGGTTTGCTATACTGTGCCCTTCGCTTTTTGCTTTTACGAATGAATCCTCCATGCGTCAAATTGTTCTCGATACTGAAACCACCGGCCTGAACCCGCGTACGGGCGACCGCATCCTGGAGATCGGGGCGGTCGAACTGAACAACCGCATGTTGACGGGGAATAATTTCCACCATTACATCAATCCCGAGCGCGATTCGGAAGAGGGCGCGTTGGCCGTCCACGGATTGACGACGGAATTCCTTAGCGACAAGCCAAAGTTCGCGGAAATCGCCGATGAGTTCCGTGCCTACATCGCCGGCGCCGAACTCATCATCCACAACGCCCCGTTCGATATCGGCTTCCTGAACGCGGAATTCAAGCGCCTGAACCTGCCGCCCGTGCATGAGCAAGTGGTTGGCGTGATCGACACCCTGGTGCAGGCGAAGGAAATGCATCCGGGCAAGCGCAATTCGCTCGATGCCCTGTGCGACCGCTACGGCGTCTCGAACGCCCACCGCAAGCTGCACGGCGCGCTGCTCGACTCCGAGTTGCTGGCCGATGTCTATCTGGCCATGACACGTGGGCAAAACAGCCTTAGCATGGAAGAGGAAGTGGAAGTGGCCGCCGACGGCGCCGCCCTGGAAATCGTGCCTCTGGCCGAAGTCATCTTCCAGAGCGCCACGGCCGACGAGCTCGCCGCCCACGAAGCCACCATCGCCGGCCTCGACAAGGCAGCCAAAGGCCAGTGCATCTGGACCGCCGTCACGGCGCCGCCAGCGGCCGCCTGAGAAAAAGCGTGGGTATGGTAAATTTCCTCTTGCCAGCCCTTGCAGATGCCGCAACACCTATGCGATAATTCGCCTCGCTTCGGGAGGTTAGCTCAGGGGTAGAGCACTGCATTCACACTGCAGGGGTCGCAAGTTCGAAACTTGCACTTCCCACCAGAATTCGCTTTAATATCAAGCACTTAAATAAGGCCGCCAATCTAAGATAGGCGGCTTTTTTTATGGGTGTAATTTTCGGGTGTAATTTATCCAACTTGCACGAGGTTGGACAGTTTGTCGAGCGCCGTGCGCTGGGCATCTACCTGAAGATGAGCGTATCGCTGCGTGGTGCGAATATTGGTATGCCCGAGAATTTTACTGATGGTATAGAGGTCAACGCCGAGACCCAGCATGATGCTCGCACACGAGTGTCGTAAGTCATGAAAATTGACGTGGTGCATTCCCGCCCTGACACGTGCACGTTGCCAAGATGACTTGACGCCGCTCGGTGTAATAGTTAGCGGCAGATATGGAAGCCAGGGCCTCAGTGCTGGAATGATCGGAATAATCCGCGTCTTCAATGATTTAGTATGACTGGACGGCAGAGTAATGGTGTCACGGCCAATATCTTGACGACGAATCTTGAAAATTTCTCCCCGACGCGCACCAGTAAGTAACGCGATCCATATAGCCGCTTGCACGCGCGCCGAACAAAACTCCGCTATCCGTTGGACCTGCTTAACAGTAAGAAATACTTCTCTTTCATTATTCACAACGACATTTTCTATGCGAAGCCCGAAATTCTCGGGTATCAGGCGTTGGCGCCAGGCCAAAGACAAACCTTTCTTTGCGCACGCAAGCGATCGATTTATCGTAGCCGGCGCGTAAATCGATTCCAATTCCTTCGTTTTCGCATTCTCTACCTTTTTACTGGCGTCACGAATAAAGTGGTCTGCAAATTCTTGCGCCTGGCTTGCCTTGTAAAGCGCTGCCCATGGACCAAGGCGCACCACATGGAACTTTGACGTGTCAGCGCTTTTCAGGCTTTTTGAGTGCTCCAGGTATATCGCCAGTATTGCAGTCATTGGCGGGTCGCCTGGGATCACTACTTGCTTTTGCGATGGTGTCCGTTCTGCTGCCCTGAGCAGCTCCGCCTCTACGAGCTTGGCATCACGCGCAGTTGCACCTTTCGGCAACTTTCGGTGAATTCTTTTGCCATCGACCATGATGCCGACGTGCTTCCTACCTTCTTTGTCATCCCAGATGGACATTGGTTGTTTTCCTTTAACCAGTTCTTGCATTCTTCAAGGTCGTAGCGCTTGGATCGCGCGCCGACCGGTGTATATGGCAATCCTGCCTGCTCGAGGCGGAGGATCGTAGATTCGCTGACGCCGAGCGCAGCGCAGATCTGTTGCCTGTTCAGTTCGCCGGCCGTGTTGGCAGTGCGCTTGCCGCCAGCTTTGCCCAGCGCCGCCAGCATTTCGGCGATGTGGCGCATCTCGACTTCGTTCATGTTCATGGCGCGCTCCCGGCCGCCACGTCGCCGGCATGCCCGCTACCGCCGCACGCCGGACAATCCAGTTCGCCATTCCCCGGCTCGGCACCGTCGTTCATGAAGACCAGGACGCCGGACGTCGAGGCGACCGTCTGGCCAGCGGCGCGCGCGACCGTGATGGCCTGCTGCGTCTCAGCGGAGAGTGAGGCGCGGCGGCGTTCGAGCAGGGCCTCCAGCTCGGTAATGCGAGCATCGCGCTCCCGCAGCTGGATCTGGAATGCCGGCGCTTCACAACTGCGCGCGCACGGCGCCAGGTGCCTCCCGTCGGCTTGAAGTACCTGGCGGTCGGCCTGCTTGTTGGTGCGGGCTGCAAGAAGGCGGTCGTATGCGCGCTCCAGCTCGATATCGAGCTCGGCCTGCAGCTCCTTCACGCGGGCTTCGGCTTGCTCCACCTTGCTGGCCCACAGTTCGCCCAATGTCTGGCTTTCGGTCAGGGCCGCTGCCCGCCATTCGTTGACCTGCTTCAAATCGGCTTCTGCTTTCTCGGCGCGCTGCTGCCATGCATGGACGCAAGTGCATTGGCCACGCCACTCGCCGTCCAGCCTATGCACGTCGCCAGTTCCGCCGCAGGCACTGCACAAGGCGCGCATTTCCTCGCACACGTCCCTGGCGGCAGCCGGCGGCGCGAAGGCGGCGGCATTGGCTTGCGCGTCCAATACCGCGCGAACTGTGCCAAGTGCAGCTGTCCAGACGACCGGAGAATGGGGCAGGTGCAGTTTTTGATAATGGGCATAGATCTGCTCGTCGCTCGGAGCTGTGAGCGTCGGCGAATCCGGTACCGCCGCGGGCAGCGCCGGTGAGGCAGGCAGCGGCGAGTGCTTCGGCTTCGCCGCCTGCTTGGCCCGGATGGCCTCGACCTTCGTCCAGATCCTGGCCAGCTCCGTCTCGCCGGCGGCGTGCATATCCAGGCCCTGGGCCAAGCACAGCGCCGCCAAGGTGACCATGACGCCGCCGACTTCCTGCGCGCGCTCGCCGACCGGGCGGCCGTACACATAGTCGACCAGCTGGTGCGCCTCGCTGGCCGTGCAGCCGCAAGCCTGGACCAGTTCCAGCGATTCTTCCAGGAAGCGGTGATTGCGCTCAGCGCCATCGGCTGCGATTTCGGCGCCGAAGCACGCCATCATCCAAGGCTGCACGCGGCCTTGGAATGAATCGGTGGACGCCGCTGCCTGCGGCTCTTGTGCTGGAGCAGCCGGTGCTGCCGCCAGCATGGCGCGATATGCCGGCGCCATCGTGGCCAACATGCCAGCCAACGCATCGACGGTCGTTCCCGGCGCCATGTCCATCCGCATCAAGACGAGCGGCGCCGCTTGGCGTGCCAGGTCGATGTCCGCAAGCGTTGCGGTTGGCCAGGATGCGATTGCGGCGCCAGCGATGATCTCAGGGGTCGGCTCAACCGGTACCAGCTTCCAGCCATCCGGCACGGCCAGGTGTTGCAGCGCTGCGGCGACCGAAGAGGGCGCAGCTTGCGCCGGCGCGTCATTACTATCGTTGTTGATCATTCTGCATGCTCCAAAAAGGTTATCTCGCTGGGCTGTCGCGGCGTCGCGTCGCCCATCAGGTAAATCACGGAAGACACGCCGCCGCCCAGCACCTGGGTACTCATGCCGCGCAAGTGGTGCTGCTTGCCGTCGAACAGCACGGGCTGGCAGGTATGGATCGCGCGCAGCACGGCCCGGTCCAGCTTGTATGCCGCCTCGGCCGGGGTTTCCGGCGCTGGCGCTAGGTTGCGGCTGCTCATTGCGCCGCCTGCTCGCGACGGCCCCATACCCAGTACGGGCCATCTTCGGAGTCGTGAATGGACAGCGTGAACCAGCCTTCACCGGCAGGTGGCGCCGGGTTCCAGTCGGAGACGTCCATTCCAGCCTGGTCGAAGTAGGCAATATGGGCTGGATGCGTATCATCCTCGGATTCCAGGCTGGCGTAGGTAGTGTCCAGGCCTTGGGCAGCGAGCCACGCGCGATATTCCGCCTCTTGATCTTCATCGAACTCTGGCATATCTGGATGTCTATACCAGCCTTCGGCATCGCGCACGACCGGCGCCCATTCAATAAGTTTTGTCATATTCACCTTTCAGGTTATCGCGGCCAAGACGCCCGCCAGGGTCGCCGCCACGTAAATAAGGATCAGGGCCGCCGCCACGCGTGCGGCGCCGGGGCTGCGCTCGCTGTTCGGCACTTCGTCGTTGTCGGTCATGACACCACCTGCACAGCACGGCCGCCGCGCCACTGCCAGCCTGGTGCAATCTGGCTGTAGCGCCACATGCCCATGCGCTGGCTGGTGGTCATGCGCGGCCACGACTTGCCGCTGCACTCCCATTCCGGGCCTTCCCAGTAATCCGCTGGCAAACGGGCGTGATCGTAATACTGGCTCCAGCCGACGCGCGAATCATGGCCGTACCACTCGCCATCAAAGTCCTGGCGGCCAAATTCCGGGATGCTACTGATGCGCTGCCACAGGGCATATTCAGCTGGCCGGTGCAGGCGTAACCATTTCGCGCGCGTAAAGGAGAATGGCTCGTCAGCCAGGCCTTGCTCGCTCGATGGCGTGTACTTCGTCGTGTCGCCATGGCTGCGCAGCAGCTGGACCGCGCGCTTTGCCTGCTTCTTGTAGATGCGCGGGTTCATGGTGTCACCCGCTTGAACTCGATCACCCACAGCCAAGGATTGCTATCCCAGTCGCCGCCGGTCGATTCCCACAGGTCGCGCCAGGCCGAGCGCTCGGTTGCGCGACCGCTGGCGCCAGTCCCTTTGCATACGATGTCGTAGCGATCCTGCGATTCCGTCAGCGCTTCCATATCGATGCCCTCGGCGACAATGTCGGCGTCGCTGATATCCTGCAGGCGCTCGACGCGCACGGACACGATCTCCAGCAGGATCCGGCAGGCCGCGCGAGGCATGAAAATAGAGGGGCGCATGTACCAGCCGGGCAGCGCGCCGCCGCGCCCGGCAGCCAGCAGCACTTCCGGGGAATCGGCATCGTACTGGTACGCGCGGGCGCATTCGGCCGTCATGTCGATGAAGTGCCATTCGTCGCGGCCCTTCTTCTGGCTGTAGCGCGTCACCCAGCGGCCGTAGGCAAAGTATGTTTCGCGCACACGTAGGTGATCACCGTGCCCGCCGTGCGGGCACGCGTCGCCGGCCATGCCGTCGGTGTCTGGCGCACGCGTATCCGAAACGCTCACCATCGACTGGGACGCGTTACAACGCCACTGGCAATCACCTGAGTGATGCGGTACTGGTTCTGGCTGCGGCTTCATGATCCGCCGCGTCTGCGTCTTGCTGCCGTCGAGTAGAGCGCGCACCATCGGGGTATTAAAGAGTATAGGACTCTCTTTGCTCATGCTAAAATTTCCTTATGAAAACAATAATTGAATTTTTTGAGTCTCCGATGATGCGGCTATGCATTCTGATATCACTGGGAATGTCGGGGATCGCCGTCTACAACTGGATTCCTTGGTCTGGCCTTACACCGTCCGATTGGGGGACATGGATTGGTGCAATTGGCACTGTTGCAACTCTGGCCGGTACAATCTGGCTTGCGACCAGTGAGCAGCGCCTTCGCAAGCGCGCGGAGCGTGATTTGGCGTTGATAACCGTCGCTGGACTTATGTGGCGTATTCAAGCGGTAGAAACTGGGCTGGGCGGGATTAAATGTGAGTTGGATTCGGGGCTGCGAGGAGAAGTATTTAATGACTATCACGAAATACTTATGAAATTTGAACTTTTGCCTTTGTGGACTCCAACGGAATTGACTGCACTTGTTTCCATAGAGAACCACGTTGCTGCACGCCTCGCATTTTGCGGTGAGACAGTTGTTTCGATAAAACAATTTATCGCTCAAGAGGTGCGCGAGCAACGGTATATCCGGAATGATCTCGGACGAAGGCTTTTCAACACGATGGCAACAAATCGTCTCGTACCTGTGATTGATCAAACTGGCGACGTTAAGGACGATTGTTTCCTTTTCTGGAATAGTTGTCGCCTTAATGAGTCGTTCAGGCGCGGCCGTAGGACTGCGAGCCGAGATTGACTTGTTGCGCGCGGGTAAAGTCCAATTGTGGCCAAGAGTATCGGCATGCATGCCGTTGAGCGCATTCCAGCAGGCGAAGAGGCGCCGGGCGTTAGCCTCGCGCATGCCGGGCTCGTTCTTGAATTCAACGGCCACTGCTATCGCGTGATTTTCAAATTGGCCGGTACCGCGGATATGGGTTTCGGGCACGCCATCGTTATCGAGGGGCGTTTCTTCGACCATCCGCATGCTAGGGGGGCGAGCTCTCATGCTGCCGCTCCTGGTGCAGCCAGCGCCGTGCGATTGCCATTCGATGCAATGCCGCTCACCACGCCCAGCGCCTTCATGGCTTCCAGCAAGTTACTCGCCCGGTTGTAGCCGATACGCAAATGGCGCTGCACCAGCGATATCGATGCGCGCTGGTGCGTGCGTACGACCTCGACGGCCTGCTCGTACAGCGGATCGCTCGCACTGCCGTCGCCGGGCGGCACGGCGCCTGCCGCTTCGCCGTTCAGCGACAGCACCGGGCGCTGTTCGCGCACGGGCTCGTGACCCTTGGCTGGCCGTGGGCTTGGTTCCATGATCTCAACGGCGGCTACCAGCAGCAGGTCGGCGGATTGCGAGCCGCCAGGCAGCTCCTTGGCCAGCGTCAGTGCTGATTTAATCGCGCCCTCGGCGGTTTGCGCCATGTGCTCGCGCACACGTGCAACGGCCGGCTGCACGGTGCTGTCATACAGTTCGTTGAGCACATCGCGGTAACGGGCGCGCAGCTTGTACAGATCGGCAGTTAAGTTCACAGCACGCTCGATCTTCTGCTGGCCGGCAGCAGCCGGGCCCGGCGCCTGCCGCTCCACATCGGCCTCGCCACCCAGCGCCCCCACCAAGTCGGCCAGCAGCTTGGCCAGTTCGCCGGTCATCAAGGTGAAGTCGATGTCGAAGCGCTCGTCGGCCGCCTCGCCAATCGCGCATTCCCGCAGAATGTCCAGCGCCTTGACGCTCTTAATGGCCAGGCTCTCGTCCAGTACGAAGGAAACCTTGTCGTTCCAGGTCATGGCCAAGCGCGTGCACTGCTTGCCGGCGGCGATGTGGCGGCGGATATCGTCCGCTTCCAGCGCGTGGCGCTTGTACGCCACCTGGGCCTTGCTCTCGCCCGTGGCGCGCATGATCGCGTCCTGGTCGACCGTGAAGCCGGCAGGGGATTCGTCCGCTTGCAGCCATTCCGTCATCGCGCCCACTGGGGAGCGCTGCACGCGCAGGCTTTCCAGCGGCAACTTGTCGACGGATTTCAGCAGCAACTTGATCACCTCGTCCGCCTTGCTCGGGCTGGCCGCGTCCACCACCAGCCAGCCATTCACCGGATCGATCCACACGGCCGTGGTGCTGAGGATGGCGAACGCGCGCGGCAGCAGCTCGTCGGTGACGCGCTCCTTCAATTCCTTCATGGCCTTCTTGCCGGGCGCGAAGCCCTGGGCTTCTTCCATTTCCAGCGCGCGGGCGGCGGCCACCTGGTTGACCACGGTCGACGGCAGCAGCTTCTTCTCGGTTTTCAGCTGCAGCAGGAACTGGCCGCCGACAGCGTGCACGAGCGGCTGGCCGGCGCCGCGCGGAGAGGCCCAGCCTTGGCGTACCAGATCCATACTGGTGGCGGGCGTGAACTGCTGCGGCGCGACCGCCTGCTCGAGCACGGCGGCCGTCATGGCCCAAGGGGCAGGCAGGCGGTAAATCTGGAGGTTTTTGAAAAACATGGCGGCTGCTCGCTTAATCGTTGTCGTTATACGGGAAGGTGGTATCGAAGTCGTCGGCATCCGCATCCGCGTCGATGATCAAGCGCGTCTTGGCCGTGTACATCTGGAACAGGCGCTTTTCGAAATTGAAGAGCGGTCCGACGAAAATCTTGTTCTTGATGTCGGTGCCACCGAGGCTGAGCGCCCACACCTCACCGTCTCCCCGGATGCGCAGGTGGATGGCGCAGGACGAGTGCCGCCTTTGGTTTGGGTCTTCATCGATTGAAACATCCAGGTAGTCATCACAGTTTTCGCTGCGGTTGATGTTCAGTGTGAATTTCTCGCCGCGCAGCTCATGCGCGTTCCACGCGTCTTTCTTGCTTTCGATGAACTCATCCAGCAGCGCTTGCAGCGTGATGGAGTCCGGCACCGGCTCCAGCAGTTCGGCAATATCCTTGTCCAGTTTCTCGGTGAATTCCGTGGACATGACAGCGCCGACGCGTTTCTTAATAATGTCGCCTACCAGTTGGCGATATGACGGCAGGTCGATTGTGTCCAGGTCGATTTCGATCAGGGTGCCAATCTTGGCCTTGAGCGCTTTGCCGAAGTCGCTGTAATCACGCAGGTGCTCGTTGATGCCGGCGGTGACGGCCGCGCCGATCTGCTTATGAATTGCTTCCTCGATGGCGCCGGATGCGACCACCTTGTCAAACGCTGCCGCTACCGCCTCTTTCAACTGATCCATGATCTTCTCCGTTGCTGCTGCTGGCTTTCATGTGAATGCCAGCAGCTGGTTAATTACGTTGTCCAGGTCCTGCCTGGTGTATTTGGTCAAAATCCGGGGCAAGATCACGTCGATGGTCGCGCTGTAGAGCGCCTCGAACTGGATCTCGTCCATTTGCGCAAACGAAATGCTTTTCGCCTCCAGGCGCACCTCGCCCTTGAGGTTCACCGTCGATTCGAAGAAGCCGGCCAGGATCGCTATGTCTTTCCGGAAGCGCTCCTTGTTCTTCGCTACTGGCTGGCCCTGGTAGGTCAGGCCGCCGCGCGGCTCCCACTGATCAAAGGCGAAAGACACCAGGGCGAAGTATTTTTTGTGAAACTGGTAGTTCCGCACCTTCTTGAAGTCGGCGTGCATCAGCGCGCCAACCTTCATCTTCTGGATGAACTCAGCCGCCGCCTCGTCGTGCGGGACGAGGACGTTTGCCGTTTTCATGAGCACGATTTCTGTCAAGGCGGTGCTCCCGCGCAGCGCCAGGCCGTCACGCTGCAGGCGCCAAGTCGGACACGTCGATCACGATGCCGCGGCAATACGGCTCGCCGCCTTCCACGATTTCGAACGTGGCATGCGGCACGTCGGTGCGGTAAGTCCAGCTGTAGCCGTCTTCCTTACCCCGCAGCGCATCCACGGCGCGCATCTGGGGCGCCCGGGCGAAATAGTCCTTGAGTGCATCGTCGTCGTGCTGGATATCCTCGCGGAACGGCAGCAGGCCCTTGGCATCGATCAGTGCCACGGTCGGCGCGCCGCGCTCGTCGTCCACGAAGCCACGGAATTCCATCAGGTCATCGCTGGCGCCGAAGATGACGATCAGGCCGGCCGCCTTGGCCTGCTGCTCTTCTTCCTTCAGCATTTCCTTGCCGTACTCGCGGCCCGTCAGCAGGCCGACCAACAATTCTTTGCTCAACTTGACCGGCGCCACGACGGCGGCCGGTGTGCCCATGTTCGTGTACGGGTGCTTGTCGGCATGAGGCTTGATGTGCGCGTAGAAGTGCTTGCCGACCGATTCGGCGCCGGCGAAGGCTGCGTATTCGGTGGCCGTCACGCTGGCGTAGTGGTACACATCCGCCGGCGCGCCCTTGCGGAAGAACTGCACGGCCAGGGTCTCGGTGGCTGGGCAGTGACCGATGGCGGCGATCTGCGAGGACTGCACGGGTTGCAGGGTAATTTGAGGTGCTGCGGCTACTGTATTCATTGGTTTATCCTGGTGGTGGGCGAGTTGGTGTTTATGCTGCTTTGGTGATCAGGGCAGCGTACTCAGCGGCAAAGTCGAACTTGGCCAGGCGTTCGATGGCCTCGGCTGCCGTCAGGCCGAACTGCTCGAACATCACATCGAGGATGTCGCTGTCGGATGGGTAGAGGTCATCGGCAGCGGCGTCGAGCAGGTCAGGTGCTGGCGCTGGGCGGCTCGCGGCCGGCGCGATGGCGGCGGGCGCGCGGCGGATGCCGATAGGAGCGGAGGGCGCAGGCGCGGCAACCTGGGCGGCTTGCTCGGCGGCGCGCGCCACGGCGAGCTGTGCGGCTTGCTTGGCTTGCACAGCTTCATTGGCCAAGCGGTCGGCGTCGACCTGGGCCAGCCGTGCGCCTTCTGCTGCAGCGGTTTGCATGCCCAGCAGTTCCTGGCGCTGGCGTGCGATTTCCGCTTGCTCCAGCCGGTTCTGCTCGGCTTGTGCGTCTGCCTGCTTTTTCAATGCAGCAGCCTGGGCCTCGCGTTGGCGCAGCGCTTCCGCTTCCTGCTCGGCGGCCAGCGCCGCACGGCGGTCATCTTCGGCCTTGCGTTCGGTAGCGATGCGGTCCGCTTCCACCTGAGCGATGCGCCGGGCATCGGCAGCCGCTTCGCGCAGTTGAGCCAACTCGGCGCGCTCGGCGGCAATGCGGGCGGCTTCTTCTTCGTTGGCCAATGCTGCGGCGTGCAGGCTGGCCAGCTTGGCGCTCACTTCGGCAACGACCTTGGCAGCGTCCTTCTCGAATTCGGCAAAGCGCGCCTTGTCCACGACGATGGCAGCCACAGTTGCTGCGGCCGCCTGAATATCGGCAGCGGACTTGCCCACCAGTTCCAGCGGCGCATCATGGATCGCCGCAATATCAGCCTGGATCGCAGCAATGCGCTCGCGCTCCTTTGCAATCGCAGCTTGCTTTTCGGCCTCCACCTTGGTGTCGTAGGCGTCGCGCAGCTCGAACACGCGATTCTCTTCTGGCGTAATCAGCGCAATCAGGTCTTTTTCCTTGGCAATCACTGCCTTGCTAAAGTCTGTCGCGTCTTTGCGTGCAGCCTCGCCGACGGCCTTGATGCCGGTGCGCAGTTTCAGCAGGTTCATGCCGATGCGGTGCGCCTGCTCGCGGCCGGCGGGATCGATGACGGCGGTGATATCGGTCGAGGCGGCAACCTGTTCCTTGATTTTTGCCTCATAGTCCACGGCGCCCAGCGCGACGGCAGCGCGCTGCGGCAAGGTGAGGGCGGTGGTGGCCGGCGTGGCCTGGGTGGTTTCGGTGATCATGCTGCCTCCTTGAGTTTGAAAAGAATTTCGCGGTCCGATACGCGGCGCGCGAAAGCGGCCAGATCCAGCACCATTGCGTCAATAAAGTTGTCGTCGCGCATCACGCGCTTGATGTACAGGTCGCTACCGGCGTTGGCCAAGTCGGGCACGTACATGATGAAATCGCACCACTTGCGAGCCGTGATCCACATGCCGCCCTGCATTTGGTGCATGTATTCGGTCAGGTCGCCTGTCTCCAGGATCTCGACGATCTTCACGCTGTCGATTGGCGCCTTGATCTCGATCAGGCCGTCATTGCCCACAAAACCGTCCGTCGAATAGCCGAACAAGCCGTCATCCGTCAGCACGAGGCCCGCCTCTGTGACCATGGACTCGGTACGTGCCTCGTACGCCATGCGTGCCAGGCGCTCCATTTCGTGGCCGCGATCCAGCACCCAGGCCTTGACTGGTGCACCGTACGGCTTGCCGCTGATGCGCTCGATGGCCAGGTCTGCGGCATATTTATCCGACGCGATGGACGGATCGCCGGCCTTGCGTTTGCCGGATGTACGAGACAGCTTGGACACAGCGTCGGCGTAGCAGGACGCCGTGATCACGCCAGCGCGGGCTTGGTGCCAATCCGGCGTGCCTTGGGCGCAGGCAATGAATCTCATGTTGCCCCTCCTGTTTTCTGAGCGCGCATCATCAGGCCGTCGTAGTGACCGGCGAGCATGTTCTGCGTGGATTTCGACAGGCTGGCCCAGCTTGCAGCGAAGACCTCGGCACCGTCGTCGGCGAGCACTTCCATGTCGGCGAGTATTTCGGCCGCAGCAGTGGACAGCGGTTGTGGTTCTGGCTTCTCTGCTTTGGGCGCAGGCTGCGCGGCAGTCAGTGCCGTTCCGCGTTCCGTTACAGCCGCCTTGAAGGCGTTCGATGCAACCGCATCCTTGGCCTCGTTGATCGCCTTGACGCCAGCCTTCCATACAGCTGCCAGGTCATCCGCGGTTGGCGCAGCGTTGGCCTTGGCCACCCACTCAAGCGCCAAAGGTGACATTGCTGGGTCGCCGGCATCCTGGACGCGCAATTCTTCCGGCAAGTCTTCGATGTCCTGCGTGAAAATGTCGGATGCTGCCGTGACGTTTAAGGTCATGGCGATCATGGCGCGCTTGCATGCCATTTTCAGGACCGTATTTGACAGATCGGCTGCCTCGGTACGTACTTGAACTTTCTTCTGGACACTGCCGTTGTACTTCGCAAATTTCAGACGGCGCATCGTTTCTGGCGTCAAATCGAATTCCTCGGCGCACACGGATGCGCGCCACTTATATTTTTCTTCGGCGGACGAGCATTCACCGACGCCTTCGCCCAACATGATGTCCGATACCTGGTGCTGGCCGACGCAAGTAACGCGGAAGCGTGCAACCAAGTCGGTGCTGAGATCGAGAATGCGATAGATCGGGGCGATGCGGAAAGTCACACACAGCACTTCGGCGCCCGGCTTGTACAGCGTCGGCTTCGGCGTTCCAGGGATGGTCCCGTAGTGGGTGTTGATCCGCGCCACTTCGGCCCGGATAAGCATAGCAACGAGTGCCGCGTCGGACCTTGGGCTCAGCCTGCCAAGGTCGTCTCCAGCGCGCACAGCACTGGTCAGTGCGTTGCAGATCCGCGAATGAATGGCACCGGCGAATACAGCCAATACGGGGTAATGCCCTGGGATGCCACCAGCGGGGTGATCAGCGCGCAGTCAGCGCCCGGCGGTGGCAAATATTCCGTCGCCGATCCACGCCCGCCAACCGGTCCGATATTCAGCAAGTACGCGGTCACCCGCTGGGATAAGCGCACCGGCACCGTGATCGGCGGCGACGACCAGGGCGCCTATGCCGTGGCCGACCCGCGCTCGAGCACTGGCTTCGAAGGAGCGGGCAAGTACCTGGTCACGCCTTTCGGTGAGGCGGCCGGTACCGTAATTGCTGGCAGCACGACCGGCCAGGGTGCATTCTGCGTTGCCGACCCGCGTGCGATCAATCGCCAAAAGGGGGATGCATTCCTGACGGGTGGCCACTATGGCGTGCTGCCGTGGGATGGACAGTGCGGCGCCGTCAGCGCTTCGGCCGGCTATGACAATGACTGCTGGAGCGTTGCAGACCCGCGCATCGACGAAGCGCCGCAGCTGCCGGCCCTGAACCAGAAGACGGTCGCGCTAATTCGTGCGATCGACGGCACCTGGCATCGCCCATTCACCACACTGGAACTTGGGGCACTGCAATCGCTTATCGATCCGGAGGAGCATTGGTCGACCGATCCGAAAACCCAACGTGAGATTGACGAGCACAAGCGCAGGACCGGCGCCAACGCCTTCCCGTTGCTCGACGGCACCAACGATAGCGCGCATCGTGAGCGCATCGGCAATGCCGTCCCGAAGCTGGCCGCGCAGGCCATAGGCGAGGTGATGGGCACCACATTGCTGCTGGCCGCCGCCGGCGAGACGTTCGTACTCAGCGCCATGCCGATATGGGTGCAGCCCGTGGTGATCGCTATTGCGGCGTCGCAGGCTGGCGCAGGAGGTGAATTGTGATCGCGAACACTCGAACCGAAGCTTGCCGCTTCATGGCTGGCAGAAGTTACTCACCGGCCATGCAGTTCAAGGCGGGCATGCACGCCGCGCCGGCAACAGAAATCCAGCTTGGCCAGCGGCTCTCGCCGGCCACGGAGTTCGAGCCCGGCATGGATGCGCACAACCGGCTACCCGTCGGCGCCATGCGCGTGCGCCGCGAAACTCATACCGGGCTCGATCGCGCCTGGGGAAAAACGGCCGAACCAAACGTATGGCGCAAGTGGGCGGTACTGGTATGGGAGGCTGAGCATGGCCCAGTGGCGCCCGGCTTGGTTATCCACCACCGCGACCGTGACAGATTGAACGGTGCGCCGGCCAATCTGCAGGCGTTGACGCGCACGGAGCATGCGGACGAGCACTGCGGCGAGCTAGAAGCTGCCCGCGCGCGCAACGGCGCCAACTTAGCGCATGAGCGTGAGGTAAGGATGGTGGAGGAATGAGACTAATCGGCCTCAGAACTCTCAAGGCAAGCATACCTGCAGATGCCCGTTACCTTGTCCAATGTGGCGATCATTCGGCTATATGTGTCGATTTGTGCTCGGCAGCGGGCTTTCATCGTGTCGGGCTCTACATCTCTACGGCTTTTATGCATAGCCGCAAGATTCTTTTGTGCGGTAACAAATTCCGCCGCGAGCGCACTAAGCTTCATCGCAACTTTCCCCGGGAGCGTTATGAGTGGAATTGTTTCGGCCGGGCTCCAAATTCTTATGTCATCTATGGTTCGGTAAAGACCGGCAAAATCCGCCTTGAAAATATCATTTTCACAAACTTTCAGTGCTTCTATGCTTTGCTCAAGCAGGTGTCGAAGAACTCGAATCCGTTCGGCGAAGCTCGCAGCAGTAACTTGAGCCAATGCAAATTCCTGACGGCTGCGATTCCGACGCTCGGACGTCGCAAGCAGCATCGTGCCTATGAGGGTTCCCACAGTTCCCACGGAACCTACCCACGTTCCCCAGTCTGTTTTGTTCAAGCCGCACCAAACGCCGAGCGTGACCAACGAGGCCAGACCGACCACAGCGAGCGCCGTGTATCGCACGACGTGAGTTTTGAAATAGTTGAGATTGATTGCCATAAAGGAATCTTACCATGCACTACACGATGAACCAAGTTGACCGCTGGCACCGCGCCATCAACACCGAATCAGCGCCTGTATCGTTGGTCGTGAAACGCTGCACCTGCGGTAAAGCCAGCACCGCCAAGCAGCTAGCCCAGCACGGCAAATGCGCCGCCTGCGCGCTGGCCGCCGTCCGCGACGCAATCATGCCCGGCGACTTCGCCAAGCTGCAGCACATGCTCGGCGCCGTGCAGCAGTATCCGAAGTCCAAGTGGGGATGGCGCAACTACTTTGCCGCCGGCAGCGGCCAGCAGCACGAGGCCATGCAGCGCCTGGTCGCTGCTGGCCTGGCCTCGGCCGGCCGCGCATGCGGCGACATGACCTATTTTTACGCTACCCGCCTGGGTTGCAAGGCTGCTGGCCTTGATGGCGCTGGCATTAAGCGCGCAATGGAGGATTGACGATGGACCACTCCGAATTATTCGCGGCCGGCATCGCGCAGGTACCCGAGCAAATCATTGACCTGATCGCGCGCGGCGCCATGTTCGTCATCAATCACAGTGGCGGCAAGGACAGCCAGGCCATGTACCTGCTGCTGCGCGGCCTGGTGCCGGCGGTGCAGCGCGTCATTGTGCACGCCGACCTGGGCGAGGTCGAATGGCCGGGTGCGGTCGACCAGATCAAAGCGACGACCGCCGGCGAGCCGCTGCACGTCTGTCGATCGCGGCGCGGCCTGCTGCAGATGATCGCCGAGCGCGGCATGTTCCCGTCGCCATCCCAGCGCCAGTGCACTAGCGACCTCAAGCGCGGGCCAATCGAGCGCACCGTCCGCGCCGTCACGCGCGAGCGCAAGGCGGCCGGCATCGAAGCGTGGGGCTTGGTCGTCAACTGCATGGGCATGCGCGCCGAGGAATCGCCGGGCCGCTCGAAGTTGACGCCATTCAAGCGCCACGAGGGCAACAGCAAGGCTGGGCGCGAGTGGTACGACTGGCTGCCGATCCACGACCTGACCACTGTCGAGGTGTTCGCGCGCATCGCGGCCGCCGGCCAGGCGCCACATTGGGTGTACGCCGCCGGGATGTCGCGATTCTCGTGCTGCTTTTGCATCATGAGCAACAAGGCCGACTTGACGACGGCTGCCCGGCTGAACCCTGATCTTTATCGACGGTATGTCGAGCTGGAGCGCTTGACCGGGCAAGTCATGATGATGCCGAGCAAATCCAAAGGCAGGATGACGCTGGAGCAGATCACCGGAATCTCAGTCGCGGTCGCAAAATGCGAGATTGCGAGGACGTTATGCGAATAAATAATATGCATGGCGTCTCACAACTTCGCCACCAGTGCATCCACCAATCTAATTGTTTCCCGGCAGATACCTTGCATCTGCCTGCACATTTCTATCATCTCGACTCCATGCATTCTTTTTCTCTCATACTGGAACGCATCCGGCCGATAGTGAAGCTCTGTTTCAATGTCCGACAATACCGTAAGCAGCTGATTATTCTGTTGAGCGTAGGAAATCAAGCCTTTTGCCACGGCAAAGGCATGAATGATATCGGATCGAAGTGCATCGTCTTCGATGAGCGTGAGTCGGTCAATGAGAGACGCATATATTGGGAATCGCTGAATTGGGATCGTGATATGCCGGTCAAAAATTCCGGGATCTTCAATTTTGAGCAGATGCGAGATATTTGGCCCATTAAAGGTTTTTTGCAATGCCTGCAACTCATCCTTAATGGACATTTGCACTCGTTGAGCTTCATTTGCTTGACGAGTTTCTTCCAACTGAATTGCATCTTTTCGTTGGCGATATGGTATATAAATAGCAATTCCGAGGCCTACCGTGGCACCGATAGATTGCACCCATACAGCCCATTCGGACTGTTTAAGGCCTTCATTCATACCAGTGAACAAAAGCGCAGACGTAATTCCGATGGCGATCAGCGGGTATCGCACCACGCGGGTTTTAAAGTGATTGAAGGTGATTGTCATGTGGAAATTTTATCATGATGCGTCGCTCACCCATGAAGCCCGGCAAGCCCCTGGTGCGCACGCCATTCAAGCGCACCTCACCCATGCCCAGCACCGGCATGCTCTCCGTGCAGTCGCACCAGCGCACGGCGCCGAAGCGCAAGGCCGGCTTGAAATCGAAAGGCCCGGTCTCGACACCGATCCGGCGCGCCGCGCGCGGCCAGGACTGCACGCTGCGCCTGGCCGTCTGCAACTTCGACCCTGATACCACAGTGCTCTGCCATTCGAATTTTTTAAGCGACGGCAAGGGCATGGGCCTGAAGGCGCCCGACACCGCCGCAGCGTTCGGCTGCAGCGCCTGCCACGACGTGCTCGACGGCCGGCGCCCGCGCCCGACTGATCTGTCGATGGCCGGCCTGGAGGTTGCCTTTCGCGCGGCCGTCAGCACCACACACGAAATTTTACGATCGATGGGTCTGCTCGATGCAGCGCCCGTCGTCATCAAACCTACATTGGAATACCCATGAGCGCCTTTAGCCCGCAAGAGCAAAAACACCTGAAAGAAGCCGCGTACAGCGAATTCCTGCGCGCCAAGATCAAGCTGGCCCAGCGCAAGGGCTTCGACGTCCCGCTGGCCGATATCCACCCCGGCCTCAAGCCGCACACCCGCGACATCGTGCGCTGGGCCCTGGCCGGCGGCTAACGCGCCATCTTCGCCTCGTTCGGCCTGCACAAGACCAGCACCAACCTCGAGGTCATGCGCCAGATCGGCATCCACCGGCCAGGCCTGCGCCTGATCGTGCTGCCGCTGGGCGTGCGCCAGGAGTTCATCCGCGAGGCTGCGAAGCGCTTCACCGACGAATATGAGGTGCAAGTGCGCTTCATCCGCACGGACGCCGAGATCGATGGCCAGGACGTCGTCTACCTGACGAATTACGAATCGGTGCGCGAAGGCAAGATCGATGTGCGCAAGTTCCGCGCCGTCGGCCTGGACGAGGCCAGCGTGCTGCGCAGCTATGGCAGCAAGACCTATCAAGAGTTCCTGCCGCTGTTCGAGCAGGTCGAGTTCAAATTCGTCTATACGGCCACGCCCAGCCCGAACCGCTTCAAAGAGCTGATCCACTATGCCGGTTTCCTGGGCGTGATGGACACCGGCCAGGCTTTAACTCGCTTCTTCCAGCGCGACAGCGAAAAGGCCGGCAACCTGACGCTGTACCCGCATAAGGAACAGGAATTCTGGCTGTGGGTGGCCAGCTGGGCGGTCTTCATCCAGCGGCCGAGCGACCTGGGCCATTCGGACGAGGGCTACGACCTGCCTGCGCTTGACGTGCGTTTTCATGAGGTTCCGAGCAATTACAGCACGGCCGGCGCCGAGAAGAACGGCCAGGGCCTGCTGATCCCGAACGTGGCCATGGGACTGTCGGCCGCCGCCGGGGAGAAGCGCGACAGCATGGCCGCGCGCGTCGCCAAGGTGGCAGAGATCATGGCGGCGGATCCTGACGATCATTTCCTGATCTGGCACGACCTGGAGGACGAGCGCCACGCTATCCAGACAGCGGTGCCAGGCTTGGTCAGCGTTTGGGGCACGCAGGACCTGGACCAGCGTGAGCAGCGCATCGCTGACTTCAGCGACGGCAAGATCAAGGATCTGTCAACCAAGCCGATCATCGCCGGCAGCGGCTGCAACTTCCAGGTGCATTGCCATCGCGAGATTTTCGCGGGCATCGGCTTCAAGTTCAACGATTTTATCCAGGCCGTCCACCGCGTCCAGCGCTTCCAGCAGCAGCATGCTGTGCGCATCGACATCATCCACACCGAAGTCGAGCGCAAGGTGCTGGCCGACTTGATGGAGAAATGGCACCGCCACGACGAAATGCAGGCCAAGATGGGGCAGATCATCCGCGCCTATGGCCTGGACCAGCTGTCCATGCAGGACTCGTTGGCGCGCACCATTGGCGTCGAGCGCGCCGTGGTGGCCGGCGAGCGGTTCTCGGTGGCCAATAATGACTGCGTGCTGGAAGCCATGCAGCAGCCGGACAACTCGATGGGCATGATCATCACCAGCGTTCCATTCGCCAACCATTACGAATATACGCCCAGCTACAACGATTTCGGCCACACCCAGGACAATGATCACTTCTGGGCGCAGATGGACTTCCTGACGCCCGAGCTGCTGCGCATCCTGCAACCGGGCCGCATCTACGCCTGCCACGTCAAGGACCGTATCAACTTCGGCAACGTGACCGGCGCCGGCATTCCGACGGTCAGCCCGTTTCACGCCGAGGCGCTGTTCCACGGCATCAAGCACGGTTTCGACTACATGGGCATGATCACCGTCGTGACCGTCGTGACCGACGTGGTGCGCGAAAACAACCAGACCTACCGCCTGGGCTATTCCGAGGTGTGCAAGGACAGCACGAAGATGGGCGTCGGATCGCCGGAATACATCCTGCTGTTCCACAAGCCGCAGACGGACCGCTCGCGCGGCTACGCCGACACGCCCGTCGCCAAGGCCAAGCCGATGTGCCTGGACGATGCAGGCGAACGGATCCCGTTCGACCGCAAGGCCGCTCCGATTCCTGGTACCGGCTACAGCGTGGCGCGCTGGCAGGTCGACGCGCATGCTTTCTGGCGCTCCAGCGGCGACCGACTGCTGGGCGCGGCCGAACTGGCCAGCTTCGGCCCGGGCAAGCTCGCGAAGCTGTTCACCAGCATGTCGCTGGACAACGTCTACAACTACGAATACCACGTCGAGGTGGGCGAGGCGCTGCTGGCCGGCAAGGCCTTGCCTGCGGATTATCTCAGCCTGGCGCCGGGCAGCGCCGACCCGGCCGTGTGGCACGACATCGTGCGCATGCGCACCCTGAACGGCGAGCAGTCGGCGCGCGCGGTAGAAAAGCACGTTTGCCCCTTCCAGATCGATATCGTGGACCGCCTGATTGGCCGCTACAGCAACCCGGGCGAGGTGATCTACGACCCGTTCTGTGGCCTGGGCACCGTGCCGGTGCGCGCGATGAAGCTGGGCCGCCAGGGTCGCGGCAGCGAGCTGAACCCGGCATATTTCACTGACCAGGTGCACTACTGCCAAGCCATGGAGCGCGAAGTCAGCATGCCCACGCTGTTCGATATGGAGCTGATGGACGAGGAGAATGCAAAGTGAAGATCGATCATCCAATGTCAGCACGCCGCGTCGCGGCGATCACTGCGGCGCTGGCCAGTCAGGCGCTCACCGCGCGCGACCTGGCGCCGCTCGTCTTCCTCAGCGTCGAGCAGACGCGCCGCTACCTGGTGCAGATGCACCTCGACGGCGCCGTGTGCATTGCGCGCTGGGGCGTACAGGCTACCGGGCGCGAAACTCGACTGCCTTCGTACAGGGCAGGCGCCGGCCGTGATGCGCCGCGACCGGAGGTGCTTACGTCGGCTCAGCGCCAGATCAGGCACATGGCGCGCGTCAGGCGCGACGAAGACCGGTACGAACTACACAAGGCCCGCAATCGTGCGCGCAAGCTGAAAACGGTACGTGATCCGCTGGTGGCTGCGCTGTTTGGCGCGGCGCTCGCGCAGGAGGGCCGGCTTTGAATTACTACAGCCATCACATCGGCGACTTTGACCGCGCGACCCGGCACCTGACGCGTATCGAGCGCAGCGTGTACCGCGATTTGCTCGACACCTACTATGACACTGAACAACCGCTGACGCTGGACCGGGCCGCACTGTGCCGAAAAATCCTTGCACGTTCCAACGAAGAGGCAACGGCCGTTGAACAGACGTTGAACGAGTTTTTCATCGAAACGCCGACCGGCTGGTATCACCAGCGGTGCGAGGAAGAGCTGGAGGCATACCGCGCGTCGAATAGCCAGAAATCGGCAGCTGGGAAGGCATCTGCTGCCAAAAGAGCATTGAAATTGCAACAGGCGATGAACGGGAGTTCAACGACCGTTGCAACGACCGTTGAACAGACGCTCAACGGCTCGGCAACTAACCAAGAACCAATAACCAATAACCATAAACCAGTAAACCTAAAACCTACGTCGGCTTCGCCTCCGGGGGGATACCCCGAGGAATTCGAAACGGCATGGGATGCATACCCACCACGCCCTGGTGCAAGCAAAAAGGACTCGCACAAGGCCTGGGCTGCGCGCAGGAGGGAGGGTGTACCGGCCGAAGCGCTTCTTGCTGGCGTCCAGCGCTACGCGAACTACGTGCTGTTCTCGCGCACCGAGCCGCAATTCACGAAGCAGCCGGCCACGTTCTTCGGGCCAGGCGAGCACTACAAGGCCGACTGGGCAGTCGGCGCAACGCAAACACAAAAAGGCGTCATTCATGGAAACTTTGGCAAGCAGGATTACCACAAGGGCGTTGGGGCAGATGGCACCTTTTGAAGGCAAGAAGCGCTACGCCAGCGCGCAGATCGAACGCTGCCCTATGCACGGCGAGTACACGGCAATGCTGATTCGCGGCGTCTGGTCTGGCTGCCCAGACTGCATGAACGTCGAGGACCAGGTGCGCGAGGCCGAGCAGCGCGCCGCCTGGCGCCAGGAGCTCAAGGCGCGCGAATGGAGCGCAAAGCTCGGCCGTGCCGCCATTCCCGAGCGCTTCGCTGATCGCAGCCTCGAATCGTACCGGCCGGATTGCCCTGGCGCCGAGCGCGCGCTGGCCGTGGCCACCCGGTACGCCGAGAACTTCGAAGATGCACGGGCCACTGGCGCCTGCCTGATCTTCGCTGGGGATGTCGGTACCGGCAAGACGCACTTGGCCGCGGGCATTGCCCACCACATCATGGCGCAAGGGCGCCAGGCTGTGTTCACGTCGGTGATGCGCGCGGTGCGCTCCGTCAAGGAAACCTACGCTAAGGGCGCTGGCCGCACCGAGGCGCAGGCCATCCGCGACCTGGTCGAGCCGGATCTGCTGATTCTGGACGAGGTGGGCGTGCAGCACGGCAGCGACACCGAGAAGCTGATCCTGTTCGAGATTATCAACGGCCGCTATGAGGCGGCGCGCCCGACCATCGTCATCAGCAACCTGGACGCGGCCGGCCTGGAGCAGTTCCTGGGTGCGCGGGCGTTTGACCGATTGCGCGAGGGCGGCGGCAGGCTGGTGGTCTTCGATTGGGAGTCGCACAGGGGGAAACGCCCGAGTGTCCAGGCTGCGAATGCCACTCAGGATTTGCCAGAGGCACCGCCGCACTGCGCAAGGGCCATGGCCGCTACGAAGTGACGTACCCATCAGAAAAAACGGCTTAAAAGGCTTCAAATGAAAAATCAAGAAAACAAAATCGCAGCAAACAAACGCCTGGCCGAGCTGCTGGGCTGGTCCAGCATCATCGAGGTGGGTGGCGCCCTGGTCGGCACGCCGCCGGATGGTGCGGCAGACAGCCGTGGCCAGGAGATGGTGCCGAACTGGGCCGGCGACTGGGCGGCGGCCGGGCCGCTGGCAGTCGCTTACGATATCGCGATCAAACCTGGCATTAGAGCATCAAGCGCCGGTGGGTACATGGTCCACCACTACCTGCACGCCTCAAAAAACGCAGCCATCACTTTTGCCATTGCCATGGCCGTGATGCACAAGCTGGCGAGTGCGCAATGATGGCCCGTGGCTTGCAGGCGCTGGGCCGCCTCAAGGTCGGTGCCATGAACCAGACGGAGGCGGCCTACGCCAGGACGCTGGAGTTGCGCAAGGCCGCCGGCGAGGTGGCCTGGTACAAGTTCGAAGGCCTGAAATTCCGCCTGGCCGACAACACGTTTTACACGCCCGACTTCGCCGTGCAGCTGGCCGACGGTGCGCTGGAGGCGCACGAAGTGAAAGGCTACATGATGGAGGATGCAAATGTGAAGATCAAGATCGCCGCCGACATGTATCCGCTGCGCTTCGTCGCCGTGCAGGTGCTGTCGAAGAAGGCGGGCGGCTGGAAAGTGGAGGAATTCTGATGGGCGCGCGATACACCGGCATCACCGACATGTTCGACCTGATCGCCGTCAAACAGCGGATCGAGCCGGAAATAGTCGATCAACTGGCCATGGCCGCGCTGATCACCCTGGATGCGGCAAAGCGCGGCGCAGCGCCTGCCGGAATGGCCAACACGCTGACCGAGCATCTGCTGACCAGTGTGGCGATCTGGTCGCAACTGGGGAATAGGCAGCAGTACCTGGTCAGCGTCAAGGCATGGGATGCGCTTCGCAAAGCATGCGCGCGGCCGACGGCGCTGCTCGACCTGACGACCGGAGAGTATGCAGCGATTCGTAGGGCCGTCAGCTACTACGTGCGGGCTTTACCTATGCTGGAGCTGGGCGTGCTGACGTCGGCGCAGGCCAAGGCTTTCGCGCAGCTTTGGGCCTGATCAGCGCCAGAGATTGGCTTGACTAGCACAGGACAAAAAAGGTGTTAACGTTGACGTACGGAATGAAAGGGAATTCATGGGCTTCGCAGAAAAATTTGTAGCATCGTTGCAATCTTCAAATCTTCGGGATGATGCGTTTCATCACGACCTGGATGCGATCGCGGCAGCGGCGCTGGCCGGCGATCTAGGCTCGTTGCTGTGCCGGGTCAAATATGCGGATGGCACAATCAACAAGCTCTTCGAGGGCAACTCGGGGAATTTGACGCAGTTGCTGCGAATCTGGACTGCGCGCGTAATTCAGAAAGGGCGCGAGCGCAAATGGGTGGAAGAGGGTGCTGCATGGGATGCCCATGCGGCCCAAGCGTTGTACCGTCGCGTCGCTGAGCGATCGCTGGCCTACTGGCTCGACGGGAAATGCACTAACTGCAGTGGCACCGGTATTTCCTCCAGCCGCCAAATCTGTGCTCCGTGCAAAGGAATTGGTCGGGCCGAGATCAATGGGGGCGGGTTTGAGCGCGAGCGCACGCTAGACATGGTTAGCGATTTGGAAGGCCTGCTGCAGGCCCATCATGGGCGTGCAGCAGGACGTCTAGGCCAGTTTTAGATGGTGTTAGCTGTTTGGATCGAACAGTTCGTAACTCTTCGAGAGCTCTTCTTTCGAAGAGCTGTATTTGCTATTTGCCTGGTAGTACTCGATAGCTTTTTTCCGAATATCGGCACGTTTTGCGATGATCCTATCCTCGTACTTGGGGAGCAGCTCTTTTAAAATAGCATTCTCTTCAGCAATGTGACGGTGTGAAGAATATGTGAACTTCGTGCCGTGTAGGGGACTGCCGTAGAATGCCAGACCGCCCTCATAAGCTAGGAACTCATTCTCGTCGGTACAGATTGTTTTTAGAACCGCTATAAAAAGAGATTGCGTTCCGCCATTCACGTAATATGAGGCTTGCTCCAAAACTTCAGGATCATCCGCGATAGTGGGCTTCCGTCCGCCAAATACATCAAAAACGTCGTCTAAACACAGTGCGATTGCATAGCCTTTAATCATAACTTCTCCAGTAAGTCGTGGTTGCTTTGATCTTATCATAATTTCCATATGGAATCACAATAGGATTAGTTGACATCCTGGGTGAAGTACGTTAACTTCCAATTCCACATACTCTCGGCACTCGTAATGCAGGCTTCGAGCCTCAACGATAGTCGGGATTCGAGGCTAGCACCCATTCAATTGATGCTTTCGCTCGTACGTACCGCTCATCACGCACTATAGCCGTAGGAGCAACACCCCAAGCCCGACGCTTACGCGATTCGGGCTTTTTTGTTTTTTGGCCATGTTGAGAGGCGATGATGGCAGTAGCCGAGTTGTTCCGCCGTATCCGATGGCGCCACACGCCGCATGAAATGATCGCCATCATCACCGACCCGGCGCCGGTCGAGCCACCGACGCAGCAAGAAGTGCTCGACCAGCTGGATATCGCCGTGGTGCGCCAGTTCCAACGCATGCTCGACGTCGAGGCTGAATAAGCAATCCCAAGAATTTGAACGGCCGGATGTGCGCGCGCTCATGCCGCCGCAGGCCTGAAAAGGAGGTGCGCCGTGAAGTAGCGATCCAGCAACCAAGCAAGTCAATCAGTCGGGCGCCGCCGCGAGGCTGCGCGCCAAACCGACGCCGGGACGCTGTAACCCGGCACCAGATTTCGCGGGTGTAGCTCAATGGTAGAGCGGAAGCCTTCCAAGCTTTCCACGAGGGTTCGATTCCTTCACCCGCTCCAGTTCTCCTTGCCCGGCACTCCGGGTTTCGCCGCCGGCCGCATCACTGCGCTGGCGGCTTTTTTATTTGAGGTTGACCATGAAGCAGCAATACCGTGAACTCGTCGAATCAATCATCGAGAAGAAGAAAAAGCTTGCTACGGCAGTCGCAATGAAGCGCGACGCTGAGCAAGCCTTGATGCAGGCAATCGGTTATGTGGAATTCAATACTGCCAGCCTCGAAGTGAGCGAACATAGGCTTCGCGAGATTGAAGCTTCAATTTTTGGCTCAGAACCCAAGGGCTGAATCTAGGGTATTGGGATACTTTATCTCGCCTTTTGTTGCCTTTTGCTGATTTTTTATATCGACGACAAGCATCATGTCTTTCGATGAATCAAATTCAGTACTCAGGTAAAGGTCGCTGCACAGGCCTTGAGCGGTATTTGTTGTCTCGAATGCATAAAAAGACGATGTTTCTTCCCAAACCTTCCCAATGCCTCCAGCAATTTCCTCGACCCTTTTTCTAAAAGAATCGTATCTGCTCTGGTAACCGGAATCGCTTTTAATGCGAAAGCTAACAATGAAATGCGCCATATTTAGTTCCATTCTTGCAGTTGTGGGGATTGCAACAATACCACGAAGCATTGCCCGTATTGAGGCGCCGCATGCTTGATATCGACTTCCGCCAGTTGATGATCACCCTCATATTGCTGGGCGCGGTGATTGGTGGCGCCGTCGTTGCGCACGTGCTGCTGGCCTAGCCCCGGTTGCGGCGATGGCCAAGCCGGCGCTTCACGCCTTTACCGCTTGAAAGAATCGATATGCGAATCACGGTAGGCGACCCGGACGCATTCCGGGCAAAAGTATTTTTCAACGGCGCTTCCCTGAGTATGTGCACCATGGCTGACGAGGAGCGAGGTGAGGTCATCGTCTACGCGACTGACCGTGCCGGGCGCATTCTCATAAACGAGGCAACCGGCGATGCGTTGGCTGAGACCGCGCACGGAAGCGTGTCGGTATTCGTCGCTCAATGCCGCCCCGATGACGGCTTCGATGCCTGGATGCGCGAGCGCACCGAGGCCGCACACCAGGCCATGATGAAGCACGTCCGTCACGGCGGTAAGGGCTACGAACGCCCATGATCGAGACCCTGCAATCACTTTATTCATCCGCCAAGGGGCGCGGCCGGCGAATCTATTTGCGGGCCATGACAGAACATGTGGTGCGCGACGACCGTCTTGGTTGCCCGTCGCAACTTTCGCGGCAGTATTTCGCGGGAGGCGTCGCCACCAATCACCAAGTATTGAGCGCTATTGCACGCCAGCAGCGTGGCTCGCAATAGCCGGCTCGACCTGATAACTGCGACCTGCCAGCGCGCTCCAGTGGCAGGGCTTTGAAAAACGGGCGCAGCTCACCGACGTAGCAATGATCCAGAGGACTCCAGCCGCGATGCACTGCGGCGCCTGCTGGAAGCGGGCGGTGTTCAGATTAATCTTCAATCTCTTCTTCAAGACCATCACGATCCCCTTGCGCAAACTGACGGCAAATCTCGATATGGTTTAGATCGTACATGCGCGACCCGTCGCTCTTGATGAAAGTTAGAGTCACATCGCCATCCTTATCGAGGCGGCCAAAACCATTCGATAACTCAAATTCTTCGTCAATCACTGCATCGCGGATTGCTCTTGCTTCAGCATCACTAAAACTGTGGGCAAAGGAGAAAAAGTCTGTCTGCTGCATCTGAACGTAGTAGGGCATGTTTGGGTCTCATAAAGGCTGAAATTTCACTACGCCAATATTATCAGAGAGAAACGTATGGGGCGTAAATCATCGCTGACAGAAAAATAATGGTCGGAGATTGGTAGGCGCCTTTTAAAAGGTGAGGCAGCCCGAGCGCTTGCACGGGCATTCGGCGTGTCCGAAGCCGCGATCAGAAAACGCTTTGGTGCGCAGACGAAACAAATAAAAGATGTTGCAAATCAATTGGTTGCGGCAGAGTCAGCATTTAGTGCGCTTCCGATTGGTGCGCAGATAAGTGCGCGTACTTTGGCCGACGAGCTGAAAGAAATCTCGATGCACCTGGCTGGCGCCGCACGATATGGCGCTTCCACCGCGCACCGGCTGTCTGGCATCGCGCACAACAAGGCTGGCGAGATCGATGACGCCGAGCCGCTGGACGACCAGAGCCGCCTGGCCTTGGGCGATATCGCAGTGCTGACGAGGATGGCGAACGGCGCCGCCGAGATCGGCATGAACCTGCTGAAAGCTAGTAAGGACGTGAAGCCGGACGACGACGCTCCAACACCGGTCGCCATTACCTTCGGCGTGAAAGATGCCAAGCGCCATGACGACAATCCAGTTTGACCTGAACGTCCCGCAATCGAGCTTCCTGCAGCTGCCGCACAAGTTCAAGGCCTACGTGGCCGGGTTCGGCTCGGGCAAGACGTTTGTGGGCTGCGCGGGCATCTGCGCCCACTTCTGGCAATGGCCAGGCATCAACCAGGGCTACTTCGCGCCGACCTATCCGCAAATCCGCGACATCTTCTATCCCACGATGGAGGAGGTGGCCTATGCGATGGGCCTGCGCATCAAGGTGAAGCAGGGCGACCACGAAGTCGAGGTGTACGAGGGGCGGCGCTACCGGGGCACTGTCATCTGCCGCTCGATGGAGAAGCCGGAAACCATCGTCGGCTTCAAGATCGGCCATGCGCTGATCGATGAGCTGGACGTGATGCCGCTGAAGAAGGCGCAGATGGCCTGGCGCAAGATCATTGCCCGTATGCGCTACAACGTGCCGGGCCTGATGAACGGTATCGACGTGACGACGACGCCCGAGGGCTTCAAGTTCGTTTATCAGCAGTTCGTGAAGGCTATCCGGGACAAGCCAGAGCTGGCCAGCCTGTACGGCCTGATCCAGGCGAGCACGTTCGACAACGAGCTGAACCTGCCAGACGACTATATCCCGTCGCTGATGGCTAGTTACCCGCCGGCACTGATCGATGCCTACCTGCGTGGCAAGTTCACCAACCTGACAAGTGGCAGCGTGTACGCCGACTTCGACCGCGCGCTGAACCACACGAACGAGATCATCTTGCCCGGCGAGCCGCTGATGGTGGGCTTGGACTTCAACGTCCAGAACATGACCGCTTGCGTCAACGTGGTGCGCGAAGGCCTCCCGCGCACGCTGGCCGAGCGCGTGCAAGTGCGTGACACCCCGGCCATGGCCTGGATCCTGAAGGAAGACTTCAAGGACAAAGGCCACCAAGTGAAGATTTTCCCGGATGCGTCCGGCCAGAACACCAGCAGCAAGAATGCCAGCGAGTCCGACCTGTCCATTTTGCGCCAGGCGGGCTTCCTGCTCGAGGTGAACCACTCAAACCCTGCGGTTAAGGACCGGGTCAACGCCTACAACGGCATGATCCTGAACGCCCAGGGCGAGCGGCGCTGGAAAATCAACACCGACCAGTGCCCGACGACCACCGAGGCGCTGGAGCAGCAGGTGTGGGGCACCGACGGCCAGCCGGACAAGAAGTCCGGCCATGACCACCCGAACGATGCGAACGGCTACTTCCTCGTGAAACGCTATCCAATCGTAAAGAGTACGACGACCACGGCGCCGCTGCGCATGTAACAACAAGGATTTCCATGACCGACGCCGTACGCAAACAATCAGCCGAAGCCGCCAAGCTGAACGAGGATTGCGCGCTGATCGCCGCGCTGCTGGGCGGCACGAAGACCATGCGGGCGGCTGGCAAGAAGTATTTGCCGCAGTGGCCGGGCGAGGACAGCGAAAGCTACGATCTGCGCCTGGCCGTCGCCACGCTGTTCCCGGCCTATGCGCGCACTATCGACGTGCTGTCGGCCAAGCCGTTCAGCAAGCCGGTGACGCTGGGCGAGGACGTGCCGGAACGGCTCAAGCCTTGGCTGCAAAACGTCGATCTGTCGGGCCGCGACTTGCATAGCTTCCTGTCTGAGATCACCCAGGAGGCCATGGGCTACGGCTTCTCGGGGATCCTGGTCGACTTCCCCAAGGCTGGCAATCTGGTCACGAAGGCCGACGAACAAGCCGCTGGCGTGCGCCCGTACTTCGTTCAGGTGCACGTGCAAAACATCCTGGGCTGGCTGCCGAAGAATGCCACCAGCCTGGAAGGCTTGACCCAGCTGCGGCTGCTGGAAAGCGTGTCCGAGCCGGATGGCGACTTCGATACCAAGGAAGTCGAGCAGGTGCGCGTCCTCGGGCGCGGCAGCTGGCAGACCTGGCGCCAGCGCGAAACGGCTGGCAAAAAGGATTGGGTGCTGCATGAGGAGGGCGTCACCACACTGAAGCGCATCGCGTTCGTGCCCGTCTACGGCAAGCGCCTGGGCTACATGCAGGCCACGCCGCCACTGCTTGAGCTGGCGCACAGCAACATCGAGCACTGGCAAAGCAAGAGTGACCAGCAGAATATTTTGCACGTCGCACGCGTGCCGATCCTGTTTGCCAAGATGTTGGGCGAGGGCGGCATCACGGTCGGCGCCGGGACCGCAGTGAAGTCGGACTCGCCAGAGGGCGATCTGAAATTCGTGGAGCACGGTGGCAAGGCCATCGAGGCCGGCCGTCTGTCCATCCTCGACCTGGAAGACCGCATGCGCCAGGCTGGCGCCGAGCTGCTGGTGATCAAGCCGGGCAACGTGACCGAATCGCAGACACTGGCCGATAACGAGCAGGGCGCGTGCGCGCTGCAGAAGATTGCGGGCAACGTCGAAGACGCAGGCGATCAGGCACTGCAACTGATGCCCGAGTGGGTGAATGAGCCGGAAGGCGGCCACATCACCATTTTCAAGGACTTCGGCGCAGCGTCGCTGGCCGAGGCCAGTGCGGAATTGCTGTTCAAGAGCGTGGCCAATAACCGGATTTCCGGCGAAACCTACTTCAATGAGCTGCAACGCCGCGGCATCGTATCGCCAGATTTGAAGTGGGAGGATGAGCAGGAGCGCATCCAGTCCGCGCCACCTGACCTGGCGGGGGAATAAATGGGCGCGCTCGAAGAGTGGATCGCCGAGATGTTCCTTACGCACTCCCTGAACCTGCTGCGCTTTTCGGCTGGCACGCAAGACAAAATCCTGGTTCTGATGGCCACCATGTCGAAGGAGTTGACTGCCAAGTTGCACGAGGGCGAGATTTCGACCTACGGCAAGCAGCGCCTGGGCGCGCTGTTGCGTGAGTCGAATGCGTTGATTTCTTCGCATTACACCGGCATGCAGGGGGAAATGACCCGCAACTTGACCGGCATGGTGCGCATCGAGGCCGATTACACGGCCAAGGTGCTGACGCAGGGCCTCAAGATTGAGCTGGGCGCCAAGCTGCCTCCGGCCACCTACCTTGAAAAGCTCGTCGGCGACACACTGATCAAAGGCGCGTCGTCCGCTGATTGGTGGAAGCGCCAAGCGCTCGATACGCAATTCCGCTTCGGCAGCCAGGTGCGGCTCGGCGCAGCGCAGGGCGAAACGACGTCGCAGATCGTGTCGCGCGTGCTGGGCAAGAGCTCGAAGGTGGCCGATTCGCTGGCCAACAAGCCGGCATTGCCTGCCACGCCTCCAATGCCCGATGCGAAGGCGCCGCCCGCCGGGCCGGCAACGAAGCCAGGTGTGCCGCCAGCTGATCCGGCCGCCAAGCCTCCCGGGGCCGCACCGGATCCTGTTGCGCCGGGCGAGCAGGGCATCTTGAAAACGTCAGCCGCAAACGCGCGCGCGCTGGTGCACAGCTCAGTGCAAGCCGTGGCCAATGCCGCGTGCCTGGCCTCGTTCCAGCAGAATGCGGACCTGATCGAGTGCCTGGTATGGCTGTCGACGCTCGATTCGCATACCTGCTTGCTGTGCGCCATGCGCGACCTGCAGGAGTACACGCTGGACGGTCAAGAGCCGATTAACCATACCCACGAATGGGTAGGCGGCCCTGGCGCCATTCATTTTAGTTGCCGCTGTGTGCTCAGCACGCGCACCAAGTCGTTCAAAGACCTGGGTATCGAGCTGGACGAGCCGGGCGAAAGCACGCGCCCCAGCGACGGCGGCGCGGTCAGCAGCAAGATGAACTTCAAGGACTTCCTGGCAAGCAAGGACAAGGCCTGGCGGGCTGAGTACTTGGGCCCGGGCCGCGCCGAGATGTACGAGGCAGGCAAGATTACGCTTAACGATCTGATGAACCTCAAGGGTCGGAAGCTGACGCTGGAGGAACTTCGAAAGAAATCGAGTACTTAGAAACACGGAATGTCAAAGCGAGGAGAAATATTCCATTGTGGAAATTATTTTGGTATAGTTTCGCCTCCTTAACTAAAAAATAATGCCATGTCTACAATATCCGATTCGACAATTCTCCTTATGCAATGTATCGCCTCAACATTTATGGCGGCAGACTATTTTTTAAGTTCCGGCCAGCGTGAAGTGGTAAATAAATATGTAAAGGAGTACGCTGAAGCCTTGAAGAAGAGAACAGAAAAGTCAATCAAAGAGGCGACAGATGAGGTATTTGTTGAGAATTTCTCGCGTGTTCTTACCTCAATGATTTTTCTTTTTGTTTTACTCGTTGGAAGTTCTGCGCTTCATTATTTAAAAGACGAGCTTAACCAATGGTTCATTCTTGTCGGCGTTATTATTTTGATGATTGCTCTTGTCGGAAGTTTCTCTACCATACTTTCAAGCGCGCTGAGGCTATTTACTCCCGTAGTGTTAGGCGGGACAGTCTGGAGCTTGGCTTCATTTGTTTCGTTTTGTCACAAAGGAAGCATTTTTGCAATTGGATTTATTTTCTTGGTAATATCATTTATTTTTCGATATGTAAATATTTAATAATATTTAGAATTTCTTACTTAAATATTAGATGGCCGCCACGTAAGTAGGCGGCTTTTTTTATGCCGCAAGCGGACGCAACGCGGCGCACGGCCAGAAGGCCATTCACAAGGGCGGATGCCCAGAAAGCCACCACATGAAACTCAAACTCGATGCAAATGGCAATGTCCAGGATGGTAAGCCAGTCTACGTACATGACGACGGGAAGGAAGTCCCGTTTGATGCGGCTGCCGCCGTGCAGAAGATCCAAGGGCTGAATGGTGAGGCAAAGTCTCACCGTGAAGCAAAGGAAGCTGCCGAGGCAAAGCTGCAAGCGTTCGCTGGCATTGACGACCCTGCCGCTGCAGCGAAGGCGATCGAACTGATGAAGAACGTCGACGAAGGCAAATTGGTCGCGGCCGGCAAGGTTGAAGAAATCAAGCTAGCAGCGAAGAAGGCAGCGGAAGAGCAGGTCGCCGCTGCCAACAAGGCCCACGCCGACGAACTGGCCCGCACCAAGACCGAACTGGACGCCATCACCGGCAACCTGTATTCGGAAATGATCGGCGGAAGCTTTAATCGTTCGAAACTCATCACCGACAAGTTTGCCATTCCGGTGGACCTGGTTCAGGCGCGCTTCGGTCAAGCGTTCAAGGTCGAGGCCGGCAAGATCGTGGCCTACGACGGCGCGGGCAACAAGATTTTCTCGCGCACGCGCCCGGGCGATCTGGCCGACTTCGACGAGGCGCTTGAAACGCTCGTGGATCAGTATCCCTACAAGGATCAGATCCTCAAAGGCTCGGGTGCCTCTGGCGGTGGTACGCAACAACCAAATGGCGGCGGTGGCGGCCAAAAACAAACGGGCAATCTCGGTGGTACGCGCGAAGAGCGTGCCGCTGCTTTTGCTGCTCAATATCCCGAATTAGCGAAAGGGTAAAAATGTCTCTCTCCCAAATGCAAGTCTTCAACAAGTACATCATGCCGGCGACCATCGAAACGCTGGCGCAGATGGTGGACAAGTTCAACGCCGCCAGCAATGGTGCCATCCGCCTCACCACCGAAGGCTTCGAAGGCGACTTCCTGCAGGAATCCTTTTTTGCGGCTATCCATTCCGCCCAGCGCCGTGCAAATCGCTACGGCGCCAACGGCGTGGCGGCGTCGACTGACCTGACCCAACTGAAGCACAACTCGGTGAAGATCGCGGGCGGCTTCGGTCCGATCCGCTTCGAGCCATCGCAGATGACCTGGTTGCACAAGCCGACGGCAGAAGGCATCGAAGTTGCCTCGCGCAATTTCGCTGAAGCGATGCTGGCGGATCAGCTGAACACGGCCATCCTGGCTCTGGTAGCGGCCATCAGCAACAACGCCAACACGGTCAACGATGTGAGCGCGACGCGTGGTGTGGACTATATCGCCATGAACGAAGCCCACGGCAAGTTCAGTGACCACAGCGGGAATCTGGTGGCGCAAATCATGAACGGCACGACCTTCCACAAGCTGATCGGCGCTAACCTGGCCAATGCAACCCAGCTGTTCCAGGCCCAAAACGTGCGAGTGGTGGATGTGCTGGGCAAGCCGGTGGTAGTTACCGATGCGCCAGCACTGTATTCGGCAGCCGTCGGTCCGGCACCTGGACCAGCCGCACCAGCCAAGCTGCGCGTACTGTCCTTGGCCGAAGGTGCCGCGACGGTTACCGATGGTTCCGACATCATCAGCAACATCGACACGACCAACGGCAAAGATCGCATCGAAACGACGATGCAGGTCGACTACACCTTCGGCCTTGGCTTGAAGGGCTACACCTGGGACGAAGCTTCAGGCGGCAAATCGCCATCCGATGCTGCGCTGGGCACCGGCTCCAACTGGGACAAGGTGGCCACCAGCGACAAGCACACGGCTGGCGTGATCCCCCTCGGTGACGCGACCAAGTAAGCCCGCGCCGCGCATCTCAACGGGGCGCGGCTTCTTCATCAAGCACAAAAAACGGAGTTCCAAATGGAAAATGTACCGGCAAACATCTGATATCTGCCAGTGCCGATGTTCCAATACAACGAGGATGTCAAGGCGCTTGCACGCCAGGCTGGCCTCAAAATCATCGATGCAAATGTGCCGGTCGACCGCTCCCATGCCGCTGCAGAGGTGCCGGAAGTCACGATCAAGTCCGAATACATTGACCTGGGCGCCGGCGAGCGCATGCCGACCGTGGCCGAGTTGACAGCTGCTCGCACTGATCTGCTGGCCGCGCACGACGATTTGCAGCAGCGCGAGCGCGAGCGCGAACTGGCGGCTGAGAAGGATCGCGTTGCCGAGCAGGCGCGTGAAAACGGGATTGCTGCCATTCGCATCGCGGACCAGACCGCCGCGAATGAAGCCGAAGCTCAGCGCCTGCGTGGCGAGGCCGGATCCTTGGCTAGTGGTGCGGTCGCCAGTACGCAAGCCACCGGGATGAGTAAGGAGCAACTGCAGGGTGCGCTAGATAGTAAGGGCATCAAATACCCTGCGGCGGCAAACAAGGCTGAACTTCAAGCGCTGCTGGGTGCTTGAATGAGGTAGTGGTTGCTGGCAAAAAAACGGCGCCATCGTGCAAGGCGCCAATTTCAATTAAGACGACTTGGCTTTGCGACGAGCCATGAAGCCGATGAGGCCCAGGCCTGCCAACATCATGCCGTAGGTTTCCGGCTCTGGTACTACTGGGGTGATATTCGCTGTATAGGCCATGTTACTTACAGAATGGTGGTTCCATGCGCCATTCAAATCAAGGGGATTGGCGCCATCGGAATTCAGATACGCAAATTTGCCTCCCAAGCCAGCGTCGGCGGTCGAACCTTGCATCGTCACGCTTGAAATTGGATTGTCGATGCCTGCAGTTGTTAAAAATGCGATGTACTTTACACCGACTAGCAATGTCAAATTGATTTCATTCGCTACGAGTGTCTGGACGCCACCGCTATACGCGATTGGTGAACTTGTGTACAAGGCCGGCCCGATGGCTTTGCTGCCATCCCAAGTCGCAATTATCAACCCCACGTTGCCATTGTTACCTGCAGTCGCATAAAAGCTGAAATCCTGAAGTACTCCTTCGAATGATGTCGTTAAGGTTTCGCCGTAGCTGGTCGTGTCAGGAGCACCCAGAGAAGAGATTCCACTGCCAAGTAACGCGACGTTGGAAAAGGTTATGGCTTGTGCGTGGATGCAGGCGCAGAAAATGAGAGCGCTGAGCGTAATTTTGGCAACAGTTTTTGAGTTCATTTCATCCCTGTGTTTTGATGTTAAAAAAGTACTGAAATTAATTATACGACAATTTTATGCGATATTTGCTGGATATATTTTTATTATCAAAGTAACAGGAATAAATTATGATCATCATCGAAACAGGTGCCGGCCTGGCAGACGCAGACTCATATGCCAGCGTCGCCGCGGCTGATGCGCGTTGTGCCAGCCTGGGCCTGACCGTTTGGGCGGCGCTGGCCGAGGCATCCAAGGAGATCGCCTTGCGCAAGGCGGTTCAGTTCATGGCCTCCTACCGCACGCGCTGGGCCGGCCGCCGGGTGTATCAGCATCAGGCGTTGGATTGGCCACGCTACAATGTCGTGGTCGACAGCTTTATTGTGCCCAGCATCATCGTGCCGGTGGACGTGGTGAATGCTTGCATTGACCTGGCCGTGCGCGCTGGCAACGGCGAAGACCTGCTTCCCGACCTCGACACCGGCTCGAACGCCATCAAGAAGGACAAGACCGGCCCGCTGGAAACGGAGTACTTCCAGAACACCACGGACGCGCGCGAGCGCTTCGTGGCCGTGGACGCGCTCCTGGCGCCGTACTTCGGTGCGGCCGGCGGCGGCAATTCGATGAAGGTGACACGGGCATGAGCACCTACCCGGCAGTGAAGATCGACGGCTGTTTCGTCGCCGATAACACCTACTGCGACGACGGCAAGGTATGGATCGTCACCAGCCTGATCGCACGCGCTAAGGACTTGGTGCCGTTCGACCTGCCGCTGGCGGCGATTTACTCCGGCAGCGAGGTCTGGACCCCTGTCGGTTCGGCCTACGGCATCGCGCACCACGTGCGCCGCGCGCTGGACGTCAACACCGAGTATCCGATCATTCTGTGCCAGCAGGGCTTCATCATGGACGGCTGGCACCGGGTGCTGCGTGCCCTGATCGACGGCAAGACCACGATCAAGGCGGTGCGCTTCGTGGAGACGCCGCCGTATGACTACTTGAAAGCGCCATAGGCTATGACCGATTACAGCAAAACCGCCGCGCGCGCCGACCAGTCCCTGCGCCGCAAGGGCGGCATCGTGGTGCTGCGCCAGGTAGTGACCGGTGATTACGATCCGGGCCTGGGCACCGCGCCCACCATCACCACAGACTACGAAGGCACGGGCGTGAAAATCGCCTACGAGGCCGAGAACATCGACGGCACGCTGATCCAGGCAGGCGACCAGAAGCTGCTGCTGTCACCACTGCAGCGCAATGGCGGGCCGATGCCGCAGCCTACCGCCGCCGACCTGGTGCTGTTCGGCGGCGCCAACTACACGGTCAAGGCCGTCGAAACCACCGCGCCGGTCGACGTGGCAGTGCTGCACACGCTGCAACTCAGGGGGATTTGATGGCCAGTATGTCGTTTTCCATGCAGATCGCCGAATTCATCGCCAAGACCAAGGCCAATCAGGACTTGGTGGTGCGCGCCATCACCATGAAGATCGACAACAAGGTGATGCATCGCTCGCCGGTAGGTGATGCCAAGTTCTGGAAGCACAAGCCGCCACCTGGTTATACCGATGGCCGCTTCCGCGCCAACTGGCAGCTCTCCATCGGCTCACCGTCTGCTGGCGTGCGCGACCTGATCGACAAGGACGGCAGTGCCACGATTGCCGCCCACGGCAGCACGATCAGTGCGGCGAAGGCGGGCGACGTGATCTATCTCGTGAACAACCTGCCTTATGCGAAACGCATCGAAGAGGGCTGGTCCCGCCAGGCGCCCGTCGGCGTGGTGATGCTGACGGTCGTGGAATTCCGCACCATTGTGGACAATGCTGTGAACGGCGTGCGCGACGGCACCACCGCAAGCGAGTTCGCTCAAGGCTATTCGAGCTATAAATTATGAGCCAAGCAACAATACGCGCGGCACTGGAGACGGCACTGACCAGACTCGCGCCATCCATCGACACCGCATGGCAGAACGTGCCCTACACGCCGGTTACTGGCCGGCCGTATCAGGCCGCCTACCTGCTGCCGGCGGAACCTGCCAATCACTCCATGGGCGACGGCTCGCGCCAGGAGCGCGGCATCTTCCAGGTCAGCCTGATGTATCCGTCAGGGCAGGGCACTGCCGTTGCCGGCGCGCGCGCTGAAATGATCAGGGAGCTGTTTCGGCGCGGCGCAAGCTTCACGAAGGGCGATGTGACCGTGCAGATCGAGCGCACGCCTGAAATCGCAGACGGCCGCGAGGACGGCGACCGCTGGATGGTCCCTGTCAAGATTCGCTGGTTCTGCAACCTGTAACCCGCATCACCCACACAGATCCGCACTTACGGCTTGCTGCCAGCAGCCAAGACGGCACTGGCCATTGCCGACCTGGAGGAGCAGAACGCGGCCTTGGCTGGCTTCGCGAATAGCGAGAAGACCATCGAACTGAATAATCGTAAGATCGACAGCTTGAGCCGCTTGCGCGCCGCGCAAGGTGTCGCCCAGGCCCAGGAGGCTGGCACCGACGTCGCCAAGGCCAAGGAACTGCTGGATATTTTGACGGCCGTCGACACGGTGGCGCAGGCTGATGCCACCGGCATGGCCGAATCGTTCGGTGCTGTGGGGAAAGCGATCGGCGGCCTGACCACAGCGCTGACTGGCTACGAACGCACGCAGGCTGGTGTCGCAGCGCAACTGGCGGCCTCAATGAAGGACGCCGGCGGTGATCCGACTAAGATCGCCAAGGCTCAAGCCACAGCAGCCCAGCAGGGCGCGCAAGCGCAGATCAAGTCTTATGGAGACATGGCCAGCGCCGCCAAGGGCTTCTTCAAGGAAGGCAGCACCGGCTAATCGGCGAGCTTGATCAACTGGCGTGCGCATTCCCACTAGTGTGGCAGCCGGAGATTTATGGAATAGGTATAGACGAGGGCGACGAGATCGCTGCTCAGGGGGCGGCTGCGAGACCGCGTTTAGGAATCGAGCTCACCCAGAGCCTGCAATTGGAAAATGCGCCGAATAGCGGCGACTGGCTTACCACTGCCGGGCATGCCGCGCTTAGAAGTCAGGTTTGGGGTAATTGGCAGGCGGATCCAGACAGTCACCGATATCGCCGTCATAATGATGGTGAGGTATTGTGGGCGACACTTGATTGGCTTACCGCAACATGTCCGCGCTGAATCAGCAACTGGTGTATACAATCAGGCTCCAGAAATACCGATCGTCACAAGACTACGATACCTCAAACGGGGTCAAACTTGTCCTTGTGGGCCTTAGAGGCGTTGACGGCACTCTGAGGTTTTGGCATGCAGAAAAAGCTTCGAAGCAAGATGCTTGAGATGTAGATGCTATAAACTCAGCTAGGCTTCCGCGGCGAAGCCTGGGCGAAGCGTAATTGTCTCTGTGGTCAATATAACCCGATCCATATCGATGTGTACCAATCAGCTGAGGCGGGCAGCGTGAGCGTACGCTCTAATGCATCGCGACCAGCACGATGCGTTGCAGTACCGATCGACATTCAAACGTCAGCACCGGCTGCGGCAGCCAGCCCCAAACCGCGGGCACCGCCTACACGTCAAGCCAAAGTCGGAGCCCTGCAAAAACCTGAGCTATAAAGTCGCAGGGTGTTTAGCCATGGAAGATATCCTGTCTGAGCCTGCCGAAGCTCAAGCGGCATTTGCTAGCGCGCAGTAGGAGTCTCTGCAGGGCAGGGGATAGGCAGGTCGGCCCCGATCTCGTCGTTAGATCCGGCAGCTGTGAGATCGCGCACCAGGAGTCTGGCAGGACACCCAGGTCTCAACACGATCATTGGCTCTTCATCTTTCAAGAGCCATGGATCAGGAGAGCCTAAGCTATAGGTGGCGATTCAGGTAGCTATAGCTGCTATTTTGGACCGGATGTGATTACCGGAAAGAATATCAACGGACTGTTTGCTAATACGTGAGGGCAAAATACGTGAAGCCCGCGTATTTAGTTTAGTGACCAAGGAAGCGTGACACAGTGCTGCTTTGCCGTATGCCGACATCTTATAGGTCGACGCAAATTTTCTATACGGATTGTGGAAAAAACCTACGTGCAAACCGCTTGCTTAACGGACGGTTTGCAGACGAACGACGACGGTCCGATCGATATCGAGATTTTCGTTTGCGACCCCGTAGGCGCTGTCGGCGCCCTGTGCCGACAGCCCATTCACCAGGATCAGGCCGGGCGCGGCGTCCTCCAGCGTTTTGGCGGCAGCGGCTGCCCGTGCGGCAGACAGCATGCGATTGCCGCTGTCTTTGGTGCCGGCTGCCGGACAGCCATCGATCTTGACCGCATCCCGAATCTGATTGACGTAGGTGCAGCGGGGCGCGACCCTGGCGCCGCAGTTTGACGCTGAGGCAGCGGGCGGTGAGGCAAGGCCGGTAATCGACGCGTTGAAGCGGCCGCCGGTGCTTTCAGCATGGTGGACCGCAGCAGCGGCCAACAGTTTCAGTTCAATGTCGATCGTCTGGCTGCTGCAGGCATTGCTGGCGAAGGATTTGCTGGGGGCGAAAGTCACCACGTAGTCGCGCCCGTCGCGCACGCATGCTGTGTTGTGGGCGGCAAAATAGCCGCTGGCACAGAACGACGCGCCAGCGTCCGGCGTGGCGGCAGTGCCGCCGCCGCTGCCGCCGCCAGCGGGATACGGGGCCACATTGATCACCGGCGCGACGGTATTGGTGGGGTTGAAGGTATTGCTGTTATTGATGTTGAAGTTGGCGTTCAGCGTCGCCGAAGCCTGGCTGACGGCATACGCGGCGGCGGATACGTTGATGTTGTTGGCTATCGCCACCTGCAGGTCGCTGCCTGCCACACCGGTCTGGCTGACAAGCAAGGCCGGTGCGCTGCGTGCGGCGTCGTCGATGACCTTGGCACTGGCGGCGTCCGCAATCCGCGTTACGGAGGCCTCATCGACTTGTTCCAGTGTTGGGAAGATAATTTCTGGCGGCGGGATTTTCCCATACTTGTCTTTTTCGGGCACGCGCGCGCCGGCCTTGACCCTTGTTTCCATCTTTTCGACCAGCAGCATCTGGCGTGCGGCCCACTCGTTAGCAAGGGAAACGTGCAGTGCGACGGGCGGTGCTGGCGGCGCTTTTTGCCCGTCCACCATCGCTGCATAAGATGCGCTAATGCTGCCGAACAATTCATGGGCACCGTGAGCCGATCCTGTCGCATCGTACTCTACCAGCTTGTCTTCGATGATGGTTTTGTTCGCTGCATCGTCCTTGATGTCCGTGATGAACAGCGTGTCGACGATCTCGGTCAGCATGGAAAATTGCGTGCCCTGCTGCAGATTGCTGCAGGCAGCGCGCCGCATCTCCCGCATGAATTGCTGCAGGTATTTCGGGTTATCCGATCCGGTTTTTTTCAGCCGTTCCTGGTAAATGCCTTCGATCTTTAGCTTGGCCTTGTTGACGCTTTTCTGGATATCGGGACCGAAAGCCATGTAGCTGACGCTGATGACGCCGTAGCCTTGCTGGTCCAGTTTGTTGATGATGGCGTCGGCTGGCCGCAACGCGCTGTGCAGCATGTCGAGACTGCGCCGAGCGACATGGACGATAACTTGGTTGCGCAGCGTGTCGCTGATGACAAGCCGGTAGTCGCCGGACAGAAGTCGTTCAAACTGGTCAAGGGTGGCTCGGAAGTTGGTATCCCAGGCGGCCAACTCGATGGCCATTTGCTGGCTGAACAGCTGACGGTCATTATACAGCGTCTGCCGTAGTACGTTGATGCTGGTGCGCAGATCAGCGAGCTTTTGGCGTATCGCTGCCGGATCGATTTGATTCACTGCATTTGCTACGGCAACCAGCCGGTTTTGCTCTGGGCTTTGCAGGCTGTTTTCGAGTGCATCTTTTTTCTGATTGACAAGGTCTCTCAACTCATTCAGTTGCGTGACGACCTTCTCAAACTTGTCTAGCTCCGCTTTCCTGAGCATCTCGGCCTCGCCGGTTGAGAACTCGTAGTCATACTTGGTCTGGATTTGTGCAAATGCGCACAAGGGCAGGAATTCGTAGTGTTTCTTGCTTTGATTTAGCCATACATCACAGTCGCCGAAGTTGCCAAGATGCGCGGTGAGTATATTGCTGGGAGCAGCGTTCGGCAGGGGATCTTCTTGCACTTGTCGGCATTGTTCCGATACGTCAACCCGTTGACCAATCGATTTGGACATCTGGGCTGCACAACCACTGAGCAAGCTGATCCCAACTATGACGAACATAGTAAAAGCATGTATACGCATGATTTTTCTCCCTAGTGTCTTGTCATACTAATGGCGAAAATTGAAAAAATTATCACCAAATATCACTTAGATAACAAAATTACCTAGAAAGAGGAGTGAAAAATTGTCCTCAAGACCATCTTTGCGGATGTCAGATTGTACCGGCTTGAGCCGTACGGCACCTAGCGCGCGGCGAATCGTTGCTGCGCACACGCGTAAAGCACAGCGGTGATGAAGTTCGTCGGCGATTTCCTGCAAGCTGGCCTGCGCGCGCTCCATTACGATATCGTGTAAAACTGCGATATGCTCAGGCTTCAACGCAGGTGGTCTGCCGCCGGCTCTGCTTGACGGCTCCGTGCCGTTGAGTGGATATTTCGTTGCCGTGGCATGCTCCTCCCACATCGCGATAGCATGCCACAACTCCGATATTGATTTTGTCTACAAATAGGAACTTGGGGCAAATCTGGGGCAATAGGTTGTTAACCCGCTGTCCAGCCCCAAACGATACGGCCGCTTCCTGCGGCCGTTTTCACGTCAAGGGAGTCCACAAGTTTAGCTTGCGGGCGGTTCCTCTCGACGGAATTATTAAGCTAACCAGCGCCAGACCTATTTGTTGCCAGCGCCAGCGGGTGCGTTGCTGCGCCCTCCGCCGGATGGCTTGCCCGTTGCACTTGGCCATCCTCCCCCATTTCCTTGGCCACGGCCACCGCCAACTGCTGCGCCACCTTTATTGCCACCGCCCTGGGAGCCAGCACTACGGCCTCCGTTATTACCGCTACCTTTGCTCATTTTTATCTCCTTTCCGGATCACTGTGAATCGCCAGGAGTCTGCTGGACACTCGCTAGCCTTTCAAAATTCCTTCGCTCGCACTCGGAATGCAGTTCATTTATTGTCGCCTTTGGTGCTTGCCGCTTCACATCACGGACATGCGGCATTCGCCAGGCCTCCGGTGTTGCAAGCATTGAGGTAGCCTTGAGCCACTGCTGGCGTCAATTTACCGCCCGTCTGTGCGTTGATGAATGCTGTGCGACAAGCGCTTTGACCGTTGCTCCCCGGGACAATCGTTTGAGCGTTCATGCGTTGAACATAGGTGACGGGGTCGACGCCACAGAGCAGGGCGTTGCTTTGCGCGACAAACGCTCCGGCAGCGTTCTGGACGATATTGGTCGCTTGTTCGCAGTTGTTGGCCTGAGTGCGCACTGTCAGGTGGAGAGGGACGGGCGGGTTCACGCCATTTGGCTGGAGGCCGAAGGTCAAGTGAACGTCGGGTTGTGCGGCCGTCAATTCACACACTTGCAGGTTTTGTGTAGCAGGGCTGAGGCTTTTGCAGAGGCCGCTGGTGGCGGCATTGCCATAAAACGCCAGCGATGGGCATCGATTTGGAATCTGCGCCAAAGCACAGGAGGAGGCGGACAACAGCGAAACGATCATTGCGGCATGACGCATCTGGGGTTTCATCTTGTTCCTTTCGACTTGGTTGAATGGTTGAGTCTGCTATCTCAAATTGAGGTCTGGCGACTAGCTCCAGGATGTAAGCAATACAAATCCTACATGTTTCGACTAAAGAAAAACTATTCAAATGTAATAATATTAATTTTTTGAAAATATCGTTGATATGTATCAGTGGTGTCCCGTTCCAACTGAGCAGAAGTACGCTTTCCAGCTATCGGGGGATGTTATCTGCTGATGCGATAGCGCTCTTGATCCTTTCCTTGAGCGGAAAAATCATCGATCCGGCTGCCGTGCGATCGTCCCGATTCCGGCTCAGGATGTACGGATCGTCTTCGGCCAAGGTACTGACTGACGGCAGCATCAACGCGTGCATCGAAGGTGACGATCCCGAGGGGGCGCCGATGCGCGAACTGAAGCTGATCACGCCGCCGACTTGGGTCTGGGCTCTGGGGTTCAAAATCTGCCACTCCTGGTCTCGCGTACGCAATCCGGTGTCGAGTCCGGAGGCCGGCAAAAACATGGCTTGCAATACCTGCACCGTCCCACCCGGCCCCGGCGGCAGTGAGCCAGACGGCGATTGACGCTGTACAGCCTCGGCTACTGATTTTCTTAAGATATAGAACATAATAATGTTATATAAACGCCATTTTTTTGCCAGCGGTGTTGTAGTATGGCAATTAGTGACTGGGGTTTGGCGATTGAGGCACTCAGGGGATGTCCCTTTTGTAAGCATGATTCCATGGCTGGGACCTTTGCGGCCATTTTCGTATGCGGGCAATCCTGGCTTGCTTTGCATCGATCGGGCGCTTGCCGAGGCATCGTCAAAATATCAAACTGGGGATCAGGAATGCCGAACTCGCTTGCCTATCATGTTGTCGTAAATGCGCTCGAGGGCAAGGCTGGCTGGACGCCGATGAGCAGGTTCGTCTCAGCGGTGTCGCACGCCATCAGTGGCCACTTGCCATATCAGCGCTACCATGCCGCTGGCCGCGCCAGAATGGCTGAGGGAGCTGGGGCCGGTGTGGTCGAGCGCATGGTCAACGACTTCCTCGCCACCGACATCAACCCTGGCTATCTGCTTCTATCGTCATTCCAGCGCGAAGCCGATGTGTTGATCGCGTTCAACGTCTATAACCAGTCAGCCAAACTCGGCGTGCAGACTAGCCTTGGCGCCAGTGGTTACGCGCGCCGGCCCAGCAGCGCCTCCCGCAATGGCGCAGATGGAACGCTTGCGGCCGATGGCGACGATCCTGATAGCTGCCGCCAAGGCACCCTGGCGATTGTGGAAACCATGATGGCGACCACGCGGCGCAATGCGCAGTTGCCGAACGGAGCAGAAAAGCGCAGCTTGACCACCATTGCCAATATCCTGGGTGTGGAGGCGTCCGCTGCCGGAGAAGTGGCTCTGGTGTTTGAAAGCGAGGGACACCTTCCCATCGCCAGTGTCGCCCGCAAGCTGGGCTGCCACCTGCGCACGTTGGAGCGCCGGTTGCGGGAGTCAAATATAACGGCCGAAGCCCTTAGACAAGCGTCGCGCTTGATTCGCGTATCGCATCGCCTCTCATCCTTCGACAGCCTTACGATGATTGCCTTTGACGAAGGTTTTTCTGATTTGGCCCACATGACCAGGGCATTTCAAACCGCATCGGGAATGCCTCCCAGTCTCATACGCAAGTTGATGCGCCTTAAGCCACCTCATAGGTGACCTTCCATTTCCAAGCTTGCTTATTATGCCGGCGTGTCATGAAGCCCAGTAGGCCGAGGCCGGTCAGCAGCATGCCGTAGTGTAGCTCACGTCCGTTATAACTGCGATAGCACTGGGCATGCTAGGGATTGGCGCGCCGACGTTGAGGGGCCATTGCGTCAGCCGTGCGCCCGTATGCCGAAGGCAGATAGTCCAGGTGCGCCCAAATACAGGCGCTCGGACCTGCCCAAAAACAGGCCAGGCCCTCTTGTCTTTCACACTGGCACAAGTTACCTGGATCGCCCTTGGTGAGACCGGCCTGGTTCAGGCCGAACCATGATGGCGATATTGTCACAGGTCCGACGTTGCGTTGCCATTGGGAATGACCAGTACAAAATCGTAGCCCTGAATCATGCCCTGGACACTGCTGTCTCCATTCGCCAGGGATTTGGCCGATCCCAGCAAGGGGCGCACGTCGAACAATGACCATTCCTTATGTTCACTCGCCGCGGCAAAGAAGGGCAATACGCCAGCCATGGCTGACTTGGTATCGACTTTTTCGATTTCTGTCGTGGCAGACGCGCGCCCAATGCCGGCAAATTGCGACTGCTGGCCTTTGGACGCCAGCACCAGCACATGCAGCGATTTTTGTCCGCGGCCTTCCGCATATTCAGCCAAATAATTGCCGATCTCCCGGCTACCGGCGCCAAGCGGGTTATAGCCCCGGAATACATGCACTGCACCGGCTTTCAGCAACATGCGCTGTGCCGGCGCAAGCGTCAAATGGCTGGCCACATACTGCTTCATTAGCCTGGCACGCTGTGTATTGGACGAATACCCTTGTCCCGGCGTCATGTTTTTGGCATAAATGCTGCGGCTATCAATCAAGGAATTCAACATCGCCAGGGCGGGCATTTCCTTGGGTGTCGTGAGCAGCTTCTGTAACGCGACTAATTCTTCTTCCTTGATTTTTACCATGAAAAGCTCTCGCGGATCTCCGCTCTCCGACGCTCGGCGATAATCGTCGCTTTCAAGCTTGCGGAAGGCCTCGATTTTTGATTTCGCCAAAGGACCAAGCGGTTGCTCGGCCATTTGATCGAGCAAATATTTCGAAGCGCCCATGAGTTCCTGATCCATTCCCACTAAATGGAACGATGGTCCGGCAGCTTTCGCGATACGCGCCAGGAATTGGGCCTCAGCTTGCCATTTGTAAAACGCAGTCGCGACCGGATATGCCTTATTAAATGCCGCTATGCCAGCGACGCCGGTATCGGATTTCAACGTTTTTTCCAAAGCATCAGCGACCGCCGGCCCATTTTCGATAATCAGCGTCGTAAATCCTTGCTTTGCCAATTCTTCAAAATACGCCGCCGAAAAATTCGCAATTTCTGCAATGCCATGGTCTTCGCCGATGAGTACGAATTGGCTTTCCAGGCCCGCGTTTAGCAATGTCGTAGCGCCGGAACCAGCCATCTTTCCATGATCGATTGTGATAGTCGTGCGTAGGGTGGCCAGGCGGTCTGGCAACGATAGCGGCTTATCCGCTGACAAGACAGGCATGGCCAAGCTGGCCAGCATGGTAAAAATAATCATGGAACGAGGTTTTTGCATTATTTTTCGCATAAATTGTGTTCTGGCTGGCGATTTCAGTCGCGGTGTATTGGGAAGCAGGATGTCCTGCTCGGCTGGTAAGCAATCGCGATCACGCGCTATCAGTATGCTGCGCGTAATTCGGGTAGGCTGGCCTTGAGGATACTTCCTTTTATAATTTTTATGTATGGGCGGGAAGGAGAAATTCGCCGATGCCACGGTAAATCAGGTGACGCGACAAGGATCCTGACACAGAAGGGTGTAAGTTTGGCTACTGGAATATAGTATCCGCAAATAATTGATGTAATTTTAATAATTTTCGCCGCTGATTGCTCTGGAGAACGACACCGGGCGTGTAACTGCATCACCTGAATGACATAAACATGAAAAATACCAACAAGGCCACCCTGACCGGGCTGGGCGCCATTCTGCTGTGGAGCTCGATTATCGGACTGATCCGCAATGTCACCGACCTGCTGGGACCCACGGGCGGGGCGGCGATGATGTACAGCGTGGCGTCGGTGTTCCTGCTGCTGTCCGTGGGTTGCACGAGGCCGAGCGAATTTCCACGCCGCTATCTGCTCTGGGGCAGCCTGCTGTTCGTCACTTATGAGCTGTACCTGGCGCTGTCGATAGGCTATGCCAGCACGGCGCGCCAGGCCATTGAGGTGGGCATGGTGAACTATCTGTGGCCAACCTTCACCATCGTCGCGGCCATCGTGTTCAATGGGCAGAAGAGCAATTTCCTCATCGTGCCGGGTTTCCTGCTGTCCGTCGCCGGCATCAGCTGGGTGCTGGGCGGCGAACAGGGTTTTGATCTGACCGGCAGCGTGGCCAACGTGCGCGGCAACCCGCTCAGCTATGGCCTGGCCTTTGCCGGCGCGCTGATCTGGGCCGCGTATTGCACCGTGACGGCGCGCATCGCGCAGGGCAAGAATGGCGTGACCCTGTTCTTCATCCTCGTTTCCGTCAGCTTGTGGATCAAATACCTGCTGCAAGGCGGCGGCCCCATGGTGTTTACTGTCGAGGCCGTCATGTACCTGCTGCTGGCGGCCGGCGCCATGGGCTTTGGCTACAGCGCCTGGAACGTGGGCATTTTGCACGGCAACGTCACGATCCTGGCCGGCGCCTCGTATTTCATCCCCGTGCTGTCCGCCGCGCTGTCGTCGCTGCTGCTGCGCACGCCGCTGTCGCTGGCCTTCTGGCAAGGTTCGGCGATGGTGTGCGGCGGCGCCATCCTGTGCTGGCTGGCGACGCGCGCACGACGCATCAAGCCAGTCAGCACCTAACACCGCGCCGCCAGCCGCTAGTGCGACAGCACCGAATCGCGCGACTTGTGCCCGAGGTAAGGCAGCAAACTGATGAGGCCAAGCACGGCCAGCGCGACGCCGACCCACAGCGGGGAGCGCAGGCCGTAGCCGGCGGCGATGCCGAGGCCGCCGAGCCAGGAACCGGCGCCCAGGCCGATGTTGATGACGGACGTGTGCACCGTGTTGACCAGCGGCCCCGGATGGGCCGTTTTCATCACGCGGGCGATGATGGCGGGATTCATCGACATGCCGACCAGGCCCGTGACGACCAGCAAGGTGACGCTGATGGTCTTGTCGTGCGCAAAGACGGCGAACAGCGCCAGGCTGATGCTCAGGATGACCATGCCCCAGACCATGATGACGGTGGTGTAGCGGTCCGCATAGCGGCCGACCACGCCATTGCCCACCACGTTGGCGACGCCGTAGACGCCCAGCAGCCAGGGGATGTCGGAAGCTTGAAATCCTGTAATTTGCGTCAGGATGGCCGCGAAGTAGCTGAAGGCCGCGAAAATCGCTCCGATGATGAGGCCGCTGCTGGCGTACGCCGCCCACAGGTGGCGGTTGCGGAATTCCCCCAGTTCCTTGCCGAGGCTGACGACTTCGGACGGTTTGGAGGGCGGCACCAGTACGCTGATGAGCGCCAGGCACATCAGCGCCAGCAGCACCACCAGCCAGAAGCTGGCGCGCCATCCCAGGTGCTGGTCGATGAGCGTGGCGACCGGCACGCCCACCACGGAAGCGAGCATGAGACCGCCAATCACGACGGCGGCGGCGCGTCCGCGCGCGTCGGGCGCGACGATGTCGGCGCAGATCGCCAGGGACAGGCCAAAGCAGGTGGCGGCGGCCACGCCCGTGACCACCCGCGCGATGGCCAGGATGTCATAGCTGGTAGCGGACGCGGCGACGGATTGGGCCAGCACATAAAAGCCCAGCAGCCACAGCAGGCCCTGCTTGTTCGGCACGCGCAGCTTGAGCAGGACGATGGTGCTCAGCGGGCCGCCGATGACCATGCCCATGGCGTAGAGCGAGATCAGGTAGCCGATGCGTGTCACCGGTTCGTCCATGGCCAGGGCCAGCGACGGCATCATGCCCGCCACCATGAATTCGGAGGTGGTTAACGAAAAGATCGTCAACCCCAAAATGTAAACAACCAGCGGCATAGCAATATCCTTCGAGAGTAATAACAAAAACACCCGCCAGGCGTGGGGGGGGGGGGGGGGGGGGGGGGGGGGGGGGGGGGGGGGGGGGGGGGGGGGGGGGGGGG
>NZ_JAHKQY010000016.1:0-57317 GCF_019345455.1 Janthinobacterium sp. NKUCC06_STL
GGTCTGGTGCGCCCGGCGCGCGTGTTCGTGCCGCCGCCGGTCGCACCCACACCGGCTGCGCCCACGCTGCGTGCGCCGCCGCTGCGCCGCGCCACGGCGCCCGTGGCCGCTTGCGCACCGCAGGCGGATGCCGGGCAGGCGCAAGCGTGCGTGGCGCTGGATGAGAAAAACGCGGCCCTGAATGACAAGCTCGGCGAATTGGAGGGCAAGATCGGCGCCTTGCAAAAGGCGCTGGCTCAGCCCGCTGCCGCCGTTGCGCCGGCTGCGGTGCCGGCCGAGGCACAGGCGCCGCATGCCAAGCCCAAGCCCCTGCACGCGGCGCCAGCCGCTGACAAGAAGGCGGGCGGCAACGGCTTGCTGTGGCTCGGTATCGGCACCGTGGCCTTCCTGTTGCTGACGGCGCTCATCGTGTATGTCGTGCGCAAGCGCAAGCAGACGGCAGTGCCGGGCGCGCCGTCGAAATACTGGGTCTTGCTGCGCAAACCGTTCCGCCGCAAGAAAAAGGATGTGCCCGTGCTGACGGAGGCGGTGGAGGACGGGGCGGCAGCCGAGCCGGAACCGGAGCCGTTCTCGCGTTAATCGTGCTGCAAGGCTGCGCTACAATTTGATATAAAAAAAGATATTGAAAAAAGACATGGATATGCTTGCCAATCGCGTTGCCTATTTCTTAAAGATGGTGTTATGATTAATTCAGTGGACTTGCTCTACGACAAAACAGCCCCAGCCTGGCGCAGTCACCAACGATAGTGTGGCGCGGTAAACAGGTGTAGCGTTGCATAAACGCCTGGGTCTGGAAGCGGTTCGCGATGCCGACGATGTGCTCGCGAACGCCGGATGCAACCGGCAGCGAGGCGACGCCAGGAGATACCTGGGGCTCGCCTTCCAAATTCCCCCTCCTTGTTCCCGAGCGCCGCAACTGCCGCGCTCCTTGCTCAGGCGGTAGATGTAAAAAAAGCACCCGCAGGTGCTTTTGTCGTTTCTGGTGCTGCAGCTTCTTACATGCGGGCGCGCGCGCCCTGCATGGCGCTCGGCAGCTGCGTCATCCACGGTTCCGTGATGGCGCGGATTTCGCGGTCGTTTGCCAGAATTTGCTTGAGCAAGTCGATCTTGCGCAGGCGCGAAGCGCCGGCCAGGGCAGGCACCTTGCCCGTCATGGTCGCGCTGGCGGCGCTGGCGCACTGGTTTTCCAGGGCATCCAAGTCATTCCAGTCGCTCGAACGTGCGGCCACGACCATTTTACTGGTCATTCCTGCAATATTTTCATACATCGAGAGAACGTCGTTGGAGGTCATGAGCACACCCGTAACTAGTGAATGGATTACCGCTTGTCTAGATTAACGGCGTGCTTATCCGGAACTTGAGGGTGTTTTTGAAAAAAAAGTGAAAATAATTTAGCTGATTGCTTGCCGGCCGCCGGAATCGCCCGCAAACCCGCATGGATGCAGGGGCCGGAGATTCCTGCCAGCGTGGATTTATTTGACGAGTTCTTCCAGTCCCGCGCTCAGTTCGGCGGGCGGCGGCATCTTGTCGATCAGCACCGAGGGTGGCAAACCGAGCGCTTCGGCCACGTTGCTGGGGTAGCAGGCGATGATTTCTTCATTGCTCAACGCGTTTTCATCGACGCGGGCGCGCCAGGCGGCCAGGTGGATGATGGCGGCCAGGCGGTTCAGCGGCGCCTTGGCCAGCGGATCGGGAAACGCGGCGATGGCCTCGGCAAAAGCAGGGGGAAACTTCCAGCGGCGCGCCAGTTCGGCGCCCACCTGCGCATAGTCATAGCCCAGGGAAACCCGCTCCGCGTCGAGCCGGCGCGCGTCGAGCGGGGGGGCGATCTTGTCGAGCTGCATGGCTTGCTCGGGCATGGCCGCATGGATCACCAGTTGACCGATCGCATGCATCATGCCGATGGTGAACGCCAGATCCTGGTTGTCGCCCGTCTGTCGGGCGATCCAGCGGGCCGACACGGCGCTGTGCAGGCTGTAGCGCCAGAATTGCGGCAGGTTCAGTCCCGGTACGGTCTTGTAGCCGCTGACCAGGCCCGAACTGATGACGAGGGTGCGCACGGTTACAAAGCCGAGCATCAGCACGGCGTCTTCCACCGTGCCAATGCTGCGCGAGACGTGGTAATACGCCGAGTTGGCCAGCCGCAGCAGCTTGGCGCTCAAGGCCGGGTCCGCTCCCAGCTGGCGGGCGATGTCTTCGGTGGCGATGGCGGGGTTGTCGAAACTGCGCACCAGTTCATCGACGATCTTCGGGGCGGCAGGCAGGGCGTGGGGTTGCTGAAACAGCGCTTCCAGTTGCATGGCAATCTCCTTGGCATTCGCGTGGCGCGGGGTCGTGAAACTATAGGCCGTTTTTTTTGTCCGCATGCAAAAAAATTCCGGGGCGCTTTTTTCATGGGAAACAGGCTATGATTTTGACTATTCCATCGAAAGGATCGCCATGCACGGTTTGCGTTTTTCCTGGTCCCGGATGCCAGTCCAGGCCGCCATCATCCTCGCCCTGGCCGGCGTTTCGCTGGCCGGCTTGCCCGCCCAGGCGCATGGCCAGCCAGCGGCCGCCAGCGCCGTTGTTCCCGCTGCCCCCACGGCCTTGCCCGGCGACGATTTCTACGATTACGTGAATGGCGACTGGCTGCGCGGCACGGTGATTCCCGCCGACCGCAGCAGCTGGGGTTCGTTCGCCATCCTCGCCAACGCCACCAACGAGCGCATCATCGGCCTCGTCGAAGGCTTGTCGGCGGCGCCGCAGGCCGATGCCTCCGCGCGCCAGGTCAGCGATTTTTACCGTTCCTGGATGGATGAATCGGCTATCGAAGCGAAAGGCTGGGCGCCGATCAAGCCGCTGCTGAAGAAAATCGCTGGCATACGCGACCAGGCGGGACTGGCCCGCGCGCTGGGCGAAAGCTTGCGCGCCGATGTCGACCCGCTCAACGCCACCAATTTTTATACGGAAAACCTGTTCGGCCTGTGGGTGGCGCAAGATTTGAACGACACCACGCGCAATGTGGCGTATCTGCTGCAGGGCGGACTGGGCTTGCCTGACCGCGCGTTCTACCAGGGCGACAGCGCCCGCATGCAGGGCTTGCGCGCCGGCTACCAGGCGCATATCGCGGCCATGCTCAAGCAGGCCGGCTACAGCGATGCGCCAGCCCGCGCCGCGCGCGTGTTTGCGCTGGAGCAGCAAATTGCCGCCAGCCACGCCAGCCGCGAGGATTCGGCCGATGTCGCCAAGGGCAATAACGCGTGGCGCGCCGCCGACTTCGCCAGCAAGGCGCCGGGACTCGACTGGAAAGCCTTCTTCCAGGCGGCCGGTCTGGGCCAGCAGACGGATTTCATCGTCTGGCATCCGACGGCCATGACGGGCAGCGCGGCCCTGGTGGGTAGCGTGCCGCTGGCCACGTGGAAGGATTTCCTGGCCTTCCACGCCATCAACCATTTCAGCACGATTTTGCCAAAGGCAGCCGCCGAGCAGCGCTTCGCCTTCTATGGCAGCGCCCTGAGCGGCACGCCGCAGCAGTCGCCGCGCAGCAAGCGCGCACTGGCGGCAACCAACGCGGCCCTGAGCGACGCCGTTGGCAAGCTGTACGTGGAGCGCTATTTCCCGCCTGAATCGAAAGCCCGCGTGCAGGAGATGGTGACGAATATCGTCGCCGCCTTCTCGCGCCGCATCGACAAGCTGGACTGGATGGCGCCCGCCACCAAGGCGCAGGCGCAGGAAAAACTCAAGACCCTGTACGTGGGCGTCGGCTATCCGGAGCGCTGGGACAGCTATGCGGGCTTGCGCGTGGTGCGTGGCGATGCGCTGGGCAATGTGCAGCGCGCGGAACAGTTCCACTATCGCCAGGAGCTGGCCAAGCTGGGCCAGTCGCCCGACCGCAAGGCCTGGGCCATGCCGGCCCAGCTGGTCAATGCCGTCAACCTGCCGCTGCAAAATGCGCTGAACTTCCCGGCCGCCATCCTGCAGCCGCCGTTTTTCGACCCGCAAGCATCCGATGCGGCCAACTATGGCGGCATCGGCGCCACCATCGGCCACGAAATCAGCCACAGTTTTGACGACCAGGGCGCCCAGTTCGACGCCCAGGGCAAGCTGCGCGACTGGTGGACGCCAGCCGACCTGGCGCATTTCCAGACAGCATCCAAGCAATTGGTGGCGCAGTTCGCGGCCTATAAACCGTTCCCCGACCTGGCCGTGAATGGCCAGCTGACCCTGAGCGAAAACCTGGCCGACCTGGCCGGCGTGGCGGCCGCGCATGACGCGTTCACCCTGTCGCAGCAGGGCAAGCCGGTGCAGCCGGGGGCGGACCGCGATTTCTTCATCGGCTATGGCGTGAGCTGGCGCAGCAAGGCGCGCGAAGCGGCGGCGCGCCAGCAAATCCTCACGGATGGCCATGCGCCGGCGCAATACCGTGCCGCCACCGTGCGCAACCTCGACGCCTGGTATCCGGCCTTCGACGTCCAGCCGGGGCAGCAGCTGTACCTGGCGCCGGAGCAGCGCGTGCGCGTCTGGTAGTCATTGACGGTGCCGCACGCCTAGCGCGCCGGCACCGTAAAATGGCGGAACATATCGATAGGACCGCCATGAAGCCGAACCCGCAGCAAGACCCCATCCACGCCATCACCGAACAGACCCTGGCCCATTACGACGCCAGCGCCGAGCAGTTTTTCGAAGGCACGCGCGACCACGACGTCAGCCAGAACATCAGCGCGCTGCTGGCCGCCATCGGCAAGCCGGCGCCGCTGGCGATCCTCGACCTCGGCTGCGGCCCGGGCCGCGATCTGAAAGCGTTCACGGCCATGGGCCACCATGCGACCGGTGTCGATGGCAGCGCCCGCTTCGTCGAGATGGCGCGCGCCTACAGCGGTTGCACCGTGTGGCAGCAGGATTTCGTCGAGCTCGACCTGCCCGCCGTACACTTCGACGGCGTGTTCGCCAATGCCGTGCTGTTCCACGTGCCCAGCGCCGCCTTGCCCGGCGTGCTGCGCGCCCTGTACGCGTGCCTGAAGCCCGGCGGCGTGCTGTTCAGCTCGAACCCGCGCGGGCAGAACCAGGAAGGCTGGAATGGCGCCCGCTACGGCAGCTACCACGACGAAGCGACATGGGCCGCCTACCTGCAGGCAGCCGGTTTCAGCCTGGTCGAGCAGTACTACCGTCCGCCCGGCTTGCCGCGCGAGCAGCAGCCGTGGCTGGCGACGGTCTGGCGCAAAGCGGGCTGATTTCGCGTCATTAGCTGATTTTTGGCATGTGTTAGGAACCGTACATAGTTTTTGCAACCTCAAGCGTAGTATGGACACATCGACACGCAGCAAGCAGTTTGCAACGGCGTGTGAGCCGCAGTACCGGCCCTTCGGGGCAGGACAACAGATGTACCAACTACAGTGAGGATCCATCATGAACAAAGATCAAGTCGAAGGTAAACTGAAGGAAGTCGGCGGTAAAATCCAGGAACAAGCTGGCAAACTGGTCGGCAGCGAAGAACAGCAAGCCAAGGGCCTGGCAAACCAGGTCGAAGGCAAAGTGCAGAAGAAGGTTGGCGACGTCAAGGACGCGGTTGAGACTGTGACTCGCAAGCCATAATTCTGGCAGCAAGAATGTAAAAAAACCGCCGCCTGTCGCGAGACAGGCGGCGGTTTTTTATTTGATGCAGCGCAATCTTACTGTGCTGGCTTCATCAGGTTCTGCTTGAAGAACATCTCGATTTTCTTGTACACGTGGCGCTGGCCCGCGCGCGACGAGATGCCGTGCTTGGCGCCCGGATACGTCATCAGGTCGAATTGCACGCCACGGTTCACCAGCGCGTCGATCAGTCGCGTGCTGTTGCTGAACAAAACGTTATCGTCGGCCATGCCGTGCACCAGCAGCAGCGGCGACTTCAGGCCGTCGAGGTGGGCGAACACGGTGCTGGCCTTGTAGCCATCGACGTTTTCCTTCGGCATGCCGAGGAATTGCTCCGTGTAGTGGGTGTCGTACAGCGACCAGTCGGTGACGGGCGCCACGGAAACACCCATGGCGATCTTGTCGGACGCGGCCGACAGCAGACGCAAGGTCATGAAGCCGCCGTAGCTCCAGCCGAACACGCCGATGCGTTTCGCATCGACGAAGCTTTGCTTGCCCAGCCAGTCGATGCCGACCAGCTGGTCCGCCACTTCGGCCGCGCCCAGATTATGATAGATGGCATCCGTGAACGCGCGCTCGCGGCGCGACGAACCGCGGTTATCGAGGCGGAAGACGACGAAGCCCTGCTGTGCCATGTACTGGTCGAAGTTGTTGCCCCAGCGGCGCGCCACGTGCTGCGAGTGCGGGCCGCCATACGTCGACAGGTAGACGGGATAGCGCTTACTTGCGTCGAAGTTCGACGGCTTGACGATGGAGTAATACAGCGTCTGGCCATCGTTGGCCTTCAAGGTGCCGTACTCCGTTGGCAGGTGGTCCGCCTTGTACTTGGCGTACGGGTGGCTGGCGTTCAGCGCGTTTTCTTCCAGCCAGCCCACCATGGCGCCATCCGGACGGCGGATGCTCACTTGTGGCGGCGTGGCCGGATCCGAATACGTGTCGACGAAGACTTCGCCATTGCGCGAGAACGTCGTGTCGTGCCAGCCGTCGGCTTTCGTCACGCGCTGCGGCTTGTCGGCCGTGCTGCCATCGAGGGCCAGAGCGTAGGTTTGCTTGTCGATCACGGCGTCGCGGTTTGACGCGACGAACACTTTACCGGTCTTCTGGTTCACGGCCAGCACGCTGTCGATGCCCCATGCGCCGGAAGTGACCGGGTGCAGCAGCTTGCCGCTCATGTCGTACAAATACAGATGGTTGCGGCCCGTGCGCTCGGACGACCACAGGAAGGTGCCGTTCGACAGGAAGCGCAGGTCGTCATGGATGCTGACCCAGGTTGTCGACGTTTCCGTCAGCAGGGTGCGTTGCGCCAGCGTGCTTGCATCGACGGCCACCAGGTCGAGGGTCTTCTGGTCGCGCGACTGGCGCTGGTACACGAGCGACTTGCTGTCCGCACTCCAGTCGGCGCGCACCAGGTAGATGTCCGGGTTCGTGCCCAGGTCCACCTGGCGCTGCGCGCCCGTTTCCGGCGAGACGATCAGCAGCTGCACCAGCACGTTCGGGTCGCCGGCGGCAGGGTAGCGCTGCTCGACGACGTCGGTGCGGTCGGCGAAGATTTCAAAGCGGCGCACGACGGGCACGGGTGCCTCGTCGTAGCGCTTGTAGGCGATGGCGGAATCGTCGGGCGCCCAGTAGTAGCCGGTGCGCTGGCCCATTTCTTCCTGCGCCACGAATTCGGCTTCGCCGTTGCGGATGGTGCCCTTGCCATCGGTCGTCAGCTGGCGTTCCTGGCCCGACTTCAGGTCGATCACATAGATATTCTGGTCGCGCACGAACGACACATAGCGGCCTTTCGGCGAGATTTTTGGATCGAGCACATTGCCCTTGGCGACCAGGCGCGCCTTGTCCGGGTGGGCCGCGTCGACCAGGTACAGATTGCCGGCCAGCGGCACCAGCAGCTGCTTGCCGTCCGGCGACCAGCTGTAGCTGAGAATGCCGTTCAGGCTGGCCGTGCGCTCGCGTTCGCGGCGCGCCTGCTCTTCGGGCGAGATCGTTTCATTCGGCACCAGCGCCTTCGAGTCGATCAGGCGGTGCGTGCTCTTGTCCTTCAGCTTGAATTCCCACAGGTCGAGCTGGAACTGGTTGTCCGCGCGGCCGCGCAGGAACGTGACTCTCTCGCCATCGGGCGAGACCTTCAGGTTGCGCACGCCGGGGCCGGCCAGCGCCGGATCGGCGTGAATGCGTTCCAGGGTCAGCTTTTCAGCCGATGCGGGAACGCTGGCCATCGCGGCCAGAAAACAAAGAATAAAACGCATGGATGTCTCGGTAGTTGGAAGGATGAAGGGCACTGCATGCATAGGCGAACTTGAGCGTTGCCTAAGCGTAAGACGATACCAGAGCATGCATGTTTATGCGATAGCCCCGGCCACGGAATATGGGGGCGCTGGCCGTATTTCCTTCGCTGGAAATATCCGATAGCCGCCCATTCCATGGCGCTTTATGCGGTTCAGGCCAATATCGACCCTGCGATCACGGTCAGGCACGCGCCGCCTATCCATGCCTGGCCATCGCGGAAATGGATGGACACGCGGCCGTCGCGTTGCAGGCAGGTGCCCTGGCGGACGCTGTAGTCGCCACCGGCCAGCAGCTGTGCGATGCAGGCATTGGCGCTGCCCGTGACGGGGTCTTCCACCAGCGCGCCATGTTCGCTGAGCAGCGCGCGCACTTCGTAGTCGGCCGGTCCGCCTGCTGCGTGCGGGCCGTACAGCGCCAGGCCATCGGTCCCGGAGGCGGCCAGCAAGGCCGTCAGCGCGGCGATATCGGCGCGTACGGCCATGCATACGGCGGCGCTTGCCAGCGGCACGCACAGCCAGCGGATCCCCATGTCGACGACGGTGCCGGCAGCGGCTGGCGTGCCGGCCAGCGCTGTTTGCAGCAGGGGCAGCAGAGTGGGTTCGAGCGCGCGCGCCGTGCAGGGCGGCGCCTGGAACGCCAGCACGCCGCCCGCATGCAGCTCGATCTGCACCAGGCCGACGCCGCATTCCTGCACGATGTGCGCGCCTTTCGGCTGCAGGCCCGCATCGAGCAGGGCGTGCGCCGTGCCCAGGGTCGGGTGGCCGGCAAACGGGAATTCCGTCTCGGGCGAAAAGATACGCACGCGGTAGTCGGCGGCGGGATCGCGCGCCGCCAGTACGAAGGTGGTTTCCGACAAGCCGGTCCAGCGCGCAATCGCCTGCATCTGCGCGTCATCCAGGCCGTCGGCGTCGAGCACCACCGCCAGCGGATTGCCCTGGAAGGGCACGCTGCTGAAGACATCGACTTGCCTGAAGGGGCGCGGTTGTGGCATGGCTGTTCCTTGCAGGAGGGTCAGGCGGCACGCAGGCGCTGCAGCGACAGCCGGTTCAGATACCACGTCAGCAGCACGGCCGCCACCGTCAGGCCCGTCACCAGGCCGATCCAGAAGCCGGCGGCGGCCATCGGCTCGGCCGGCGACCAGATGAAGCCTTGCGGCGCGAGGCCCAGCACGTAGCCGATCGGCAGCGAGAAGCCCCAGAAGGCCAGCAGCTGGATCAGCATCGGCTGGCGCGTCACCTTGTAGCCGCGAATCGCGCAGGACGTGGCGACCTGCGTCGCGTCGGACAGCTGGAACAGGGCGGCGAACAGCAGCAGCTGCGCGCACAGGGCCTGCACTTGCGGATCGGATGTATAGGCTTGCGCGATCTGGTGGCGGAAGACGGTGATGACGGTGGCCGAGACGATGGCCGCCGTCAGCGACATGGCCACGCCTACCCATGAAATGAAGCGGGCCTTGCGCAAATTGGCTTCGCCCACGGCATGGCCCACGCGCGTGACGAGCGCGATGCCAAAGGTGAGCGGCACCATGAAGACGACGGACGAGAAATTCAGGGCGATCTGGTGCGCCGACACCTGGATCACGCCGAAGCGCGCCACCAGCAGGCTGATGACGCCAAAGGCGCTCACTTCGGCAAAGTAGGTCACGCCGATGGGCAGGCCCAGGCGCAGCATGGGGCCGATGGACGACAGCTGCGGCCTTTCCCAGTGCGTGAACGGATACGTGGCGCGGTAGGCGGGCGCGATCCTGATCCAGGCCAGCATGGCCAGCAGCATCATCCACACGCAGCAGGTGGTGGCCACGGCGCAGCCCACGCCACCCATCTTCGGCATGCCCCAGTGGCCGTAGATCAGCAGGTAGTTGACGAGGATATTGAGGCCCAGCGCGGCCAGCGCGATGACCATCACGGGCTTGGTCTGGTTGATGCTGGTGCTGTAGCCGTACAGCGCGCGGTAGGCGGCGAACGGCGGCAGCGCGCAGCTGATGATGTGCACGAATAGCTTGGCCTTGGATGCCACGGCGGGTTCGAGCATCAGGTGGTCGAAGACCAGCGCCGCCATGTTCGTCAGCAGGCAAGCCACCAGGCCCACGAGCAGCGCCTTCCACAGCGACTGGCGCACGATGTGCGGCACCTTGTCGTGGCGCGCGGCGCCGATTTCATGCGCGACCAGGGTATTGATCGCCATCATGATGCCGCTCACGGTGACGAGCACGATGGACCAGATGGCCGCGCCCAGCGACACCGCCGCCAGTTCCTCGGGATTCGTATGCCCCGTCATCGCCACATCGGCCGCGCCCATGCCGACGGTGGCCAGCTGGCCGATCAGGATGGGCCAGGCCAGCTTCCACAGCGATGAGACTTCAGTGCGGATGGCAGGCAGGGTGAACGAGGTGGTGTGTGGCATGGCGGCAAGCTTGACGAAACACAAGATTCTACCGGCATTCGCCGTGCTTGTCCGCCGTGGCCCCGCGAGGGGCCGGGCGCGGTAATCATTTGTTACAGCTAAATGGGCCAGTCGCGGCTAGACTGCGTGCTCTATTTGGCAAGATGACCAAATAGTCACACCGTACTATCCTGACTATGGAGCAAGACCATGCTGAGACACACCCTGAACTGCGCCCTGCTGCTGGGCGCCGCCATGACGGCCGAACTGGCCGGCGCCGGCGAACTGACTCTGTATTCGCGCGACGATTATCACGGCCGCTCGCAGACCGTGCGCGATACGGTCGCCGACCTGGAAGACGTCCGTTTCAACGACACGACGCAAAGCATCCGCGTGCGCTCGGGCCGCTGGGAAGCGTGCGAAGAAGCCGATTTTCGCGGTGATTGCTTCCTGCTCGAGGCGGGCGAGTATCCATCGCTCGATGAACGCGCCAACAAGATCACCTCGCTGCGCGAAGTGCGCGACGGCTGGGGTGGGCATCCGGGCCGCGATCGTGACCGTGGGCGAGATCGGGACGGCCGCTGGGAACGCGACCGGGAGCACGGCCATTTGCCGGGGCGCTCGCTGGGTGGCGAACTGACCTTTTACACGCGCGACGATTTCGCCGGCCGCAGCTTGAGCGTGCGCAACTCTTCAGCCGACTTGCGCGAGCGCGATTTCAACGACACGGTGCAAAGCGTGCGCGTGCGCTCCGGCTATTGGGAAGTGTGCGAGGACGTGGGCTTCCGCGGCCGTTGCCGCACCCTGGAACCCGGTGAATACGCGAGCCTGGAACGCATGAGCAACCGCATCTCGTCGGTGCGCGAAGTGCGCTGACGCCAGACTGGCAAGCGTAGCCGGTCCCTGCCGGGGCCGGCTATTGCTTTTAGTAACAATTTATTGTGCTTTTCCCATACTTTGTTACACCGTTTTTTTCTGCGGATGGTTACACTGGCATCAGTTGTCATGTCGATCATTTGTCTTGAGCGACCTTCCGTGGGGGAGGGCGCTTGTTACAATGGCATCCTGGCGTTTTGGCCAGGCAAATCATCACCAAAGAATGAAGAATGGAGTTAATCATGACGGGCCCTCTCAAACACACGCTGGCATGCGCGGCGACCTTGCTGCTCTCGCTGGGGGGCCATGCGGCCGCCCATGCGGGCGAGATCACCCTGTTCCAGGATGACAATTTCCGTGGCCGCGCCGTGACCCTGCGCGAAACGGCGGACAACCTGTCGCCCCAGGGCTTCAACGACAAGGTGTCGAGCATCGTGGTGCGTTCAGGAACCTGGGATGTCTGTACCGATGCCGGCTTCCGCGGCAGGTGCAAGACCCTGGGGCCGGGCGAGTACGCCTCGATGCCTGGCATGAACGACGCCATCAGTTCAGTGCGCGAAACGGGGCGCGGCGATGGCTACAATCCGGGACGCCCGGGGCGCGATCCGGACCGTGGCAATGGCGGCTATGGCCGTGGCGGCAGCCTGGAAGTGTATTCGGGCGCGGGCCAGAATGGCGGCTCGGCGCGCCTGAACCGCGATACGGACGATTTCGTCGGCATCGGTTTCAATGACCGCACCACGAGCATCGTCATCCATAACGGCTACTGGCAACTGTGCAGCGACTCGAACTACCAGGGCACTTGCCGCATTTTCGGCCCCGGCCGCCACGACGACCTGGGGCGCGGTCTTGACGGGCGCGTGTCGTCGGCGCGCATGGTCGACGAGCGCGAAGCGCGCCGCCAGCAGCAGTACGATAACCAGTACCAGCGGCCGCAGTACGAGCAGCAGTACCCGCAATATCAACAGCCGCAATACCAGCAGCCGCAGTACCAGCAGCGCGGCGCCGTGCTGCTGTTCCCCGAGGCGGGCATGCGCGGCGAACCGCTGGCGCTGGAGCGCAACGCGGAGGACTTGGTGCGCTTCAATTTCAATGACCGCGCCTCGTCCATCATCGTCAATGAGGGCCAGTGGGAAGTGTGCAGCGATTCGAACTTCCGTGGCCGCTGTGAAGTGATCGGGCCGGGCGAGTATGGCCGACTGAACGCCATGGAAAACCAGATTTCCTCGCTGCGCCGCGTACGCTGACCGCGTCCCTGCGCCGTGCTGACAGGCCGCCTGCCGGGAATACCCGCCAGGCGGTTTTTTACATTCCCAGCCGTGTGATGACATTTGCTTGCCCTTTGTTACACTCGCCGCCTGCCGCCTGGACTACACTGGCGAAAATGTCTCAGTATTGGAGTTGTCATGGTTCGATCTTTCCGCCCCGCGCTGCTGTGCGCCGCCACCTTCCTTGCCCCGCTTGCCGCATCGGCGGGCGAAATCACCCTGTTCCAGGATGCCGGTTTCCGCGGCCGCCCCGTCACCCTGCGTTCCGATGCGGCAGAGTTGTCGCGCATGGGCTTTAACGACAAGACCTCGAGCATCATCGTGCGCTCGGGTACCTGGGAAGTATGCAAGGACGCCAATTACCGGGGCAATTGCCGCACTCTGGGGCCGGGCCGCTACGACACCATGCCGGGCATGAACGACGCCGTTTCCTCCGTGCGCGAAGTAGGCCGCCCGGGCCATGGCGGCGGCGATCACCGTCCCTACCCGCCACGCCCGCCGCGTCCGGAGCCGGAACGTCCTCATCCCGGCTACCCCGGCCACGGCGGCGGCCACCGTCCCGACATGAATGGCGCCGTGCTGCTGTTCCCCGATGCCGGCATGCGCGGCCGGCCCGTGCGCCTGGACCGCGAGGTGCACGACTTGAACCGCTATGGTTTCAACGACCGCGCCGAATCGCTCGTCGTCAATTACGGCCGTTGGGAATTCTGCGTCGACGCCAACTTCCGCGGCCGCTGCGTGGTGATGGGACCGGGCAGCTACGGCCGCCTGCACGGTGGCCTCGACCGCCGCATTTCCTCGCTGCGCCGCGTGCGCTGATTCCGCGGCCGGGCAGCGTTGTATTGTGCACACGCTGTCCAGCGCCCAATTCGTGTACTCTTCCTATAGGCAGTTCAACCATGGGGAGCAGGCACGGTGGAATACAAGGACTATTACAAGGAGCTTGGCGTCGAGAAGACGGCGACCGAGGCCGAGATCAAGAAGGCGTACCGCAAGCTGGTACGCAAATACCATCCCGACGTGAGCAAGGAACCGGACGCCGACAAGCGCACCAAGGCCTTGAACGAGGCTTACGGCGTGCTGGGCGACGCGGAAAAGCGCGCCGCCTACGATGAACTGGGCCGTAACCAGGGCGCGCAGGGCCAGCCATTCCGCCCGCCGCCGGACTGGGGTGCGGGCTACGAATCGTCGGGCGCCGACGACAGCGACTTCTTTGCCGACCTGTTCGCCCACGTGGGCGGGCGCCGCCGTGCCGGCGGCAGTTTCCAGATGCAGGGCGAGGACAGCCACGCCGCCATCACCATCGATCTGCAGGACAGCTTCCAGGGCGCCAAGCGCCACATCGTCATGCGCGTGCCCGAAGCGGATGCGCAAGGCCACGTGGTGACGCGCGAACGCACCCTGGAAGTGACGATACCGAAAGGCGTCACGGAAGGACAGCAGCTGCGCATGAAGGGGCAGGGCAATCCCGGCAGCGGCGGCGCGCCCGCCGGCGATCTGTACCTGGAGATCCGCTTCCGGCCCGATGCGCGCTACAAGGTGGAGGGGCGCGACGTGTTCGAGACGGTACCTGTCACGCCATGGGAAGCGGCACTGGGCGGCGCAATCGACGTGCCCACGCCATCGGGCACGGTGTCCGTCACCGTGCCACCCAATTCGCAGACGGGGCGCAAGCTGCGCCTGAAGGGGCGCGGTATTCCCGCCGCCCAGCCGGGCGACCTGTATCTGCTGCTGGAAGTGGTGCTGCCGCCGGCGAACGACGACAAGGCGCGCGAACTGTATGCAACCATGGCGCGCGAGATGGCTTTCAATCCGCGCCAGAAGCTGGGAGGGTAAATCATGACTAACAAGGTAATTGGCGAATTGCTGGAAGACCGTGCCCTGAGCCTGGAAGAACTGGCGCGCGCCTGCGCCGTGGAGCCGGACTGGGTGGTGCAGCATGTGCAGACGGGCGTGCTGCTGCAGGACGGCCCGCCGGCGGGGCAGCTGACGGCCTGGCGCTTCACCAGCCTGGACCTGGTGCGCGCGCGCCGCCTGCACGAAATCGAATCCGTGTTCGACGCGAACGCCGAACTGGCCGCGCTGGTGGTCGATCTGTCGGAAGAAGTGGCGCGTTTGCGCCGCCGCCTGCACGTGCTGGGTGTCGAGTAGTTTTTATTCAGGCTCGCCGTGCCGCTGCACGGTGAGCCTGCCGATATAAAACTGCCCGTCGACGACGACCCGGTGCGGGATGCCGGCCACGTCGAAGCCGGGGCCGCCGTCTTCCATCCATTCCTGCGCCAGTGAATCAAATTGCTGCGGCGTCATGCGCAGCATCTGCGCCGTGATGACGAAGCGCGCACCCGGTTTTTGTTTGTTGACGAAGTCGTCGATGCCGGCCATGTGAATCTCTTCAAGGTTGTGTCTGAAATCGGGGTCAGACCCCCGGACACGTTGGCACTGAGCTTTGCGTTGGCGGTGTTGAGGGACTCGGCGTCCCCGTCTGACCCCAGCAGTTGTTTGGGGCTTGCCCACGCATGATACCCCCCCGCGCGCGCATCTAGAAGACTTGTTCCAGCAACGGCAACTGCTCCGCAAAACGTTCAGTGAGCCACTTGCCCGCCTGCCCCGGCGGCGTGTCGGCGCGCTGGATCAGATAAATCGGGTAATTCTCGCCATTGTCGACAGCCAGCGGCAGGTGCACCAGGCGGCCTTCGGCCAGGTCCTCGCGCACCATCGCCTCGGGCATATTGCCCCAGCCAAGTCCGGCGCGCAGCAGCGCGTGCTTGGAGCCGAGGTCGCCCAGGCGCCAGTTGCGCAATCCCAGCACGCCGAAATCCTGGCCCTGCGTCAGCACGCTGCGGTCGCTGAGCACCAGCTGCACGTGTTCGCGCGCCACGTTGGACGCGATCGGCCCGGCCAGCTGCGCCAGCGCGTGGCTGGGGGCGGCCACGGGAATCAGGCGCACGTGGCCCACGGCCAGGCGTTCGAAGACGCTGGCCGTGGACGTCATCCAGCCACCGAGGCCGATGTGGCAGCTGCCATCCATCACCAGCTGCGCCACGGCGCCCATCGCTTCGATGCGCAAGCGCAGGGCGACGGTGGGGAACTGCGCCTGGAACGCTTCGAGCACGCGCACCAGCACGCAGGTGGGAAACATCACGTCGACCACCACCGACACTTCCGCTTCCAGCCCGCCGGCCAGCGCCTTGGCGCGCGCGCGCATGCCATCGACCTTCAAGGCCACGGCACGCGCATCGGCCAGCAGGGCCTTGCCCGCGTCCGTCAGGGTGGGCTTGCGCTTGCCACGGTCGAGCAGCACCACATTCAGTTGTTCTTCCAGGTTGGCGATGGTGTAGCTGATCACCGACTGCGTGCGGTGCAGCTGGCGCGCCGCGTGGGCGAAGCCGCCCGCGTCGATGACGGCGACGAACACGCGCAACTGGTCGAGCGAAGGCTGGCCCGGTTCTCTCATGCTGGCTCCATATCTAGAAATTCGATGCTAATCATTTATATTTACACGGTTTCATCGATAGTAGACCCGAACTATGATGTGTGCAAGTGCAGCAAACGCCGCACCCCCCATCTATCGTTCTTGAAGGAGTGCATCATGGCAAACGTACTACACATCAATAGCAGCGTGCGCAACAGCGGTTCCCTGTCGCGTCAATTGTCGGGCGAATTCGTCGCCAAACTGGCCGCGCAAGGCGACACCATCGTCGTGCGCGATCTGGCGGCGCAACCGGTGCCGCACCTGACGGAAGAGGTGATGGGCGCCTTCTTCACGCCGGCCGAGCAGCGCAGCGCGCAGTCGGCAGCGGCCGTGCAATTGTCCGATACCCTGGTCGATGAATTGCTGGCCGCCGACGTGCTGGTGCTGGCCGCGCCCATGTACAATTTTTCCGTGCCGTCGACCCTGAAGGCGTGGATCGACCATGTGGCGCGCGCGGGCCGCACCTTCCAGTACACGGCCAATGGTCCCGTTGGCCTGGCCACGGGCAAGAAAGCCGTGATTTTCACGGCCAGCGGCGGCGTCTACAGCGAAGGCCCTGGCGCCGCGTATGACTACCTGAGTACCTATCTGCGCACGGCGCTGGGCTTCATCGGCATCACCGACATCGAGTTCGTGCAAGCCGAAGGCGTGGCCATGGGCGAGGACGCCGTCGCCAGCGCCGTCGCCAAGGGCCGCGCGTCGATCGAGGCCCTGGCTGCCTGAGTTTGGTGACGCTCTAGTTCCAATGGGGGATTGCCAATCTAATATGGTTGGCATAAGCTTGCCGGCGGCACGCCCCGTGCTAGCCCGGCGAGCCGTTCGCCATGAAAGTCCCTCATGCACAAGTTGGCCAGCGCAGTACTGTTCGGATGTTCTTTGTTTTCAGCAGGCATTGCGCTGGCACAGACGGCACCGGTGGCGCCGCCCCACGTGGGCCGCCATGCCTCCACGCCCGAGGATATCCGCGCCATCGAAAAAGTCGTCGCCGACTTCCAGGCGGCGCTGATCGCCAAGGACGTCAAGCTGCTGTCGTCGCTGCTGCTGCACACGAACATCCTGTTCGCCTCGCCGGCCGATGACGCTTTCATCCAGAAAATGCGCGACACGACGGACGTCCACTTCGACGGCGTCGCGGCGGCCGGCTACGTCGGTTTCGCCAACTACATCAAACGCGAACCCCTGCGCACGGAAGAAAAATTCTACAACGTCAAGATCACCCAGGACCGCCATGTGGCGTGGGTCAACTTCGACTACGAATTTCTCGTCGGCGATAAATTGTCCAACTATGGCGTCGAAGCGTGGCAGATGGTCAAGCGCGATGGCCAATGGAAAATCCTCAGCGTCGTCTGGTCCATGCATGCCGCCGCCGAGGCGGCGAAATAGGGCAGGCGCCTGCGGCGTTCAGTACAGAGTTGCCTTCTCATAATTTTTTCGCATCGTCTATACTTTCAGTGGGCGTGCCGCCATGCCTGGAAACCAGGCAGGCGTTCCAGTTTTTCCCTGTGCCGCGTAATAAAAAGCAGATAAGTAGGTGAGTATCCTGAGCAAGCGCGATTGCATGTATTCCAACCCTACGCCGGGTAGGGCCGTTGAGACAGGCTACCCGGGGATGTCATTTTTGGAGCAAACATCGTGCCGATAAAGTACGTTGATACGTATGAAATAAATTACACGGCGGAACCCTTACGCGGTTGCAAACTGTGGGGCGCCTATGTGTCCCTGTACACCCCCTCGAACAATCCCATGCACAGGAACAATATCGTCAAAAAGCACCGCGTGCTGGCCGACCATCCGTTCGCGACGGAAGCCGAAGCCGTCAGCGAAGCGGCCGAGGTGGCATTGCAGCTGGTCGAGCGGCGCCAGCGCCGTTATGTCTTCCACCCCTGATGCCATTGCGCCGCATCCTGTAGCGCGCGCCAGGGCAGGATCTGCACTCTGCCCGAATGCACGGCTTCCAGCTCCACGTGCGTGACGGGTTCATCCGGCGTGGCCGCGGCGCACACCTTGATGACGAGGAAGTGCTTCTCCTTGTTGGCCGGTGTCACGGCCGTCCATTTGCTGTTGAGTAATTTGTTTGGACGCAAGTTATTACGATCTGGAAGATGCATGGCGGATACTGGATTGGCGTGATGGCGATGTTGCCATTATCATGCAAGTTCCCGCCACGCACGAGGACCGCCATGAAACGCCAGTTGCACCTGCTCGTCATCGACCCGCAAAACGATTTTTGCGACTTGCCCGCCGAATGGCTGCCGCCAGGTGCCGCACCGGCGCTGGCCGTGCCCGGCGCCCACGCCGACATGCTGCGCGTGGCGCAGCTGATACTCGAAGGGGGCAATGGCCTGACGCAGATCAGCGTAACCCTCGACGCCCACCACCGCTACGACATCGCCCACCCGGCCTTCTGGCGCACGGGCGATGGCGGCGCCGTGCCGCCGTTTACGCAGATCACTGCCCGGCAAGTGCGCGACCGATTGTTCCTGCCCGCCGCCAGCGATGCCCTGCCGCGCGCGCTGGCCTACCTCGATGCCTTGCAGCAAGCGGGGCGCTATCAGCTGATGGTGTGGCCCGTGCATTGCGAGATCGGCAGCTGGGGGCAAAATATCCATGCGGCCGTGCGCGCCGCCTACAATGCCTGGGAAGTGGATCACCTGCAAGTGGTCGCCAAGCTGAGCAAGGGTTCCAATCCGTGGACCGAGCATTACTCGGCCGTCATGGCGGAGGTGCCCGATGCGCAGGATGCGGCCACCCAGCTGAACCTGGATTTCCTCGCCACCCTGCTGCCGGCGCAGCAGATTTATATCTGCGGCGAAGCGGGCAGCCATTGCGTGAAAGCCAGCACCGAGCACATCGCCGACTACCTGGAAGCGCAGCAAGGCAAGCCAGCCCTGTCGCGCCTGGTCTTGCTGACGGACTGCATGAGTCCCGTCACGGGCTTTGCAGCGCAGCAGCGCGACTTCCTTGCCGCCATGCACGAGCGCGGCGCGCGGCTGGCGACATCCGCCGACGTCTTGTCTGAACTGCTGGCCAACGCAGGCAATTGATGCTGTCCTGCAAGCGGACCCTGCTGAAATGCTTGCAGTGGCGTACTATTCTGGCTTCAGGAAGTTGGAGAAAACACACATGACCCCGATAGTGCGCAGTTTGCTGGAAACCGATCTGTATAAATTTACAATGTGGCAAGCCTTGCTGCACGGTCATCCGAATACCCATACCGAATACGAATTTGTCTGCCGCAACGCCACCGCTTTTCCCCTGGCCGAACTGAAGGGCGAGCTGGAAGAGCAGCTCGACCACCTGTGCTCGATGTCGTTTGCCGACGACGAGCTGGCCTATCTGCGCACCCTGCGCTTCATGAAGAGCGACTTCGTCGACTTTTTGACCGTGTTCCGCTTCCAGCGCAAGTTCATCGACGTGAGCACGGATGGCGACACCTTGCTCGTGCACGCGGCCGGGCCGCAAGTGCATGTGATGGGCTTCGAGATTTTCGTGCTGTACATTATCAACGAACTGTATTTCCGCCGTTTCGACCTCGACGCCGCCATGCGCGAAGGGCGCCACCGCCTGGGCTTGAAAGTGGAAGCCGTCAAGGAATTCGGCAAGCTGCCGCGGCGCAAGCATCCGTTTGAATTTTCCGATTTCGGCGTGCGCCGGCGTTTTTCCGGCGCCTGGCACGACGAGGTGGTGCAGCGCCTGGCGCGCGACGTGCCCGAGTATTTCAAGGGCACGTCGAATGTCTACCTGGCAAAAAAGCTGGGTATCGTGCCAATCGGCACCATGGCGCATGAGTACATGCAATCGTTCCAGTCCTTCGGCGTGCGCCTGCGCGATTTTCAAAAGGCGGCACTGGAAGACTGGGTGCAGGAATACCGGGGCGACCTGGGCATCGCCCTGACGGACGTGGTGGGCATGGATGCGTTCCTGGCCGATTTCGACCTGTATTTCGCCAAGCTGTTCGACGGCTTGCGCCACGATTCGGGCGACCCCGTCGAGTGGGGCGAGAAGGCGCTGGCGCACTACGCGGCCCTGCGCATCGACGCCAATACCAAGCGCCTCGTGTTTTCCGACGGCCTGGACCTGGACAAGGCCTTCGCCCTGTACCAGCACTTCGCCGACCGCATCATGACGGGCTTTGGCATCGGCACCAATCTCACCAACGACGTCGGTTTGACGCCGCTCAACATCGTCATGAAACTGGTGCGCTGCAATGGCCAGTCCGTGGCGAAATTATCGGATTCGCCGGGCAAGACCCTGTGCAAGGATGAAACTTTCCTCGCGTATTTGCGGCAGGTCTTCCACCACCCCGCAGTGTAGGTGCCTGTCTAGAACCCCGTCACCACCGTATCCATGTGCTCGACCTGCGGCGGTGCGGCGAAAAATTCACCGACCAGGCCGCGCCATGCCTGGAAGTCCTCGCTGCCGCGGAAATGCACGGTATGGTCTTCCAGGGTGGTCCAGCCGACTACCAGGCGGTAGGCGTCGCCGTTTTCGATCGAGCGCTCCAGACGCATCGATTCGCAGCCGCGTGCGCGCTGGAACAGGGGGACGGCTTTCGTCACGGCCGCTTCGAAGGCAGCGTGCGTGGCTGATTTGATCTGGATGTGGGCAATTTCAAAAATCATGGCAAGTTCCGGTTTTGAAAGAAAGAATGCAGATCTTGCCACAGATTGTGCCTGCTTGCGGAGGGCGCCGGGCCGCATGCCATTCAGCTGCCGCCGCCGTTCCTGTCCAGCGCTTGCTGCAGATAGGCTTCCAGTTGCGGCACGTTCATGCTGGCGACATCCCTGGCAAGGGCATGGTTGAGCCGTTTTTTCACCTGGGCATCGAGCCTTAGACGCAATTGTCCCAGGAACTTCGGCGCGGCGACCAGGCACAGCTTGCTGTAGCGCCGTTGCTGCAGGCTCTGCTGCAACACCTGCGCGATCTGCCGGGCAAACTGTTCGTTCGCATGCTCGACGGGTGTCACCTGTGGCTCGGCCGTGTGCGCCTGCGTGCCCGCTTGCGTACCGGCGCGCATGCCGCTGCCGAAGCGTCCGCTGGCGTCGCTGTTCAAGGCGTTATCGTTGTCACGGCCCGCCGGATTGACAAAGTCTTGCAGCTCGCCCAGCTGGTTTTGCTGTCCCAGCGCAAACAGCCGCGCGCGGCTGCTGTCGGCCACGAGCACCCATGTGACGTCCATCTCGTTCTCCTTGCTGTGCACCCCTGCTAGCGCGACAGGGCCGCCACGCCGCCGTGCCTGTCCTGGCCGCAGCGGGCCGTGCGCTGTTCGATATCGTTGCCGCCGCACGCTTGCACGATGGCGTGCGCGCGTTCTTGCTCATCGGCATGGCGCGTGGCCACCACCAGGCGCACCATGCCGCGAAACGCCGTCTTGCCATAGTTGCGCCGGTACATATGGTTGTCGCCGCCGAACAGGGCATTGATCACGCGTTCCAGCCGGCTGGTGAGGGTGTCGCGATTGCCGACCGTAAAATTGCCCTGCACGGGGCCGGCCTCGTCGTCGCCCGCGTCCAGTTGCACGGCGTGAGCGGGAAAACCTTCGGCCAGCAGCCGGTTGCGGGCGCGCTCGGCATCGGGCAAGTGGTCGAAGATACGTATGAGGATATTGCCGCTGCTGCTGTCCATGGCCCGGCCTTTCAAGGAGGTGTGCTTGATTTGACCGGCGAGGCTGCAAATAATTCTGCCTCAGCCTGTAAAATCCTCGATCAAGGCGCAAAAGTTTGATAAATATCCAGTATGGTTGCCAAGTCGCGCTAAGATACGCCTTGCGGCATCAATCTTTCATAGGAGAACTAAATGGCAGCGAAGAAAATTCTGTTTTTGACCGGCGATTTTGCAGAAGATTATGAAACGATGGTGCCGTTCCAGGCCCTGCTGATGCTCGGCCATACCGTGCATGCCGTCTGCCCCGGCAAGAAAAGCGGCGAGACGATCAAGACGGCTATCCACGATTTCGAGGGCGACCAGACCTACACGGAAAAGCCGGGCCATCTGTTCACCCTGAACGCCAGCTTCGACGAGATCGACCCGGCCGACTATGACGCCGTGATGATCGCCGGCGGCCGCGCGCCCGAATACCTGCGTCTGAACAAGAACGTCATCGCCGCCGTGCGCCATTTCGCCGAGGCGGGCAAGCCCGTCGCCGCCGTCTGCCATGGCGCGCAATTGCTGGCCGCCGCCGACGTCATCCGTGGCAAGCGCATTTCCGCCTATCCCGCCTGCGCGCCGGAAGTGACACTGGCGGGCGGCACGTATGCCGACATCGCCGTCACGGACGCTGTCACGGATGGCCAGTTCGTCACGGCGCCTGCCTGGCCTGCGCATCCGGCCTGGCTGGCGCAGTTCGTCAAACTGCTCGGTACCGAGATCCGTTTGTAACCCGTTTGTAACCTTTATCAGCCCGGCAGGCCGCAGCGCTTGCCGGGCGCACCACTTTTCAGATTCGAGTTCTTCATGCATGCGCCGCGCAGTCAACCTTCCCGCAAACAACTTCCAGCGTCGCGCTGGCGCCAGCGCCGCCTGGCGCAAGCCGCATCGGGCCTGAGCGCCGCGCAGGAACGCCAGCTGGCCACCCTGCACGAGATTTCCACCTTGCTGGCGGGACAGCACGCCATCGACGCGCTGTGCCGTGGCTTCCTGCGCCATGTGATGCAGTTCGCGCAGGCCGAAGGCGGCACCGTGCGCATCCTCGATCCGCAGCAGGACACCGTGCACATCATCGTGCACGAGGGCATTTCCGACGCCATGGTGGAAGAGGAGCACTGCATCCGCAACAACGATTGCCTGTGCGGCGCGGCCGTGGCGCAGGGCGTGATCCAGATCCGCGATTTCCGCCAGGTCGATGCGCTGCAGCGCTATCGTTGCCAGGACGAAGGTTTCATCGCCATCGCCGTCTTTCCCATCCTTGCGCGCGAACAGGTCGTCGGCAGTTTTTCGCTGCACTTTGCGCGCCCGCAAGCCGTGCAGGCGCAGCAGCAGGGCTGGCTGGAAACGCTGGGCCAGAGCCTGGGCATCGCCATTGAAAACCAGCGCCTGATCGCGCGTGAAAAGGAATTTGCCGTGGCGCGCGAACGCAGCCTGCTGGCCGAAGGCTTGCATGACAGCATCGCGCAAAGCCTGAACTTCATCAGCCTGCAAGTGCAGATGCTCGACGATTCCGTGCGCCGCGGCCAGCTCGACGAAGCGGCCGAAGTATTGCCGCTGATGCGCATGGGCGTCGAACAAAGCTACCAGGACGTGCGCGAATTGCTGGTCAATTTCCGCACGCGCTGGCATGGCAGCGACCTCGAAAGCAAACTCAGCGAAGTGCTGGCCAAGTTCGAGCTGCAGACGGGTGTCGTCGGTACCCTGGAGATGAGCGGCAACGGCGCGCCGCTGGCTCCCGAGCAACAACTGCAGATATTGTTCATCGTGCAGGAAGCGCTGTCGAATATCCGCAAGCATGCGCAAGCGAGCAACGTGGCGCTGCGCGTGGACAACGGGCGCGATTTTGCGCTGCAGGTGCGCGACGATGGCGAAGGCTTCGCCGCCAACCTGCGCGACAAGAAAACGGAATTGCAGATCGGCTTGCGTATCATGCAGGAAAGAGCCGAGCGGCTCGGTGCGCAATTTGCCATCGACAGCACGCCCGGCGGCGGCACGACGATCTCGCTGGCCTTGCCGGCAGCCCGGCGCCAGGCCGCGTAACAAATGAATCATCTTTATCAGGCAACAAACACGTGAACGCACCAATCAAAATCCTGCTGGTCGACGACCACACCTTGCTGCGCAGCGGCGTCAAGCTGCTATTGCAGCGCAATCCTCAATTCCAGGTGGTGGGCGAGGCATCGAACGGGCTCGACGGCGTGCGCCTGACGGCCGAACTGCGGCCCGATGTGGTGCTGATGGACTTGAACATGCCCGGCGTGTCCGGCGTCGAGGCACTGCAGCTGATCCTGCAGGACCTGCCGCAGATGGTGGTGCTGATGCTGACCGTGTCGGAAAACGCGGCCGACCTCGGTGCGGCCCTGCGCGCCGGTGCGCGCGGCTACCTGCTGAAAAATATCGAGGCCGAGCAGCTGGGGCAGGCCATTTGCCGCGCCGCCGCCGGCGAATCCGTGATTGCCGACGCCATGACGGCCAAGCTCGTGTCGCAGTTCCGCGCGGGGCAGAACGCGCCCCAGGAAGACTATGACAAACTGACGCCGCGGGAACGCGAAGCCATGGCCTGCCTGGCGCAAGGACTGAGCAACAAGGAAATCGCGCGCCAGCTCGACGTGGCCGAAAGCACGGTGAAAATCCACGTGCAAAACATCCTCAAAAAGCTTAAGCTCAGCAGCCGCGTGCAGATCGCCGTCTACGCGGTCGAGCGCGAATTGAGCAAATAAAGATCAAACAAAGTGCAAATAGTGCGCAAGCAATGCGCGATTGTTTGATCTGCATGGCGTTCCGGCCTAGACAACCCTAGTTCCTTTGACGTATGGCCTTGACCGTGCCGGCCCATTACACTCTTAGTCATTCGCTAATCTAATAAGAGAGTGTCATGCATAAGGTCAACGTCGATGGCTTGCTATCGAGCCAGGCTCTGTTCCGCCATATTTCCCCTTCGCAATTAGAGCAATTGCGCCAGGATGTCGTGCGTGTTGAAGTGGAAAAAGGCAAAGTGCTGTTCCGCAAGGGCGAAGTGGCGGAAGGCGCCTATGTGGTGGTTTTCGGCCTCGTCAAGCTGAGCGTGTTTTCCATGGAAGGGACCGACAAGGTACTGGAACTGATCCGTCCGGGCCAGAGCTTCGGCGAAGCCATGATTTTCCTCGATGAACCGTATCCATTCTGCGCCGAAGCGCTCGAGCACTGCTTGCTGCTGCGCATCCCGCCGCACGCGCTGCTGCGCCTGCTGGACCAGTCGCCGCGCATCGCGCGCCAGATGATGAACAGCCTGTCGCACCATCTGATGGGTTTTATCCGCAACGTGGAGCGCTGCTCCGTGCAGAACGCCACCCAGCGCGTGGTCGAGTATCTGTTGCAGGCCTCGGACCAGCAGCGTTCGAACGAGGTCAAGCTGGACCTGAAGAAAAGTTTGCTGGCATCGTTCCTGAACCTGGCGCCCGCCACCCTGTCGCGCGTGCTGCACCAGCTGACGGACTTGCACCTGATTAAAGTCAGCGGTTCGCTGATCCAGATCCAGCCCGATGCCTTGAAAACCTACCGCCATGGTTCCGCCACGGCCATGCTGAATTAAGCGTTGATCACTCAGCTTTTTCAGCAGGCAAGGTCAGCCGCCAGAACAGCAGGGCGAGCAAGCTGACCGCCGCGCCCAGCGCGCATACCCCATGCCAGCCCGCCAGCGCATACACGCTGGTGGCGGCAATCGCACCGAGTCCGCTTCCCACCGCATAAAACAGCATGTAGCACGCCACCAGGCGGCTGTGTGCGTCGCTGTCATCCTTGAAGATGAGGCTCTGGTTCGTCACGTGGATGGCCTGGCCAGCCAGGTCCAGCGCGATGATGCCGACGATTAAGGGCCACAGGGCCGCGCCCGCAAAGCTGAGCGGCAGCCACGCGGCCAGCAACAGCAGCAGGGCCGCGCCCGTCGTCCACTGCGCGCGGCCCTGGTCCGCCATGGTGCCGGCGCGCGCCGCGCCCAGCGCGCCGATCACGCCGACCAGGCCAAACGCGCCGATGGCCGCATGGCTGTAGCCTTGCGCCGTCAAAGGCAGCACCAGGGCGCTCCAGAAAATATTGAAGACGGCAAACATCAGCAGGGCCAGCATGCCGCGCACGCGCAGCACCTTGTTGTGCAGCAGCATGTCCAGCATCGAGGCGAGCAGGGCGCCGTACGCCAGCCGTTGACTGGATGGCTGCGCCGGCGGCAGCTTGCGCCACAGCAGCAACAGCAAAGCGCAAGCGATGGCCGCCGAAACAAAATACACGGCGCGCCAGTCGGCCAGATCCGCCACCACGCCGGACAGGGTGCGCGCCAGCAGCAAGCCGATCACCACGCCGCCCTGCGCCATGCCGACGACTCTTCCCCGTTCATGGCTGGCCGCCGCGCTGGCCGCATAGGCGATCAAACCCTGCGTCATGGCCGTGCCCAGCAAGCCCACCAGCAGCATGCCGCCTAGCAAGGCGGCCGTGGAACGGGCGCAGCCCAGCGCCACCAGGGTGATGGCCAGCAAGCCCAGCTGGAACAGGGTCAGCCGGCGCCGGTTCAGCATGTCGCCCAAGGGAACCAGCAGCAGCAAGGCCAGCGCGCAGCCGATCTGCGTGGCCGTGATGACCATGCCGCTGGCCGCCTCCGTCATGCCGAATTCGTGCGCCAGGGTGGCGAGCAAGGGCTGGGCGTAATACACATTGGCCACGCTGAGGCCGGCGGCCGTGGCAAACAGCCAGACGAGGGTGGGGGGAAGTGCTGTCGTGATGGGAGTCGTTGTATCGCGCATGGGAGGTAAATTAAGTGGTTTCAAATTAAAACCAGTTGGAGTCTACGCCGAGAAGTTTTAAAATGCAACCACTCAATCCTGGAGCATGACGATGGCCAAGCGCAAGAGCCTGAAAACCGACCCCTGTCCCGTGGCGCGCGCGCTCGACGTGATCGGCGAGCGCTGGTCGCTCTTGATCGTGCGCGACGCCTTCGACGGCATGCGCAGGTTCGGCGAATTCCAGAAAAGCCTGGGCGTGGCGAAGAACATCCTGGCCGACCGCCTGCACACCCTGGTGGAAGAGGGCATTTTTACGGTCGCGCCCGCCTCGGACGGCACGGCCTACCAGGAATACGTGCTGACGCAAAAGGGGCTGGCGCTGTTTCCCGTCGTCGTCGGCTTGCGCCAGTGGAGCGAGGCGCAATTGTTCGAAGCGGGCGAGGCGCATTCGACCTTGCTGCAGCGTGGCTCAGGCTTGCCCGTGCGCAGGATGGACGTGCTGGCGCTGGACGGCCGCGTGTTGCAGGCGGGCGACACGGTCGTGCACAAGGTGTCGCCGCAATGAGGCGGGTGGCTGTCATCGGCGGAGGGATTACGGGCGTGACGACGGCGTATGCGTTGGCCAAGCGGGGCGTGGACGTGACCCTGATCGAGCGCCACCGCTACGCCGCCATGGAAACGTCATATGCGAACGGCGGGCAATTGTCGGCCTCGCACGCGGAAGTGTGGAACCACAAGGCAACGATTTTGAACGCCCTGAAATGGATGGCGCGCCGCGATGCGCCGCTGCTGCTGCATCCCTGGCCCAGCTGGCACAAGCTGAGCTGGTTTGCGGAGTTTCTTGCCGCCATGCCCGCCTACGAGCGCAACACCATCGCCACGGCCCGCATGGCGATCGCCGCGCGCGAACATTTGTTTGCGTGGGCGCAAGCGGAAAACATAGCTTTCGATCACCGCCGCGCCGGCATCCTGCACGTCTACCGCGACAAGGCAGGCTTCGAGCGGGCGGCCGGCGTGTCGCGCCTGCTGGCGCAAGGCGGCTTGCAGCGGCGCGCCGTCACGGCGCAGGAAATGCGCGCCATCGAGCCGGCGCTGCAGGGCGACTTTTACGGCGGCTACTACACGGACAGCGACTCCACGGGCGACATCCACAAATTCACCAGCGGCCTTGCCGACGCCTGCGTGCGCCTGGGCGTGGCCTGCCGCTATAGCGAGGAAGTCACGGCGCTGGCGCGCGAGCACGGCAGGGTGCGCGTCAGCATAGGCGAGGACAGCACCGTGTTTGACGCCGTCGTCGTCTGCGCGGGCACGGCCAGCCGCGCCATGGCGGCCATGCTGGGCGACCATGTCAACGTGTATCCCGTGAAAGGCTATTCGATTACCGTGCAGCTCGACGATGCCGCCAGCCGCGCGGCCGCACCGTCCGTCAGCCTGCTCGACGATGCGACCAAGCTGGTCAGCAGCCGCCTGGGCGACAACCGGTTAAGAGTGGCGGGTACGGCCGAATTCAATGGCGTCAATTACGATATCCGCGCCGACCGCATCCGCCCGCTATTGGGATGGGTGGAGCAGTGCTTTCCTGGCGTGAATACGCGCAAGGTCGTGCCCTGGGCCGGCTTGCGTCCCATGCTGCCCGCCATGCTGCCGAAGGTGGGACCGGGCAAGGCGCCTGGCGTGTACTACAACACGGGCCACGGCCACCTGGGCTGGACCCTGGCGGCCGCCACGGCGGAGATGGTGGCAGAGGCGGTGGACAAGGCGGGTGGCTAGTTCTTCGGCAGCAAATCGCTGAGCGCGGCACGGCCCTTGACGGTGAGGAAGGGGCCGACCTTGCTGTAGGGCAGTAAAAAGTCGTTTTCGCAGCCGCTGCCGTTCGGGTCTTGCCAGAACGATACGCCTTCCGGCTTCAATGACAGGTGGAAGCGGCCGCGGCCGTCGTAATCCGTGCCCTTGCATTCGGCGTCGATTTTCACGCCCTTGAAGAGGGACTGGCGCAGGCGGTCCGGCAGCTCGGCCTTGTCGTCGCCATCGCTGGCGCTGGCGCCAAACCAGTTCCACACATCCGTTTCCTGGCCCGTTTTCACATCCCAGGTGCGGAACTTGATGGAGATGCCGCTGGCGCCATAGCCGGCTGCCCAGCGGTAGAACTTCACCGTCACCCAGCGCGGCGACCAGTAGGTGGGATCCGCATACACTTCGTCTTCCGTCGTGAAACCGTTGCGGCCCAGGTATTCGCGGCGCGTGGCATAGAAATCTTCCAGGTCCTTCTTGTTCTTCGCCAGCACGGCGCGCAGCTGCGCATTGATTTTCGCCACGCCGTCGCCGGGCGCCATCAGCTCCACCGTGATGGTGTCGCCCACTTGCAGGTTGCGGTATTGCTTGCCTTCGAAGGTAACGGGCTTGCTGACCTTGGTGGCGGGAAAGTCTTCCAGCGCCAGATTGTAGGCGTCGCTGGCACACGACGGGTGTTCGCGGTCGCCCGCCGCTTCCAGCAGGGTCAAGGCCACGGGCAGGCTCTTGCCGCTTTTCGGGGCCGTCCACGTGCCGGTGAGTTTGCCGCCTTGCGGCGTGCCCAGGCTCCACGTGCCCGTCGTATTGCCCTTGGCGTCGAGTTCCTGCCACAGGATTTTACCGTTGGGCCGGGACAGCATGATCGGCGTCTTGTAGCGCGTGTAGTAATAATTGCCGCTGCGGTCAGAGCCTTGCGTGGTGCTGGGCTGGTTGAAGCAAGCCACGATATTGGCCTTGCCGACGGTGCCCTGCCATACCCCTTGCACGGGCGCATCGCCAGCCATGGCGAGGTTCAGGGCGGGCAGGGTCAGGCAAGCAAACAGAAAGCGGCGCATCGGTTAATCCTCTCGTGGGCGAAGGCCGATTCTACATGGCCGCGCCCACGAGATGCCACACGTCAACTATGCGTGTGGTCGCTCCTGCGCCACGACGGCCATCGCCGCACCCAGGTATTGCAGCATGGCCGCGTCGACGAAGCTGCCTTCCATCAAACGCGGTTCCTGCTGGTGCGCCTGGCGGAACTTCAGCTGCGTGGCCGGGTCCGTGCCCGCGTAGGAGCGGAACAGTTCCAGCCACTGCCTTGCCAGCTGCAGCACGGCCGCATCGGTGGGCGGCGTGCGCGCATCGATGGCGGCGCGCACGGCGGCGATCAGAGCTGGCCACTCGCCCGAACGCTTGCCGTAGTTGGCCACCAGGTGCGCGTATTCCCGCTCATCGAGGAAAGGCCGGTACAGCGCCATGCGCGAGGCATTGAAGGCGGCGAGGATGAACTGCATCAGGTCCGCGTCGATGCTGGTCGTCGCCTGCATCGATGGCTCCTGCGCATGCATGTCGTTCAGGCGCGCGAACAGGCCCGGATGGGCGCCCGTGTCGCGCACCAGCTTGACCATCCATTCCGTGGCCAGCGCTTGCGCTGGCGCATCGCCTGGGCCCGCGCCCGCGTCTTTGACGGCGCGCACTTTCGTTACCAGTGCTTTCCATTCCTGTTCCACGGCCGCATCGGACAGCAGCGGCAGCTGTTGCAGTTCTTCGGGGCTAAAGTATTTGTCGTACATGGTCATCAACTCCATAGTGGTGAGCCACTCGGCCAGTTCCGGCGCCTGCCCCTGCGTCAGCTGCGTTTGCAGGCTGCACAGGCGTTCGCGCAAGGTGGACGCCTGCGCGATCTGGCGTTCCAGCATGGCGATTTGCCGCGCCACGATGGAGGAGAGCGGCAGATCCGGCCCGGCGAGGGCGTTGGCGATATCGGCCAGCGACAACCCGAACTTGCGCAGCGCCATGATCCGGTGCAGCCGGTCCATGTCGCCGTGCTGGTACAGGCGGTAGCCAGCTTGCGTGCGCGCCGAAGGCGAGAGCAGGCCGATGCTGTCGTAGTGGTGCAGGGTGCGGATGGTCAGGCCCGTGAGCCTGGCCAGTTCACCGATTTTCAACAGCATCGTCTTCTCCTTGTCTTCCGTGCGTACCAACCACGATGGCGCCTGACGTAACGTCAGGGTCAAGCAGGAATGTAGCAGAGGAGCCGAAAAAACCATAAAAAGAATCCGTTGACCTTCATTTTTTTGTACGGTATATTTATAAAACCGAACGACGACTGCAGCAGAATCAGCGCGTTCGAGCCACATGGAATGACGAAAAAATCGTTGTGCGGCGCAGCAAAGTGCGCCATTGGCAGGGCTGGAAAGACAATCCGCACAGACGGATTTTTTTCACAGTTGGTTTGTACGTTAAATATAATATGCAACCGGCAAGATCCGGGCGGCGAGAGAGACGACCATGATGAAAAGTATCGTTTGCGATACGCCCGGCAGTTTGCGCATGGAGCAGCGCCCCGTGCCCGTGCCCGGCGAGGGTGAAGTGCTGCTGCGCATACGCCGCGTCGGCATCTGCGGCACCGACATGCATATCTTCCGCGGCACCCAGCCTTTTCTCAGCTATCCGCGCGTGATGGGCCATGAATTGTCCGGCCATATCGACAGTGCGCCAGCCGACTCGCGCCTGGCCGTGGGCGACCAGGTCTATGTGATGCCTTATCTGTCGTGCGGTACTTGCGTGGCCTGCCGCCAGGGCAAGACCAACTGCTGCACCCGCATCGAAGTGCTGGGCGTGCACCGCGACGGCGGCATGACGGAATACCTGGCGCTGCCCGAGCGCTTCGTCTTCAAGACGGAAGGCATCTCGCTCGACGACGCGGCCATGATTGAATTTCTCGCCATCGGCGCGCACGCCGTCAAGCGCGGCGCGGTCGATGCCGGCAAGCGCGTGCTGGTGGTGGGCGCCGGTCCGATCGGCATGGCCGTGATGTTGTTCGCGTCCTTGAAAGGCGCCGACGTGACGGTGCTCGACGGCCGCGCCGACCGTTTGCAATTCTGCCGCGACGCGCTCGGTATTACCCGCACGGTGCAACTGGGCGACGGCGACAAGGAGCAGCTGTCTGACGCCACCGGCGGCGAATTCTTCGACGTGGTGTTTGACGCCACCGGCAATATCGCCGCCATGGAGCGGGGCCTCGATTTCGTCGCCCACGGCGGGGCCTATGTGCTGGTCTCCATCGTGCGCGACCGCCTGTCCTTTTCCGACCCTGAATTCCACAAGCGCGAAACGACCTTGCTGGGTAGCCGCAACGCCACCGTCGACGATTTCGAGGAAGTGGTGGCGGCCATGAAGGCGGGGAAAGTGCCCACCGCGCTGCTCAATACCCACCGCACCACGCTCGACGAATTTACGGGCGTGCTCGATCGCTGGATGCAGCCCGAAGCGGGTGTCATCAAGGCCATCGTCGAGGTCTGAGATGAGCAATCTCAATCCCATACTGCAATTTGGCACCAGCCGCTTCCTGCAGGCGCACGCCGACCTGTTCGTCAGCGAAGCGGCCAAGGCAGGCGAGGCGCTGGGCCATATCACCATCGTGCAAACGACCGGCAGCGCGCAGGGTGCGGCGCGGGTGGCGGCGTTTCGCCAGGCCGGCGGCTACCCGGTGCGCATCCGCGGCTGGCAGGACGGCGCGCAAGTCGACGAGGAACGCCGCGCCGACGCCGTCACGCAAGCGTGGCAAGCCGGCAGCGACTGGCGGCAAGTGCGCGATGCGGCCGTGGCCGCGCGCGTGATCGTCTCGAATACGGGCGACACGGGCTACCAGCTGGCTGATTCCGACCACGCCGGCATGCTCGATGGCGCAACCGTTCCCGCCAGCTTTCCCGCCAAGCTGCTGGTGCTGCTGCACGACCGCTTCCTGGCCGGCGCCGCGCCCATCTCGATTTTTCCGTGCGAACTGGTGGCCGACAACGGTCATGTACTGCGCCAGGTGATCGTGACCCTGGCGCGGCAGTGGCGCTGCGATGCCGCGTTCATCGTCTACCTGCAAACGGGCTGCCTGTGGATCAATTCCCTCGTCGACCGCATCGTTTCCGAACCGATCGAACCGATAGGCGCGGTGGCCGAACCCTATGCGCTGTGGGCCATCGAGGCGCAGGAAGGCATGCTGCTGCCGTGCCGCCACCCGCAACTGGTGGTGACGGGCAGCCTGCGCGAGTATGAGCAGCGCAAGCTGTTCCTGCTCAACCTCGGTCACACGTATCTGGCGCAGCTGTGGATGGAACGGGGCAGCCCGGCTGGCATGACGGTGCGCGAGGCGATGGACGATGGCGCCATGCGCGCCGCGCTGGAAGCCCTGTGGCACGAGGAAGTGCTGCCCGTGTTTGCCGCCATGGGCGCGCGGCATGGTGACGCCGCGCTGGCCTATGTGGCGCAGGTCAGGGAACGCTTCAGCAATCCCTTCCTCGCGCACCGCCTGGCCGACATCGCGCAGCACCATGCCGGCAAAATCGCGCGCCGCATGGCGCCCGTGGCGGCGCTGGCGCGGCAGCTGTGTCCCGCCCTGGCGCAGCCGCGCCTGAGCGCCATGCTGGCGCCGGGAGCGCAGCCATGAACGCCCCGCTCAGCGCAGTTGTTTCTTTTCTGGCATGCCGATCCAATCCGATATCGACTAAAATGGCCCACTCATCCACTTTCCCTTTCGCTGGCATAGCGCGTTCATTCATCCATGTCCAAACCCGCCACCGTCTTCAAGCGCAGTACCAATCTGCTGTTGCAATTTCTCGCCGAGAATGTCGCAGTGGGCGAGATGCTGCCGACGGAGCAGTTCCTGACCACCATCTGCCAGGGCAGCCGCACGGCCATCCGCAGCGCGATCGCGTATCTGTCGACGCGGCGGCTGATCGCCAGCCCGGCGGACCGGCGCTTGCTGCGCAAACCCATACCGGGCGACTACTTCGATATCTCCGAATTGCAGTCGGGAGCGGAGCGCATCCAGCAAGTGCTGATGGAACGCGTGTACCAGCGCGACATGCCGCCCGGCGCGGAATTTTCGGAAGCGGAGCTGGCGCGCGAGGCGGGCGCCAGTACCGTCAGCGTGCGCGAATTTTTGATCGGCTTTTCGCGCTTCGGCCTGATCGAAAAGAAACCGCGCGGCGGCTGGCGCCTGTGCGCGTTCGACCGCTCCTTCGCCACCGAACTGGCGGACATGCGGCGCATGTTCGAGATGGCGGCCGTGGAGCATTTTGCGCACCTGCCGCATGGCGATCCGGCGTATGCGGAACTGGCGCGGCTGATCAAACAGCACGAGAAGCTGGCGGCCAGGATAGACACGCGCCACAACGCGTTTCCGGCGCTGGACCGCGAGTTCCACACCTTCTTGATCGGCCTCTTGAACAATCGCTTCGCGCAGGGCTTCTACGATATCGTCTCGTTCGTGTTTCACTATCACTACCAGTGGGACAAGGGCGAGGAAAAGGGCCGCAACAAATACGCGGTGCAGGAACACCTGGCGATCCTGCGCGCGCTGGCGGAGCACGACGTGCCGAAGGCGCTCGATGCCATGCGCTCGCACCTCGATTCCTCGCGCAGCACCATGCTGTCCTCGATCGGCACGCGGGAAAAACTGAGCCAGCCGGCCGCCTAGCCGTCTTTGCCGGGGAGGGTGCGCCATGAGCCTCGCTTCCCAGCCTGCCAGCCTGCTCTTGATGTCGCCCGAGGATAACTGCCTGATCGCCAGGACAGCCCTGGCCTGCGGCGACGTCGTCGCCATTGACGGCGTGCCCGTCACCCTGGCGCAAAACATCCAGATTGGCCACAAGGTGGCGCGCCGCGCGCTGGCCATGGGCGACAAGGTGCTGCGCTACGGCGCCCTGATCGGCAGCATCACGGCCCCCGTCGCCATCGGCGAGCATATCCACACGCACAACCTGGCAAGCGATTACATCCCCACGTTTACCCTGGGCCAGGACGGCCACCACTTCCTGGACAAGGACGACCAAGCATGAACGCTCCCGTGACGACACCCGCCCTGTCGGGCTACCTGCGCGCCGATGGCCGCAAGGGCATCCGCAATATCGTGGTCGTGGCCTATATGGTCGAATGCGCGCATCACGTGGCGCGCCTGATGGTCAACGCCTTCCCCGGCCAGCCCGTGCACCTGATCGGCTTTACGGGCTGCTTCCCCAACGAATACGCGGATCAGGTGATGCGCCGTCTGCTGACGCACCCGAACGTGGGCGCCGTGCTGCTGGTCTCCCTGGGCTGCGAAGGGTTCAACAAATATGGCCTCTCCAGCGCCGTGGCCGACAGCGACCGCCCCGTCCACACGATCACGATCCAGGAAAACAGCGGCACGCGCCCCAGCGTGAGCAGCGGTGTCGAGTGGATCGGCTGGGCGCTGGAACACCTGGCGCGGCAGGAGCGCGTGCCGATGGGGATCGATGAACTGGTCGTCGCTACCATCTGCGGCGGCTCCGACAGCACCAGCGGCATCAGCGCCAACCCGGCCGTCGGCGTCGCGTTCGACACCCTGATCGCGGCCGGCAGCCCCTGCATCTTCGAAGAGACGGGCGAACTGGTGGGCTGCGAATACCACATGCAGCGGCGCGCCGTGAGTCCGGACCTGGGCAACGCCATCGTCGAAACCGTGGCCAAGGCGGCCCGCTACTACACCATCATGGGCCATGGCAGCTTCTCGCCGGGGAACGCCGATGGCGGCCTCACCACGCAGGAAGAAAAGTCGCTGGGCGCCTATGCCAAGAGCGGTTCCTCGCCCATCGTCGGAATTTTGAAACCGGGCGACCAGCCGGCCGGCGGCGGCCTGTACCTGCTTGACGTGGTGCCGGACGGCGAGCCGCGCTTTGGTTTTCCGAACGTGTCGGACAACGCGGAAATCGTCGAACTCATTTCCTGCGGCGCCCATATCACCTTGTTTACGACCGGACGCGGCTCCGTCGTCGGCTCGGCGATCTCGCCCGTCATCAAGGTGTGCGCCAATCCGCAAACCTTCGAGCGCCTGGCCGACGACATGGATATCAACGCGGGCAAGATCCTCACGGGCGAAGCCACCCTGGAAGAAGTGGGCGCGGAGATCGTCGCCGCCGTGCTGAACGTGGCCAACGGAGAACTGAGCCGCTCGGAAGACCTGGGCCACCAGGAATTCGTGCTGACCTATAAACAATTCGACGCGGTGGGGCCAGGCTGCTTCCCCTTGCGCGCCGCTTGAGGACCGCATTCATGGATGTCACACAATTGCATACCTTGCCGCGCGGAGGCCTGTCGCTGCCCTGCATCGGCATGGGCTGCGCCCCGATAGGCGGCTTGTACCAGCCCGTCAGCGACGCGCAGGCGCGCGCCACGCTCGATGGCGCCTGGGACGCGGGCGTGCGTTTCTTCGACACGGCGCCGTTCTATGGGTATACCCAGTCCGAACGCCGTCTCGGTGCGGCGCTGCGCGAACGGCCCCGCCATGAATTTGTGATCAGCACCAAGGTGGGACGGCTGATGCGGCCCGACGCCTCGGTGCGCCCCGGCGATGACGGCTTTGCCGCGCCGCTGCCGTTCCGTCCCCATTACGACTACACGTATGACGGCGTGCTGCGTTCGCACGACGACAGCCTGCAGCGCTTGGGGCTCGAGCGCATCGATATCCTGTTCGTGCACGATATCGGCAAGGCCACGCATGGCGAACTCGATCAGCAATACTGGCGCCAGCTGACGGCCGGTGGCGGTTTTCGCGCCCTCGATGAATTGCGCGCCAGCGGCCAGGTGAAAGCCGTGGGCCTCGGTGTCAATGAGTGCGAGATCGTGCTGCGCGCGATGGCGGAATTCGACCTCGATTGCACCCTGCTGGCCGGCCGCTACACCTTGCTGGAACAGGCCTCGCTGTCGCCATTGCTGGACGCCTGCGTGGAACGCGGCAACGCCATCGTGATCGGCGGCCCGTTCAACTCGGGCGTGCTGGCCGGGAACGGCAAGTTCAATTACGCCGATGCGCCGGCCGCCATACTCAAGCGGGTGGCGCGCCTGGACGCCGTCTGCCGTGAATTCGGCGTGCCGCTGCAGGCTGCGGCACTGCAGTTCCCGCTCGCTCATCCGGCCGTCGCTTCCTGCATCCCGGGCGGACAGGACCTGGCGCAGCTGCGGCAAAACCTGGACTGGTTCGCCACGCCGCTGCCCGACGCCCTGTGGCTGGCGCTGCGGGACGCGGACTTGCTCGATGCGCGCGCGCCGCTGCCTGCGGGAGTGGCCGCATGATGCGCATCGACGCCCACCAGCACTTCTGGCAGCTGGCCGCGCGCGCCGGCAGCTGGCCGCCGCCAACCTTGGCCGCCATCCACCGCGATTTTGCTCCCGCCGACATGGCGCCGCTGCTGGCTGCGCACGGCATCGCCGGCACGGTGCTGGTGCAGTCGCTGCCGTCCGAAGACGATACCTATTGGCTGCTGGCGCTGGCGGAACAGAACAGCTTTATTCGGGCCGTCGTGGGCTGGACCGATTTGCTGGCGCCTGACGCAGCGGCGGCGATTGCATGCCTGGCGTCGCAGCCGAAGCTCAAAGGCTTGCGGCCCATGCTGCAGGATATCGATGACAACCAGTGGATCGCCAATCCCGCGCTGGCGCCGGCCTTGGCTGCCATGGTCGAACACGGCTTGCGTCTGGACGCGCTGGTGCTGCCGCGCCACCTGCCCGCGCTGCTGCAATGTGCCCGCGACTATCCGCGGCTGGCCATCGTGATCGACCATGCGGCCAAGCCGCCGATCGCCGACGCCGCCTTCGGTGCGTGGCGCGAAGACATGGCGCAGCTGGCCGCGCTGCCGAACGTGCATTGCAAGCTGTCCGGGCTGGTGACGGAAGCGCGGCCCGGCTGGCACGTGGACGACCTGCGCCCCTATGCCGTACATGTGCTGAACGTGTTCGGCCCCCGGCGCGTGATCTGGGGCAGCGACTGGCCCGTGGTGGACCTGGCCGGCGGCTATGCGGCGTGGCTGGCCGCCAGCGAGGCACTGCTGGCGCATCTGGGGCAAGAGGACAAGGACGATATTTTCGGACGCAATGCGTGCCGGTTTTATGGTTTTGAATGAACGCTGGTGGTGCGCTTGTTGGCTTACGTCGGCCAAGGCCGTCTAAGCCAACCTACGAATTACCGCGATGCCAACTGTAGGTTGGCTTAGCCGCTACGGCGTAAGCCAACAAAAGGAGTCGCAATGCAAAGAATGGGCATGGTCATCGGCATTGCGCCGGAACGTATCGCCGAATACAAGACCCTGCACGCCGCCGTCTGGCCGCAGGTGCTGGCAAGGCTGGCGGCCGCGCATGTCAGCAATTATTCGATCTTCCTGCGCCAGCCGGAAAACCTGCTGTTCGGTTACTGGGAATACCACGGCGAGGATTTTGAGGCCGACATGGCGGCCATCGCCGCCGACCCGGAAACGCAGCGCTGGTGGACCTTTTGCGCCCCGTGCCAGGAGCCGCTGGCCTCGCGTGCCGAGGGCGAGCACTGGGCGATGATGGAGCAGGTTTTTCATATGACGTAGACCCCAAAAAAGGCCGGGGTCGGACCCTGAGGGTCCGACCCCAGAATTGCCAGGTGTTGGGTTAAAAATAAAAGGAGACAACATGACCGCCAGACTACAAGGCAAAATCGCGCTGCTCACCGCCGCCGGCCAGGGCATCGGCCGCGCCACGGCTGAAGCGTTCGTGCGCGAAGGCGCCACCGTGATCGCCACCGATATCAACCAGGCCCAGCTCGACGCCTTGAAGGAAGCGACGGGCTGCGCCATCCGCCGGCTCGACGTGACCGATGGCGCGGCCATCACCGCGCTGCCCGACGAGATCGGCCCCGTCGATATCCTGTTCAACTGCGCCGGCTTCGTCGACGGCGGCACCATCCTCGACTGCGACGATGCGGCGTGGGACCGTTCCTTCGACATCAACGCGCGCTCCATGTACCGGCTGATGCGCGCCGTGCTGCCCGGCATGCTGGCACGGGGCGCCGGCTCCATCGTCAATATGTCGTCGGTGGCGTCGAGCGTGAAGGGCGCGCCGAACCGTTTTATCTACGGCACCTCGAAGGCGGCCGTGGTGGGCATGACGAAATCGGTGGCGGCGGACTTCGTCACGCGCGGCATCCGCTGCAATGCGATCTGCCCCGGCACCATCGAGTCGCCGTCGCTGAAGGAACGCATTGCCGCCCAGGCGGCAGCGACGGGCGTGAGCATCGATGAAGTGCAGGCGGCGTTTGTCGCCCGCCAGCCGATGGGCAGAGTGGGCAGGGCAGAGGAAATCGCCGCGCTGGCCGTCTACCTGGCTTCCGATGAATCCGCTTTTACCACCGGCATGGTCCATGTGATCGACGGTGGCTGGTCAAACTAATTACAACGACGAGAGACACACATGAAACTGATGCGTTATGGCGCCAAGGGCGCTGAAAAACCTGCACTGATCGATGCCAACGGCGCCGTGCGCGACCTGTCCGGCGTGCTACCTGACATTACCGGCGCAACCCTGGGCAAGGATGGCCTGGCAACCCTGGCCGCCCTCGATATCGCCAGCCTGCCGGTGGTGGCGAATCCTGGCCGCATCGCGCCGCCGTGGAAGGGCGTGGGCAAGTTTTTGTGCGTGGGCCTGAACTATGCCGATCATGCGGCCGAATCAGGCATGGCCGTGCCGGCTGAACCGGTGCTGTTCATGAAAGCCACCAGCGCCATCATCGGCGCCAACGATGCCGTGGTGATGCCGCAGGACTCGAAGAAAAGCGACTGGGAAGTGGAGCTGGGCGTGGTGATCGGCACCACCGCGCGCTATGTGAGCGAAGCCGATGCGCTGTCGCACGTGGCCGGTTATTGCGTGGTGAACGATTTGTCCGAACGTGAATACCAACTGGAGCGCGGCGGCCAGTGGGACAAGGGCAAGGGCTGCGATTCCTTCGGTCCGATCGGTCCCTGGCTGGTCACAAGCGATGAAGTGGCGGACCCGCAAAACCTGGGCCTGTGGCTGGAAGTGAACGGCAAGCGCGTCCAGGACGGCAATACCAGAACCATGGTCTTCGGCGTGGCCAACCTGGTCAGCTACATCAGCCGCTTCATGACCTTGTACCCTGGCGACATCATCAGCACCGGCACGCCGCCGGGCGTGGGCATGGGGCAGAAGCCGTCGGCCGTGTACCTGAAGCCGGGCGACACCATGCGCCTGGGGATCAGCGGCCTCGGTGAACAGAGCCAGACCGTGCATGCCTGGAATCCGCAACTGATCGACGGTTAAACCAGTAGCAGACCGGCGTGCCGCCAAGATGCTCAGACATCGGCGCGCCGGCCTATGGCAGTGGAGTGGAGGAGACACACCATGAATCAATCCGAAGAGATACTGGCGCTGAACAAGGTCAGCAAGCGCTTTCCCGGCGTGCTGGCGTTAGATAACGTCAGTTTCAGCCTGCGCAAGGGCGAGGCCCATGCGCTGTGCGGCGAAAACGGCGCTGGCAAGTCCACCCTGATGAAGGTGATGAGCGGCGTGTACCAGGCCGACGAGGGAGAACTGGTCTACAAGGGCAAGGTGTGCACTTTTTCCTGCAGCGTGGATGCGGAGGCGGCCGGCATCGCCATCATCCACCAGGAACTGAACCTGATCCCGCACCTGAGCGTGGCGGAGAATATTTTTCTGGCGCGCGAACCGGTGCGCGGCATTTTCATCGACCGCAAGAAAATGCGTGCCGATGCGCAGGCGCTACTGGACCGGTTGAAGCTGCGCATCGACCCGCGCCAGCTGGTGAAAAACCTGTCCTGTGCGCAGCAGCAGATGGTGGAAATCGCCAAGGCGCTGTCGCTCAATACGGAAGTGCTGATCATGGACGAGCCCACGTCCTCGCTGACGGAAAGCGAGACGGGCCAGCTGTTCGACATCATCAATGAACTCAAGCGCAATGGCGTGAGCGTGGTCTACATCTCGCACCGGCTCGAAGAGATGCAGCACATCATCGACAGGGTGACGGTGCTGCGCGACGGGAAATTCGTCTGCACCGACGATTTTGCCAGCACGAGCCTGGACACCATCGTGGCCAAGATGGTGGGCCGCACCCTCGATGAAAAATTTCCCGACCGCGTCTCGACGCCGACGGATGACGTGCTGCTGCGCGTGACCGATTTGCACCGCAAGGATGTCTTCGGCCCGCTGAGCTTTGATTTGCGGCGCGGCGAGATCCTCGGCTTTTCCGGCCTGATGGGGGCGGGGCGCACGGAAGTGGCGCGCGCCATCTTTGGCGCCGATCCGCTCACCAGCGGCGCGATCCACCTGGGCGACGTGGCGGTGACCATCGACAGTCCCATCGACGCCATCGGCCACAGCATCGCCTACCTGTCGGAAGACCGCAAGAGCCACGGCCTGGCGATCCGCATGTCGGTGGCCGCCAACCTGACCCTGACGAATGTGTCGGGGCTGGCGAACCGTTTCGGCTTCATCGATTTCGCCAGGGAAGAGGCGGTGGCGCAACAGTACATCGCGGCGCTGGGCATCAAGACGCCGACCTCGAAGCAGATCGCGCGCAACCTCTCGGGCGGCAACCAGCAAAAGATCGTCATCAGCAAATGGCTGTACCGCGAATCGAAAATCATCTTCTTCGACGAACCCACGCGCGGCATCGACGTGGGCGCCAAGTTCGCCATCTACCAGCTGCTCGACAAGCTGGCGTCGGAAGGCATCGGCGTGGTGCTGATCACGTCCGAGCTGCCCGAGATCATGGGCATGACGGACCGTGTGGCCGTGTTCCATGAAGGGCGTATCAGCGGCATCGTCAACACGCGCGAGTCGTCGCAGGAAGAGATCATGCAGCTCGCATCGGGCCGCCAGGCAGCAATGCATTAACATCAGAAAGCCACAAGAAAATGAACAAAGAACTGATCCAAAAATTCGCCGCGCTGGGCAGCCTGTCGCTGTTGCTGCTCGTGTTTTCCCTGACCAGCAACGCTTTTTTCTCCGTCAGCAACGGCATGAGCGTGGCCTTGCAAGTAACGTCGATCGCCTACCTGGGCATCGCCGCCACCTGCGTCATCATCACGGGCGGCATCGACTTGAGTTCCGGCTCCGTGCTGGCGCTGGCCGGCGTGGCCGCCGCGCTGCTGGTGAAAAGCGGCGTGCCCGTGCCGGTGGCCATGCTGGGCGGCGTCGTGGTGGGCGCCATGTGCGGCGCCGTCAACGGTTTCTGCATCACGCAACTGAAGCTGCCTCCGTTCATCGCCACCCTGGGCATGATGCTGATCGCGCGCGGCCTGGCGCTGCAGGTGACGGGTGCGCGCGCCATTTCCGGCCTGGGCGAGTCGTTCGGCGAACTCGGTAACGGCGTGCTGTGGCGCATCGAGCGCGACACGGGCGGCACCTTTCCCGAAGTCGTCTTTCCCGGCATTCCGTATCCGGTGGTGCTGATGGTGGTGATCGCCGTGGCCGTGTCCATCATGCTCAGCCGCACCACCTTTGGCCGGCATATCTATGCCGTCGGCTCGAATGCGGAAGCGGCGCGCCTGTCGGGCGTGAAGGTGGGCCGCGTGACCCTGCTCGTGTACACCTTGTCCGGCGCCTTGTCGGGCCTGACGGGCTGCGTGCTGATGTCGCGCCTGGTGACGGCGCAGCCGAACGAGGGCGTGATGTACGAACTCGATGCGATCGCCAGCGCCGTGATCGGCGGCGCCTCGCTGATCGGCGGCATCGGCACCATTTCCGGCACCGTCATTGGTTCCTTCGTCATCGGCATCCTGCGCAATGGCTTGAACATGAACGGGGTATCGAGCTTTATCCAGCAAATCATTATCGGACTGGTCATCTTGCTGACCGTCTGGATCGATCAGAAGCGCAATCGCGCCTGAAGCAGTAGCTGAAAGTAGTCACACCCATAAATCTATAATTAAATGAGGACGACAATGAACACCATCAAAGCCATGTCACTCGGTCTGTTGACCGCAGCATTTGCCCTGAGCTCCAGCGCCGCCTTCGCCGCCCCGGGCGAGATCGCCGTGATCGTCAAGACAACCAATTCCAACTACTGGCAAAACGTGAAAAAGGGCGCCACGGCCAGCGCGGCAGACGCCAAGGGCTACAGCCTGACCTTCCAGGGACCGGCTTCGGAATCGGCGATTGCCGACCAGGTCAGCATGGTGGAAAACGCCGTCACGCGCAAAGTGGCCGGCATCGTGCTGGCCGCGTCGGACCCGGACGCGCTGGTGCCGGCCCTGAAGAAGGCATGGGAAGCGAAGATTCCCGTCGTGCTGATCGATTCGCTGGTGGCCGACAGCGGCAAGCGCTATTACCAGTCCTTCCTGTCGACCGACAATGAAGCGGCCGGCGAGCAAAGCGCCAAGGCACTTATTTCGCAGGTCGGCAAGACGGGCAAGATCGCCGTGATGTCGTATGTGGCGGGCGCCGGATCCGAGACGGGCAGGGTGGGCGGCTTCAAGCGCTATATCGAAAAGAACTCGCAGCTGCAGATCGTCGGCACGTATTACTCGCAGTCGCAGATGGCCACGGCGCTGAACCAGACGACCGACGTGCTGGCTTCGAATCCGGACTTGAAGGGCATCTTCGGTGCCAATGAGCCGACGGCCGTGGGCATGGGCCGCGCCATCGCGCAGGCGGGCAAGGCCGGCAAGGTGATCGCCGTGGGATTTGACGGCAATGAAGACCTGAAAAACTTCGTCAAGGACGGCACCCTGTATGCGACCGCCGTGCAGGGTTCGTACTCGATGGGCGCGCTGGGCGTGAAAACCCTCGTCAGCCTGATCGAAGGCAAGAAGGTCGCACCGTTCGTCAACACGGGCGTTGTGATCGTCACCAAGGCCAATGTCGAACTGCCTGAAGCGAAGAACGTTTTGTATTGAGTTTCATATTGCGTATCAGCTGATCGTCAGGCGCTGCTTCAATTCCTTGAGCAGCGTGCCGGTCTTGGCGGTGAGCTGGCGCGCCAGCGGCCATGCCAGTGAAAGCGGCAAGCCTGGCGTGGCGCAGGCCGGCAGTACTTCGACGATGGCGCCGCTGGCCAGGTGCTCCTGCACCAGCCAGGTCGCCTGCTGCGCGATGCCCAGACCCGCCAGCACGGCGGCCGTCTGCGCCTCGGCATCCCCCACCGTCAGGCGCGGATCGATCGCGCGCCGTTCCACCCCGTCCTCGCCGGCAAACAGCCATGGCGCCGCCGTGCCGTCGCCGCGGCCATAGGCGATGCAGTCGTGGCCATCGAGATCCGCGATGGCCACCGGCGTGCCGCGCCGCGCCAGGTAGGCGGGCGCCGCGCAAAAGATCAGGCGCTCTTCGCCCAAGGGCATCTGTCCCAGCCCCGGCGGCCAGCTGCCCGGCGCGCCGATGCGCACGGCGATATCGATGCGCTCTTCGAACAGGTCGGCAAAGCGGTCGCTGAAGCTGATCGACGGCTGCAGCTGCGGATACTTTTCGCACAGTTCAATCAGCGCCGGCATCACGCGCATGCGGCCATACGACGCGGGCACGCCGATGCGCACCTTGCCTGCCAGTTCGCCATCCTGCTCGGCCAGCACGTTTTCCGCATCGACCAGTTCCTGCAGCACGCGCTTGCAGGTGGCGTAGTAGGCCTGCCCCGCGCTGCTCAATTGCAAGCGCCGCGTGCTGCGCTCGAACAGGATCACGCCCAGGCGCGCTTCCAGGCGCGCCACGCTCTTGCTCACGGCCGAGCTGCTCAGGTGCAGCCGTGCGGCCGCTTTGGTGAAACTGCCGGCGTCGGCGGTGGCAAGAAAAGGCGCGATGCCTTTCAAGTGTTCTGACATGATTGCAGAATATTTTTCATGAATAAGATGAAATACTATCGCGGATAAGAATTTCTGTCCGCTATATCATGGTTTCTTACACAGCCATGGGAGTATGCATGAACAAGCACGCATTGATTATCGGCGCCAGCGGCGTTATCGGCAGCAATCTGGCCACGCACTTGCTGGCGCAGGGCTGGCAGGTGACGGGCGTCTCGCGCGGCCGCACGCCAGTGCCCGCCGGCTGCGCATGCTTGCCGCTCGATGCGACGGATGGCGCGGCGGTCAGCGCCGCCTTGGCGGGCATTGATGCCAGCCACGTCTTCTTCACGGCCTGGGCGCGCCAGGCAAACGAGCAGGAAAACATCCGCGTCAATGGCGCCATGGTCGCCAATGTGCTGGCCGCCCTGGGGCCCACCGGCCACTTGCGCCATGCGGCCCTGGTGACTGGCCTCAAGCATTACCTGGGACCGTTCGATGCGTATGGCAAGGGAGCCGTGCCCGTCACGCCGTTCCGCGAAGAGCAGGGCCGCCAGGACGTGGAGAACTTTTACTATGCGCAGGAAGACAAGTTGTTTGACGCGGCCGCGCGGTACGGCTTTACGTGGAGCGTGCACCGCCCGCACACCATCATCGGCTACGCGCTGGGCAATGCCATGAACATGGGCCTGACCCTGGCCGTGTACGCCAGCCTGTGCAAGGCCGGCGGCCAGCCTTTTGTGTTTCCCGGTTCAAGCGCGCAATGGCATGGCCTGTCCGACATGACGGACGCGGGCCAGATCGCGCGCCACCTGGCGTGGGCGGCCGGCAGCCCTTGCGCACGCAACGAGGACTTCAATATCGTCAATGGCGACGTGTTCCGCTGGAAGTGGCTGTGGCCGCGCCTGGCCGCCTACTTCGGTGTCGAGGCGGCGGACTTGCCCGAGGCGATGGCGCCGCTGGCCGACCGCATGCAGGACGCGCCTGCGCAGTGGCGCGCCATCGCGCAGCAGCACGGCCTGGTGGAGGCGGATGTCAGCCGTCTCGCTTCCTGGTGGCATACGGATGCCGACCTGGGGCGGCCGATGGAAGTGATGACGGACATGGGCAAGAGCCGCAAGGCGGGTTTTCTCGATTACCAGGATACGCTGGATGCGTTCTTCAATCTGTTCGAGAAATTGAAGGCGGAGCGCGTCATTCCGCGCTGACCTGGTCGCGACCAAGCACGTTGTCGGCTTACGCCGTTCCGGCTAAGCCGACCTACCGGGCCATCGTGGCAGTGCGTAGGTCGGCTTAGCGCGCAAGCGCGTAAGCCGACATCCCCACTGCTATTCGGGTTTGCGCCGCTCTTGCGCCCGCAGCCATTCCAGCCCCGGCCTATCGACCCGAAATTGCAGCAGCCGCCCTTGCACCACTTCCGTCACGTAGGCCGTGCGGCCATCGGGGCCGCCGAAGGTGATGTTGCTGGGCTTGGCCCCGGGCACACTGATCTCGCGCAGGATGCGCCCTTGCGGCGACAATTTCACCACCGTGCCCTTGCCGTAGCGCGTCACGTACAGATTGCCGTCGATATCCACGCGCATGCCGTCCATGCCGAAATCGTCGAACTTGATCAGTAATCGCTTGCCGCTCAGGCTGCCATCGGCGGCGATGTCGTACATCCAGATATTGCGCTGCACGCTTTCATTCACATACAAGATCTTGCCGTCGGGACTGACCTCGATGCCGTTGGCCGTGCCCATGGTGTCGAGCGCCAGGGTCACCGTGCCGTCTTGCGCGATGCGCCACACGCGGCCCGTGTTTTCCTTCCAGTTCGGATCGCTCGCATACAGCACGTCGTCGGCCGTGATGGCGATGTCGTTCGGCTGCGTCATGCGCGGCTCGCGCGCGTGGATGGTCAGCGCGCGCGTGGCCGGGTCGACCAGGTAAATCGTGTGCTCCATGTAGTCGGCCAAATACATCTGGCCGCGGCTGCCGAAGCGGATGCCGTTGGCGATGCTGGTGCCGGGCAGGGTCAGGTACACCTCACCAGCGCCGCCGGGGCTGACCTTGCCGATGGTCTGCTGGCGCGCAAAGTTGACGGCATAGATATTGCCATCCGCATCCACGGCCGGGCCTTCGATGCCCTTGGTAAAGGAATGCGCGGGCGTGAAAGTGGTGGCGAGGAACAGTGCTTCGTGCGCGGGCTGGCTGGCGCAGGCGGACAGGCTGGCCAGCGCTGCGGCCAGCACGGCGGCGCGCAGCGACGGCAGGACGGTTCGAAAATCGGGCATCAAGGTTCTCTATATGGCAAGGGTGGCGTATGTTACCCGACGCGCGCCAGGCGGGGCGCCATGCTACGCCTCACCTCAGGCGGCCACCACGACCAGGTCGGGGAAATCGTCCTGCCAGCCGGCCCATGCATCTTGCAGGTGCGCGTGCATGCCGGCCCGGTCTTGCGCCTGATCAAAGGTGTCCGCGCTGGCCAGCAGAAAATGGGCAATGGCGCGCAAGGTGGCCGGGTCGGCCTGGATGGTCACGTCGGAACAGGGCAGGGGCCGTTCGGCGGCCTCGTCCTGCAGATAACAGTGCAGCGATAAATGTGTGCTCATGAGCTTCGGTGGCTGATGTAGGCGCCCAGCATGGCGTGTGCGTTCAGTGCGGCGCGGGCCGCTTCCAGTTCTCCGGGCTGCAGGTACCAGAAGATCCAGCCGGCATGGTCTTCGCAGCGGCCATGAGCTTGCATCGCAGCGCGCAGTGCTTGCCGGCGCTCGGGCGGCAGCGCATCCAGCCTGGCTGGCGTGAAACCGTTGATGGGATAGACATCGCGCAGGTACGCATCTTGCAACCCGCGCCGCTTGATGGCGGCCCAGTTATTTGCGGGGCAAGGCGTGCCAAAGGTCATCGGATGGGCCTCGTCGACCTGCCGGTAGCCGAGTGCGTAACCGGTGCCATAGCCCTGCGTTTCAGCGTAGCAGTACACATATTCGCAATGGTCAAACAGGCCGGGTATGGCCCGCGCACCGTCGAACAGCGGCGCCAGCGCAAGCTTGCTGGCGCGGATGGACAGAACCAGCTCCGAGCCCGATGAATACATGGCTTGCGCGTCGCAGTTGACGGCCTCGTCAGCTTCGTCGGGCGGCACGATACGCGGCGAAAGCAGGCCGATGCCGTTGGTCTCTGGCGCGAACAGCATCTTCTCGTAATTGCGCTGTGAGTACTTGACGATCTTGCCGCGCTTGTTGCCGTAGCGCTCGACGGATTCGCCGATGTGCTCGAACCAGGCGAACAACTGCGCGCTGGTCGTGGCGGGAATAAAGGGGCTATTTTTCTTGAATTCGCCTACGAGGAAGTGATATTGGTCCATATGTCGTTATTAGGAATGGGCAACGCGCATGATGCCATGCGCGGGCACATGGCGCTAGCGTGTACACCGTAGCGATGACGCCGGACGGTCGGAATAGAAAAAGATGCACGACAGGACGGCGCAATGGCCGGCTTGAGGCGTATGATGGAAATACGGATGTGGTTGCCGCAAGGCAGTGCGACGGGCATGGACCGCACATCTTGCAAGTTTTTTTCGTGTTTTTGGCAGCAATGACAACGAGGAGGCATCATGGACAAACCCGAATTCATCCTGGCCGCGAAAGCCATGGAAACGCTGGAGATGTATCAGACCTTCTACGGCCATTCGCAGGAATACCAGGCGCACCAGCAGGAAGTGCTGAAACTGCTGCGCCACAAGGGCGCATCGCTGCTGGTGTCGGAACATGGCCCGGCGAAGTTCCTGCTGGCCTTTGCCGATGCGCTGGAGGTGGCCAGCTTGCCGGGCGAGTATGTGCCGCTCAGCCGCAGGTAGGGCGGGCCTGTCACGGCAGAGGATGAATATCTCTGCCGTGATAGCGCCTAGCCGCCGTTCCCTCTGTCGTTCAGCGACACCCTGGGCAGGCGCACGGTAAATATCGTGCCGCTTTCCAGGCTGGACTCGGCGCCGATGGTGCCGCCGTGCGCGCTGGCGATTTCACGCGCGATAAACAGGCCCAGGCCGATACTGGTGGCATTGGGCGCCTTGTGGTCGTCGGAAATGGCCAGCTGGACCAGTGGATCGAAAATGCTCTTCAGCGACGCTTCCGGGATCTGGCGGCCGAAATTCTTCACTTGCACCACGGCCGTATCGGCATCGCCGCAGGCCGTGATGGTCACCGGCTGGTCATCGGTCCGGTATTGCGCGGCATTGTTGAGCAAATTGGAAAACAGCTGGGCCAGGCGGGCCGCATCGAAGTCGCCGATCATCTCGCCCGTGGTACTCAGTTCGAACTTGCATTGCGGGTGAGCTGCCGAGGCATCCTCGACGGCCGTCTTGCAGATTTCCCCCAGGTCGCCCAAGGCGGGCGAAATGGGCATGTGTCCGCCCAGCTGCGTCCTGGCGAATTCCAGCAGATCGTTCACCATGGTTGTCATGGTCGCCGCGCTGCGGGCGACCCGCGCACCGATCTGCACTGTGGAAGCGGAGGTCGCGCTCGGCCTGCTCAGCAGCGCACCGGCCATCGTCATCGTGCTCAGCGGACTGCGCAGATCGTGGCTGAGGATGGCGAGAAAGGTATTGCGGGTGCGGTCGCTCTGCTGCGAGTAGCGTATGGCCGACTCCTGCAGCGCCTGGTCTATCGCTTCATTGAAGCGCAAGATGTCGTCCGTTGCCGTTTTCGTCGTCACCGACACCTGTGCCATCCACAGTCGCAGAACGCTGGCCCGCATGGCGCGAAATTCCGCCGTCAGTTGCGGCAGCGTGAAGCCGATCTGCTGGCGCAGGGAGCCATGCGTGGCGGCGGCCGTTTCCTTGCCCGTGATTTCCGATACGCCCGTGGTCGATTTCTTTTTTCGCTGCGCCGCGTTCTCGATGACGTCCATGTCGCGCACGATGGTTTCGAGCATCTGCTTCGCATGATCGCGCAATTCAGCTTTCGAGATGGCGGCGCCAGGAATGGGGAGCGACCTGGCGAAGAGTTCCCACTCTTGCAGGATCGGCTCCAGATGGCCGCTAATAAAGCGCGATAGTTTCACGGTGGACCAATGCGTTGATGGAAGAGGAGCCAGTGTACGCTGTTGAGCTGATTGGCGTGCTTGAATAGCGTTTTTATCCTTTGTTCTCGGCCAGCCAAGGATGAGATGTTGTACAAGGGCGGACCTGGCTCCTGTCACCCCGGGCAATTTAGCAAATCGATCCACCTATGCTTTTGCCACTGCGCAGATTAAAGCCGAAGTGGCATACATAGCCGTCGTGATCCAGGGTGCACGAGACATTTTCCTTGTCGCGCTGCCGATAGCCTTTCTCCAAACTGCAGCGCTCTTTCGAGTCCGGAGCCATGGAGTCAAACATGTCCTTTGCCACGGTCCCGGTGACCATGAAAGAAATCTTGCGCTCATGCGGTGTAGGCGGCTGTTGCTCGCCCAAGGTATTCGAATAGATCAGATAAGAACCCTTGAACGGTTGGTATTCGCCCCAGTCGCTGTTGCCAGCCGCATAAGCCAGTGAAAACACGGTGAGGGCGCCGAACGCCATAGCCCACAGTTTCTTCATGTCAGGTACTCAGTTCCAGGTGAAAGTGATGGTCGTGATTCTTGAATGGCGTCACGAGAGGAATGCCGGTATCGTTAAACAGCACCCTGCGCACACTGGCATGGGCGCGAAAAAGTGCGATGAGCTTTGCCGTCGCGGCTTGATCGTATTCTTTGTTGTACCAATATACTGGAATGTGCAGGCCATCTTTGCGCAATGGACGAATGTCAACCTCCAGTCCGGACTTGTGGGTTGAATGCTGCCCATAGGCGGTTCCGTTCGCCAGGCTTATGTTGCCGATGCCAAATTTCCGTTTATCTGACGCTTGCCATTCACGCTCCACATAGAGAAGTGCCATCATCATGTTTGGGTGCGCGTATTGGCCGGCACCTCTGCCCGGCGTGCCATAGACGTAATACCCGGCATCTTCCGGAGCCTGGGGCAGGATAAAAAAACCGCGCTTATCCCTGGGCTGAACTTCAAGCATGGTCAACTCCGCTAGGCGCAACGGTGGGGGAGTTGGCATTGTTTCGTATTCCTTTCCACCGGGAATTGCGGTATCGCAAACAATGGCGAGCTGGAGCTAGATTTGTCCATTGCTCTCGGCGGCGCGTGCGCCAGCCTTGTCCATGTACAATCGGCAACATACGGATCGACGTATCCGCCCCTTCACTGCGGAGTACGCTTGAGCGTGACACAAATATTGCAGACCTGGCTGCAGGCCTGGCGGGAAGCCTTCACGTGTATCGGCCTGGGACTGCGCGACGCGCGTCATGCGGGGCTGTGGTGGCGCTCCGCGCTGTGGTGCATGGCGGTCGTGGTGCTGTGGCTGGGACTGTATAGCTGCTTCGGCCGTTTTTTTGTCGAACTGAGCGCCATGCTGGCGCTGATATCCGTTACCGGCTTGCTGGGTCTGGGCGTGATGGATGGCGTCGGGACACTGGCCAACGGGCCTGCCACGCTTTCGCAGATGGGCAATATCGCCGGCGGCCTGGGCAGTGCCGCCAAAGCTCTGTTGTCGATCGGCCAGATCGCCTTGGCGCTGCTGGCGCTGGCTGGCTTTTTCTATGTGATGGTTTTTATCGTCGGTGCCATCGGCACGGCGCGCTTGCCGTTGCGCTGGCTGTTGCTGGAGCGCGCCAAGGCTGTGGCGGCGCGCCGCTATGCCGCATGGCAGCCACCGGCCGGCCTGGATGCATCCTCCGCGCGCCCTGTCTGGTGGCGGCGCCTGTTGCTGCTGCTTTCCCTGCTGATTCCGGTGTGGGCCATGTGCGTGCTGATTTCGTACTTGCTGGCCTGGAATGTCCAGATGGTCTACGGCGCGGCAGCTGAAAAGGTGCTCGGCGCGGAACAGCAAGCGGTGTTGCGCCGCGAACAGCGTCCGGCGATTTTTGCCCTGGGATTGCTGTTGTGTTTGCTGATGCTCGTACCAGTCCTCAATTTACTGGTGCCAGCCTTGCTGTGCAGCAGTGTTTGCCATTTGCAGCGCCGCGGCTGGCGCGCAACGGCGTCACCAATCAAGGTGCAGTGAACAAGGAGTGAACATGAGTGAACACGCAAGACGCGGCACCCTGGAGCGCGCGATTGAAATTGCCGCCGCCATCCATGCGGGCCAAACGGACAAGGGCGGTGCGCCGTACATACTGCACCCCTTGCGCGTCATGCTGCGCGTCGCGCCCGGTGCTCAGCAGATCGTCGCCGTACTGCATGACGTGGTGGAAGACAGCGATGGAAAAATCACCTTCGACGACCTGGCGCGCGAAGGATTTTCCCAGGAAGTCATCGACGGCGTGCGCGCCGTGACCAAGATCGACGGCGAGTCCTACGAAGCGTTCATCGCCCGCGCGGCCTTGGACCCGGTCGGCAAGGCCGTCAAGCTGGCGGATCTGGCCGAGAATAGCGATTTGTCGAGGATAGATAGGCCGACGCAGAAGGATCTGGAGCGGGTGGAGAAGTATCGGCGGGCGATGGAATATTTAAGGGGGGATGTTTTTTAACTTCGAAATGGCGCAACGCCATCGCTTCAACTGGCAACAAGTCCACCAACGTACGGACCTTTGATCCTTCGCAATGCTCAGAAAATGCATAGCGGTAAGAATTGTCGAGCGCAGATTTCTTTGCGAACGTGCAAGGAGTCCTGCCAAGGGGGGCATCGTGCCATTGGTTTGAGCTGAGTCCGGGATTTTACATTCAGGAGTACGCATGCTGGAATTGCAGCCAAAGGATGGACGCGGCTATTTCTATCTTCCGCAACGACCTGAAGGCGCGGGATATTACACCTACGGGACGCCGCCGAATGGCGCCGGCCAATATGCGCATCCCAAGCTGCTTTCGCTCCTGTTTTTGGTTGAGCATCAATGGCAAGGTATCGATAGCCGGAAAATTGGTTTCGGAAATATCAGCCTGGCTGATGGCGCTCCCTACAGTGAACATAAAAGTCATCGAAGCGGAAAAGACGTCGACGTCCGATTGCTTCGCAAAGACAAAATGGGTAGCCCTGTAACAAGGTTTGACTCTCAGTACGACCGCGATGCCACGGCCCAGTTAATCCGCATATTTTTTGAATTCAGCTTTGTCCACGTTATTTTTTTTAATGATCCCACTATTCCCCGGGTAAGACCCCTCATACGGCACGACGACCATTTTCATGTCACGATCAAGTAGCGGGGCAGATGATATGAAACGCCTCCTCGCTGTTTTTCTTCTCCTTGTTTTGGCTATGGCCATGGCCCAATCCGCCCCCAAATGGCTATTTTCTTACCAGTCATTCAAAGGCCGCTATGCGGTTTATGGCGGAAGCCTGAGCGATCCACAGCCGCCGACCAGGAAAGACAAGCGCATCGCGTTCTGGATCGACGGCAAGGCGGCGAAACAGCTATTTGATGCGATGGGGCCCGACTTGCGCAACGCGTGCGGCGTGGATGGCGAATATCGATTGCGCCAGCGGGCGGAAGTGAGCTGCTCCTACCATCCCCGTGATGGCCATCATTGCGACTTTGGCTTTGATCTGCTGACCGGGCGCAGCATCGGCGGCTCCATATGCTGAGGCGCGCCAGCCTGCTAGGCGTCATGCTACTGTGCCTGCTGTTGGCGCACCAGGCTCGGGCCGTATGGGAGTTTGCAGAGAGGAATTTTTCAGCTTCGTACGCGATCTATGGCGGATATCTTGACGAAGCCGTCGCCCCGGTTGCGGGCGATACCAAAGTCGCGTTTCGATTGACGGGAGCCGCTGCCAGAGACATGTTCGACGCCATGGGACCGGATTTGCCCAATGGCTGTCCCGATGCACAAATACGCGTTCGCCATCGTGACATGCTGCTGTGCCGATATCGGCCAAAGGATGGCCACCACTGCGATTTTGGCTTTGATTTGTCGACGGGATTGAGTATCGGAGGAGCGGTTGGTGGGGCGGTGTGTGACGAGTAGTGGCGGCGGCGGTGACCTTCAAGAGTCACCGGGTACGAGCAAGCGCCTTGCGGATGGCCTGCTCGACGGGGCGGTCTATCAGCGCCAGGACGATCACCACGGCAGCGGTAACAATCAGTCCCTCCAGTAAAGCAGGATCCGGAAAAAGTTGCTGATTGGCGATGGCAACGGGCACTGTTACACGCTTCCAGAGAAGCAGCAGCAGGGCGGCACCAGCGGCGAGCAGCATGGCTGGCCGACGATGGTGCAAGCGGGCGATTTGCCCCATCAGCAGCAACGCGATACCCCACGCAAAAGGATAGACGCCGTGGTCGAACAGGATCATGCGCTCGTCATAGTAGACGCCGGTGTACCACGCAAAACGGGAGAAGCCGAAAAGACCATAGACGACGAGGGCCACAGCTAGCACGAGGAAACTGGAGGAAAGCAGGCGCGCAATTTTCATGGTTGGGATTTCTTTGCCAGTGGGTCGAGATCGCTCCCGGCCAGGTGGCGCTTCTGCGTGGTTACTTTGATGATCTTGCCTTTGCTGACTATGGCTCGCTGGCCATGTCTGTAGTCCTGCTCACTATTTTTCTCGCCGCCGCTCATTATGTTCGGGTTGGTCTGGTCGGCGTGACCGATAACAACGCAGGCAGACTTGAACGAGGCTAATTACGAGGCAATGGACGCGTGATGAGGAAGCGTGTTATTGGAAAGTTGGCAGACCATTACCATCATTCCAATTTCTGCCATGTCCGTTTTGAAGGGGATTTCACCGCGTTCTTGAAAACCGAGGCTTGCGTAGAAGCGCCGAGCACTTGAATTGGTCTTGAGTACATCGAGCCATACCAAGCTCTCCCCGCGCTTTAGCGCCAGGTCGTAAATGTAGCTTAAAAGCTGTTTTCCATAGCCACGCCCGGCCTCGGATTTGAGGAAGTATATCTTTTGGAGTTCCAAGCCCACCTCACCGATTATTGGCACCGGCTTCGACAAGTTGACCTTGGAAAATCCTACGACTTTGCCGCCTTCGTCGGAAGCAACAAGCCAGACTTGGTTTAATGAATTCAGCGAACGTTCAAGCGCGCTGGGCGAAAAATCTTGGTCTAGGAAATCCGATATTCCATCAGAGGACCAAATTTCAGAAAAATGCTCTCGATAGGTCTGACAGCCAATTTCACGCAGAGTACTCAGGTCAGCGGTTCTGGCTTCACGAATAGTAATCATATTATTTCGATCTAGTGAGAGGGGATGCAATGTAGGACGACCTTGTAAATTGCTTCATTCCATCTATCGACGAAAATTCATTGCTTATTTGCAAATTTTCGTGAGTGAAGGGACATTCCCCTGGGATTTAAATCGTGGCATATACCCGATGATCCGCAGGCGAAAGCGGACAAAGCCGATTAGCGCTCTGAATCGCCTCCAGTACCTTAAGACCGCGATTTTCAGCGCGGAAATTTATACCGTACCAGCAGCGTAGGCCCTTTGCCGCCGGATGGCGTCAGCAGTATCTCGTCACCCGGCAGCATCTCCTCATACATCACTGTGCAACAGGTCGGCATTGAGTGGCCGCGCGCGGGATAAACACCAACGTCGGTGTGCAGGGTTGCTGCGCGTACGTCCACGCTGGTCTTGCCGGCATTTCCTTCTTCTTGCAGCAGCTTGCGCAGTGCGGTGACGAAGTCCCCTTTGCTGAGTCTGGCAGGTGCCTGGCTTGCTTGCGGGCGAGCGGGTGCGTCGTTTTTCATGGCAGTTTCTTTCATTGAGTACATGGCCGCCACTATATCATTGGCTCCTGATGTTGCATGGCAGTCAGGAGGTCGATTTCATCGTTAGAGACCGAACACAATTTCCGCTTGTGATCCGGTCGCCTGGTCTGCATCCGCAAGGAGTAAGAGGCAGGTTGAGCTAGTCCGGTTTTCGTACAGGGCCTGAGCGGCTGATGTTGTTGCTAGGAAAAACCGCCTGCGGCGCAAAAGCTAGTCAGACGAATCGGAGAGGGTTGCGCTTGCAAGCGCAACCCGGTTTTGCGGCGCCGAGCTGCGCTCGCCGAAGTCCCGCAAAACCCCCGCGTCCGTACCGGACGCGGATGCGACGTCCGCGTTCTGCATGCACCGAATAAATAAAAAGGGCCTCCCCGCCAAAACGGGGAAGCCCTTTTTATTTATTCGGTGGTGGAGACGGCGGGAATCGAGCCTACCGCATGCTGGGCATCTTGGGCACTTACGAAAGTATGCTGTCATAATGTGCACATTCCTTCGTAAAGTGCTCGCAGGAAAGTTGTAAAAGCGCTATGCTTGGACAATAGAGCATCAAATTTGGTCGACCAACCGTTGTATACCGTTGCCGCTAGGGACTGTCGCTCCTGCTGTCTGTGAAAAGTCAATACAATTTGTAAAAAAACTTGCGGGAACTACCTTAATGGTAAATACTACGTCTTCAATGCATCCGAATCCATACGTAAACCTTCGTCCTCAGCTACCTTGGCCACCGCCGCAGAGTGGGGACATGTTCGAGGCGAGTCGTATCATCCCTTTCAAAATATGGGATCTGCAAGTGCTGCAAACCATTGCTAGTGCAGTGAAAAACGGAGATGAGACTGTGATGCGAGCCGTCACTAAAGGTTGCATTAATGATATGCATGTCGAGCAGATCACTCCCGAATATGCAGCTGATCTTTTGCTGCTGCTGTCGCCGTCAGACTACAAAAACTCTCGTTGGTGTAATGTTGGTGATAGGCAAACAAAATGTAGGCCAGAGTTGCTCTGGCTCCCTTGTGATGCTTACGTAGTAAGGATCAATCAAGCTGATGAACATGGCAATCTTCAAACGAAAAAATACTACATTAAGTTGTGTTTGAATTCCGCTGGGAAGATGTTGCTACTTGTTTCACTACATGAGTCTAATTATGGATAAATATATGAATAATCAAGAATTGTGCCCTGTCTGCTGCGAAGGACACCTTGTTGCTGAAGCACGTTCGGTAAGCCTGGCTTATGCAGGTGGTGAATTTGTCGCTGTACAGCATGTTCATGCGTGCGAAGTATGTGGAACTGAGATCGCAACAGCAGATGATATGCGATTTAATGCGAGAAGTGCCCGCGCTGCGGAGCAGGAGGCAAATGGACGTTTGACGGGCGAAAGAATTCGATTAATTCGTAAAGCTCTGAAAATCACCCAGGAAACTGCTGGGCAGATTTTTGGTGGTGGGCCAATTGCATTTTGCAAATACGAAAAAAATGATCTTGCTCCTACTGATGCAATGGATAGCCTCCTTTGGCTCGTTGAAAAATATCCATGTCTTGCCCATGATTTGGCAGAGAGAAAAAATATTAAATCATTAAGTTTTCCAGAGGTGCTTAATGATTATGAAGTCTTAATTAAATCGGTGCAAATGGGAAAAGAGCGCGCACGTGATCTTTCCGAGAAAGTGTCCAGTGCAATTTCTAATAGCCATCGGATCTGGACGTATGGAGTTCCCACAATGCATATGAGTGCATGTGCGTCGAATGACACGCATGCATATGCTCAAGCTTCCTAAGAGTTGAAACTATGAAAGTTGCTGTACTTCAGCCAAAAGGCATCGTATTTCAAGAGGTCTCTATTCAGGTAAATCTTGATGAGAACGAGAACCCTGTTGAAACTAATAATTTTGACTTTGCGGGAGTCCAAATTAGCTGTGAAGTTGGATATGCTGATCCAGACAATGAAAACAATGTGGATAATAAGGCAAGTATGCTGGTGTCTATAGCGTTGACAATTGCTAATCAGGAAGGAAAAAAGGCTCCATATAACGTCAAAGTTGCAGCGACGGGGATCTTTGCCTGGCTTGATAAGAAGACTCCCGACCATGAAAGGCGCGACTTAACAGTTGTCAATGGCGCATCAATTCTCTATGGTTCTATCCGCGAAATGGTTTTGAATGTGACATCAAGGTCTCTTTCAGGTTCCCTCTTGCTCCCAAGTTTTAATTTTATAGATCATAAACCATCTATAACAGAGTCACAGCAAGCAGAGAAATCTGACTAAGTTTAGTAAATATGAGAAAGCTACGCCGTCCAAAGTGTAGCTTTTTCAATTTAATGTGGTTCCGAAAATTTCCTCTGCTTTACTTCCGGCGGACATGTCTGCATCAGGCATCCAGCGACCATAGACGCGTGCAATCATCGTCCAGTCAGCATGCTCCATTTGCTTGGCCACCCACATAGGATGCTCACCTGCCGAAAGCATCATGCTGGCATAGGTATGCCGAGTTTGATAAGGGTTGCGATACCGCACGCCTGCGTGTTGCAGAATGCCAGTCCATAGTGTCTTGCGGATCGGCTGGTCTCCCTCCCAGCGCCGTTCCAGACGCGGATTTTGAAACACTTCCTCGCCCTTCGGAGGAGCGAGGGTCCGGCATTCGTACACGGCCTGAGCGGCTGATGTTGTTGCTAGGAAAAACCGCCTGCGGCGCAAAAGCTAGTCAGACGAATCGGAGAGGGTTGCGCTTGCAAGCGCAACCCGGTTTTGCGGCGCCGA
>NZ_JAHKQY010000017.1:0-40284 GCF_019345455.1 Janthinobacterium sp. NKUCC06_STL
CGCTACTGCCGCATGCGGCCGGGGCGCGCGCCACGTCCTGGTCAGGTGTTGCAAGACGTAAAGACGCTGTCCGGAATGTCGCCGACCAACAGATTGGGAAAGTCGCGTACCGACAGGTGCTGCGGGTCGTTGCCAGTGACCATGCGCAACAGGCGGTTGCCACCGGCCTCCAGGTAAAAGACCGATGGCGGCTTGCCCGTCCGTTCGACTACCCAGGCGTCCGCCTCCCGGCCCAGCACGCTGTGGAGGCCGTCGTGACGGGCACTGCCGTCGACCAGCACGGCTTGCGGCAGGAACAGGTCATGGAACGGCGTCACCTCGTCGGCCAGCGCCGTGCCCTGCAGCTGCTGGCCAGTTGCCTGCGCCTGCCTGGCGTAAGCCACTTTCTGCTTGCGGCTTTGTTCACGCCTGGCGTCGCCGATTTCCGACATCCACAGCAGGTGGCCATGTTCCTTTTCCGACCAGGGATTGAACAGGCCGTCGATGCGGCAGATGTTGCGCGCATAGTCGAACCAGCAATAGCCGGACGTGACCTGGTCATCCGCCTGCATCGGCGTCCAGTAGGAAACATAGGCGCTGCTCCATTGCATCGGCAACAGCGGCGGTGAGACGTGTGTCGGCATGGTGTCTCCCTTAGCGGCCCAGCGCGTAGCCAATGCTGGCCATCAGCGCTTCCTGCAGCGACGGCAAGTCCTTGCGGCGGGCGTCGAAGCTGGCGGTCAGCTCTTCATTGCTCAGTTCGATACGCTCGCCCACGCTTTCAAACCACAGGCGGCTGCTGTTGGCGTGCTCCTTGAACAGTTGCACTAGGGGCACGGCGCGGGCATTGAAGCTGTCCAGGGCGGCGCCCGTGCCGGCTTCGGTATTGAGGATCTTGACCAGCAGCAGGGCTGCCACCACGGCCATGGTGGTGCCGTGGCCGATGGAGAAATGTCCCGATTGCAGCGCATCGCCGAGCAGGACGAACTTGCCCTCGCAGGCCTGGTCGTGGCTGAGGGTCATGAAGTTGCGCCAGCCCTGGCCCGGTTGGCTCTGCAGCCCGTGCTCGCCGAGTTCGGCTTTGAACGTGTTGGCGATGTACGCGGCGGCGTCGCGCTCGGACAGCGCTTCCAGCCCGGCCCTGGCGTACGTTTCTTCGCTGCACTCGACGATAAAGGTGCTCATCGTGTCCGAGTATTTATAGGCATGGCCGATGAAAATGCCGTGCTCATTGCTGCGGAACACCAGGTTCATCTGGTCGAACAGCTGGGTGGTGCCGTACCAGATGTATTTGTTGCGGCCGAAATCGATGTGCGGCGCCAGCGCCGGCGGCAAGTCCAGCGATTTGTAATTGACGCCATTCGAGACCACCACCAGGTCGTACTCGGCCTCCAGCTGCGCCTTGTCCGCTGGCGGCGTTTCGTAGCTGATCGTGATGCCGGCCGCCACGCACTTGGCGCGCAGGGCCTGCACCAGGGCCTGGCGTCCGACGCCGCACAGGGTCACGCCGGTGCTCATCAGGTTGGGCTGGTCGTGATGCACGAGCTTGAATTCTTCCAGGAACTGCGGATTGAGCCGCTCCGGCTGCTCCAGGTAGGACAGCGGATTGGCGGGATGGCGCGGCGGGCGTCCCGGTAGCACGACACCCCAGCCCAGCACTTCTTCCGGGGTGTTTTTTTCCGTAATGCTGATATTCCAGCCGGGCTGGGCCTGTTTCATTTGACTGGCGAAAAGCAGTCCTGCGGGGCCTGCGCCGATGACGAGAATGTTCATTAATTTACCCTTCCAAGTTTGTACCAAACGTTTTGTTTCTTCTGGATTTGCTGCAATTCATCGTAAGGAACCGATGTGAAGTACAGTTTCTCCGCCATGTCTGGCGGATAAACACGGGGGAATTTCTTGTGCATGTAGCGCGTGTAGCGCGTCTGCAGGAAGAAAATCAGATTCGGATTGCTCAGCGCTTCATAGTTGGCGATCGCCATGTCCTGCATGGCGTCCGCCTGCACCTTGCGCTGCTGCGTGAACTCGGACAGGGCAGGGCCCAGGGCGTTGCCGTGCTTTTCCAGCAGGGAAACGAAGACGTGGACGTCTTCCAGCGCCATGTTCATGCCTTGCCCGAGGAACGGAGCGGTGGCATGCGCCGCATCGCCGATCAGCAGGATATTGGCCTTGTAGTGGAAGGTGCTGGAGCGGACATTGATGAGGTCGTTGCTGGGCAGCGCCATGAACTGGTCCAGCATCTCCTTGCGGCGCTCCGGCGGTAGGGTGCCGAAGTAGCGGCTGAAGAAGTCGGCCATGGCTTCGCGGTTGAGCGTACCCAGGCTGGGCGTGCCGGTGTAGGGCAGGCACAGGGCAAAGCTGATGCTGCCGTCCGGGATGGTGGCCGCGCGGCCGGCAAACAGACCCTTGGAATCCATGCCGAAGAAGTACAGCAAATCCTTCCTGAAACCCAGATCCGCCGCATTCGGCAACACCAGCGTCTTGTAGCCGTGGCGGAAGTAACTTTGCCGGAACTCGAAACGGCGCATGCCGCTTTGCATGGCGCGCCGCACGGCCGAGTGGGCGCCGTCGGCACCAATGACCAGGTCGCCATGCAGTTGCTGCAAGGCGCCATCCGGACCCTGGATCAGCACGATCTTTCTTTCCAGGTCGACATCCAGGCATTTATGCTCAAAGTAATATTTCACCTCGTGCTTGGCGGCATGCCGGTTCAGCAGGCGCTGGAAGGCGGTGCGGTCGAGCGACAGGGGGAACAGGCCTTCGAGCGGAGTCAGTTCGCGTATTCGGTGCCGGCCGCCCACGCTGAAGGCCATGCCGACGATGGGTTCACCGCACTGGTCGAGTTCCTGCTTGCTGATGCCCGCTCCCAGGACGGCCTTGATGCCGCGCACCGTCATGCTCACGCCGATGGCGCGCGAGTTGACCGGGTCGGCGTTTGCCGCGTTTTCCAGCAGCGGATCGCCGCGTTTTTCGACAACGTGGACATCGTGTCCCCGTTGCGCCAGATAAATGGCGCTGAGGCTACCTGCCAGGCCTCCGCCGACGATAATGATTTTATGCATTTCAAGCCTCTCTTGACATCTTTCCCCGAGATAAATCGGTAAGTTGCTGATTAAAAAATTCCAACATTTCTATCGGCGCCATGCCGATGGCATCGCTCTCAAGGCTGCGCGCGTACTGCGCCAGCGCCAGGCATTTCTGCGCCAGCATGTCGCAGCCCAGGCTGTAGTCGCTGCTGACCCGGCTGCTGACCGGCGCGGGCACGGGCGGCCCCGCATGGCGGCCGGGCACGCCGGACGGCATGTTCATCAGGGCGGCCGACAGGGGACGCAACAGGCCGGTCATGATGTCGATGGAGGCGTTCATCAGGCGCGAGCGGCGCAGGCTGCCCAGCGGCTGCTGCGCGAAATGGTGCGCCATCATCAGGAAGGTCAGCTCGTAGCAGCCTTGATACAGTTGCATCAGGGCACGCGCCTTCTGATCGGTCACCACGGTGCAGTCCGCGCGCGCTTCCAGCACGGGATTCTTCAGCGCCGGCACGGCCGGCTCGAACGGCTTGTCGCAGGCTGAAAATTTGCCGGCGACGGTGCGCAGCCGCTGGAAGTGCGACGAGGCGAAATGCGGCGAATCGACGGCCACGCCTTCGCCCTGTTCCGTGACGAAATCGATGGCGAACAGCGCGCTGTCGCGGTTGGACACTTCCAGCTGGTAGCCGGGATAGGCGCGGTTGGTCAGTTCTTTCAGGAACAAATGGTGTTCGCCGCCGCGCTTGCCGCCGCCGCTCTCGAACAGGCCGGGCAGCCCGGCCAGGGCCTGGCGGATCGCGATATAGAAGGTGGCAATCGATTTGCCCGGCGTGGGAATGTAGTCGGGCCATTCGAAGCGCACGAAGCGGGCCAGCACGTGTTCGGAAAATGGCTCGAACGCAAATTCCGTATCCAGGCCGAAACGCTGGCGCGCCTGCTGACCCAGCAGCGGCGTGCCGCTGTAAAACGGCTCGCCCAGCGCCATCAGCACATTGTTCACTAATAAGTAGTGAATCATTTCTTCATGCGCAATTTCCAGCAGGGCGCCGCGCGTGCCGCTGTTGCGGCGCCGGTCTTCGGCGCCGCAGGCCAGCTCCAGCTCGGCCGGCAGCCAGCGGCCGGCCTGCACCAGCGCCTCCCCCTGCGCATAATTGGGAATCGAATACGCGGCATACAGGTATTGCAGCATCAGCGACAGTTCCAGGTCGATGGCCTTTTTCAGCTCCTCGATCAGCTCGGCCTTGCTGCCGATGACAGGCGGTGGGGCCGCTTCCTGCACCGCCGCCTTGGCCGCGGCTGCCGCCTCGACCTGGGTCAGGTATTTCAGGAACAGGCGCGATTTTGGCAGCGACAGTTCGCGGGTGCTGGGCATGTAGTAGCTTTTTTCGCGGTTCTGCGGATCGCACATCTGCCACATCAGGCGCGAATACGTTTCGCACTTGCACTGGTCCGCCAGGCTGAAGACCTTGTCCGACATGAAGGGATACACGAGCTCGTAGTAACTCATCACATGCCGGTAGAGGAAGGCGTAGTCGACCTGTTCGGCCGGCACGTCGTCGAGGTCCCAGTCGTCGGGCAGCACGCGCACGCCGAGGTATTGTTTGGCGTTGCCGGTCCCCAGCACGATGCGGGTCGCGCCCGGCTGGCGTCCCGTCAGGGTCAGCGCCGTGTAGCCATGCCCGAGCGGCGACGGCTGCTGTTGCACGGCCAGCAGCGCGCCGTCTTCCGCTTGCGCCAGGGACGGGGGCGCCGCCAGCTCGCCGCGGAAGCGGCTTTGCACGGTGATGGTCTGCGGAAATTGCTCGTGCTTTTTATGGTTCGGCGCTTCCAGGTACAGCTGGTTGCTGTCCGATTGCAGCACCCAGTCGGCTTCATCCCACTGCGCCTGCGCGCTGCCCAGGCTGAGCGAACCGATGGCGTCGCCAGCGTGCAGCAGCGGCACATCGAAGACCCCGTGATGGCGCCAGTGGTCGCGGTACAGCGATTCCGGAATCCTGGCCAGCAAGGTGCCGGCGCCGTCCCGCAGCAGCAGGTCGCCGAGCGCCTGCTTGCCGCCCAGCGCATGCGTGGGATGCTGTTCCGAGACGGCGCCCGCGTCGCGCGTGGTGAAAGGGATGGCCGTCGGCATGTTGAACGCGACGCGGTCCGCATGCACTTGCACCAGCACCGGCCCCAGGCTGGCCTGGCGCGGCTGCAGCAGGCGGCCAGCCGGATAGGTGGCCAGCTCGTCGCGTCGCCACAGGCCGATGCTGCCGGCCAGGTCGTAGAACACGGGCGAGTCGGGTTTTAGCGGCGTCGACATATTGAACAGGCAGTACTGCACCGTCAGGCCCAGCACGTCGTCGTCGGCCAGGGCTTGCTGCAAGGCATGCATGCTGGCCGGCAGCGGCAGATCCGTATTGAACAGGAAATGCGGGTCCTGCTTGGCCACGGAAAACTGGAACAGCCGCGAGCGGCCAAATTCCTCGTTCAGAAAATGCCCGCTGCGTTCCGTGATGTGGCCGCTGCCGAGCCAGCGCACCGAGTGCGCCTGCGCGATGTCGGCCGTGAACAAGGTAGGCGTGTTGGGCGTGGCCAGCTTGTCGCTCAGGGTGAACTGGCCGGCGTAGATCAGCGTGGTGTCCGGCTGCGCCGGGTTGTTGTCGATCCACCTGGCACGGTTGAACGTCGTGCGCAGGTACTCGTTGTAGTGGCCCCACAGCCCCAGCCTGGCGCCCACCAGCGCGTCTTGCGTATCGACCTCGCCCTCGCGCAGCTGGACGCCCGTGATCCGCGCATTTTCCCACGAGAAATGATTATTCCCGCCAAAATTGTGGCCTGCCGCCAGGCTGAAGATGCCGTCCGGATCGGGCTTGCCCTGTGCGTTGAAGCGGGGGGCAAGCTGTTTCAGGTGCGCATGGAATTCGGCTGGCGGCCGGCTCAGGTCGACAGCTTCGCCCGCCATCGATACCGCATTCGTGGCGATATCGATGTTGCCGTGCGTATTGCGATTCCCCGTCGGCACATTGGCGCGGGCAAAACCCCGAAAATGCAGGCGGGGGAAGTCAAGTAAGCTCATGCGCGCTCGGTCGAGGAAGTGATGAAGGTATCGTTGGCGGCGGCGACGACGTCGTCCCGTTGATCTAGCCGCTGCAGCAACAGGCCGCTGGCCTGCTGGGCGCTGATCAGGCTGCCTTCCATCCAGCCGCAATGCGCGGTATAGGCATCCGAGCAGGAGATGATGCCGTCGCGGTGCAGCAGGACGGCCGGATGCTCGGCTTCCGGCTCCACGCAAAACTCGACGCCATGCGGCCAGAACTTGTGGAAGTGCGCCTTGATCGGCGGCAGCGGCTGGCCATCGAGCGGCAGGACTTCTTCCAGGTGGCTGCGGACACGCTCCAGGTACACCTCTTCACCAAGCTCCAGGCTGTCGCGCCAGTAAGTGGCGCTTTTGCTGTCGGTATAGAACAGCACGTACTTGTCGCCCTTGAAGTAAATCTTGCGCAGGGGATTTGCCGCCATCAGCACCTTGTCGGTCAACCCCAGCGCGTCCCACCAGGCCGTGTCGAACGTGAAGAATCCTTTGAACAGGGGCAGCGAGTCGTACTGGAACGGGCTCCAGGCGTTTGGAAAATCCAGGTTCAGGCGCGGCATGGCGGACGGCGGGACGGTCATTACCAGATGGCGTGTCCGGTGCATATGCGTGTCGCCGTGGTGGCTGAAGGCAAGCACATGCTCGGCGCCGGATTTTTCAACGGACAGCAAGCGGTGTTCGAGCCGGAATTCGACCCCGGCGGCCTGGGCCTGGTGCTGCAACTGGCACAGCAACGCGTGGTAGCCGTCGGTGGCATAGTGCCACTGGTTGGCGGCGTTTTCCGTAAAGTGCTGCGTTTCCGGATGCTTCTTGATGATGTCGTAGGCCATGGCCGCCGATACCATCGGCAGCAGCAAGGCGTCATAGCCGGTTGCCTTGATGATCTGGGTGGCCCTGGCGGCGCCCAGGTAATGGCTGAAGAACGCGAGGAAGGAGTCGTTCGGATGCTCTTTCAGCATCGGGCTCAGGCCATCGAGCGTTGCCTTCAGCTCTTCCAGCACGCTATCGCGGGAGATGACCTCGGTGAACGGGTAGACGGCATGCGGCAGTCCGCTGCCCTGCATCAGTTGCTGGAAATGCGGATGCAGCTGCGGCGAGTAGCGGGCAGCGCCGAGTTCGGCAATTTCCTCGCCGTTTATTTTCCGCGACTGGATGCGGCCGCCGACGGTGGCGTTCAGGTCGAATACGCGGATGCGCAGCTTCCTGCTGGCGGCGGCGTCGATCAGTTGATTGGCGCAAGTCAGGCCTCCTATACCGGCGCCCACGATGCAAATATCAGAATACGTGCTCATACGAAATTCCTTTTTAACGTGCATTAATCAAAAAGCTGCAAAATCGCTAGCAAAAGTTTCCCCGGCACGTGTAGGCAAGGGAGGGGGACGCTGCGTGTTACCGCACTTGGCGAGCGTTATCGGCTGGGAAATGAAGAGCCTGGCGAAAACTGGCGTTGTGTCTGGAATGGTCGATTCTTGGCAGCAGAGTTTCTGTTTCAAATCAAAGATGGCACCGACAGTAGCCCACGCATCGGGCAGTCAATTTGATAAATATCAATGTAGTTGTCGTTCGGCGTGACGCCTGTGTCGACGCAGCGCTGCCTGCGCGATGGCGGCGGCGATGTGCCTGGCAGTGGCGGGGAGGACTGGAATGTGGAGCGGTGCGGGTTCTCCCGCCACTGCCCTGGTCCGTTAGACCAAAGTCATGCGGAGAGTTCCGCTGTTTGCCGATGGCGACAGGGCCGGCAATGGATCCTGTCGCCATCGGCGGTGGGTAGGTCTCTTTTTGCTGCTTTTTTTACTTTGCTGCTGGAGTCCGTTAAAAATCCACGGCGGCCGACAGTTGCACGCTGCGGGGCGCCGATTGCGAGACGGTGCCATACGAGGCCACGCCGGCCCAGTAGTGACGGTCAAACGCGTTCATCAGGCCGGCGCGCAAGGTCGTCGCCTTGCCGGCGATGGCCGTGCGGTAGCGCAAGCCCAGGTCGACCTTGGTCCACGACGGTACCGATTGCAGATTCGTCTGGTCGACAAACTGCTTGCTCGTGTAGCTGACGGCGCCCGTGGCCGTCAGGCCCGGCCAGTACGGCAGATCCCATTCGCCACCCAGGTTGGCCATCGACGTCGGCACGCCGACGGGGCGCTTGCCGATGGTGGCGGCGCTGTTGGTCTTCACCAGGCGCCCGTCGAGCAGGGTGACGCCGGCCAGCAGGCGCACACTCTTGCTGGCGGCGCCGGACAGGTTCAGTTCCAGACCACGGTTGCGCTGTTCGCTATCCATGCTGTAGACCTTGCCATACAGCTGGCCGCTGGGTTTGCTCACCTGAAACACGGCCAGGGTCGCCAGCACCACGCCAAAATCGGCCTTCGTGCCTACTTCATACTGCTTGCTCTTGTAGGGCGCGAAGACCTGGCCCGCATTGTCGGCGATGTTCGGCGCGATATCGCCCTTGCTCAGGCCCTCGATATAGTTCGCATACAGCGACACGTGGCGCAGCGGCTTGACGATGATGCCGGCCAGCGGCGTCAGGGCGCCCTGTTTGTAATGCGTGGTGAGCGCGCCGCTGGTGGCGTGGTAGTTTTTCGATTCGACCAACTGGCGGCGCACGCCCAGGGTCAGTTGCACGCGCTGGTCTAGCATGTCCAGGGTGTCGGCCACCGCCAGGCTGGAGAGGGTCGACGCGGACAGTTTCGGCACGCGGGCCGGCGCGGGAATGCCGGGGTCGGCCACGGCCACGGGATGGTAGATGTTCGAGGTGATGAGCTTGCCGGAATTGTTCACGCTGCCAAACTCGTCGCGGTAGACATTGCCCATCACCACCAGCGCATGCTCGACGCCGCCCGTGCGCAAGCGCGTGCGCACGCCCGTGTCGCCGCTGGCGCGCCGCACGCGGAACTTCCAGTTCATGGGCGTGACCGTCATGTCGCCGGCTGCGCTGGTGATGGTCGGCGTCTGGTCCGAATAGCGCGACACGTCGGAGCGCGTGCCGCCCACATCGGCGAACACGGTGACCTTGTCGTTCACATCGTATTCGAGCTTGCCCAGGGTGGCCAGGTCGTTGGATTTCCACCAGCCCCAGGACTGGGCGATATTGCGCCGGCCATCGGGCGCTTGCGGCACGGGCAGGCGCGCGGCCACGAGGAAAGGGCGCGTGGGCGCGTCGATCCACTGGTATTGCTCGATCACGTCGAGCGAGGCGCGCAGCCGCTGTCCCTGGTAGTCGAGGGCGATGGCCGCCACTTCCGCGCGCGACGTCTGGTGATCGAGCGGCGTGTGGCCCTGGCGGTGCAAGCCATTGACGCGGATGCCGAAACGCCGCTCGTCGCCGAAGCGGCGGCTGACGTCGATGGCCGCGCCAGCCTGCGAGCCCGAGCCGTAGTCGACGGTCAGGCGCGTCAGGTCGCGCGGCAGCGAGCGTTTCGGCACGGCATTGACGACGCCGCCCACGCCGCCGTTTGGCGACATGCCGTACAGCAGGGCGGCCGGTCCCTTGAACACTTCCACGCTCTGCAGGTATTCCGTGAACAAATGGTAGTTGGGCGACACGCCATACACGCCGTCGAACGCCACTTCGCTCAGATTGCCCTCGTTGAGGGGGAAACCGCGGATGAAGAAGGAATCCGTGACGCCGCCGATCTGGCCCGTGAAGCGGGTGGACGGATCGCCGCCCAGCACCTCAGCCAGGGTCAGCGCCTGCTGGTCCAGCATGCGCTGGCTGGTGTAGCTGTTGACGCTGAACGGCGTATCGAGCAAGTCTTTTTCACCGAGCATGCCGGCGCGCGCGCTTTTGGCGATCTGTCCGCCGGCGTCCGCTTCGGCCTGGCCATTCACCAGCACGGTGGCGAGCGGAGTGGATGCTTCGGCCGCCGCCTGGGCGATCGCCTGCGGCGCGACGCTGGCAACGAGCAGGCCGGCGAGGATCAGCCGGGTGGTGAGGTGGGGGTGGGCAAGGGGGGAATGTGGAATGGGCATCAAGGGCAGCGTATAAAGTTAGTAGGAAGGAATTGTATGCACGACATTATAAATGAGAATCATTACGATTTATAATGATTAACATCGTCATCGCTGCCACGCTCACGACCATGCCGTGCGCGTGCCTGGAGGGCATTTCAGCGCGGAAAATGGCCATCCTGGGCCTTCAGATCCCGATATTTGCTGTCTTATATAAGATTCGTCGCCATCGGATACACAAACAGCGGCAGGACAGTCTAAAATACGTGGTGGGCAAGCACGGCGTCACCGCCGGCACACTAGCCGTCCAAAGCAAGGCTAACCGTCCTGTGTTTGGAATGAAGAAAGTTAACCACCAGGCATCACCGCATACAAGGGAATGAACATGGCAACACAAAAATCCAAAATCATCTACACGCTGACTGACGAGGCGCCGCTGCTCGCGACGTATTCCCTGCTGCCAATTATCAAAAAATTCACCGCGCCGGCTGGCGTGGACGTGGTCGCCAGCGATATTTCGGTGGCGTCGCGTGTACTGGCTGAATTTCCCGAATTCCTGACGGACGCGCAAAAAGTCCCGAACACCCTGGCTGAACTGGGCAAATTGACCCAGAATCCGGACACCAACATTATCAAGCTGCCGAACATCAGCGCTTCCCAGGGCCAGCTGATCGCCTGCGTGCGCGAATTGCAAGGCCGTGGCTACAAGCTGCCGGATTACCCGGAAGATGCGAAGACGGAAGAAGAAAAAGCCTTGAAGGCCCGCTACGGCAAGTGCATCGGTAGCTCGGTCAATCCGGTCCTGCGTGAAGGTAATTCCGACCGCCGCGCGCCGAAGGCTGTCAAAGAGTACGCACGCAAGCATCCGCATTCGATGGGCGAGTGGAGCCAGTCGTCGCAAACGCACGTCTCGCATATGCACCACGGCGACTTCTACCATGGCGAAAAATCGCTGACCCTGGAAAAAGCGCGCGACGTCAAGATGGAACTGGTCACGGCCTCGGGCAAGACCATCGTGCTGAAGCCGAAGGTTTCCCTGCAAGCGGGCGAAATCATCGACAGCATGTTCATGAGCAAGAAAGCGCTGCTGGAGTTCTACGAGAAAGAAATCGACGACGCGTTCAAGACGGGCGTGATGTTCTCGCTGCACGTCAAGGCGACCATGATGAAGGTCTCGCACCCGATCGTTTTCGGCCACTGCGTGCGCATCTTCTACAAGGACGCGTTCGCCAAGCACGCCGCCCTGTTCGACAAGCTGGGCGTGAATGTCAACAATGGCATGAGCAACCTGTACGACAAGATCGAAACCCTGCCGGCGTCGCAAAAAGATGAAGTCCTGAAAGACCTGCACGCCTGCCACGCCAACCGTCCGGAACTGGCCATGGTCGATTCGGCCAAGGGCATCACCAACTTCCATTCGCCGAACGACATCATCGTCGACGCGTCGATGCCCGCCATGATCCGTATCGGCGGCAAGATGTGGGGTGCCGATGGCCGTCCGAAAGACGTCAAGGCAGTCATGCCGGAATCGACTTTCGCACGGATCTACCAGGAAATGATTGGCTTTTGTAAATGGCATGGCAACTTCGATCCGAAGACCATGGGCACCGTGCCGAACGTGGGCCTGATGGCGCAGCAAGCGGAAGAATACGGTTCGCACGACAAGACGTTTGAAGTGCCTGAAGGCGGCATCGCCAACATCACCGACCTGGAAACGGGCGAAGTGCTGCTGACGCAAACGGTGGAAGAGGGCGATATCTGGCGCATGTGCCAGGTCAAGGACGCGCCGATCCGCGACTGGGTCAAGCTGGCCGTCACGCGCGCGCGCAACTCGGGCATGCCTGCCGTGTTCTGGCTCGATTCCTACCGTCCGCACGAGAACGAAGTCATCAAGAAGGTACAGGTTTACCTGAAAGAGCACGACACCAAGGGCCTGGACATCCAGATCATGTCGCAAACGCGCGCCATGCGCTACACCCTGGAACGCGCCTTCCGCGGCCTGGACACCATCTCGGTGACCGGCAACATCCTGCGCGATTACCTGACCGATCTGTTCCCGATCCTGGAACTGGGCACCTCCGCCAAGATGCTGTCGATCGTGCCTTTGATGGCCGGCGGCGGCATGTACGAAACGGGCGCCGGCGGTTCGGCACCGAAACACGTCAAGCAATTGGTGGAAGAAAACCATTTGCGCTGGGATTCGCTGGGCGAGTTCCTGGCCCTGGCCGTGTCGCTGGAAGACATGGGCATCAAGACGGGCAACGCCAAGGCCAAAATCCTGGCGAAAACCCTGGATGAAGCCACCGGCAAGCTGCTGGACAACAACAAGTCGCCATCGCCACGTACCGGCGAGCTGGACAACCGCGGCAGCCATTTCTACCTGGCCATGTACTGGGCGCAAGCCCTGGCTACGCAGAAGGACGATGCGGAACTGGCAGCGCATTTTGCGCCATTGGCCAAGGCCCTGGCCGACAACGAAGAAAAGATCGTTGCCGAGCTGAAAGCAGTACAAGGCAAGGAAACGGATATCGGCGGTTACTACCTGCCAGATCCTGCGAAGACGGAAGCGGTCATGCGTCCTAGCGCCAGCCTGAATGCCGTGCTCGACACCATCTGATGCAGTCTTGACAGGCGGCAGGTTTTTTATTGCTGCCTGACACAAAAAACGCCGCCGGAAGCGATTCCGGCGGCGTTTTTCATTTCCCCTCAGTGTCTATTTGTAGTGCTTGTAGACTTCGGTGCTGCCATTGTTCTTGACCAGCAAGACATCATACGCATCCTTGCGCGGTCCTTCCATGCCTGGCGAACCCATCGGCATAGCCGGCACGGCCAGGCCTTTGGCCTTGGGTTTCTCGCGCAGCAACTGCTTGATTTCGCTGGCCGGTACATGGCCCTCGATGGCGTAGCCGTTGACGAGGCCCGTGTGGCATGAGCCGAGCGCGTCGGGAATGCCGGCCAGCTTGCGGTATTGCGCCGGCATCTCGACATTTTTCGCGCGCACCGTAAAGCCGTTCGCTTCGAGGTGCTTGATCCATGCGGCACAGCAGCCGCACGAGGCGCTCTTGTAGACTTCAATGACGGGCAGGGCCGCCATGGCGAACGTGGGCAGGCCCAGCATGGCGGCGAAGGCGCCGCCCACTAATAAATGTTTGATCATGTGCTGCTTTCAGACGAAGTAGGTCTATCGTGGCCACCTCGGTGGCCTGTGTGGAACGTGCTTGGGGTTATGCGGAAAGCGGTCTCGGCGGCCGGCGCGGGCCGTCGGGAATGAATCCGGTCAGCAAGGTGGCCGTTGCGATGGCGACTTGTTGCGCGCCGGTGCAGGGCACGGCAGGCAGGGCGAGGCAGGGAGGCATCAGCGCGCCCGCGCAAAAACTGGAGCAGGCGCTGCATGCGGGGTGCTTGGCAGGGGGCTTGTTGTCTTCTGGCGTGCTGGCGCTGTCCGCGGCGTGATGCTGGCAGGCGGCCGGCACTGCGGCGGCAGGTGCGGCTGCGAAAGGCGCGCACGCCAGCATGGCGCCCGCAGCGGCAGCTTGCAGTGGCACCGCCGTGATCAGCAGCAGGATCAGCCATGTTTTGAAGAGTCTCAGCATCGCCGGAAAGTATAGCATGCGCGACTGTCGCCAAGGGCGGGTGTGGGCTAGCGCGAGGCGGCGGCCAGCACCTTCGAAGCGTACATGGCCCGGTCCGCATGGCGCAGCAACTGCTGCATGGTATCGCCATCTTCCGGATAGTGGGCCACGCCGATGCTGACGGCGATCTGCAATTGTTGTCCATTGCCCAGGTGCAGCGGCGCAGCCAGGGCCGCATGGATCTTTTGCTCGATCAGGCTGACGTCCACCGGCGCGGCATTGCTTTCCAGAAGCACGACGAATTCATCGCCGCCCATCCTGGCCAGAGTGTCGGTTTCACGCATGCAATCGCGCAGGCGGCTCGCCACCGTTTGCAGCAGCAGGTCGCCACAGGCATGGCCGTGCTCGTCGTTGACCCGCTTGAAATTGTCGAGGTCGAGGAACAGCAGCGACAGCCGGCCTTCCTGGCGGTGCGCGCGCGCGAACGCCGTGTGCAGGCGGTCGTGGAACAGACGGCGGTTGGGCAATCGGGTCAGCTCGTCGTGCATGGCCATGAACTGCATTTGCGTCTGCAACTGGCGGCGCTCGATGGCGGTGGCAAGTTGCTTGGCAACAAATTGCAGCAGATCCTGGTCTTGCGCCGAGCCGATGACGGCGTCCTGGCCCCCTTGCAGGGCCAGCGCGCCGATGCTGCCCAGGGAAGAATACAGCGGCACGGCCAGCCAGCACGAGGACAGGGCGCAGGCCGCCGTTTGCAGCGCCGCCGGCAGGCCGGCCAGTTGTCCCGCCTGCAGACGCAGCGGACGGCCGCTGCGCAGCACTTCGTCGCACAGCAGGCTGGCCAGGGACGAGGTTGGCTGGGGCGCGCTGTCGTCGGCATGGGAAGTCATCGGAGCTTGCACGCCGTGTTCGTCATGCAGCAGCAAGGTCAGGCTGCGCGTCGGCAAGTGTTCGCCGATGATCTGCTGGATGCGGTGCAGCAAGGCGGGCAAGTCCTGCGTGGCCTGCATGGCTTCGGAGATGGCGTACAGCGCAGCCTGCTTTGCCTGCGCCTGTTTCAGCAAGGTGATGTCGCGCGCCACGGCCACGCGCAGCTGGTCGGCGGCGGACCAGCGGGCGGACCACATGATGTGCGCCAGGCTGCCATCCTTGCGCAGGTAGCGGTTCTCGAAGTGCGTCTGCGCATGGCCATCCATGATGGCTTGCGCGGCGGCCAGGGTGCGCGCGCGGTCGGCGGGAGCGACCAGGTCGAGCATGCGCTTGCCGATCATTTCCTGCTGCGTATAGCCGAAGATGCGTTCGCAGGCAGCGCTGACGAAAACAAAGCGCCCCTCCACGTCGACCATGCACACGGCATCGAGCAACAAGTCGGTAAAGCTGGCCAGCGGGGCGTGCAGAATCTTGTGTTCCATATTGGCATTTTAATGGACATTCCCGGCAGAGATTCAACTTGTTGTGGTTAGTCAAGGCTGGCGGCATGAAAATGTTTCATTTCCCCGACGCTCATGCTTTGTCGTTTCTTGCCGTTAATGCAGTATTGCCATGCAGTACTTGCCATCACGCCAGATAACGTGACGCCAGGTTTGCCTGGCGCCAGGTGATTGCAAAAAAACTAACCATATCGAACTTTTATGATGCCTCTTCTCTCCATTTGCAAGGTGACAGCGCCATGACCTCCATTTCTCCACTGTCCAGCTGGAATAGCGCCCCGTCACGGGCCTCCGCCACCACGTCGAACCGCACGGAGGCGCCGGCGCCCGCATCCACGCCGTCCGTCATCGTCGCGCTCAGCCCGGAGAGCGTGAACGACGGCAAGCCGGCAGCGTTCGTGAAAGCGCCCTTGGTGTGGGAAAGCACGACGCGCGACAAGGTCAGCGAGGCGATGACGAAGAGTTTCTCGTCGTACGCGTTTGGCGGCCGCTTCAGCGGCCTGGGCGCGGCCATGCTGGGACAGGCCAAGCTGGGAAACTATAATTTCTCGCAGGCGATGCGGCAGCCGCCGCCAAGCACCACGCCGAATATCTATGGCGCATCCGGCATCGCGCCCGGCAGCCTGCATGGCAATGGCGAAGACCGGGTGTCCCTCAGCATCACCACCAAGAGCGGCGTCGAGGTCAAGCTGTCGCTCGACAGCCAGGGCGACGGTCTGGCCGTGAACATGACGACCAGCGGCGACCTCAGCGACGCTGAAGCGCGCGCCCTGGGCGAGCTGGCGAAGGGTTTCCAGGAAGCCATCGACGGCATGGGAGAAAGTACGCCGAAAATCAAGCTGGAAGGCTTGATGCAGTTCGACCAGCAGGTGCTCGAGTCGGTGAAGCTGCATGCGGAAGTGAAGGTGCGCGGCGAGCCGGAAAGTGTTCAAACCCTCGATTTCCAGGCTGATGGCGCGCAGCGCAAGGTCAGCTTCAGCGGCTTGGCCGGCAGCGTCGATCTGAAGGTCGACGCCAGCCAGCTCAATACCCTGGGCAGCAAGGAGCGCCAAGCCAAGGCGCTGGACAGTTATATGAAGCAGTTCGACCAGGCGGCGTCGCGCGGCCATGGCGACGCGGGCCTGGTGTCCATGCTCAAGGATAGCTTCACTGCCTTGCACAGCAACGCCGCCGCGCCGCAAGTGGCCACGGACAGTCCCGCGACGGGCAAGTGGCGCCTGGCGGCCGAGGACAAGTCCATCCTGACGGGACTGGCCGATTTCAGCGCCTCCGTGTCGCAAACCGTGAAATTCAGCAATCCCATGCGCAGTGCGGAAAGGGATGGCTTCAATTATGAAGTGTCGCAGAAGACGGAGCAGGCCGGCGCCAGCCAGGACGAGCGGTCGATCCGGCAGCAGCAGCAATCGAAGCTGAGCGCCAGCTTCCATGAAACGCTCGTCCCCGGCGTGCCGCTGCGCCTGCTGGACAATACGGAATCGCAGAACTACACCTATCACCAGATCGAGGATACGGCCAGCAGCGATGCGCAAGTGGCGTACAAGGATGGCAAGATGGTCAAGGCGAGCTTGCGGCAGGAGGGCAACCAGTCCGAGCGCGTCATGAAGTATTTCCTGGGCAAGCTGGAATCGGACAAGACCACGCCAGGCAACTATTCCGTGCTGCGCGACTTGCTGCCCGTGCTGGGGCCTTACAAGACGGACGAGCTGGGCATGACTCCAGAGAAAAAGGCGGAGCAGCGCCAGCAGGCGATGCTGACCTTGAGCGACGACGTGCTGCTGCAGTCGTATGCGGGCATGACCATCAGCATGTGGCGAGCCGATGTGCTGCCGGAAGAGAGTGGGGCCGCCACGGCGTAAAACCGGCAGCCTCCAATGTCAAAAGCCCGTCTGCGAAGACGGGCTTTTTGTTTGCCGATTGCAAAATACGGCGCAAGCCTATGCCTTGGCCTTGCTTTGCTTGATCCAGTAACCGACGCCCAGCGCGGCGAGCCACACGGGTATCAGGTAGACGGAAATGCGCAGGCCCGGCGTCAGGTACATGATCACCAGGATGCCTGCCAGGAACACCAGGCACAGGTAGTTGGTGAACGGGTAGCCCAGGCTCTGGAACAAGGTCGTCTTGCCTTCGATTTTTTTCTGCGCGCGGAAGCGCAAATGGATCCAGCTGATCATGGCCCAGTTGATGATCAGCGCCGACACGACGAGGCCCATCAACACTTCGAACGCTTCGCCCGGCATGAAGTAATTGACCACCACGCAGGCGCCAGTGGCCAGGGCCGATACGCCCAGCGCCACCAGCGGCACGCCGCGGCGGTTCAGGTGCAGCAGCGCGCGCGGCGCATTGCCTTGCTTGGCCAGGCCGAACAGCATGCGCGTGTTGCAGTACACGCCGCTGTTGTAGACGGACAGGGCGGCCGTCAACACCACCACGTTCAGGGCCGTGGCCACCAGGTTGCTGTCGAGCGCATGGAAGATCAGGACGAAGGGGCTGCCGCCGGTGACGACGTTTTGCCACGGGTACAGCGACAGCAAGATGCCCAGCGCGCCGATGTAGAAAATCAGGATGCGGTAGATGGCCTGGTTGGTGGCGCGCGGAATCGTCGTGCTCGGATCATCCGCCTCGGCCGCCGTGATGCCGACCAGTTCCAGGCCGCCGAACGAGAACATGATGACGGCCATGGCCATCACCAGCCCCTGCCAGCCATTCGGGAAGAAGCCGCCGTGCTGCCACAGGTTGGCCACCGAGGCTTGCGGGCCCGCGTCGCCGGAAGCGAGCAGGTATGCGCCGAAGACGATCATGCCGATGATGGCGACTACCTTGATCAGGGCGAACCAGAATTCCATCTCGCCGAAGGCCTTCACATTGAGCAGGCTGATGGCGTTGATGACGCAAAAGAAGATCAGCGCCGAGACCCAGGTGGGCACGCCGGGCCACCAGTACTGCACGTAGATGCCGACGGCCGTCAGTTCGGCCATGCTGACGAGCACATACAGCACCCAGTAATTCCAGCCCGACAGGAAGCCGGGCAGGTGGCCGCAGTATTTGTCGGCGAAATAGCTGAAAGAGCCGGCGACGGGTTCGTCGACCACCATCTCGCCCAGCTGGCGCATGATCAAAAAGGCGATGACGCCGGCGATGCCGTAGCCCAGCAGAACCGAGGGGCCGGCCATCTTGATGGTTTGCGCGATGCCCAGAAACAGGCCGGTGCCGATGGCGCCGCCCAGGGCGATGAGCTGGATGTGGCGGCTTTTCAGGCCGCGCTTGAGCTCTTGTGGTTCGGTATTCCCGACTGCCGTCATATGTTTTATCCTGTTTTTACGGGGCTGAGGTCGCTGATTCTAAAGCATGCACGGGCAAATCAGGAGCGAAATGCATGTTGCACTGCGGAGGCGCAAGAAAAGCCCCGCATCTTCGCCGAACGGCGCGCAAAACGGCGGCCCAGGCGTCCGCTTTTACGCGCCCGCCGCGACGATGGCTGGTTCGTACACGGCCAGAAACTCGGGCGGCAGGCGGCGCGCGCGCCCGCTGCTCAATTCGATGCAGATCAAGTCCCAGCGTCCACGCACGACGGTGGCGCCGTCGCTGTCGCGGATCAGCTGGAAGCGCCGTTCCATGCTGGAGCGGCCATCGCTGGCGCACAGCCAGGTGGCCAGGGTCAGCGCTTCGCCGGCCCGCGTCGGCAGCAGGTAGTCGTATTCGCCGCGGCGTATCGCCATGGCCCGGTCCAGGCGCCGGTAGTCGTCGAGGCCCAGCCCCAGGGTGGCCGAATGGTGCCAGGCGATATGCTCGCACCAGCGCACGTAGACGGCGTTATTCGTGTGCTGCAAGCCATCGATGTCGCCCGCTTCGGGCGTGACGGGCAGGGTATGGGCGTGCGGATAATCCCAGTTCAAAGGCATTCCTTTCGAGACGGTGGCGGCTGATTGTACGGCCTGGCGGCGCTTGCTGTCTTCGGCGCACGCAGGGAAAAACACTGTTTTTCACATTGATGTATGATGCATCATAATTTTTCAACGATCAAACACACGCATGAACCATCAATTGGACAGTCTGGTGCACGTCAATCTGGGCAAGTCCGTGTATGCCATGCTGCGCGAAGCGCTGGCGGGCGGGCGCTTCCAGCCGAATGACCGGTTGCGCATCCGCGAGCTGGCGCTGCAGCTGGGCACGAGCGTCACGCCCGTGCGCGACGCCATGCTGCAGCTGGTGCAGGAAGAGGCGCTGGTGCTGCGCTCGCCCCGTGACTTCCGCGTGCCCGTGCTGAGCGTGGCGCGCTACCTGGAAATCCGCGCGCTGCGCCTGGAACTGGAAGGCCTGGGCGCGTTCGAAGCGGCGCAGCGCATCGACGACGCTACCCTGGCCGACCTGGAGCGCCTGCTGCAGGCGAATGAAGAGGCCATCGCGCGGCACGACCTGGCGGCGGCCCTGCAATGCAACCAGGCGTTTCACCTGGGCCTGGCGCAGGCGGCCGGCATGCCGACCTTGAAACGCTTCGTCGACCATTTGTGGATGCAGACGGCGCCCCTGATCGCCGCCGGCTACGCCAGCTTTTCGCCCGACATGCGGGTGGGCCACCACCACGCCATCATCAGCGCGCTGCGCCAGCGCGACGGCGCGGCCGCGCGGCGCGCCATCGAACAGGACATTCTCGACGGCGGCACGCAGATGCTGGCCTATGTCATGCGCCAGGAGCGCATCCACGCCGGCGCAAGCGAACAAGAACAGAACGAGGAAGAACATGACGCACATTGAGCACAAGACTGAACAGAAAAGTGAACAGAAAACCGCCATCGTCACGGGCGCCAGCCGCGGCATCGGCCACGCCGTCGCGGAACGCTTCCGCAGCCTGGGCTGGCGGGTCATCACCGTCTCGCGCAGCCCGATTCCCGGCGGTTGCCCGCGCAGCCAGGAGCACAACACGCATGTGTGCATGGATTTGTCGGACCTGAGCCAGATCGGGCAGATGGTCGAGACCCTGCGCCCCATGCTGGGCGACTCGAAACTGCACGCCCTGGTCAACAATGCGGGCGTGTCGCCGAAGGGGCCGGGCGGCTCGCGCGTCAATTCGCTGACCACCGACATGCAGACGTGGCAGGAAATGTACAACACCAACTTTTTTGCGCCGCTGGCGCTGACGCGCGGCTTCGCGCAGGAATTGTCGAACGCGCACGGCGCCGTGGTGAACCTGTGCTCGATCGCCGGCTACCGTGTGCACCCGTTTGCCGGCTCGGCCTACGCCAGTTCGAAGGCGGCGCTGGCGTCGCTGACGCGCGAAATGGCCAACGACATGGCGCCGCTGAACGTGCGCGTCAACGCCATCGCACCGGGCGAGATCGACACGGCCATCCTGTCGCCTGGCACCTCGCACATCGTCGACACGCAAATTCCGTTGCGCCGTCTGGGCACGACGGCCGAAGTGGCCGATTTGGTGGAGTTCCTGTGCAGCGAGCGCGCCTCGTACATCACGGGCGCGGAAATTCCCATCGACGGCGGCCAGCGCATTTAGAGCCTGTCCCGGTAGCTGGCGCGGATGGCGCCTGCGAGGCGTCAGTGCGCGTCCAGCTGCGCCTGCAGCGCGGCCACCACCAGCGCGTGGTCGTCCGCCTGCGCCAGGCCGGAAACGGTGACGGTGCCGACCAGTCCAACGCCGCGTATCAGCAGGGGAAAGGCGCCGCCGTGGCCCGCGTACTCGATGTCATCGAGGTATTTCACGTCTTCGAAGGTGCTGCCGCGGCTTTTATACGAGATGCCCATGTAATAGGAACTGCGGCAAAAGCGCTGCACCGTATTGTTCTTGCGGCGTATCCAGTCCGCCTGGTCCGCCGTGGCGCCCGTCATGGCGTGGTGGAATAGCACTTGGCCATTGCGCGTGATGTTGACGGTGACGGCCTTGCCCCGCTTGCGCACTTCTTCGACGATCCACAGGCCCACGGCCAGCGCGGCGTCGTTGTCGAAGCGTTCGAATTGCAGGGATTCTTCCTGCTGCGCCAGGGTTTGCAGCAAATCGGCGTAATGATCCATCGTCAGGGAGTCGGGTAGTGGCTGGAAGCGCTACTGTAGCGCACCATGGGGCGGCCGCGCGCGCTTTTTCCATGGCGCGGCTAAAATAGGCGGCATGAACCTGTCCCTGTTCGCCGATGAAGAACAAGTCCCGGCCGGCCCCGTGCCGCTGGTGCCGGGCTCGTGCGCGTCCGTCCTGCTGCGCGCTTTCGCGCTGCCTTACCTGGACGAGCTGCTGCCGGCGCTGGACGCCATCGTGCTGGCCGCGCCCCTGCGCCACATGGCCACGCCGGGCGGCTTGCGCATGTCGGTTGCCATGAGCAATTGCGGCCCCCTGGGCTGGGTCACGGATGGACGCGGCTACCGCTATGCGCGGCGCGATCCGGACAGCGGTCTTCCCTGGCCGCCGATGCCGCCCGTGTTCCTGCGCCTGGCGCAGGCGGCGGCGCAGGCGGCCGGCTATCCGGGCTTTGTTCCCGACGCCTGCCTGCTTAACCGCTATGCGCCCGGCGCGCGCATGGCCCTGCACCAGGACCGCGATGAATGCGATTTCACCGCGCCCATCGTCTCCGTCTCGCTGGGGCTGCCCGCCACCTTCCTGTTCGGCGGAGCCGAGCGGGCCGACAAGGCGGCGCGCATCGGCCTGCTGCACGGCGACGTGGTGGTGTGGGGCGGCGCCGACCGCCTGCGCTTTCACGGCGTGGCGCCGCTGAAGGAAGGTGAACATGCCGTACTGGGCCCGCAGCGCATCAATCTGACGTTTCGCAAGGCCAGTTGAGCCGTCAATACGCGCATTAATGCAAGTTGCTTGCAAATGCGGGAATTTTTCTTCATGATATGCAACTTGTTTGCATATGGAGTCATCCCATGAAGCGCGATTCGATTTCCTCGCCCCTGCCTGACGTGGCGGCCGGCCCCCATCTGGGCAGCCCCCTGCCGCTCGAGTGGGTCGGCATGCAGGGCATCGCCTTGCCCCTGTGGCTGGAAGAGGGCGGGCAGGCGCAGCAAGTGCATGCCTGGGCCGACGTGCAGGTCGACTTGCCCGACCCGCACGTCAAGGGCATCCACATGTCGCGCCTGTATCTGCTGCTCGATGCGTTTGCCGCCGCGCAGCCGCTCGATGCGGGTGCGCTGGCCGCCGTGCTGCGGCGCATGGTGGACAGTCACGCCGATTGCGGCAGCACGCAGGCGCGCATGGCGCTGGCGTTTCCCCTGCTGCGGCGCCAGCCGGCGCTGCTGACGGCGGGGCTGTCGGGCTGGAAATCGTACCCCGTGCGCCTGCAGGCCAGCTGCTCGCCGCAGGGCTTTGCGCTATCCCTGACGGTGGAGATCGGCTACTCGTCGACTTGCCCGTGTTCGGCGGCGCTGTCGCGGCAACTGCTCGCCGACGCCTTTGCTGCGCAGTTCGGCGCGGGCGCCATCGACGGTGCGGCCGCGCGCGCCTGGCTGCAGGAACACGCGAGCCTGGCCACGCCGCACAGCCAGCGCAGCACGGCGACGGTCACCGTGCTCTTGACGGAACAGGCGGAGCTGGAGCTGTTCCCCCTGATCGACCTGGTGGAAGCGGCGCTGGCGACGCCGCTGCAGACGGCCGTGAAACGGGCGGACGAACAGGCGTTCGCGCGCCTGAATGGTGCTAACCTGATGTATGTGGAAGACGCGGCCCGCCGCGTGCAGGCGGTGCTGGCGCCACGCCATCCGCAGGCGCGTGTTACCGTACGGCATATGGAAAGCCTGCATCCGCACGATGCCATGGCGCAGGCGGGCAAGCTTGCCTGAGCTTTTCACTCAACCACCGTGAAGGAGGACAGCATGCCGGAGAAAATCGAGCGGGAAGTCAATGATGACAGCCTGGAAGCGGAGCTGGAACGCGAACGGCGCGAGCATGCGCTGATCGACGAGGAAAAGCTGGGCATGGACGAGCTGGAAGAGGAGCGGCTGAAGCGGGAACGCCAGCCGGGCGGTCACTAACGTCAAGGCAATGTTATCAGCGCTGGCATCGCGCCGTGCTGCCCGGTACAATTTCGCTTTGTCCTTCTCCCCCAACCCCGGAGGCCCATGAAATATCGCGCATTGTTCCAGTTTATCCTCGGCCTGACGGCCGCCACCCTGGCCGCTTCGCAGGCCCGGGCCGCCACCATCTGCACGGCCATGGCCGATGCCAAAACGGGCGCCGTCTTGCTGCAAGAGGGCAATTGCCTCGACAGAGTCACCCCCGCATCCACGTTCAAGATCGCGCTCAGCCTGATGGGCTATGACGCCGGCTTCCTCAAGGACGAACACAAGCCGGCCCTGCCGTACCGCCAGGGCTACGTGGACTGGGGCGGCGAAGCCTGGCGCCAGGATACGGACCCGTCGCGCTGGATGCAGTATTCCGTCGTCTGGTATTCGCAGCAGATCACGCAGGCGCTGGGCGCCGACCGCTTCCAGAAATACGCGAAGGCTTTGCGCTATGGCAATGCGGATGTCACGGGCGATCCGGGCAAGGACAACAGCCTGGAGCGCTCGTGGATCAGTTCTTCGCTGAAAATCTCTCCGCTGGAACAGCTGGGGTTCTTGCGCAAGCTGGTCAATTACCAGCTGCCCGTGACGAAACAGGCGATGGAAGCAACGCAGCGCCTGACCCGCCTGGCGGACGTGGGCGGCTGGCAAGTGCATGGCAAGACGGGCGCGGCCTTCCCGCGCAAGGCCGACGGCAGCTTTGACGAAGCGCATGGCTACGGCTGGTTCGTGGGCTGGGCCAGCAAGGGCGAGCGCAGCATCGTCTTTGCGCGCCTGGTGCAGGACGAGCAGAAAGGCCAGCAGTCCGCAGGCTTGCGCACGCGCGACGCCATGTTGAAGGAATTGCCGGCCATGCTGGAGCAGGCGCAGAAGTGACGGCCAGCATCGTTGCCGCCACCTTCATCGCCACCGATGGCGACTACCTGGAAGCCATCATCGAGGTGGATGGCCAGCGCCTGCACGTGATGGACGAGTTTGGCGGCGCGCAGATGGCCGCCGGCACGCACGTCCAGCTCGAACTGTGGCCCATGGCCAGCGAACTTGACGACTGGGACGCCATCTTCCGCGCCAACCCGGGTGAAGAAAAGCGCTTGCAGCGCCTTGATGGCTGGCGCTATCTGGCGCTGGGCGTCGTGACCCAGGTCGATCCCGTCATCTGCGATTGCGGCCTGCTGCAACTTGAAAACCCGTTTACGACGCATGACGCGCGTTGCGTGGGCGCCTATGTCGGCGTCACCCTGGCGCGCCTCGATGCTTGCCTGGCGTAAATTCCGGCCCGCTTTGTTGCCCGCCCTATATACTTGCTGAAACGGATTTCCCGGCATCAGACAAGGTTACAAGCATGGCATCAGGCATGGAGCAGTTTCAGGAAAAAGCACGGCAGGCATGGACATGGGCGCGCGCGCAAGCCTTGCGCGTGGCGGGAGTGGTGTGGACAAAGGCGGTGGCGCTGTACCGGCGTGGCCACGCGCACCTGATGACCCTGCCGCCCGTACGGCGCGCGCTGGTGCTGGGGCTATGGTCTTTCCTGGCCGTGCTGGCGCTGCTGACCATGTACATGCTGTTGCTGATTCCCCTCACGCCCAGCATCCACGACTTGCGCCAGGCGCGCGCGGCCGCGCCGAGCACCATGGTCAGCGCCGATGGCGAGGAGCTGGCCCGCTTCGACCAGGGCTTGCAGGAACGGGTCACCTTGAAGCAGATTTCGCCGAACGTGATCAGCGCCTTGATCTCGACGGAAGACCACCGCTTCTATGACCACCACGGCATCGATTTTACGCGCACGGCGGGCGCCGTCTTGCACACCGCAAGCGGCAACCCCCAGGGCGGTTCCACCATCACGCAGCAACTGGCGCGCAATATGTTTCCCGAGGAAATCGGCCGTTCGCGCAACCTGAACCGCAAGCTGAAAGAGCTGATCACGGCCCTGAAAATCGAGGCCACCTACAGCAAGACGGAAATTCTGGAAGCCTACCTGAATACGGTACCCTTCCTGTACAACACTTACGGCATCGAAATGGCGGCCCGCACCTACTTCGACAAGCCCGCCTCGCGCCTCGACATCCTGGAAAGCGCCACCCTGGTCGGCATGCTCAAGGGCACGAATTACTACAATCCGGTCGGCAATCCCGAGCGTTCCCTGCAGCGCCGCAACGTGGTGCTGGGCCAGATGCGCAAGCATGACGTCATCGACGAGGCGCGCTATAAACAGTTGATCAAGCGTCCGCTGCGCCTGCATTTCGAGCGCCAGAGCGAGCGGGCGCAATCGGACAGCCATTTCACGGCCTATGTGCGCAAGTGGCTGATCGAGTGGGCCGACGAGAACGACTACAACCTGGAGCGCGACGGCTTGATTGTGCACACCACGCTCGATCATGACTTGCAACAGGCGGCCGAGCGCGCCGTCGAGCGCCAGGCGAATGCCCTGCAGGCGATCGCCGACGTGGAATGGAGCCGCGCCGGTGTGCCGTCGTCCACCTCGACGGGCATGTACGCGGGCATGCAGGGCGGCAGCGTGGCCTTCGATTATTTCTGGAAATCGCATCCTGGCTTGCTCGACAGCTTTGTGCGCGAGTCGGGCGACTACCGCAAGCTGACGGCGGCCGGCGGCACGCCCGAGGCAGCCTTGGCGCAACTGAAGGGCGACCGCGCCTTCATGGCGGCCCTGCGCAAGTCGAAGACGCGCCTGGAAGCGGGCTTTACGGCCATGGACCCGGCCACGGGCGCCGTGCGCGCCTGGGTGGGCAGCCGCGACTTTGCGCGCGAACAGTTCGACCACGTGTCGCAGGCGGCGCGCCAGCCTGGCTCGACCTTCAAGCCCATCGTGTATGGCGCGGCGCTGGAAAAGGGTTTAAGTCCCGAGCACGTCTACCGCGATGAAGTGATGGATATCAAGGCGGCCGATGGCACCAAATGGCGCCCGACGGACATGAGCGGCACGACGGGGCGCGACATGACCATGCGCGACGGCCTCGTGTATTCGAAAAACACCATCACGGCGCAAGTGATGCAGGACGTGGGCTTGCCGCCGATCATCAAGCTGGCGCGCGCGCTCGGCATTCGCGACAGCAAGCTGGAAAAAGTGCCGTCGCTGGCGCTGGGCACCAGTCCCGTCACCTTGCTGGAAATGGTCAACGCCTACGCCAGCATCGCGGCCCAGGGCGAGGCGCGCCTGCCGTTTGTCGTCACGCACATCACCGACCGCGAAGGCAAGGTCATCGCCCGCTTCGGCGAAGACAAGCCCAAGCGCGCCATGCAGGAAGCATCGGCCGCCACCCTGACGGACATGATGCGCGGCGTGATCGACCGCGGCACGGGCACGGCCATCCGCAGCCGCTTCGGCATCCGTTCCGACGTGGCCGGCAAGAGCGGCACCACGCAAAACAATGCGGACGGCTGGTTTATCCTGATGCACCCGGAACTGGTGGGCGGCGCCTGGGTCGGCTTCAATGACGCGCGCGTCACCATGCGCAGCAATTACTGGGGCCAGGGCGGCCACAACGCCGTGCTGGTGGTGGGCGACTTCTTCAAGACGGCGCTGGACACGGGCAAGCTGTCGCGCGATGCCATCTTCCCCGGCGGCAAGCCACCTCCGCCGCTGCGTCACGTGGAGCCGGTCGACGAGCCCGAGGATGAACCGGTGGAAGAGCCGGGTGACATGCTGCAAGAAGGCGCGCCGCAGGCGCCGCTGGCCATGCCGCCCGAAGGCGAGGGCGGGCAGGAGTCGCATGGCAAGGCGGTGCAGGAGGCGGCGCCTGCTCCCGCGGCGCAGCCGGTGCCGCAAGGATAAGCGCGGCCATGGCGATTTCAACCATTGCAAAGAATAATCATGACCTCACCGAAGCCCACGCTGCGCCTGATACTCGGTGACCAGCTCAATGCGCGGCATCGCTGGTTCACCGAGCTTGATGGCGCCACCATCTATGTCTTGATGGAGGTGCGGCAAGAAACCGATTATGTGCTGCATCATGCGCAGAAAATCCTGGCGATCTTCGCTGCCATGCGCGAGCTGGCGCGCCATTTGCGCCAGCTCGGCCACACTGTGCATTACATCGCCATCGACGACGTGGAAAGCACGCTGTCGATACCGGAGAATATCGAAGCGCTGATACGCCACTATGACGCCGCCGCCTTCGAATACCAGGCGCCCGACGAGTGGCGCCTCGACCAGCAGCTGTACCAGGCCGGGCGCCGTTCGCGCATACCATGGCTGATGGTCGACAGCGACCATTTCTACACGGCCCGCCACGAGGCTGCCGATATTTTCGCCGGACGCAAGCAGTGGCTGATGGAGTTTTTCTACCGCCAGATGCGCAGCACGCATCAGGTGCTGATGGAAGACGCGAAAAAGCCCGTCGGCGGCCAGTGGAACTTCGACCACGATAACCGCAAGCCCTGGCGCGGCACGCCCGCCGAGCCGCAGGATCCGCGCACCGTGCATGACCATTCTTTGCTATGGCAAAGCATCGTCGCCGCAGGCGTGAAGAGCTTCGGCGCGCCGCATGCCGAGCGGCTGGCGTGGGCGCTGAACCGGGATGAAGCGCTGCAGCAGCTCGATGCCTTCATCGAGCGGGCCTTGCCGCATTTTGGCGACTTCCAGGATGCGATGAGCGTCAAGGCCTGGCGCTTGTTTCATTCCCTGCTGTCGTTCGCGCTGAACGTGAAAATGCTCAACCCGCGCGAAGTCGTCGCCAGGGCGCAAGCGGCTTATCAGGCCGGCCATGCGCCGCTGGCCGCAGCCGAGGGTTTTATACGCCAGATACTGGGATGGCGCGAATATGTGCGCGGCGTGTATTGGGCCCATATGCCTGGGTATGCCGAGAAGAATTTCTTTGGCCATGCGCGCCCGCTGCCGGCATGGTTTTGGGATGGCAAGACGAAGATGCATTGCCTGTCGCAGGCGATCACCCAGTCGCTGGAACAGGCGCATGCGCATCACATCCAGCGCCTGATGGTGATCGGCAATTTCGCGCTGCTGGCCGGCCTTGATCCTGCCAAGGTGCATGGCTGGTACCTGGGCATTTATATCGATGCCTTCGAGTGGGTAGAACTGCCCAACACCGTCGGCATGAGCCAGTTCGCCGATGGCGGGCTGCTGGCCACCAAGCCGTATGTCTCCAGCGCCGCGTATATCGACCGCATGGGCGATTATTGCAAGGGCTGCCATTACGATAAAAAGGCGCGCATCGGCGAGCGCGCCTGTCCCTTCAATGCCCTGTACTGGGATTTTTTCCATCGCAACGCGGACACATTGGAACGCAATCCCCGCATAGGCATGGCGTATCGCCAGCTGGAGAAGATGGACGAGGCGGCAATCGCCGATTTCAAGGAACAGGCGCGCAAGATGCTGGCAAACCTCGATGCCTTGTAATACCCCGCTTATGGCAAGGCATTGCGCCTCAAGCCCGCTTCCTGCACGGTGGCAACCCAACTGGAAAAGTGCCGCGTGGGGCCGGCAGTCTGCTTACCATTTGGGCTCACGTGACCAGCGTAGCACTGTTGCAAGCCTGATCTTCACCGTATAGTCCTCTCCCGTTTCATGCTCCAGCCACAGGATGCCGTCTTCGATGCTGACCCAGGCATCGACTATACGCGTGTCGAACGGCATCGCCGTGTCTTTGATATCAATCTTCATCCTTCCAGACTCAACATTGAGCGACCTTAATACCCGCGTCGTTCGCTGCGTAAACTCGATGACGTATGAAGTGTTTCTTTTTTTTACCATCCGGAATGCTCACCCAAAATGCTTTGAATATCTTTTAAATATTACTATATAAAAATTTTCTCTAGCGCACGAAGGAATCGCTCGTCTGTTAAAAATTTCACTGGGAAATTTATATTATTCTAAATAAAATAAATTCCAGATGGGAATTAATGTTTCTTGTGGTTGGTAAATTATTTCCCAATGGAATATTAATTTTATATTTTTACAATTCCATGCCTGCTACATTATCTGAGTTGATATAAGTCAATGTTTTTTGTGTATTGATTTTAGAATATATTCTTACTGCTAGGATATGGGGGCAGCAGTGGTTCAGTGAGTGATGTCTGCTTGAAGAAATAAAAATACTTGGTACTGGAAAAGGATCAATCAAGGCGGTCTGTCGAATTGCGGCAGGCTGAAGCGGGAGCATACGGTGCTTGTCCCATACTTGACATGAATTTACATGGTAAATAAAAATTACATCGGTGGGCTCGCGCAGGTGGCGCTTGATCATCCCAGGCGGATCGATGCATTGATGGCACAAAAAATAGATGTGGCGATTATTTTCCAGGAAATGCTTGGCACCGCCGTGGCAGCCAAATATTTGCACACAAATGGCGTGCCGCTATCTGTCGCATTGCGTGTATTGGTATGCGAGCGCAGAAAAGACCCGTCGCCGCCAAAAATGATCGGAATTGAAAAAGGGTAGTTCCATTGCGCCCGTCCAGGCTGCCTGCGTGTCAGACCGTATTGCGCCGCAAGCCCGCTTCCCGCACGAATACTTGCAGCGCCGGCATGGTCTGCTGGTGCAGCGTTTTCAGTTCCGCTCGCAGCGCGGGCGTGATGGCCAGGTTGCCGTTCGCTTCCTTGCGCACGGGCAGGCCCAGCGCCTGCGCCATTTCCACCGGGTAATTCGTGAAGTCGCCATACGGCCGCTTGCCGTCCACGGACGGGGTGGGCCAATAGCCTTCGGCCAGGTAGTCTTCCGCCGCCATGCCCAGCATTTCCAGCGACATCCACGACTGTTGCCGCAGCAGTGTCAGATGCTGCCCGGTCAGGGCGAAGGGCGCCTTGCCGTTGGCATAGCTGCCTGGCTTCAGGTCGGCCATCTGCACGAAGTGGGGCAGCAGCAGCGCCGCTTCCATCAGGCGCTGCGCGGCCAGCGCCGCATCCTTGCTGGCGATGGCCTGCATGGCCAGTTGCAGGGTGTCGCCCTTGCCCAGCGGGTAGGCCGGATTGAGCATGGGCGCGCCATTTTCCACAGGCGACCAGCCGATGTTGAAGTGCCGTATCAGCGCCAGATGCTGCACATTGAGTATTTTCGGCAGCGGAGCGTCGAGGGTGGCCAGGATGCGCTGATGCACGGCGCTGGGCAGGTCCTTGTCTGCCGCGCGTGCAAGCACGGGCGAACACAGCAGGACGCCGGCGAGGCGCAGCAGCTGGCGCCGCAGGGGCTGGATCAGGCGCGGCATCATGGTGCCGTCAAGTCCTGGCGCTGGAACTCGATGCGGTTTTCCTGATAGTCCCACTTGGTGTAGGGCCCGAACACGCGCCGGTTTTCCTTGCTGTCGGCATTCGACAGTTCGCGCTTCATGCGGCCTACCAAAGCGGGATCCGTGAGCGGTGCCGTCGTGGCGGCGAACACGTCGTGCCGCACGCTCTGTTTGGCGTCGGCGCCGCGCGAGATGATGGTGAGCTTGCGTGAGGCGGGATCGAAGTACACGCGCATGGCAAAGGTATTCATGTCCTGCAGATACAGGCCGTCGTCGCGCTGCTGGGCATAGAAGTAATCGCCGCAGACTGCCTTCGGCTCGCGTTTCCACTCGCACGACAGGGCGATCAGCAGGTGCCGCTCGTCGAGTTGCTTGACCGAAATGCGTCCTTTGGCGTATCCCCAGGTGCTGGCCGGCACGGTTGCCGACGAGGCAAGATTGTATTCGCCCACCAGCTTGGTCAGGGGAGCTTGCGCCGAGGCGCAAGCGCAAATTGTCAGGGCGGCTGCCGCTACGGCGCCGCGTATGCAGGAAAATGGAGTCATGATGGCCATAAAGAAAAGTTGCCATATTATAGATGGCAACTTGCCAAGATGGCCGCGCGCTTGCGCGGCGCGCCGGCTGTTACTTCAGCTTGCTCAATTCCGCGATGTCGATGTTGACGACCTTGTCGCCCACGGCGGCGACCAGCGTCTTGAAGTGCGGTGTCGCTTCATGCGCCGTGTGGGCGGCCTTGTCGGTCCATTCTTCCAGCATGATGAAGCGCGTGGGTATCTTGTTGTCGAGGTGCAGTTCGTAGCGCAGGCAGCCGCTTTCCGCGCGGCTCGGTGCCACGACGGCTTCGAGGGCGGCGCGCACGGCGTCGATATGTTGGGCTTGGGCATCGATGGTGGCGACGATGATCAGGGTCATGGAGGTCCTTGTGGTTGGGGTGCCAGCAGCTTAGCGCATCTGGCGCTTCCTTGCCGGCTGCACCGCGACGGCTTGCGGCGCAGCCGGCACTCCTTACGCGGCTTGCAGCGCCCCGATCTGCTCGAAGGCCCCCGCCAAGGCTTGCTCTCTGGCTGCGTCGCTGACCTTGACGCCTTCGGCGCGCACGATCTCGATTTGCGTAATGCCGAGGAAGCCGAGGAAGGCGCGCAGATGGCTTTCCTGGTGTTCCAGGGCCGCCATCGGCGTGTCGGCGCCGTAATAGCCGCCGCGCGTCGAGGCGATGATCACGCGCTTGCTGCCCAATAAACCTTCGGGGCCGCTGGCGCCGTACTGGAAGGTTTTGCCGGGCACGGCCAGCGCATCGAGCCACGATTTGAGCTGGCTGGGGATGGCGAAGTTGTACATGGGCGCGCCGATGACGATGACGTCGGCGGCCAGCACTTGCTCCAGCGCGCCGGCCAGCGCTGCGCCGTCGGCGGCGCTGGGGGCTGCCGTAAATTGCGGCAACGGTTGCGCGGCCAGGTCATGATACTGGACGGTGGCGCCGGGCGCGGCCGCTTGCAGGCGGGCGACGATGGCGGCGGACAATTGGCGGCTGAGGGAATGCTCGACGAGGATGCTCGAATCGATGTGCAGGATGTTCATGTGTGCCTTCTTGGGTGGTATGATCGGGTGGTATGTTTTTGTAACCGAGTTAAATATAGTGACTATCAAATGAACGCACAAGAAGGCACTTTTTCCACACTGGGGCACACGGATGTGACTATGGGCGACGCCGCCGCGCAAGGAGCGGAGCTGGAACGGCGCATGCGCGACGAGGGCGGCCATGCGGGCGTGGCCGCTTCCTGCCGCCCGATCACGGATATCCTCACGCGCGTGGGCGACAAATGGAGCGTGATGGTAGTGATATTGCTCGGCAATGGCACCAAGCGCTTCAACGAGATGCGCCGCCTGATCGGCGGCATCTCACAGCGCATGCTGACGTTGACCCTGCGCGGGCTGGAGCGCGACGGCCTCGTGACGCGCACCGTATTTCCCACCGTGCCGCCGCGCGTCGACTACGCCCTGACGGACCTGGGGCGTTCGCTATTGATCCCCATCAGCGCGCTGGGCGCCTGGGCCCATGGCCACCGCGACGCCATCGATGCGGCGCGGCTGGCGTTTGACGCCCGGACGGCGAACCAGTTGCTGTCCGGCGACTAAATCACTTCAAGCCGCCCCAAACAGCTGCGCCATCGTCTGGCGCAGCCAGCGGTTCGACGCATCTTCATGGTAGCGCTCGTGCCAGTGCTGCTTGACTGAAAAGCTGGGCAGTTGCACGGGCAGGGGCAGGATGCGGAACGCTTCATGGTCCTGCATCTGCAGCGCATAGCGGTACGGCACCGTCACGATGTACTCGGTTTCGGCGACGATGCGCGATACACCGAGGAAACTGGGCAGTTTCAGCACGATGCGCCGCTGCACGCCAGCCGTCGCGAGTACTTTTTCCACGATGGAATGGCCCGTGCCCGAGCTTTTCACTTCGATATGCCCCTCCTGCAGGAATTCTTCCACCGTCATCGTGTCGCGGATGCGCGGGTGGCTGCTGGCCACCAGGCAGACAAAGTGCTGGTCGAACAGTTTTTGTTGATAAAACCCCGATTCCAGGTGCGGCATGAAGCCCACGGCCAGGTCCACTTCGCCTCCCTCCAGGCGCGCCGGCGTGTCGGTGGCGATCTTCGACACGTCCAAGGTGATGCCGGGCCCGATCTGCTGCAGATGGTTGAGCAGGGTGGGCAGCAGCACGATTTCACTGATGTCCGTCATGCAGATGGCAAATTCGCGCGTGCTGGCGACCGGGTCGAACACGGGCTGGTCGGCCAGCGCATGCTGCCAGGCGGCAATCGCGGCGCGCACGTCCTGCACGGCATTCTGCGCGCGTGGCGTCGGCTCCATGCCTTTCGAGGTGCGCGCGAACAGGCGATCGCCGAAATGCGTGCGCAGCTTGCCCAGGCCGATGCTTACCGTCGATTGCGGCAAGCCCAGGTTTTCCGCCGCGCGCGTCACATTGCGGCTTTTATAGATCTCGTCAAAGATGAACAGCAGTTCGATATCGAAGCGCGACATGGGCAGCACCATTATTTAAAAACTTGATTGTAGCTATTGTATTCCATCGCTTTACCAAATATTGACCTGTCGGCACACTGTTTGCCATACCAAGAGCACGGCAAACGTGCATCGCGCAAGCACACAGATCAATTGGAGGAAAGAAATGGAAGCTATCCACAAACCGTCGGTATTGATTGTCGGCGGCGGCATTGGCGGCATGGCCGCCGCGCTGTCCCTGTCGCGCCTGGGGCTGGCCGTCACCGTGCTGGAACAGGCCTCGACCCTGGGCGAGATCGGCGCCGGCATCCAGCTGGCGCCCAACGCCTTCGCCGCGCTCGACGCGCTGGGCGTAGGTGAATGCACACGCGCCAAGGCCGTGTTCACGGAACGCCTGGTGATGATGGACGCCGTCGACGCCACGGAAGTGGGCACCTTCGTCGTCGATGCCGCCTTCCGCGAACGCTTCGCCAATCCCTACGCAGTGATCCACCGCGCCGACATCCACGGCGCCATCCTCGACGCCGTGCGCACTTCGCCGCTGATCACCTTTGTCACCTCGTCGCACGTAAGCAGCGTGGAGGAAGATGCGGACGGCGTCACCGTGCTCGATGCGGCGGGGCGCAGCTTCCGCGCCGATGCGCTGATCGGCTGCGATGGCGTCAAGTCCGTCATCCGCGAGCGCATCGTCGGCGACCAGGTCCGCGTTTCCGGCCACGTGGTGTACCGCGCCGTGGTGCCGGCCGCCGACATGCCGGCCGACTTGCGCTGGAATGCGCCCGTCGTCTGGGCCGGGCCAAACTGCCACCTCGTGCACTACCCGCTGCGCAGTGGCGAGCAATACAACCTGGTGGTGACCTTCCACAGCCGCGAGCAGGAACAGTGGAGCGTCACGGACGGCAGCAAGGAAGAAGTGCTGTCCTACTTCGATGGCGTCCACGATCAGCCGCGCCAGCTGCTGCACAAGCCGACCAGCTGGAAACGCTGGAGCACGGCCGACCGCGATCCCGTCGCCAACTGGAGCACCAAGCGCATGACTTTGCTGGGTGACTCGGCCCATCCGATGCTGCAATACCTGGCGCAGGGCGCCTGCATGGCGCTGGAAGACGCCGTCACCCTGGGCGAAGCCGTGCGCGCCTGCGACTTCGACATGGCTGCCGCCTTCCAGCTGTACCAGCGTTCGCGCATCGCCCGCACGGCGAGGGTCGTGCTGTCGGCCCGCGAGATGGGCCGTTTGTACCACGCCAAGGGTGTCGAACGCATGGTGCGCAATGACCTGTGGCGCGGCCGCACGCCCGCGCAATTCTATGAGGCGCTGGCCTGGCTGTATGGCTGGACGGCGCGCACCTGTCTGGCCACCACCGAGAAGGAGGCAGCATGACTTCCCATCAAACGCCCGCACGCGAAGCTTTATATGCAGCCTTGAGCGGCATGCATCTGTCGCCGCTGTGGCAATCCTTGCACACCCTCGTGCCGCCCTATCCGACGGCGCCGTATGCCCCGGCACTGTGGCGTTACGCCGACATCGCGCCGCAACTGGCGCGCGCCGGCGAAGTCATCACCGCCCACGAAGCCGTGCGCAGGGTCCTCGTGCTGGAAAACCCCGCCTTGCCGGGGCGTTCGTCGATCACGCAATCGCTGTACGCGGGCCTGCAGCTGATTTTGCCGGGCGAAGTGGCGCCCTCGCACCGCCACAGCCAGTCCGCGTTGCGCTTTGTGATCGAAGGGCAGGGCGCCTACACGACGGTGGCGGGTGAGCGCACCACCATGCACCCGGGTGACTTCATCATCACGCCGTCTTGGACCTGGCATGACCATGGCAACCTGGGTATCGACGGCGTCTGCGAGCCGGTGGTGTGGCTCGATGGCCTCGACATTCCCATGCTGCGCTATTTCGACTCGGGTTTCGCGGAAAACGACACAGAAGACAGCCAGACCGTCAGCCGTCCGGAAGGCCAGAGCTTCGCCCGCTACGGCTACAACATGGCACCCGTCAAGTCGCTGCATCAGGGCGCCACCTCGCCCATCTTCAATTACCCGTATGCCCGCTCGCGCGAAGCGCTGGACCTGCTGTCGCGCACGGACGCCATCGACGACTGGCAAGGCTACAAGCTCAAATACGTGAACCCGCTGACGGGCGGCTCGCCCATGCCCACCATGGCCACCTTCATGCAGCTGCTGCCGAAAGGGTTTGCCGGCAAGCGCGCACGCAGCACGGATGGCACCGTCTACAGCGTCGTCGAAGGCCACGGCAAGGTGACGATAGACGCGCAGGTGTTTGACTTCGCCCCGCGCGACACCTTCGTCGTGCCATCGTGGGCCCTTGTCTCCTTCGACTGCCCGCAGGACGACGTCGTGCTGTTCAGTTTTTCCGACCGCCCCGTGCAGCAAGCGATGGGCGTGCTGCGCGAGCAGTTTTTGACCGATTGAACCATTTTTTGCCCACCCCGTGAAGAGCCGGGGTCGGACCCTGAGGGTCCGACCCCAGTCCTTGCCTTGGGGTTAAGACCATCAACAGGAACCCACAATGACCAACTTCATCTTCGCCCCCCAAGCCATCGCCGGCCTGCCCATCGTCGGCAGCGACAGCCAGTTTCCCGTGCGCCGCATCTACTGCGTGGGCCGCAACTACGCCGCCCATGCGCGCGAAATGGGCTTCGATCCCGACCGCGAACCGCCATTCTTCTTCTGCAAGCCGAATGACGAGCAGTCCGTCGTGCCCGTGCCGCCCGGCGTGACGGCCACCGTGCCGTATCCGGCGCAGACGTTGAACTACCACCACGAGATCGAACTGGTGGTCGCCATCGGCAAGGGCGGCAAGGACATCGCCCTGGAGGACGCGGCGTCGCACATCTTCGGCTACGGCGTGGGCCTGGACATGACGCGGCGCGACCTGCAGATGCGCATGCGCGAACAGGGGCGGCCATGGGAAATCGGCAAGGCCTTCGACTATTCGGCACCCATCGGCGCGCTCACGCCGATGGCCGACAGCGGCGAAATCACCACGGGCGCCATCGTGCTGGAAGTCGACGGCAAGGTCGTGCAGACGAGCGACCTGACGCACCTGATCTGGTCCGTCAATGAAGTCATCGCCAATCTGTCGACCCTGTTCGAGCTGCAGCCGGGCGACATCATCATGACGGGCACGCCCGAAGGCGTGGGCGCCGTCAGCAGCGGTCAGACGATGGAAGCGCGCATCGCCGGCCTGACGCCGATCACCGTTGCCGTCAAGTAAAAGCACCGGGCCAGCGCGGCACAGATTGCGCAGCCCAAGCGAACAATAACAATGGAGACAAGACAATGACTACCCACGCCGGCACCGACGTCCAGCACTTCTTCGACAGCCACCCGTTTTCCCGCTACCAGAAGCTGATCCTCTGGCTATGCTTTTTGATCGTCGCCATCGACGGTTTCGACACGGCCTCGATCGGCTTCATCGCTCCGGCCATCCGCGCCGAGTGGGGCTTGACCCCAGCCGCGCTGGCGCCCCTGTTCGGCGCCGGCCTGTTTGGCCTGATGGCGGGATCGTTTTTGTTCGGGCCCCTGGCCGACCGCTATGGCCGGCGTCCCGTGCTGATCGTCTCCGTGGCCTTTTTCGGCGCGGCCAGCCTGCTGTCAGCCTGGTCGACGGATCTGACCATGCTGCTGGTGCTGCGCTTTTTGACTGGCCTGGGCCTCGGTGGCGCCATGCCCACATCGGTGACCATGACGTCCGAATACTGCCCGCAGCAGCGCCGTTCCGGCCTCGTGACCATGATGTTCTGCGGCTTTACCATCGGTTCCGCGCTGGGCGGCCTGGCATCGGCGCAGCTGCTGCACCTGATCGGCTGGCGCGGCGTGCTGGTGCTGGGCGGCGCCTTGCCGTTGCTGCTGGTGCCCGTGCTGCTGCTGGCGCTGCCGGAATCCTTGCGCTGGCTGGTCTTGAAGGGGCGCGATGGCAGCGAGACCATCATGCGCCGCATCGCGCCCACCCTGGCCGCCTTGCCGCGCCTCGTCGTCAGCGATAAAAAACTCGCCGGCTCGCCGATGGCGGAACTGTTCCGCCCCGGCGTGATTGGCGGCACCTTGCTGCTGTGGTCCACGTTCTTCATGAGTTTATTGATCATCTATCTGCTGTCGAGCTGGATGCCGACTTTGCTCAACGGTAATGGCCTGTCCCTGTCGAACGCTTCGCTCGTGACGATGATGTTCCAGGTGGGCGGCACCGTCGGCGCCATCCTGCTCGGTCGCTGGATGGACCGCTACAGCCCGCATAAAGTACTGAGCATCGCCTACCTTGCCGCCGCCGGCTGCATCATCGTCGTGGCCCTGTCGGGCAGCAGCCTGGCCTTGCTGGTGCTGGCCGTCTTTGGCGTGGGTTTTGGCGTCAGTGGTTCGCAAGTGGGCGCCAATGCGCTGGCCGCCGCGTTTTACCCGACGTCGAGCCGCGCCACGGGCGTCAGCTGGGCGGCGGCCGTGGGGCGCAGCGGCTCCGTGCTCGGCTCCATGGCCGGTGGCCTGATGCTGACCCTGAAACTCGATAACGAAACCATCTTCTTTTTGCTGGCCATCCCTGCCGTGCTGGCGTCCCTGGCCCTGCTGGCCATGGGCCGCCTGATGCGCACCCGCAGTGGCTCCAGCAGCGTTCCCGCTACCCTGAAAGAGAGCACCGTATGAAATTGCATGGCTATTACCGCAGCTCCGCGTCCTACCGCGTGCGCATCGCGCTGAACCTGAAACACCTCGCTGTCGACACGGCTTACGTGCACCTGAGCCGCAATGGCGGCGAACAGTTCACGCCGGCGTTTTCCAGCCTGAACCCGCAGCATCTGCTGCCCGTGCTGGAGGACGGCGGCGCCGTGCTGACCCAATCCCTGGCCATCATCGAGTACCTGGACGAGACGCAGGCAGGCCATCAGCTGCTGCCAGCCGATGCCCTGGGGCGCGCCCGCGTGCGCCAGCTGGCCATGGTGTGCGCCTGCGACATCCATCCGCTCAACAACCTGCGCGTCCTCAATTACCTGACGGGGCCTTTGGCCCTGTCGCAGGAACAGAAGAATACGTGGTACCAGCACTGGACGCATCTCGGCTTAGCCGCGCTGGAAGCGGAACTGGCAAATAGTCCCCACACGGGAACGTTCTGCCATGGCGACACGCCGACCCTGGCCGATTGCTGCCTGGTGCCGCAGGTCTACAACGCGCTTCGCTTCCAGTGCGATCTGGCGCCGTATCCCACGATACGCCGCATCGTTGCACACTGCGAGGCGCTGCCCGCGTTCCGCGAAGCGCACCCGGATACACAGCCCGACGCCGAATAAATAATTACAAAAACGGAGACAAGCATGAAAAAAATCAAGGCCATCACCATGGCGCTGCTGGGCGCGTGCGCCTGCAGCACCGCCTATGCGCAAGGCAGCGTCACCCTGTACGGAGTGCTCGACAGCTCGCTGGCCTACACGACGAATGCCAATGCGGCCGGCGACAGCGTCACCAAGATGCCCACCTTGACGGGTGCATTGCCATCGCGTTTCGGCTTCAAGGGAGTGGAAGACCTGGGAGGCGGCTTGCAGGCGATCTTCGCGCTGGAATCGGGTTTCGGCGTCGATACGGGCGTCGCGGGGCAGGGCGGGCGACTGTTCGGCCGCCAGTCGTGGGTGGGCCTGAAGGGCCGCTATGGCAGCGTGATGCTGGGGCGGCAGATGAACATGTCGTTCTGGGCCACGCAAAAGTCCGACATCATAGGGCCGGCCCTGTTTTCCATCAGCAGCCTCGATTTGTACCTGCCGAATGCGCGCAGCGACAACGCCATCGGTTACCTGGGCACGTTTTCCGACGTGACCGTGGGCGCCACCTACAGCCTGGGGCGCGATGCCTCGGCGGCGGGCGGTCCGGCCGCCACGGGCTGCGCGGGCGAAGTGGCGGGCAATGCGAAAGCTTGCCGCCAGATTACCGCCTTGCTGGGCTACGACACGGGCCGCTACGGCGCCACGGCGTCGTACGACATCCTGTACGGTAACGCGGGAGCGGCCAACGGCCTCACGTCGAGCCGCCACTTCGACCGCCGCGTGATCGCCAGCGCTTATGCCATGGTCGGTCAGTTAAAGCTGGGCGGCGGCATCATCGACCGCACCATCCGCGCCGCCACGGGCCCTGTCGACTCGCAGTTGCTGTATTTCGGTGCCGCCTGGCCCGTCGCGCCCGCGCTGGTGCTCGATGGCCAGGTCGCCAAACTGGCCGTCAAGGATAGCCCGAACGATGCCACCCTGGCCACCGCGCGCCTGACCTATCATTTATCCAAACGCACGGCCATCTACGGCGCCATCGGCCGCATGGACAATGATGGCGCGGCGGCCGTGGCGCTGGACGCGGGCGGCACGGTGGGCGCCGGGCGTACGCAGAATGGCGTGATGGCGGGTGTGCGCCATTTCTTCTGACGACCTTTTTTACCGGGCTGCCACCACCTCGGCTCCCGCCTGCGGTGCCTGCCAGCCGCCGCCCAGCGCCCGGTAAGTGGCGACAGCGGCGCGCGCCGATGCCGTTTGCGCCTGCGTACGCGCGTCCGCTGCGCGCAGCAGCCTCGTGTCGGCTTGCAGCACATCGAGCCGGCTGACCACGCCTTTCTCGTAGGCGGCCAGCGAGGCGGCGCGGGCGCGCTCAAACGCTTGCACGCTTTGCTCCAGCAATGTGGCCTGTTCTTCGTGGCGCAGCAGGGCCGAGCCGGCGTTTTCCACGTCTTCGACGGCATGCAGCGCCGCGAGCCGGTAGGCCGCCAGCAGTTCGGCTTCCTGGCCGCGGGAAGCTTCGATCTGCGCGTCGATGCGGCTGAAATCGAACAGGCGCCAGCGCATGCCCAGCATGCCGGCGGCCTGGCCGGAGCCGCTGCCGAACAGGGCGCCGCCGGCCGTGGCGCTGCCAAACAGCGCGCCCAGGCTCAGTTTCGGGTAGTACTCGGCGACGGCCGCGCCGGTGCGCGCGCTGGCGGCGGCCAGACGCCGTTCGGCGGCGATCAGGTCGGGCCGGCGCCGCAACAATTCGCCCGGCGCGCCGCCGGCCGTGATGCGCGG
>NZ_JAHKQY010000018.1:0-33546 GCF_019345455.1 Janthinobacterium sp. NKUCC06_STL
AGACGAATCGGAGAGGGTTGCGCTTGCAAGCGCAACCCGGTTTTGCGGCGCCGAGCTGCGCTCGCCGAAGTCCCGCAAAACCCCCGCGTCCGTACCGGACGCGGATGCGACACCCGCGTTCTGCATGCATGGAATAAATAAAAAGGGCCTCCCCGCCAAAACGGGGAAGCCCTTTTTATTTATTCGGTGGTGGAGACGGCGGGAATCGAACCTACCGTAAACCGTGGCTTCTTAGGTATCTTGAGGGTTTTGCTGTCAAAATACAGACAATCGACCTGCTACGTTAGTTGTTTGCTAGATCAGACATGCCTCTCATCTTCTATGATCGATGGTCGAGAATCCATGTAGACCTTTCGACTGCTAGCGGCTCGAACTACCTGACCTTAGAGGCACGTTGATGATAGAAATGAATAAATCGGATTTGTGGAAGAACTTTAGACTTGGCGAAGAAGTGCACGTCGCCGGCTCATTCATCTATAACGGCTTGCGCCGCTTTCATGAGCTGGAAATGCTTAATCACAGCGACGAGCTTTTCGAATTCCTCTACAACCTGTCAGTTGGCATTGAGCGCCTCTTAAAGATTGCTATTGTGCTTCACGAGCATACTGAAACTATCGATCAGATCAGTCTAGAGAAGTCGCTGATCACACACAGCCACTTGGACCTGTTAGCGCGCTTGCGGAAAAGTGTTGCGATCAATTTCGGCAAGCCACAGAATGAACTCCTGCAACTCTTGAGTACCTTCTACAAAACAGTAAGATACGATCGGTTTTCTCTCAACTCGGTGTATGAGGGCAAGAAGGAAGCTTTAGCGATTTTCGCGTTACTAAGAAAACACCTAAATGTAGAAATTGCTGATAGCAAGTTGTTTGGTACGCCTAATGAAGACAGCTACAGATCGTTTATCAGACGTACCGTATTGAAGATTTCACAAACGATCTATAAAGTTATTACCGATCGATCCAGCGCCCTTGGATTGTACACATATGAGCTACGGTACGAATCGAAGGCGGCGCGTGTTTTTTTTGGCGCGGCGGACATCCGTGATGAAGATGTTTTGTGGAAGGAGTTGCTTATTTTTTTCATGAATACAGCACCTACGACGGGATATCTGAACTACTTGAAAGAGATTGTGCCGCTGGATTTCGATCCAGAGTTGTTGCAGGATTACCTTAGTTGTTTCAAATCAAATCCGCCTCTAGCAAGCGTTATGGACGAATTGGAGTACCACTACGAGAACTTGGATTCGGAAGCCAAAAAGCTGAGATTCGAGACGTTAAACATCATCGCTATGCCTGGCGTTGATTTTAGTCAGCCTGAGGACTTGGGCGACTTTAATGATGATGAAGATGATTTTTGACTAATCCTTTGACGAGATGATGCTCATTGAAGCGGCTCAGGTGTTGCGGTCTGAAATGCCCAGTCAAGTAGTCTGTTTTGGCGCGTTTCAGCCCCATAGTTTGGATAGGCAGTGGAGTATGAAAACTAACCAATATCGCTAGTTTTAGACACCAAAAACATTTTCGGCCTTTGAACCCGCAGTCTGGTCAGCATCTGGCATCCAACGCCCATACACCCTGGCAATCATCGTCCAGTCAGCATGCCCCATCTGTTTTGCCACCCACATAGGGTGTTCACCGGCCGAGAGCATCATGCTGGCGTAGGTGTGCCGCGTCTGATAAGGGTTGCGATACCGCACGCCAGCGTTTTGCAAGATGCCGGTCCATAAAGTCTTGCGGATCGGCTGGTCCCCCTCCCAGCGCCGCTCCAGGCGAGGATTTTGAAAAACTTCTTCGCCCTTCGACCACGTGAACGCCTTTTGCTCCTGCAGCGCATGCATGGCACGCTCCAGAAGCTTGACTTCACGGCGGCCGGCGTTTGTCTTGGTGCTTTCCGCCGCCTTGGAGTGCTGGGTGAGGGCGCGCGTTACCATCACGACGCCGCGCACGAAGTCCACGTCGGCCCAGTCCAAGGCCACCAGCTCGGACGTGCGTAAGCCGGTCCAGAAGGCAAACTGCAGCAGGTTGCGCCCCTGGCCGGTTGCTTGCGCGAGAATTGCTGACTGTTCCTCCTTCGTGAACGGGTCGATATCATCCTTCGACTGCGGCGCCTCGACCTTGGAATAGCACCAGCGCGCCAGCGGATTGACTTCGATCAGCTCGTCCTCTATCGCGTCGTCCAGCGCCTTGCGCAGTACGCTCTGGATGTTCGCCATGGTCTTGTTGGTCGCGGTCATGGGCTCCATCTTGGCCCGCACGTCTTTCTTGCGCAGCGCCGACAGCATGATGGTGCCGAACCAGGGGATCAGCTGGCCAACGACGATCTTGCGATAGCCGTTGTACGTGCTGGCCTTGAGGTGCTTTTTTTGCCTGTCGAGCCACTTATCCAGAAACGCCTCGATGGTCTGCACGTCGCCGACCTGGTCGGCAAACTTGGCGGCATTGGACGATTGCGGAAAGGTGGCCGTGTAGTCAAAGCTGTTGGTGGCAATCGCGTGCAGGATCGCCGCTCGATGGTTCTCGGCCCGTTTCAGGTTAGCGGAGGTGGGCTTGAGCGCGATCCTTTCCCTGCACCTGGTGCCGCGATACATGAAGGTGATTTCGATGCTGCTTTCCGATGCAGCTTTAACACCTCGCCCGTCTCTACCCATGATTCATACCCTTTCACGTCAATTAAAATTCGATTGTCTGGTGCCTTGATCCAGACGGCATCTTTCGGCCAGATCCCGTCCCGGATCTTTGTTCTGATTGCGTCGGGCGTGTAACCCGACTCGGTAGAGAACTTCGGTATGGTCATGTAGCGAAGCATTTCTTTTTCCTATTCTCGGCATCGGTTTGTATCGCCAAAGCAAACGCTTCGGCCTCCGTGTATTGCGGCACCTCAGCGCCTGGTTTGCGGTAATCGCGCAGTCGACAAAATTCCTTGTAATCCGCCTCCTCGGCGGGGGATGCCGTCGTCATGCTGGGCACCCGACAGGAGCGACAGCCTTCTTGACCGCCTCGATGGCGCCCAGCGGCACGGCGCGGAACATGCCCGGCCACTGGTGGTCCAGCTCGACCCACGCATGCAGCTCGCCATTGCCCACGTCGCGGCGCAGGTCGTTGACGGTGCCGGCCTGGTAGCCTTCGTCGGTATCGAATATCACGCGGTCGCCCAAGGCGACTTGCCGCGGCGAATGGGTCAAGGTGGTCAGCATTGCGGTGCTCCTTTCAGTTTGGCGGTAACGCCGCACACGCCGTAGCGGTCGATGGCGGCGTCGATCACGTCGCCGCTGGATGCGGCAACCTCAAAAAATTCAAAGCGTTCGGTTTGCGTGCGAACGATCACGGCAAAGGTGCTCATGTGCCATCCCCTTCAAGGGGCGGGGCGTCGGGGACGATCAGCCGGGGATACGGGCAGGCGTTGACGGCCGCCCAGGCGGCAATGACGGCTGTTTTTGCCTCGTCCGACAGGTTCGGCACGGGTGCCGCTGGCGGCGTGGCCGGGGCAGGGCGGTCGGGGTGCGTACAGTTATTTACACGAGTCCGAGGAACGGCAACCCCAACAGCCACCCCGCGCCCGCCTGTGGCCTGTACCGGCGTCCACGTATGGCGCACGGACTTGAAGACCACGCCGATGAGGTCGCTGCAGCGCACGCCGTAGGGCGTGGTGCGCAGCGTTTCGCCGTAGCGGCCGATGACGGTCTTTTCGTCCTTTGCCAGGGTGACGACCAGTTCTTTGCGAGGCACCAGGGCGCCGCCTTGGGCGCGCAGGTATTCGGCCCAGCAGGCGCGCTTCTCGCCGTCGATCTTTTGCACGGCGTCCCAGGCGCGGCGCATGGCGGCCGGCGCTTCATTGACCATGCTTTCCTCGATGCGGCGCAGTTCGCGCCACACGGTGACAGGCGCGCCGCCCCATTGCTGGAATTGTCGGATGCCCCAGCACGCGGCCCAGGACTCGACGCGCGCCGATGGCGTCAGCTCGACATCGCCTTCGGTGTCGGCTGTGACGACATAGCCTTCCTTGGTCTTGTGCTCGGCCACGCCGTCGATGTTCTTGGCCACGTACTTGGCGATGTAGCCGGCGGCGCTGCCCTTGGCCCAGTCGATGCGTTTCACATCCAGGCGGCGCGCGAAGGCGCCCGGTTCGCCACGGTCCACGCGCCAGGCGTAGCGCTTCATGATGCGAATGGCGCGGCCGGCCACGTCCTGCAGGTGGACCGTCTTGTATTTCGCGGTCGGGCGCACGAACAGCAGCAGATGCCAATGCGGGCAGCCATCGTGATGCGGCTCGGCGATGCGAAAGCCGTACAGGCCGATCCCACGGCGCGCCAGTGCGGAGCGGCACAGCGAGGTCATCTTGCCCAAATACGCATTGGCCTCGCGCGGCGTGGAGCCGTCGAACTTGTCGTTCGGCTTGCCGCTGTGCTGCATGGCGTGGAAGCGCGACGGGCACGTCCAGGTGATGAAAATGCCTTGGTCGCCGCACTCGCGGGCGATCTGCTCAAAGCCATTAATGCGCAACATCAGCTCGCCGCGCCGGATGGCTTTATTCGCAGTCGTTTTCTCGGCCAGCTCGGCGATGCTAAATTGCTGGCCGTTCTCGTTTTGCACCAGGGTGGCGGCCAGCGCTGCCGCGTTGCGGCGGTTCTGCGCCAGGCGCGACAGCACGGCGTCATTGCTGGCATAGGGTTCGCCTCGATAGTTCACGTAGCCCAGGCGGATATTGCCGGCCTCGAAGGCACGCTTGACCCGCTTGCGCAGCTGGCGGCGCCACCAGCGGGCGTCCACCAGGCGGGCGATGGTGTCGGTCAACGCGTCGAATTCGGGCAGCTCGATGCCATACGAGGCGCATTCGTCTTCCATGATTTGCAGGGCGTGCGTGTCGGACACGGCCATCCACAGCATTTTGGTCACGCCGGCCGCCGCACGTTCGGCGGTGGCCACGATGTCGGCATCGCTCTGCGACAGGTCGACGCCGGCGGGCACGTACTGTTCGGCGAACTCGCGCACAAAGCTGGTGGCGATGGACTCATAGACTTTGTACCAGGACGACCAGACCATTTTTGCCATGGCGGCCGTGATGACGCGGTTGCGCCATTTGTATGGAATGCGGGCCAGCTCGGGCGCGAACTGGGCGGATCGCAAAAAGGCTTCGTGACGCTGCGGGGCAGGCAGCAGGATTTGTTTAGATTGCATTCAACAGTCTTTCGTACACACGGATAGCGGCAGAGGTGGCGGCGCGTAGTTCGATGCGCTCTTCCTCAGTAAATGAATGGATGGGCGATTCCCAGCGGTCGGCGTCCAGGCCGGCGGCAATCAACACGGAACGGCGAGCACCACGCGGCGACAATCCCCAGGCTTGGGCCATGAAGGGCGCCAGGTTGCGCGGCTTGATGCTGCGCAGCTGGGCTTTGGCTTCGGCGATGGCGGCCAGCGCATGTCCGGCGCCTGGTGGCGTCGGCATATCCTTGTCGCGCGCGGCCAGAATCTCGGCGGCAGGCTGGAAGGACAGGTGATTGTCAATAAGGGACGCCGGCATGGTTCAGTCCTTGATGAAGCCAATGGCCCGCAGTACGCCGGGGGCAATGACGATCAGGAGCGACAGCAGCCAGATTCCGCAGGTTTTGGCCAGGCGCACCATCAGCGTGCCCCTGCCTTGAGAAAATGTTCTGCCCAGTACGGGAGCGTGTGCGATGTGCCGCAGCAGTGCCGGGAACCCGCTTCAGTGGCGAAAATGTAGTTCACCTCGATCGGCAGCTTGCCGATCAGGGCGCGTTGCTTGGCTGGCGCGAAAAAGCCGTCACGCTCCAGTGCCTGCGCATCGCTGACGATGAAGGTCAGATTGGCAGCGCCGTAGGCGTGATAGGTCTTGGCAATCTCATGGATGTGGGCTGTCAGCGCCGCGATGCCGATGCCCGTGCTGGCTTGCAGCAAAAAACACGTTGGCGCCACGGGGACAATGCAATTTTGCAAGGTCGGGCGGATCGTGCTTGATGCCAAGAATTTGTCGGCATGACGGGTGGCGTGCAGCGTGTTTTCCATCGGTTTTCCTTATTTCAGGTTGAACGAATCCCGCACGCTCAAAAAGGAGCGCTGCAGGGCACAGCAAAAGAGGGGAGTTACGGCGGCCGGGCTACGGCGGCGCGAGGATCGGGATAGTCATCAGCAGCCCGCAGTCAGGTCCAGGGCCAGCTGGCTGGTGGCTGCCGCGCGCGCATGTTGGGACATCGGGATGCGGATATCGGCCTTGGGCATAGCGGACAGCGAGAGGGTGCGCAGCACTTCCAGGCCTGCCACGAAAGAGTGCCCGCACTCAGGGTTCTGACACATGTAGGTGATTTCCTTGAACATGGCGGACATCGTGCGGCTCTTGACGGCGCGGACGGTGTATTCGCAATGCGGGCAGGGCAGGCCGATGACTCTCATTTCAGCTTTCTTTCCACTTGGTACAGGGCGCGACCGCGACCTGTCATGTTTTTCGACTGCTTGCGTAAGCGCGACTTGACGAGCCATTCAGCCGCCTGATCGATACTTGCCAGCCCCTGGCGCTGGCGCACGAGTTCCAGCACCGCGCGCTCTTCGTCATTGAGGTTAATTTGATGGTCTGGCATTTTCTGTAACTTTAGAGTTGCTCAAAAGTGACTCGGTTTAAACGCTGCGACGCTGTACGCTGTCGATGGTGGCGTCATCCAAGGCGATCACGGCCAGGGCTTCACGCATCACGATCTGGCGCACCAACACCGCAAGCTCTTCACCCTGGTAATTGGCGATCGAGGAAACAAGCTGGTGCTCGTAATCGTCTAGGCGCAGCGCGACTGTATGTTTGCGAATACGTTTTGCATCGGGGTACATGACGTGGTCCTTAGTGGGTGGGATTGGAGGCGAGTTCGCGCTTGTAGTCGGCGAGGCCGCGCAGGATCAGGAAGCGGAGGAACCAGGCACGGGACCGGTCAAGTTTCTCTGCGTAGCCTTCGACTTCAGCTACCTCATCAGACGTCAGACGGACTCCAAGGGGCTTGGTGGTGACGCCCTTGGCAGTACGCTTGGCATTGGATACGTTTTTCATAATGTTATGATGTGTAATCGCTACAGGATGGCGTAACTATAGTGTCCAAAAGCGCACTAGTCAACAAAAAGATGTGAGTATGAGCATGTTTGGTGAAAGATTAAAGCAAGAGCGTCAACGTTTGGGCATGAATCAAGATGACTTCGCGGCGGTTGGCGGGGTCAAAAAACGCGCTCAAATTTCGTATGAAAAGGATGAGCGATCTCCGGATGCAGTCTACCTATCTGCGCTGTTAGATATTGGCGTAGACGTTTGGTATGTGATGACTGGCAGCGTTTCAGCTGCGGTGCTGAGTGCGGATGAAAGTGAACTAGTTTCTGGTTTCCGGAACCTGGATGCGCGTGGACGAGCTGGCGTTCTTGGAATGATTGGTGGCATGCGCCTGCCAGCGCCCCCGGCATCCCCCGCAGGGAATGCACCACACGTTGAAACCCACGGCAAGATTGGGCAAAATTTCGTAGGGAATATCATTGGGCCGCAGACTTTTAATGTGGCCGGTAGCGGACGAAAAAAGGAAAAATAGTCTGCAAATGATTCACCTTCTTATGCTTATTGTAATTGCAGTTTGTTTGGTCTGCATACTTCTTAGTGGGTTGAATCATCGAAGACGAGCACTTGAAGCAGGCGAATCGTATGGCTCGCCATGGCATCACATCCAACAATGGGTATCTGATAATGAGGTTAGAAAATTTCCTAGTAAAGGAGCGGATTGTCACGGCGTAAATGGTGTCCTTGCCTAAATAGGTCGCCAGTGACCGGATTGTGGTTAACGATTTTGCGGCAAGCTACATAGTCATTGGATGCGGATCAGATCGTCCAGTGCTACAGTCCGTACCTCAAAAATTTTCTTTATAAAATATTTAATGTTAAAAAACTTTTTACGGACGATGTCGAAGTTGCTTTTCGTCATATGTCTTTTGGTCGTTGCCCAAGTCAATCTAGGCCGGAATGTCGATAATATCGCTGAAAGGGTGTTTGCGTCGAATTTCGCTCCTCTTTCGGATCAAAAGGCTTTGGAAATAGGCGAGGCGGCCCATGAAGGTATTGTAAGTGAACAAAATCGCAAAGAAAAAAGGCGGCTTCATTGTGTAAGGGGATTTGATGAAGACGATGTACTAATACAGTACATGTGTGGAAAAAAACAAGACGAATTAAAGGCTGCGATTGCATCTGATTTGATTGCCGATGGCCATCGAATCCATCGCGAGGAGTTTGTTGTTTCGCAGATTAAGCCAAACGTCGGAACCGTAGAAGCTATTATCAACTGGACTTTCGGTTTGGTTTATGCTTGCATCGGACTGTATGTGCTGAAATTTTTTCTGAAGTGGTTCATTGCCGAAATACTTCCAGTTCTTCGTCGGGGTTCTGGAAGACTGAAAGAGATAGGATCGGGGCTGCCAAGCATTAAAGCACTGAACGAAAATCGTAGATTGCGGCGCGCTGAGAGTGACTTTCTCACATTGAAGAACCTTTACGAAAACGGGCTTATCACGGAGGAGATGTTTATGGCGCGAAAGAGCGCATTGAAAGCAGTGTTGGGGGAAAGTGATAACCGCTAGATTGGGGACTAGGTTTATCTAGTAGCTATTTTCCGTATCGGTGACTTCAATCTGCCATAATCATTAGAGTGAGTAAAAATAAACCACGCGCATCTAAGGCGAATTTTACGATGAGATTGTAAATGACACATAAGCTAGATTTAAATAAGCAACAAGGAAAAAAAATAACGTGCTTTTGTCGCGACTGCCATCGCGAAACAAAGCACGAAATTATTACTGAAGCTACACTGAGTGGAGTCGAGGAAGAGCTTGGTGGCTATCAGACTGACTGGTCTGTTGAGCATCAAATAATAAGATGTCTCGGTTGCGAAACATTTTCTTTCCGCACATCTAGCGGAACAGAGCACGATTATATGCAAGTTGGCGAAAACTCATGGGAATATCAACCAAATATCGACATATATCCAAACCCCCGCGAAGGTCGGCAACCACTAACTGATGCCGGGCTATTACCGGACAAGATTCAACGAATTTACGAAGAGTCACTACAGGCTTTGAATGACACGCAGCCTGTGTTATGCGGAATCGGGACTCGCGCAATAATTGAGACTGTTTGTAAGGATAAAAATGCAAAAGGCGGTGATTTGTTTAATAAGATCAACTCCTTAGTCGAACTGGGTGTCCTAACACGGGACGGAGCAGATATTCTACATAAGCTTCGCACTCTTGGAAACGATGCTGCTCATGAGGTTAAACCTCACTCTCTTCAAGAGCTAGGTCTTGCCTTCGATGTGGTAGACCATCTGTTACTGGGTGTTTATATCTTGCCCGCTCATGCAAAGAAGACTTTTAAATGAGTGTAGTAACGGCACGCGGGTTATTTTTTTCGCACTAGATTAGATAGAACGTAACCTGTGGGCTTATGCGACGTGCTGACAGGATTTCCAGATAGTTCACGTTATGCCTTGAGAGTCGTAGCTTCTTGCTTTCAAGGTTCTTCACTGTTTTCGCGGATGATATCCCGCACTTCCTCAATACGCTTCCACGTATGCAGCGCCGCCCGCCTCGCGGCCTGTTTGCTCTTATAAACATGGTCCAGCGTCTTGAGCGAGCCAGCGGCGCCAGCCTGTTCCTGCCCCGTCTTTTTCTTCTTCGCCGCCACGTCCTTCCACTTGGCCACCACGCCCGTGACGCCTTCGTCCGGGTCTTTCTCGTCCTCTCGCTCGGCCTCGACCGCCTCCGTCTTCGTTTCAAATTCCACGCGCGTGGTAAACCCGTTGCCGCCCAGGCTGTGCGTGACCTTGACTGAAAGCCACTCAGTGGCGTCGATCTCGGGCTTGAATCCTTGCACCGTTACGGGCGATTGCGGGAACACGGCCGGGTTGCCCAGGGCCAGGCTCATTTCAAAGGTGGCCAGGCCGCGCAGGATGCGCTGCCATTCGGCCACGGCCGCCGCGCGCGCGTCGGTTTCGTTGGCGAAGGTGGTGCGCAGGCGCTTGCTGTTGCCGGGCACGCCGGCCACCACGCTGCGGCGCCGCGCGTAGCGCTCGTCATGCCAGAATGCGCGCACGCCCGTGTAGGCGTCGCTTTCGGCGCTGTGGTAGCGGTGGCCGTCGCCCAGGGCGCGCGTGATGGGGATGATGGGCAGCGCCTTGCCGCTGGCCGTGCGGCTCTGGTTGATGGGGATGAATAGCAGGGTGTCATTCTTGACGGTGGCCACCGCGTCGTATTTCCTGCCCAGCCGGCGCAGGAAGGCCGCATCACTTTCGTGGGTCTGGTCGATGTGCTCGATGGCGGTATTGCGCAGGCGCGCCGACACGCCTGACGCCAACTCATTGCGAAAGGCAATCGCCTCGATGATGGCGCCCAGGGTGGTCTTGTGAAAGCTGTGTTCCTGCTGCTGCTTGAAGGTGTCGATCAGGTTGGCCGACCTGGCGCGCAGGGTGATGGTGTCGGGCGCGCCGCTGTGCTCCACCTCGTCGACGGTGAATTTGCCCATGTCCACCAGGCCGGATGATTGCCAGCCCAGCGCCAGGGAGATCTGCGCGCCGCGCGGCGGCATGGCCAGCTTGCCATCGCTGTCGTCCAGGGAAATATCGAGCTGGTCGCTCTCGTCGCCACGGCACAGGGTCAAGGTCAGATTGATTAGCCGCGGTGACACGATGGCCGTCAAATCCTTGTCCTCGATGCTGACCTTGAAGGCGGGGATATGCTCGCTCATTTGAACTTGTCCGCCGCGCTGCCGATGGCGCCGCTGATGCTGCCGCCGATCTTGTCTTTCATCTCGCTGACCACGCCGCCATATTTCGACGTGATGCCGCCGACCACATTGCCCACGACGCTGCCCACGGCATTTTTGGCCGCGCCGGCAATGCTGCTGGTCATGCCGTCGATGCTGAGCATGTTTTTCAGGTCGCCGATGTCGCCCAGGCCGACCATGGCCAGCACGCCGTCATCGTCGCGCTTGAGCGCAATCGAAAACTCGACGCGGCGCGCGCCGCCGCTGCCGTCGAGGATGGTGCGGCCCTCGGTCATGCTGGTGATGCGATACGAGCCGAGTATGCGGCCCGTGCCCTGGATCAGTATCCACGATTTACCGGTGTCGGCCATCATGCGCAGCGCATCGAGCGAATACAGGGAGCCGGTCAGTTCCGGCGCTACCCAGCCCGACAGGGTGATGGTGTCGTCACCCGGCCCCACGTACTGGTGCGCATCGCGCAGGCCCACGCGGGCCGTGCTGGCGTGCTTCCATTCCGTTTGCCGCTGCAGCTCGTGATAGGCCAAGGTCGGCAGGCTGAACACGAACATTCCTAAAATCATCATCATGGTGGTGTTTCTTTCTTAATCGTGGTCGCGCAGGGACGAGCGGATGCGCGCCGCCTTTTCTCGGTCGCGCTGTTCCATGGCCGCATACACGGCACGTGCGATGGCCTGGGGATCGGAACCGGCCTGCGCCTGGATCGTGATTTCGATCTTATCGCCTTGAATGCTCAATCCGGCACCGAACCCGCCATGGGACAGCGGCGCGCGCGTGTCGAAGGCGCTGGCCGGCAAGGCGGTGGCCGTGCCGATGGCGATGCCGGCGCCCAGTTGCGTCAGGCGCTGGGCCAGGCCGGATACCTTGGCAATGGGCGCGCCCTCGCTACGGTCCAGGCCCACGGCCAGGCCTTGCATGGTGTAGTCGCCGAGCTGGGCAAACACGCGGCTCGGGCTGTGGATGCCCAGCTTTTCCTTGAACCAGGCAATGGTGCTGGAACCGGCATTGCCGATGGCGTCCTTGACGGCGCCCATGGAGCCGGTGATGCCGTTGACCAGGCCGCGCAAGATGTTGGCGCCGAATTCGGTGAACTGGGCTGGCAGTTTGATGCCGAACCAGCTCAAGACGCCGGCGAATGCCTGGTAAAACACGCCGACGGGAGACCAGTTGATAATCAGGGCAGTGATACCTGCCATGCCGCCGCTGAAGGTGGTTTTCAGCTGCGACCACAGACTGGCAATGAAGCCTGTCAGCGGCGCCAGTCCCTCGACAATGCTGTGCCGGATGTTGGCGGCAAAGTCGGTGAACCTGGCCGGCAGCGCGATGCCGAACCAGCCCAGCACGCCTGCGAAGGCGCGATAGAACAGACCCAGCGGTGACCAGTTGGCGATCAGGCTATTGATGCCGACGAAGCCGCCGGCAAACGCAGTCTTGACGTCCGACCACAGGCCCCGAAAGAAACCCTTGATCGGCTCCCAGTATTTATAGATCAGGAAGGCGGCGCCGGCGATGACCGTGATGGCGATGCCAATCGGGTTCATCAGAAGAGCGCGGCCCAGCCACAGCACAGCGCGGCCCGCCCACATGAAGGCGCCGCCCAGGCCGCGCAAGATGGGCGTGAGCACGCCGCCCGTCACGCCCATCTTGGCGAACATGACGTGCAGCATGGCATACGGGCCGATCATGGCGGCAATGCCCAGCATCAGCGGGCCGAGCACCAGCAGCAGGCCGGCCAGCACGGCAAAGGCGGTAATCATGATCTTGGCCACGGTCGGGTTGCGTTCCATGAAGCCATTCAGGCGTGTGATGGCACTGATGGCCATTTCCAGCCCTTGCGCATACAGCGGCAGGATTTTCTCGCCCATAGTGAGCTTGAGGTTGGCCAGCTTGGCTTGCGCTTCCAGCTCCTTGCCGGCGGCCGAGTCGCGGCCCAGTTTTTCCAGCTTGCCGATATCGGCGGCGCCACGGTTGAGCTTTTCGTTTTTGTGGATCTGCACACGCTGCAAATACATCTGCGAATACAGGTTCGACGCGGTGCGGTTCGAAAAGATGCTGCCGATGGCATCGAGCACCTGTTTCTTTTCCGTGATGCCTTTCTTGGCCAGTTGCGGCAACAGCACCTTTTCCAGCCATTCGAACTGGTTTTCGCGGAACAGCTCGGCGCCCAGCAGCGCGCCCGGGTCGAGGAACGAGACCTGCCCCGCCTTGTCGTGCTTGACCTTGCTCTTGTCGCCAATCAGGCCGAACTCTTCCAGCTTCCGGGCTGAGCGCTTTGTCGTGCGGCCCTGGTACAAGTTCTGGTATGCGCTCATCAGGGACGTGCCGACGCGGTTGCCGCTCATTTCCTGCACCAGCGGTTCCATCTGGTAGTAAAAGGCGTCATCTTTCAAGCCCTTGGCCGCGATGCCGCCCGTCTTGATCATGTTCAGCCATTCATTCGGGCCGACGCGCCCGCCCGTGGCGGTAATCACCTGCTGCACGATGTTGGCCTGGGCTTCGAACTTTTCTTTGCTTTCCAGGCCGCCGCGCAGCTCGATGACCTTGAGCATGTCCATGAACTTGCGCTCGTTGTCGGCGCCCTCCGCCTCGCCAAAGAAGGCGTGATTGGCAAACTTCATCTTGGCCAGAGTAGGGGCGACCATTTCCGCGTGGTGTACGTCGGCAAAGGCGCTCATCCCGTCGCGCATGAGCTGCAGGTTGTCGAGCTGGCTGGTGCCGTAGGTCTTCATATTGCGCGCGAAGGCGACGGCCTCGGCCGACACCTTGTCGCCCAGGCCCAAGGCGTTGACGCGGCCCACTTCCGTTTGATAGTGCTTGGCCTCGTTCAATCCCTTGACGACGGGCGCGCCGATGACGGCGCCCGTGGCGGTCGCGCCGGCGCCGGCCATGGCCAGGTTACCCGCCTTGTTGCGCAGCTTGTCGGCGTGTTGGGTGGCATTGGTGACGCGCTGCTGTTTGGCGGCTGACGCGGCCAGGCGCTTTTGTTGCGAGGCCAGTTCAACGTTCGTCAACTGGATACTGTTTTTTAGCCATTCCTGGGCCTTGCCCAACTGGCGCGTGTCGATGCCGGCGTCTTTCAGACTGGTGCGCAGGACGCGGAATTGCTGGCTCTGTTCCCGACCTTTCAGCGTCAAGGCCTGCGTGACCTTCGTCGCCGCCTTCAAATCACGCGTCATGGCGCGTGTAGGAGATTCGGTCTGTTTTATGCTTGCGGCCAGCTCTTTTACTTTTTTTTGAGCTTCTTTCAGCTCAACCCCCGTTGTTCGAATACCGCTATGTAGTTCGCGGAATTTCCCGAGGTTCCTTTGCTGCGTGTTCAGTTCACGCAAGCGGTCGCTGGTGGCCTTCAAGGCCTTGGCCGTGTCACTGGAGCCGCCCATGATTTTTTTCAGCGGGCCGGTAATCTTGTCCAGTGCCGCAAATACCACCTGTAATTTCAGATCCCGACCAGCCATCTATTCCGCTCCGCTTCGTTGCCTGGCGCGCTCGCGCCAGGCCATCAATTCATCAATCGTAAAACCGTCCATCGCTGCCGGCGTCCAGTGAAAGACGCCGGCGATGTCGGCCATGGCGTCTTCTACTTCGCCGGGGATACCGAAAGGCGATCGGCTTTGCTCACCAAAAAACCGGCAACCTCGGCGCCCACGGCCAGCAGGTCGGCCGGGTCCATGTTGGACACGTCGTGCGCGGTCAGGGTCGGCTCGGTGATGCGCGGCAGCACGATCTGCAGGGCCGACACGTTCAGGTTGGCCAGCTCGATCAGGGAAATGCCGCGCAGGGCGCCCGCCTTGGGTTTGCGCACGGTGAGCGAGGTGATGAAGGTGTCGCCGCGTTTGATCGGTTCGTCCAGCTCGATGACGGCTTGGTTTTGGGTATCGTTGTTCATGATGTTGTCCTTGTGTGTGGGTGGTGAAGTAAAAGGGGTTACAGGCCGCTGGCCTTGCGGATGGCGGCATTGGTGTCGACGCCGCCGATGTTCTCGATGCCGCTCATGAAGTCCAGTTCGATGACGGTGGCGCCGTCGATCATCAGCTTGTAATAGCTGCAGGCCATGGTGTATTTGTGGGTGGTGTCGTCGCCCATCTTGGCGCCGCCCATGTCGATTTCCTTGTAGCGGCCGCGCACGACAACTTCGACGGCTGCGACGTTGCCGTCTTCGTCGTTCTGGTAAGCGCCGGCAAAGCGCAGCATCACGGCACCGTGCGCATGCGCGCCGTATTGCTTCAAGGCTTCGGCGATCAGGCCGCCGCCGCTCCATTCCAGCGACAGTGCCTCGTTGCCGAAGTCCACGGACACGGGGCCGCTCATGCCGCCGGCGCGGTACTCTTCCATCTTGCGGCTGAGTTTCGGCAAGGTGACTTCGGGCACCATGCCCATGAACAGCACGCCGTTTTGAAATACGTTGAATTGCTTGAGTTTGTGGGGCATGCCCATAGCGTTCTCCAGTGGTCAGTTGCGCCCGCGCACGGCGGGCACGGGGTCGGTTAAGCGGCGATGCGCGAGGCGAAGTCGGCCAGGTAGCGGTCGGTAATGCGTTGCTGGAAGCGCAGGTTTTCCAGCGGCGGCACGGGTGTGTAGTCGTAGTCGATGGCCAGCTTGCCGTCCTTCAGTGCCGTCTTGTCGTTGTATTGCTCGTCATACCAGGCGTGGCCGTCGATGATGTAGCCCTGCAGTTTCAGGTCGCGGAACTTGGCGTTGATGCTTTCCAGCAGATCGCGCACCAGGGACGGATGCAAGGGCAGGTCGACAAACGTGAAATGCGCTTCGGCGATGGTGTCGGCCAGCACCTGGGCCGTGCGCGTGTAGCTCTCGAAATAGAAGAAGCCGCCCGGCGCCTCGCAGGTGCGCGAACCCCAGAAGCGGTAGCCTCCCATGTTGATCAGGGTGGTCACTTCCTTGGCGTTGAGCACGCCGGCGTCGGTGGCCGGGTCTTGCAAGTCGAAAAACACGTCTTTGCTGATGCCGGTCGGGCCGTTGACGACGACGTTCGACAGCGTCTTGTGCCAGCCCGTTTCCTCGTCGATCTTGGCGCGCAGGCCCATGGCATAGGCCACGGCGGAAATGCTGGCCTCTTCGTCGATGGTCTTGTCCCAGTTGACAAAATCCGGCCAGATAATCATGACCTCGCGCTGGCCGAACTGGCCGCGATAGGTGGTGGCGGCCACCACGTTGCTGCAGCCGTAGGCGGAGGCGTAGACGAAGCTGCGCAGTTGCTGCGCCACGCTGGCCAGGGCGTTGGTGACGGCCTTGGTATCCAGGCCCGGCGCGCCCAGGATGCGCGGTTTCACGCCGAGCTTGCTTTGCGCGGCCAGCAAGGCTTTGACGCCCAGGTACTTGCCGTCCGGCGAGACGCCGCCCACCACGTTGGTGGTGGTTTCCGCTTCCGTTTCTCCCTGTTCCACGCGCACGACGACGCACAGGGGCTTGGTCTGCGCGGCAATGGCTTCCAGTGCGCGATACAGGGTGCCGGTCTTGCCGGCCTTGCCCATGGCGGCCAGCACGTTGGTGATGAGCACGGGCGTGTCGAGCGGGAAGGACACGGGGTCCGCGTCGTCGGCCGTGGCGATCAGGCCCAGCACGGCCGTGGACACGGTGCGGATGGGGCGCGAACCTTCGTTGATTTCAATGACGCGCACGCCATGGTGGTAGTCGGTGGTCATGTGGCTCTCCTGGTGAGTGGTGAAAAAGCGCTATTGGGGTGCAGCTGTGCCGACATCATCGAAGGCGCGCCGCGCCTCGTCGGGCAGGGTGGCGGCGATGCGCGCGTATTCGGCGCTGATGGCCGCCTGCAGCGTTTCCATGTCCTGCGCGGCGGCAACCGTCGGACAGATGGTGATGTCGAGCAGACAGGCGCGCGCCGCCGTGATGGCGCGCACCGTGTCCGCGTCGCCGTTGGCCATGGCGGCAAAGCCGATGCCTGCCAGGCGGTTGAGGATGGCGTCGCGCGTCTGGCGCACGCTGGCCAGGTAGGGGGCGGCCAGCGCGGTAAATGCCGGTGCCGGCGCGGCGGTGATTTTCCATTTGCCGCCTGCGGTCAGGCGGATGGATGCGCACGCAGCGATGGCGTCGCGCAAGGTCGCCTCATCCTCCATCGAGACTTCCCGCGCATCGTCTGGCCAGGTGCCGGCGGCGTCGTAATCGCCGCGCATGGCCGATGGATAAAAGCCCAAGGTGGTTTTTGAAAAGAAGGTCGTCATGATTAATCTCCGATGGCACGCCAAGCAAGAACATCGCCCATGGCATTGATGCCGTCCGAGTTGGAAACCCATGCACCCGTGCGCGTCAGGTTGGCGACGCGGCCCGCGAAGCCGGCAAAGGTATTGGGGTTCATGCATTGCACATGGATGCTTTTGCACGCATTGGGGAACGCGATGGGAAATGACAGGTTCTGGCTGAAAGGCGCCATCGTGGTGGCGCCGTTGATCGTGCCCCATTGCTCGATATCGCCGCTTGGCAACCGGCGACGACTGGAAGTGCCAAGGCTTGCGGCAAAGGAGGCGGAGGCCGAGAGGGTGCCCGTCCCGATGGCGGCCCATCCATTGTTCCCGATGACAACAAAGGTCAACGAGTCGCCGGCGGCAACCTTGACGCTGCTCGTGCTGCCGCCGTTGACCTGAAGGGTATTGGTACCTTGCGCGACACAGATGACAGGCATCGACGCTATGCCGCCCTGATTGGAATAGGTGATGGTGGCACCAGTAGGCAGGTCGGCAGTAGATGGCAGGGTTAATGCAAAGCCACCCATGCCAAAGCTGTAGATAAAGCCGCCCACATGCTCGGCGGTGAGCGTCGCGCTTGCCGAAAAGCCGAACGATGCGCAGTGCTTGACGCCGTTGGCATTGACAAACTCGGCATTGGCCAGTTTTTTCGAGGTGTCAAACTTTGGCAGCGTGGCCACCTCTTTCATGCTGTATTGCGGGTGCGGGTTCAAGGCGCCCAGATGTTTGGTCAATTGTTCGTCGCTGTAGGCGCGCACGGTGATGACTTGGTCATCGATGTATTTACGGGTGGCCAGGATGACGGACGGGTCGATTTTTAGTTCGATGGCGGCCGTGCTGGCGACGATCAGCACGATGCGCACTACTTGCGTGCGCCCGCTGCCCTCGGCCATCAGGGGCTTGTAGCTGGGCGGGCAGTTGGCCACCGCGCACAGGTCGCCGGCCTCGTCGTAGATGCCGATTTCGCGGATCCACCAGCCGCCCACATCCTCGGGCAGCACCTGCTCGACGATGATCTGGCTGGCGTTGGCCGGGTCGATGCTTAGCTGGTTCAGGCCCGCGCGGCGCACTTCATGCACCAACGCCTTTTGCGTGCGCACTGGCATGGGCAGATTGCCGTTGCCGTCGCCCACGGCAAGGTTTTTCAGTTTCAGGGTTAGCCCCAGGGCGATGGCGTTGGCCAGCTTGGCCTCGCCCACTTCGGTCAGGATGGCAAAGTATGTGCTCATGGATAGATGGTCAGGGTGTCGATGGTATGGGATGCGCCGGCCTGCAACAGCGTGCCGCGCACTTCGATGGTTTCCGCGATCCAGGGATACACGGTCATGGCGTCGCCGTGGTAGGCGCAAGCGCCCGCGTAGACGTTGCCACGGCTTTCCAAATAGATGGCCAGCCCGGTCAAATGCCGGCTGACAGGCTTGGCGTCGGCAATCAGGCGTTCCATTTCCTGGAACATGGCGTCCGTGATGCCCGTGTCGAGCACGCCTACGTCGAGGCGAAACGTGCCCGGCGCACCTGGCGGCGTGGTCTGCCACCATTCCGTGATGCGGATCAGATAGCCCAGGGACTCGACCACGCGGCGCACGGCGGCGATCGTTCCCTTGTGCTTGTGGATGAAGTAGGACGCCTTGATGGCGCCGCGCTTGATCGATTCGGGCCAGGCATCGTCCCAGCGGTCCACGGAACAGGCCCACGCCAGGAACGGCAACAGGTTGACCGGGCAGCGGTCGGCGCTCCATAGATCGCGCAGCGGCACGGGCACGTTGACCAGCTCGGCGCAGGCCACGGCAATGGCACGTTCCAGCGCCGTGGTGTTGGGCGGCAGGGTCGGCACGGTATTATTCATCGAGCACCACCACGTTTAAATTGATGGCGGTGCAGCGCGCGGCCTGGGTGGCGTTCAGTTCGATGTCCGCCGCCGGGCTGGTGAGCACGACCTTGCGCACGCCTTCGACGTGCACGGCGGCGCTGCAGGCGGACCGGTAGATGCTGTGCCCTAGCGGGCGGCGTGGCTGCGACACGCGCACGGCGTTGGCGCGCGCGGCATCCAGCAGAATCGGCACTTCCGGGCCGACGCCGATAAACAAGGTGGCCTCGATCTGGTAGTCGATGACCTGGGCGGCTTGCACCGTCACGCGGTCGCCCAGGGGGCGCACGTCCTCGGCGTTGAGCGCGCGCGCCACGTTGGCCAGCAGCGCGGCGTCGGCGATGCCGGTGGCGTTGTTGGCCAGCACGGTGACGATGACGTGCGCCGGCGCGGGGCTGGTGGCGCTTGCATCCTTGACCTGGCCGTCGGCGCTGCGGGCGTGGAATTCGTAGGATGCTTTCGGGCCGGCCACGGACAGGCCGTCCGGCGCCTCCTGGATGCGCAGGCGGTAGGCGTCGTTGTCTTCCATGACAGCAAGCACGGGCGGCACGGCGTTCGGATTGGCCGGCGTGATGACCAGGCGCGCCACGTTGACGTTGGCGCCCAGCTGGTCCAGGTCGCCGTCCAGGGCAAAGGCCAGCATGACGGCCTTGCCGGCCTCGTTGACGCGGTTGCGCAGGATGGTTTCTTGATAGCTGTTCTCTTCCAGCAGCTTGGTGGCCGGTTCCGATTCCAGCTCCAGCAGGGCCGTGACGGCCGCGCGCTCGGCTTCCGGCAGCAGGCTGACCAGGTGCGCCTTGCGGCCGGCCAGGATGGCCTCGAAGTCGAGTACCTCGACCACGCTGGGCGCCGGCAACTGGGTCAGGTCGATGGGCGTGCTCATACGGCGCCCCCTTGCTTGACGGGCACGGACAGGGTGATGCCCTGGCCATTCGCGGTGCCATCGAGCAGCAGGGCGATGGCGCCGTCCGTGTCGCGCGTGAGCTGGACACTGGCGAGCTGCATGCGCGGCTCCCAGCGGCGCAGGGCAAAGGCGGTGGCCGCGTAGATGCGTAACTGCGTGGCGCTGTTCAGGGGCTGGTCGATCAGCTCGGGCACTTCGGAGCCATAGCGGCGGCGCCGGATGCGCGAACCCATCGGCGTGGTGAGAATGTCGGCGACCGACTGGCGCAGGTGGCCCAGGCCCGTCAGGCTGCGCCCGGTGGCGGCGTGCATGCCCATCATGCTTGCGGCCCGCCCGACTGGTCGCCGCCGGCCCGGACGCCGCCGTGCGCATGCTTGGCCAGGCTGATGGCGCCGGCCAGCACGTCGTCGCTGGCCTTGATCGTCCCTTGCACGGCCATGGCCACGCCGCCAGCAGCGCCGGCCTTGGCGTTCACGCCGCCGTTCAGCGCAGTGGCGCCTTCGACGGTGGCCGATTGCATGACGATCAGGTTTTTCATGACGGTCAGGTCGCCCGTGCAAATGGTGCTGGGTGCGTTAGACGTGACCTTGTCGGCGGTGATGGTGGCGGTGCCGCCGGGGAGGGTGGCAGTCAGGGCATGGGCTGCGTGGTCGTACTGCACCACGGCGCCGTCGGGGTAGTGCGTGGTGTGGATGGTGTCGCTGGTTTCTGGCGCGTCAAATGCCTGCGAGTACAGCGCCGGCACGATGATGCCACGCGTCAGGTCGCCGCCGGGGGAAAAGACGATCACCTGTTCGCCGACTGTCGGCGCCGACCAGGTGCGCGTGCTGCCGGCGCGCCGGGTAGCCCATTTCAGCCATTCGGTGGTGAGTGTCGGCCCGAGCCGCACGCGCGCCTTGGCCCCTTTGACCTCGGCGATGGTGCCCAGGCGGATCAGGTTTTGCAGCAAGCGGAGGAGGTCGGACAGGTCGGCGTTCATGCAGTGCATGTTGCCGAAGTCCGCGTGCGGATGCACGCGGGGGCGGGTTGATATAGAGCTTAGTGACTCAGTAAGGGGGTAATGATGAGATACAGAACAGGAAGAGACTACAGATTTTTTACACTGACTAGAAGCACTTAATGATTAATTGGTATTGAAATTAAAATCATTGAATTTTTTATTGAAAACTACTCTCGTTGCTCTTTAAGTGACCATGAATCAAGGTCTTTGTATTTTAAGTTTTCGCGTATGCTTGCTATTTCTTCTATTATTGGTCTCGCGCGATCAATAATTTTTTGTTTTTCTTGGGGGGGGAGCCAATACACGTTTTCTAATAGTTTTGTGATTGCATCGGGATGGAAATCATAAGCGTTTTTCGCTATTGCCGTACACTCGCTCAGCCAAGCATCAATTTGTGCTATTTTTGGTGAGGTTTCTTCTCTTTTTGCGGCTTGCATAGGATCGTTTATTAAACAGTTTTCCATCAATATATTTTGTAGTTCTTGTCGATGCGTCTCTGCCATTTTTCTTATTCCAAGAGTGCCGCCATGGTGGTCATAAATTATGTAGTGCATGAGGTCGAAGGTTGAATAGAATATCCAAGAGGATAATGTTTGTCGTATTTCTGACTTTTCAACACCCATTTCCTCAAGGTGTTCGCGTACTTCCATTGTGTATTGATAGCGTTCTTTACTTTTGATGGCACCGCCGAAACGCCCTGTTTTGTTTGTAAGGTCAACTACTGCACGGGATGCAAATGTCGAAAGTGACTTTAGTTGCTTTATGATCGCATCAGCCTCTTTTATTTTATTGTCAAGTTCTCGAGTATTTGCTTCAAAACCTAGGCCTTTGAAAGAAGTAAAACGATCTATGTTAGAGAAAACTAAAAATAACATCCCGGCAACATAGCACGTTGCTGCACCGCTGGTGTTGTCGTTTATGGCAAGGTAGGTGGCAATGGCTGATATGGATATTGATGTTAAAAATAAAAATAATCTTTCAAGGCTGAATGTCTTTTTGTCCGTGACTCTATTTGTGGAGTTCATTTTTTTCTCAATCTAATTTTAAGTTGTGGAGTTAAATTTTGGTGTGGGATTTTTGTGGCATTAACCCTAAACTTTCATTGGAGATGTGACCAGCGAAGATACGATTTTAATCGATTGTGGTTATACTCTAACCCAAAAGTTTGGCGATGTCAGTGAGAGTTGAAACAGTCTAATTCAAAACTGTCCTAGATGGCACAGTAAGGATTCGCGGATCAGTGTCCGATCCGCTTTACTGATTCCCAGGAGCGGCCGTGCCGGATAGCTGTATTTTGTCCCCTTCTTGGAGACGTTATCCGTCAGCCCTTCCTGGTGCACCCTTGCCACGTGCATTATTTTGCTCACGAAGCCGACAGTCAACTGGCCAGAATCGGCATGCACTTTGAGGTATTTCGCGGTGCGTATCTTGTTGAACATGGCGGCCTTCTGCCGTTTGATCCGTCCCTTCTTCCCCTTGAATTCCTTGCGCCGCTTGCGCGCCGGGTAGGCCGCGCCATCCGGTCCCTGCTGGGCCTTGATGCGCTGCGCCTGGCTGCGCCGCAGGTCGATGGCCACCTTGTGATTGATGGCGCGGCGCTGGGCCGGCTGCAGCTTAGCCAGCAAGGCGCCGGCCCACGCTTCCAGCGCGTGCAGGTCGTCGCTCATGGCGTGGCCTCGGGCGTGCGCCATTCGGCCAGCAGGGTCTCGCCGTCATATAGCTTCCAAAACTCGTCCGTGTAGGCCGGCATGTGCTGTATCTCGGCCAGGTGCTTGATGTCCAAGCGGCCCGCCTCGCCGGCCTTGACCGCCACGCGCTCGGTCAGGTCCAGCTTGATGGAAATGTCGACCGTTTCATGGTTATTAAAATCGACCTCGAAGGCGATGCCGTGCTTGCGGGTTTCCTCGTTGGCCATCAGGTCGAGCTGGTGAACTTTGAGCCAGGCGATCAGGGCCACCATGATGGCGTCGGCGTCGCCCGCGTAATCGGTGACGATCAGGTTGAGCTTGAAGCGGTATTCGAAGGAGAGGGAGGCGGTGGCCGACGCCACCACGTTACCCTCGTCGGCGAAGACCAGCAGGCGGTCGGGATCGCGCTGCAGCTGGGGAATTGCGGCGGCCAGGTGCTGGCGCAGGCTATTCGGTTTGTACATGGTAGGTGTCTCGCATGGTGTTGTAGGCGTCGATGCAGGCGTTCAGTTGCCGGGTGGCGTCGTCGCCGTCGCCGGCAATGGCGTCAAGAGCTGCCGCAGTCGCTGGGTCAAGTTCGGCGTGCGTTTGGTGCTGATCGCTTGCGGCAGCGGCGGCATCTGCAGTTGCGGCGCACTGGCCGCTGGCGACGGGGATTGACAGGCGCACAGCGCCGCTGCGCACGTCAGCATTGAAACGGTCACGTTCAGTTTTCGCATGGGATTGCTCCTGGGTGAGGTGGTCGGCGCGCTGCGCCAGGGCGGTGCCGGCGGCGCGCTCTAAGGTGAGCACGCGGACGGTGGCCTGGGCCAGTTCGGTGGCGGCCGTGGTTTTATTGGTGGCCGCCATCCGCTGCAGCGCGGCGATGGCTGCGTCCTTGCGCCAGCCCTGCGCCGTCCAGCCCGCCAGGGCACCACACAGCAGGCAGGCGGCCAGCGGGCGCCAGGTGGTTGTGGTCACATGGCCACCCGTTCCTTGATCCAGCCGAACAGAAAACGGCGCTGGGTCTTGTTCGCTTCGGTGATTTCCAGGTAGCGCGCCGCCTGCAGGCCATTCAAGGCGCGCAGCAGTACGGTGGCGCCATCCTGGCCGCGCCATTTCAGGAAAGCGGCCATCGCGCCCAGCGACTGCGCGCCCAGGCGGCCGTCGACGAACAGGGCGGGGTAGCGTGTGCCCGTGTCGTTAAAACCGTTCAGCCAGCGCTGCAGGAACTCGGCCGCGCGGTGCGGCCCCATGTTCACGCCCGTGTCGATTACTTCGGCGCCGATGGCGGCATGCAGGGCCAGCACCTGGTCGAACTTGGGTTCCGTGATGTAGCGGGCCGTGTAGATGGTGCGCGCCACGGACTCGGGCAGATCGCGCATCGGCCCCGTGTAGCCGTTCGCGCGCGCCACAGCCACGGTGATGCCGAAGTTGGTTTCGCCGCCCTTGTCTTGCGGGTCGTTCACATAGCCGCCTTCGGCGTGCAGGATGGCGTCGATGACGCGCGCGATCAGTGGGTTATCGGTGGTGGCCATCAGTGCTCCTTCGCGTCTTTGACTAGCTCGGCGATGTCCTTGTCGCTGCGGCGCTGGAACCACAGGGCCACGGCGCGCGATACCCACCAGCCAGGCGCGCCGACGATCAGGTCAATGGCGGAGGCGTTGACCATGGCGCCGATGGCCGGGAGCTGCGCGCACAGCAGTTGGTACACGGTGCCGCCCAGCAGGCACGAGAACACGCCCGCGCAGGCCAGGCGGGCGACGAATTCGCCCCTGTTGAAGGTGCCATCGCTGTTCAAGGGCGGCAGCACGATGTACAGCATGGCGGCGCCGACCATGCCCAGCGCGGCCTTGAAACCGTACAGTTTGACCAGGGTGGCGAAACCACCAAACGATTCTGCGGACATTGCTTGATTCTCCGGTGAGAGGGTAGATAGATTTTTCATGATGGATAAAAGGTGGATTGCTGCGTTAATCCCATAGCTGCACGATGCCTGCCACCTGGCCCGTGCTGGGCGCCGGCTCGGGCAGGGTGACGACCAGGCCGGCCGGCAGCACAGCGCCGTGGCGCGCCAGCGCGGGATTGATTTCCAGGGTGTGCTCGACGTATCCCGCGCCGCCGCCCAGGTAGCGCCACACCAAGGCGTCTATCGTGTCGTGCTGTTGCGTGCGCACCTGCATCAGATCAGTTCCACGGTGAGGTGCGTGCGCCCGACCATATCGGCAATCGCCCATTGCGCATTGCGCCGCTGCGCGCCGGGTGCCTCGTCCAGCCATTCCATGCTTTTCTTGTCGCTGACGGACGTGGCCGTGCTGTCGTAGTCGCGGTAACGCTCGATCAGATCCGCCTTTGCCGTGCTGTAGATGGCGCGGCGGTACTGCGCCAGCAAGCGGGATTCGCGGTTGATGCGCGTGGCCGGCACGTCCACCAGGGTGGCGATGCCGGCAGCGGCCTGCTTGCCCTGCCAGTCGGCCAGTTCGCGGTTGACCTGCAGGATGGCATCGACCACGGCTTGCACCAGGCGCGCGTCGGTGACGGTGCCATCCAGGCGCATGGCGTCGCGCATATCGGTGAGCAGGATGTCGGGAAACCAGCCGTCGTTCTCGATGATGCCGGCGGCCGGCGCGGGCAGCGCCGGAGCGGTGCCGGGCGGGATGGACGGGGGCAGGGCCATGAAGGACATACGGGGCGCTTTCAAAAGTGGGCGGTGGACGGGGTTCATCAGGCCGAGATTGTTGCCAATGCGTTGGCCAGAATTCCCCCGTGCCGCCGTGCTGCGGGGGATGCTCTTTATGTGGAACCGGCCGCGCGCTTGATGCGCCGTTCCAGCTTCTCCATATCTTTCTTGACGCCGCACGACTCGGATAAAGCGCGGGCGCGTTTCAACTGGCCCATGGCCGTTTCCGCCTGCGCCACCAGCGCCGGGGCGATGTCCGTGTCGTCGGCCTGGTCCAGCACGGCGATCATTGCCAGGCCGATGGCCTTGTGCAGCTTGGCGCGCGCCTGGTCGGGCGCGTCGCTGGCGGCCGTTAGCTGTTCGACTGTGCCCAGCACCTGCGCGGCGTGCTGCGGATCGCTGGCCAGCTTGCCGTGCAAGTAGCCTTCGGCGAACTCGTCCAGCATCAGGGTGGCGATGTCGCGGCTGTAGGTGTCTGGCAAGGTGAACTTGTGTTCCAGCGCATAGGCGGCCATGACCAGGGCACGCTCGTACTCGCCCGTGTCGATGTGCCAGACCAGCAGGGTGGCGAACACGTCATCCTGCGCGCCCTTGCCGCCGGCCAGCACGCCGTCGATCCACTGCACGTAATCCGGCAGCAAGGTGGCCTTGACCTCGATCTTGCGTTCGACTGACTGGATGGCTTTCAGGCGCCGGCGGTCATCGGACAGCTTGTAGAGCATCATTTCGTAGGCCGTGCCGGTGGTGACGCCCTGCGGTGCGGCGGCGCCGGCCGTGCGCTCGGCCAGCATGCGCGCGCGGTGGCGCAGGGCAGGGGAGATATTCGCCATTATTTGTCTTTCAGCTCGATGTTTTCCACCAGCGCGGCCAGGCCCAGGTCTTCGATCACGTAGGCGTCGTTGGACGACTCGTAGTTTTCGATGCGGTCGCGCTTGGGCTCGTCCACCACACGGCGGCGGCGCGCGCCGTCCTGGAAATAGATCGACAGATTGTCGAAGCGCGTAATCAGGATCGCGTTGTCCGGGAAGTAGGGCACGCGCGCCGCCGGCAAGCCGCCGATGCGTTTCTGGCTGATGATGATGTCGGCCGCCAGGGTTTCCGTGGGCGCCTGCTTGGTGTTCACCAGCGGGAAGTATTTATCGTTCAGCAGCTTGCGTCCGACGATGGCCACCAGATTGGTATCTTCCTGATACCACGGGTCCAGCAGGTTGACGGCATCGGTGACGGCCGCGTCGAGGTTGGCATAGTCGGCGCCGTCCACGTCGCCGATGATGACCTTGCCCGGCATGCCGTTGGCGACCAGGCCCAGCACGCGCTCGGGCGCCTGCTCGCGCAGATGCTGCAGCCAGCCTTTATTGACGTCCTGCAGCAGCGGATTGGTGGCCAGGTCGGTGGTGGCCATGACTTTCACGCCGTTGAAACCGATGACGATGCGGTCCAGCGCCTGGCGCGTCAGGATGGCATTGGCGACGCGCGCTTGAAAGTCCTGGAACTTGGCCCAGGCGTCCAGCTTGGCATAGCTCAGATGCGTGTCAAAGTTGGTTTGCTCGCAGCGGTACTTCGTGCTGTCCATGGTGGACAGGTCGCGCGTTTCGCGTTCCTTGTCCTTGGTGTTGGTGCGGCTGGCAATCGGGCCGGAGACGCCCAGGCCCAGCTTTTCGCCTTCCTGCTCGCCCACGCCGATGATGTTCACTTTCGACAGGAATTCGCTCGATTCCTGCATCTTGTTTTCCAGCTTCTGCTGCACGCTGGGCGTGACGCTGAAGGTCTTGGCCACGTTGTCCGTGTCGTTCAGTTGGCCCAGGCGGGTTTCATACTGGCCAAAGACCTGGCGTGTTTGCTTTTTCATAAATCAGTGCTCCGTTGTTGAATGGGGGGAAGAAAGGGCGAGGGCGCTTAAAACTCGGTCTGCACGGCGCCGTCGTTGCCGGTGGCGGCCGGGCGGCGCGGGCCGTTGCCGGGCGCTTCGTCCATCTGCGCCTTGAAGGCGGCCAGCTCGTCCTGCGTGGCCTGCAATGCTGTTTCGGCTTTTTCCAGGCGCGCCAAGGTGCCCGTGTAGTTGTCGTTGACGGTGACGACGTGGCCAGCCAGCGCTTCCACGGCCTCGCTGATGTCGGCGAACTGCGCGGCGTCGGCGCCGGATTTGTTGGAGAAGCGCGACAGCAGGTTTTTCACGGCATCGGCCAGCTTGATGCCTTGCGGCTCGTCAAATTTCAGCGTTACCTCGACGGCCGAGGTAAACAGGTTGGCGCTTTGCTGTTTGCGGCTGGCGGAGAATTTCAACGCCTCGGTGCCCAGGCTGGCCGGGCTGTCGGTGACGCCCAAACCGACCAGGTAGGGCTGCGCCGAGTCCGCAAAGTCGGGCTGAATTTCCAGGCTGGTGTACAGCTTTTGTTTCGCCTTGTTGATGGCCACCAGTTCTGGCGTCGGTTCGATCTGCGCGAACAGGGCCAGTTTCTTGCCGCTGTCGGTGTCGACTTCCTCGGCTTTCACCGCGATCACGTCGCCGTAAGCCTTGAACTGGCTGTCGGGCAGGATGCCGCGAATGTGTTCCAGCCAGATGCGCGCGCCGTAGGTCTTCGGGTTGTAGGTGGCGGCAAGTTGCTCGATGGTGGCGCGGTCGATGTTGCGGCCGTCCGTGGTGGCGCCTTCGGTGGCGACGCGGAAGAATTGGGATTTGGTTGCCATGGTGGTTTGTCTCGGTTGATCGGATAACGCCATGGTCAACGTCTTGGCGCCGCGATTCAATGCGCTGCGGGTTGCTATGGGCCATAGCGACTTTTGCCTTTCCCCGTTCCGCGCGCGCGCGGCCTACGCTGGCGGCATGTTAGGAATCCATCAAACCCCTGAAGAAAAAATCGCCGAACTGGCCGTGCCCGAATCCGAGCCGCGCCGTGCCGCGCGCGCCCTGTACTGGAAGGGCTGGCGCATTTCGTCCATCGCCCGCCACCTGGGACTCAAGCGCAGCACCATCAATAGCTGGAAAGAGCGCGACGAGTGGGACAAGGCGCAGGCCATCGAGCACGTCGAGGCGTCGGCCGAGCTGCGGCTGGTGAAACTGATCGAAAAAGAGGTCAAGAGCGGCAGCGACTACAAGGAAATCGATTTACTCGCCCGCACCATCGTGCAGATGGCGCGCGTGCGCCGCTATGAGCAACCGGGCGGCAACGAGGTGGACCTCAACCCCAAGCTGGCGAACCGCAATGCCGGGCCGAAGAAGAAGCCGACGCGCAACGACTTCAGCGAAGAACAGAAAATCCAGCTGCTCGACGCCTTCCAGGATTCGTTGTTCGATTATCAAAAGGTCTGGTATCGCAACGGCGACCAGCGCACGCGCGCCATTCTCAAAAGCCGCCAGATCGGCGCCACCTGGTACTTCGCCCGCGAAGCGCTGTCCGATGCCATGCAGACGGGCCGCAATCAAATTTTCCTGTCCGCCTCAAAAAGTCAGGCGCACGTCTTCAAGCAATACATCGTGCAATTCGCGCGCGAGGCGGCCGGCATCGAGCTGACGGGCGATCCCATCGTGCTGCCGAACGGCGCGCATCTGTACTTCCTGGGCACGAATGCGCGCACGGCACAGGGCTACCACGGCAATTTCTACTTCGATGAGTTTTTTTGGACGCAGAATTTCCAGGAACTCAACAAGGTGGCCTCGGGTATGGCCATCCACAAGAAATGGCGCAAGACCTACTTTTCCACGCCATCCTCGACCACGCACCAGGCCTATCCGTTCTGGACGGGCGAGCTGTTCAACAAGCGCCGCGCCAAGGCGGACCAGGTAAATATCGATGTGAGCCATGGTCGTTTGTCGTCGGGCTTCACGGGCGAGGACAAGATCTGGCGCCAGATCGTCACCATCCTCGATGCCGAGCGCGGCGGCTGCAACCTGTTCGACATCGACGAGCTGCGCAACTTCGAATACAGCCCGGACCAGTTCGACAATCTGCTGATGTGCAACTTTATCGACGACTCGGCCTCGGTCTTCCCGCTGGCCGAGCTGCAGCGTTGCATGGTCGATTCCTGGGTGGAGTGGGACGACTACAAGCCGTTGCTGGGCCTGCGCCCGTTCGGCAACCGGCCAGTGTGGATCGGCTACGACCCGGCCTTGAACGGCGACAGCGCCGGCTGCGTGGCGCTGGCGCCGCCCATGACGGCCGGCGGCAAGTTCCGCATCCTGGAGCGCCACCAGTGGCGCGGGCAGAGCTTCGAAGACCACGCCGACGCGATCCGCCAGATGACCCAGCGCTACAACGTCGAATACATCGGCATCGACACGACCGGCATGGGCATCGGCGTGCTGCCCATCGTGCGCGGTTTCTTCCCGGCCGTCACGGCCCTGAACTACTCACCCGAAGTCAAAACCCGCATGGTGCTAAAAGCCAAAAACATCATCAGCAAGGGGCGGCTGGAGTTTGACGCCGGCTGGACCGACATCGCGCAATCCTTCATGGCCATCCACAAGACCCTCACCGCTAGCGGGCGGCACGTGACCTATGTCGCCGGCCGCAGCGATGAAACCGGCCATGCCGACCTGGCATGGGCCTGCATGCACGCCCTCGATCACGAGCCATTCGAAGGCACCACCGACAACCACCAATCTTTCATGGAGATTTATTCTTGAGCAAAGCACGACACTTGCGCGCGCGCGGCCGCCAGGCCCAGAGCGGACCACCAGCGGCCACGGCGCCGGCCGCCGCCGGCATCGAGGCGTTTTCTTTCGGCGACCCGACGCCCGTGCTGGAGCACGCCGATATCCTCGACTGCTTCGAATGCTGGAAGAACGGGCATTGGTATGAGCCGCCCATCAACCTGGCGGGCCTGGCCAAGTCGTTTAACGCTGGCGTGCACCACAGCAGCGCCATCCACTTCAAGGCCAACGTGCTGGCGTCCACCCTGATCCCCAGCAAGTATTTGTCGCGCGACGCCTTCAAGCGCATGGCGCTGGACTTTCTGACGTTTGGCAATGCCTACCTGGAAGACCGCCCCAGCCGCAGCGGCAAGGCGCTGGCATACCAGCATGCGCTGGCCAAGTACATGCGGCGCGGCGTCGATCTGGATACGTATTTCTTCGTGAACGGCTACCAAGCCGTGCACCAGTTCGACAAGGGCCGCGTGTTCCACCTGATGGAACCGGACGTGAACCAGGAGCTGTACGGCGTGCCGCAGTATTTGAGCGCGCTGCAATCGGCCTGGCTCAACGAGGCGGCTACCTTGTTCCGCCGCAAGTACTACAAGAACGGCTCGCACGCCGGCTTCGTGTTCTACATGACGGACGCCGCCGCCAACACCCAGGACGTGGACAACCTGCGCCAGGCCATGCGCGACAGCAAGGGGCCGGGCAACTTCCGCAACCTGTTCATGTACGCGCCGAACGGCAAGAAGGACGGCATCCAGATTCTGCCGGTGTCGGACGTGGCCGCCAAGGACGAGTTTTTCAACATCAAGAGCGTCACGCGCGACGACCAGCTGGCCGCGCACCGCGTGCCGCCCCAGCTGATGGGCATCCTGCCCAACAATGCCGGCGGCTTCGGCGCCGTCGAACCGGCCGCTCGCGTCTTCGCACGCAATGAACTGGTGCCGCTGCAGGCACAGTTCGAAGCGATCAACGAGTGGGCCGGCGTGGAAGTGGTGCGCTTTGCCCCGTATGACTTGGGCCTGGGCAAGGAGGGCGCGCAATGAGCGACCACGTCGACAACACCGACAAGATCATCTTTGCCGAAGTGGCGCGCGGCCTGGCCGCCGTGCGCAGTCGGCCGGGTCTGGTGGCCCATGGCTGCTGCCACTACTGCGACGAGGCGCTCGCACCCGCGCTGCTGTTCTGCAATGTGGACTGCCGCGACGATTACGAGAAGGAGCAGGCGGCCAAGGCCCGCGCCGGTCGCTCAGGATGATCGCCACGGCGCGATAACCGGCAGGGCGGGGCCGCGACAGCCCAGCCGCGCCAGAGCGCCCCAGCCACCGCACAAGCCGCCCATGAGGCGGCTTTTTCACGTCCAGACGAATGATGTTGCACCAGAAGCAAGAAAAAAGCCCATTTCGGCCCGGCGCGCGCAGTTGTCCCCCCTCCACACCTGCCCGCTAGTTAGGGCTCTTTTGACTCAAATTTGCGCCATGGCCGAAGGCGCATGAGGACTGGCGCGGCGGGGCGAAGAGGGACCATGCGATTTGACGCATTTTGACGCACTTTGAGCGGTTTTTCATGCTCTTGTTGTATGGAGGGGGAAGTGCTGTTTCTACGCCTTGGCGGGGCTGCATCGTAGCCTTGACGTGTCCGAATTGAAGTCGGATGCGATGCGCAAAAAATACCGTATTGCGCAATCGCATATTGCGTTTTAATTAAATTCTTATTGGGCCAAACATTCCTGTATGAATAAGCATTTCCCAAAGTTTCTTAATGGATTGCCCGGTTTCCTGACTCACGAATAGCGAGGATCGACTGCCATAAGGCGCGCCAAGAAGGTACGGGCGCATCGTCTCCCATGTCTCAGCAACTTGCGCCCATTCATAGCCTGGCACCTCCTTTTCAAGGATCAGTGGAGCGGCAATGGATAGTGGAATCATTCCGCCCTCCTGAATGGGCTTTTTCCACTCACACTTAACTAAAATTGGAGTCGCGTCGGCAGTATAAAACTGTACGTCTAACCTCTCTGCTGTAATTGCGGCAGCCGGATGAAAAGGTAGCGAGTTAACAGAGTCAATGACATTTTGACCATTTCCGTAGGGGCAAGTGATAAATCCGTTGACAAAATACCTAGTGTGATCAAGGCCGTTGTAGCCACATTCAGTACCGGGTGTCCTAGTCGGGTGACGGCCATCATGATTTGATACCAGCGGATGCCATGAGGGATAAGCATCAACTACGGGACCAAGCTCATCTACGATATCGCGCAATGCAATTTTGCTACGATTTCTTTCCGCCTCGTCCGCATTCCGAGTTCGCTTGATTAAGTAATTTTCAACCTCATCGTATCCGGTTTGTGCCGCGTCGGCCGCTCTAAATGCCATGATTCACCTCCTGAATGGTTGGTATGGTTACATGGTATTCCTATGTCGCGCACAAGTAAATGATGTTGCGCGCAATAATTTAATTTCATGTTAAGTTGAGGGGGGGGATTGTCGGATATTTGTACTATTGAAATTTAATTTAGTGTTATAAAACAAAGGCTTATCGAAATAAAAGCCTGTAGAAGTAGTGCAGCCATGCCCTCGCATCATTGCTGAATATTGCGGCCTCAAGAACTCTTGCTATACTGTATGTGCATACAGTATTTTATCCAGGTATCACGATGATTGTTAAAATGTTAAAGATGCGCCTTGCTGGCGTGGAGGTGCCCAAGCGACGGCTGCATGATCGCTATAACTCGGCACGGCCCGGAACGTTGGAAGTCATTGAAACAACAGACCAGGGCTTGCACCGTTTGGTGAAGCTGGCCCGCTTCACTTACGGAGAGAGCGGAAACTACGTTGACACACTGTTCGATGTGAATTTGCTTTGGTATCGGGATGGGCGCATGGTGCTGTCAGGGTTTGAGCGCAGCAAGAAAGATATGCAATTTTGCGACTATGCGCAGTCCTGGCTGTGTTTTGTCGGGACGGAGCCGCCGCCAGTACCGGAAGGCAGGTAGAATTAATTGCATGTGCGCCGACTATACCCCCAGCCGTAGCGATCAAATCGAACAGCATTTTGCTGTCCGCTCCCCTCAATTTGAGCTGCCGCCGGAAGCCTGGCCAGGCTACACGGCGCCGATCATTCGCGCCTCGCACGACGTGCCCGGTGAGCTGGAAGTCGCGCCGGCATGTTTCGGGATGGTTCCGCATTGGGCCGATATGAAGCTGGCGCGCCAGACCTACAACGCCCGCACCGAAACCGTGGCGCAGAAGCCGTCCTTCCGCAATGCCTGGAAGCGCAAACAGTTTTGCATTATCCCGGCCGATAATTTCTTTGAACCTTGCTATGAGACTGGAAAGCCGGTGCGCTGGCGCATCGAGCGCGCCGATGGCATGCCGGCCGCCATTGCCGGGATATGGGAATTCCGGCCGCAAGATTTGTTGCTGTCGTTCTCGATGCTGACGATAAATGCCGATGGCCACCCGCTCATGCAGCGTTTCCACAAGCCGGATGATGAAAAACGGATGGTGATGATCCTCGACCCTGACCAGTATCACGGGTGGCTCGATGGCTCCCTTGTGACCGAAGAGGATGTGTTCCAGCAGTTTCCAGCAGAACGCCTCATAGCTGTCGCTGATCCGCTTCCGCCTCGCGTGAAAAAATGAATACGAGCAAAGCCGAGGTCGTGTCCAAATGTCAGACCTCGTATATTGAATATGCCGCATCTCCGTCAGATAATGAGGACGTGGTAGCGGCCAGGCAGAGTGATGCTGATCAGACCGAGTGTCCTTGAAC
>NZ_JAHKQY010000019.1:0-16176 GCF_019345455.1 Janthinobacterium sp. NKUCC06_STL
AGCAAGTTGGTCCCACCCCTTCCCATCCCGAACAGGACCGTGAAACAACTTTGCGCCGATGATAGTGCTGCAACCAGTGTGAAAGTAGGTTATCGTCAGGCTTGTTATTCGAAAAAACCCCTTCCGGTGATCCGGTTGGGGTTTTTTTACGTCTGGTGGTTTTGTCTGGCGCTGTCGGATTACACGTGCGGTGACACAAATACGTGTTGCAGCTGTTCCAAATTGATACATGGGCGGTCGGATGTGGGGCATAAGTGCATGGCATGGCATTTGCTCTTCTTGGGTATTGACTAAAAAACCAAGGAGACCAGCATGACCTATTCCATTCGTACCCTGCTCGGCGTTGCCGCCGCCGGCGCTGTTGCCCTCACTTCCCTGCTGACATTGCCGCATGCCTATGCGCACGGCAATGTCACGCCGCAGGGCGTCGACACCACGGGCTTGCCCAAGGTGGGCGACAAGTGGCTCGAACAAAACCCGTATCGGGGCAACAAGCTGGCCTTGACTGTAGGCACCTCGGCCTACAACCAGAATTGCGCCCGCTGCCACGGCATCGAAGCCATCTCGGGCGGCATCGCGCCGGACTTGCGTCAGCTGGACCGCGATTGTTTTGGTATCAAGAATGAGACAAAGAAACAGGCTTGCTACAAGGAGACGGACAATTACTACCTGACCACCATCCGCCACGGTAAAGTGCGCAATGGCGCCGTGTACATGCCGCCGTTCGAAGGCGTATTCAACCAGGAAGCCATGTGGGCCATCAAGACCTATCTGGAAACCCGTAGAGAATCGAACTGATCACGAAGGAGTCCCATGCGTTCATTTCAATTCCGCGGCGCGCGCGCGATGATCTCGCTCGCTTGCCTAGCGCTGTGCGCAGCCGCGCCGGCGCGCGCCGACTGGCAGAAAGTGCAGCAGTCGGGCAGCCTGAAAGTGGCTGTGTATAACGAGTTCGCGCCGTTTTCCGACAAGGGTGTTGGCATCGATATCGACATCGCCGAAGCGCTGGCGAAAAAGTTGGGCTTGAAACTGAGCTTGCTGCCATTTCCTGCGGGCGAAAATCTGAACGATGACTTGCGCAATATGGTGTGGAAGGGGCACTACCTCGGTTATGGTCCTGCCGACGTGATGTTGCATGTGCCCGTCGACAAGAAGTTGATGGCGGATAACGACAAGGTCGAGATCTTCGCGCCGTACTACGTGGAAACCGTGCGCCTGGCGCGTAGCGCGCAAACCGTGCCGCAATTCGACGGCGTCGCCTCGCTGGCAGGCAAGCGTATCGGCGTAGAAAAGGTGGCGATCGCGGCCATGCTGATGCTGGGCGAAGACAATGGCAAGTACCGCGACGACGTGCGCATCTTCGATACGGCCGCGGAAGCCTTGCAGCAATTGCAGGCGGGTAAGCTCGACGCGGTGCTGGCCAACCGTTCGGAAATCGAATCGGTGCTGAAAAGCGATCCCGCTTTCCCCCTGAGCGAAGTGGCGTTCGCCCGCTTGCCGCGCGCGGGCTGGGCCGTGGGCCTGGCCGTCAGCAAGCAACAACTCGACGTGGCCAAGTTGCTGCAAGCAGCCATGAACGAGATGGCGGCCAGCGGTGAACTAAAGGCGATCTTTGAAAAATATGGCGTGAAGGAAGCGCGGCCCTGAAGTAGCTTGCTGGAGTTTAAAAGCCCGCGTATCGGAAGATACGCGGGCTTTGTTATTAGAACGAGTATTGCGCGCTGACACCCAGCAGCCAGTTACGTCCCGGCGCCGCTTCATAGTAGCGCTTGTTGCTGTCGCCGACGATGACGGAGCCCACGTAGGTCTTGTCGAAAAGATTGTTCAGGCGGGCAAATTCCTTGAAGCGCCAGTTCCCTACATTTTGTTTGGCGTTGAAGCGCGCATTGAACACCGTGTAGCCGGGCGCCGGTTTTTCGCTGTTGCTGTCTTCCGCGTAGACCTGGTTGCTGGCCACGCTTTCCAGCGCCGCGCCAAAGCGGTCGAGCGTGTCTTTCCAGGCCAGTTCCGCGAACAGGTTGGCGCTGGGTACGCCCGGCAAGCGGCTGCCTTCGCGCACGCTGCCAAACGCCTGGTCATACACGGCGTGCAGGCTGGTGAGGGCCACTTTTGTCGTGAAGCCATATGGCAAGTTCGAGTCCAGCGACACTTCCATGCCCTGGCGCAATGTTTTACCCGCATTGCGATAGCTGGTGCGCCCGCCGCTGGACTTGTCGACCACCAACTCGTCGTTTGTCTTGATCTGGAACACGGCCACGTTTACGTGGGTGTTGTTGGCGATTCTGGCCTTGATGCCCGCTTCCAGGTTGGTGCTGGTGGCCGGTTTCAGTTGGTAATTGAAGCCGCCACCGGTGCCCGAGTAAAACAGTTCGTTCAGGGTGGGGGCCTCAAAACCGCGCGCGGCGCTGGCGTAGACGTTGACGTTCGGCGTGAGTTTATACAGCAGGCCCAGCACCGGTGTCGTGTGGCTGAACTCCAGGCTGCCGCTGTCGTTGCCATTGCTGAGATAGTGGTCGTCGACCGCCACTTTCATCTTGCTGTAGCGCACACCTGCGCTGAGCAGCCATGGGCCGCTTTGCCATTCCGCCTGGATATAGGGATCGAGGCTGGAGACGACATTCTGCTCGTCGCGGCGCAGCTTGCCTTTTACGCCAAACGTGTTGCCGATGTAATTTTCATAGCCGGTGCGGTCGTCGCTGGAGCGGCCATAATCGATGCCGATGGTCGTGCTCAGCTTGCCGCCGGCCAGCTGGTTCACGTGCAGCCAGTTGGTATCGATGCCATAGAACTGACGCTGGAAGTCGACCACACCGCCTGAATGGCTGGATGGCGCCTGGAAGCCTTTGGTAAAAGCCTGGTACTGGATCACGTCGCGGTTGCCGCCATACACCATCACATGCAGGCGGTCGTTGCCGAACGATTGTTCATAGGTGGCGCCGATTTGCTGATGGTCGATGCTCTTGCGCGTGTTGTAGCGCTCGGCCAAGGTGGGTTTCGGACCTTGCGTAACAGTCGTGTCGATTTCGCCAGCGCGCGGGTCGCGGACAAACGTGGCCCAGGTGGCGCCCAGCGGATCTTGTGTGTTGCCCTGATGCAGGCTGTTGGCGACGATGGTCAGCTTGCTGTCCGCCGTCGGCTTGACGGTGATCTTGCCGAACGCCTGTTCGCGCGTGGCGGCGCTGTGGTCGCGGAAACCATCGGTGCGGAAGCGCGAGCCGTCGAGCACGTAGCCGATGCCGCCGGCCTGGCCTTGCGCCGTCAAGTCCACCTTGTTGGTGCCATAGCTGCCGCCCGTCACATTCAATTCGACGGACGGGGGATTTTGTCCATCCTTGGAAAACAGCTGGATCACGCCGCCCGAATGGTTGCCGTAGATGGCAGAAAACGGTCCACGCAGTACTTCGATGCGCTCGGCCGTGTCGAGGTTGAAGGTGGCGGCCTGGCCCTGGCCGTCCGGCATGCTGGCGGGAATGCCATCGCTGATCAGTTTGACGCCGCGCACGCCAAAGGCGGAGCGGGCGCCGAAGCCGCGCGACGAGATCTGCAAGTCTTGCGCATAGTTCTGACGATTTTGCACGACCAGGCCCGGCACGGCGGCCAGCGCTTCCGACGCGTTGACGCGGATTTGGCCATCCTGGATACGGGCGCTGTCGACGACGTCGATCGAGGCCGGCACTTCCTGGCTGGGGTGGGCGATGCGGCTGCCGCTGACGACCACCGTATCCATCAGTTGCCCGTTGGCCAGGTCAGCTGCCTCGGCGGCAAAGACGTGGGGGGCGAGGGTGGCGCTACCAGCGACAAACAGGCTGGCGATGGTGTTCAGGCGGAAACGATGCTGCATGCGGATTCTCCAATGTGAATAAAAGCCTGCTTTGGTCGCGTGCGCGGCGCAGGTCTGCATAGTTGTATCAAGCAATATGCCTGCCATGTCTCCATTGGTGGGCTGAAATTATACGCGTGTCAGTGGCACGGCGTTTGCATGCAGCAATGTTCAGATGCGCCGATGCCGCGCGCTTTTCCTGTGTTTTGCCATTGAAAAGGTGATTATGCCCAACTTCTTCCTGCGCTTGCGCCAAGTTTTCTGGCTGTTGCCGGCGCTCGCCAGCACCGCCGTCCAGGCCGTCCCCTTTGCCTATGTTCCCAATGAAAAATCGGGCACCCTGAGCGTGATCGATACGGCCACCGATCAGGTCGTGCGCCAGATCGCCGCGGGCAAGCGTCCGCGCGGCATTGCCGCCAACCCCAGCGGGCGGCAATTGTTTGTCACGGACGCGGCCAGCAGCGCCTTGCTGCTGATCGATAACGCTGGCGGCGCGCCCGTGCGCACGGTGGCGCTGGGCAAGTCGCCGGAAGGTGTCAGCGCTTCGCAAGATGGTAGCCACGTGGCCGTGGCCGTCGAGGAAAACAATAGCGTGGCCTTGCTCGACGGGCATACAGGCAGCTTGCTTGCCGATATCAAGGTGCACGGACGTAACCCGGAACATGCCGTGTTCAGCCCCGATGGGCGCTGGCTGCTGGTCAGCGCGGAAGAGGCCGAGCAAGTCGACGTCATTGATGTGGCACAACGCCGCCAGGTCGCGTCCATTGCCGTGGGACTGCGTCCGCGCGGCATCGGCTTCAGTCCGGACTCGGGGCGTGCCTACGTGGCGTGCGAACTGGTCAATGCCGTCTACGTCATCGACATGGCCGCGCGCAAGGCTATTGCCACCATTCCCGCTGGCAAGAATGCGAATGGCATCGTGGTCCATCCCGGCGGCAAGCAGGTGTATGTCTCGAACGGTATCGACGGCACGGTGATGGTGATCGACACGGCCAGCAACAAGGTGACGGCCACCATTCCCGTCGGCAAGCGTCCGTGGAATATGGCCATCACGCCCGATGGCGCCAAGCTGTACGTGGCCAATGGCCGCTCGAACAGCGTTTCCGTCATCGACACGGCCAGCGCGCGCAAGGTGGCCGATATTGCCGTGGGCGAATTGCCATGGGGCGTGGTGATTCGCTAGTGGCACAGGCGCAGGTGTTCCAGTCTGGTACACCTGTTCCATTGTGCAGCGGCTCAAGCCCGGGCATGCGCTGAAAAGCGCGCCGGTATTGATGCCGCGCCCTTGCAACAAGAGTAAAACCGGCTAAGTTTGTAGTGGGATGGCGAGCTGGCACGGCATTTGCGGAAGACTCCGTGTACTCACCCCATCTGTACCAGGACGTTTGATTTTAATTAAGTAATTCCATTCTAATTAACCCGATAGAGGACGACATGAATCTCGCAGACATCAGCAAACTGGGCGTAGCCAATCCCTTCAAACAACGCTATGACAATTACATCGGCGGCAAATTCGTTGCCCCAGTAAAAGGTGAATACTTTCCTAACATCACGCCGATCACCGGCCTGCCGTTTTGCGAAATCGCCCGTTCCACGGCGGAAGACGTCGAGCTGGCCTTGGACGCCGCGCATGCCGCCAAGGATGCCTGGGGCAAGACCTCGCCTGCCGAGCGCGCCAATATCCTGAACCGCATCGCCGACCGCATCGAGCAGAACTTGAGCCTGATCGCCACGGCGGAAACCATTGACAACGGCAAGCCGATCCGCGAAACGATGAATGCCGACATTCCGCTGGCCATCGACCATTTCCGTTATTTTGCCGGCTGCATCCGCGCGCAGGAAGGTTCCGTCGCGCAAATCGATGCGGAAACCTATGCCTACCACTACCACGAGCCGCTGGGCGTCGTGGGCCAGATCATCCCTTGGAATTTCCCGATCCTGATGGCCGTGTGGAAACTGGCGCCAGCCCTGGCCGCCGGCAATTGCGTAGTGCTCAAGCCGGCCGAGCAGACCCCAGCGTCCATCATGGTGTTGATCGAGCTGATCGGCGACTTGCTGCCGCCGGGCGTGCTGAACATCATCAACGGTTTCGGCCTGGAAGCGGGCAAGCCGCTGGCGTCGAGCAAGCGCATCGCCAAGATCGCCTTTACGGGTGAAACGGGCACGGGCCGCCTGATCATGGGTTATGCCGCGCAAAACCTGATTCCCGTCACCCTGGAGCTGGGCGGCAAGTCGCCGAACATCTTCTTTGAAGACGTGATGGATGCGGACGACGAGTATTTCGACAAGTGCCTCGAAGGCTTCACCATGTTTGCGCTGAACCAGGGCGAGGTGTGCACCTGCCCGTCGCGCGTGCTGATCCAGGAATCGATCTACGAGAAATTCATCGAACGGGCCTTGAAGCGCGTGGCCGCCATCAAGCAGGGCAACCCGCTCGACTCGTCCACCATGATCGGCGCGCAGGCGTCGCAGGAGCAGCTGGAAAAAATTCTGTCCTACCTCGACATCGGCCGCCAGGAAGGCGCGGAAGTGCTGGCCGGCGGCGCGCGCAACACGCAGGCGGGCGACCTGGAAGGCGGCTACTACGTGCGTCCGACCGTGTTCAAGGGCAATAACAAGATGCGTATCTTCCAGGAAGAAATCTTCGGACCGGTCGTCTCCGTGACCACCTTCAAGGATGAGGCCGAAGCGCTGGCGATTGCCAACGACACCTTGTATGGCCTGGGTGCCGGCCTGTGGACGCGCGATGGTTCACGCGCCTTCCGCATGGGCCGCGCCATCCAGGCGGGCCGCGTGTGGACCAATTGCTACCACCTGTATCCAGCCCACGCCGCGTTCGGTGGCTACAAGCAATCGGGTATCGGCCGCGAAAACCACAAGATGATGCTCGATCATTACCAGCAAACGAAGAACTTGCTGGTGAGCTATAGCCCGAAAGCGCTGGGCTTCTTCTAAACCGGTACACGCGCCGCGCTTGTAGTCCAGGTGCGGGGCGCAGAAAGGGATGCCATGAGTGCAGCAATTGCCCGGGTGGTCGCCACCGATGCGGCGCTGGAAATGATGGACAAGTTGCGCCAGCGTCACGGCCCGCTGATGTTTTTCCAGTCGGGCGGTTGCTGCGACGGCAGCGCGCCCATGTGCTATGCGCTGGGCGAGTTCGATGTCAGCGATACCGATATCTATCTCGGCAATTTGAATGGCACACCGTTTTACATGGGACTCGAGCAATTCGAGTACTGGGAGCATACCCAGTTGATTATCGATGTGGTCGATGGCAATGGCGGCATGTTTTCACTCGACAACGGTACGGGCAAGCGCTTTTTGACGCGCTCGCGCCTGTTCACCGATGAAGAGTGCGCGCTGTTGCATGCCCAGCCGCATGAGCACCGCAAGACTTGATACACACACATACTAATAAAACAGAGGGAGATGATTGTGCAGAAAAAAATCATGGGGATAGTCGTCGCTTTGAGTGTCGCCTCGTTGGTTCAGGCAGCCGACGTGGGCAATGTCACCAATGCCATGCTCGACAGCACGGCGAAGAATCCGGCCAGTGTGCTGTCGTTCGGCATGGGCACGCAGGGCCAGCGCTATTCGCCGTTGACGCAAATCAATGACAAGACCGTGGCCAAGCTGGTGCCGGCCTGGTCGTTCTCGTTTGGCGGCGAAAAGCAGCGTGGCCAGGAATCGCAGCCGCTGATTCACAACGGCAAGATGTTCGTCACGGCCTCGTATTCGCGTATCTTTGCCGTCGACTTGAAAACGGGCGCCAAGCTGTGGAAATATGAGCATCGCTTGCCGGACGGCATCATGCCCTGCTGCGACGTGGTCAACCGCGGTGCCGCCCTGTACGGCAACCTGGTGATTTTTGGCACGCTCGACGCCTACCTGGTGGCGCTGGACCAGAACACGGGCAAGATCGTCTGGAAGGAAAAAGTCGATGATTATGCGGCTGGCTACTCGATGACGGCCGCGCCGCTGATCGCCGAAGGCTTGCTGCTGACGGGTGTGTCGGGTGGGGAATTTGGCATCGTTGGCAGGGTCGAAGCGCGCAACCCGATGACGGGCGACCTCGTGTGGAGCCGGCCGACGGTGGAAGGCCATATGGGCCACCGCTATGACAAGGATGGCAAAGCGATCGATAACGGCATTTCGGGAACGGTGAACAAGACCTGGCCGGGCGACTTGTGGAAAACGGGCGGCGCCTCGACGTGGATGGGCGGCACCTACGATCCGCAAACCAAGCTCGCCTACTTTGGCACCGGCAACCCGGCGCCGTGGAACAGCCACTTGCGTCCCGGCGACAACCTGTACTCGTCCTCCACCGTGGCGCTGGACGTGAAAACGGGACAGATCAAGTGGGCGTATCAAAACACGCCGAACGATGCCTGGGATTTCGATGGCGCCAACGAATTCGTTACCTTCGACATGGATGGCAAGCGCTACGGCGGCAAGGCCGACCGCAATGGTTTCTTCTATGTCATCGACGCCAACACGGGCAAGCTGCAGAACGCCTTTCCGTTTGTGAAGAAAATCACCTGGGCCAGCAGCATCGACCTGAAGACGGGCCGGCCGAACTACATCGCCGCCGGCCGTCCTGGCGACCCGACCAAGGGAGAGGAGGGCAAGAAGGGCACGACCGTGTTTGCCGCGCCCGCTTTCCTCGGCGCCAAAAACCAGATGCCGATGGCGTACTCGCCGCAAACCAAGCTGTTCTATGTGCCGGCGAACGAATGGGGCATGGATATCTGGAATGAGCCGATCAGCTACAAGAAGGGCGGCGCTTTCCTCGGTGCCGGTTTCACCATCAAGCCCTTGTTTGACGACTACATCGGCGCCATGCGCGCCGTCGATCCGAAGACGGGCAAGATCGTGTGGGAAATCAAGAACAACGCGCCGCTGTGGGGCGGCGTGATGAGTACGGCCGGCAACCTGGTGTTCTACGGCACGCCGGAAGGCTTCCTGAAAGCCGTCGATGCGAAGACAGGCAAGGAACTGTGGAAATTTCAGACGGGCTCCGGCGTCGTGGCGCCGCCCGTCACCTGGCAGGATGGCGACACGCAATATGTAGCCGTCGTTTCCGGCTGGGGTGGCGCGGTGCCGTTGTGGGGCGGCGAAGTGGCGAAGAAAGTCAACTTCCTGGAGCAGGGCGGTTCCGTGTGGGTTTTCAAGCTGGCATCGAAGTAACGGGGTGAAGCATCCGGGCCACTCGGATGGGTGTCTCCCTGTCCGCCGGGTGTTTTCTTTTTGCTGACGGCCCAGGCCGTCAGTTTTTTGTTTACCTGGATGCCCGATACGCATACTTGCGGTCAAAAAATGAACACTGTCAGTGGCGATTGATCCGCTGCTGCACATGTTAAACACATATTTTCTCTTTCTCCTTCTGGGCCGTGCTGGGCACGCTTATTGCCAAAGCTTGAGGTACATCAATCACTGGTGTGCACACTAAAAACAGAGAAGAAAGAGGAGACGCAATGAACACATGGATCAAGCTGGGGAGCCTCGGTGTCATGACAATCGCAGCGGTGGGACAGGCGCAAGCCGTCGATATCAAGGCCGGCGACTGGACCGTGTCGGTGGGCGGCATCGTCAACGCCTATTACACGCAAGTGTCGTGTTCGGGCGATGCGGTGGGCGGGCTGGCGCTGGGCGGCCAGGCGCTCGGTTGCGGCGGCGAGAAGGACCGCACCACCATCGGCAATGGCTTGCTGCCGAACGGCTTGATCACCTCGGCAAGCTCGCGGCTGGGCGAGTACGACGTGAAAGCCTTGATCGGCATCTACAACTCGACGGCCACGGACAGCGCCATCAGCCAGAACAGCGTGGTCGATGTGCGCCAGGCCTTCTTCACGTTCGGCAATGCGGAAATGGGCACCTTCAAGCTGGGCCGCGACTACGGCATCTTCGGCGCGAATGCGATCCTCTCCGACATGACCTTGTTGGGTTCAGGCGCACCCGTGCAGGCGACGCAGCGGGGCCGGGTGACCCTGGGCCATATCGGCGCCGGCTACACCTATCTGGGCAACTATGGCCAGATCATGTACAGCTCGCCGAAGTCGGGCGGCGTTGGCGTCGACGTGGCGCTGGTCAGTCCCGTCTCCGATACGCCCATCGTGGCAGGCTCGACCTATTCCTCGAAGTCGAGTCCGCAAGTGCAGGCACAGCTGACGTATTCGCAGGAAGGCTTGAAGGCGTGGCTGGGCGTGAAGTCGCAAAAATTCACCTCGAAAACGCCGGGTGTCGATGACCTGACCATGCGCGGCGTGGAAGTGGGCGGCTCGTACCAGATGGGGCCGGCTGGCGTGCTGCTCAACTTCCAGGGCGGCAAAGGATTGGGGATTCTCTCCGATGCGGACCAGGGCGATACCAAGTCGAAGAACTGGTTGCTGCAAGGCACGTATAAAACGACGGACAAGCTGAAGCTGGGCTTGTCCTACGGCATCAGCAAGAACGACGACAACACGGCCGGCACGGGCGGCTTGAAGTCGAACGCCAACCTGACCCTGGGTGCGTACTACTCGCTCAACAGCGCGATCACCCTGGTGGGCGAACTGGGCCAGACGCGCTCGAAAGGCTTTGCGGGCGGCGAAGCGAAGATGAATGGCGTGTCCCTGGGCGGCATTATTTTCTTCTAACCAATAAATGCGGCGCCTTGCGACAGGGCGCCGCACGGAGTTTAGTGCATGCGGATACTGCGCTTGTTCATAGCCTGCTGGCTATTCCTGTTTATCCTGGGACAGGCTTGGGCCGGTGTGCTGACCAAAGCCGAACTGGCGCGGCGCTTTCCTGCGCCCATCGTCGTCGGCGACAAGGAGACCGATTTGCTCGTCTGGCCCTTGTTCCGCCAAAACGCCACGGCCACGGAACTGGCCGGCTACGTTTTCGAATCGGTGGACCTGGCGCCGATTCCCGGCTTTTCCGGCGTGCCCGTCAATCTGCTGATCGCCATCGATCCGAAAGGCAGCTTTCTCGACGTCGCCGTACTGTCGCAGCACGAACCCGTGTTTCTCGATGGCCTAGGTGAAGCGCCGCTGTTTCAATTCGTCAAACAGTACCAGGGCTTGTCGCTGAAACAGAATATCGCCATCGATGCAAGAACCAAACGCGCGCCGGATGCGACCCATGCCGATATCGATGGCGTGTCGAAGGCCACGGCCTCCGTGCGCATCATCAACCAAAGTGTGCTCGCGTCGGCATTGAAAGTGTCGCGCAAAAAACTGGGTTTCGCGCAAGGCCGCGACCCGGACCAGATCGCCCGCATCCGCATGGAATTATTCGAGAAACGCAGCGTGACGCAGATGCTCGTACAGGGCTTGATCCAGCATGTGCGTTTGAGCAACAAGGAGGTAGAGACTTTGTTTGCCGGCAGTCCCGGCGCGGGACTCGATGTGGAAGCCACGCGCGAACCGGACGGCGTGTTCATCGATCTGTACCTGGCGTATGTGTCCGTGCCCACGGTGGGGCGCAACCTGTTGACGGAACGTAGCTGGAACAAATTGCGCAACCGGCTAGACGAGGGCGACCACGCCATCCTCATCATGTCGCGCGGGCGCTACAGCGTGCTGGGCGACGATTTCGTGCGCGGCACCGTGCCGGACCGGCTGTTGCTGAAGCAGGATGGCTTGCCCATCGACATGCGCGACCTGGACCTGGAATTGAGCTTGTCCGATACGGCTACGTTGCCGACGGAAAATGTCGCCGTGTTTCGCATTATCAGCCAGGCGGGGCTCGATGCGGCCAGTCCGCTGGCGTTCACGCTACCGATCACGCGCAGCAAGGGCATCGTGTATCCGGAACGCATCGCGCGCAACGTGGATTTCAATTACCGCCTGCCGGCCGAATTCTATACTGCGCCGCAAGGCGACGATTCCAGCTGGCGCGGCACGTGGAAGGGGCGCAAGGCGGAGTTGCTGCTCTTGGTGACTGGGCTGGCGCTGCTGGCCGGCGCATTGGCCTGGCAGAAACGCCTGGTGCGTAATGGCCGGCAATTTGCCTGGTTCCGCCGTCTGTTCCTGTTGTTTACCATCGGCTTCATCGGCTATTACGCGCAGGGGCAGTTATCGATTGTCAATATCACGGGTGTCATCCAGGCGCTGCTGGCAGGGCGCAGCCTGAGCTTTTTCCTGTTCGATCCGATGACGGTGATTCTGTGGACATTCGTGTTGCTCAGTCTGCTGGTCTGGGGGCGCGGCACGTTTTGCGGCTGGCTGTGTCCATTTGGCGCGCTGCAGGAATTCACGGGCAAGCTGGGCCAGTGGTTGCGCTTGCCGCAGTGGAAGATCAAGCCACGTCTGGACGGGCGCTTGAAATGGATCAAGTATGGCTTGCTGGCGGCCATACTTGGCAGCAGCATCTTTTCCAGCCAGATCACGGACAAGCTGGTCGAACTGGAGCCGTTCAAGACGGCCGTTACCCTGAACTTCGTGCGCGCCTGGCCGTTCGTTGCGTATGCCGTGGGCTTGCTGCTGCTCAGCAGTGTTTCCTACAAATTCTTTTGCCGCTACCTGTGCCCGTTTGGCGCGGCGCTGGCGCTGCTGGGACGGTTTCGCCTGTTCAACTGGATTCCGCGCCGCAAGGAGTGCGGTACGCCGTGCCAGACTTGCCGCCACCGTTGCGAACATCACGCCATCGCGTCCAGCGGGAAGGTCGACTATGGCGAATGTTTCCAGTGCATGGATTGCGTGGTGATTTACGCCAGCGATGAAAAATGCGCACCTTTGATGCTGGAAATCAAGCGTGCCCGCACCATCCCGATTGTCCGGGCCACGGCAGAGGAGAGCAGCAATGCAGCGTAGAACCTTTATTTCCGCAGCGATAGGCAGCGTGGCCGGTATGGCGGGCTTGTCTTTGCCGGGCAGCATGGCGCGCGGTACGGCCACGGCGTCTGGCGTGCGGCCTTATCAAGGCGCCGCGCTGGCGTTTGGCACGACGATCGCCGTCACCGTGTTGCACCACGATCAGCGCCAGGCGGAGCTGGCTATTGAAGACGCCTTGCATGCGGCCAGGACTATCGACCGCTTGATGAGTATTTACAGTCCGAGCAGCCAGGTCTTCCAGCTGAACCGCAATGGCCGCCTGGCCCGGCCGGACGCGCATCTGCTGGCCGTGCTGGCGCAGGCACAAGCCTTGTCGCAATGGAGCAATGGGGCGTTTGATATCACGGTGCAACCCTTATGGCAGCTGTTTCGCGCGGCGGCAGACCAGGCCGGCTTGCCTGCGCAAGCATTGCGGCGCGAAGCGCAGGCGCGGGTAGGCTGGCGGCAACTGGCGTGGGATAGCCGGGAAGTGCGTTTTCTTCGGCCAGGCATGGCGCTGACCTTGAATGGCCTGGCGCAAGGTTATGCGGCGGACATGGCGCTGGCGGCCGTGCAGGCGCGCGGCATACGGCACGCGCTGCTGGACACGGGCGAATTCGTTGCGCGCGGGCAGCGTTCCGTGCGCCGTCCCTGGACCTTGGGTATCCAGGATCCGCGTGACGCAGAAATACTCGCGGCCACCTTGAAAGTGGAAGGGCGCAGCGTGGCCACGTCGGGCGATTACGAGTGTACGTTCACGCCCGACTTCGTGCATCACCACATTTTTGATCCATCGAAGGGGGATTCGCCGCGCGAATTGGCCAGCGTGACCGTGCTGGCACCCACGGGCTTGCTGGCCGATGGCTTGTCGACGACCTTCATGGTGACGGGCGGGGCGCGCGCGCATGCGATGGCCGCGCAAATGGAAGGCGTTGACCTGATGACCATCGACAAGCAGGGCCGGCGCGAGATGTCGCCCGGCTTCTCCCTTCTAATTTAGGCTATTTCAGATGCGGTACTTTGCGATAGATCGTGTTGCGCGACACGCCCAGGGCCCGCGCCGTGGCCGAGACGTTGCCACCGTGGGCATCGAGCGACTTGAGAATGACGCTTTGTTCCATTTCTTCCAGGTTGGCGCCGGCCGCGATCATGCGGTCCGTGCTGGCGCTGGCGGCAGTCGCTTGCGTCATCTCAATATCGTCGAGGAAATCATCGGGCATGTGGCGCAGACAGATTTCATGTTCGTCGCCCGCCATGACGATGGCCGTGCGCAAGAGATTGGTCAACTGGCGGAAGTTGCCCGGCCATTTATGCTGGTGGAACATGCGCAGGATGTCCGGCGCCACCGTGTAGCGCGTATCGGGTGCTTCCGTTGCGAGGATTTTTTTCACGACCGTGTCCAGGTCTGTGCGCTCGCGCAGCGCCGGCAGTTTGACCACCAGGCCATTCAGGCGGTAATACAAGTCTTCGCGGAACAACCCCTTGGCCATGCGTTCGCGCAAGTTGTGATTCGTGGCACAAATGAGTTCCACATTGACGGTGATCGATTTGCTGCTGCCCAGCGGCGTAACCATGCGTTCCTGCAACACGCGCAACAGCCGCGCCTGCAAGCCAAACGGCATGTCGCCGATTTCATCGAGGAACAGGGTGCCGCCATTGGCTTGCAGGATCTTGCCGATGGCGCCCTTCTTGCGCGCACCCGTAAACGCCCCGTCCTCATAGCCAAACAGCTCGGACTCGATCAGGGTTTCCGGAATCGAGGCGCAATTGACGGCAATGAACGGTCCCATGGCCCGTGGCGAATCGTTGTGGATGGCTTGCGCCAGCAATTCCTTGCCGGTGCCCGTTTCGCCCATGACGAGGATGGGGATGTCGCGCCCCAATACTTTGTTGACCTTTTCGATCACCAGTTCCAGCTGCGGATCGCCCGTGCGCAGATAGCGCAGGCCGGACAGGCGGCGCGCCGCGTTGGCCGCATGGCTGGCCGGCGCGGGAACCTGGGCCGATGCGGCATTGATATCGCTCTGGTCGGTGCTGGCAGCAAAGCCGTGCTGGAAGACGCTATTGGACAGGCGCAACTGCGCGCGCCCATACACGCGCACGCCGCTGTGCATGCACAGGTTCAGCAAGCCGGGCGAGGCAGTGCGGTAATGGTCGTACAGGGCGGACACGGGCAAGCCGAACAGGGAACTGAATGTGTGCGATTGCAGCGCGGCAAATGACAGGCCCAGTTGGAACAGGCCATTCTTGTTGGCGGATAAAAACCGTCCACCCGGCGTGAACGAGGCGATGCCTTCCATCAAGGTGCCGATGAATTCGGGGCGCGCGTGGAAGTGCACGGTGATGGCATCTTCGAAGGTGGCGGAAAACAGCTGGTTCTCGATCATCAGCGCCGACATGCGCACGAGGGCCATCGTATGCTTGTGGAAACTACGCTGGTCGCTCGAGACGTCCAGCACGCCGATGACGTTGCCCCGGTGGTCGGTGATCGGTGCGGCGGAGCAGGTCAGGAAATGATTGGCGGCCAGGTAATGCTGGTCCGCATGGACCAGGGTCGGTACTTTTTCCGTGATGGCCGTGCCGATGGCATTCGTGCCGCGGCTTTGTTCCGACCATGCCACGCCCGGTTGCAAAGCGACCCGGTTGGCTTTTTCCAGAAAATCATCGTCACCCAGTGAATGCACGATGACGCCGTTGGCATCCGTCAAGATCACCATATTGTGGGTGTTGACGATTTGCTGGTACAGGGTTTCCATGGCGGGCAGCGCATGCGTGTGCAGCAAGCGGTTTTGCTCGATCAGCAAGGACAGGTCGGATTTGCCCGCCGGCGTAAAGTCGGGCGTGGCCGTGGGCGACAGGCCAAAGGCGACGGAACGCTGATGGGACGTTTCAATGATGACGGGGACGTTGTCCTGTCCTGCCGGCAAAATGTTCGCGTCCGCGATGGACGAAAACGGTGCGCTACGGTAAGTAGCTGACGGTTGATACATGATCTCGTTGCCTCCGTTGGGCCCTGTACCGGGCGCTCTTTTGAATATCGAGAGTGTTCCATAATGTAGCACCTGTCACAGATGGGAGCAAAGCAAAGCGAACCGGGCTATCCCCAGTGTTGCTGCCAGGCCCAGAGTTACTCCCATCAGTGGACAGTGCATAGGGCTGTATAAGCAAGTGTGGTGCCAGGGCCGTTTCGCAGGACGGAAAAATAGCGCTTGCGGCGCGCGCGGAGCAGGGCTATAATTCGCCCCCTCGCTGAACGACGCATGCAAATGCAGAGTAAAGCAGGGTGAAAAAAGAAGGTTGACGAAATGCTGCAAACGCTTCATACTCTTCCTTCTTCGCAGCTGACAAACACAACGCTTTGTCGATAGCGCGAAAGCAGTAACCGAATACAGTTCTTTAACAATTAACAGTCGATAAGTGTGGGCATTTGATGTAAGTGCAGCAGTGATCTTCGGATCGCTGTAAAACTTAAAATATCAAATGTTCACAAGAAATAATGAAATAGGCGCTACGAAAGTAGTGGCCTGTCAGTTTTTTGAGTGAGCGACCCGTCGCAAGACG
>NZ_JAHKQY010000020.1:0-11991 GCF_019345455.1 Janthinobacterium sp. NKUCC06_STL
GCGATCATGCACAAACTAGCACATCTGATCTATGGAGTGATCCACAATGACAGGCCCTTTGATGCGAATTATTTGGCAAAAGGACTTGTCATTCAAGACGGTATCTGACCCCGCCTCTGCGCCTCCGTGTGACCCCGCCTCCGTGAAAAACTATTTCGCCTAATCGCAGACCTGACGTAACAGCAATTTATAATGACGGTCGAGTGGCGCGCGTAGAGGTTCAATCTGCAACAGATAATCCTGCAATTTTAAGGAGTAGGAATGCCGCCTTGGACGCGCAGCTCAGAGTACAGGGCTTCACACCGCTTCCACCAAAAGTGGTCGTTCCTACACGTACACCAAAACCACGATAAGAGAATTCGATGACTGAGAAAGCATTTGCAATAGGACTATATAGTTACACGACTCCAGCTCCAGGTGCTGATGGCTTTAAGGCGTTCTACGATTTAGTTACGTCAATTTTCCATCGTGTCGGGATTGCACCAACATATTTTGCGGCCGAAGGTTTGGGTTATAAGGGCGATTTAACCAAAATTGGCGGAAGAGTATACACAAAGGCGCTGAAATCTGGGTTTTCTGATATTCATGTGATGTCATTGGTTGCAAATCCAGAAGGCAGCGCAGAGCCTGGTTATGATGGTTTTGCTTCGGCCTCTTTAAGTTATGTTGAAGAGATTGGTGAGACGTTGTTTTGTTTGGCAATTGAGGAGCGCTTCTTGAAGTTTGGCGGGGATATTTTTGAAAGCATTTTAATGTCGTGTATTGGCCTGCTGCAATGGGATTTTGGGTATGCTCTTTCTGAATTTATTGAAAAAAAACCCGAATTCCATGTCCTGGGTCTGGACGGTGGAAAGTTGACTGCTGAGGATCGAAAGCGTTTAAATAAATGGTATGCGTCTCTGCCTGAGGTACGCCTCCAAAAAATTCGAGATGTCTATCCAGTAAACGTCCTAAATGATACGCAATTAAATGCACAGGTTTCAGCTTCTCAGACCTTGGAAGATATTATTCGTGCAGATTCATTCTCTTCTTTGCGGCGTGTTGGGGATCATCAGCTTTGGTTGTGGGAAGTCCAGCTCGGCGGTTTAGATAATCTTCGAAATATGCTTGCAACCGGCAACGTATTGATCACATAACGACGTGGTGATCAATTCGCTTTCGGGAGCCAGTGTCAGGCCTGCCATTCGCGGGAGCCAGGGTCCGGTTGATCTAGTCCGGCATTCGTAAACGATCTCAGCTTTGGCCATCTCTATCTTCGGCAAGTTGGGCTTTATTAAATGCCGATACGGCTCGACAGACTGTCTTGCTGGAGACGTCAAAAGCGGTGGCGATATGGGACATGGTTTGGACATCGGCATGGCTAAGGTCATGTCGGAGTGGTGGACCCGATCCCGATCCCGTTCCATTCATGACCCCGTTAGCCGAGGAGCTGGGGGCAGATGCCGTCTTGAATGGCAAGTCCTTTTGTTAAGTTGCACTTTATTGAATTCCGATACGGCTTGACTGACTGTTCTGCTTAAATGGAAGAATTATCACCGTGTATCCACCTCTCAATATACTTCTCTCGTTCTGGCGTTGTTGTTAGCTCATTGCATGACTATACTTCAGGGATATTTTTTGCGTTTGGAACTAAAGAGTGATATAGGTGAATTATGTTTATAGAAGCCATTGAATTCCCATTTCTTGCTCGTTTACAAAATGAATGGTTGGTTATCAGGGATGAACTTGTCGCTTTAAGGGCGGCTTATTGGACGGAATGGCCTGAGAGGGATATTTATAACGGCGACTGGAAAGTGTTTGGTCTGTATGTTTTTGGAGAAAAGAACCTGAAATTTTGTGATCTATGTCCGCGTACAACCGAAATTATCGAGGAAATTCCTGGTATGGTGACGGCGGGTTTTTCATCCATGGCTGCTAATACTCATATAACGCCACATCGGGGCTATACGGACGATGTATTGCGTTGCCACCTGGGGTTGGTTACTCCAGAAAATTGTGCTTTGCGTGTTTCGAACCAGATACGTACCTGGACACCTGGTTCCTGTTTTGTCTTTGATGACACTCAGGAGCATGAAGCCTGGAATCGGAGCAATGCTACGCGAATAGTGCTTTTGCTTGATTTTAAACGTGATGAAAGCACTGATATCATTTTCCCAGAGGAAGTATTCGCATATGGCCTGAATTAATCAGCCAGGATGGCAACTCGGAATGCCAGGATCAGTTCTGCCATTTGTACACGATCTCAACTTTGGCCGTTTTGAGCTGAAGTAAGTTAAATACCGATATGACTCGACTGACTGTCTTGCTCGAGACGTGAAAAACGGCGGCGATGTGGCCATGGTAAAAGCGGTAACAGATAAGCGCGTGCCATTGCCTCGTCTCTATTGCTATAGGGGCCCAAAATTGCTCCAATGACAGCGCGGCGCGCAGCCTGGCGTATCTTGAATGCATCGGAACGCTGCGATTACTGATGTTCCGGCACGAAGCGCGCATCGTCCACGAGAGTTGGGTGGCAGGTGCGAGTGAGTGGACTAATTTCCCATCTCCCCCCGCGACAAACCGGCAATGACAAGGCCGCGCGGCTTTTTACTAGTGGTAATTGGATAGTTGAAAGGCAGTTACCAAAGAGGTAAAGTTCTCAAGAAATAAATATAGTTGCCTAATAGAAATAATCAATTTATAATTTCCTTACATAAATAATTACGTAAGGCAACATATGCACCTGCGTTTGACGCCATGGTGCGGTGTATTTTTGTTCAGCGGCACCTTGTGTGCCGCCGTGTCCGCGCAGACCCGTCCCGAAATCGCGCCGCCCCTTCCCACCACGCCTGGCACCAGCCAGCGCGACGATGCTAGCCAAGAATTGATACGCCAGCAAGAACGTGAGCGCCTCCTGCGCCAGCAGCAGGAGCGCAATCCCGACGTGCGCCTGCTTGAGGCGCCGGCGGCCGTGTCCGCCAACCGCTTGCCGGCAGGCGAGTCGCCGTGTTTTACGATTGACCACCTGGAATTGCGGGGCGAGGATGCCGCCCGGTTCCAATGGGCATTGGATGCCGCCGGGCGCGACGACCTGGGCGCGCCGGATTCTGCGCTGGGGCGCTGCCTGGGCACGCAGGCCATCAATGTGCTGATGGGCCGCATGCAGAACGCCGTGATCGCGCGCGGTTATGTCACCACGCGCGTGCTTGCCGAACCGCAGGACTTGAGCCGTGGCACCCTGGCGTTGACCTTGATACCGGGGCGCATCCGCCAGATCGGTTTTGCGCCCGGCACCAATCCCCGAGGTACCTGGTGGAATGCCGTGCCGGCGCGCCCGGGCGAGCTACTCAATGTGCGTGATACGGAGCAGGCGCTGGAGAATTTCAAGCGCGTGCCGACGGCCGAGGCCGATATCCAGATCATGCCGGCCGAGGGCGGCAACGCCAAGCCGGGCGAGAGCGATCTGCAGATCCAGTGGAAGCAGGGCTTGCCGTTTCGGCTGGCGCTGGGCCTGGACGATGGCGGTTCGCGCTCGACGGGCAAGCTGCAGGGCAGCGTGACCCTGTCGTACGACCACTGGCTGACCCTGAACGACCTGTTTTACCTGAGCCTGAACCAGAACGTCGACGGCGACCGCAACGGCCCGCGCGGCACGGGCGGCATGGTGGCCCACTATTCGATTCCCTACGCCTACTGGCTGCTGGCTTTTACGGTGAGCGACAGCCATTACCACCAGTCCGTGGCCGGCATCAATCAAGACTACAACTACAGCGGCGCCAGCCAGAATCGCGAAGTGAAACTGTCGCGCCTGGTCTACCGCGACGCGTCGCGCAAGACGACGTTGTCCCTGCGCGGCTGGCAGCGAGCGGCGCAAAACTTCATCGACGACACGGAAGTGGAAGTGCAGCGCCGCCGCATGGCTGGCTGGGAACTGGGTATCGGCCATCGCGAATTCCTGGGCCAGGCGACGCTGGACCTGAACCTGCAATACCGGCGCGGCACGGGCGCGATGGACGCGCTGGCGGCGCCCGAGGAAGCGTTTGGCGAGGGTACGTCGCGTTTCAAACTGATCCTGGCCGATGCGGCCCTGTCGGCGCCGTTCAAGCTGGCCGGCCAGCCGCTGCGCTACACGGGCAGCTGGCGCATGCAGCACAACCGCACGCCGCTGGTGCCGCAGGACCGCTTCGCCATCGGTGGACGCTACACGGTGCGCGGCTACGACGGCGAAAGCAGCCTGTCTGCCGAGCGGGGCTGGCTGCTGCGCAACGAGCTGGGCGTGCCGCTGGGCAGCAGCGGCCAGGAAGCGTATGCCGGGCTGGACCACGGCGAAGTGTCGGGACGGTCCGCTGAATGGCTGATCGCGCGGCGCCTGACGGGCGGCTTTGTCGGTTTGCGCGGCCAGTGGCTGGGGGTGCAGTACGACGCCTTCGTCGGCTGGCCCGTGCGCAAACCCGAGCTGTTCCGCACGGCCAGCCATACGGCCGGCTTTAGCCTGAATGCCAGCTATTAAAAAATAACGATGTGAGACGCCGCCATCGACCAGGTGTTCTCTCCCTTTTTCGCATCATTTAATTGTCATTAGGACATTTCATGAACAAGAACCTGTACCGCATCATCTTCAACAAACGCCGTGGCCAACTGATGGTCGTCGCCGAAAATGCTTCGTCGCAAGGCAAGGCGGCCAAGGGCGAAGGTGGCCTGGATAGCGGCGTATTTGATGGCGATGGCGGTGGCGGGATCAATGGACGCTTGCGGCCGCTGGCCTTGGCGATATTTGGCGCGCTGGGCATGGTAAGTTTTGTCGCCGGTCCTGCCATGGGACAGATCGTGGCCGACCCGAACGCGCCGGGCCGCCAGCGTCCGACCGTGGTACAAAGCGCCAATGGCGTGACGCAGGTGAATATCCAGACGCCGAGCGCGGCGGGCGTCTCGCGCAATACCTACAGCCAGTTCGACGTGACGGCAAATGGCGCCATCCTCAACAACAGCCGCGGCAACGTGCAGACGCAGACGGGCGGCTGGGTGCAGGGCAATCCATGGCTGGCGGGCGGCAGCGCGCGCGTCATCCTCAACGAAGTCAACTCGGCCAACCCGAGCCAGCTGCGCGGCTACGTGGAAGTGGCTGGCCAGCGCGCAGAGGTCGTCATCGCCAACCCGGCCGGCGTGGCCATCGATGGCGGCGGTTTTATCAATGCCAGCCGCGTCGTGCTGACGACAGGCTCGCCAATTCTCAATGGCGGCAGCCTGGACGGTTACATGGTGCAGCGCGGCGTGGTGAGCATCAACGGGCGCGGCCTCGACACGTCGCTGAGCGACTATACGGCCATCCTGGCGCGCGCCGCACAAATCAACGGCGGCATCTGGGCGCAGGAACTGAAAGTGGTGACAGGAACTAACCAGATCGATGCGGCGCATGGCGTGACGGGCGCAGCGTCTGGCGTAGGCCCGGCCCCAGCCTATGCGCTGGACGTGGCGCAACTGGGCGGTATGTACGCGGGCAAGATCACCCTGATCGGCACGGAAGCGGGCTTGGGCGTGCGCAACGCGGGCGTCCTGGCGGCCACGGCGGGCAACCTGGTGCTGCAATCGAACGGCTGGCTAAGCAACAGCGGCAACATCCAGTCTGCCGGCACAGGCAGCCAGACCGGCATTGCCGTCACGGGCGACGTGGTCAACAGCGGCACCGTGTATGCGGGTGGCGACAGCCAGGTGCAGGCACAGGGCAATATTGCCAGTAGCGGCCTGATCGCTGCACAAAACAATGTCACGATGCAAGCGTCTGGGGCTGGGTCGCATATCGATCTGGCTGCCAGTGCCGTCATTGCCAGTGGCCTCAATGCGGACAACAGCGTACGCCAAGCCGGTGACTTGCGCATTGAGGCTGGCGATACGATTCGCATCCATGGCAATAGCGTATCGGGCGGCAATAGCCAGATCGCGGCTGGCCAGCTGGACCTGAAGGATGCCAGGGTGTCCGGTGCACAGTTGAATCTGTCGGCAAGCGCGGGCGATCTCGATGCCAGCCGCGCGAGTATTGCAACACAGGGCGGGTTGTCCCTCAACGCCACAGCTACAGTGCGCACGGACGCGGCCGTCGTGACCGCCAATCAGATTGATCTGCGCGCGCATGATTTGTCCAATATCGGTGGGCAGATATCTCAATTTGGTAGCAGCGATCTGCTGCTTCAGTTGCCAGGTACACTGAACAATAGTTCCGGACGCATTGCGAGCAATAGCCAAAACCTGGCTATCCGCACGCAGCTGCTCTATAACGTCGATGGCAAGATGGAACACGCCGGCACGGGAGCATTCACCATGGCGGTGGCCGATACGCTCCTGGGGCAGCATGGACGCATTATCACGAATGGCGGCTTGTCGCTCGATGCCAGCAAGCTTGATCATCGCGATGCGGCCATGTCGGCGCAGCAGATTGGCATCAAGAGCGCAGTGCTCGACAATCGCGGCGGCAGCATCAGCCAGACCGGTTCCGGCCAGGCATCGCTGCTGGCAACCCAAAGTCTGGATAACCGCGCCGGCAGTATTGAGCTTGGCGGCAATGCGGCGATAGCGACTTCGCTACTGTCGAATGCCAAGGGACGCATTACCTCCACCCAAAGCATCGATGTCAAGGCAGGTTCGGAGCTGAATAACCATGCCGGCATCGTTGCATCCGGACAGAACCTGACGCTTGAGGCTGGGAGTATTGAAAATACCGAAGGCACCTTGCAGGCGTTTGCCGGTCAGGTAAATTTCCAGTTTGCGGATATGAACAACACAGCGGGTAGCATTTTCGCTGGAAGCAATGCAAATTTCCAAGGTGGCAATGCCTATAGCAGCGGCAGCGTGTATGCGGTTGGTAACCTGGCCTTGAATCTTGGCGGCAAACTCACAAATACCGGCGTCATTGCCGCGCATGGCAATAATAGTATTCGAGCCGACAGTTTAAGCAGTGGAGCTGGTAGTCTGATTGGTGCCGGCGTCAAATCCGACGGCGGCTTGGCCGCTGCCGGCGATCTCACCGTCAATGTAAGTAATGACCTGGCCGCGCATGGCCAAAACCTGGCCGCTGGAACCGCCAGACTGAATGCGGCCTCAGTGAATCTGGATGCCAGCCAAACCAGTGCCTCGCAGATTGCGATGGTGGCAAGCGCGGGCAATGTCAGTAGCGCGGGCGCGGTCATCAGCACGCCCGGTACGCTGTCCATTACGGCAAATGCCAACACGAACCAGGTGCTGGACAACAACAAGGGAACCTTAAGTGCCGGCCAGCTTGATGTCGCGCTCTCGGGTCTGAATAACCGTGATGGCGTCATCATCCAGACGGGTGCTGGCGACACGCATATTGCGCTGAAGTCCCCGAGCGGCTTGCTGGACAATACGCGCGGCCGCATTGCCGTCAATAGCCGTGGCCTGGATATCGCAGCATCTTCGGTGACCAATACGCAAGGGCGTATTGAACATGCCGGCAGCGGGAACTTATCCCTTCAAGCAGCTGTTCTGAATGACGAACAAGGGACATTGATCAGCAATGGTACCGTGCATATCGTCGCCGATGCCATGCAACATGATGGGGCAGTAACATCGGCCAGTCGTTTGAATGTGGATGTCAATGTTCTCAGTAATCATGCTGGCCAGCTTGTGCAAACTGGTACCGGGGACGCCGTGTTCACTGTCCGGCAGGGGTTGGACAACGCTGCTGGCGAGATCACCAGTAACGGTACGCTGTCCTTGCAGGCCGGAAGTATTGACAATACCAAGGGACGGATTACGTCGGCAGCAGCTGCTTCCATCTCCAGCAAGGGGCAACTGGAGAACCGTGATGGCGTGATCAGTACCGGCAGCGATCTGGCATTCAAGATCGCAGGGGACTTCAGTAACTTGGGATTGATGTACGCGGGCCGCGACCAGCAGTGGACGGTGGCCGGCGCGCTGACGAACAGCGGTTCCATCGCGGCGCTGGGCAACACGACCTTGCAGGCCAACAGCATTGCCAGTAGCGGCTTGCTTGGCGCGGGCCTGCAAGCGGACGGCAGCCTGGGGACCAGCGGCAACCTGACCTTGAGCGCCACGCAGGGCATCGTGGCCACCGGCCAGAACCTGGCGGCGGGCCAGGCCAGCTTGACGGGCACGTCGCTGGACCTGAGCGGCAGCCAGACCGGCGCCGCCAACATCGCCCTGACGGCGACGCAAGGCAATGTGCTGACCCATGGCGCGGTGGTCAGCACGCCGGGCTTGCTGTCGATCACAGCCAACGCGGGCAGCGCGCAGGCGCTGGTGAATACAGGCAAGGGACAATTGAGTGCGGGCCAGCTGGCCCTGCAGGTGGCGAACCTGGACAACAGCGGCGGCGACATCGTGCAGACGGGGCAGGGCAAGACCGTCATCGCCACGGGCCTGCTGAACAACACGGGCGGACGCATCGCCGTCAACAGCAGCGATCTGAGCCTGAGTGCGGCCACACTGACGAACCTGAACGGGCGCATCGAGCATGCGGGCACTGGCGTGCTGGCCATCACGGCAAGCACCTTGAACGGCCAGGGTGGCAAACTCATCGGCAACGGCGCGCTGCGCATCGACGCCGGCAGCATCGACCACCGCGACGCCACCCTGGTGGCGCAGCAGGTGACGCTGCAGGCGGGCAGCCTGGACAACCGGGGCGGCGGCATCGGCCAGACGGGGTCCGGCAGCATGACGCTGGGCATTGGCCAGCTGCTGGACAATACAGGTGGCCGCATCGAAAGCAATGGCGACCTGGCCGTGACGGCTGGCAGCGTGCTGAACCAGCAGGGTTTGTTAAGCGCCGTGCAGCAGGCGGCGTTGACGGTGACAGGCAAGCTCGACAACACGGCCGGCAGCGTGGCGGCCGGCCAGCACTTAAGCATCACCGCGCAACAGCTGGATAACCTGGGCGGCAAGGTGCAGGCGCAAAACGGCAATGCCACCTTGCAACTGCAGCAATTGCAGAACACGGGCAGCGTGTTTGCCGGCGGTAAACTGGACACGCAGGCCGCAGTGGTGCGCAACAGCGGCAGCCTGTACGCGGCCGGCGAGCAGCACTTGCAGGTAACGGGGATATTAAACAATACGGGCGTGATCGCGGCGCAGGGTGACAACCGCATCACGGCCGAACGCATCGACAGCGGCGCGCAAAGCCTGCTGGGTGCCGGCATCAAGGCCGACGGCAGCCTGGGCACCAGCGGCGACCTGATCCTGAGCGCCACGCAGGGGATCACGGCCAGCGGCCAGAATCTGGCGGCGGGCCACGCCAGCCTGACGGGCGCCTCGCTGGACCTGGGGCTGAGTCAGACCAGCGCCGGCAGCATCGATCTGACGGCGAGCCATGGCAATATCAGCACGGCGGGTGCCGTGGTGAGTACGCCGGGGCTGCTGAGCATCACGGCCAACAACCAGGAACAGCAAACCCTGCAGAACGCGAAAGGCACCCTGAGCGCGGGCCAACTGGCCGTGCAGGTGGGCCAGCTGGACAACCAGGGTGGCAAGCTGCTGCAGACGGGCACGGGCACGGCCAGCGTGACGGTGCGCGGGCAGCTCGATAACAGCCAGGCGGGGGAGCTGGCCAGCAATGGCCAGCTGCTGGTGCAGGCGGGCAGCATCGACAATAGCGGCAAAGGCCGCATCACCTCGACGGCGTCGCTGGACCTGAAAAGTGTCAATGCGGTCAACAATACCGACGGCGTGATTGCCGCCACGCAGGACATCTTGGTGAAGGCGGTCAGTGTCGACAACAGCGGCGGCACGCTGCAGGCGAGCAGCGGCAGCATCGTCCTTGATGCGGGCAGCGTGCGCAATGCGCAGGGCGTGCTGAGCGCGGGCAAGGATGTGCGGGCCACGCTGACGGGCGACCTGAACAACACGGGCTTGCTGTACGCGGGCCGCGACCAGCAGTGGACGGTGGGTGGCGCGCTGACGAACAGCGGTTCCATCGCGGCGCTGGGCAACACGACCTTGCATGCCAACAGCATTGCCAGTAGCGGCTTGCTGGGCGCGGGCCTGCAAGCGGACGGCAGCCTGGGCATCAGTGGAAACCTGAGCTTGACCGCCACGCAGGGCATCGTGGCCACCGGCCAGAACCTGGCAGCGGGCCAGGCCAGCTTGACGGGCACGTCGCTGGACCTGAGCGGCAGCCAGACCGGCGCCGCCAACATCGCCCTGACGGCGACGCAAGGCAATGTGCTGACCCATGGCGCGGTGGTCAGCACGCCGGGCTTGCTGTCGATCACGGCCAACGCGGGCAGCGCGCAGGCGCTGGTGAATACGGGCAAGGGACAATTGAGTGCGGGCCAGCTGGCCCTGCAGGTGGCGAACCTGGACAACAGCGGCGGCGACATCGTGCAGACGGGGCAGGGCAAGACCGTCATTGCCACGGGCCTGCTGAACAACACGGGCGGGCGCATCGCCGTCAACAGCAGCGACCTTGGTCTGAGTGCGGCGACCTTGACGAACCTGAACGGGCGCATCGAGCATGCGGGCAATGGCGTGCTGGCCATCACGGCCAGCACCTTGAACGGCCAGGGTGGCAAACTCATCGGCAACGGCGCGCTGCGCATCGACGCCGGCAGCATCGACCACCGCGACGCCACCCTGGTGGCGCAGCAGGTGACGATCCAGGCGGGCAGCCTGGACAACCGTGGCGGCGGCATCGGCCAGACGGGGTCCGGCAGCATGACGCTGGGCATTGGCCAGCTGCTGGACAATACAGGTGGCCGTATCGAAAGCAATGGCGACCTGGCCGTGACGGCTGGCAGCGTGCTGAACCAGCAGGGTTTGCTGAGCGCCGTGCAGCAGGCGGCGTTGACGGTGACAGGCAAGCTCGACAACACGGCCGGCAGCGTGGCTGCCGGCCAGCACTTGCGCATCACCGCGCAACAGCTGGATAACCTGGGTGGCAAGGTGCAGGCGCAAAATGGTAATGCCACCTTGCAACTGCAGCAATTGCAGAACACGGGCAGCGTGTTTGCCGGCGGTAAGCTGGACATGCAGGCCGCAGTGGTGCGCAACAGCGGCAGCCTGTACGCGGCCGGCGAGCAGCGCTTGCAGGTAACGGGGACCTTGACCAATACGGGGGTGATCGCGGCGCAGGGTGACAACCACATCACGGCCGAACGCATCGACAGCGGCGCGCAAAGCCTGCTGGGCGCCGGCATCAAGGCCGACGGCAGCCTGGCGCAAGACGGCGACCTGACCCTGGCGGCCACGCAAGCGATCACGGCCAGCGGGCAGAATCTGGCGGCGGGCCACGCCAGCCTGACGGGCACCTCGTTGGACCTGGGGCTGAGCCAGACCAGCGCCGGCAGCATCGATCTGACGGCGAGCCATGGCAATATCAGCACGGCGGGTGCCGTGGTGAGTACGCCGGGGCTGCTGAGCATCACGGCCAATAGTTTGGAACAGCAAACCCTGCAGAACGCGAAAGGCACCCTGAGCGCGGGCCAGCTGGCCGTGCAGGTGGGCCAGCTGGACAACCAGGGCGGCAAGCTGCTGCAGACGGGCACGGACAAGGCCAGCGTGACGGTGCGCGGGCAGCTCGATAACAGCCAGGCGGGGGAGTTGGCCAGCAATGGCCAACTGCTGGTGCAGGCGGGCAGCATCGATAATAGCGGCAAGGGCCGCATCACCTCGACGGCGTCGCTGGACCTGAAAAGTGTCAATGCGGTCAACAATACCGACGGCGTGATTGCCGCCACGCAGGATATCAGTGTGAAGGCGGGCAGTGTCGACAACAGCGGCGGCACGCTGCAGGCGAGCAGCGGCAGCATCGTCCTTGATGTCGGCAGCGTGCGCAATGCGCAGGGCGTGCTGAGCGCGGGCAAGGATGTGCGGGCCACGCTGACGGGCGACCTGAACAACACGGGCTTGCTGTACGCGGGGCGCGACCAGCAGTGGACGGTGGGTGGCGCGCTGACGAACAGCGGTTCCATCGCGGCGCTGGGCAACACGATCTTGCAGGCCAACAGCATTGCCAGTAGCGGCTTGCTGGGCGCGGGCCTGCAA
>NZ_JAHKQY010000021.1:0-7120 GCF_019345455.1 Janthinobacterium sp. NKUCC06_STL
TATTTTAAGTTTTACAGCGATCCGAAAATCGCTGCTGCACTTACATCAAATGCCCACACTTATCGACTGTTAATTGTTAAAGAACTGTATTCGGTACTGCTTTCGCGCTATTGACAAAGCGTTGTGTTTGCCAGCTGCGAAGAAGGAAGAGTATGAAGCATTTCACTACATCCGTCAACTCCTTCTTTTCCTGCCTTACTCAGCATTTGCATGCATCGTTCAGCGAGGGGGCGAATTATAGCCCTACGCCGCGATAGCAGCAAGTCTTTAATCCAAGATTTGTTAGTCAAGGTTTTGTATCGCTGTCCTGACCCAGCGAAAACCCAGTCTTTCCTGCTCCATGCGGAGGCACTCGCCCAAAGCATGTTCGTGCAGTATTTTAAGCAGGGCCAGTTCCTCATGCGTCAAGCGGGTCAGATGACCACCGTGGCGTTTATGCGGCTCTTCACTCCCCCACAACAAGCGGTGCGCTTCCAGGGTCGCGATGTCCATCAGCATGGAGCGTGCTTGCGGCAAGTATGCGCGCAAGCGATCCAGTATGGCAAAACCGTGCGTATCGATATCGCCCCAGTAAATTACTTCCTTGTCAGCCAACCAGGGTACATCGCCGAGGCGTTCGACACTATAACCGCCACCGAAAATCACCATGCTGTCTTCAACCTCCGGAAACGCCAGGCCATTGATTTCATTCTCGGTAATAAAGACGCGTTTTACATTGACATGCAAGGCAGCGAACTGCGCTACCGGTACGCTCAGGTCAGACAAACCAGCGATATAATGACGCGGATCGAGCAGGCGAAAACGTATCAATACCGGTTTGCTCAATAATCCATAACGCGTTTCAAATTGGCGCGCCCCGACGGCCTGCGCGTTGATCGCCTCGGGCAGCATTAGCTGATCCAGTAATTCCGCCAGCAAGGCCTTGCGCGTTTCGATGAATTTTCCATCCACCCCAGCGATGTCGAGTTCGCGCAAGTAAAGCTGCGGACGTGGATGCGCCACAAACCATTGCAAAATCAGCACGATGCGTTCCCATGCGGGCGCGTGCTCGAGCAACAGCATCGGACGGCGCGCGATCCAGCCAGCCAAAGCAGGAAAAACCTGCAGCGTCAGCGTCAGCAATTGCTCGAAATGCCGCTTCTCCGCCATTTTTCCGATCAGCCGCAAGGCGTCGCCCTCTTCGTCCACGATCAAGCCAGCCGGCATGCGATTGCGCCCCAACTGGCGATGATTGATATCACGCCATTCGATGGTATAGCCGTAGCCCATGTGACTCTTGCTGCCTTCGTCAAGTTGGCGTATCCAGCGCCGCACTTCATCGAATTGCTCGCCCAGGTGCGCCGAGGCTGGCTGACGCAGATTGAGAGGCAAGGGAAACAGCACACTGTGACTGACATGCGCCGCCAGCAGGCGACCGCTGTCCCACAGGCGCAGTAACTGTGTACGAATGTCGGCCGGCGTGGTCCAGTTGCTGCTCATGGCACTCATGCGCTGCGAGCCTGGCGCTCGGCCTGGTACTGCTCGATGCTCAGGCAGCGCAACATCGATTGCCGGCCCTCTTCGCTATGCACGAAGCCCAGGCCGGCAACATACGGTTCGATGATATGGATTTTTTGCAATGGCGTGACGATCAGCAATTGCAGATTCATGCGCTTGAACAGTTCCAGCCCATAGCGCGCGGACTCATCCGAACCGCGGCCGAACGCCTCATCGATCACGACAAAACGGAAGGAGCGTGAACGCACGACGCCCCACTCCAGGCCGAATTGGTATGCCAGGCTGGCGGCCAGCACGGTATAGGCCAGCTTTTCCTTTTGGCCACCGGACTTGCCACCTGCATCAGTGTAATGTTCATGCTCGCGGTCATCTTCACGCCAGCGCTCGGAGGCCGAAAACACAAACCAGTTGCGCACGTCGGTCACCTTGCGCGTCCAGCGCTTGTCCACCTCGCCGCTCCCGCTGCGGCCACGGAAGCGCTCGATAATCGTTTTGACCTGCAGAAATTTGGCTTCCGTATATTCTTCATCGCTCGATCCCGTCAGCGCGCCTTCGGTGCAGGCACGCAAGTCGGCCTGGAAATCGCGCAGGTCAGCGTCCAGGTTGGGCTCGGCCTCCAGCGCGATATAGCGGTTGGGGTTGTAATCGATATCGTGCAGCGAGCGGTTGATGATATCGATACGTTCGCGTATGGTTTCCCGCTCGCGCTTGAGCTGTGATTGAAAGCCAGCAATTTCGCGTATCGTGTTTTCATTGAGCAATTCCTTGAAGCGCTGCGCAAAGCGTGGCAAGTCATCGGCCTGCAGTGCCGCCAGCATCATGCCAAACTCGCCAGCGGCATTGATGCTGACATCGACTTCACGCGTATCGAGCGGCCACGCCGTGACGTAATCACTCATGGCACTGATGATACGGTCGCGCAAACTGGCGATTTTCTTGCTGTCGGCATCGATACGCGCCTGCAAGAAAGTGCGCATGTCTTTTTCACGGTTGTCGCACGACTCCACCGTCAGTTTGTGTTCGCCCAGCGCTTCCCCCTGTAGCCGCTGCAGCAAGGGAAAATACAGCTCACGCGCGTGCGACGGCGTGGCGTCCAGCAACTGTGCGCAATCGCCCAAGTGACCGCTGGCCTGCTCCTGGCGTTCGCTGAGTCTGGCGTGCTCGGTGGTGTGGCGGCTAATGTCGTCATCCGTTTTGGCTTGCGCTTGCGTCAACGCCTCAAGCTGGCCCTGCAGCGCTTGCAGCAGATCGGACGCCGCTTCCAGTGCCTCTTTTTCACGCAGTAATTGTTCGATCGCCAGCAGCAAGGGCTTCCAGTCCAGTTCGTCGAAATGCTGGAACACCGCCAGTTGCTGCCAGTGACCCAGGCGGTCCTGATGCGTTTTGACATCAATGCCCAGTGCACTGATGCGTGCACGATGGGCGGTGATGCGCAATGACAAATCACGCGCTTGCTTTTCCAGCGCCGCGATCTTGGCCTGGTTGGTCCAGCCCAGCACATAACGGGTGCGGTCTTGCAACGGATGACGGTCATCCTTTTCATGGCGCTCGCCACCCGCCTTGATCTGGCCGTTGCGCGTGATGGCCAATTTTTCACGTTGGAATTGCTGCAGCGATTCACAGCAGGCATAGTCGAAACGCCGCGCCAGTTCACCGGCGATCCAGGGATAAAACGCCGAATCCGGCTTGATGGACAGCTTGCGCACCAGGGAGTCCGGATGCAGCGGCCGTGCTTCCGGCACATTGACCGCGCGTACCCGAAAATACACCAGGCGCGCTCCAAGATGGCTGCGGTCCACCCATGCCGCCACCGCCGCATAATGGGCTTCCGGCACCAGCAGCGCCAGGCCGAAATTGTGCAGCAAACGTTCGGCCGCGCCCTCCCACGCGCCAGCATCGTCACGTACCTGGATCAACTCGCCAACAAAGGGCAGCTCATCACCATCGAGATCAAGCGCGCCGCACAGCAAGTCACGCAGTTTCAGCATCTGGCCTGGAATATTCGAGCGGCGCTGGCGCAACGATGCGAGCTCCGCCGATAACTCGCCATGGCTGGCGCCCAGTTCGCGCACCATGACACCCGCCTCTGTCAGGGTGTTCTGGCACTCGTCGCGCTGCGCAACGCATTGCGCCTGGCCACTGTCGATAGCATGCAAATTGGCGCGAAAGCCTTCGTCATCGGCAGCACCAGGCAAGCCCAGCGCTTGCGCCAATTGCTCGTAGAGCGCTGCGCGCCGCGCACGCTCATCCTTCAGCGTTTGCCGGCGCGCGATCTCGGCGTCGATCTGCGCCAGGCGATTGCCGCCGTTGGCGGAAATGGCTTCCCGTATTTCATCGCGGCGCAGGCCTTGTTCGCCGCGCTGCTGTTGCAGCCGCTGCAGGCGCGCGGCGGTTTTTTCCAGTTCCAGCACCAGTTGCTCCAGGCGGCTTTCCAGCAACTCACTTTTCAAGGCAGCAAACCACGGCCGCAGCGCTTCGCGGCAGCCGCGCAACTGCTCATCCTGCTGCTGCAAGCTGGCATGGCGTGCGCAATCGGCAGTGAGCGGCAGCAATTGCTCGATCTGTTTTTTCGCCTTGAGTACAGCTTCGTGCGCGCGATGCAGATCATCGAAATGGGCAATCAGGGCGGCAATCCGCTCTTCGACGGGAAATGCTTCAAGCATGTGCTCACGCACGAAGTCGGTCAGGTTGCCGACCGATTTCATCGACACCGTCTGGTGAAACAACTCCATCGCCTGTTCATTGCCGATGCCGAAGCGGCGGCGGAAATCGGCACCGTACGGTGGAAAACTGTCGTACAGGGTTATACCCTTGCTGGCGCGCAGGCGCTTGCGCAGCTGGGTGATATCGGTACCGAAGCCAGCGAACTGATCCGCGATCGACAAGGCGCTGTCCGCTACCACATAAAAACGCTCGGGCTGGCCGCGCGCATCCTTGAGCCAGAAGACCTGCGCCAGGGTCACCGTCTGATCGTAGCCTTCGTTATAAAACACGCCAAGGATCACGGCATAGGTATTCTGGTCGCGCAAGGCCACCGCACGCGCCGTACTGCACGTGTCACCGCGTTCCGATTTGTAATGGCCAAGCACATAGGTACGCAGGCTGCGCTCATGCGCGTCGGCACCGGCGGCTTTGTTATAGGAAATCTTTTGAGCGGGAACCAGCAAGGTGGTAATCGCGTCGACCAGCGTCGATTTGCCCGAACCGATGTCGCCGGTCAGCAGCAGATTGTCGCCGCCCGGATGCAGTTTCCACACGCGCGCATGAAAGGTCCCCCAATTGAGGACTTCGAAATGATGCAGCCGGAAGCCCGCACGTTCAAATGGCACCGGCTCCGCGAAATCTAATTGGCAACTTACGCCGTCCTCATGATCCCGCGCCGTCATTCCGCATCCTCCGACAGTCCCGCGCCATGACTGGCGTAATCGTTCAGGCGTTGTTCAAAATCGCTAAGCCATTGCGCGTCGACAAACGCCTTCAAAATGCGCCGCACTTCAAATTGCTGATCCTGTCCACGCAAACGATACAGGAAGCCCAGTTCGACCACTTTATTCAAATGCGTCTCCATGCGGTCAAGCAAACGCGCTTCATTGGCGGTATCGGGCAGGAAAAGGCGCAATTGTTCGGTGATCTGCTCACGGCTGACAATTAAACGCGTATCGCCAGCTTGACTATCGAACTCCGCCAGCTTTTTACGCAACAGCACCAGGATCAAACTGACCGGATAACTGAGCTGGCGCCGAGGCACCAGACGCGGTAGTGCAACTTCCCCTTCCGGTGTGGCACGCTGGCGCAGATAGGCATAGCCCTCGGCTTCGTCGAGTATCAATTCCAGGCCGATTTGCTGGTAATAATCGCGCACGCGCGCTTGCAACAGCAGCAGTGGCTGCCATAAGGCGACATCGTTTTCCTGGTACAACACGCCTTGCATCAAGGCGATCAGGATCTGGCTGTAATGAGTTTCGCTGGATGAATCCATCATGCACTGAAAATAAGAAGAGGTACGGTGGCAAGCCGCGCACGACCCTGCGCATCGCTCCAGTGTATCGTTTCTTCTTGCGTATCGTCGATCACGCTTGGCAATTCCTGCGTCGCCAGGCTCAGATAAGTGGCCAGTTCCGCCAGGCCTTGCTCGAGCGGATATTCGGCGATCAGCGTGGCGAGCGACACTTGCTTGCGCTGCTGTAGCGCGCGCCGGATATTCGACGCCAGTTTCAGGTGGTCGACATGGACCTGCTCGAACAAGGCATCCGACGGCACCGGTTCGGCGGCTTCATCGAGCACGCCATGCAAAATGACGGGTTTGAAGGGCGGTGTAAACAAGATGCGATCCATCGGCGCCAGCACATTCGGTGCGGCGGCATCGATCTCGATAAAAGCGGCATGCTCGACCACCGCGCGCGCATCGAGCGCCTTTTTTTCTATGTCGCGTATCAGCTGCATGATGCGGCGGTTTTCCAGCCAGGCCTGATCGTCGAGATAGCGTCGCAACTGTTCTGACAAACGGGCCACCGTACGCTGCGTCACTTCGCCCGCCTCCAGCCAGTCATAATGAATACGCAGCAAGCGGCCATCGGGTGCCAGTTCGCGTACCGGATCGAGCGCCATTACCGCATTCAACAACGCCGTCAATTCATCCTGGCGAGATGGCGACATTAACAAATCCCAGAAGGCGCGAAAACTCTTGCCTTCATCGGAATCGGCGATCACATCGCGCTTGCCGAAAATTTCCTGCAGCAATTCGCCCTTGCTGCCTTCCCATGCGGCGATACGTTCACGCACCGAGCGATCCAGGCTGCGAAAATTATGTTCCACGGCACGAAAATCGGACAATAGTTCGCGTGCAGTGGACGACATTTGCAGGAAGCGCTCGCGTACCTGACCAGGCTCCATCATGTCGAGCCGTCCTTGGGCGATCTGTGCGATTTCTGCATCGATGGCTGCCTTGCGTTTCTGAAGCTCGGCGATGCGGGTACGCGGATTCAATTCGGTTCCGTCGAGAATCTGTCGCAATAAATCGAACACTGTCATCAGGCGCGATTCGGTGCCGATGAATTGGCGCTGTTCCAGGCCAAGCAGCCATGCGATCGCCTGTTCAGTCGGTGAGGTCAAATCATAGTGCGGTTCATCCTGCCCGCTTGGATAATATTTGCGTAGCCAGCCTCGTTCATCGGAAGCCCAATCGTCCAGATACGCTGTCGCGCTTTTGGGAAACAACACCTCGCCAGCCAGTTCATGCAAATGATACAGATGATCATCCAGATGCGATGCCAGTTGCTGGCGTGCGATGGTACGGATATTGGGAGCAATAAAATGACGGTGCAGGAAACTGGCGATCATCGGTGCATGATCGGCGGCGAGCAAACGCCAGGCCGGATGGTTGCGGCGCTGGGCAGAAAGTTGTTGATAGTCCATCTGTACGCGTTTTGAGTCTATTGCGTACTGTAGCACCGATCAATATCACATCTCTTGATAAATCTCCAGACGAAAAAAAACCCGTCAATTGCTTGACGGGTTTTTCTCTTACTGCGAATAACAAGCCTGACGATAACCTACTTTCACACTGGTTGCAGCACTATCATCGGCGCAAAGTTGTTTCACGGTCCTGTTCGGGATGGGAAGG
>NZ_JAHKQY010000022.1:0-5281 GCF_019345455.1 Janthinobacterium sp. NKUCC06_STL
AAGCGTTGTGTTTGTCAGCTGCGAAGAAGGAAGAGTATGAAGCATTTCGCTAAATCCGTCAACTCCTTCTTTACTACTCATCGCCGTTTCCGGTGATCCTCAACTGCCGCATTTGACTGCGTCTCATTGGGGAGGCGAACTATAGCAAAGCCGCCCATGGGCGGCAAGCTTTATTTGAGTAATTCGGCAACCGCCATGCCCACATCGGTCGTACTGGCGCTGCCGCCCATATCCGGTGTGCGCGGACCATGCTCGAGCACCTGCTCGATGGCGCGTAAAACCGCGTCATGCGCCGCCGTGTAATTGGCGTCGCCATTGCCGAGGAAGTCCAGCATCATGGCGCCCGACCAGATCATGCCGATCGGGTTGGCGATATTCTGGCCGTAGATATCAGGTGCGGAACCGTGTACCGGCTCAAAGACAGAAGGGAACGTGCGCTCCGGATTGATATTGGCCGATGGTGCGATGGCAATCGTTCCCGTGCAGGCGGGCCCCAGGTCCGACAGGATATCGCCAAACAGATTTGAAGCGACCACCACGTCGAAGCGCTCGGGGCTCAATACAAAGCGGGCCGCCAGAATGTCGATATGGTATTTATCCCAGCGGACATCGGGAAAGCTCGGACCCATCGCCTCCACCCGCTCATCCCAATATGGCATGCTGATGGCAATGCCATTCGACTTGGTCGCCGATGTCAGGTGTTTTTTAGGCCGGCTTTGCGCCAGCTCAAACGCATACTTCAGGATACGGTCGACGCCCTTGCGCGTAAAGACAGATTCCTGCAGCACGGTCTCGCGCTCCGTCCCCTCGAACATGCGCCCGCCCACGGATGAATACTCTCCTTCCGTATTTTCACGCACCACATAAAAATCGATATCGCCAGGCTTCTTATTCGCCAGCGGGCACGGTAAGCCCGGCATCAGGCGCACAGGCCGCAAGTTGACGTATTCGTCGAACTCGCGCCGGAATTTCAATAACGAACCCCACAGCGAGATATGGTCGGGCACCTTGTCCGGCCAGCCCACGGCACCAAAATAGATGGCGTCGAAATCCTTGAGCTGAGCGAACCAGTCCGAGGGCATCATTTGCCCATGCTCCAGGTAATAATCGCAATTGGCCCAAGCCATTGTCGTGAACTGCAAGTCGATATTGAAACGGCGGGCGGCCGCCTCGATGACACGCAAGCCCTCCGGCATGACTTCATTGCCGATGCCGTCACCGGCGATGACGGCGATTTTATGTGTCCTCATGGGAAACCCTGTTGGAAATAGGCGATGGAAGCCCGTATTTACATCGGCTGCGCCACATCCGGGTACAGACGCGCCAGCACATCGGCAGTGATCGCCGCGATGATGGGCTGCACACGCTCGGCCGCCAGTTCAGTTGATTTCTCGCGGCGCACCTCTTTCCACAACTCGGCCAATGCGCCTTCATGGCGCGCCACCGCCTGCTCGACTTCATCCTGCCAGAAGGCCGGCGCTTCGCTTTCCACGAAGTTGCCGCGGCCACGGCCAAAGTGCGCCACCGCCAGGTAACGCAGCACGCCCGCCACTACCAAGGTACGCAGGAAAGCATCGGTAAATTGCATCGTGGGCTCATTGCGGTCCGTGCCGGAATTAAAACCCCAGGCTGCGCCTGCAAACGTCAGCGCACCGACTACGCCGCCAAGCAAAGCGCCAGTGCCCAAGGTCAGGCCGCCGGAAATCAGGTCGGCCGACAGGCCCGTCGCCGCGCCGGAAATCATGGCGCCAAGCAAACCCGCTTGCGCCTTGTCGATCGGTGCGCGCACGGCGAAATTTTCCCGTATCCGGCTATTGATCTTATGCGCATCGGTCGGATCGAGTTTGTGCAATATCAAAAGCTCACGCGTGGTGGTACCGCTATGCGTATTGAGTCGCGCCACCAGGCTGGCCATGGCCTTTTCCTGGCGTTGCTGCTCTGCATTCTTGCCGATACCCACCACCTGCAAGGCCGATTTCAACAAGCCCCTGGACGCCGGATCAATGGCTTCGCGATCCTGTCCGGCCACCGCCAGCTGCGTGGCCAGCAAATGCATGGCCTGCCGGAAACGCGCCGCATTCTGCTCCTGCCAGGCAGCAAACAGACGCGCATAACCGACTTGCTGCGACTGCGGCAACAATTTACCCACGGCTTCGTAAAATACGCGCTCATGTACCCAGCAGCGGGCAAAGGCATCGAGCGCCAGGACATCGCGCACGATCGGATACTGCTGCAAATGCTCGCGCCAGCGCGCCTGTTCGCCATGTTCCTCATTGCCAGGACGCGGCGGCCCCATCTGGTTGAGCAAGACCACCACGGGCTTATCCAGCCAGGCGAGGATTTTCATTTCCGCCGGCAAGTAGCCCGCATCCTTGGGATGTTCGGAGGAATTGACCAGGTACAACACTACGTCGGCAGAGTCCTTGGCCGTGCGCAGCGCTTGCTGGCTGAGCCAGAACGGACGGTCGCGGTAACGGTCCAGCACTTCGCGCAGGAACCAGCCGATGGGATTGCCCGACTGCCCCAGGCGCTTGAGCAGGCGCACGGAATCGCCAAAGCCTGGCGTATCCCACAATTGCAAGGCATCGCCCTGCGGCGTGGCCAGCAAGGTATGCGATTCGGCAAACACCGTCACGTGGGCGGCATCGCGCACTTCGCCGATGTCCACGCCGACCAAAGTGCGCGCCAGGGTAGTCTTGCCATTATTCGTATGCGAAATCAGCGCAAACTGAATCTGCACCGCATCATCTTGCACCTCTTTATTCACATTCACGCTCATGCTGCTGCCGATACTTTCAGCCCGACACCGGCATCGAGCGGGTGCAAGGCAGGATTGAGCAAATTGACCACGGTTGCCGTGGTTTTGTGGAACTGGCAGAACTGTTGCCACAAGGCGACTCGTTCCGCCAGGCGCGCGCCGTTATCCACCTGCTCGCCCGCGCGCTCCAGGTAGCTGGACTCGTCGATCAGCACGGCGATGCCGCGTGCCGACGATTGCGCCAGGTAATCGAGGAAGGCGCCGTGATTTTCCTTCTCCGGCGTCGCCGTCAGATTGAACAGCACGGCCGTGATATTGACTTGCGGATCATTCAAGTCCGTGTCGCGCAAGACGTCCTGCGGTTCTTCGCCATACGACGTCGATGGACGCAGCATCATGCGGCCCTGCTCGCCGAACAGCATGATGGACAGCTGGCCCAATCCCATGTGGCGTGCTTCATCGACAGTAAAGCTGTATGGCAAGACGCGCAGCATGCCGCCCGTGGCCACGCCGATGCTTTCATTGAGCTTGCGGAAATACGGTTGATCTAGATCCAGCGGAAAGTTCCTGGCCAGGCGCGCGGCGCGCCAGTTGTTGACGAGGGCCAGGATCAGGCGGGGAACGACGACCAGCAGGAAAATCGTTGCCGCATACAAATGCACCCAGCGCGCGCCGCCTTCGACGGTCGTCGTTTGCGGGAAGCGCAGTGCTTCGATTTCCGCCAGCGAAAATCCTTGCAAATGAAACAGGGCAATGGCGGGCGCAAACAAGGTCGAAAGCAGGCTATGCACTTGGCCGGCATTCAAAAAGGTGCTTTCCCAGCCGGCTGCGTATTGCGACAGAAAGCCGCGCGCATACAGTGAAGCGACGGCGCCGATGGCAAACATGGCGGCGCTCAGGTGGATGGTACGTCTGAGGCGCGCAGCCGTCAGTTTGGCACTCAAGTGCGCCCATTCCCCCATGAAACTGAGCAAGCCCGAGGACAAGGCGTGCGGCAGTTTGCGCGGCAGGGCCAGGCGGCCCACGCTCAGGTGGCGCACCAGTCCCGCCTTCGGCCAGCCGAGGGAACGCGAAGGGATGCATAGCCAGATCAGCAAGCCCAGGTAGACCAGTACATTCCAGGCGATGATCAGCAGCAAGGGCGCCGACAACAGATCCACGCGATGGGGATCCGTGATGCGGTCCAGCCCGGCGCCCAGCAGCAAAGCCAGCAGGGGCAAGGCCAGCGCCAGGGTTTTCATGCCGTTGCGACGCTTTGCGAAAGCGGCGAAGGCGGGCGTGCGCTCGGTGATGCGTTTGAGGATCAGTTCCGAGCGCTGCTGCAGGAAATCGTCACCTGTCACTTCGGCCTGCTTGCCCGAAGCTTGCCACTGCGCAAGCTCACGCGCGCTGCGGCTGGCATACATGCGGTCATCCTCGCTGAGGATTTCTTTTTTCTGGTCGGCCGTCTCGATAGCACGGACCAATACCACTTCTCTCGCAATCTGCTCGTTCATGGTGCTCCTGTTTTTGTATGAAACGACAACTACACAGGCAGATTGTGACGTACTTTTGTGTTTCAGGCCAACGCGTCCTCGGCCCGGAGCAGCTTATGCAGCAGATATATCAGGAAAGAAGCGATCCAGGCTGACCACAAGGTGTGCGTAAAAAATTGCGTACCTTGCAACTGTTGCTGCCAGCCTGCCGCCAAACCGCACAGTAATATGACACCGACGAGCAGAAACGCCGTGCGCGGCCGTCCGGGCAGGCAGAACAATGGCAAGGCCAGCATCCACCAGGCAGTACTCGCCTGTGTAGCGGGCAGGCAGACCATGGCAGATGCGCTGGCCGGTAATGTTTCCAGCAGGCGCGTGTACGGCGCCATTCCGCCATAGCGCAACAAATCCGTAGGGCAAGGGACATCACTGAACGAGGATAGCAAGTAAATACTTAATGGCACCAGGACAGCCGACAGCGCCACGACATGCAAGGCGCTGCGGCGTGAGGCCGGCCAGGCCAGTGGACGCTGCGTGTCCCAGACCGCCAGAGCAATCGCAGCTGCGGCCAGCAAGGTCATGCAGAACTGGAAACCGCGCGTCCACGCACTGCCAGCGCCGACAAATTGCCCACGCATTCCGTCGAACATACTGTCGGCGATCATGAGGTCGAGGTTGCTGTAATTGCCGATCCAGAGTATCAGCATGGCCGACAGCATCAAGGCGCTATCGATGCCTTTGGGAGTTTTGACGAGTTTAAGCTTGGCCAACATGGGTGCACACACTACTTGATGAGAATGGAAGTCATCGTACAGTGTCAATATGAAGAGAACATGACGATGCCCGCCGTGCACAACATGTGGTGAAAATGACAAAGGCAGACGTAGGTCGGCTTAGCGCGCAGCGCGTAAGCCGACAAGCACCACCGGCGCCAAACAAAACCACCAGACGAAAAAAAACCCGCCAATTGCTTGACGGGTTTTTCTCTACTGCGAATAACAAGCCTGACGATAACCTACTTTCACACTGGTTGCAGCACTATCATCGG
>NZ_JAHKQY010000023.1:0-1391 GCF_019345455.1 Janthinobacterium sp. NKUCC06_STL
CACGAAGCAATCGGAAGTGGTTCCAAGAAAAGCCTCTAAGCTTCAGTCATACGAGACCGTACCGCAAACCGACACAGGTGGGCGAGATGAGTATTCTAAGGCGCTTGAGAGAACTCGGGAGAAGGAACTCGGCAAATTGGTACCGTAACTTCGGGAAAAGGTACGCCCCGGTAGCTTGAATGGTTTACTCCATGAGGGTGAAAGGGTTGCAATAAACTGGTGGCTGCGACTGTTTAATAAAAACACAGCACTCTGCAAACACGAAAGTGGACGTATAGGGTGTGACGCCTGCCCGGTGCTGGAAGATTAAATGATGGGGTGCAAGCTCTTGATTGAAGTCCCAGTAAACGGCGGCCGTAACTATAACGGTCCTAAGGTAGCGAAATTCCTTGTCGGGTAAGTTCCGACCTGCACGAATGGCGTAACGATGGCCACACTGTCTCCTCCCGAGACTCAGCGAAGTTGAAATGTTTGTGATGATGCAATCTACCCGCGGCTAGACGGAAAGACCCCATGAACCTTTACTGTAGCTTTGCATTGGACTTTGAACCAATCTGTGTAGGATAGGTGGGAGGCTTTGAAGCGGGGACGCTAGTTCTCGTGGAGCCAACCTTGAAATACCACCCTGGTTTGTTTGAGGTTCTAACCTTGGTCCGTTATCCGGATCGGGGACAGTGCATGGTAGGCAGTTTGACTGGGGCGGTCTCCTCCTAAAGTGTAACGGAGGAGTTCGAAGGTACGCTAGATACGGTCGGACATCGTGTTGATAGTGCAATGGCATAAGCGTGCTTAACTGCGAGACTGACAAGTCGAGCAGGTACGAAAGTAGGACATAGTGATCCGGTGGTTCTGTATGGAAGGGCCATCGCTCAACGGATAAAAGGTACTCTGGGGATAACAGGCTGATTCCTCCCAAGAGTTCATATCGACGGGGGAGTTTGGCACCTCGATGTCGGCTCATCACATCCTGGGGCTGTAGCCGGTCCCAAGGGTATGGCTGTTCGCCATTTAAAGTGGTACGTGAGCTGGGTTTAAAACGTCGTGAGACAGTTTGGTCCCTATCTGCCGTGGGCGTTGGAAATTTGAAGGGGGCTGCTCCTAGTACGAGAGGACCGGAGTGGACGAACCTCTGGTGTACCGGTTGTCACGCCAGTGGCATTGCCGGGTAGCTAAGTTCGGAAGAGATAACCGCTGAAAGCATCTAAGCGGGAAACTTGCCTTGAGATGAGATTTCCCAGAGCCTTGAGCTCTTTGAAGGGTCGTTCGAGACCAGGACGTTGATAGGCTGGGTGTGGAAGTGCAGTAATGCATTAAGCTAACCAGTACTAATTGCCCGTACGGCTTGTCCCTATAACCTTAGCAGGTACAGAGGATAAGACGGTACAACGTTG
>NZ_JAHKQY010000024.1:0-1089 GCF_019345455.1 Janthinobacterium sp. NKUCC06_STL
CACGGTACTGGTTCACTATCGGTCGATTACGAGTATTTAGCCTTGGAGGATGGTCCCCCCATATTCAGACAGGATGTCACGTGTCCCGCCCTACTTGTCGTACGCTTAGTATCACCGGTCCGATTTCACATACGGGGCTATCACCCACTATGGCTCCTATTTCCAGAGGATTCTGTTATCGGTCCGACTATCACGTACAGGCTCTTCCCATTTCGCTCGCCGCTACTTTGGGAATCTCGGTTGATTTCTTTTCCTGCAGCTACTTAGATGTTTCAGTTCGCCGCGTTCGCCTTGCATACCTATGTATTCAGTATGCAATACCCTAAAAGGGTGGGTTGCCCCATTCGGAAATCTGCGGATCAAAGTGTGTTTGCTCACTCCCCGCAGCTTATCGCAAGCTACTACGTCCTTCATCGCCTGTAATCGCCAAGGCATCCACCATGTGCACTTATTCGCTTGTCCCTATAACGTTAGCCTCTGATTACCTAAATAATCAAAGAGCGCTACAGGGATAAGAAAGTACAACGTTGTTGCTTGTTTGTTGATACATACAATCATTACCCATCAAGTCGCCTCATGCATTGCTGCACGCATAGACTTGATCAATAAATAATCTTTACTTCTTCCAGATTGTTAAAGAACGAAACAGCTTTGATCGCTAAAAGATCAAACCTAAACCCAAGTCTTATTGACCGGCTTACGTTTGCACTTTCGAGTAAAACTTTGGTGGAGGATGACGGGATCGAACCGACGACCCCCTGCTTGCAAAGCAGGTGCTCTCCCAGCTGAGCTAATCCCCCTGAGATATTACTAATTAGCTGGTAGGGCTGGTTGGACTCGAACCAACGACCCCCGCGTTATCAACACGGTGCTCTAACCAGCTGAGCTACAGCCCCAACGCGGAACTACTACGACTACTGTTTCTTCTTAATTAAACAGCCGATAAGTGTGAACATTTGATGCGTGAACCATTACTGGTTCGTGCAAACTCTAGAAAGGAGGTGATCCAGCCGCACCTTCCGATACGGCTACCTTGTTACGACTTCACCCCAGTCACGAATCCTACCGTGGTAAGCGCCCTCCTTGCGG
>NZ_JAHKQY010000025.1:0-1019 GCF_019345455.1 Janthinobacterium sp. NKUCC06_STL
GGATTCCAGCCATGTCAAGGGTAGGTAAGGTTTTTCGCGTTGCATCGAATTAATCCACATCATCCACCGCTTGTGCGGGTCCCCGTCAATTCCTTTGAGTTTTAATCTTGCGACCGTACTCCCCAGGCGGTCTACTTCACGCGTTAGCTGCGTTACCAAGTCAATTAAGACCCGACAACTAGTAGACATCGTTTAGGGCGTGGACTACCAGGGTATCTAATCCTGTTTGCTCCCCACGCTTTCGTGCATGAGCGTCAATCTTGACCCAGGGGGCTGCCTTCGCCATCGGTGTTCCTCCACATATCTACGCATTTCACTGCTACACGTGGAATTCTACCCCCCTCTGCCAGATTCTAGCCTTGCAGTCTCCAATGCAATTCCCAGGTTGAGCCCGGGGATTTCACATCAGACTTACAAAACCGCCTGCGCACGCTTTACGCCCAGTAATTCCGATTAACGCTTGCACCCTACGTATTACCGCGGCTGCTGGCACGTAGTTAGCCGGTGCTTATTCTTCAGGTACCGTCATTAGCAAGAGATATTAGCTCTCACCGTTTCTTCCCTGACAAAAGAGCTTTACAACCCGAAGGCCTTCTTCACTCACGCGGCATTGCTGGATCAGGCTTTCGCCCATTGTCCAAAATTCCCCACTGCTGCCTCCCGTAGGAGTCTGGACCGTGTCTCAGTTCCAGTGTGGCTGGTCGTCCTCTCAGACCAGCTACTGATCGATGCCTTGGTAGGCTTTTACCCTACCAACTAGCTAATCAGATATCGGCCGCTCCACGAGCATGAGGTCTTGCGATCCCCCACTTTCATCCTTAGATCGTATGCGGTATTAGCGTAACTTTCGCTACGTTATCCCCCACTCTAGGGTACGTTCCGATATATTACTCACCCGTTCGCCACTCGCCACCAGAGCAAGCTCCGTGCTGCCGTTCGACTTGCATGTGTAAGGCATGCCGCCAGCGTTCAATCTGAGCCAGGATCAAACTCTTCAGTTTAATCTCTGTTACTTTGCC
>NZ_JAHKQY010000026.1:0-816 GCF_019345455.1 Janthinobacterium sp. NKUCC06_STL
CGCATCAAAGGGCCTGTCATTGTGGATCACTCCATAGATCAGATGTGCTAGTTTGTGCATGATCGCGCCAATTACGGCTTTTTTCGCCATGCCCGTTGCAGACAAGCGTTCTGCAAAACGGCAGAGAATGGGATTGTAGCGACGTGCGACCAAGCTGGGCATGTAAAGCGCGGCGCGCAGCGAGGTATTGCCGGTACGACTGATCATCGTGCGTCCCTTCACTGAAGTGCCTGAATTACGCTGACGAGGAGTGACGCCAAGAAAGGCAGCAAATGCCTTGGCGTTGCAAAACCGACGAATATCGCCTAACTGGCCCAGGATTCTTGCGGCTGTGGCCATGCCAACACCAGGGATGCTGACAAGAAGCTGAGCATCATGTTTCAGCCTGGGATGGCGATCAATATGATCGTTAATGTCACTCTCCAGCTTCGCAATTTCAGCGCTCAACCAAGCAATGTGCTGATGCACATGTGCCGCGACATCTTCCATGCCGATGAAAGCATTGGCTTCCAGCCGGTTTTCTTCCTGCTGGCGTATATCTTTGAGTGCCTGCACACGCAGCGTCCATGCCCGCAACTGGCGCTGCTCTAGCGGTGGCGGCAGCCATGCTGCCGGTCGCATCGCTGCGCAATAACGCGCAATGAGCGCCGCATCGATGGCGTCATTTTTATTGCGGATATTTTCACTGGCGCCAAAACCCTTAATGCAGGCAGGATTGACTACGCTAACAATGAGTCCTTCTTGATGCAAGGCCAGCGCCACTGGCTCAGAATAGACTCCAGTGGCTTCCATACAGACGTGTATTGACGACATCGG
>NZ_JAHKQY010000027.1:0-809 GCF_019345455.1 Janthinobacterium sp. NKUCC06_STL
ATATCCGCAGCTTCGGTGACTGGCTTAGCCCCGTTACATCTTCCGCGCAGGACGACTCGATCAGTGAGCTATTACGCTTTCTTTAAATGATGGCTGCTTCTAAGCCAACATCCTGACTGTTTTAGCCTTCCCACTTCGTTTTCCACTTAGCCAATCTTTGGGACCTTAGCTGGCGGTCTGGGTTGTTTCCCTCTTGACGCCGGACGTTAGCACCCGACGTCTGTCTCCCAAGCTCGCACTCATCGGTATTCGGAGTTTGCAATGGTTTGGTAAGTCGCAATGACCCCCTAGCCATAACAGTGCTCTACCCCCGATGGTGATACTTGAGGCACTACCTAAATAGTTTTCGGAGAGAACCAGCTATTTCCAAGTTTGTTTAGCCTTTCACCCCTACCCACAGCTCATCCCCTAATTTTTCAACATTAGTGGGTTCGGACCTCCAGGGCGTGTTACCGCACCTTCATCCTGGCCATGAGTAGATCACTTGGTTTCGGGTCTACACCCAGCGACTGATCGCCCTATTCGGACTCGATTTCTCTACGGCTTCCCTATATGGTTAACCTTGCCACTGAATGTAAGTCGCTGACCCATTATACAAAAGGTACGCAGTCACGGAACAAGTCCGCTCCTACTGTTTGTATGCACACGGTTTCAGGATCTATTTCACTCCCCTTCCGGGGTTCTTTTCGCCTTTCCCTCACGGTACTGGTTCACTATCGGTCGATTACGAGTATTTAGCCTTGGAGGATGGTCCCCCCATATTCAGACAGGATGTCACGTGTCCCGCCCTACTTGTCGTACGCTTAGTA
>NZ_JAHKQY010000028.1:0-798 GCF_019345455.1 Janthinobacterium sp. NKUCC06_STL
GTTTGCTCACTCCCCGCAGCTTATCGCAAGCTACTACGTCCTTCATCGCCTGTAATCGCCAAGGCATCCACCATGTGCACTTATTCGCTTGTCCCTATAACGTTAGCCTCTTCATTCTTTCAAACGAAAAGAGCGCTACAGGGATAAGAAAGTACAACGTTGTTGCTTGTTTGTTGATACATACAATCATTACCCATCGATTTGCTTTTTACGGCAAACCGATCAATAAATAATCTTTACTTCTTCCAGATTGTTAAAGAACATACAGCACTTGATCTCGAAAAGACCAAACCTAAATCCCGGTGCACTATCTGCACTGATTTACGTTTGAACTTTTGGTGGAGGATGACGGGATCGAACCGACGACCCCCTGCTTGCAAAGCAGGTGCTCTCCCAGCTGAGCTAATCCCCCTAGGGTATTTCCAGACTACAGAAACTGGTAGGGCTGGTTGGACTCGAACCAACGACCCCCGCGTTATCAACACGGTGCTCTAACCAGCTGAGCTACAGCCCCAAATGCTGTTCTTTATATTAACAGCCGATAAGTGTGAACATTTGATGCGTGAACCAGTTACCTGATTCGTGCAAACTCTAGAAAGGAGGTGATCCAGCCGCACCTTCCGATACGGCTACCTTGTTACGACTTCACCCCAGTCACGAATCCTACCGTGGTAAGCGCCCTCCTTACGGTTAAGCTACCTACTTCTGGTAAAACCCGCTCCCATGGTGTGACGGGCGGTGTGTACAAGACCCGGGAACGTATTCACCGCGACATGCTGATCCGCGATTACTAGCGAT
>NZ_JAHKQY010000029.1:0-710 GCF_019345455.1 Janthinobacterium sp. NKUCC06_STL
TGGACGGTGGGTGGCGCGCTGACGAACAGCGGTTCCATCGCGGCGCTGGGCAACACGATCTTGCAGGCCAACAGCATTGCCAGTAGCGGCTTGCTGGGCGCGGGCCTGCAAGCGGACGGCAGCCTGGGGACCAGCGGCAACCTGACCTTGACCGCCACGCAGGGCATCGTGGCTGGCGGCCAGAACCTGGCGGCTGGCCAGGCCAGCTTGACGGGCACGTCGCTGGACCTGAGCGGCAGCCAGACGGGCGCCGCCAATATCGCCCTGACGGCGCGTGCCGGCAACATCACCACGGTGGGCGCGGTGGTCAGCACGCCTGGCCTGCTGTCGATCACGGCCAACGCGGGCAGCGCGCAGGCGCTGGTGAACACGGGCAAGGGACAATTGAGTGCGGGTCAGCTGGCCCTGCAGGTGGCGAACCTGGACAACAGCGGCGGCGACATCGTGCAGACGGGGCAGGGCAAGACCGTCATTGCCACGGGCCTGCTGAACAACACGGGCGGACGCATCGCCGTCAACAGCAGCGATCTTGACCTGAGCGCAGCGATCTTGACGAATCTGAACGGGCGCATCGAGCATGCGGGCAATGGCGTGCTGGCCATCACGGCCAGCACGCTGAACGGGCAGGGCGGCAAACTCATCGGCAATGGCGCGCTGCGCATCGACGCCGGCAGCATCGACCACCGCGACGCCACCCTGGTGGCGCAGCA
>NZ_JAHKQY010000030.1:0-643 GCF_019345455.1 Janthinobacterium sp. NKUCC06_STL
GCGGTGGCGGTTCGCAAGGCTGCTTCGGCCTGGGTGGCAACACCATGAAATACCGTCTGGGCAATGAGTGCGACGCCTACACGGAATTCGGCTACACCAAGTCCGTCGCCAAGTCCGGCGGCGTGAACTACCTGGCCACCATCTGGGTCAACGCCTACGCGCCAAACTCGGATTTCGGCGACAACAAACTGGGCATCGTCAAGGCCTATGTCGAAGCGCAGGGACTCGATTTCCTGAACGGCGGCACGGCCTGGATAGGTAAGCGCTTCTACTACCGTCCTGACATCCACATGCTGGACTTGCAGTACATCAACATGAACGGCACGGGCGCCGGCCTGGACCGCATTCCTGCAGGACCGGGTAAATTCTCGTACGCCTTCTTCAAGGACAACGACGTCAAGGTCCCGTTGCCGAACGGCGGCGTCAACACCAAATCGGCCGTGCGCCAGAACTTCATCTTTGGCGAGATTCCCGTCAATGAAAACGGCACGCTGGACCTGGCCGCGACCTACATCATCGGCGAAGGTAAGGATGACGTCATCACTGGCAAGCGCAATAACGGCTGGCAGCTGTCGGCATTCCACCGTCAAGGTAAAGTGTTTGGCGGCGGCAATACCTTCGGCGTGCAGTACGGCGTCGGTCC
>NZ_JAHKQY010000031.1:0-602 GCF_019345455.1 Janthinobacterium sp. NKUCC06_STL
CTCTCAAGCGCCTTAGAATACTCATCTCGCCCACCTGTGTCGGTTTGCGGTACGGTCTCGTATGACTGAAGCTTAGAGGCTTTTCTTGGAACCACTTCCGATTGCTTCGTGAATAAATTCACTCGTCTCAACCCCTTGAATTCCGTACCCGGATTTGCCTAAGTACCTTCTATGAGCCAAAAACCAACTATTCCAACAGTTGGACAACCTTCCGCGATCCGTCCCCCCATCGCATCATACGACGGTGCAGGAATATTAACCTGCTTCCCATCAGCTACGCATCTCTGCCTCGCCTTAGGGGCCGACTCACCCTGCTCCGATGAACGTTGAACAGGAAACCTTGGGCTTACGGCGTGGAGGCTTTTCACCCCCATTATCGCTACTCATGTCAGCATTCGCACTTCTGATACCTCCAGCATCCTTTACAAGACACCTTCGCAGGCTTACAGAACGCTCTCCTACCATATATATCTGTGATAAATCACAGAACAATATCCGCAGCTTCGGTGACTGGCTTAGCCCCGTTACATCTTCCGCGCAGGACGACTCGATCAGTGAGCTATTACGCTTTCTTTAAATGATGGCTGCTTCTAAGCCAACAT
>NZ_JAHKQY010000032.1:0-534 GCF_019345455.1 Janthinobacterium sp. NKUCC06_STL
TTCGTGCAAACTCTAGAAAGGAGGTGATCCAGCCGCACCTTCCGATACGGCTACCTTGTTACGACTTCACCCCAGTCACGAATCCTACCGTGGTAAGCGCCCTCCTTGCGGTTAAGCTACCTACTTCTGGTAAAACCCGCTCCCATGGTGTGACGGGCGGTGTGTACAAGACCCGGGAACGTATTCACCGCGACATGCTGATCCGCGATTACTAGCGATTCCAACTTCATGCAGTCGAGTTGCAGACTACAATCCGGACTACGATACACTTTCTGCGATTAGCTCCCCCTCGCGGGTTGGCGGCGCTCTGTATGTACCATTGTATGACGTGTGAAGCCCTACCCATAAGGGCCATGAGGACTTGACGTCATCCCCACCTTCCTCCGGTTTGTCACCGGCAGTCTCATTAGAGTGCCCTTTCGTAGCAACTAATGACAAGGGTTGCGCTCGTTGCGGGACTTAACCCAACATCTCACGACACGAGCTGACGACAGCCATGCAGCACCTGTGTACTGGTTCTCTTTCGAGCACTCC
>NZ_JAHKQY010000033.1:0-428 GCF_019345455.1 Janthinobacterium sp. NKUCC06_STL
AGGCCGCAGTGGTGCGCAACAGCGGCAGCCTGTACGCGGCCGGCGAGCAGCGCTTGCAGGTAACGGGGACCTTGACCAATACGGGGGTGATCGCGGCGCAGGGTGACAACCGCATCATGGCCGAACGCATCGACAGCGGCGCGCAAAGCCTGCTGGGCGCCGGCATCAAGGCCGATGGCAGCCTGGCGCAAAGCGGCGACCTGACCCTGACGGCCACGCAAGCGATCACGGCCAGCGGGCAGAATCTGGCGGCGGGCCACGCCAGCCTGACGGGCACCTCGCTGGACCTGGGGCTGAGCCAGACCAGCGCCGGCAGTATCGATCTGACGGCGAGCCATGGCAATATCAGCACGGCGGGTGCCGTGGTGAGTACGCCGGGGCTGCTGAGCATCACGGCCAACAACCAGGAACAGCAAACCCTGCAGAAC
>NZ_JAHKQY010000034.1:0-379 GCF_019345455.1 Janthinobacterium sp. NKUCC06_STL
GCCGCCCGCTTGCGTCACGCGGTCCGTGCCCAGTTCGCCCACCAGCTTGAAGTTGTCGGTGAAGGCATACACGGGACGCACGCCGACCGAGGTCCAGGTCGAGGAACCGTTTGCGTTCGACTCGTCTTTTTGCCACAGGGCGACGAATTCCATGCCGAAGTTGGCCATGGGCTGGATCGCCATGTCATTGAAGATACGCGTGCGTTTCACGTCCGAACCCAAACCGGTGTCGCCCGAAGCGCCGAACTGTGCGCCCTTGCCCGTACCAGGACCGACGCCGTACTGCACGCCGAAGGTATTGCCGCCGCCAAACACTTTACCTTGACGGTGGAATGCCGACAGCTGCCAGCCGTTATTGCGCTTGCCAGTGATGACGTCA
>NZ_JAHKQY010000035.1:0-373 GCF_019345455.1 Janthinobacterium sp. NKUCC06_STL
AAGAAGAAACAGTAGTCGTAGTAGTTCCGCGTTGGGGCTGTAGCTCAGCTGGTTAGAGCACCGTGTTGATAACGCGGGGGTCGTTGGTTCGAGTCCAACCAGCCCTACCAGTAAAAACCGAGTAGTAAATCTCAGGGGGATTAGCTCAGCTGGGAGAGCACCTGCTTTGCAAGCAGGGGGTCGTCGGTTCGATCCCGTCATCCTCCACCAAAGTTTTACTCGAAAGTGCAAATGTAAGCCAGTCAAACAGACCCGGTTTAGATTTGATCTTTTAGCGATCAAAGCTGTTTCGTTCTTTAACAATCTGGAAGAAGTAAAGATTATTTATTGATCAAGTCTATGCGTGCAGCAATGCATGAGGCGACTTGATGGG
>NZ_JAHKQY010000036.1:0-370 GCF_019345455.1 Janthinobacterium sp. NKUCC06_STL
ATCCTGCGTGGCGGCAATCACGCCGTCGGTATTGTTGACCGCATTGACACTTTTCAGGTCCAGCGACGCCGTCGAGGTGATGCGGCCCTTGCCGCTATTATCGATGCTGCCTGCCTGCACCAGCAGCTGGCCATTGCTGGCCAGCTCCCCTGCCTGGCTGTTATCGAGCTGTCCCCCAACCGTCACCTGCGCCGTGCCGGCGCCGGTCTGCAGCAGCTTGCCGCCCTGGTTGTCCAGCTGGCCCACCTGCACGGCCAGCTGGCCCGCGCTCAGGGTGCCTTTCGCGTTCTGCAGGGTTTGCTGTTCCTGGTTGTTGGCCGTGATGCTCAGCAGCCCCGGCGTACTCACCACGGCACCCGCCGTGCTGATA
>NZ_JAHKQY010000037.1:0-360 GCF_019345455.1 Janthinobacterium sp. NKUCC06_STL
ATCCCGAACAGGACCGTGAAACAACTTTGCGCCGATGATAGTGCTGCAACCAGTGTGAAAGTAGGTTATCGTCAGGCTTGTTATTCGCAGTAAGAGAAAAACCCCGCCAGCCATGGTGGGGTTTTTTTTCGTTTGGTGTTTTTGTCGCGATAAAAGCCCACATTTAGTCCCATTTCCAGGCAAATTGCTATATAATTCGCCTCCTCAGATCAGATGGTTTGCTGCCCCGTTGGGAGCAGGCTGTTGAAAAAGTTATGCCTGATGACCATAGCAAGTTGGTCCCACCCCTTCCCATCCCGAACAGGACCGTGAAACAACTTTGCGCCGATGATAGTGCTGCAACCAGTGTGAAAGTAGGTT
>NZ_JAHKQY010000038.1:0-357 GCF_019345455.1 Janthinobacterium sp. NKUCC06_STL
CATCACGGCCAGCACGCTGAACGGGCAGGGCGGCAAACTCATCGGCAATGGCGCGCTGCGCATCGACGCCGGCAGCATCGACCACCGCGACGCCACCCTGGTGGCGCAGCAGGTAACGATCCAGGCGGGCAGCCTGGACAACCGTGGCGGCGGCATCGGCCAGACGGGGTCCGGCAGCATGACGCTGGGCATTGGCCAGCTGCTGGACAATACGGGTGGCCGCATCGAAAGCAATGGCGACCTGGTCGTGACGGCTGGCAGCGTGCTGAACCAGCAGGGTTTGCTGAGCGCCGTGCAGCAGGCGGCGTTGACGGTGACAGGCAAGCTCGACAACACGGCCGGCAGCGTGGCTGCCGG
>NZ_JAHKQY010000039.1:0-357 GCF_019345455.1 Janthinobacterium sp. NKUCC06_STL
TTGCAGGCCCGCGCCCAGCAAGCCGCTACTGGCAATGCTGTTGGCCTGCAAGATCGTGTTGCCCAGCGCCGCGATGGAACCGCTGTTCGTCAGCGCGCCACCCACCGTCCATTGCTGGTCGCGGCCCGCATACAGCAAGCCCGTGTTGTTCAGGTCACCCGTCAGCGTGGCCCGCACATCCTTGCCCGCGCTCAGCACCCCCTGCGCATTGCGCACGCTGCCGGCATCAAGGACGATGCTGCCGCCGCTCGCCTGCAGCGTGCCGCCGCTGTTGTCGACACTGCCCGCCTTCACACTGATATCCTGCGTGGCGGCAATCACGCCGTCGGTATTGTTGACCGCATTGACACTTTTCAG
>NZ_JAHKQY010000040.1:0-311 GCF_019345455.1 Janthinobacterium sp. NKUCC06_STL
AGTGTTGAGTTCAACACCGGGATTTAGGTTTGGTCTTTTCGAGATCAAGTGCTGTATGTTCTTTAACAATCTGGAAGAAGTAAAGATTATTTATTGATCGGTTTGCCGTAACAAGCGAATCGATGGGTAATGATTGTATGTATCAACAAACAAGCAACAACGTTGTACTTTCTTATCCCTGTAGCGCTCTTTCCTCATGCAAATGATGAGAGGCTAACGTTATAGGGACAAGCGAATAAGTGCACATGGTGGATGCCTTGGCGATTACAGGCGATGAAGGACGTAGTAGCTTGCGATAAGCTGCGGGGAGT
>NZ_JAHKQY010000041.1:0-292 GCF_019345455.1 Janthinobacterium sp. NKUCC06_STL
GTACAACGTTGTTGCTTGTTTGTTGATACATACAATCATTACCCATCGATTCGCTTTTTACGGCAAACCGATCAATAAATAATCTTTACTTCTTCCAGATTGTTAAAGAACGAAACAGCTTTGATCGCTAAAAGATCAAATCTAAACCCACAGGCTTACATTTGTACTTTCGAGTAAAACGTGGTGGAGGATGACGGGATCGAACCGACGACCCCCTGCTTGCAAAGCAGGTGCTCTCCCAGCTGAGCTAATCCCCCTGAGATTTTACTAATTAGCTGGTAGGGCTGGTTGG
>NZ_JAHKQY010000042.1:0-289 GCF_019345455.1 Janthinobacterium sp. NKUCC06_STL
GCAGGCAGGATTGACTACGCTAACAATGAGTCCTTCTTGATGCAAGGCCAGCGCCACTGGCTCAGAATAGACTCCAGTGGCTTCCATACAGACGTGTATTGACGACATCGGCACGGACGACTTGCTAAGCCATGCAAGCAATGATTTGTGCCCCTCGGCGGTGTTCTCAACCACTTTGACCTTTATCTTGCCGCTCACAAGCATGGCAACATCGAGCTTCTTCTTGCTCACATCAATACCAACCAACGCGCATGCCGTATCCATTTTTGACCTTCCTCGTATACAGGCT
>NZ_JAHKQY010000043.1:0-287 GCF_019345455.1 Janthinobacterium sp. NKUCC06_STL
AATTAACAGTCGATAAGTGTGGGCATTTGATGTAAGTGCAGCGTCAATCTTCGGATTGGCGTCTAACTTAAAATATCAAATGTTCACAAGAAATAATGAAATAGGATACTTTTTCGGAAGTAGCCTGTCAGTTTTTTGAGTGAGCGACCCGTCAGCAATGACGGTGCCGGTAAAACGGCAAAGTAACAGAGATTAAACTGAAGAGTTTGATCCTGGCTCAGATTGAACGCTGGCGGCATGCCTTACACATGCAAGTCGAACGGCAGCACGGAGCTTGCTCTGGTGGC
>NZ_JAHKQY010000044.1:0-279 GCF_019345455.1 Janthinobacterium sp. NKUCC06_STL
GTACAACGTTGTTGCTTGTTTGTTGATACATACAATCATTACCCATCGATTTACCTTTTACGGCAAACCGATCAATAAATAATCTTTACTTCTTCCAGATTGTTAAAGAACATACAGCACTTGGTCTCGAAAAGACCAAACCTAAATTCAATCATCGATGTGATCAACTTACGTTTGAACTTTTGGTGGAGGATGACGGGATCGAACCGACGACCCCCTGCTTGCAAAGCAGGTGCTCTCCCAGCTGAGCTAATCCCCCTAGGGTATTTCCAGACTACA
>NZ_JAHKQY010000045.1:0-265 GCF_019345455.1 Janthinobacterium sp. NKUCC06_STL
TGGTTGCAGCACTATCATCGGCGCAAAGTTGTTTCACGGTCCTGTTCGGGATGGGAAGGGGTGGGACCAACTTGCTATGGTCATCAGGCATAACTTGTACTGGCATTTGTCCTCGGTGGAGCGACAAAGCCTGAATCTGGAAGAAGCAAAGATTGGGTAATGAATAGTAGTATCAACACACACGCAACGTTGTACCGTCTTATCCTCTGTACCTGCTAAGGTTATAGGGACAAGCCGTACGGGCAATTAGTACTGGTTAGCTTAA
>NZ_JAHKQY010000046.1:0-256 GCF_019345455.1 Janthinobacterium sp. NKUCC06_STL
TTCACACTGGTTGCAGCACTATCATCGGCGCAAAGTTGTTTCACGGTCCTGTTCGGGATGGGAAGGGGTGGGACCAACTTGCTATGGTCATCAGGCATAACTTGTACTGGCGTTTGTCTCCTGTAGGACGACAAAGCCTGAATCTGGAAGAAGCAAAGATTGGGGTAATGACTGGTAGTATCAACAAACGCACAACGTTGTACCGTCTTATCCTCTGTACCTGCTAAGGTTATAGGGACAAGCCGTACGGGCAATT
>NZ_JAHKQY010000047.1:0-253 GCF_019345455.1 Janthinobacterium sp. NKUCC06_STL
AATCCCCCTGAGATTTTACTAATTAGCTGGTAGGGCTGGTTGGACTCGAACCAACGACCCCCGCGTTATCAACACGGTGCTCTAACCAGCTGAGCTACAGCCCCAACGCGGTGCTACTACGACTACTGTTTCTTCTTAATTAAACAGCCGATAAGTGTGAACATTTGATGCGTGAACCAGTTACCTGATTCGTGCAAACTCTAGAAAGGAGGTGATCCAGCCGCACCTTCCGATACGGCTACCTTGTTACGAC
>NZ_JAHKQY010000048.1:0-249 GCF_019345455.1 Janthinobacterium sp. NKUCC06_STL
TGCAGGAAAAGAAATCAACCGAGATTCCCAAAGTAGCGGCGAGCGAAATGGGAAGAGCCTGTACGTGATAGTCGGACCGATAACAGAATCCTCTGGAAATAGGAGCCATAGCGGGTGATAGCCCCGTATGTGAAATCGGACCGGTGGTACTAAGCGTACGACAAGTAGGGCGGGACACGTGACATCCTGTCTGAATATGGGGGGACCATCCTCCAAGGCTAAATACTCGTAATCGACCGATAGTGAACC
>NZ_JAHKQY010000049.1:0-240 GCF_019345455.1 Janthinobacterium sp. NKUCC06_STL
TGTGTCGGTTTGCGGTACGGTCTCGTATGACTGAAGCTTAGAGGCTTTTCTTGGAACCACTTCCGATTGCTTCGTGAATAAATTCACTCGTCTCAACCCCTTGAATTCCGCGCCCGGATTTGCCTAAGCGCCTTCTATGAGCCAAAAACCAACTATTCCAACAGTTGGACAACCTTCCGCGATCCGTCCCCCCATCGCATCATACGACGGTGCAGGAATATTAACCTGCTTCCCATCAGC
>NZ_JAHKQY010000050.1:0-240 GCF_019345455.1 Janthinobacterium sp. NKUCC06_STL
TGTGTCGGTTTGCGGTACGGTCTCGTATGACTGAAGCTTAGAGGCTTTTCTTGGAACCACTTCCGATTGCTTCGTGAATAAATTCACTCGTCTCAACCCCTTGAATTCCGCACCCGGATTTGCCTAAGTGCCTTCTATGAGCCAAAAACCAACTATTCCAACAGTTGGACAACCTTCCGCGATCCGTCCCCCCATCGCATCATACGACGGTGCAGGAATATTAACCTGCTTCCCATCAGC
>NZ_JAHKQY010000051.1:0-235 GCF_019345455.1 Janthinobacterium sp. NKUCC06_STL
TTCTTGTGAACATTTGATATTTTAAGTTTTACAGCGATCCGAAAATCGCTGCTGCACTTACATCAAATGCCCACACTTATCGACTGTTAATTGTTAAAGAACTGTATTCGGCGCTACTCTCGCACTATCGACAAAGCGTTGTGTTTGTCAGCTGCGAAGAAGGAAGAGTATGAAGCATTTCGCTAAATCCGTCAACTCCTTCTTTACTACTCATCGCCGTTTCCGGTGATCCTCA
>NZ_JAHKQY010000052.1:0-233 GCF_019345455.1 Janthinobacterium sp. NKUCC06_STL
GCAAGATTAAAACTCAAAGGAATTGACGGGGACCCGCACAAGCGGTGGATGATGTGGATTAATTCGATGCAACGCGAAAAACCTTACCTACCCTTGACATGGCTGGAATCCCCGAGAGATTGGGGAGTGCTCGAAAGAGAACCAGTACACAGGTGCTGCATGGCTGTCGTCAGCTCGTGTCGTGAGATGTTGGGTTAAGTCCCGCAACGAGCGCAACCCTTGTCATTAGTTGC
>NZ_JAHKQY010000053.1:0-233 GCF_019345455.1 Janthinobacterium sp. NKUCC06_STL
TTGCTCACTCCCCGCAGCTTATCGCAAGCTACTACGTCCTTCATCGCCTGTAATCGCCAAGGCATCCACCATGTGCACTTATTCGCTTGTCCCTATAACGTTAGCCTCTGAAGACCGAAGTCATCAAAGAGCGCTACAGGGATAAGAAAGTACAACGTTGTTGCTTGTTTGTTGATACATACAATCATTACCCATCAAGTCGCCTCATGCATTGCTGCACGCATAGACTTGAT
>NZ_JAHKQY010000054.1:0-233 GCF_019345455.1 Janthinobacterium sp. NKUCC06_STL
CAAGATTAAAACTCAAAGGAATTGACGGGGACCCGCACAAGCGGTGGATGATGTGGATTAATTCGATGCAACGCGAAAAACCTTACCTACCCTTGACATGGCTGGAATCCTCGAGAGATTGAGGAGTGCTCGAAAGAGAACCAGTACACAGGTGCTGCATGGCTGTCGTCAGCTCGTGTCGTGAGATGTTGGGTTAAGTCCCGCAACGAGCGCAACCCTTGTCATTAGTTGCT
>NZ_JAHKQY010000055.1:0-233 GCF_019345455.1 Janthinobacterium sp. NKUCC06_STL
GCAACTAATGACAAGGGTTGCGCTCGTTGCGGGACTTAACCCAACATCTCACGACACGAGCTGACGACAGCCATGCAGCACCTGTGTACTGGTTCTCTTTCGAGCACTCCCAAATCTCTTCAGGATTCCAGCCATGTCAAGGGTAGGTAAGGTTTTTCGCGTTGCATCGAATTAATCCACATCATCCACCGCTTGTGCGGGTCCCCGTCAATTCCTTTGAGTTTTAATCTTGC
>NZ_JAHKQY010000056.1:0-232 GCF_019345455.1 Janthinobacterium sp. NKUCC06_STL
GAGGCTTTTCACCCCCATTATCGCTACTCATGTCAGCATTCGCACTTCTGATACCTCCAGCATCCTTTACAAGACACCTTCGCAGGCTTACAGAACGCTCTCCTACCATATCCAATAAAGGATATCCGCAGCTTCGGTGACTGGCTTAGCCCCGTTACATCTTCCGCGCAGGACGACTCGATCAGTGAGCTATTACGCTTTCTTTAAATGATGGCTGCTTCTAAGCCAACAT
>NZ_JAHKQY010000057.1:0-230 GCF_019345455.1 Janthinobacterium sp. NKUCC06_STL
ATGGGGGGACGGATCGCGGAAGGTTGTCCAACTGTTGGAATAGTTGGTTTTTGGCTCATAGAAGGTACTTAGGCAAATCCGGGTACGGAATTCAAGGGGTTGAGACGAGTGCACTTGTGCACGAAGCAATCGGAAGTGGTTCCAAGAAAAGCCTCTAAGCTTCAGTCATACGAGACCGTACCGCAAACCGACACAGGTGGGCGAGATGAGTATTCTAAGGCGCTTGAGAG
>NZ_JAHKQY010000058.1:0-230 GCF_019345455.1 Janthinobacterium sp. NKUCC06_STL
AAAGATTATTTATTGATCGGTTTGCCGTAAAAAGCGAATCGATGGGTAATGATTGTATGTATCAACAAACAAGCAACAACGTTGTACTTTCTTATCCCTGTAGCGCTCTTTCATTATGTAAATGATGAGAGGCTAACGTTATAGGGACAAGCGAATAAGTGCACATGGTGGATGCCTTGGCGATTACAGGCGATGAAGGACGTAGTAGCTTGCGATAAGCTGCGGGGAGT
>NZ_JAHKQY010000059.1:0-229 GCF_019345455.1 Janthinobacterium sp. NKUCC06_STL
TGTTAATATAAAGAACAGCATTTGGGGCTGTAGCTCAGCTGGTTAGAGCACCGTGTTGATAACGCGGGGGTCGTTGGTTCGAGTCCAACCAGCCCTACCAGTTTCTGTAGTAAATCTCAGGGGGATTAGCTCAGCTGGGAGAGCACCTGCTTTGCAAGCAGGGGGTCGTCGGTTCGATCCCGTCATCCTCCACCAAAAGTTCAAACGTAAATCAGTGTTGAGTTCAACA
>NZ_JAHKQY010000060.1:0-224 GCF_019345455.1 Janthinobacterium sp. NKUCC06_STL
TGTTGAACTCAACACTGATTTACGTTTGAACTTTTGGTGGAGGATGACGGGATCGAACCGACGACCCCCTGCTTGCAAAGCAGGTGCTCTCCCAGCTGAGCTAATCCCCCTATGGGTATTTCCAGACTACAGAAACTGGTAGGGCTGGTTGGACTCGAACCAACGACCCCCGCGTTATCAACACGGTGCTCTAACCAGCTGAGCTACAGCCCCAAATGCTGTTC
>NZ_JAHKQY010000061.1:0-223 GCF_019345455.1 Janthinobacterium sp. NKUCC06_STL
GGGCGCTTACCACGGTAGGATTCGTGACTGGGGTGAAGTCGTAACAAGGTAGCCGTATCGGAAGGTGCGGCTGGATCACCTCCTTTCTAGAGTTTGCACGAATCAGAAATGATTCACGCATCAAATGTTCACACTTATCGGCTGTTAATATAAAGAACAGCATTTGGGGCTGTAGCTCAGCTGGTTAGAGCACCGTGTTGATAACGCGGGGGTCGTTGGTTCG
>NZ_JAHKQY010000062.1:0-223 GCF_019345455.1 Janthinobacterium sp. NKUCC06_STL
AGTTGTTTCACGGTCCTGTTCGGGATGGGAAGGGGTGGGACCAACTTGCTATGGTCATCAGGCATAACTTGTACTGGCATTTGTCTCCAATTGGACGACAAAGCCTGAATCGGGAAGAAGCAAAGATTGGGGTAATGACTGGTAGTATCAACAAACGCACAACGTTGTACCGTCTTATCCTCTGTACCTGCTAAGGTTATAGGGACAAGCCGTACGGGCAATT
>NZ_JAHKQY010000063.1:0-219 GCF_019345455.1 Janthinobacterium sp. NKUCC06_STL
CGGTGCTCTAACCAGCTGAGCTACAGCCCCAACGCGGAACTACTACGACTACTGTTTCTTCTTAATTAAACAGCCGATAAGTGTGAACATTTGATGCGTGAACCATTACTGATTCGTGCAAACTCTAGAAAGGAGGTGATCCAGCCGCACCTTCCGATACGGCTACCTTGTTACGACTTCACCCCAGTCACGAATCCTACCGTGGTAAGCGCCCTCCTT
>NZ_JAHKQY010000064.1:0-218 GCF_019345455.1 Janthinobacterium sp. NKUCC06_STL
AACACGGTGCTCTAACCAGCTGAGCTACAGCCCCAACGCGGAACTACTACGACTACTGTTTCTTCTTAATTAAACAGCCGATAAGTGTGAACATTTGATGCGTGAACCATTTCTGATTCGTGCAAACTCTAGAAAGGAGGTGATCCAGCCGCACCTTCCGATACGGCTACCTTGTTACGACTTCACCCCAGTCACGAATCCTACCGTGGTAAGCGCCC
>NZ_JAHKQY010000065.1:0-214 GCF_019345455.1 Janthinobacterium sp. NKUCC06_STL
GGTTCACTATCGGTCGATTACGAGTATTTAGCCTTGGAGGATGGTCCCCCCATATTCAGACAGGATGTCACGTGTCCCGCCCTACTTGTCGTACGCTTAGTATCACCGGTCTGATTTCGAATACGGGACTATCACCCGCTACGGTTCCTATTTCCAGAGGATTCTTCTATCAGTCCGACTATCACGTACAGGCTCTTCCCATTTCGCTCGCCGC
>NZ_JAHKQY010000066.1:0-214 GCF_019345455.1 Janthinobacterium sp. NKUCC06_STL
GCGGCGAGCGAAATGGGAAGAGCCTGTACGTGATAGTCGGACTGATAGAAGAATCCTCTGGAAATAGGAACCGTAGCGGGTGATAGTCCCGTATTCGAAATCAGACCGGTGGTACTAAGCGTACGACAAGTAGGGCGGGACACGTGACATCCTGTCTGAATATGGGGGGACCATCCTCCAAGGCTAAATACTCGTAATCGACCGATAGTGAACC
>NZ_JAHKQY010000067.1:0-213 GCF_019345455.1 Janthinobacterium sp. NKUCC06_STL
TTAAGCTAACCAGTACTAATTGCCCGTACGGCTTGTCCCTATAACCTTAGCAGGTACAGAGGATAAGACGGTACAACGTTGCGTGTGTGTTGATACTACTATTCATTACCCCAATCTTTGCTTCTTCCAGATTCAGGCTTTGTCGTCCTACAGGAGACAAATGCCAGTACAAGTTATGCCTGATGACCATAGCAAGTTGGTCCCACCCCTTCC
>NZ_JAHKQY010000068.1:0-206 GCF_019345455.1 Janthinobacterium sp. NKUCC06_STL
TTACGGCAAACCGATCAATAAATAATCTTTACTTCTTCCAGATTGTTAAAGAACATACAGCACTTGATCTCGAAAAGACCAAACCTAAATCCCGGTGTTGAACTCAACACTGATTTACGTTTGAACTTTTGGTGGAGGATGACGGGATCGAACCGACGACCCCCTGCTTGCAAAGCAGGTGCTCTCCCAGCTGAGCTAATCCCCCT